>JABZFM010000064.1 GCA_014237465.1 Desulfobacteraceae bacterium | reverse complement strand
GGCATAAACTGTTCCGTGAGGAAACCAGATGGCCCGGGTACTACTACCGTTCTGATTTCCGAAAGATGGATGAAGATAAATGGGGAAAGGTATTTGTAAACTCTGTTTACGATGCGGAAAAAGATGAGTTTACGATGCTGACAAAACCGTTAATACATCTTGTTGACATTAAAGAGGTCGTGGGCATGTAAGTTCTGTAATTTACCCCCAGGTGCCGATGCACGGCGCCTGGGGGTATATCCTTTTCTGGTAGAGTATTTGATGTTTTCGCCCAATTAAAGGAATGTTAAAATGATAGGCTCTGACAAAGCAGAAGATATGATTGAGCGGGTGACAGAGATCTATGTTGCGGTTTTTCCAATGCCGGTCAGCGATGATCGGATGGCAGAGGTAATATTGGCCGGCTTTAAAAAAAATCCGGAGAATCCAAATACGTCAATTGTCCGGGCGACCGTCGAGACTCACGTGAATGCAGTAGACAATTTGGTCGCTCTATGCGATGAGATTGTAGATGAACAAAAGGAAATAGCATCTTATCGATTATTGAAGTTTGATCAAGACGGAATCCATACCCTTAATCCTGATGACTTCCGGATTTTTGAGCAAGGATTCGGGAATGTCCGTTGGAACTTATGTTAATATAAAAGATTTTTGGCAAGATACCTGTGTAATGCCATACGGGTATCCTCCATTGGCAGCTGCATGAGCCGGCATTCTTGTGCGGCTGTCAATTATTGTGATCTCACATTTTTACAGTTCAAAACAGACATAGTGGGCAAAAATGGCTAATAAAGCGAACTATTTATAGTTCATCCGACTTAAGCATATTTTTCTGAGAACCGCGGACTTGGAACCTTATAATCCGGACCGACAGCCTGTCGAATTTTCAGCTTATTGAGAATTGCCGGCAGGAAAATAGCGCTTATTGAAAAGAGATATTTTTATGAGTATTACCAGTAAGTTGCAATTTGATACGATGTCAGAAGCAGAGCTTGAACCTGTTTTGGAGCTTCTTCAGGGGGGTGATCCAAATATTATAGCTTTAAAAGCCGGAATCAACAAGGAACAGCTTTTCCGGATGCGGGATGATTTGCTAGCTCAGGCCGAGCGTAAGAGGGCTGAATTAACTGATGTGCCGTCGGAAAAAATCGGCAGGAATGAGCCCTGTCCCTGCGGTTCCGGGAAAAAATACAAGCATTGCTGTTTAGAAAAACATGAGGCAGCCAGGCAGGCTAAAGATCCGGAACAGGAAGAAAATTTGCGAGCAATGAAGACAGGCTTCATGATATAGTGGCAACCTGTCATTTATATGCCGGTGAGTGCGAGGAGGCAATCGAGATTTGCAGGCGCAGGCTGGAAGTTGCCAGATCGGAAAAAGATTACTTTATTGAACACGGGCGCTATCGGGATGCTGAGATAGATAAGCCTGCATTATCCTACTACTATCCTCCCCTGACTTGGCTGCAGAAATATTGGATCGCCCTGAAGGCAAAAGATTATCGGGATTCTTATCCCATAGCGGGAAAACCAAAAATTAACGCACTTATAAAAAAGCTTCAAACTGCAGATGATAAAAATCAATTTCCGGAAAAGCATTCCAATGGCCTTGAACTGCGGAAGAATGCCCTAAAGGATACACTGGACCAGCTTAAGAGAATAGGACCTGAGATTATACCGTATATCCTGCCCCTGGCCTGCAAATACTCTTGGGCAGGTATTTTTGTGCCTGAAGTTCTTTTCTCCTATAAGAAAGATATGGCAAGTCGTGCCCTTATTGACATATCCATGTTTGGCTTTGCTTATGCGTCCGGAGCCAGCCTCCACTACCTGGAGAAGCTGGGAGAAGCGGTCATACCTTATATTGAGGAGGCATTTGCCAGGGATAAAGCATTTGATCCAATAAAAACCGGCATTGTGTCGGTACTCGGGAATATTCGAGTCCCGGCCTCCTATGAATTGCTTTTACGCCTTCTTGAGCATGAGAGTTCTCACATAGTCAATTGGGCGGGAGACGCCCTGGGCAATTTCAATAAAATCGAGGCCCTGCCTGCTATGGTTGCTGCAAATCAAAGAATCGGGGGCGAGAAAATGATCGATACAGCGATCCAAAAACTTAAAGATCTATAGCTTGTCACATATTAAATATCACTGGCAAGTTTGACTTTGAAAGCTGAAAATTGAGATGATTTTCTGATGTAATTTTTAACCAGTTCAAGCACCGCTTCATCATTACAGATAATTTGGTTGCAATGACATTTTCTATGACATTTTTCACAAAAGTAATCTTCATTAAGGGCATTACCACACGCACAATAGGGTTTCATAACCAGCGATCCATTTTCCAAGGTCGCCTCGTGATGATCGCTGGGAAGATTGTTATTTTCTATAATCTTAGTCATGCTCTTTCCTTTCTTTTGATATAAGATATTTTAAAACCCTTACATTTATAGACCGTTTTCTCATAATTTTAGGTGGATTTTTTCAGGCGCTTGTTATATTAAATGGAGCGAGATAAAGAGATGCCGGATAAGAAAGCACCGCTGTGTCCCCATTGTGGGCAAGAGATGAAAAAATGGAAAGTTCCCATTGCCTCTACTTGGCCTAACGAATTCTTTTACATTTGTTTTAATGACGAATGTTCCTATTTTGTTCAAGGCTGGGAACGGGTGTGGGAACAACAGGCAACCAGGGCATCGTATCGCTGCCGTATAGATCCTGATACAGGAAAAGGTGCACCCATACCGGTATGGTCTTATGACGCCCTGAAAGATAATATTATTGAGTAAGGCTTGTCATTATGCACGGTGGTGGCTGCTAATTGGAATGGTCTTTTCTCCAAACAGGGAAAATTTAAGCCATTGACAGGCAAATGCCATCAGTTCAGTTTCATCTGTTTTGATTCGTTTTCGAACATCTTTCGTAATATCAAACTTATCCAGAAAAGTTGTTTCAAATATAAAACGCCTGAATTCATCCAGGCTGTAACAGGCCATATAATACATTTGTAACTGCTGGTCGTTTAGCGCCTTGATGGTTTTTGCCTGCCTGCCTGCCGTGATGTTCATGAAAGAGTCATTCATGGCATTATATTCGTCCATGCCCTGATTAATAATCCACTCTTGAACCGTCCAATCCCGTTCTTCATTAAACCCGAGGCAGTGAGACTCTTTTACAACAAAGTAATATTCTCCTGCAGGGTGTCCCTCGAATATTTTCGAAGCCGCCCGTCCAAGGGGATAAAGGCGACAGGCACCTGGCCGATCTTCATAGACAGCACAACCCTCCGGGCTCACAAAAGGACACCGACGGGTTTTATCATTATTCATTGTTAGTTTGACAACCGGAACCCCATAAGCTTCATCGATATAACTGGTGGTGTACTTTTCTAAGAATGCCTCGGATGAAAGGTTGAGCCTGTTTTTAAGGCGAATTACATCATAAGGTGTAAGCACCAGATTAAGATTGGCACAACATTTTGTGAAGCATGGCAAGTCTTTATGGCAGGCAAACCGGAATATCCGGTCCGGTATGGGTTGCATCAATGCCTGATCTATCATTTGTTTCTCAGCTCCTGCTTTTTGGCCTCCATGACATCAGGTTTCACCTTAAGCCCATGCTGTCCCAGCAGACCGTATTCGAGCCATCTCATAGCGAATTTATATAATTCCACATCATCATGCTTTATTTTTTCCACAGTTTCCGGCTCTACTTCAAAGAGCTTTAGCAACTTGCTTTCAAGGACGAAACGCCTGAAACGATCCAAGTCATAACAGGCCATATAATACATCTCCTGGATCTTTTTATTGATAATTTTTTTATTGCTGAGAGATTTATTCATAGTGATTTTCTTAAAAGGATTTTCCATCTCTAAGTAAATGGGAATCCCTTGCTCGGTCTTCCACCTTTCGACAGTCATGACCTTGTCCTCGGCAAGACCGAGACAAAAGGGGACATCCATGACAGAATAATATTCTTTGCCCGATTTTTCTGTTATGTCGGTGCTTTCAGGTTTTAATGGATATATCCTGCAAGACCAGGGCCGATCCTCGTATATTTTGCATCCCCCTGACGTAACAAACGGACAACTTTTCTTTTCGTCATCGCGCATTCTCAACGCAACTACAGCCAACCCTGCATCGCCGACAAGAATATCGGTATAGCTGGTCAAAAAATCTCCTGATGTTATTTTAAGAGCGTTTTTCATACGAAGAATATCATATGGTGTTAGAAAAATAGTGATATCGCAACAACATCGTGTAAAGCAATCAAGGCTTTGATGACACTCAAAGTGGAAATGATCTTCCGGGGTTAGTACGGTTAAACCTTGCTTTTTATTTTCTTTGTTTTTTTTTGTCATGCCTTATACCTCGCTTATTCCATTTTAATGCCGTAACGTATGATCTTGCGGCGTAGGGTGTTTTTGTTAATTTCGAGCTCCTTAGCAGTTACAGCCCTTTTCCAATTATTCCTCTGGAGGGCCTGGAAAATCGCGTTTTTCTCAATTTCTTTTAGGCTTCTTCCTGTTGCAGCAAAGGTGGCATTAATCTTTAATAAAAGCTCATCCGGCAAGTACTGCAGGCGAATAAGCTCTTCTCGGCAGAGTACAAAAGCGTGTTCAATTGCATTTTCAAGCTCGCGTATGTTGCCGGGCCAGTCATAAAGTATCAATGCAGCCATTGCCTCCTGGGTGATACCTAAAATATTCTTCTTTTTTTCACGATTGAAACGCTGGATAAAATGATCCACTAAAAGAGGGATGTCCTCCTTTCGTTTTGCAAGCTCAGGCAGGGTCAGCTTCATCACATTAATTCGGAAATACAGATCCTCCCTGAATTTATTTTTTTCAACCAGTTTATCCAATTCTCGATTGGTTGCGGCTACAATTCTGGCGTTGGTCTTGGCAGACTTTATGGAACCTAAAGGTTCATAAACATTTTCTTCGAGAACCCGCAAAAGACGATTTTGCAAGGACCGGGGAATATCCCCGATCTCATCCAAAAAAATAGTACCGTTCTGGGCGAGTTCAAAACGACCCGGTTTGTCCGTTTTAGCATCAGTAAATGCACCAGCCTTGTATCCAAAAAGCTCTGATTCTATCAGGGTATTGGGCAATGCCCCACAATTGACCGGTATAAAAGGACCATTTTTTTGTGGGCTGTTATTGTGAACTGCCCTGGCAAGTAATTCTTTTCCTGTGCCGGTTGCCCCTTCTATTAAAACGGTGCAGTCGCTTTCAGAAATTAAAAGAAGCGTTGAAAAAATCTCGAGCATCTTTTTATTCTTGCTTACAATATTTCCAAAAGAGTAATGCTTGTGAAAGGATTTTTGCAACTTACTAAGATCGGATAAATCCCTGAAAGTCTCAACACCACCAAAGATATTGCCTTTCCTATCCCTCAATATCGTGGCGTTAACGCTGATGGGAATGCGTTTTGCGTCAGAACGAATTATGTAAACCGGCATATTTACAACCGGTCTATTGGTATTCATTACCTTGCGAAGAACGCAATTTGTTTTGCATACATTGGTACATAAAATTTCTAAACATGGCCGTCCGACGGCCTTTTCCCTCGGTATCCCTGTAATTTTTTCCGCCGCCCTGTTAAATGAAGTAATGCACCAATCCAAATCAACCGTAAAGACGCCCTCCTCAATACTGTCAAATATGATATGACAGTTTTTTTCTATGGGATGCTGAATTTGGCTCATTTATGCCTCAAATGTTTTAAGTCTTGAAAAACGCGTTCTTTTGTCGATCTTTCGTTTTCAGGCGAGTCAAAGAAAAAAAATTGTTGAGGGTGGTTGAAAAACCACTGTTACGTGGGCATAGACCGCAGAAATTCGCTACGGTATCAGGCCGACTGAAAATACCGACGATTTTACCGTCATCCATCACAGAAAGATGACCGATGCCGGTGCGTCGAAGTTGTTATAAGATGCATGGTTGAATTTTTTAGCACCTAATCCGAATCAGCGTGTATTTCACCTTCCGGAATCTCTTCACCAGGACGCCAAGTGTCATACTCTCCGGGGCCCACAAAATCTCCAGCGGCAAGTTCGCGTTCAACCCACACAATTCGTGTATTACACTCCCACACTTTTCTCCCAAGTTCCTCTTTGCGCTTTTCCA
>JABZFM010000007.1 GCA_014237465.1 Desulfobacteraceae bacterium | reverse complement strand
GCCTGCAGAAACACATTATATCATTGGGCATCTTATCGATTCTGATGATCAGGATATTGTTGATGAGGCATTTGAGGCCCTGTCCATGGCCGAGGCAATCTTAGAAGCGGAAGACGATTCGGAAGCGGATGATGAATTTGATGAAAATGGTGAATTCGACGAGAACAATGATGACATAATTCTTCATTGACATATCGTAAAATAAAAAGATTCATAATCCATACTTTGATACCGTTGACTTATTAAGAGTTAAGAGCAGACTTGACCCCAGTCGTCTATTCAAGGTTTGACCCCATATCTCACATATCTCACACCATATCTCACAGAGAGCTGACTCCTTCCTTGACAACTATAAAGTGTTGATGGTATCAAACTAATATTTGTGTCTGATCGGAACAATACGAACCAAAAATGGCAGAAGCCACTGCTGGCAAAAGTAAGCCGATAACAGTACACACATATTTTTTTGTTTGTAAGCTAAATTGAATCAAGCCACGAAGGCTTTTTTCGTCCGGAAAGGATGATGTAACCTTCGTGGCTTTTTTTGTTGTGTCAAAACGTGAAAGAAGATCAGGCAGCCTTTAATCCATATTGCTCTTTATCCGGGAATTTATGGATTATCTATCAAGGATGTTATTAAAGACCCGGACGTCCATAAGGGGAAGACGGTTCTTATCAGCGGAATAATTCTCGGCTCCAGGAACACAAAAGAAGGGACTTTGATCGAGATACTTCAAAAACCGGCGGACATAGATGAAAGGCCAAAGGATGTGGATGATTCCGATGGGAGGTTTCTGGCTCTACGGGTATTTGGATACAGCAATCTATAGCCGCGGGCGAGATGCGGCAGTGGCAGGGGAAATTACAGGAAAAAGGATACTGCCTCTGGGGGGAGATAGATTATATCTATCCCCTCATCTGTATCAAGGAAATTTATCTCTTCAAGGTCAGAAAAGAAGAAAGATTTTGTTATTGTCCATATCCTTATTGGTGGTATGCCCTTGGTGGTATCATCAGTAGGTGTAAATTTGAAACACACAAAAGGCTGTTGTTGTCCGTTTCTGTTTGCAGTAGCGCAAAAATGAATAACTCAAGCGCACGCCAAAATACAAGAACAAACACACAAATACCTTAAGGAAATAAGGAGATAAAAAAATGAAAAAAAGACTAACCTTACCTGCGATATTTATTCTCTTTCTGATTTTGGCAACTAATTCCATAGCCGGTGATGAAGGTAACAAGGTTTATTCACTGGAAACGATTACAGTGCAGGACCAATTAATTCTTCCTACCAAGCAAACCGGAGATTCTCTTTATACAGGAACTTCGGTAACTAAGAAAGGGCTTGAACTTATAGGCACACCTGCTGAAACAAGCATCTATAATGCAATAAGTATCCTGCCCGGAACCAATGTGGAAAGTCTTGACCCTTACGGGCTGAGTCATTCATATATGCGGGTAAGGGGACTAAAAGATAGATATATCGGGATGACGGTTGAAGGTGTTCCTAATTACGGGATCATGCCGATAGGTGCGCGGGAAGATATATACGATACGCAAAACGTAAAAAGCGTCAGCCTGTATAAGGGAGCAAGCCCGGCTGACCTTGGAACAGGTTCCGGCAATAGAGGGGGCGCGATAGAATTGGAATTAAGAAGACCGGAAGACAAGGTCGGGGCAGAGATAAGTCAAGGCCTTGGTTCCGATAATTTTATGAGAACATTCTTGAGGGTTGATTCCGGAAAGCTGCCGACAGAAACAAAGTTTTTTGCCTCATATTCTTATTCAAAAGCCGATAAATGGAAAGGAGAGGGGGAGCTTGGCCCAAGGGATCATGTCACATTAGGATTAAGTCAGGAATTTGGTGATAAGGTGAATTGCGATATCTTTTTCAATTTTAATGAAATCGAAAAACATTCCTTTCAAAGCCTGACTTACGAGGAAGCCAAAGATATAGATAACTATTATGATAAATCGTTTATTCCGGCACTCACATCTGATTCCAACAAGAATAAAGACTATTATGATTACAATCGTGAAAAATTCATAAACAGAGACCTCATGTCGATCATCGATATAGCCATTTCTGAAAACACCAATCTGTCTTTGAAGCCTTATTATTCCAGTGAAGATGCAAGCACAAAGGGGAAAGCGCAATTTATGATGGGCAGCGAAAAGACACCGGGGATAGTGGACAAGATCAAGGATTTAGAACGGTATGGGATTATCCCTGAACTTGGCCTTGATTTTTCAGCATATAAGATAACCGCAGGTTATTGGTTTGAATCGCATAATCTGGAAAAATACATGAAAAAGTATTTCACTACTGACGACGACGGATTAGACTACAAGGGCTATGGTTATTATGCAAAAAATGACGGGAATGGTGCAATTCACAGTCCTTACGCCAAGATATCCGGCGGACTGGATAGATTTAAATTTCAGGCCGGACTAAAATATTTTTATTATGAAGAACCGGCAAGCACGGGATACAAACCAGACCTTTCCGCAGAGGACCCTGATATCAGTCTAAAAGCAGTTGATTATGATGAGTTTCTTCCTACAGCGGGCATTGGCTGGGAATTTAACAAAAACAGTGAAGCCTACTTTAATTACGGCAGAAACTATATGAGGCCATATGCTTATGTTCCGGTTACCACAAACTATGTAAAATACAGATCGGCTTTTAAGTCTGCCAATATGACATTGCAGGACATTTTAGACAAATGGGAGATGGAAACATCGGATAACTATGATATCAGTTTCAGGTATCATAGCAAAAACTTTTCAATAGCTCCTGTTGCTTTTTATAGCAAACATCATGACCTGCTGGTAAGTGTTGATGATCAGAATGTAATTAATAACGGTAAACCGGTCAGTTATCATCAAAATGTAGGCGATGCGACTTCTTATGGATTTGAACTGGAAACAAGTTTTTGTCCATCAAAAAATCTATTTGTATATTTCAACCCCAGTTATACTGATATGAGTTTTGACGATAATTTTGAAACAAAGGGCAGTGTTCTAAAAATCAAAGGAAATCAGCTTCCTGATACTCCTAAATGGGTCATAAAATCAGGCCTGATTTACACTATTTCCGATTTTGAGATCAGTCCCATGGTTAGATGGGTTGACAAAAGATACGGCGATGCTGCAAACAAAGAAGAAGTTGATGATTACATTATTGTCGATTTGGGTATAAAATATTCAAAAGAAGATCTTTGGTGGTTAAGACATGCAAGCATCGGGCTTGAATTAAAGAACCTGTTTGATGAAAAATATGTCGGTGCAATCTATGCGAGTGACACAGCAACGAGCGTAGACTATTATGCCGGTTCTCCATTTACGGTGATATTCAGCATAGGTGGTAAGTTCTAATCAAAAGGCGTCAGGGGTCAGAATATATCGTGGTTATGAATTCTGACTCCTGACTTCTATCCCGGCTCTACTGGAAACTCTGGATGACCGCGTAGGGGTCTGTTCCTTCCATTGCAAGCTTTTGGGCCAAAGCTGCCTGCCCGAAAAATCTCTTTATTTCTTTTACGTATGTCAGTTTTTTGGCCATACTGATAGAGGCCATTTTGACCGACAATTTTGCCCTGGAAATGAAATAAGCAGGATTTGCTTTTCCTCCGGACGGAGCAAAATCCTGATAATTCTGGCCTGCATCTGCAAATATACTTTTCCAGTCTACACCCAGTACCACTCCTTCGCAAGAATTGCTTTTTTTATTGACTCGCATGACTATAACCGCCAGGGGAGATATAGGGACATCCTTAAACCACAGGTCTTGCGAATATTTTTCTATTTTTTGTTTACTGACAGCCTTGGAAAAAGCAACCGATTTTCCGGCTGTGGTGTCGAATATAATCTGGAGAGCATCCAATGCGCAACCTGGAGGTGCGCCTATGAATATATATTTTTCCCCCTTGCGCAGCGGGTAATTTTTCTGCAAATATTCCCCTATAATAACACCGGTAATAAGGCCGGGGCAGATGTGGTTATGAAATTCGGCTGTTTTCAGTAAAGACCAGGAAACATCTGCTGCCCAGCAATGAAAAATCGTTACAACGGAAAAAAGCGTTTTACTGCCAATTATCCCTGAGGCTGCTTTTTTCCAGTCCTGGGATTTATAAATTTTTTCCGGAGAAATATCAATCTGCTGTTGTTTAAATCCTTTTTCACTCCATTTGGTAAAAATCAGTTTGCCGTTATCCTTTCTGTATAGTGCACACCACAACGGCTCAGTAAACGGGGTATGAACTGTTAAAAGACTTTTTGTACCCATAGTACAGGCGGTAACATTTGACACTATGTCGAGGAAAGCCTCTGTAGTTTTTCCGTTTACAGTTCCGTATCCTGCATTGGTTAAAGCAAGAAGCCTTTCATCGCCTTTTTCAAGACCTATCTCGTTCCGGGCATTAAAAACCGCATTCATGGCCTGGATCATTTCTTTATTATAGTTTATTTCTCTGTATTCTTCAAATCCACAGGCCAGGAGACTAAGCTCCATTACAAAAAAGACCATACATCCAACAAGTAAACTACCGGCAAATTTTTTCATCATCTTATTCTCCTCTTTTTACAAAATATAACTAGTGTCTGAACGAAAACGCCTACCACATGATTTGTTGGATTTTGCTCACTGAAACCATATTTTGGTAATTGCTTGATATTCGTAGGTTGGATTGAGGTACGAAACCCAACCTAACTGATTACGCTCAAATCAACCTACCAAAAACCGGACTTTTGTTCAGGCACTAACTTATATAGCACACCCAATGTTGGTTCATCAATACAATTTTTCTTCACATTTTTTGTTCCCAAAAGCCTTAGCAAAGAATAAAAAAATAAGGATAAAGTAAAGGATAAAAGGATAAAGGAGAAGTTTGCCCAGAAATTAGCCGCTCTCCTATCTTATTGATTTAATTAATTTATTAAAAACGCACACTTTATGCTTGACAGAAGGATTATAGGATGTCCCCAAAAGAAATACAATATATCCTGGTTGCAACACCCCGACCCCCAAGGAATTGTTCAGCATAATCCATAGTTTTCATTTCGGTTATTCCAAATTTACTAAGATCCACCCTGAGGATCTTTCCGCACCATCCGAAAATATCTGATTTCATTTTTTCTCCCTTGCCGAATCATTCGAACAGACTAAATCCGACTGCCAGTCCAACTATGCTGCCACATCAGATTTACATGCTAATGATATTCGTTCTTATCCGGCGTTTGATAGTCCTCTGATAAGAGTGTTTTGGATAGCCTACGATCATCGACGAAAGAACCTCGTTTCCATTGGGGATCTCAAATATTTTCCTGAGTTCCGGAGTCATCTCGACTGCCGGCGACACGAGTCCTATGGGCGTAGCCCCCAGCCCCATAGCGTGGGCGGCCAGAATACCATAAGCAAGATCGATATGGATGTTCTCGGTGTGGCACTCAGCGCCCTTATCGGCGTGGAAGAGCAACAGAGCCGGCGCCCCCCAGGTGATCAGGTCCTCCCCGGTCTCGAGCGCGGGTTCGGCGGGTTCGGTCCCGGGTTGCGGGTTCGGGTCGGACCAAGATAAGTGACTGAAAAGTTGGAAAAAGATATAAAAAACAGGCCCCAAAAGTGGCTTAGCGCTATGTTTTTGGTGCTAAAAAGACCACTTTAAGAAAAAAAATACAGGAAAAACGGTTGTTGAAAATCTTTTCTTTAACCGCTGTTTTCTTTTGGGGCGGTGGGCGGCTACCTTGTTGTTATTCGTAGTGATATCGGCAACTGATGACGACAGTGGTTTCTTTTTCGACTTTATATATCAACCGGTGTTCTTTGCTGATTCGTCTGGACCAGCAACCGGATAATTGAAACCTTAATCGTTCAGGTTTGCCGATACCATCCTCGGGGTTGCGCAGAATATCTTTTAAAAGCTGTCTGATTCGTTTTGCAAGACGTTTATCCTTATCCAGAAACCATTCAAAATCCTTCCAGGCTTCCTCGGTAAAAAGAATTTTCATACATCCTTTGTGGAAAACTCAATGAATTTGCTGTCTTTTGCTTGCTGTAAAGATTTTTCCAGATGTGCGCGGTTGGCCGGAGAACTTAGCAGATATGCTGTCTCTTCCATCGCCTGAAAATCATCAAGAGAAACAAGAACCGCCTGTTCATCAGTCTTGCTGCTGACAATGATTGTCGGCTCGGAGTTTTTACAGACATTTTGAATCAGTGCACGAAGATTCTTTCTTGCATTGCTATATGTTATTGCTCTCATATTTTTTATCCCTTTTATGCGACATGCTCGGCAATGTTTTTTTTTGTAATAAGGGTCAGTATTTTTTCTTGGTCAGCATGGAATCAATCACCCGGATTAATGCTGTCCGGTCTTCTTCATCAAGGGAATCTATCAACTTAACTTTTTCCATCCGTTCCTTATTCTCAATATTTTTATGTTTTTTGACAAATGTATTTTAAACATTCTCCCTAACTTTATTAATTTATGACCAAAATAGCATAAGTGGGTTAAGCAGGCAACTTTTTTGACCGGACGTGAACGTTGTTGACAAATTGTACAAACTTTTTTCTTATCATCCCCGGCGGTTATTGATTATTTTTTAATTTTCGTTTGTATATTCCGGAATTCTTTCCTGGAACGGTAAAACCTTTTAGGGCCGAACCAGTAACGCCGGCTGTTTAATGAAATGCAATTATTCCGGATATCTTGTGATTTCTTGAATCTCCTTGTACAGCGGCATCAGTTTTTTGGATATTTTAGTGTATACGTTTTCATACAGATCTTTATAAATCCGGCAGTTCTCCCCGATTGGATCAAAGACATCCTTGACCCCGGTCATCTCTTTTACCGCGGACTCAAAATTCGGAAACAGGTTTAAACCCACGGCCGCATCGATGGCAGCGCCGATGACGGAGGTCTCATGGGTGTGGGGGCGCTGGGCCGGCATTCCGAAAATATCGGCGGAAATCTGCATGGCGGTATCGCTCTGGGAACCGCCTCCGGATATTCGCAGCTGTGTGATGGGGACTTTGTTCTTTTTTTCAGTCAGCTGGGCACCTTCCCTGAGTCCGTAAATAAGTCCTTCAATCATTGCCCGGTAAAGGTGGCCCCGAGTATGGACATCGCCGAATCCGATAATTGATCCTTTGGCATATCGCTCCATATGTGGCCCGGGGGACCAGTGCGGCTGGAGCACAAGTCCCATGGAACCGGGGGGCACATCACGGATGATTTTTTCAAACAGCATTTCCGGTGTCACACCGGCGGCTTCCGCCTCAAGTTTTTCCTTGAGCCCGAACTGCTCCTTGAACCAGGTCACCATCCAGAATCCGCGCATGATGGCCACTTCCGTATAGTACTGATCCGGCAGGGCGGCCGGGTAGGGAGGGACAAATGCCTGGAGTTCTACGTAACGCTGGATCGCAGTGTTCACCGTGGCAATCGTTCCAAAGCTCAAACAGGCGGTTTCGGGTGTCAGGCACCCGGCGCCCAAGATTTCACACGCCTTGTCACTGGCGGCCGCAATAACCGGAAGACCTGCCGGGATTCCGGTTTCTTGGCCGGCTTTTTCAGTAATCGTTCCTAACCGTTCCCCTGGTTTCACCAGGTCGGGCAGTTTTTCTTTTTCAACAGGAAAAAGTTTCCATTTTAAATCATGTTTGCCGGCCCAATGGTAAGTTTTGCCATTAACGGGAAGATACCCCACGTTACTGCCCACAGAATCAATAAATTCATTGGTTAACTTGAAGTTTAAATATCCGGACAGCAACAGATACTTGTGTGTTTTTTCCCAGATATCCGGCTGGTTCTGTTTAATCCAGTTTATCTGGCAATTGGAAATGACCCCATCGACAAAATCATGGAGCTTAACGGTTTTTAAGACAGGTCTTAAAACGGAAGGGAGGATTTTTCGTGAATCCGCTTTTCTTTGATCCAGCCAGACGATTGCCGGTCGCAGCGCGTTCCCCTCTTTATCCACATTAACGACCGTCGCCCGCTGGGTGGTGATACTGACACCGGCAATATTTTTTTTAAGGTCCCCTGTTTTAGTAAGCAATGTCCGGCAGGTTTTGCAAAGCATCTCCCAGTAGTATTCCGGTTTCTGTTCGGCCCATCCGGGAAATTCTGAAAAATAAGGTTCAATGGGCGTTTTTACGAGGTCAATAATCTCACCTTTAAGATCAACCAGAGCCGCGCGAATCGATTGCGTGCCCGCATCAAATGTCAGAATTAATTCTTCCTTTTTGTTCATCACAAGTCCTTTCGTCTATGAGACGTTAATTTATTTTTTTGCCGGATCAAGTCCAAGATTCCCACCGGGATTCATGATATTATTCGGATCAAAATGATTTTTTAATGTGCGCAGCACATCCATTTGTTCTTTGCCAAGGTGCCGTTCCATGAGTGGCGCAAATAATTTTCCAACACCATGATGATGGCTGATTGAACCGCCGTTTTTTAAAATCGCATCCAGCACGCCGTCATGGAACTTCCGGTATTCCGGGAGATCAATCATTTTAAGTATGAAAATAAAATACAGGTTGGTCCCCTGGGGGTAAAAATGAGATGCATGGGTCATGCAGATGGTCCTGGGACGAGATTTAATAAAGGCGCGTACGCCTTCGTGCAGCCGGTGCAGATTTTCCCAGGTGACCCCGGATTCCACGGTGTCGATAATCACGCCGTAATCCATAAGATCTTCCCGCATATAAGGTTCTTTGTAGCGGGTTTTTTCCCATTTTTTTGTGGCATAACCGCTTAACGACATCGCGCCGTTCTGTTTGCAAATTTTTGTGACCTGATTTGTGACATGATTGGAAAAACCTTTTTCACCTTCCGACCATCCCATGCACAGGCATCGTTGCACGGGTTTATAACCACGCAACGTTATCAGTTTATCTATCGGGGATCCGTGAATACCAAAGAGTTTCAAGCCCACCTCGGTCTCTTCCGGATCGGATATCCGGAATACCGCCGGCAGGCCGAACTCCGCCTGAGTAATTTCCCTGCTCGCGTTGACCGCCGCCTTCCAGGACGGGAACATAAAACCGAAGCGCTGACGGTTGCGGGGCATATGGCGGAAAATTTTCATGGTCAGTTCAACCAGGATGCCGAAAGACCCCTCGCTGCCTTTCATGATATCGTTGATTTTGGGGCCTGTTGCAGTTGCCGGATATTCCAGGGTTTGAAATGATCCCGTTGGCGTGACAAATTCCTGGGCAAAGACAATATCATAAGCGTCTCCGTAGTAGGTGGAGGCCTGACCGGAACCAAGCGTGACCACCCAGCCGCCGACGGTTGAGAATTCAAAGGACTGGGGGAAATGACCGCAGGTGTATCGTCGTTTGACATTAAATTTTTTCGGCGCATTATTTAAAGCGTCTTCATACGCCGGTCCGAACATTCCCGGCTGAACCGTTGCGGTCTGGTCCAACTCATTGATATCGATCAGCTTGTTCATGTGGGTGCTCATTACCAGCATGATACCGGCTTTCGGTGTATTCAGTCCGAAAGTCACGGATGAACCGCCGGAAAAAATATAAATGGGAATTTTTTTATTATTACAATAATTGACAATTTTCTGCACGTCTAATTTGTTTCTTGGATGAACCACCATATCCGGAACATTGCGAACCAGATTCTGCCTCAAATCCATGGCTTCATCCACCGTCTTTCCATGGCTGAACTTGACCCGGCTGTAATCATCGGTGCTAACATTTTTTTTCCCGACAATATCCGTAATTGCTTTTATCTGTGCTATTGTTAAAGAAATCTTCTGGTCTATGGAAACTTTCTCGTTACCTTCAAACTGCGGTTTTTCAAAATCTTCATCCGTCATGTTAAATGTTTTTTTGAGCATCAGATACCATTCACTGCTCGGATGTTTGAATTCTTTGGGGCTGCCCCATTTAAAAATTGAACGGTATGATTTTTTTTTGGGTGCTTTTTCACTCCAATCCGGTTGAAATGTCTTAGACATAGTCTTCTCCAGTTTGATTAAGGTTGTCGGCTTCGTAAAAAGTCGGTGTTTTGGAAAATAGTCTTTCTCTCTCATTGAAATTATTGATGGTAAAAGTCAAAAAATAGTTGTTTTTTGACTTTTTACGAATCCATCAATATTGATTAAAATTTTTTATGCGATGTTAAAAAGAAATCAAGGCTGCACGGATATTCCATAAACGTCTGAAACGTGATCCCTTTGTCCTTAGTTTATGCCAGCATATCCAGTACTTTTTCTCCTGCCGATCTTAAAATATCCTTCATTACCTGCTTTGCTTTGTCCGGTTCCCGATTTTTTATTGCCTGGTATATATCTTTATGGAAAATTATTGTTTTGGCCCGATTTTCCGGATCACTGAAATATAACTCACAATAGTCATCCATCTGACTGGTGAACGCATTAAGCAATATAACATATAAAACATTGCCGCTGGCCCTTGCGATAATATTATGAAGCCGCATGTCTCTGTCCCCCATGCTTTTTTCATTGGTATCAGACACCAGGTGTTCAAGATTTTTGAGGTCTTTTTCTGACCTGTTTTGTGCTGCGCAATATGCCATCTCCGGAACCAGCACTTCCCTGAGATCCATCAGGTTTTTAAAAACATCCATGTCCAGGGCGTTGTTTTTAAAAAGCAGTGCTTTTACCAGCTCCAGGCTGCCGCTTTCAAGAAAATTTTTTACATAAACGCCTTCCCCGTGTCTGATTTCGACCAGGTCCATGCTTTCGAGTTTTCCAAGCGCTTCCCGAACAGTCGAGCGGTTTACATTCAGCATTTGCGCCAGGGTTCTTTCCGCGGGGAGTTTTTCCCCGGGGGCAATATTCCGGTTGATGATTCTGTTTTTCAACTGTTCGACAATTTCTTCATAAAGCTTTGTTTTATTTAATGGTTTCAATAAAGGAGCAGTTTTTCTCATTCCAGATGATACCTTTCTTTGTAAAATAATGCGACCAATATGGTTTGCTGACACGGTGGTCCGACCAATATTTTTATCGCAAAGTTAAAACCGCCTGTCAATATATTTTTGAGAGGAACAAAAAATGCCTGGCGAGAGTATCCATTAACAGGCTGTTATGGTGGTTTTGGACAATCCGGAATACAGGCTGCAGAAAACTCTCCCGTTTGTGGAGTTTTATACATTTGAGCAGACTTTCCTTCTTCGCCCGGTTTGGTAAATTTTATTTGGATCATTTTTTTGAAAAATATATTATATGTAGAAATTGTTTTTATATAAATTGAACCAATAATTTGTCACCGCGTTTTCAAATAATGAAAGCATCAGCATAACCATTATATTAAAAAATCAGGAAACGGTTTAATGGGTAATTCGATTCAGGTTATTGATTTTATAAATCTGGCGCTGGCATTTGTTCCGGTGCTGGCAGTTGTCGGGATTTTATATAAATGGTCGCTGGACTATAAAAATGCGCTTTACGCGGTTTCCCGGATGCTGACGCAGCTGCTGCTGATCGGATATGTTCTGGTTTATATTTTTCAGGCCGATAATTCTCTGGCTGTTCTTGCCGTTTTGGCGGTGATGGTTTTTGCATCCGCCTGGATCGCCCTTCGCACCATCAAAGTTCAGCGGCACCGGCTGGTTCTAAAAGCATTATTTTCAATTCTGATTGGCGGCGGCATTACCCTGGTTTTAATTACCCAGGGTGTTCTGGATCTTTCTCCCTGGTTTTGCCCGCGGTATATGATTCCATTGGCCGGGATGATTTTCGCCAATGCCATGAACAGTGTCAGCCTCGCGGCTGAACGGTTTATGGCGGAAGTCAACAGAGAAACAAATTATGAAAAAGCACGCGGCATCGCCCTCCGTGCATCGCTCATACCGATTACAAATACCCTGTTTGCTGTCGGTCTGGTTTCACTGCCGGGCATGATGACCGGACAGATTCTGTCCGGGGTTTCTCCTTTGATAGCCGTCAGATACCAGATTATGGTCATGTGCATGGTGTACAGTTCCGCCGGTATTTCTGCCGCCTGTTTCCTGTTACTTGTCAAACCGGAAATTTTTATGGATTCCCATCAAGATTAATGATCGGAAAATCTGTCCCATGAATTTGATGTTGAATATTATTTAGTTTTTTAATACGTTATATTTGTTGAAAAAGATGTATTTGTCGGTATTCTTTCAGGGTATCAAATGTCATCGTCATAATGATTATTCATGTCAGGGAAAATCATGAAATATCAAAAGCTGCTCTATTTTTTGCAAAATGTGGGACGGGATCCTTCTTCTTTAATGCTGGAAGATTACCTGACAGGTTTGAAAAACCGTCGCTATTTTCTTCAATACCTTAAAAAGAATGTCGACTGGAACGCACTGGATACCTATCCTGTTTCTTTGCTGATGGTTGATATTGATTATTTTAAACGGATTAACGATCAATACGGCAGCGGCGTCGGGGATCAGGTCCTGGTTCATGTGGCAAAAATATTAAAAAAGATTTCCGGTAAAAGGGGTATTCCCGTTCTTTATGCAGGCGATGAATTTATGTTTCTTTTTCCGAATATTAAGAAACACAACGCTCTGATTATTGCCGCGGAACTGATCGACCATGTGAATGAAAATTCGTTTTTTTCATCCGATGCCGGCACGGAAATCCCGATTACATTGAGCATCGGAGCCGCAACAGCCCCGGATGATGCGGGCAGCGGAAAAGAACTGTTAAGCCAGGTTAAAAATGCACTATACCATGCAAAACAGGCCGGCCGGAATCAATATGCAGATTCCGGAGAAGTGACCCGGCAGGCGGTTCAGTATCTTGACCGCGCCAGTATCGTGGGAAGAAAACGCCAGTTTAAGGCAGTGAATGATGCCTTGAAACGCATCAGCGACGGAATCAGCCAGTTTGTTATTATCGACGGGGCAACCGGCATGGGCAAAACAAGCTTTTTGGACATTGTTCACCGGAATCTGGAGAAAACAAAATTAACTACGATCCGCGTATCAGGGGTTACCCAGGAATCGTTCCGTCCATATTACCTGGTTTCCTGTATCGTTACGGAGTTGATGAATCAAAGGGAAGATAAAGGTATCGGTATTCTTGAGGCAATGGATGAAAAGGAACTGGAACGGCTGGCAAATATTCTGCCTCAGCTGGGAGAAGCTGATTTAACCGCTCAGGAGATTGACGAGCGGCAGCGCGAAGCTATTTTTCGATCATTTACCCAATTTTTTGTTTTACTGGTTGAAGACGGAAAGCTGGCGGTCTTGATCGATGATATGGATTACAGTGACCCGGCGTCGCTTCACCTGCTGCGTGTCACTATGCGGGAGAAATCGTTGGTATTGTTTATCTGCGGAACCGCAACTCAAGACTCGAAAGTAAGCCCCAAAACAATTCCGCTGGACCTCTTCCGGTCGGCGTATAGCGAGAAGTTAGGAATCCAGAGCATTGAGATGACGCCGCTGGATGTCAAAGATATTGAACAACATGTCAAGGTCATTTTCCCGGAAATTGACATGCCCCAGCGCTTAACCCGTGAACTGGCGGAAATTTCAAAGGGGAGTCCGCTGTTTGTCGAAGAAATATTAAGAAAAATGATCAGTGACCAGAAAATCGTTCAATCCGGGCGGCGCTGGAAAGTCATGAAACTGGAAAAAGGCTATTTCCCGAAGTCCATTGAAGAAATTATCCGCACTAAAATTCTTGCGCTGGACGGCGACAGCCAGCGGTTTCTGGATTGTGCATCCGCTTTCGGAGAATCAATTTCCCTGAGTATGCTGACCGGTGTGTCGGAAGAAAAATCCGCAATGGTTCATGATTTTTTAAATCGGATTATTGATCAGGGGATTGTACGGTCCGATTTTAAAGATAATGACGAAACGGTTCGCTTCCTGAGCAAGAGCATCCAGGGGGTTATATATGATGGCATCCAGCCGGACCAGAAAAAAAGCCTCCATGAACAGATCGGTAATTACCAGGAAAAACTGTTTCAGCATAACTTGTTGCCGTCCGCCTCGTTTCTGGCCCACCATTACAAGCGGTCCGATAATCAGGAAAAAGCCCAAATTTATGAAAAGCTTCAGACAAATTATAATCAGAAAGTATTCAATGATCATGAAGTGGCGCGATATGCGGTAAACGAGAAGGATGATGACGGCTCGGGCGGTGCAGATGAAATTGGCGATATTCCACTTAGTGATGAAAGTTTGAAGTATATCCCGAAATTGCTGCAGTCTATGCTTATCACGATCAGGAACACAAGGCTTTATCCGCCGGAAAGCAAGTCAGTAACCAATTCGGTGCATCAGCTGACCCAACTGGTTGAAAAGGTGCTGGAGGATACGGAGCGCTTCAGTATTATCACCGAAAAAAACAGCATCCTGATTAACGGTCAACTCATAGAGGTCGGAAATTTTCAATCCATTGCCCAGAAAATAATTGATTTTTGGGATCGGCTTCAGCTTAAATGCCTGACTTTTGTAAAAGGGTTTAAAGAAGAAGAGCTTAAGATCATTTTGGGAAGAATATGCCGTATTGAACCTAAAGAGATTACGCCACGGTACTGGAAAACATTTTCAGAAAAAAATCAGCTCACACATATTCATCCCCGACAGATAAAGTACATGAAAGTCGAGTCCCCTGCTTCGGGACTGATTCCGGACACAGAAGATATCGGAATTGAATCGGTATCCCTGGATCGGGAATCGGGCCGGCAACTGGATGATTCAGGCCTGGGGATTATTCAGCGGGTCATCAGCACCCTGCTGGGGGCATACAGCAAGCTGAAACTGTATCCCGCCCACGGACCGGTTGCAAAAGAAGCGGCCGAGCAGGTGATATCCGAGCTGAAGGTATTTTTTGAAAAGCAGCCGGTATTAAATATTGCCCGTATTGAAACATCACTTCTGGTCAATGGTGTCAAGCTGGATACATTCAGTTTTGACGCCATGGCAAACAGTTTCATTAAACTTCTGTCAGATGCCAGGTTAAACAGTGTTACCTTTTTAAGCAAGGTGTCATTAAGTGATATGGTGGGGTTTATCTCTGCCGCTTCTGAGTCTTCTGAACGGGGACTGAATGAAGCTTTTTGGCAGGAAATTGCGGCAGAAAAGCAAATAAAAGGCATTCTTTTTGATCAACGGACATATGAAATTTTTGACGAACATCCGGGTGAATCTGGTATGGAACCGGGGTCAGTGATTGAAGAGGCGTTGATGGCGGAAGAAGTTGAAACACCTGAAGAAACTGAAAAAGAATTTGATATAAATGGTTTTCCGGATCGTTTGCGGGAACTTTTTCTCTCCGGAGACCGAAGCGGTGCCGGAATCCTTCTTCAGCATCTGTGTGATAAATATAAAGTCGAGGATGAACCCGGCAGAAAGTCCATACTGGATATTTTTGATACGATTTTAAAGCCGGAAGACTGGCGCCCCAGTGCATCCTATCTGAAATTTATCCTGACACAGGCAATTCCACTGTTTGAGGGTGAAGTCAATTCCCGATTAAACAGTCAGGCAGGGGAACTGTTGCAAGACTGTTCAAAGGTGTTTATTCTGTTCGGAGAATATACCCTGGGGGCCTGGATTTTTACCAAACTCCGAAATCTTTCCGGAACCAAATCGTCCCCGGTTTTTGATGAGGTGAATGCTTCGGGAAAACCCCTGGATCCGAAAATCATTGAAATTGTCATTGATGATTTAAAGTCAGAGGATCGTTCGCGGCAACAGGATGCGTTTCAATTATTAAGCAATCTGGGTAGCTGGATTGTCCCGCTTTTAATTGAAACGATAAAGCGTGAGAGCAATATGCGGACCAGACGCCTGGGGGCCGAGTTAATTAAAAATAAAGGAAATGACGCGGTTCTTTTGTTCAAAAAATCGCTGATGAATGAGAGCCGGCCGGAATACCGTGCCCGCATCATGGATGTGATTGATTCCGTGACCCAGGATTTGATGATGGAACTGACCGACACCCTGTCGGACCCCGCCGATGTTGTCCGCCGGTCAGCGATTCGCATGGCCGAAAGATTAAATACCCCGGAAGTGATTCAGCTGCTTATTGAGCTGGCCCGCGGTGATGATCCGGATCTGGCCGCTCCGGCGATAAACTCACTGGGAAAACTCAATGCCGCCGGTGCGGCGGAAAGACTTATATCAGTGCTGGAAAATCCCGAAGAAAAAGAGGTTGTGGTCGCCGCCTGCCGGGCAATGGGGCAGATTGCAGACCCTTTGTTTGTTGTTCCGCTGGAAAACATACTGATGCCGAAGCGGCGCCTGTTTTTCCAGAAAAAAATTGAGACCGCGGTCCGTGTTGCAGCCGTTTATGCCATCTCCCAGATTAAGGACAGCCGGGTCGCGCCATTGTTAAATGCCCTGGCAGACGACCCGGATTACCGCGTCCGGGAGGTTTTGAAGAATCTTCGTTAATAACTAGATAAAACCGGAGAAAAATAGTGGCGGCATCCCGATGCTTCGGTAAGGACAACGTCAATGCAGCAGGTTATCCGTGTAAAGTAAAAGTCAAACGTAGACTTGACCCCTTGATGGTCATGTAGGAGAGATGCATGGCGGTGTCTGAAAAAGGTTTACCATATCGGCTTTCCCACGGAAATGAGTCCTGAAGATGCGAAATATTCAGGAATAGGATAAAATCTGATAATTATTAGAGCAGGAGAGGAATACGAATGAAACACGGCAAGATAACCACATCACTGGCGCATTTTTGTAAGGATACCTGCCCGGTATGCACCAGAGGCAGAGAAAAAGGGGAAGGTATCTTATACACTATGATTAGACTCGAAGAAAATCTCTGCCCGGCCTGCCGGTCGTATAAAAAAGTATACGGCAAACCGGCCCATGAAAAATTAAAACCATAGGACCGGGCCGGCATCGTGCCCTTACTAAACAATTACCGGCGGGCGACGGTCAAACCAGGGACGGGCTTTTTCTAGCTGGCCCGCCAGTCTGAACAGGGTGGCTTCATCGCCGGAAGGAGCGATAAAATGAGAGCCCAGGGGCAGGTTGTCGGATGTCCAGAAAAGGGGGACGGACATGGCCGGCAGTCCGGTGAAATTGGCTAGCTGGGTAAAGGGCATTTTTTCAAAACTTTTCTCAGCCAGCTGGTCCACGATGCCGGACGCCTTTAACAGTCCGCCCAGGCTCAATTTATTGACGACTTTTATTAACGCGACTTCAGCTGGTTTGGGATCAAGTTCCCCGATTTCAGGAGGGGGATAGGCGGTAGTGGGGGTCAGGTATAAGTCATATTTCTGGAAAAGAACCCCCATTTTCCGTGAGGCTTGGTCCCATCGGCGGATGGCGTTCACAAATTCGCCGGCGGAAAAACTTCTGCCCAGCAGCCCCAGGGTCCAGGTCAGGTCTTCCACATCCCCGATCTTTGCTTTACGGCCCAGAACATCTTCCAGGTTTTTAATGTCTGCGGCCATCTCGCCAAAATACATGATCAGATAGCTTTCAGCCAGTTCTTTGCCATTAATATCCGGTTCCGCTTCTTCCACATGGTGGCCCAGACTTTCCAGTAACTGGGTTGTTTTTTCTATGCCTTCAACGCATTCCGGATGAACCGGGGTGCCGATGGGAGACCGGGTGGTAAAGGCGATTTTCAGTTTGCCTGGATCTTTTTTGATTTCTTTAAGATAGGGTGTTTCCGGCAGTTTGATTTCATAGGGGGTGCCGATATCCGCGCCCTGGGTGCAATCCAGCATGGCGGCGCTGTCACGGACCGACCGGGTGATCACATGCTCCTGGACGGCCCCCTGCCATATGCGGCCGTAATCCGGCCCGGAAGGGTTTCTGCCCCGTGATGGCTTGATACCAAACAGCCCGCAATACCCGGCCGGGATGCGGATGGAACCGCCGCCGTCACCGGCAGAGGCCATGGGCACGATACCGGCTGCCACCGCGGCCGCAGTCCCGCCGCTGGATCCGCCGGGAGTATGGTCCGTGTTCCACGGGTTTCTGCACGGGCCGAACAGCTCCGGTTCAGTGACGCCTTTAAGTCCGAATTCCGGTGTGTTGGTCTTGCCCAAGATCACCAGGCCGGCATTTTTAAAACGCACCACCAGTTCACTGTCATGTTCAGGCACGAAATTTTTTAAGGCTTTGCATCCGCCGGCCATTGGAACCCCCGCATATGCGGCCAGCAGGTCTTTAATGAAAAACGGCACGCCAAAAAAAGGGCCGTCAGGGATAGGGCCTTTGGCGGTTTTCCGGCCTTCCTCATACATTTTGGTGACAACGGCATTTAACTCAGGGTTGAGTTTTTCAATACGGTCAATGGCTTCTTCACATGCTTCAGCCGGTGAGATATCTCCGTTGCGAATCAGTTCGGCAAGTCCTAAAGCGTCGTACTGGTCATAATCATTGATTTTTCCCATAAGCCCGCTCCTAATTAAATATTATTTACGTGTTTAAATGCTTTTTGACAAAAGCCCGAAACCCTTGTCGTTCATGG
This sequence comes from Desulfobacteraceae bacterium, assembly GCA_014237465.1. Lineage (GTDB taxonomy): Bacteria > Desulfobacterota > Desulfobacteria > Desulfobacterales > Desulfosalsimonadaceae > SURF-3. The sequence continues at coordinate 276,264 of JABZFM010000007.1, read as the reverse complement.
GTAAATGCGTCGTCCAGAGTCGTTGTGCCTCGGTAATCGATCAGTTTCTTGACCACCGCCAGCAGATCCTGGTTGACCATACAAATTTGAGCTGCGATTTCTTTTGCACGATCAAGAAGCATATCCGGGGCAACCACTTCATTGACCAGCCCCCAACCACAAGCGGTTTGCGCGGAAATGAACTGGCAGGTAAAAGACATCTGGCGGGCCCGCAGCCGTCCGATCGCCTGCTGGAGCAGTTGGGTCATCCCCCATCCCGGGTGAATTCCCACTTTAGCGTGGGTGTCGGCAAAGGTCGCATTTTCCGAAGCGATTAAAAAATCACAGTTTAACGCGATTTCAAGCCCGCCGGTAATGGCATGGCCGTTTATGGCGCCGATGATGGGTTTTTCGCACGCGCGGACAACATCCGGAAGGTCTGCACCGTCACCCCGCGGATCAAACAGGTTTTCAACAAGAACGGCATCCAGGTCAATGCCGGAGCAGAATGATTTTCCGTTTCCGGTAAGAATGGCAACCCGGATATTGTCGTCTTTGGAAACCTGTTCGATAGAATCATAAAGTCCGGCCAACAGGGCCTGGTTAATCGAGTTCCGTCTTTCCGGTCGGTTTAAGGTGATAATGGCCGTCTGGTTTTCAATGGAAAAGAGAACGGGATGTTCCATTTTATGTCTCCTTTTATGTATATTAAAATTTTACAGGAGAATATTTGCATAAAAATCATATTTTTTAAATGCTTTTTTCTATACCGTTTGTAGCGACTGAATAGTCGGTAAAAAAATATTTAATTATACAGTATTTTTGACTTTGTTTTAATTATTTGAATATAAAGGGTATATTAAAAAAGACGATTGTTCTTTTTATTGACATTTGGTTTTTCAAGACTTATTCTTTCGAATCATCAGTCGGATTTATGGCGGTATCAAATGATTATTTTTATGATGTGAAAAGGATTTCGATTGTCTCCAAAACTTGTTGATAAAACAGAAAAAATCAATGAAATCGCCACCGCGGCCCTGTATCTTTTTGCCAAAAAGGGGTATGCGGCCACAAGTGTCGAGCAGATTGCCGAAGCCGCCGGTATCGGTAAAGGCACTGTGTATGAATATTTTCCGTCAAAAGAAGAAATTTTTGTCCATGCGATCAATGACTGGATAATGGATCTCATCAACCGGATGCTTGAAAAAACAAGGGATATTGAAAATCCGGTCGAGCGCCTCAAAGCCTTTATCGAAATGGTCAAGGACGTGTTGAATGTGGAAGAACCGGACCCCAAAAAATTATTTGCCGACATTGATCAGCAGACATTCATGCAGGGCGGCGCATTTTATAAACGCCGCCATATTATTAAAGATATGCGCGCCACATTCTGTGACCTGGTGGTGGATATTCTGCTCGACGGTGTTTCCAAAAAAGTGTTTAAACCCGAGATTGCCAGGGATGTTTCAAAAATTGCCATCAACCTGCTGGCTTATCTGGACGGTATTTGCATGCACTACCTGATTATGGAAGAATATCAGGAGTTTGAAGATCAGATCGATTTTCATGTAAAAGGGTTTGTTGATTACATTCTGGTTTAAGCAGACTGAATCTGACTTTTTTTACGGGATCATCAAAATTGGAAAATTTTAATATGAAAGAGTCTCAATTGGTAATCATGACCGGTAAAAGAATGCAAAAGATCATTCTGTTTTTAATGATTTTAATCATACCTGCTGCTTTAAATGCCGGGGAAGCGGATAAAGAACCGACTGAACGCTCTGTCTATTCCCTGGCGGATTTGTACCGGCTGGGCCTGGAACGTTCGGAGTCTATCAAGATTGCTGAAAATCAGTTGTATGTTGCAGAAAAAGACGTGGACCGGGCGTTTTCCGTCCTGGTGCCGACCATTTCTGCCTATGGCGATTATATTCGTTATGATGCAGCCAGTGTTATCCAGCCCAAGTCCGGCCATGAGTATGGCGTAAAGCTCCAGCAGCAGTTTACTATTAACGGCCGCGAATTCATCGTGCTTGGGGCGGCAAAAGATACCATCAAACAACGTGAATATGATCTGGATGCGGTCAGGGAAGAAAACTTATTTACGGTGGCTTCAGCGTATTACGATATTGTAAATAAGCGAAAACGTGTTGAAATTCTAAAGGAAAACGTAAAAAGACTGGAAGCTCACAAGGAAGCGGTGATCATACAGTTGAAGCTGGAAGAGGTTCCGAAGACCGCTTTGCTGCGAACCGAGGCGGAACTGTCAGGATCCAAATCCGATCTGGTCAAGGCTGAAAATACACTGGTCTTTGCCTATGCCACCCTGGCCCGAATGCTGGAAATTCCGTTGGCCTATGAAATAATCACACCGGATCTGGATGATGATTCTCCAATCGACGGACACCTTGAAAAATTTATCGAGACGGCCTTTGATCAGCGTTCGGACATCAAGTCCCTTGAAATGAATGTCAAGCTGGCCGGTGACAATGTTGATATACTGAAAAGTGAATACTGGCCGACGCTGTCATTTGAGGCTGGTTATAAACGGCAGGGCTCTGACCCGTCCTATCTGAGCGAAGATGAAACCGTTTACGGGGCGGTTAATCTTAATATGATTCTTTTTGACTGGGGATTTAGAAGTGCGAGCATTAGTCAGGAAAAGGCCAATAAACGGAGTGCGGAACTTCTGTTGCAGGCGAAATCAAAGGAGATTGCTCTGGAGGTTGAGCAGGCGTATCTTATGATCATTACCGCACAAAGCGTGATTGTGGCATTAAAAGACAAACTCCGATTTTCCCGCGCCGATTATGAGGCGGTGTCTCTTCAATTTAAAGTCGGTCAGGCGGACAGCCTGGATATCATGGATTCAAATACGGTGCTGCTGAACTCGGAGCGAGAACTTTCAGAAGCCCGATATTTGTTGGCACTTGCAAAGATTGGCCTGGAAAGCGCGCAGGGTATTTTTTTAAAGTCGGTAACAAACCGGTTAAATAATTAGTGCCTGAACGAAAATCTGAAAATTTTTTCAAGTTCAAGGCGGTCGAAAATTTTAACCACAGGAATACATGGAGTATTTTGAGGATTAAAATTTTAGACCAACGCAGAAATTGGGAGAATTGGCGATTTTCAGTGGGCGCGAATCAGGATTCACCTTCCGGGGATGGATCTAAATAACCATTATAAGATTTCGGGGGCAAGCAGCTAATGGCAGACAAAGTAAAAAAATCAGCGGAAAGGTCAAGATCCTTGCTGAAATTTATCTGGGGAGCGATTCCGGTGATCGTGCTTTTGCTGATCATCGTGTTGCTTTCGGGGGCCATCGGGTCAAAAATAGACAAACTCGAAGCAGTAAAGACCGGCATAGCGGATTTACAGGGTGTTAAGCTGGCAATAAATGATATTGATGTGGTGGTAAAGATTATCACATCAGCCAAAGACGCCGGTGAGGCTGTTGACCAGCTGTCAGATGCCTTAAACATAACTTCTGACCAGGCCAAGGCAATTCTTCATCAGCCCGTAGGGGCCCTGGTGAAGTCCAGCCAGAAAAAACTCGATAAGCAGATCGCGTTTCTTGAAAAGCAGATTGCTGAAAATAAAATCGACATGCAGGATCCGGTTCCGGATGTGAATGTGGTCGCCCTTGAGCTCACTAAGCAGCCGATAAGGGATCGGATTAATCTGCCGGGCATTGTAGAACCTTGGGTTAAATTCAATATTATTGCGGAAGTCCGTGGAAAAGTGATGGAAAAACGTATTAAAAAAGGGACTCCCATAAATGCGGGCGATATTATTGCCGTATTGGATACAAAGGATTATGAAATCGCGTTCCAGGCCGCAAAAGCTTCCTATGATACGGCGTTTGCCTCAAAAAAGCGTCTGGACAAACTTTATAAAGAACAGCTGACTTCCCGGTCACAGCTGGATGATATCACCGCGCAGGTGGAGCAATATAAGGCCCAGCTGGACAACGCGGCCCTGAACCTGGAACGGTGTATCATCCGGAGCCCGATTTCAGGTATAATCAATAATCTGTATATCGATAAGGGGCAGTACGTCAAAGTTTCAGACCCGGTTGGCGAAGTATTACAGATGGATAAAATCAAGGTTATTGTGGGAATTCCTGAATCGGATGTCAGTGCAGTTAACCATGTCAGTTCATTTGAAGTAGAGCTGGACGCGTTAAACGGCAAGGTGTTTAAGGCGAAAAAATATTTTCTGTCCCGGGCCAGCGATCCGCAGGCCCGTCTTTATAACCTGGAACTGGCCATTGACAATCCGAGCGGTGAAATCCTGCCGGACATGTTTGCCAGGGTGGATATTGTCAAGCAGGAGGTCGCAGATTCTCTGTCTGTTCCCCTGTATTCCATTATTACGTTAAATAATGAACAGGTGGTTTACGTGGTCAATGATTATACCGTTCATGCCCGATCGGTGAAAACAGGGATTCAGGAAGGCTGGCGAATCGAAATCACCAACGGGCTGGATGCCGGGGATCATGTGATTATTATTGGTCACCGGAATGTCAGTGACGGTCAGACGGTCAACGTGGTTCAGACAGTCTCAAGCATGGAGGAGCTACTAAATTGATAGTCTCCGATATGGCAGTCAAAAATCGGGTCAGTGTTGTCATTCTTGCAATTATTATTCTCTTTATGGGTGTTTACTGTTACCAGGAAATTCCCAGAGAGGATGAACCGGACATTACCATACCCCATGTATTTGTATCAACTACATACAAAGGCGTGGCCGCATCTGATATTGAAACGGCCATCACCATCCAGATTGAAAAAAAATTAAAAGGCCTGGAGCGGGTGAAAAACATCAAGTCCGTCAGTTCCGAAGGGGTCTCCAGTATTGACATCGAGTTTATTCCCGGCACGAACATTGATGATGTGCTTCAGAAGGTCAAGGATAAAGTCGATGAAGCCAAGCGGGAACTGCCCAGGGATCTGGAGGATGATCCGGTGGTTTTTGAGGTCAACCTTTCCGAATTGCCCATTGTGGTTTATTCTCTGTCCGGGACCTGCGGAATGGTGGCATTGAAAAGAATCGCGGACGACCTGGAAGAAGATATCGAATCCATTGCCGGGGTTCTTGAAGTGGATATCACCGGCGGCCAGGAACGGGAAATTATCATAGAGGTCGACCCGGATAAGCTGTCCTATTACCGGATTCCCATTACCTCTTTTCAGCAGGTGGTGGCCGGTGAAAATACCAATACTTCCGGGGGCGCTATTACTCTGGGCGACGGCCGTTTCCAGGTGCGGGTGCCCGGTGAATTTGTAACACCTGATGAGATTTATGGGCTGGTGGTCACCAGTTTTAACGGCCGACCGGTGTATTTAAAAGACCTGGCCACCGTAGTTGACGGATTTAAGGATGAAGACAGCCGGTCACGCTTAGACGGCCGTGATGCGGTCAATATCGCGGTAAAAAAGCGCGCCGGCGAGAACATCATTGAAATTGTGGAAGCCGTCGATCAATTGATCAAAGAACAGAAGCCGGGCTGGCCGTCGGGTACGGAGATAATCAAGCTCATGAATAAGGCCAAGGGAATCCGGCTGATGCTGGCGGATCTGGAAAATAATATCCTGTCCGGGCTTCTGCTGGTGGTAGTGGTGCTGCTGTTTGCCTTGGGGCCCCGGAATGCGTCTTTGGTCGGACTGGCGATTCCCTTCTCCATGTTCCTTTCTTTCATGGTGATATATGCCATGGGGATTACATTAAATATTGTGGTTCTGTTTTCGCTGACCCTTGCTCTGGGGATGCTCGTGGATAATGCGATTGTTATTGTCGAAAATATCTACCGGTATATGGAACAGGGCGTTCCGAGGATTGACGCCGCCATGCGGGCCACATCCGAAGTGGCATACCCGGTGATCGGGTCAACTTTAACGACCCTGGCCGCGTTTTTCCCCATGATTTTCTGGCCCGGTATCATGGGGGAGTTCATGAAGTACCTGCCTATCACACTGATCATTACATTGGCCTCCAGCCTGTTTGTGGCAATGGTCATTAACCCGGCCCTGGCCGCGTTTTTTATGAAAGTCAAAAACAGTCCGGCGCAGTCGGAAGAATTCAGCACGGACAATGTTATGGCAGTCGGGGAACAGCCGATTGCCATTGCGGGAAAAGTGCTGAAAACATACCGGCGGGTCCTGGAGTATTCTCTGCAGCACCGTTTGATGATTGTCACATCAGCGTTTCTGTTTCTGATCATTTTAATGCAGATATGGAAGCTGGTGATCGGGCTTGAAAAGCCGGTGGAGTTTTTCCCCAGCCTGGATCCCAAAAGTGCGTATGTGAATCTGGATCCACCGGAAGGCGCGGACATCGATTATATGGACCGGGTCATTAAAAAGATTGAACTGGCGGTCAACAATTATGATTTGAATTTGAAGGCCCAAGCGGACCCGGACCTGTCATATGATGATCATTACGCCCGGTCTTATACTTTTCAGAAACATGAAAAACGCAATGGGGAATTTTTTGATGGTCCCACGGATATCGGCAATATTGAACATATTTATGCCACGGCAAAGAAAAAGGCCGGCAGTTCGTTGTTTTCCGAATACTCGGATAACCGCCTGGGGATTCAGTTTGTCGATTTTGAGGACCGTAAAACACCGTCAGCCGTAGATATTGAGCTGATTCGCGAACGGATAAAGGATATCCCGGGCGCCCGGATTACCGTGGCGGAAGAAAAGGGCGGGCCGCCCACCGGAGCCCCCATCAATATTGAAATTTCCGGTGATGATTTGCGTGTTCTGGGTGAAATTGCCCGGCAAGTCCGGGGGATCATCTCAAAAATTCCATTTGTGAAGGATGTTAAAGATGATTACATGGATGCACTGCCGTCCGTCCAGATCGATATTGACCGGCAGAAGGCCGCCATGTTCGGGCTGTCCACCAATCTGATCGGGTTTGCGTTAAAGACAGCCTACAACGGCTTAAATGTTTCCACCTATCGTGAAGCCGGAGAAGATTATGATATTACAGTGAAATTTACGGAAAAGGACCGGAAAGTGGCGGATGTACTTCGTAAAATTATGATTCCTTCGCCGGTAGGTCAGCTGGTTCCGCTGACCACTCTTGCGACCATCAAATATGCGGGTAGTATCGGGGATATCAACCGGATCAATCACGAGCGGGTCGTGACCGTCAAGGCGGAAGTGGATGAAACAAAAGTCCCGGGGTCGGTCGCCAAGATGCAGGCTGAAAAATTGTTAAAGGATTTTATCCTGCCGCCGGGGATCGGTATGAAATTCACGGGCCAGCATGAGCATGAGCAGGAATCTAAGGAGTTTTTGTCAAAAGCGTTTATGATTGCTATTTTTCTGATTTTCCTGATCCTGGTTACCATATTCAACTCGGTCAGTCAGCCGTTGATTATATTAACATCCGTGATACTGTCCCTGGGCGGCGTTTATCTGGGGCTGACGGTCATGCGGTATCCGTTTGGGATCATCATGTCCGGTGTGGGTGTGATCTCTCTGGCCGGGGTGGTGGTCAATAATGCCATTGTATTGATAGATTATATCAATAAATTAAGGGACAAAGGAATGGACCTGCATGATGCCATTGTTGCCGCCGGCGCCACGAGGCTAAGGCCGGTTATGCTGACCGCCATTACAACAGTTTTGGGATTAATTCCCATGGCAACCGGGATTTCCATTAATTTTCGCGAAATGACCATTTCCCTGATTAGTGAAACCTCCCAGTACTGGAAGTCTATGTCCATTGTGGTGATTTTTGGCCTGATGCTTGCCACGGTGTTGACCCTGGTTGTGGTGCCCACGCTGTATTCCCTGTTTGCTGAAGCCCCGGAATCTTTGAAATCCAAATATGCGGTGATCAAAAAATGGTACTGGAAACCGTTTGAAAAGTTTTTAATTTCAGGATGATTATGAATAATTTAGTTTCATGGATAAAATACGGAATCGGAATGCTTTTTTTTAAAATACAGGGCTGGACTTGCGAAATAGTTCCTAAAGAGATTGGTGATAAGTATGTATTGATCGGGTTTCCGCACAATACAAATATGGATGCGCCGTTTGGCATTGGATTTTCATTTGTGAACCGCGTCCAGACAAGTCCTATGATCAAGAAAGAGTGGATGTTCTGGCCCATGTCGATGATATTTAAGGCAATGAAAGTGATGCCCATTGATCGAAGTTCTGCCGGCGATATGGTCGATCAGGTGGCTGAAGAATTTTCTAAGAGAAACAAATTTATTCCAGTTGTTTTCCCCGAGGGAACCAGAAAAGAGGTTAAACAGATAAAAACAGGGTTCTGGCATATTGCCGATAAAGCAAACGTTCCGATTGTTCTTCTGTATAAAGATGCTCAAAAAAAGCAGTTATTGATTCTCGGGCATATGTTCACCGGGAAATTTAAAAATGACGATTTGATTAGAATCAGGGATATCTACCGCAATGCAGGGTATGAAATACCTTTAGACAATATGTGATGATTGCCCTGAAAATAAAATCCGCTGAAAGATGCTTTTTGCTTAGATTTGATAATATATTGAATTCGCATTTATATTCATTTATTCTGTTATTTCTGAATGTTTTTTTGTGTTTTGTGATCTCTTTGAGAAAGATGAGAGTTCTTAAGCGTTCCATTGGAGGATATCCAAATGTCATCAGATAAGAGCCGGATGGAAGAGATTCTGGAAGAGGCCCGGCGTAATCGGGATCTGAAGGAAAAGTCCTATCGGGGACGGGCGCTCAAACTTTTTCCGTGGATCTGCGCCCGGTGCGGACGGGAATTTGAAGGAAAGCGGCTGCGAGAATTAACCGTCCATCACAAAGACCATGATCATGATAATAATCCGCCGGACGGCAGCAACTGGGAGTTGTTGTGTCTTTACTGTCACGACAATGAACACGCGCGGGATGAAGTGTCACAATGGTATGACGGGGATTCCGCGGGCAGCGAAGAGGATCAGCCCACGTTGACCCACAAGCCGTTTGACGGCCTTGGCGAGTTGCTTAAAAAGATGAAAACGGATGAGGCCGAATAAACGATTGTTCAAGGTAGATTGCGATAACGAATATCACGGTAAAGCGGCATCTTCTGAGTTTGGGTCCGGGGCAAAATAAGCGGTTTTGATACGAAAAAAGTTCCTGATGGCAAACGCCAGCGGGCGTCTGAAGGGGTAAACTTTTTTCGGGATAAACGTTAGCTTGTTGAGCATTTCAAACCCTTCAATCATATTTTTTGCTTCCCATGTAACAAGATTTTCGGTTTGATGAAAATGCCAGGTATTGAAACGGGTGGCAAGTTTTTTACTTCGAAATTCGGCTTCAAAAACGATCGGGCCGTTGATGATCAAGGGTTTCATCTGGGAAGCGTCTTTAACTGCCCGGGCTGTGGTTTGTCTGAGCTGCTTTCTTCCTTCTGCCAGATATCGGATACTTTTTTCACCATTCGTATAAGCATCCCTGCGTTTGTCCACAACCACGGATTTTGCCCAGGGCAGGGCATCTAAAGCCTGCCGGACGGCAATATCCTCACCGGAAACAAAACCGACCGGGATGTCGAATTCACCCAGGTAAGCAGCGTAGATATCCATCTCGCAGGCAGGCGTGTTATTGACCTTGATTTCTGAAAAAATACCGTAATGGGTGTGGGGAAAAAAGGCGTTTTCCGTTCCGGATGCCGCATGGATAGCAACATACAGGACCAGATCATAGTCGGAGATTTTGCCGAACAATGATGGCGTCGTATAATGGCCGCCAACATACCTGGCCCGTTTATCAAGTTTTCGGGGCAGGCAGTTAAAGCCCAGTTCATGGGTGTCTTTGACAGTGACAGTGTCGGCGCCGCCGTCAAAGGCACCCTGGATCACGTGATTAACATCTTCTGTTAAACAATATCTTCCATACTGCCATTCCGGCGTACCCATACGGCATTGCCGCATGCGCCAGATACCGAAACTCCCTTCAATATCGGCAAAAATACCTATGTGCATAAAAGAGCTCCTTTAGATCACTATTCATTTGTTCATTAAGGTTATATATTATCTTAAATGAAATTTGAAGGGAAAAGGAGTTCTCAACGACTGATGAGGGTCATGTTTATGAGTTGATAATAATATTTTGGATTTTTTTTGACCGGGCATAATATTGCAATTTTTATTGACATGCAAACAGTGTTCATATTAATGGTAATTGTTTAAATTTATTATGAAACATCTACAAGCTTTACGGTAGCAGAATTTTCAATAAATGGTACGGATATTTTAAAACCATGGAGGAGCATATAGAAGATGGCACTTGCAACTATCGATTATCAGAAAACTAAGGTCGTCAAAGGATACACGGACCGGTTACTTCATATTGATCTTACAGACAAAAAAATCGAGATAAAAGAAATCTCTCCCGAAACAAAGGATATGTTTATCGGCGGCAGAGGCTACTGTTTAAAACTGGTTTATGACGGGTCTGAGGCATCAACAAGATATGACAGCCCGGAAAATGTCCTGGCATTTGCCGGGGGACCGTTTTGCGGGGAAAATGGGTTTGCCGGAACCGGCAAATTTATCATCGGGTCCATTTCACCCCTGACCAAGACATTCTGTGATTCCAATGTGGGCGGTTATTTTTTTCCTCTGGTTAAAAATGCCGGATTTGATGCCATTTCCGTCACCGGAAAGTCGGATAAGGATGTGATTGTTTTTATTGATGATATAAACGGGACAATCCACATCGAAGATGCGCCGGACACTGAAAGCGCAATATATGATGCGGAAAAACTCGTAGACGTCTGGCGCGGAGAGAGCAAGCCGTCTGCCATTGCATTTGTCAATGCGGGCATCGGCAGTAAAAATACATTTTTCGGGTGTATCAATAGTGTTTATTATGATCCGCGCCGTAAGCGCTGCCGTGCCAAACAGGCGGGCCGCGGCGGTATGGGAACAATCATGAGGGAAAAGGGGCTTTGGGGCATTGTTGCCAGGAGTGACCTGTCAAAAGGGAGTTCCAATCAGCCGGTTGACAAGGCACGCCTGCGTGAAGCCGGGAAAGGTCTTCGTAATGTGCTTCGAGAGCGTGATCCCAAAGAGATGCGGCTTGCAAAGCAGGGCACGACCGCGCTTTTAGACATCATGAACACCAATAATATTCTTCCGGTGAATAACTATAAATTTGGCAGTGATGAACGGGAAAAGAATATCTCCGGAAAAATTTTTGAAGACAGCATATTTGAACAGAAGCATCCGGATGGATGTTTTGCCGGTTGCAACCTGGCGTGCACAAAAGCCTGTGAAAATCATCAGTTGTTAACCGGGCCTTTCAAGGGTAAAACAGTGGCAGTGGACGGGCCTGAATATGAAACCGCCGCAGCCGTAACCAACCTCGGTATTTTTGATATCCCTTTGATGCTCGAGTATGCCTGGTACTGTGATGAATATGCCATGGATACCATCAGTACCGGTGTGGGCATCGCTTTTCTGGTGGAAGCGTTTCAGCAGGGGCACCTGACCTTGGAAGATACCGGCGGGATGGAACTGAAATGGAATGACGCGGGTACGGTTTTTGAATTACTGCATAAAATGGCGGCCGGCGGGGACGGGTTTACCCGTAAAGTGGGGCGCGGCATCCGTTATATGAAAGGCTGGATTGCCGACCGGTCGGCGTCACGAAACGGACACAGCCGGGACGAGGTATTAAAGGATCTCGATCTGTTTGCAATGGAAACCAAAGGCCTTGAATTTTCAATGTATATTACTAAAGAATCTTTGGCGCAGCAGGGCGGGTACGGGTTTGCCTTAAAAGGTCCCCAGCATGATGAAGCCTGGCTGATTGCCCTGGATCAGGTTAAAAACGAAATGCCGACTTTTGAGCAGAAGGCGTCCGCCCTTTGCTGGTTTCCGCTGTTTCGGACCTGGTTTAACATTGTCGGTCTGTGCAAGCTGCCATGGATAGATGTGCGGCATCCGGATGCGGCGGCGACCGAAGACCCGGCAAAAAATATCCCCACGGTTGACCTGTATCTGGAACTGGTCAATTCAACCCTGGGAACGGAAAAAACCTTAGATGACCTGTTAACCGAATCCGAACGCAGTTATCTGCTGCACAAGCTCATTAACCTGCGCCAGGGGTTCGGGACTCGGGAATATGATAAAATCCCCCTCCGCGCTATGGCGCCGGTGTTCATGGACGAGTTTAATGACCGGAAGGATTATTATAAAAAATATCTGACAGAGACGGTTGGACTGGATGTGACATCCATGAGTGATGAAGCACTTTTGAAATCGCTCCAGGGCTATCGGCGGGACCAGTATGAAATACTCATGGATACCGTGTATGCGGCCAAAGGATATGACAGCAACAGTATTCCCACGGATGAAACATTAAAGCGGCTGGGATTTGAAGGTGAAGAGTATTTTCAGATTGTGAAGACCGCCAGGCAGAGGGTTGCTGGATAGGCGTTTCGCAGAAAATTAAATAATCATTTTCAACAAAAGGGCGAGTGCGTTACTCGCCCTTTTGCTGTTTTATCGAGAGGTTTGCTACTTAAATTTTAAACTTCGGCAAAACCACATTCATGCAACATTTATGCGAGAAAGAAAGAATCTATATTACCCTGGATGATCCGTTGGTTTTAAGCTTGGCTAAAGAAGACTCAGCACTTTTCATGCAACGGTTTCCGCCTCCGGTTCTTATCGATGAAATTCAAATTTGAAATTGTTGAAATCTTGAAAATAAAAAACCGGGTTGGCTAGCAGGGCCGCCCCGGTTTGTAAATTAATTTCGAGAGACCTAATCCTTTCTACTTATCCGTTCTCTGAGATTCCCTGAACACTTAAAATTGACAACTTTCCGGGCTGGCAGCATCATATCATTTCCTGTGGCAGGGTTTCTGCCCTTCCTTACATTTTTTTCAAGGATACTGAATTCCCCAAACCCGCTGAACAAAACATCTTCACCAGATTCAAGCGTTGACTTGATGATTTCAATAATATTATCTACCGTTTCAATGGATTTTTTATTGGTGAGGCCGATTTCGTTACTGACTTTTGGTGCTACCTGCGCGACATGCACCAACAAATTTTATTCGATTATTTTGAATTGTTTTCGGGCCACACTTTTTGGCATACTGTTAAAATGCCACCATCCTAAACTCAATGGGATAAACATGCTGCTCATGATATCTTTGTAATCAAACATCTTTTTTTACAGTTTCGAATGATAGTGGATAGATTTACGAATCAAAATTCACAGAGGGTCTTACGGTTTTTTGGTGAGAAAATTACAACATATTGAATTTATTATAAATAATTGATGAAGACGGCGGGAGTCGAACTGTCGGTATGGGTCTATAATATATTGATTTTATAATTAATTCTTTAATTTTTTTAGTTTACCGACTATCACTCTTGCCCCCAAAAAAGTTTCATGCATGAGACGTCAACAGGTGGACGTCACGCCAGGATAAGACCTGCGCTTTGGATCGTTGCTGGGTATTATCACCGCCATAAACAACGTGTTTTCGTATCGAGTGTTTTGTGGCCGCGCTTTTTAGGCGATCGGAAAAGCGTTCAAGGTTTTTGAAAAAATCCCCGGACACGGTAGCCCCTGATTTGATTTCAACGGCATCCATGCCTTCGAACTGTTCAATGAGCAGGTCGATTTCAATCCCACGTGTTTCCCGGTAGTGGAAAATTCGAGGCTGCACGCCGCCATGCACATTCGCTTTAAAAATTTCGGAGATAACCCAGCTTTCGAAGATCGCCCCCCGAAGGGGATGATGGTAAAGTTGATCCGGTTCGCGGATGCCAAGCAGGTAGCATGCCAGTCCGCTATCAAAGAAATGCAGCTTGGGCGCCTTAACGACTTGTTTTCGGATGTTGGTGTGCCAGGGGGGCAGGCGGTGGATAATATAGCTGGTTTCCAGTACAGACAGCCAGGAGCGTATGGTGTTGTGAGAAACACCGGCATCGCTTCCAACTGCCGAAAGATTGATTTCTTGAGCCGTGCGGCCTGCGCAGAGCTTAAGGAAACCGGAAAAGACCTGAAGGTCTCCGATATTAATAACCTGGCGGACGTCGCGTTGGACGTATGTGGCAGTATAATCGGCCAGCCATTGGTGGGCCGGGATATTTTGATCATAAATTCTGGGATAAGCGCCTTGCCAGAGAACAGAAAACAAGTCTTCCGGTGAGTTTGGAAAATCACGAAGTTCCTCGAGACTGGGGGGCAAGAGAACTAAAATACCGCAACGCCCCGCCAGAGATTGGGAAATGGCTTGCGACAGGCCAAAGTGCTGAGAACCGGTCAGTATGAATCGGCCGGGTTCAGGGGGCTTTTCCGGGAACGCCATCCGGCATAGGGTGGTTTTACCTGATTGGCGCGGGCCCGTGACCACGACTACGGGGTAATAATCTGAAAGTTCAAGTAATTTTTTTTCCAGGGTACGAGATATCATATCAGTCAAAGTACCATTGTATTCATAATCTGTCAATTGAAATTACAAATTATGCATATGATCAGCGGCAATTATAATTGAGGACCCGCATCGGGCCTTGATACAAATGAGAAGTACTGTCAATATCAGGATGATGCCACTTTTGAAGTGGTCAAGATTGCTGCGGAATTAAAAGGGAAGGTCATTATATATCATTAAACATCATTATATTTTTCCACAAAAACTTCCACAACTTGAACACAATATAAGCTCATTGGCAGTATGTATCCTAAATAATGTTATGGAACCGGATGATTGACCCGCAGCCGTTTTTCAACTATACTGAAGCTGTTTCTCTGGTTCCTACGGTCCTTGTATGATTAAAGAAGAAAATTAAAAGAAGGGGGGGGCGTGGGGATTCGGATCCTTTATTACGGGAGAAACTTTCATGAATCCATATGCTTATAAAACCGTCGGTTATGCCGTAAAAGCCCTTTCTAACTTGTCACGGGCCAACATCCGGACCTATGGTGAAGAAGATATTCCCAAAGGCGCCGTCATTTTTGCCGTCAATCATTTCACCCGCATGGAGACATTCTTTATTCCGTATTATTTAAACCGGCTGACACGAATGACGATATGGGCGTTGGCCGATGACAAGCTTTTTGGCGGCGGCTTGGGGAATCTGCTCAATCGCCTGGGTGCGGTTTCAACGAAAAATCCGGACAGGGATCAGCTGATGGTGAAAAGTCTTCTGACCGGTGAGGCGTCATGGATTATTTTTCCTGAAGGCCGAATGGTAAAGAGCAAGAAGATATTTGAAAAAAAGGGGGAGAAAAAAGGGGAGTTCATGATTGAGTCCCCGGACGGCAGTCATCCCCCGCATACCGGGACGGCAACCCTTGCCCTGCGGACCGAATTCTACCGGGAGCGGCTTCGCCGGATGCTTGATAAATCACCGGAAGAGGCAGAGCGTTTGATGGCGCTTTTTCAGATCAAAGAGGTTGCGCCGGTCCTTGATCATGAAACATATATTGTTCCGGTCAATCTGACCTATTATCCCATCCGGGCCAGGGAAAATATGCTAAGCCGTATGGCGGAATTGTTTGTGGGCGAGCTTTCCGGAAGGATGCTGGAGGAGATGATGACCGAAGGCTCCATGCTGTTGTCCGGCGTGGACGTGGATATGCGGTTCGGCAAACCCATCCGGGTGGCCCAGTACCTGAAGAGTTCAGCCATTCAGGCGGACATCGGCTCTTCGGCACCGATTAATTTTGACGATACAATACCTTCTGTCAACATGATGCGAAAGACTGCCCGGAGAATCATGGAGCGGTATATGTCTGCCATCTATCAGCTGACCACCGTGAACCACGATCATATTTTTGCCTCATTGCTGAAATACATTCCTGATCATAAAATCGATGAACAGGAGTTCCGGCAGCGGGCGTTTCTGGCCACAACCCTGTGCCTGGAATGCATGAATTTTTTTCGGCATGATTCGCTGATGGGCAATCAGATCAGCCTGCTGACGGATGACCGGTATGATAAATTTAATAATTTTATCAACCTGGCAATAGAAAAGGGTGTGATTCGCAAAGAAGACAATTCGGTTATTATTGATTCGGATTTTTGCGAAGAATCTGATTTTCACCGGGTGCGTGTTGACAATCCTGTGGTGGTGAGCGCCAATGAGATTGAACCCTTGACGGATTTGCAGGAAAAACTCAGAGACCTGGCATTGGAACACAGGCTCCGGATAAAATATAAAATCAAGGAATATCTTATCAAAAAGGCCCGGTTCGATTTTGAAAAAGATTATGCCAACTTTGCCATTGAGGGAGAGTCAAAAGACCGGGATGTGGGGGCGCCGTTTTTTACCAAGGGCAGAGATAAAGATATCGGTGTGGTATTGATTCATGGATATATGGCCGCTCCACTTGAGGTCCGGGCCCTGGCAGAATACCTTGGTGAACTGGGCTACCGGATTTATGCACCCCGATTGAAAGGTCACGGGACCTCGCCGGAGGACCTGGCTGAGAGTACATACATGGAATGGGTGGAGTCTGTTGAGGAGGGTTACGTGATCATGGATGAAGTTTGCCGGAAAGTGGTTGTCGGCGGTTTTTCAACCGGGGCCGGCCTGGCGCTGGATCTTGCTTCACGGGTCAAAAATTTTGCCGGTATTTTTGCCATCTCCCCCCCCCTCAAACTTCAGGATTTTTCAGCCCGTTTTGTTCCGGCAGTTAATCTCTGGAATAAATTGATGGGGAAACTCAATGTGGAATCCGCGAAAAAGGAATTTGTTGAAAATCATCCGGAAAATCCCCATATTAATTATGTTCGCAACCCCATATCCGGAATTATTGAACTGGACCGGTTGATGGATCAAATTGAGCCCAAACTGGCCGAAATTCAAGCGCCGGCCCTTGTGATTCAGTCATTTGGTGACCCGGTCGTCAGTCCGGAGGGGGCACTTAAAATCTTTAAAAAACTGGGGGCCAAAAATAAAGAATATCTGATGGTCAACTATGAACGTCACGGCATTATTAACGGTGAACATGCGGAAAGGGTATTTCGTGCGGTTGGAGATTTTTTAGATCGTTTGAAAACCACGCCTTCCCAGTAGCTCCGGAAATAAAAGAATTTGTTTGTATGAATAATGAAGTCCATGATTCCGATTTTGACAGTGTGCTGGTTTTATTGCCGGGTTCAACGATCACCCCGGAAGGAATCCGGTTGCTTTGCAGGATTTCAAATTTTGATCACTTCATCATTCTAAATAAGCTGAAAATTAAACTGCCCCAGATCCTTTGCCCGATTAATTCTCATGAAATTGCCGGATCGTCCGGTGATCAGCTGGATGTTTTGCGAATTAATTTTTTGGCGGTTAAGAAAATTTTTTTTGAGCGGCCGTTTAATCCGTTTATGGTCCTTTCCTGCCGGTTCGGAAAAAAACGGTCCCGGTTCTACACCAGCCATCATCATCCGGTTGAGATTTATAATGAAGAGAAAATACTGCTGATCGAAGGGGATTATAAGACAACCGATGAGAAAGCGGCACATATGTTTGGCAATGACGTTGATTTCGATATGGGCCACCAAAAGGTGAAGGCGGTTTATTCCAAAGATTTAAAAACCTATCGGATTGTTATGCTGTACCAGGTAATGGATCCTGAACCGCTTGTTTTTATTGATAGATCAATTGATTATTCGTTTCTGGAGTCCGCAAAAAAAATGACTGTCACAGCTAATTTTAACGCTTTAAAGCTGCAGCTTGAAAAAACTTTTTGCCGCAAGGCGGATCAGACGATGCTGCACCATGGGTATGTTCTCAAGCAGGTTCAAAACATTAGTGAAAAGAAAGCAAAAGGCTTGAAGTTAAATAAGAAAAAAGAAATTATCACCACCGCAATATCCAATGAAATTGCAACAAATCGGATGTCTCGGCTGTTGTTTTATCAGTGGTGTAAAGATAACGGTTGGGTTAAGCGTATCATACCAGGTGTATAACCCCAGATGTCCTGATTTGTTCTTTTGCGACGTTATCCGGGATTCGCAGTAGCGCGTTACAGCTTCTTCCCGGATGCCTTGCAAACGAACGAATCAGAACACCTGGAAAATATTGATAGGTAATAAATTAATATGGTTATCTGATGCGCCGCCACAACGTCAGTCGAAAGGAATAAATCCTTTGGATAAAAAAAAAGGGCATCCTCGTTGAATCAGCGGGGATGCCCTTTTTAGCTTATAGGGCTGGTCTTAAGCAACAGTTACATTAACTGCAGAAGGTCCTTTTGCTCCCTGCTCAATGTCAAATGTGACGCGATCGCCTTCATTGAGCGTTTTAAACCCGGTTGCGTTGATTCCCGAATGATGTACAAATACATCCGGCCCATCTTCCTGTTCAATGAAACCGTAGCCTTTTTTTTCATTAAACCATTTTACAGTTCCATTAGCCATAGTGACGTCCTCCTTGTTAAAAAAATTACTTTTACTCCTTTACCTTCGGGCACCACTTTGGCAATGGTTACGCCTTCGTAAAGAAACCGGCCTTTAAAATAAAAAAAAACCTCAATCTAATTTTAAAAATAATAGATAAATTTTTCCTAATGTCAAGGTTTTGATGAAATAAAAAAACTATTTTTTATTAAAATATTTCGTGTCAGCTTTTACATGGGATAAATTAAGGTGGACTGGCGGGGTGAAGTTTGGTGCTTTTTTAAATAAACGCAGAGATTTTTTTTATTAATTATAATTAAATATCAATATGTTATATATTTTTTATCAATCTGCATTGCTGTGAGTTGTTCTTAATAATATATTTTTTGGTACTATTTTGATAGTATCAATCATAATTTAAATTTTCTAATGGAATTTGGTGAAAAAAGTATAAATCACAAATAAAAATTCTTGAAAACCGTTTTTATTTTTAGAAAAGAATGGAAAAAAAGTTTATCCAAAAGGCCATAGATTCCGGAAAAATGGTGCTGGGTATTGCCAAGTGAAGATCATGATCTGGCCATGCGGTGTTATTTTAAAGAGTCAAGATAAGGAAGCCATCTCTTTAATACCTTATCTAATGTCCCGTCTTCCTTCCATTTTTTTAGTATATCGTTGACATCCATTACAAACTCCTGGTCCTCTCCGGTAATTCCCCAAGCAAGATGTTCAACATTTAAAGGTTCCCACAACCCGCTGAGATCAGCCTCATTTTCCGAAACAAGCCAGATAATGGATGGTGCGTCATTGATAAATAGATCAATAACACCTCGTTTGAGGTCTATAGCGCCATCATGGGCCTTTGAAAGTTCAAGGATTCTTCCTGCATTTGAACAATGATTTTTGGCAAACACCGCACCGGTGGTGCCTTTTATAACACCTATGGTTAAATCACTATTTAATATGCTGTCTATGGAATTGTATTTGGCCGCATCCTCTCTTCGGAAGGCAGCTAAAAGTCCGCTCTTAACGTAGGGGTCTGTGAAGCGGATTCTAACCTCTCTTGCTTTTGTGATGCTCATACCCGACATGATAATGTCCGTCTTTCCGATCAGTAGCGCGGGAATCTGTTCTTTCCAGGGCAGTTCGACAAATTGAAGCGGTCTGCCAAGTTCTTCCGCAAGTCGTTTGGCCAGGTCCGCTTCAACCCCTGTAATCTCTTTGGCCAGTTTGAAGATGATAGGCGGGTAATCCGGGGTGATACCAACTTTCAAAGGGGCAATCTCCGGGGCTGTAACTTCTCCTGAATCTTTTACGGAATCGCTGGTCGTGGTACATCCGTAAACGATAATCGTAACCAGGACAATGATAATGGTTCTTGTACACAGTCTAAGCATGTGTCTTTTCTCCTTATTAGTCGGCGGTTATTCTTCAGCAGCAGCTTTTTGTGTGCTCGCCGGGAGGGTGATTTGTTTTGAAATATCCCATCCTCCGCCAAGGGATTTATAGAGTTTTACATACGCATTATTATATTCCTGCCGGATTTCAGAATACTGCAGTTCTACATTAAACAGGCTGCGTTCAGCCTCTAAAACTTCAATATAGCTGGTGACTCCCTTATCATAGCGCATCTGGGAGAGTTCCGCGGCTTTGGCGGCGGATGTCAGTTCCCGTTTTTTTGCTTGTGCCTGCGCCTTATAGGTTTTTACATCAATTAATGCATCTTTGACTTCACGAAACGCGGAAAGCACGGTATTTTCATATTGCAAAAGGGCCTGTTCCGTCCTGATTTTTTCAATTTCTACCCGGTTAATATTTTTTTTCCAGTTAAAAAGCGGGCTGAATAAGCTTCCGGTAACAGACCAGCCCAGGCCGTCTGAAGTGAGCTTTGACAGGTCATTGCTTGCATAACCAAATAATCCGGTGAGGCTTATCGCCGGAAACATTAAGGATTTCGCAATGCCGATACGTGCGGTCTGCGCATGCAGTGCGGCTTCTGATTGAGCAATATCCGGTCGCCGTTCGAGCAACTGAGACGGCAATCCAATGGGAATGTTCGGCGGGCTGATCAGCTGGTCCCGGCCGGTTTCGGTTTCAAACTCAGCCGGCAATCGGCCGAGTAAAATGCTTAAGGCATTTTCAGTTTTTACAATAGATCGCTCGAAAACAGGAATCGCGGCAGCGGCAATTTCACGCTGAATACGTGCCTGGTGAACATCAATTTCAGCAATAATGCCTTTATCAAATCGTTTTTCGATAATGTCGAGGCTTTTCTCCCGGAGCGTCAGGGTTCGTTTTGATACTTCAAGTCTGTGTTCAAAATCCAAAAGCAGAAAATAGGTGCTGACCACCTCGCTGACCAGGCTTAATTGTGCTGCCTGATACCCGTATTCCGATGCCATCATTTCAGCCCGGGCCGCTTCTGTTGAGCGACGATATTTTCCCCAGAAATCAATTTCCCAGCTTACTACCGGCGCGATGTAGAAAGCATTCTGTTCATTCGGGGACCGTTGCCCGTTTATCAGGTTGCCCCGGCCTGCTGAAGCCTGGAGATCAAGCTGGGGGTAGAGGTCGGCTTTTGTAAAGCTCAGATTTGTCATTGCTTCTTCCAGGCGTGCGGCAGCAATGAGAATGTTTTTGTTTTCTTGAAGAGCGGTGCTGACAAGGGCATCCAGTCTCGGATCATCAAAAAGTGTCCACCATTCCAGATCAATGGCCAAATCAATGACCGGATCAATGACCGATTCTGATGACTGAGAATCATAGTGATACGCATCAGGCACTTCGGCAACCGGTGTTTGAAAATCCGGACCCACAGCACAGCCCGAAAAAATGATCACAGGTATTAATAACAATAAAAGTATGGTTATGTTTTTCATATCGCTACTCAGATGCATCCGCATTTTTTCTCTTTCTCTCGTATCCGGCAATATTTCCGATAAATACAAACAGCATGGGATAAAAGAATACCCCTAAAATTGTCGCAAGGCTCATCCCGCCCAGCAGGGACATGCCCATTACTTTTCGGGCTTCGGAACCGGCCCCAGTGGCAAAAACCAGGGGCAGCACCCCGAGAATAAATGAAAAGGCGGTCATCAGGATCGGGCGAAAACGGAGCCGCGCGGATTCTATGGCTGCATCCAGTAATGATTTGCCGGCATCAAAATTGAGCTTGGCAAATTCGATAATCAGGATGGCATTTTTTGCCGCCATGGCAATGAGCATCACCAAAGATATTTGGGCGAAAATATTGTTTTCATAACTGAGGCTTAAGAATCGGGCGGTATACAGGGCCAGAAAGGCCCCCAGGATCGCAAACGGCGTTCCCAGCAGAATGGAAAAGGGCAACGACCAGCTTTCATACTGGGCCGCCAGGATCAAAAATACAAAGACCAGGGAAAAGACAAATACGACGCTGCCGCTGCCGGCAGCCTGTTTTTCCTGATACGACATATTGGCCCATTCATATCCCATATCCGCTGGAAGTACTTCCTGAGCGACTTCCTCCAAAGCATTCAGCGCCTGGGCCGACGTATACCCTTCAGCCGGGCTGCCGCTCAACTCCACCGAACGATAGAGATTGAAACGGTTGGTAAAATCCGGGCCGACCACATCTTTTACCGTTACAAACCCTGCCAGGGGGACACTTTCTCCGTTTATGTTTTTAACGTAAAACAGGTTGATCTGATTTTCGTTTTGCCGGTATTCTGGTTCTGCCTGAATATACGCACGATACAGGCGACCGAACCGGTTAAAATCATTGATATAGGCCCCTCCGAGAAAGGCGCCGATGGTGGTGTAAAGCGCGTTAAGGGGAATGCCCGCTTTTAACACCTTGTCCCGGTCAATATCGATATAGCGCTGGGGCACATTTGCCTGGAACGTTGTGAAGATTGATCCGATTTCGGGCCGGGACTGGGCGGACTGTATAAATTGCCGGGTCTGTTCGGCAAGGTATTCCGGCGTATTGCCCCGCCGGTCCTGCAGCATGATGGTAAAGCCGGAGCCGCTGCCCAGGCCCGGGATAGCGGGTGGCCCGAATGCAAAGACCCGGGCTTCCTTAATGGTGGCGTAAAAAACCCGGTTTAATTTGTTCACGATCTGTAATGCCGTTCCTTTCCGGTCGTTCCACTCTTTTAATGAGATAAAGATAAACGCGGAGTTGGATGCCATGCTCCCTGAAAGGAGGCTGTAGCCGACAGCGGTGGTAACATATTCCACTTGGTCGAGGCCTTCGAGAATCGCTTCCACTTTTTTGGCTACCATATCCGATCGCTGCAGGGAGGCGGCATTGGGGAGCTGGATGTTGACAAAAAAACCGCCGAGATCTTCTTCCGGAATAAATCCGCCCGGTACCAGCTTGCCCAGAAGGCCGGCGCAGGCCAGCATGATCATGATAAATACCAGGCCGCGCTTGATTTTTCGGGCGACGATATGGGTAAAACTCATGTAAGCGTTTGTGGAACGATCAAAAATTTTGTTGAATCCCTTAAAAAAACGGCCAAGCAGCCCTTTGTAAGGTTTGGGCGATTTGAGCAGTAAAGAGCACAGGGCCGGACTCAGGGTCAGCGCGTTTAAGGATGAAAACACCACGGATACGGCAATGGTGATGGCAAACTGCTGGTACAGCCGGCCGGTAATTCCCCCCATGGCGGCAACCGGGACAAATACCGCAATGAGCACCAGTGTGGTGGCGATGACCGGCGCGGTCACTTCCTCCATGGCTTTGATGGTGGCTTCTTTGGATGACATGCCGTTGCTGATATTCACCTGAACGGCTTCCACAACGACGATGGCATCGTCCACGACAATTCCGATGGCAAGGACCAGGCCCAGCAGGGAGAGCACATTAATGGTGAATCCCAGCAGGGGAAAAACGATAAACGTGCCGATGAGCGAAACCGGTATGGCGATGGTCGGAATCAGGGTGGCGCGCCAGTCCTGAATAAAGATAAAGACCACCAGGATCACCAGCGCCAGGGCAATAAAAAGCGTTACGACGATTTCCTCGATCCCGGCGGTAATCGGCCGGGTCATATCAAACGATACATCATGGCGAATACCTTCGGGAAAGGATTTCGACAGTTCGTTCATGCTCGCCGTGATCTGATTTGCCAGCTCCACGGCATTGGACCCTGGTGCCTGGTAAACAGCAATGATTGCAGCGTCCTTGTCGTTCATCCGGGCAAACATGTTGTAGGTTTCAACACCCAGTTCTACGCGGGCAATGTCCTTGATTTTGACCTGAGAGCCGGATTCGGTGGTGCGCACGACAATTTCGCCGAATTCTTTTTCAGAGGCCAGCCGATCCGGCATTCGGACCGTATAGGTAAAATCAGTACCTGGCGGTGCGGGTTCCGCACCGAACTTACCGCCCGGCACAATAACATTCTGCGCCCGAATCGCGTCCATGATTTCCGGCACGGTAATATTGAGCTGCGCTAATCGATCCGGTCGGATCCAGATGCGCATGGAGTAATCACTGGCCCCCATCACGTCCACGCGGCCGATGCCCTTGATCCGGGCCAGAACATCCTTGATGTTGATGAGAGAATAATTGCCGAGAAAATCTTGATCATAGCGGCCGTCGGATGTCAGCGCGACCAGCAGGAGCATACTGGGCAGGGATTTTTCCGTGGTGACCCCCATGCGTTTGACTTCTTCGGGCAGTTTGGCGGTGGCGGCCGATACCCGGTTCTGCGTAAACACGGTGTTCATGTCCGGGTCGGTGCCGACTTCAAAAGAGATCTGAATGGACATGGTGCCGTCATTGGCGTTGGTGGATTTCATGTAGAGCATGTTTTCCACGCCGTTGATATCCTGTTCCAGGGGTGTGGCAACGGACTGTTCCACATTGATGGCATTGGCACCGGTGTATCTGGCGCTGACGCGCACCTGGGGCGGCGTAATATCCGGATACTGTTCAATGGGCAATGTCCGCAAAGAGACAAGCCCTACGATAACAATAATAATGGCGATAACCATCGCCACGATCGGTCTTCTGACAAAAAAGGAGCCCATAGTTTTTACTGCTCTTGTTTAATGAGAGGAATGTCTTTGATTTCTGTTTTTACGTCAGCGCCCGGGCGGACTTTCTGAAGGCCTTCGTAAACGATCCTGTCACCTTCGGACAATCCGTCTTTGACAATGAAAAAGTTATGATAGGCCGGGCCCAGCTTCACCTGGCGGTTTTCAATCTGATTGCCGTCATTAACCACATATACCGTGTATTGCCCCTGGAGTTCCATCACGCATCGCTGGGGTATGATGATCCCCGCTTTGTTGCTGACTTCTGCGCGAATCCGGGCAAACTGGCCGGGGCGAAGCAAGGCCTGCGGATTGGGAAATGACGCCTGAATCAGGATGGCGCCGGTAGTCGGGTCAATCCCGCGATCAATAAAATCAAAAGTTCCTTTATGATCGTAAAATGTCCCGTCCGCGAGAATCAGTTGGAAAAAATTCTCGGATCCTTTTTTTTTGCCTTCCGCAACACGGTTGATGTCTGTTAATATTTTTTTTGAAAGGGTCAGGTATTGATTTTCAGTGATAAAAAACCGGACCAGGATGGTATCGGTCTGGGATACGGTATTTAGAATAACCGGGTTCGGGCTCTGACCGACAAAGTCGCCGACTTTGGCCTTGGTCTGTCCGATCAGGCCGTTAATCGGTGATTTGACCTGTGTATAACTCAGGTTGATTTGTGCGGCGCGTAAATTCGCTTCCGCGGCTTCAACGCCGGCCACGGATGCATCGTAATTGGCCTGGGCCGCGTCCAGGTCGCTTTGGGAGACGGCATTTTCGGCGGCCAGGGGGCGGTATCTGTTCAGGTCGCTTTTGGCTTTGGCGAGATGGGTGTTCGCGGCAGCAAGATCCGACATGCGGGCCGCAACGGTCTCTTCAAACGGCTGGGACTCAATACTGTAGAGCAGGTCGTTCTTATTGACGCGGGTGCCTTCTTTGAAATGGATTTCTTCCAGGTAACCCGCAACACGGGCCCGAATGGCAATGTCTTTAAGCCCATAGATCTGGCCGACAAAGTCTTTGGTCAGCGACAGCTCCTGCCGGGTTACCTCGAAGACGTCCACTTCCGGTACAAAAGGGGCCTGTTCTTTTTCTGTGCCGCATGACCATAAAAAGCAGATAAAAAAAATGGGTAGGATGATTTTTAAAATTTTCATTGTGATCCTGCTGGTTGAAAATGATTGTGGAAATTGACGGTTTTCGTTCGGGCAATTACTAAATGCCGGTTCCTGTTTAATCCTTAATATCCCAAAAAAGATATTTAATACAATATAAATTATTTAGAAAAAGTGTGGTATGGGGTTTTAGACAGTTATTGAAATGGGGCGCTGTTTTAGTGTAAGCTGTTTTTTAGTACTTTTTACTTTGCGGTTGAATTTTGATGAATTCGTAAAAAGTCTGATTTTACCCCTTTTGAAATATTTAACTTATCGAAATTATTATAATCGAATTTTTAAATCTTCGACTTTTTACGGAGACATCAAGATTAAAGGAGCTGATTGTGAGCAGCGTGACATACAAACTGATCTTAGGGCCCATCTTCAGGTTTCGTTTTCAATTCATGCTGGTCACATTGTTCATGTACATTGTTCTGGTGCCGTTTATTAAAGATTATGTCCGGATACGTAACCTTTTAGATATATTTTTTGTTTTCATTTTAATCTCAAGTGTCTATGCGGTCAGTGAAAAGACAAGAAACACCGTGATTGCTTTTATCCTTGTGGCGCCTTTATTATTTTTTGACTGGATAGGACCTGTCCTTCAAGTTCCGAATGCCGATATTGTCGGGGCTGTTTTGGGGATCCTCTTTCTCGGATTTGTACTTTTTTCCATTTTATCCTTTATCTTCAATCAGGATATTATTACCCAGGAAGTCATATCCGCTTCCGTCTCCGTCTATCTCCTGCTGGGGATTGCATGGGCAATGATTTATGGTCTTCTGGAAAAGATTCATCCGGGATCTTTTCATTTTTCGGATGCCCTGGCGGAAAATACAAAAATGATCTTTTCTTATTATAGTTTTGTGACACTGACGACGCTTGGTTATGGAGACATTTCCCCTTTAACTGACAAGGCCGCGACTCTGTCTGTTGTGGAAGCCATTATCGGGCAGTTGTATTTAACCGTTCTCATTGCCCGGCTGATTGGGCTGCACATATCCCAATCAACCCGGCATCGAGGAAAAGAAGACTAATTTTCCACGCAGCAAGGGAAAAATTTAATGAGCATATTGTCGTTTTTTGATTTCATCAGTTTCCTGATCTATGCCGGTCTCGGGATTTACATTCTGGTTAAAAATCCGGATGCTGCTTTAAACAGATTTTTTTTCGGGATCACTTGCTGTTTTGCCGTGTGGACGTTTGCATTGGTTTTTTATGATGATCCCCGTGCATCGGAAGAGACGGCAAGGTTAAGTATTAAAATCGGTTCGCTCGGCTGGATCTGTTTCGGCAGTTTCGTCTTTCCTTTTTTTGTGTTTTTTACTGAAAAAAATTCGGTCATTCCATTAAAGAAGCTGAGTGTTATTTTAATAGCCGTACCGGCGCTGCTTTTATATCAGCAATGGCAACATGAATCACTCATATCAGATTTAATTCAGCAATCGTATGGGTGGGCAGGTGTCTGGCAACAATCTGTATGGACGTATCTGTATTTTGCTTACTATACTTTGACAACAGGAATCGGGCTTTTGCTGGTCTTTGATTATTGGAGAAAGACTGATAACCCGGATATAAAACATCAGTCATTGATAATTTTCGTTACCGGAATGTTTGCATTGACCATAGGATCATTGATCAATGTCATGCTGCCTGTATTTAATATCTATAATATCCCGGCCGTTGGTCATTTTGCTTTTCTTTTCTGGGTGTGCGGTATTGCCTATGCGATCATCCGCTACAGATTTCTAACCATTACACCGGTGACCGCAGCGGAAAATATCCTTTCAACCATGACAGAAGCTTTAATATTACTGGATCCAATGGGGCGAATTATTACCGTGAACAAGGCCACCGTCGATATGCTGGATTATAAAAAAGTGGCACTGGAAGGCCGGATGTTTGAAGAAGTGTTTGTGTCAAAAAATGATGCCACCCTGCTGTCCCAGGATTTAATCGCAAAGAAAAGTGTGAAAAATGAAGAATTCCGGTTCATCACCAAGGAAAAGAAAAGTATTCCGGTGATTCTGTCCGCTACGTTGCTGAAAGACGAATGGGGGAATATTGCCGGAATTATCTGTGTGGCCAGAGATATCAGTGACCGTATTAAAATGCAGAAAAGGCTTTTTGCGGTGCATAAACTGGAGTCGATTCGATCCCTGGCCGGCGGGATTGCCCATGAATACAATAATAAACTATCTGTGTTGTCCTGTAACGCTGATTTGCTTCAATTGAAACTGTCTGGAAACCAGGCGGTTGAAAAAAACCTGGAGCCGATGAAAACAGCCATATCGCAGATCAGTGATTTGACTACTCAACTCGTTGCCTATGCCCGGGGCGGAAAATATCAGCCGGTCGAAATGGATATCAACCATCTGGTGACGGCGTCTCTGGGAGCTATTCCGCATGCAGGCAGTGATGATATCCATATTGAAAAGACTCTGGGAAGTAATTTGCCTAAAGTCATCGCAGATTATGATCAGATGCAAATGGTGCTGCATATCATATTAAGCAATGCGTTGGAAGCCATGCAGGGAAAAGGACGGATTCAGATTTCGGTCAGTAATGTTGAAATCTCTGGAGATTATGCGCAATCCCATGCCGGAGCCCGGCCCGGTCACTATGTCAGTCTAATCGTGACCGATGACGGTAAAGGCATGGATGAACAAACCTTAAAACAGATTTTTGATCCGTTTTTTTCCACAAAAGTCCAGGGCAGGGGGCTGGGCATGGCCGCTGTATATGGAATTATCAAGAACCATGACGGATTTATTGATGTTTCGTCTCAAATTGGAAAAGGGACATCGGTTTGCATTTACCTGCCTGCTGTGGAAGCGAAAGATAAACATTGATGGCTTTGTAAAAAGTTTTTCATGGTGATTCATTACCACTGTATCAGAAAATAACTTATCAATCATTTCAAGCCATTATGAATGAGTTGTTTGGAAGTTTTGTGACGCCGTTGAGCGGCGCTGTAGCAAAAATAATTTCTATAGAGTAGGCCGGGTTTCTTACCCGGCGCAAAAATTTGCCACCAAAATCTACAGATTGACATGTCCCATTTGTCGGGAAAGAATCCCGACTACAATTTATTTTATTTCACCGGCAATTATGAAGTTATTCGAATAAGGATGGAATTTATGGATAGAACATTTTTGAAAGTCGGTTATGTCGGTTTGCTGGTGATGGGGATGAGTATTTTACTGGTCATCATTTTCCCGTCCAAAGCGTCTAAAATGCCGGACGGATTTATAACGCCGGTGATCGCTTTTGAGTTTATCGAGACCCGGATGGAGGTGTTTCAGATGTTTATGTCAACCGACGGCACTATCCGGCAGGAGATGGTAGATGCCATGGATCTGGGAAATCAACTGGACTTTATATACATGCTCCTGTATTCAATGTTTTTGCTGATGTTTTCGTTAAAGTGCGCAAAAATTTCATCTGAAAAGTTTTATTATATCGGGGCTGCCCTTTCATTGATGGTGCTTTCGGCGGATGCCCTTGAAAATATACAATTAATGGGCATCACGGCAAACCTGGAAAGCGGGGAGTTTGAAAGCTGTCTGACCTGGTTGCACCTGTTTACCTGGATCAAGTGGGGTGGGATTGCGACCATATTTCTGGTATTGTTTTTCTGGTTTATAAAGGGCGATATTTTCTCCAAGATTATTGGTTTTACAGGTATTTTGAGTTTTTTAACAGGGGTTCTTGCATACCTGAACCGGTCTGTGCTAAATGAGATATTCGGCCTGACGGTTGCAATGATGTTTCTCATGATGATCGTGTATTGCTTTACATATAAATATGACTCTGATTGACTCCTTGAAATCAAAAGTATTCCGGACCATAAGCGTTCCGGATGATCTGTCATTGCTCACCACTCGTGATTCGTTATCTGAAGCGGAACCGGCGGATGCGGCCATGACCAGTGAAGGGGTTGATGCTATCTGGTCTAGCGTGGAAGATCTTTATCGGTCCGGTATTTTTCCGGGGATATCGTTCTGCCTGCGAAGAAAAGGACGGGTGGTAATCAATCGCGCCATTGGCCACAGCCATGGAAATGGCCCCCAAGATAAGCCGGATACGCAAAAAGTTCTGATGACGCCGGATACCCCCGTCTGCCAGTATTCCGCTTCCAAGGCGGTCACGGCCATGATGATTCATTTTCTGGCGGAACAGAAAGCCCTTTCCTTAGATGACCCGGTGAAAAAGTTTGTGCCTGAATTTGCCGCAAACAAAAAACATGAGATTACCATTCATCATTTGATATCCCATCATGGCGGGATACCGACGCCGCCTGCCGATGTGGATCCGGAAATTCTTTATGATCATGAAGGCTTGGTAAAGTTGATTTGCGGTTTGAAACCGACATCCAAAAATGGCGGCAGCATGGCATATCATGCCGTCACCGGCGGCGTGATTATGGGGGAAATTGTCCGCCGGGTGACGGGCAAAAATATCCGGGAATTGCTGCGTGAAACCATTCAGGAACCTTTAGGATTCCGCTACTTTAATTATGGCGTACCGGATGATGAAATCCATAAAGTAGCCGTTAATTATGATACAGGTTTGCCCCTGGTTTTTCCCTTGTCAACCATTGCTAAACGGGCATTGAGCGTGTCTTGGGGGGATGTGGTGCGAATTTCAAATGAGCCGCGGTTTATGCAGGTGATTATACCGGCGGCCAACCTGGTGGCCTCAGCAGATGAAATGTCGCAATTCTACCAGATGCTGTTAAACGGCGGTGAATTAAACGGCAAGCGGATTTTCAAGTCGTCCACTATTTGCCGGGTGGTGGCGCCGGTTTCGAAAATGTGGTTTGACGGTACCATGGTCATTCCCATGAGATACAGCGAAGGACTGATGCTGGGAGCGTCACCGGTCGGGATGTGGGGTCCGTATTCAGAATCCGCCTATGGCCATATTGGGTTTATTAATATATTTTGCTGGGCTGACCCGGCACGGGATATTTCCGTCTCCTTGCAGACCACCGGTAAATCATTGATCGGAACACACATCGGGCCGCTGGCGCGTTTTTTGTTTACCGTGGGGCGGCATTGCAGCATGAAAGGAGACCCAGGCGATGAGCTGGGATCATTTGCTTCTTTTAAGGCCCCATTTCAGAAAATGCTTAGAAAAATGATGATAGGGGTGTAATTTCGCTTACTCTAAGTGTTTTTTTGAACCGACCGGTTCCTGACCGCACTGTCATGAGGGGCCACATTTTGGCTGTGCAGATAAATTATCGGTCGGCAAAACCGAAGATATGGTTGATATCCCGCCTGGCAGGTCATTTGCTATCTTTATTTTTTTTCAAATACATCGAAGAGATAGAACCAGCAGAACAATCGTGCCTGCCAGCATTCAAACAGAATTTTAATAATTAATTCAATCATAATATCTCTTTTTTGATGTATAAATAACAGTTCCAAGTATACACTGGGTTTAAAAAGTGACCAATTATTTATTTCACTTATCAAATATTGTAATCATGTTTGCAGAATTCGGCAAATTTTCATGTCATATCTTTGCTTCTATTTGGGTCAGTTTCATGAAAATGGATAAAGTCGATTCTACTGCAATTCATCCACGATGATGCAATTCGGGCATTTTCCTGTGCATTGGCACGGACTGCCGGTTTTTCCGCAAATCAGCTGTCCGCACCCATCTATTTTCATAAGCCGGCATTTTTTGCCTTTCATGAAAATTCGCTGCCTGGAAATATTGTTGATGCCGATCAGCTTATCAAGCATCTGGTGACCAAATGGTATAATATGCCCTAATTTGTCCGTGTTGATCACGATTGCGCCGGTCCCGGAATCATGCCGGGTAATCGTATGAATCAATTCATATGCGGAACCCCCGTCAAAATCACCGGTAAGGTCAATA
The DNA here is from genome assembly GCA_014237465.1 of Desulfobacteraceae bacterium. GTDB lineage: Bacteria > Desulfobacterota > Desulfobacteria > Desulfobacterales > Desulfosalsimonadaceae > SURF-3. The sequence goes on along the minus strand of JABZFM010000007.1, from coordinate 244,855 downwards.
TTTAAATCATTTTTAGTTTTATGGGTCTGGATTTTAAAATTCGCGCTCATGCTTCCTCCTTTTGAAAATTATGAAGATAGTTTTGTCCGGATTATTGTGCAATCGCATTATTACCGGCTATCATCCACTCGGTACTGCTCTCTATTAATGCTTCTGAAATAACGCTTAAACTGGATTGCGGCAGCATTTTGACCGGCTTATTCAGTTTTTTACATAATGATTTAACTTTTTTGCATGCACCGTGGCTGTTGCAGTTTACCGGGCAAAGCACAAGGTCTGAACGTCCGACCTGAGCCTCAAGCTTATTGATGCCGGCTTTCATGTAACCATCATGATATTCAAATTCCCCACCGCAGGACTCTATCAAATTACGATAAAGATGCTTTATTTTACTCATCCCGCCGACAATAAGAATTCGCCTGGTGCATAACTGAAATTTTGTACAATGATTCTCACATTGGGTACTACATTCAAAGATCGATCCTATTTGATAAAGAAGGTCTTTTATTTCACTGGCAAGCCTTTGATTGGTGGATTGGATAGTAAAAAAGTCAATCTCAAGGCTTCTCTTTTCCCGTTCCAGATTACGGTTTTGATCAGTCAAATGGATATTTTCCCGTTCAGTTTCATTGAGTTTTTTCCGCAGAATTCTATTTTCATTCTCAAACGGGCTTTTTTCTTTTTGGGATGCATCCGGTTTTTTATGTTTATTTAAAGACTTGAATTGTTCCAGGCGCATACGCGTGTCACGCAGTTCTGTTTTTATTAACGATATGCTCCCTTTTAAAGAGTGCGTCTGCTGTTTCTCCTGCCTGAGAAGCCTGGCCGTTTTTTGATGTGATTTGCTCTGTCGTTCCAGGTCCTGTTTTGCATTCATCAGTTTTGACACACCGGTATGGCCTGCCATGTGCATATCACCGTATATTCCGGCAAGCGATTTTTCACAAAGATCATGCCTGCCGGCTGCCACCCAGAATATCCCGTTAATACGGCCTGATTCCATTCGATCCTTCCAGGACTTCATAAATTCTTCTTCATTTAATTTTCCAACATCGGATAAATCAGAACGATATTTGTGATTTAGAAATCGATCCACTTTCAGCGATACCCGGTTTTCATCGTCCAAATAATTCATGACGGCCTGGTGCAGTTCGTAGTGATTCAGGCCTTTAATTGAAAATCCGCATTTTTTTAATATTCTTTTGTGTTCCTCTATGGAAAGACACAAGCCGGCAACCGGGCACTTCAGAGGGGAATAAAACTCCCAGATTCGTTTGCGCTGATGGTTTGTACAGATTTCTTCTATGGAGATATTTTTTGGTATATTATGCTTTGTGTATGCAGTCATGAGAACTTCCTTTCTGTAAAGTTAGCTTTGCTAGAAATTGTTAGCAAGGCCTAACTTTATGGCAAAAAAATATATACCTTTATAAGTGGCTCCGGAGCGGAATCTATAGCTTGATGTTATTTGTTTAGTTTATCTTCAAGCTTCATTTCTGTTTCAACATGCGCCACATGGCTCATCACGTCATGGGTGTGGGCATTAAGATCTTTCAGGTGGTCTTTCAGGTCTGCCAAACCGGGCATTTCCTCTTCTTTTAGCCCTGCTTTTTCAGCAAGCGTCTTAAGGTCTTTTCCCAAATGTTCAACATCATCATGGATATGCTGGATATCCGATTTAATATGTCCCAGGTCATCAACTAATTTTCCTATATAATCCTCCTTTTAGGCTTTCGCTCCGGAGCCAAATCATATTAGAATTCAATAGCAAGCTGGGCGGTTATAACATCTGCTTTGTCATCATTTTCAAATTCATCATGCGCATATTCCAGTGCAAGTGTAGTGCTGTCGAAAATACCCACACCGATTGCTCCCACAATTCGCGTTTCAGGCAGAAAATCACCGGAATCGCTCGTTCCCTGGTAAGCTAAGCCAATTGCGGCCTCTTTTCCGGCCAGATCAAATGCGAAAGCCACTTCCGCATTATACGCTGCAATTTTTTCTCCTTTAGCAGTAACACCTGCATCAGAAACAAACTCAGGATCATCTATCATTGTAATATACTCTCCGATCAACGTTACCGGACCGGTATTTACGGTAACGTGTGCGCCAAACCCGCCGACATAATCTTTCAGTCCCGTCCCGTCCGTATCCATTGTTTCTTCAGCCCATTCGCCAAGGCCGTCGGAATCGAGCATGTTGTTAATATAGCTGACTCCCGCATCCAGGCAAAAACCATCATTTTCTATTGAAAAACCAGCATTTGCGCCGAAATTGTCGATATGGCTGTCATCTCCGGCTTCATCAATATCACCGTTAAAAACGTATGCCGATCCATAAAATCCCTCTGATTCAAATCCAACCTGGATTGCCGATTCTCCGGTTTCACCCAGTTCAAGTGTAAGTGGATCGGAAATCATGGTGGATTCAAAATTTCCAAATGGTACATACATTTTCCCGGCAGATAAAAATAAGGGTGTATCTTCACCTGAAATTGTAATAACGCCTTCGTCAAGATTTACAGGGTCTTCTTCTTCCCACAGAAAAAGTACATGGCCGCTGATATTATCCGAAATTTCAGCGTCAACACCCAGCTCCATAGTCGCTAATGCCACACTGCTTTCATTCGTGTCCTCTTCATTCGGATCTGCAAAGTCAGTACTTGCAAAACCAGCCTCTGCCTCCAGGACACCGCTGATTGTGATGCGGTCAAGCCATCCGCCGGATAAAATAAAAAGTTTTTGGCTTTCTTCCAGTTTTTGTATCCGTTGTAACAATTCAGTGTCAGCGGTATCTTCGGCATAAGCTGAAAAACTGGTGACGCACCCGAACATCAGACACAACATTAGTATGGTAATTGTTTTTTTCATTACTTTATCTCCCTAGTAATTTGTTAAAGATTAAATAGTTAATTATTGGTTTAAGCTGTTATTTGATGAGGGGTAGGCGGCATTGCAGTTCTTGCCTTCAGGGCATGTTGAACAGCCGCAACCGCTTTTTCCCGACCGGGCCGCCTTGAATTTTTGAAAAAATATATTCCCAATATACAAGGCCGCCGCGGCAATGATAATCGACACAATAATGATATCCATACCCGCCTCCTACAGTATGCCTACAGTATGCCTACAGTATGATTGATCCGATTTGATAAACCGTTATCGAAAGGATAAAGGCAATGACTGTGTTAAACACCATGGAAAAAGCGCCCCACTTCCATGATCCGGCTTCACGGGCAATACAGACCACCGCCACAAAACACGGGGCATAAAAAATGGTGAAAATGATCAGGGAAAATGCAACCAGGGGATTCCAGCCGGGATCATTTGCCAGCACATCGGACAGAGACCCGATTTCTTCAGGATCGACTTCGCCCAGAGAATAAGCGGTGCCGAGTGTTGACACGACAACTTCCTTTGCGGCAAAACCGCCCACCAAAGCGATATTGGTGCGCCAGTCAAATCCTGCAAATTGCGTCAGACCTTCCAGTGCTGTTCCGAATCGGCCGGCAATGGAATGTTTCAGAGCCGTTTCCGCTTCAACCCTGTCAACAGCAAGCAGCTTATCGTTAAGTTGTTGTGCAGGTTCTGATATTTCTGTTTCATCGTCTTTTTTGCCATCTGGGGCCTCTATTTCAGCAACAACCGCGGAAGGAGCCGCTGACAGTAATGTTTGCCGCTGCTGCTCAAAAATTTGGGTTTGCGTTTCCGGCAACCCCGGAAATGTCATCATGGCCCACAGAATAATTGAGATTCCCAGAATCACGGTCCCTGCTTTTTTAATATATTGCCAGGTCCTTTCCCAGGTGTGGATGGCCAAGCCTTTAAACGTGGGCAAATGATAAGGGGGAAGCTCCATGATAAACGGGGTCGAGGCGCCTTTAATTACGGTCATTCGCAGGAACTTGGCCGCCAGGAGTGCGCCCCCCCAGGCAATCAATGTAATGATGAACATCATCATCGCTTTATTTTCTGCAAAAAAAGCAGCGATCAGCAGGACAAAAACAGGAAGTTTGGCACCGCAGTTCATAAACGGAACAGTCAACAATGTGGCCAGGCGCTCTTTGGGTGATTTTAACGTCCGGGTTGCCATTACGCCGGGTACGGCGCACCCGCCGGCAATTCCTCCGGACACAATAAATGCCATGACGGAACTGCCGTGGAGTCCGAAAATCCGGAATACCCGGTCAAGCATGAAAGCCACCCTTGCTAAATATCCGGAGTCTTCCAGCAGGGAGATGCCGAGAAACATGAACATGATCAGCGGCACAAATCCGAGCACACCGCCAACCCCGTCAATAATGCCGGATATAATAAGTGATTTTACCAGTCCATCCGGCAGGTTCGTCTCGGCTATTCCGCCGACCCAACCGAAAAAGCTTTCCAGCCATCCCACAGGCGTTTCACTGTAAGTGAACGTGAACTGATAAAGTCCGAAAATTATTGCGATCATGAGCAGTGGGCCCGCAAAGCGGTTTGTTACGATCCTGTCGATTTTGTCGGATATGCGCAGTCGGTCCTGGTCCTGCTGATACGTGATGACATCCTGGCGTATGATAGACCGGATATATCCATACCGATGGTCCGCGATCACGGCTTCCGGATAGGTATTTAAGGTGTTTGAAATATGACTGGATACCCTGTCGGTGATTTTTTTCAGTTTTGCGGAAAGTCCGGGGTTTTTGGCGTCTCCGATCGATCGAATCTGTTCGTCATTTTCCAGATATTTTAAAGCAGTCCAGCGGGCGGGATAGGTCTGGGTTAAAAACATGGCATCCGTGATCATCACTTCCATTTCAGCAAGGGCATTGTCAATATCATCCCCATACGAAATTTCCAGGGGCAAAGGCTTTGTGTTGCTGCCCACAAGATCAGCGGCAGCTTTCATCAGTTCCTGTTTGCCTTTGCCGGTTCTGGCAATTGTCGGAACAACCGGGATGCCGAGCAGCTCGGAAAGCTTTTTTGTGTCTATCTCGATCCCCCTTTTTTCAGAGACATCGATCATATTCAACGCCATGCATACCGGAATACCGAGTTCCATAAATTGCAACATAAGATACAGATTGCGTTCTAAATTTGACGCATCAACAATATCGATGACCGTTTCCGGCTTTTCCTGCACCAGAAAATCCCTGGCCACAACCTCTTCTAAAGAATAGGCGGTTAATGAATAGGTTCCCGGAAGGTCGACAATTTTCAGGCTTATGTCGTCCTGCTTGTATGTCCCTTCCTTTTTTTCAACCGTAACACCAGGGTAATTTCCCACATGTTGGCGAGCGCCGGTCAGCTCATTAAACAGTGTGGTTTTGCCGGAATTCGGATTTCCGGCCAATGCGATGGTTGCATTCATTTTGCTTCCTCCACTTCCACTATAATGTAGTTTGCTTCGTTGTTGCGAAGCGTTAATGTAAATCCCATGGCCCGCAAAGCAACAGGATCATATAAAGGAGCCCGCCCCATAATTTGTATTTTTGTTCCCGGAACCAGTCCCATGTCGCGAATCCGCCTGCCAAGTTCACCATCAGCTAAAATGGATGTAATGGTCCCTGATTGTTTTTTTTTCATTTGTCTCATGCCCAGTTTTTGCATGGTGCCTCCTTTGTTATAAAAAAAGTTTATAATTTATAAAAAAGTTAGTTATGCCAAACAAAATATGCGAGTCAAGACTTTTTTTAAAATATATATATATTTCGCATTGACTTACTATGTAAGCAGTTGTAGATTTTAAAGAAAATAATGACGGGGGAATAATGAAAAAAGGCAGTGGATTGTCAGAAAGTCTGGAAGATTACCTGGAAGTCATTCTGGACCTGGAAAAAACCAATAAAGTGGCCCGGGCCAAAAATATTGCCGAACGGCTGGATATCAAACGCGGTTCGGTGACGGGCGCCTTGAAAAGCTTAGAAGAAAAGGGGCTGGTCAATTATTCTCCTTACAGTTATATTACCTTAACTCCAAAGGGGGAAAAGATCGCCCGTGAAATCACACGACGACATGCCGGTTTGAGGGATTTTCTGTATCAGGTGCTGCAGGTGGACGCAGAAACCGCAGACGCCACCGCCTGTCGCATGGAGCATGTGATTGATGAACAGACCATGGATCGGCTGATGTGCTTTTTTGATTATATTCATTCGTGCCCGAGAACCGGACCGGATTGGCTGGAGAATTTTACTGCGCACTGTTCCTCGAAGCGGCACGACTGGGAACAATGCGATCAGTGCCTGAGTGTCTGTTTGGCGCGGCACCGGAAAAAGGCCGGAACCATGGATGCGCATGAATGAAGCCGATGTTTTGCTACCGGGTATACATATGAATAGAACCGGACAACAAAAAATAAAAATTTTGATTGTATCTTTTATTTGCCTTGTCCTTTTGACAGTCTTTAGCAATACGTCTTTTTCCCACCCGCATGTATTTATGACGCAGCAGATCATTTCTGTTTTTGATGACAAGGGACTGGCGGGTTTTAAAATCCGCTGGGAATTTGGTGATATGTTTTCGTCTATGATTGCGGCTGATTATGATAGAAATCAAAACGGTTTTCTGGAAAAAGATGAAGTGGCAGTCGTGAAAGATGAGGCCTTTTCATATATTTCTGAATATAATTATTTTATATTTGTAAAAATTGACGGCAAACCGTTTGAAGTGAAGTTTATTAAAGACTTTTCAGCCATCTTGGATAACGGTGAATTGATTTATACATTTTTCGTTCCCTGCCATGTGAGGGCCATTTCCAATTTTAAACAAATCATTGTTGCCACCTATGATCCGTCTTATTACAGTGCTATTTTGTTTAAGAAAAAAGATCCTGCCGTGCTGGAAAATAATGAATTGTTTGAAGTGAAGGCAGCGATACGGGAAGACAAGTCAACATCCATATACTTTGACATGGTGAACCCTTGGGCGTTATTTCTGGATTTTCGCACAAAGCAATGAACTCAGCTAAAATCATTCTTATTTTATTCATATTTGTTTTAATGGCCGTTTCATCAGGCGCCAATAATCCGTTTACAGCCAAGACGGAAAATCAGCATGCCGCCCCCGCACCGGCATTTAAAAGCAAGCTGTTTGTAAAAATCATTATCTGGCAGCATCAATTAAAAGAAAAGATGTCCATGCTGGTTCGGGAGGCAAAATCGACCCGAAGCATGAAGCCATTATTATTTCTTATTATGGCGGCATTTGCCTATGGCGTCATTCATGCGGTCGGTCCCGGGCATGGTAAAGCCCTGGCATTGACATACGTTTTATCGCAACGCCCGTCATACGTTAATGGTCTGGTATTTGGGAATTGCATGGCGCTTTTTCACGGGTTTTCCGGTATTCTTTTTGTGCTTTTTGTTCGTGTTATTTTACAAGCGAATATTATTAAAAACCTTGAAAATGTCACACATATAACGCAACTCATCAGTTACAGCATCATCACCTGTTTTGGTGTGGGGATATTTTCATATGGTATGTATCATTTGATAAAGGGACTTAATAAAAACCGATGCATTTCCCAATCGAATATAAATCGGCAGGATGCTCATCCGGTCATTTCAGCTTTAGTGGTTGGTTGTATTCCATGTCCCGGCGTGGTGATGGTCATGCTGTTTGCGCTGTCCATGGATTTAATCATACTGGGCGTTGTTTTGGGGATTGCCATTTCCATGGGAATGGCGCTGACTGTGTCAATTGTGGTCATGCTGGCCGTATCCGGAAAATCGGTTTCACTGGCGGTTGTTTCAAAAAAACCGGACCGGATAATTCTGGTGGAAAATGTGATGAAGGTGGTTGGCGGATTGGCATTGACTGTCATCGGTACTGTGTTTCTGTCTACTGTTATTTAACGTATAGATTACCAGATCTTTCAGAATTTTGAATGTCATTTCCTGTTTCTCTTTCCGGCAAAATGATGGTATAATCAGAAAAATTCAGCATACATACGCATTATAATATTTAATATCAATAAATTATCAAATTTAATGATAAACAATGGATACGCAATTTTCTCAGACATCATCAGTGCCGCCTAGTCGGAAAGAAAGAACAGCCGCAGCTGCGACAATCATGAATTTATTACTGACAGTTATCAAGTTCATATTGTTTTTCTTTACCGGCAGTATGGCGATATTGGCTGAGGCATGGCACAGCTTTACGGATATCGCTACCAGCACGCTTGTTTTGATTGCTGTCAGGCGATCTGATCAGAAAATTAAAGAATCGGCGCCAGAGCCAGTAGGCGAATCCGGTTCACCGGAGACTTACACAAGCGGCTTTGAAATGCTGATTTCATTGTCGATCGGTATTCTTCTGGCCGTGGTCGCGAGTTCATTAATTTACAAATTTTTCCAGGCCACCACCCGCATTATTGACAACGCCCTCGTTGCTGGTCTGCTGTTTCTTGTTTTTTCAGTCGGTTCCTATTTTATTTATCGCTTTGAAACCAGTGTTGGTAAAGAGGAAGGTTCGATCGGACTTGTCTCGGATGGAATGCACGCGCGTGCGGACATGATTGCCTCTCTGCTTACAGGCTTTTCCCTGATATTATATGCCTTCGGTCTGGATATAGATCAGTGGGTCGCAGGTCTTATTGCATTGTTCATCATGTCTTACGCGATTGAAACAATTGTTAATGTCGTTTTTATGATGATCCGACATGATTCAGAATATCAGCCCCGTTACAGGTCATCGGATATCATCGTATTTTTATTCAACCCAAAAACCATGCAGAAGGGTGCCGGTATTTTTAAAAATTACCTGGCATCTGCTGGTTTCAGTAAAAAAATTTCAGGTGCATTTTTTAAGTTTGTAGTGATTTTGTTTTGCAGCATTATCCTCCTGGCATATCTCTCAACAGGGGTATACACTGTCGGAGTTCGAGAATCAGCAGTTGTCGAAAGGTTTGGCAAACCACTAAGTTTAACCGAACCGGTGATGCCCGGCATACATTTAAAGTTGCCCTGGCCTGTTGACTGCGTATGCAAAATAACGACTACGGCCATTGAAGAGCTAAATATCGGAAATGTCACAGACAAAAATAATCAGGCCCTGATATGGACCCGCAGCCATGGTACCGAAGAAGCATTTATAAGTGGTGACGATAACTTCTTTTACCCTTATATTGTGCTCCATTACCGCATTAAAGACCTATTTCAATTTCTTTACACACATCAAGATCCTAAACTGCTTATCAATGAGGTGGGGCACCAAGTCGCTACAAGTCTTTTTTCGCAAGAAACATTTTACGACATTGCGACCACACACCGAAGCCAACTCGAAAGGGATATGATAACAGCACTTCAAAGCAACTTGGATGAACTAGAATGCGGAGTTGAAGTGCTTGCGGTGAATTTCAAAGACATTCATCCTCCTATTTCCGTGGCAGATTCATTTGAGCGGGTCATTGCAGGCTTTCAGGAAAAGAAAAAGTTCATCAATGATAGTTTGGGATATAGGAATCAGGTTATTCCTGATTCTCGCGGAGATGCGGAAAAACTTCTTGAAGAATCCCGCAGTTACATCATCGAGCGCACCCAAAAAGCTGAAGGCGAGGCCACACGGTTTACACTTTCGCTTCCTGAAACAAAGCAGGAAAAAAAGGTAACTATGACGCGGATTTATCTTCAGACTATCCAGAACGTACTTAAGGATAAGAAAAAATTCGTAATCGATCCCGATTCAGGAGAACCTGAAGTTTGGATGGATTTTGATGCCATTGGTGAAATATTGTGAAGGGAATAAAACAACAATGAAGATTATCGCATTTATCGGATCAGCAGCATTGGTTCTGTTGGTTGTTTCAATAAGCTCTTTTACGGTGTCAGAGCGCGAATATGCGGTCGTTACCCGTTTTGGAAAACCTGTAAACACGGTAACAGCTGCCGGGTTTAATTGGAAGTATCCAGGTTTTATTGACCGCGTCAACCGGTTTGACCGTCGGCTTAATACGTTTACCACACAGCCGATTCAATTACTTCTCGGAGATAAAAATCCCATTGTGATGACATGCTATATTTGCTGGTGTGTTCGAGACCCCCTTTTATTTTTTCAGTCATTATTAACCGCAGATATTGCCACACAGAAGCTCGGTGATATGGTTAACTCTCAGTTGGGAAATGCTTTAGGAGATTACAATTTGAGCAACATCATCAACACAAGCACCTCTGAAGTCAAGGTAGCGAATCTTGAAGGACGTATTTTAAAAAATACGAACAGCCTGGCACAGGAAAAATACGGCATTGAGGTAGCCCAGGTGGGTATTCGAAGAATTGCCTATCCCAGAATCGTTGCTGACGCTGTCTATAACAGAATGCGATCAGAACGTGAAAAAGAAGCCATGAAATTTAGGGCTGAAGGTAAGGAAGAATCTACCAAAATTAAGGCAAAAGCTGATCGGGAGGTAACCGAGATTCTCGCTGAAGCATATAAGGAAGCCCAGATTCTTAAAGGAGAAGGGGATCAAAAGGCACTCAAAATTTATTCAGGGGCCTATGGGAAGGATCTGGCGTTTTTTGAATTTACGAAATCAATGGAAGTTTACAAAGACATTCTCGGCCAGAAAAGCACACTTGTACTGTCAACAGACGCGAATATTTTCAGATACCTTAACAACCCTGAAGGGGAAACCCGGTAAATGACTCAGTTTGAAAACGGTTTATTATATACGATACGTAAAACAGGCCTGCCATTGATCAAGTTCATACGATGGATTATAGCCGCCTTGTTTATTTTGTATCTTCTATCCGGGTCCTATTCAATTTCCTCCAATGAAATCGGAATTCTACAGCGTTTTGGAAAAGTGATAGACGACAAAGTCCAGCCCGGCATTCACTATGCCTTTCCCTGGCCCATCGATTGCGTCACCAAGGTTCCGATTCGTGTTGTTAAACGAATCGTGATTGATGATTTTTATTCCACCAATGCATCGGGGGGCAATGCGATCATATTTGCCAATATGACCAATCTCGATTCATACTGCGTAACCGGTGACAACAACCTGGTCAATGTCACATGTGTCATCCAGTATACTATTATAAATCCATTTAATTATCTTTTCAGAGCAAGAGATCCTGAAATCATGCTGCGGAGCATGGCCAGCAATACGATTATTCACTGCCTGGCCGGTATGCCCATAGATGAAACAATGACGCGTGGCAAGCAGGCCATCGCAAATTATATCAAAACAGAACTTCAAAAAAGGCTGGATGATTCTCATAGCGGTTTGAGTGTGTCTTTTGTTGAGTTGAAAGATATTAAACCGCCTGACCGTGTTGAACAGTATTTTTCAGATGTCGTCAAAGCCAACATCGACCGGGAAAAGATGATTAATAATGCTGAATCCTACAAGAATGAAAAGATACCGGCAGCTAAAGCTGAAGCTACGCGGCTCCTCCAGGAGGCTGAAGGATATAAAAAGGAAATTGTGTTGCGTGCGGAAGGTGATGCCCAGAGATTTGAAAAACTACTTGTGCATCGGGTCAAAAAGGGGGATTCCACAAGAAAAATGATATATATCGAAACAATGAAAGAAGTTCTGGAAAAAGTAGAGAAAAAATATATTGTTGTACCAAAATCAGATGGAGACCCACCGGCCCGCCTGAAAATTTTTAATTCACCATAATATCATCGCATCAATAGTGATGATTTTTTCATTTGTAATGATTTGCGTTTTAAACTCTGCCCGGCGATAACGGCGCGTTGTTTTATTTTAAAGCTATTTTAACTCATGCCGCATGATTTTGCCTATCGGGCTTTTGGGCAGGATGTCCCGGAAATCAATGATTCTCGGCACTTTGTAAGATGCCAGGTGCTGTTTGCAGAAGTCAATGATATCTGCTTCGGAGACTTTGCCCATATAATCGATTTTAAGGGAGATGACCGCTTTAACCGTTTCTCCCCGGTAGGGATCCGGGTGGCTGACGACAGCGACTTCCTCCACTGCCGGGTGAAGGTAAAGCACGTTTTCGATCTCCCTGGGTGCGATGTTGTACCCGGAGGCCACAATCAGGTCTTTGATGCGATCCACAAAATGGATAAAATCCTGTTCGTCAATATATCCCCGGTCACCGGTCCGGAGCCATCCGTCCGGCAGAAAAGCGGCTTCCGTTTCCTTTGCTTTATTGAGGTAGCCGGCCGCCACCTGCAGTCCCCGGTAGCAGATTTCGCCTTCCACATTTCGTGTTACGATATTCCCAGGAGCGTCCGTGATTTTCACTTCAGAATATACCGGAATGCCGATGGCGTCTTCTTTTTCTTTAATCCCGGGTATGGAGATGATCCCTCCGCTGTTTGTTTCGGTCATTCCCCAGCCGTTGATCAGCGGAATTCCGGTCAGTTCTTTCCATTGCTTCTGAACCTCAACCGGGACCGGCGCCGCACATCCGATGCTTGCCTTTATACTGCTTAAATCGTAAAGGTCGATCAAATCCGGCCGTGACATTAAAGCGATAAAAAAGGTCGGCGGCGCGAATATAACGTTGACCCCGTATGTTTTAATGATCCGGAAAGAATCCTCCAAGTTAAACAGGGGGATCGGAATGACGGTCCCCCCCTGGTACAGAGCCGGCAGCTGATGCAGCAGGTAGCCGGACGTATGAAACATGGGCATGATCGAGAAATTGACCTCCCGACCTTCCCAGGAGCGAAACGCGTGCGCATGCGTCAGGGAGTTGAACACCAGGTTAAAATGGGTTTCAATAACCCCTAAGGGTTTGCCGGTTGTTCCCATGGCATAAAGGAGCAGTGCCGGGTCTTTTTTGGAATCCACCGGCTCTGCGTCTTCAAGCGGGGTGCATTTTTCGACGGATTCAAAAAAGTCGATGGTCCCGTCAATCGGCTGCTTGGGGGTTTCCCAGAAATATTTCAGGGAGTTCGGGATAATCACATTCGGTTCCGCCCAGTCTTTGACATTGGTCACTATTATATTATCAATCTGACCGTTTTCTTTTAACCCCTCGACTTTGTCATACAGGATATCGAGAATAAAAATATTTTCGGCACCGGAATCTTTTACCTGGTAAGCGATTTCATCTGTCTGGTACATGACATCAATAGGGGTATGAATCGCGCCGATCATGGTCACCGCGTAAAATGCCACAATATGCTGCAGGGAGTTGGGAAGCATCGTGGCAACCACATCACCCTTTCCAATACCGAGTCCTTTTAACATGGCCGCGTATCGGCAGATAAGATCATCCAGATTTTGATAGCTGATTTTTTTATCCAGAAAGATAACTGCTGTATCATCCGGATATTTTTTAACGGTTTCCTTAAACAGCTGATAAACTGATATCATCGGAATGGGGGGTAGGGGTTCCATAAACCAGCTCGGATGACTGATCACATAGGCGTCTTCTGCGGCATAAGTGCGTCCCTCTTCAAGCCACGCTTCGGGATAGCCGATGTTTTGATAGCAATCGATCAGCGCTTTATCAAAAAAGTCAGCGCCTGCCTGATAGCGGGGGGGCATCTGGTTTTTCATTGAATTTCTCCTTATGGTAAGGCGGGGGGTTGAATTTCTCCCAGCGCCATACGGGCAAGATCTCCTAAGAAGATCAGGGGAAGATTTTTTTCCGTGGCAGCATTTTCCAATGAATGAATGCACATGGGGCATAAACAGACAATGGCTTCGGCCCCGGCAGCCTTTGCATCCAGGACATTTTCGGCCACATCCGGTTTCGGATCCCCTGCGTTGAGTAAAAGTTTTACCGCGGCACAGCATTTCGCATTTTCCCGGTCAAAGGTTCTCTCAACCCTGGTTACGCCGCACAGGTCAAACAGTTCATCGATAAAATGTTCTTTTTCAGGCGTATGCCGGGAAGCGCATGGCCGCTGGTAAGCGGCTTTAAGGTTCAGCGGTGTTAAACGATCTTTGTTGGCAGTCAGGTATTCCACCAGGTATTCGGAAAGATGGATCACTTTAAACGGCACGTCAATGCCGTACTCCGGCGTCAATCCGGCCAGCATGGCATAACAGTCGTCATGAAAGCAGACAATCTCTTTGGCGCCGGTGGCAGCCAGTCGGTCGACAAATTCCTGGGCATGCTTTTGCTGAATACTTTCAGCCCCCATATGGCTAAATAGAATCCAGCAGAAATAAGGCTTACCCCCGATTTGGGGCAGATCGTAGAGTTCGCCTTGAATCAGATGACCGTCTGTTTTGCCGAATAAACAGATATTCATGATGCGGTCTGCCTGGGGAATGTCCCGCAGTTCACCGGTAAACGTAAGTTTGGATTCCGTCATGTCAATGACGTCTTGAGCGACCCGCTGATATTTTTCCTGTAGCCCGGCGATCAGGTCAAACGGGTTGGCATGTGTTGGACATATTTCATTGCAGGCATAACAGGTGATACACTGATCAACCACCGGTGTGTGGTTGCCGTCCATCATTTCCGTCATCCATTCAACGGCCTGCTCCTTTTCCGCATCTATCCACTGACATTTTACCAGGCAGTCGCCACACAGATCACATTGCTCTTTTTTAAACATCTTAAACTCTCCATTTTTTCAAGTATCTTGACAAAACAACCATAAAAATTATTATTTCTAAATTAATATAATTACCCGGAAAGGGGCAAGGTGTCAATCCGGTTTGGTTGAAATTGAGAATATTCATGGATAAAATTAATATTAACAAAAACCAAGAACATTGTGAAAAATATCTGTTGACAAAAAACGAGCAATAAGCCTAATTAATTTTCAACGCGCAATAGGAAATTGCGCATCTCCAAAAAGATTATTTAAATTTAACTGTAAAAATATAAAGCCAGGAAGGCTATACTGGATCGTAGTCCAGTTCAGCATTCCTGGCTTTTTTTATTGGGAAATCAGGTGGATAGTAAAATGATTGGATGCGATTTCGGGTGATTTTATCGCGCCAGGGCCTTCCTCCTTCAACTGATAAGGATTGGAGGTTATTCAATTACCAAAAGGGTATAGAGGGGTTGTAATGAAAGGTTTAAAACTGATTGTTGTTTTAGCAGGTATTATGGGCATTGTTATGCCCCGATGGGGCTGGGCAGAGGAAGCGGAAACTATTAAACTTCAAGAAATTGTCGTCACCGCCCCCAGAACGGATAGGAAACTGGTGGAAACTCCTGCCAGCATCACCATTATCACTGGTGAGGAAATCGAGGAAATGGGTGCAAAAAGCATAGTGGAGGTCGTGGAGAGTATTCCCGGGATTGTTAAAGACAGTGATAGCCGCGACCGGGTGACATTCAGGGGAAATCGAGGTCCCCAGTCTCCGGGTGTTTTGGTATTGGTAGATGGTGTTCCCGCAAATACCGGTATCTCCAGCTACTCAGAATACGATGCCATACCCGTCTCCGATATCGAGCGAGTCGAAGTGCTTCGATCTTCAGGAAGCATCGCATTTGGCCCTGATGCAGCCAGAGGCGTGATCAATATTATCACAAAAAAGGGGAAAGAGGGCCCCCCCCAAGTCAAATCGGGCGTATCCTATGGCTCATGGAACACCTGGGAGGGGTCGGCCGATATCACGGGACGTAATGCAAAATGGGATTATGCTCTTAGCGGTTCTGTTTTGGATACGGATGGTTACGAGGAAGACCACAAACAAAGAGGTGCTGCCCGTTTTGGTGTCGGCTACAACTCTTCAGAGGATACCCGTATAGGCTTCAACCTGAGCTGGCGAAAGGTGGACTACGACACAATATATGGTAAGACCAAATGGCAGGTTGACAATTATCGGCGTGACAAGATTTTTCCCAAGTCAGAAACTGATCCTACCCTGGTACACAACCGGGAAAACGAGGATGAAAATGTTGCAATGAATCTCGGATTTAGGAACGAAGGAACGGATTCTTTTATCAACGGATTTGTTTCTTATGATCACACGGATCATGTGTATAAATACCTGCCCAAGAGACTCGATCCCAGTGCCAGCAAAACTAGTTCCTACTATGATTACCAGGAAGACCGGGACCAGGATCGATCTTTAGCCAGGATTTCGGGAGGCTACCACTTTCGCTTTGACGAAATAAAATATACGCCCACTTTTGGGGCGGATTATGAAAATATTGAGTTTGATCAGAAGAAGACATACCCATGGTCTCCGCTCCCGCCTTCCTCTTCACAAGAGACTGCTATGGCCAAGGGAACCTTGGATACCGAAAGGGAACGGTGGGGTCTTTTTCTGAGCAATGAACTGGACTTCAGCGAGCATTGGGAGCTTAATTTTAGCGGCCGGGTTGACAGTGTCGATTATGACGTCAGAAGCAAGGAGCCTAAAAAAGTTACAAACGACCACACTGATTTTAGCTGGAATATCACCCCGGCCTTTCACCCTGTCCCTGATTCCACCCTCTATGCTTCGGTTTCACGATCCTATTGGTATCCGGTGCTTCAATATTACAAATATGCTATGGAATATGGTGATGACCAGAACCGGGCCGAGGATTTAGAGGCTGAAGAATATCTTACTTACGAACTTGGCTATAAACACTATTTTGGTTCAAATCTCAGTTTGGCCCTCACGGCTTATTACATGAAGGTAAAGGATAAGTTTCTGTCGCTTTACGATGAGTCAGACTGGAAGGGCTACAGTAATGTTGGGGAATCCGAACATCAGGGCATTGAAGTGGAAGCGACGGGGCGCCTTTGGCCATACTTCGGATACCGATTTTTGGCGGCTTATCAGGATGCCGAGTGGGATGATGCGACGTTCAGGGCATATATATGGGGTGAAACGCCTGCTGAAGACACCCGGGAGAACGTTGACATATCAGGTGAGAAAGTCCCCCATGTCCCGGATTTTACATCCACATTCGGTTTGGATTTTTATTTTCTGGATTATTTGAAGTTCAGCACGGATGTGAACTATTACGGCAAGCAGTATATAGATGTGCTGAATCGTTATGAGATTAATGATTATGTTACGGCCGATGCCATGCTGTCATACACGCGGAAGAATTATAAGATCTGGGTTCTCGGCAATAACATTTTTGACAGAGAGGTGGAAAATAAATTCAATGAAACGGGCAAAAGGAACGCAGACGGCAGCCCGGCACATCTGTATTATCCAATTGACGGCAGATACCTGGAAGTAGGGGTGACCATCGATTTGTAGGTGGATAAATTACTTCTCAATGAAAAAATATATTGTCACAATATCTATTTTAATACTCTTTTTTTATTCGCTTGTTTCAGCTGAAGGAATAACCGGCCAGGCAACCGAAAGGAAGAGTATCCGCATAAGAGATGCTGGCGGGAGGTTTGTGGAGGTTAGGCTGCCGGTCAAAAGACTGGTGGTCTTAACCTCCGACGCCCTGGAAATCATCCGGGCACTTGGGGCGGAGGATCTTGTGGCAGGCGTGTATTCGGATATTGCAGAGGATCCTCTATTCTGGCCCAAATTAAAGGATAAACCGAAAGTCGGGAGCTGGAAGGGGCTCAATTATGAGCTGGTTGTTGAGTTGAATCCTGATGCGGTGTTGTGCTATGCGCAGCGTCCCGGCCGGGATATGGAGAAAAAGCTTAAACCCTTTGGCATCCAGGTGATCCGTCTTGATTTCTTTAAGCTGGATAACCTGGAAAAAGAGGTGGAAGCCCTTGGCCGCATTTTACAGAAAGAAAAAGAGGCCAGGGAACTTATAGCCTGGTACCGGAACAACCTGAACCAAATGCGAGAAATGTTGAGAAATGTTACCAGCCGTCCTGACGTCTACATCGAGGGTGATTCCAATTACCATACCACCGGTCCCGGCTCGGGCGGTCATTGTATGTGTGCCCTGGCTGGTGGTCACAATATTGCCTCGAATCTTTCCATACCTTATCCCGAGGTTACTCCTGAATGGATTTTGATGCGCGATCCGAATGTTATTGTCAAAGTTACGACGCGCAGCACTTGTGACACATGCTACGCCATGACGGGTGTGGGGGCCCTTAAAAATATTAGAAACAGAATCATGGCCCGACCTGCCTGGGATCATATTGGCGCCGTAAAGGAGGGCAAAATCTATGTGATCGCCAATGAAATCTGGACAGGTCCGAGGGCCATCATAGGAACAAGTTATCTGGCTAAATGGTTCTACCCTGATTTTTTAAAGGCATTTGATCCTGAAGCACTTCACAAGGAGTATCTGGAAAACTTCCAGGGGATCAAATATCAGGGTGTATATGTGTATCCAAATTGAGGAATTTAGGCGTTTTTACATGCAGGACATATGTGAACAATATAAAGATTTCAGCACCCGGAAACTCTTTTTTATAGTCCTTCTGGTGGTGGTTTTGTTTGGCGTGGTTTTGATAGCCCTTTCCCAGGGCGCGTCATCTGTGGGATTTTTTGAGTCATTTAAAGCGCTTTTCAGGCAAAAAACCGGATTAGCACACGCCATTGTATGGGAACTGAGACTCCCGCGGATTGTCATGGCCATATTGGTCGGGTGCGGACTTGCCCTTGCCGGGAGCGTATTCCAGGCTATATTGAGAAATCCTTTGGCCTCACCCTATACTCTTGGAATAGCTTCCAGCTCAGGTTTCGGAGCTGTGGTGGCAATCATTTTCAGCGGCAGTTATTATAGCCAATATCTTATTGCAGGAAGCGCCTTTTTTTTTGCCCTTCTTGCTTCTCTTCTCATTCTTGGAATAGCTAAGTTCAAAAGTGCCACCCCGGAGACGATGATACTGGCAGGTATCGCCATCATGTTTCTTTTTTCTTCGCTCAGTTCCCTCTTACAATATATGGGGACTGTTGAGGAAGTTCATGAAATCGTGTTCTGGTTTTTCGGAAGCCTGTCCAAAGTCGGATGGAAAGAAATCGGCGTGGCCTCAGTGATGATACTTCTTCCCGTTCCTGTCATGCTAAGGTGGTCATGGGATTTCAATCTCCTTGCCGCAGGGGATGAATCAGCAAAGGCCTTGGGGGTAAACGTAACAAGAATCAGAATGTGCGGAGTCGTTTTTGCCTCCCTGATCACGGCCGCCGCCATATGTTTTACCGGCGTAATCGGTTTTATCGGGCTTGTCGCTCCTCATATAGCCAGGATGGTTATCGGAGGAGATCATTGGTTTCTCCTTCCGGCCTCTGCGTTGATAGGCGGCATTCTTGTTTTAGCGGCAGACACCCTGGGAAGAACTTGCTGGGCTCCCCAGATCATACCCTTAGGCATTGTCACTTCCTTCATAGGGGTGCCTTTTTTCTTTTACTTATTAATGAAAAAAAAGAGAGAATACTGGTAATGTTAAGTGTTGACGGTCTATTTTTTGGTTACAAGAACACAACTATTTTAAAAAATTTAGAAATAGAACTGCACCAGGGAGAGATTCTGAGTATCGTGGGGCCTAACGGAACCGGGAAAACGACACTCTTGAAATGTATCACCGGAATCATTAAACCCAACAAGGGAACGGTCATGATCGATGGCAGGGACACCTCTCGAATGAGCCGGATGGCCCATGCAAAGTGCGTAGGTTATGTGCCCCAGAGTTCTCCTTCCAAGTTTCCCATTACGGTATTTGATGCTGTTTTGATGGGCAGAAGGCCTTATATTACCTGGAAACCATCTGAAAAAGATCTGGAAACAGTTGCGGATATCCTGAAATCCATGGATCTGGAGGATATTGCGTTGAGGGATTTTGACCAGTTAAGCGGCGGGCAAAAGCAGAAAGTGCTGTTAGCCAGAGCAGTTGCACAAGATACGGATTACCTGCTTTTGGATGAACCTACCAGCAACCTCGACCTGAAACATCAGATGGAGGTGCTGGAAATGATTTCCAGTATGGTGAAGACAAACAGCGTGGCTGCCATGCTGGCTATGCACGATTTGAACCTTGCATCTCGCTTTTCCGACAGAATGGTGATGCTGAACGCAGGTGAAATCTTTTGCAGCGGAGAACCACAGCAGGTAATGACAATTGAAAATATAAGATCAGTATATGGGGTGGAAGCAACAATAAGTCAGGCAAATGGTCACCCATACATATTGCCAACCGGGCCGGCGGGTCACTCCGGGATAAAGAAATGTTTCTCGTCCTGACCGCAACGCTCATTTCTTCGGCCAAGTTCCTTGCGACGATGCTCCCCCTTTTTGCGGTCGGGGTGATTGTGGCTGAATTTCTGGTTGCATTGGGCTGGATTAACCGGATCACCTGGATAACCCGCCCTTTGACTTCTCTCGGGCACCTGAAAAAGGAGTGCGGCGCCAGCTTTCTAACCGCGTTCCTGTCACCCGCCGCCGGGAATGCGATGCTGGTTCGATATCACGAAGCGGGCCTCATCGGGAGACGGGAGCTTCTGATTTCGGCCATCGTAAATACCTTTCCGGGGATCGTCATGCACTGGCGGACGATGCTGCCCGTAGCTCTCCCGTTGATCGGTGTGTCCGGACTTATTTACTACGGGCTTCTCGTTCTGGTCGGTCTCATCAAAACCGTGGTGGCGCTTCTGATGGGCCGGTTTTTTCTTGAGGCCGGGAATCCATCCTTTTCCGAAGTTTGTACTGAGAAGGTAGGCACGCCATCTATGTCCTGGGAGCTCCTCGTTGACAGCGCGAAGAAGAGCCGGAAAACTATTTTCCGAATTATATGCACCACGGTTCCAATCACGCTTGTGATGTTCCTGCTTATTAATGCCGGAGTCTTCGATCATCTGAATAAAGGGCTTGCATTTCTGACTGCATTCGTGCCTCTTACGCCGGAGGCCCTTTCGATCGTGGCGATACGACTGGGAAGCAATGTTGGTGCTTTTACGGTGGCAGGGAATCTTCTTTATGCAGGGAGCATAACGGGCAGAGACGTCGTGCTTTCACTGCTGATCGGGAATTTACTGGCGAGCGGAATCAATCTTAGATATCTGGTTCCTTACTACTTCGGGATTTTTGGCCCGGGTGTCGGCGTACGGGTCCTCGCAGTCTCGACCGGACTGCGGGTGGTGGTTATGATCGGACTGATAGGCGTGTTGTTTAAGATCTGGAGATAAAAAAAGGAGAGAATAAATGAACTGGGAAGTCGTCAAGGACGATACCTACTACCGGGGCCGGAAGTTGGAAAGTGAGGCAAAGAACGCCTCTGATCCGGATAAATGGAAGGAGTACGCGGACCTGAAAACCCTTAAGGGCAGCTATACATTGGGAATTCACGGATATATGAATGCCGCAAACCTGTATGAAGCCCGTGGTGAAACTGATGCGGCGGTGTCAGCATACGAGGGTGGACTCACGACCGCGATACGGGCCGGAAACAAGGATCTTGCCGTCATCCTGACATACCGGATGGCACAAATCCACGAAAGAACGGAAAACTGGGACGCCGGCATTGCAGTTTACGAACGACTGGGAAAATTTTGTGAAGGAAAAGGCGCGTATTTTCTGGCAGCAGATGCTTATGAACATGCAGCCGAGATGATGGTTCAGGCGGGCAGAGATGTGACTCATTACAGGAAGCCCATTGATCTCTGGGAACAAAATATTCGCCACTGGGAGGCACATGGTCATGACCACGATGCAGTGTGGAGCCGGGAGCATATTGAACTCTACAAAAATTTATTTGGGGTGACTAAATGATCGGACTCCTGTTTCACGGACCAGAGGTGTTTGACTCCGGGTGGGCGCGGCGAATCATAGAAGCAATTGAAACAACGGATGAGGTGTGCTGCGTATTGGCAGGCACCATGGGGCGAACTGCAGTATTCGACAATGGATTGGAGGGCATCGCGTTTTGGAATAAAATGCCCGGCGCGTGTCTTTATGATCTGGCTTCGGAGGTAAGCACGGTCCTGATCGTCAACTTCGGCAAGTCTGTGGATTCGGGACTGGTCTTTGGTGCTATGGTTGTTGAACGGTCAGGCGTGAACACCCCGGTCGTGCAGGTCGAATGTAGCGGTCCCTTTTTTGTGGAATGGATTAAAGGATGCGATCGACGCGTCATCGAGACATTGCGCCAAATGGGGGTATCGCAAAGGGATCAAATACAGATCAAACCGTCTGTTTGGGAAGCGGATGGGAAGGTGTACCGTCGTATGACGACTGCTGCTGCCGGCGATTTCATTTTCGTGGACGGTATTATGGTCGGCCGGGCGACAGGTGCCCAGGTCGTGCTTGCATGCCAAAATGGCCACATCTGCAAAATGCAGGGAGCCACGGTCAAGGAGCATGGGATCGAAAAGCTGGACCGATTTGGAGGCGTGGATCTGCGCACGGTCAAGCTGGCTTCATCGTCTACGATTCGACGCACCAAACATACGCCCCGTATTACGGAAACAAAGGGACGTGGGGTCGTGTTTGTGGACCATGCCGGGATGCATGTATATGACCTGACGCGCGACATGGAAGGGGTCGTCACCGTTGGAGACGATACAACCGTTGTAGCAGGGGACATCCTGTACAGGTTTCAGATTCCCGTGATAGGAATTGTGGACGGAGACGAAGACGTGATACTAAAAAACGGCCATTTTGCGCCGGGATCGGTGAGATTAACCGTGAGGGAGGACGATGAATTCGGGCTAAAGGTGTTTGATGCCATTTTTGATAATAAGCAGCAAATTGATGTGAGTTTTAAGGAAGTGTTGAGCAGAATCGTGGAACTTGCGGACAATGATTTGTTGGAGCAACAAAATTTTTGATTGGGTTTGCCATAGTGTAGTGAAATAAATGTTGGTATTTTCGTGATATTTTTGCTTGATCTTATAACTTCCGATCCCGGCAAAGTTGACCCTTTTAAAATTTTAGCAAGAGCCAAAAGCAGACTTGCCTTCCGACTTCTTGCCCCCCGATGTCTATCGCAAAATTGTATCGATATATTGCAATCCGGGCTCCTGTTTAGACAAATTGAAAATCATACTTGCAATTTGTCCATTTACGTGTATGCTTTATTTAAAAATTTCATCAAACCGAAAGGATAATTGTGGTTTACATTGACAGAACCCTTGAGAATCATCTGAAACTCCTTGCAACAAAGTTTCCTGTCATAACCCTGACCGGTCCCAGGCAATCCGGTAAATCTACACTTGTCCGCCATGCCTTTCCGGAAAAACAATATGTTTCCTGTGAAGATCCCGATGCAAGACTTTTTGCCGTTCAGGATCCAAGAAGCTTTCTGGACACATATAGCTCCGCTATTATTGATGAAGCTCAGAAAGTCCCTGAAATATTTTCCTATATTCAAACAAAAGTAGATTTTACTGACCAGCCGGGACAGTACATTCTGACCGGATCTCATGATTTTCTTCTTTTAGAACAAATTTCACAATCCCTTGCAGGCCGTACTGCTGTTTTAAAACTGTTACCCTTCTCCTTGACGGAAATCTACCCTGTAAGCAGCGTTAAAACCTGTGAAGCATATCTCTATAAAGGCTTTTATCCAAGGCTTTACAAGATGAACATTGCACCGGAACATTTTTATTCTTCTTATGTTCAGACCTATATTGAACGGGATGTGAGACTTATCAAAAATATTTCAGATATTGGCCGGTTTCAACTATTGTTAAGAATGTGCGCCGGAAGGGTGGGGCAGCTACTCAATCTCTCATCACTTGCCAACGAATGTGGTATTTCACACACAACGGTCAAATCGTGGATTGCCATACTGGAGGCAAGTTATATTATTTTTCTTTTAAGACCTCATCATATCAATTTCAACAAACGCCTGGTAAAAATGCCCAAATTATATTTCTATGATACCGGTCTTGCCGCCTATCTTCTGGGCATCCAATCTGTGGAGCAGCTGCAAACCCATTACTGCAAGGGGGGGCTTTTTGAATCCTTTATTATTTCTGAAATCATCAAAAAAACGTTCAATGCAGGCAGGGAGAGCAAATGCTATTTTTGGCGGGATAAAAACGGAAATGAAATTGACTGCCTGATCGAAAAAGCCGATAAAATGATTCCCATTGAAATTAAATCCGGAAAAACCGTCACAAAAGAGTATTTCAAGGGAGTTGATTATTACCGCAAGCTTGCAGGTGAGCGGGCACCCCATCCCTATATTGTATATGGTGGTGATAAAGAACAGGCCAGAAAAAATTGCCATGTGATACCATGGCATCATTTAGACAAAATTAATCTCTAAACGATTATTAAATTCGTAATTCCGGGTAGAGTAGAGCACTGAATCAGCCCGCCCTTTGGCTCTTTTATTGACGCCGGTCTCGAAGTAGATGCTCCCGCCCGGCGCTTTTTTTGCCGTTTGTCGCAGTTGCGATGAGGATGGGTCGGTTCGGGTGTTTCATATTCTCCGGGCGATATGGTTGAATCTGCAAAAAAAATGACAGGCGATTGATTATGGAAAACGTTGGTGATCTGTACGGATACCTGGCGTGGTTGGCCAGCGGGATGGGGGTGTTTTTTTGGGAGGCAAAAAGTCAAAAAAACCGGGCATTCAAACTGATCCATTCCGCTAAACGCCCGAGAAAATCGACTCCACACCAACGCCTCAAAACCTGACACTGTCTTACGCCCAAACGCCATCTTTTTTTAAAGTATGCTTTTCGGTATCAAAAACACCTGTTTAAGGTCAATAAAGGGACTTGTTTTTAAGCCTTTTGTTAAATTTTCAACCACTTAGCATGGTCCGACCCTGTTTGCCCGTCTGTTTGCCCTGTTTGCTCCTCTCCATCAAATTATCAGGTTGTTTTTATTTTTTTGCTTGGAATACAAGTAAATATGGCACTGCCGAATTGTTTTCTGTGTCCTTGAAGTAGTTGAACCGTTGCGTATTGATCCAAACAACGTTAAGTGCTTCCGGCCTTCAATTTCACGCGGAGTACGCACGTACGTTTGTCCTCCAGGTATCGAATTTTTGTTTACTGCCTATTCACTTATCTCCAGCGAATTAAGGCTATGTGTTTGATATCTAATACATTTTTTTATTCAATTAGCTGACTGGTTAAATATAGCTAAAACCATATAAACTCAACATATTAGACCTATCTAACTTGAGTAAAGGGAATACCCAGTTTTTGTTTTAATAACTCCCTTTAAACTTTATATGATCCCAATGAATAATGAATAAGGACTTGCTTTTGACGTAAGGATGTGTCCTGAATTTATAAAGATAAAACGAAAATGAGTATGCGATTCTATAAATTTAAGCCAAGAACTTTTAAAATTTTTCCAACGGCTACTACACTTGGAGAGTTATCCGGAAGCTCGATTATCGGTTTCCCGGTCAAACCATATCTGGACAGGTCTTCTTCCTCCGGAATAACACCAAATATCTCTAAACCCATCTCCCTAGCCTTTTCTTTTATCTCCTCCCTGTCCTTCCTCATCTTGTTGAGAACCAATCCTATCTTATATGATTCTTCCACACCATAAGATTCAGCAATCTCTTTCATGTAAGATGCTGTGCGAATCCCTTTTTGCGTAGTATCAGAAACCATTATCATCGTAGTCACGCCCGCAAGCACCCTTCTGTTTACTTGCTCTATACCAGCCTCACAGTCAACAATTGTGATCTCAAACATCTTTGAAAGAGACTCAATGCCATATTTCAAAAGTTCATTAATGGCACAATAACATCCTGGCCCCTCTGCCCTGCCCATTACGAGTAAGCTTATCCCATTCACATTAATAATAAACTCTTCTGAGATGATATCCCTCATATGCCTATTTGCTATCCGCCTTTTCTCTTCAGGGTCCCTACCTAATTTTTTTCGTTCTGCTCCTATAGTCTTTCCTTTTGGATCCACCCCCAATGAAAAAGCCAGGTCTGCCGGAGGATCAGCATCCACCACGAGTACCTTCTTATTAGCCGCGGCGAAAATCTTAGCCATTATTGCAGAAATGGTGGTCTTTCCACTCCCTCCTCTTCCACCTACGGCTATCACCTCGTTTTTTGATTGTGTTGTCATATAGTCTCCTTCTGGAGTTTTTTCTTGAGCCTTTCCGTGGCAACAAGGGCTGCACCAAGGGCTCCTACGATCTGTGGATCAATATCTAACTTAACTATCTCCATTTCTAAAAATTCTTGCAGGCTTTTCACCACTGCAGGATTCTTGGCTACCCCTCCTGTAAGCGCCACATCGCTCTTTTTCCCTACACCCTTTACCAACCGCATCACTCGACGTGCCATAGCCTTACTGATACCCGCTGCTATATCAGGTCGATCTTTTCCCTCATTGAGCAGCATCATTACTTCAAACTGACATATTATGCTGCATATGCTGGTGATGCCAGTCGGAGCCTTCGACTCGAGCGCGAGAGGCCCTAACTCCCGAAGTTCTACACCTAAGGTCTTTGCCATCACCTCCAAAAATCTCCCCGTTCCCGCAGCACATTTATCATTCATCATGAAATTCAAGAGGTTTCCCTTATCATCTACCCTGATCACCTTGCAATCCTGACCCCCTATATCAATTACCGTCCTCACGCTTGGAGTCGCCCAGAAAGCCCCCTTGCCATGACAAGATATCTCCGAAATACTTCCATTAGCAAAAGGAATCATCTCCCTTCCATATCCCGTGCTCACACAATAATCAATGTCATCAAGGGATAACTTGGCACTCTCAAGCGCTTTTATCGTTACATCATTTGCCGTCTGTTCAGGAAGGGGTCTTACCCTGATAATCTCCTGTGAAAGTATATTGCCATTACTCATAATAACAGCTTCACCACTTAGTGATCCCACGTCAACCCCGGCAACAATCATCGAATTATCCATCATTATAGCTCTCCTCTTTCCTGTCACGGGCGCATAGCGCTGCTCCCACAGCACCTATAATCTGAGGATCGAATTCACCAGGTGCTGTGAGTTGTATGCCGGTGTTTTCCTCGAACGCACTGACCACAGCTTTATTCTTTGCCACACCACCTATCAACACACAATCCTTCTTAATACCAAGCCTTTTCGCTATAGTCGAAAAACCAGTGCCTACAGAGTAGCATACCCCTGCCATAATACGACTGGCTGCTATGCCTCTATTCACGTAACCAATCACCTCGCTTTCCCCGAATACAGCACATTGATTGGTGATGTTCACTCTTTCCTTGACAGGTACAGATAACGACAAATCACCAACTTCATCGATCTTCAGCTCAAGAGCCTCGGCGACAATCTCTACAAACCTCCCTGATCCCGAAGCACATTTGTCATTTATCCTGTACTCTAAAGGTGTACCTTCTTCACTGAGCCTGACTGCCATAACGCTTACACCACCTGCATCAACAATGGTCTTTGCCGTTGGAACTACCCAGTACACTCCTCTGGAGATGCTAAGCGCCGGATTCTCATCACTATGATCAAACGGCACAAACTTCCCCCCCCATCCCGTGCTTGCATAGTACTCAATCTCATCAAGGGGGATTCTCAGATCAGAAAGTAATTTTTCCGTAAGCCTCTGAGCTGCCTCAGCAGGCCTGCTTTCAGTGGGAGTAATATCATACGCTACTACTGTCTCATCTTTGAGAACAACAACCTTTGTTTCTAATGCTCCGCTGTCACATCCTATGCCCGTCATTTGTATCTCGCCTCCCTCTTCTTGTGTAACTTGCTATAGTTCAATGAAGATAAGAAATCGCCGGTGATCTTCTTAAGTTCGGAGTCAGGAGTAAACCTGTGTTCAAATAGATCAAATTCGAATCTAAGGCTGGGGATATCTAATTCATCTGTGACCCGATCGCTTAATATTTTATTAAGTGCCCAAAAATGTCTGCATGACCTGTGCGTCCCCATCATTAAACAGTCCGCCTTCAATTCCCTGGCTGCGCTAAGCGTGTCATTTACCCACAGTTCAGAGAAACTCATGCCCTGTCTTGACATGGGCCAGTTGAACATCCTCCATGCCAGGCTCTCGATCATGGTATCCATATTCGTCGTATCTACAAGCCCAACGAATTTGGGTATATAGCTGAGAGAACATCCGGTCCATGTTGCACCATACTCATCCTCAAGCCAGTCCATAAAGTGCAGGTCATAACCATTGAATCCCCACCCCCAGTAACACCTTAGCTCCTCTTTTCCTTCAGGGATTACACCTTCCCCCCTGTCTACTCTACCCTTTACAATTTCATAGTTCGCTTTAAAAAAATCTAAAGCATAGGGCTGTCCCAACATTGTCAACGCAGCCGAATCTATGATGGCATGCCATCCCGTATCAGGACAGGGAACAGCTGCCTTTAGAACCTGAGTCTTCAAATGATAGCTAAGTGCCTCATTCCCAAGTTTCACATACTCTCTAAGCTTACCTTCATCGAGTTTGTTTCCTGATAGTTCCTCCAGTTCCTTTATATGCCTTTTATATTCACTTAAAAAAAATCTAAATGCCCGCTCATTTGCGTAGTAAGGGGCTTCAAAAAGTATATGGGGAACTTTGCACTTTTCCGCCCACCAATCATACTGCGCGTTACTGGGGTCACATATAGACGGTTGCTTAAGAAATGCATCCGGGCAGGGTACTTTTCCAAGAAGATGCATGCCCAGCGCAACTTTCTGGCCCGAACACAGGAAGTCTGGGTATCCCTCAGCTTCGAATCTATCGACGGAAGCTGAACAGGTATCAGCATCATAAAGCAGCGCATCTATGGCACCGATAACTTCCACGCACATAGGGACCATATCCAGAGCAAGTATTACCTCCGGACTCTGGGTAAAATAGTTATAGCATATCTTCTTTCCTCTCTCCGCTCTTTCCACAAAAGACTCAGCCGCAAGCATGTTCCAATCCCTGAGAACTTCAGCCACCACCATTCCCAGTTCTTTGTTCACGGGACGGAGAAGACTATCAACCGTATAAAGGTTTATATGACTAAACGGTTTCGCATACTCTTTAGGGAGTACTTCATCCACAAGGAACTGTTGTCCTCCAATATCATCTAAACAATCAACTTCGTCAAAGCCTAAGACGAAGCAGGCTGCTTGAGACGCAGTACTTGCTTCTTTGAAATATTCATATCCCGGTACCTTTAATTTTTCTTCCTCTTTCATTTCTTTTGCCCCCTTTCTGCCCTTAGCCTTCTATTCTTTCAATAAATGCTTCAACCCTTGTCTGAAATCTCCCGACATCAGGGAGCATATAGTATTCCTTTTCCAGTACCATGGCTGGAATACCCATGGTCTCCAGATCTTTTGCTATTGTGGGAGAATCTACTCCATGAAGATCACAAAAGGACATCCTTTCCAAGATAACACCGTCAACCTTGGCTCCTCTTGCGAGATCTTCAGTAAACTCCATTCTTCTGCCATATTCCTTGACCATACGTGGACACGGATTATGATAAAAGTACCGTTTCGCCAGGGCCTCCATGGGGTCACCATCTTTTTCCTCGACAAGATCGAAGAAGAATCTGGTGCCAAAACACATTGTGTCTGTTACTACCAGGCCTCCTCTACCTTCGATAAGCTCAATAAAGGAAGGGTCGTCAAGGGCAGAACCTCCTATCATGATTCTCGCCCTGTATCCAGAAACTGGTTCCCTTTTCTCGATCTCACCTAATGCTTCCTCCAGTAATTTATTATATATGTTCCTATCCATATAAAAGGCTGCTAAAGTGAGTTTGAATGCGTCTGCGCCAGAAATGCGAGGATTTTCTTCCTTCCTCAGGTCGTAAAGTTTCCCTATAAGCTTTCTGCTCTTGTTATAAAGTATTATTGCATCCCACAGTTCTTCATCGGTTACCTTCTTGGCTCCGAAATAACTTCTCAGATCTTCCTTAATATTGTAAAGCTCTTCCTTGTACCATTTAAACGCATTATCACCAAGGTAGTGTGGGATGGCTATCATGCCTTGCCACATTGGCTTCTTAGCTGCCTTGGATGCCAAGAGTTCATACGTGCGGCGCATCTGGTCACACCCATTCAGAAAGCAAATACCATCAAGAAAATCATATTCCCCAGTAAGACCTAACTGAAGAATAGAACGGGTATAGCTACAATTAAAGCGATGCATCCACACGTCCGCTTCGTCTGTTTGAGCGCAGTCCCTTGCTTCTAATCGGTATGGCAGCATTCCAGTAGCCCAGATAATCTCCTCAGGTACGTAGTTACACATGTAGCCGATCACGTATTTCCCATCGGTATGCCATTTCTTAACATAAGGATTATCCCTCCGATCAGGAATCTCCAATAACTCCTTCAATGCTCCTTTTTGTACACTCATCATACCCCTCCGTTGCTAAGAATGTCTTTATTTTAAATTTGCCCATATCCCTTGGAGCAAAAATTCCATCAACTTACTAATTGGCAGGGATCACCTACTCACACGTGTGAGTGGGTATACACTTTTTACTATACTTTTAATTCAGACCTAAATTTTTTGATGTAGGCTTTATACTCATCAAGTTTGGATGGGTCATCATACTCATCTGGAAAAACACTATCAAAAAGACTGGTGCATTTCACCAGTCTCTTGATTAACTTAATGTTTCTCACAATGGTCGGCAAAGAACCCGTCAGCTTTAGCTGGCCCGAGATTGCAGCCCTCACAGGATCAAGCTCCTCCCTTATTACCAGTTTCCATTTGTCATATATCCCAGAAAAGACAAAATCCGCATCCCGGCCCTCCTCTATAGGAACAAGCTTGGCCGATCTTGCGACACCGCCCCTTAAATCAAGAAGTACGCTTACGTCTTCATCCATCCCGATCTTCGGGTAAGCTAGAAAGTAAGTACAAACAGTAGCATCCCATTTTTTTAATAACCCCTTGAGCACATCGTCTTCCATGGTCGCTTTTTCATAAGCTGCTACCCACTCTGGACTCGGAAATTCGCATTTCATTTTTTTCTCCTTTCGTTATTTTCCTCGCACTGTATTAACCAAATTTATTATTTACATTTGAAGTCATGCCAGGTATGATATTGGAAAAACCACTATTAAATTATTAGACTTCATTTTTAGCTATCTCTTCCTCCCTTAACTGCCTCTTAAAAAGCTTCTCCGTGACCGTGAGAGGCAGTTCTTTCCTGAATTCAACGAACTTCGGAACGGCATAGGGAGGGAGCTTCTCCTTGCAATGGCTGATTATGTCATCGGCGGTTATCTTCTCTCCCTCTTTCAGTATTATAAATGCCTTTATCCTCTCACTTCCGGGACGCTCTGGATCTGGAAGTCCAATTGCCGCTGCATCTGCAACCGCTGGATGCTCATAGAGAATATCATCGATCAGCCTTGTATATACCTTATACCCGGAGATATTTGCCATGTCTTTGACCCGGTCTGTTATGTAAAAATATCCTTCATCATCCATTTTTACGACATCACCGGTTGGAAGCCATCCATCTACCAATCCTCTGCTGGTTTCGGGCCAGTAACCCTTCATAATCTGCGGGCCGCGAACATACAGTTCCCCTTCTTCTCCCGGAAGAGCCTCCTCGTCAGTCCCAAGGCCAATAATCTTTACTTCCGTATCCGGCATCGGTACCCCTATCGAACCGAGCTTTTCCGCCAATACAAATCCGGTCATCTTAGAAAAAGCTGAAAGATTGAGATGTGTACCCCCGCCTGTTTCGGTTAAACCATAAGCCTCAGTTATAGGCACGCCGCTCTGTTTCTTGAATTTCTGAGCAGTCTCAGGAGCAAGAGCGGATGCAGTAGACATAAACACCGTCTGTGTCCTTTTCACTCCTTTCGAAATCAGCTTTGTGTATTGAGTAGGCACACAGGTACATAGGAAAGGACGATATTTAGTTAACAGTTGTATGAGCATATCCGTATCCCTCGGATCCGGAATCAGATACATCTTGAGTCCCCAATTGATTGCAAAGTGCATCATGCAGTGACCATACTGATGGAAGAGGGAAATAGGCATGGCTATGGAGGCTTTCCCTCTGATTCCTGACTCCAAGGGCTCAAACCCCCATGAAAGTTGTGTTACATTTACCACCCGGTTGTAATGAGTTAGCATTACACCCTTCGGTAATCCTGTTGCCCCCCCCGTGAAAACAAGAATTGCCAGATCCTCCATCGGGTCGATCTCAATATCAGGAGGCTTGGGCTCGTATTTTTCTATTAAGTCAAGAAACTGATATGTGCCTGCTATCTGCTTTAATTCAGGCTTCTCCAATGAATAATCCATAAGAGAGGTAATAATTATTGTCTTGAGTTTTGTCTTATCCTTTATCGACTCAACAAGCTCGAGAGAGCTATCCAAGCAAATCACAATCTCAGCCCCTGATTCGCCGATCTCATATATCAGATCATCCGCCTTGTGCAAAACACTGCATGGAACATGCGCTGCCCCAGCCTTTAGTATCCCGAAATCGCTTATTATAAACTGCGGGCAGGTCGGAAGGATTGTTGCTACCTTATCGCCTTTCTTAACACCCAGATCCGCAAGAGCAGCTGCCAGCTTATCCGCAAAGATTTTCAAGTCTTTATATTTTATTTCATTCCCTAAATAATAACAGGCTGTTTTTCTGGAATAATTATCTGCTGTAGAATCCAGAAGGCTATGAACAGTAATCTTCTCATAGGGTTCCTTTGTCTGCTCAAGCTTAAATGGCCCCAGCTTATAGCTTTTAAGCCAGGGCTTGTCAGTGGCAGAAAGCATTATCCTACCTCCTTATATTTTCGTGAAGAAACGTTCCTTTGCGTTGCATGCTCCAGATAACTACCGACACAAGATTTCAGGAGAATTCCTTTTTAAAAATTCCGGTTTGGGTTCCGGCGGAATTTCACCTTTTGGCGGTGTAATGATCTGCATGGGGCATATGATGGAACAGAGTCCGTCTTTGATGCATAATGATTCGTTGATTGTAATGGAAGACATTTAATGTTCTCCTGCAATATACTATCAAATCAAACCAGTTCCTTTTTAAGCGCTTCCGTGAGTTCCGGCACAACCTTGAAAAGGTCCGCAACAAGACCAAAATCTGCCACTTCAAAAATCGGCGCCTCTTCGTCCTTGTTGATCGCTACAATCACTTTGCTGTTTTTCATGCCGGCCAGATGCTGGATGGCACCGGAAATACCTGCGGCAATATAAAGATCAGGGGCCACTGTTTTACCGGTCTGGCCCACCTGAAGGTCATTGGATATCCAGCCCGAGTCTACAGCGGCCCGGCTGGCACCCACAGCACCGTCGAAAAGGTCAGCTAACGATTCAATGAGTTTAAAATTTTCCGAGGATTTCATCCCTCTGCCACCGGATACCACCACCCTGGCCTCTGTCGGGTCCGGCCGATCGCTTTTACTCTCCCGAATTTTCAAAAATCGTGTTTTTGTCTTTGGCACAGGTATCTCAAGCCGGGTGATAGAACTTTCGTTGCCGCCAGGCTCTGCTGCACCAAATGCCGTCCCCTGAATAGATACTACGGTAATCGGTGTGGTGACTTCGATAAAGGCCCTTACGTTACCTGCCCACATCTCACGCACAAACAGGTCCCCGTCAAAATCAATCAAATCAGTAACCATTCCGGCGTTGAGCTTGGCTGCGACCCGCGGCATAAGATCTCTTCCGGTTGTTCCGGTATTCATTCCGATGAGCACTGCATCACTTTGTTTTGCGACTTCAGCGGTCACATGGCCCCAGGTTTCAGCGGTATAATTTTTATATGCCGAATCCTCAACAAGATAGATTGTATTCACACCATAAGATTGTAATTGCTTAGCAACCGCCTCCACCTCATGACCTATAACAAGGAGGTCTAACTGGGTGTTAAGCTTTTCAGCGGCCTGACGGCCAAACGTCAGAGCCTTGAGCGTGGCCATTTTCAATTTCTGTTTATTATGTTCGACAACTAAAAGAACGCTGGACATATCGTTCTCCTTAATAAATCACTTTTAATGGTTTCAGGCTTTCTCCAAAAAAGCCTTCTACCTTCAGCCTTTAACCTGATTTTGCATCATATCACTTTTGCTTCTTCTTTTAAGGCACGAATCAATTCAGGGACATCTTCCAATATCCGGCCACCCTTTCGCTGGGGCGGTTCGGCCATCTTTTTGATAATTACTTTCGGCAAAATCTCCACGCCAAGTTCTTCGGGGTTCATCTTTTTCAGTTCCTTTTTCTTGGCTTTCATAATCGCCGGCAATGCCGGATAGCGTGGTTCATTGAGCCTGAGATCAGCGCTGACAATACCTGGAAGATCAATCTCCATTATTTCAATCCCCCCGTCCACTTCCCGCTCAACAATCGCTTTGGTTTCATTTACATCAATTTTTGACGCAAAGCACGCCTGTCCCCATCCCAGATATTCAGCCAGCAACTGCGAAACCTGATTGTTGTCATCATCGACAGATTGTTTTCCCAGCAACACCAGGTCAGGTTGTTCCTTTTCGACAATGGATTTAAGAATCCGTGCGACAACGTCTGAATCCATATACCCGTCTACCTGGACATGAATTCCCCGATTCGCCCCCATGGACAACCCGTACCGGATTTCGGTCTGGGCCTTGTCGCTTCCGATGCCGACAACAATAACTTCTCCACCTTTGTCCTCCTTTATGCGAAGTGCCTCCTCAATGGCGATTTCATCAAACGGATTGACTTTATAGCTCATGCTGGACAGGTCAATACCGGAACCATCTTCCTTGACTTTGATTTTCATATCCGGATCAGTGACCCGCTTGGCTGTAACAAGAATTTTCATCTAAGAACTCCCTTTAATATATCTTGTCGATTATATCATCCAGCCCCAGCTCTTTAAGCCTTTCCGGTGTCGGTTTGCCGGTTCCTTTATCCCATCCACGAAATTCGTAATATGCATCCAACATCTGATCAAGCTTCTCCACCACATGTCCTTTGGCTTCACCCTCGGGCATAGGTTCCTCCAATAAGCGTTTCGGAAGAGTGTCATCGGCTTTTGTCAATCCCTCTCTTACGTTAAAGGCTCTTGCAATATTATATACCCTCTCTCCTGTTTTCTTAAATTCATCCACATCAAAATCCCTGCCGATTGCATTAGCGATCATCGGTGTGACCTCCTCAGCAGTCAGAGCCACTCCCATAAATTTACACAACCCCACTGCATCGAAGATGGCGAAGGCATCCTCCATATCCTTTACAACCTCAGCCTCCTCCGGGTTTTCAATAAGGGGATCCTCGATGGTGCTTTTTTCGATGATCATAAAGGGAATATCGAGGATAGCTGGACCCTCAACATAAGCCGTTATATGGTCGCCCCCGCGATTTGCAGTAACGTATGCCAGTCCGCATATTTTGGCAGACCTTGGGTCATATGCGGGCAGCTCAAGACCCTTAACATGCATGGCAAATTTTTCAGTCCCCTTACCTATCTTTTCAGATATCCTTTTCGTCCCCTCAGCCAACAGATCTCCGATACCCTCTCTTTTGGCTATTTTATGTACAAGTTCAATCATAACATCAGCGTCTCCAAATTTCAGATCCAATCCATCAGTCTCCGATTTTGTTATAATTCCCTTCTCATAGCATTCCATAACAAACGCTATGGTACTGCCGGCTGAGATTGTATCCAATCCGTACTCATTGCACAATATATGCGCTTTTGTAATTGCCTCTAAATTACCAATTCCACACATTGTTCCCAAGGTTCCAACACTCTCATATTCCGGTCCCTCCCCCTCGCATGCGTACGGTCCCTCCTTGACATCTGAAAGCCTCCCGCATTTGATTGGACAGGCAAAGCAGGCTTTTCTACCTGTAAGTATCTTTTCGATGATTGCAGGTCCGTTTATTGCATCTGTATTAGGAAAAACACCGGTCTGCCAGTTCCTTGTAGGCAATCCGCCCCTTATATTCGTGAGATCAAGACCCATATTGGTTCCGTAAACCTCAAGCGTTATCTTTAGAAGACTTTCGTCAACAAGCGCGTATGCCTCTTTCGCCGCTTTATCAAAGGCATCTTTATTGCCGGTCTGTATCTTCTGGCCACCCTTAACAACTATAGCCTTCAAAAATTTTGAGCCCATTACAGCCCCCATCCCGCATCTTCCAAGTGCCCGATGATTTTCATTCATAATAGCAGCATATCTTACCTGTTTCTCACCCCCGATCCCGATACAGGCAACATTAGAATTCTTACCAAACTTCTGTCGAAGCAATTTTGTAGTCTCAAAGACGCTCTCTCCCCAGATTCCCTCTGCGTCTCGAAGCTCAGCGCTTCCATTATCAACCACAAGATATTTCGGTTTTGCTGATATACCGCGAATTATTATCCCGTCAAAACCGCTTCTTTTCAGTTTTGGTCCCCAGAACCCACCTGAGTTTGCATGTCCCCATAAGCCGGTAAGCGGTGATTTTGCCACAACACTGAACCTTCCGGAACTCGGAGCAATGGTTCCCGTCAGTGGACCCGTCATAAATATGAGCTCATTATCCGTACCAAGGGGATCTGCACCTTTCGGCACCTCATCGAAAAGATATTTTGTGGCCATCCCGCTGCCGCCTAGGAACATCTTACACATATCCTCTGAAAGAGTCTCCTCTGAGATACTGGACTCCGATAGGTCAACCCTTAAAATCT
Organism: Desulfobacteraceae bacterium; assembly: GCA_014237465.1. Classification (GTDB taxonomy): domain Bacteria; phylum Desulfobacterota; class Desulfobacteria; order Desulfobacterales; family Desulfosalsimonadaceae; genus SURF-3. Next base: position 208,539 of record JABZFM010000007.1, on the reverse strand, counting down.
TCCCCATATAGCCAAACATTTTTAGCCGCCTCCTATTCTTCCGGTATCAATGTTTTTAAAATCTTCAATAGTTTAAAGAGGTTGCCTCTGACCTTCGCTTTTCCGGTGAGTAGAGCCCTTACCGGCCCGATCTGACCGGAACTAATTCCAGCCAGGTTCTTAAAGCTGGCTTCCATATATGCGCTCCGCTTATCTACAGCACCATTTTGTATCTCTATCTCACCCTCTCTAAAACTGAGTGTAATGGCTACACCGGTTCCACTCTCCTTAATAACCACTCTACCCTTCATATTCTTAACAGCCTTATATTTTTGGGGGTTTATAAGATTTCTATCCATCAAATCCTTGAGCATAAATCCCAGTCCATTAAGCTCCTCCCCCTCTTTTACCTTCACCTCTGGCATATTGACCACCTCTCTTAATTGTATAGTTGAAAAGTATATTTGCTATTTTGAGTAACGTTGAGGACGAATGGGCTTGACGAGCCTGCCCATGTTAAAATGCCAGCACAGTTTCCGAAAACGTCTGATCAATTCATTTATCCCGCCAAAGGCAGTAAAACCGTAAACCTTGGTCTTCATCCATCCCCATATTCTCTCCACCGGGTTGTATTCCGGCGAATAGGTGGGAAGAAAAAAAAGATGAATCCGAGGAAACCTTTGCAAATATCTCTTTACCTTCCTGCTGGCGTGAATACTCGAGTTATCCAATATAATGGCCAGGGTTTTGCCCGCAAATCTCTGGTGATGCTGTGTCAGAAACAAGATAAAGGAATCCAAATTACCCCTTTAAATTGGAATACTGCTATTCACCGAGAAATGTCGTTTCAATGGACGTTAATAAACTACTCACTGCCCGCAGAAACATGGCATTCCTAACCACTTTTGTCATATCACCCTTCAGCTTCAACTTTCCCTTAATGAGCTCGTCGATAAAATCCAATTCCCCCTTAACAATTGCTTTGTACTCCTCGTAGGGCCCGATGCAAAGGATTCCTTGATCTACCTCTGAAGGGTCATTAATGAGACGAGCCCCCTCACATTTCCCTGCCTTTAGCGGAATATACACATAGGTAGTTTTTTCTAACCCTGCACCCGGATGTAACTCAAAGAGAAAATCACCTTTAAAGTCAACCCCCCATTTCTTCCCCTTCTCAGCACATGTCTTATCATTATTTATAGCTTTACAGAACGCCTCAGCCCACTCATTGGAAGGATACAAAACTGCCATTTCTATGCCTCCATTTGTTTTATTTTAAAATACATAACCATCTTACATTTAATCATATTGTCTCAAGATCATACCAGTACCTGGCACATTCTATAAGATCCAGATGCCTGCCACCTTCCCAGAGGTTCGTCATCTTCGCGTCCCTCCATATCTTTTCGAGATCAAATTCACAACAATAGCCATAACTACCCATAAGCTCCATTGCTCTCCCCGTAGCGTGAACTACAGCATCGGTTCCAAACAGGTTAAGACCACAGGTTCTGTAATACATTCTATCTTCCCATGGTCTCATTCCATATTCCTCGGGATAGTCGAGTTCCCTTGCCATCATATATACCCACGCTGATGTCGATTCAATATTAATGGCTATCTCTGCCAGGACTGCGGCGTTAATGCTGTGCTCTTTCAGGATCTTTCCGGCTACAACCCTCTCGGAAGACCACTTCTTAATTATTTCATAAGTTGCCTTCATCATCCCTACACATGCCGCAGGAACCATTATATTTGTATACGTTAACATCTCCCTCAGATACTTGACATCCTCGCCGGGGCCATGTGCCCGGTATCTCTTCGGGACTTTCACATCCTCAAACCAAATATCTGTATTCATATCCGCCGAACAGCCCGCTTTACGATAGGGCCCCCCTGTACTAACACCCGGAGTATCGGCAGGAACATAGATATAGGCAATATCGTTTTCATCCGTTGATCCTTTACTAGTTGTACACAACACGCCAAAAAGATCTGCCGTATCGCCCGAATTTGTCGGCCATATCTTATGACCATTGATTATCCAATTATCGCCATCCAATCTGGCTGTTGTTTGTATTGTCTTCCCATGCAGTAGACCCAGGTTTTCGACATCCGAACCGCTCGGTGGTTCGGTCATAGCATTACAACCCATACATAATTCATCTCCGCAGTATCTCTCTCCAAACTCCTCACATAATTCCATATTTCGATGCGGCTCCATCATAATAGGCATCATGGGCCAGACTGAGCAGAAGCAGGCGGCAGCAAATCCAAGGTCAATCCTTCCAAGCTCTTCACACAGAACGGCAGAAAAGGTGCCGGTGCGTGTAACATTTAAGCCCCCAACCTCAAGTGGAAACATCGCCCCGGCGACTCCAAGATCAACCAGTACCTCCTTAAACAGAGGCTTGATCAGTTTATGCTCCTTCCAATCATCATCGACCTGCCTCCTGATAGGAGCGTATCTCTCCTCTCCCCACTTTCTTAGCACCTTACCAAAGTCCGGTTATCCATTTCGCTTAAGTAGGGTGCGTTTCACGCACCACTTGAAAGCTGACCGGCTCTGAAATGGTGCATGGAATGCACCCTACGTTGTCGCAAGATGCAATTTCTATGATTCACTTGAGCGAACCGGATATGCAAATTTATTATTTTAGGGCAAGCACCACCCCCTCTGTGACCAGTACAAACATAGAAGATACTCGAAGGCTGAGAATGTGAATAAAACCTTTCCGTTATGTAAGATTAGTGAATATCCTTACATAAAACTGGATAAGTCTATTTTAAATTAAAGCAATATTTATGCCAATTTCATGAATTGAATAAAATAATAATTTAATAGAGGATATTGAGAGAGGATGTTGAGAGCTATCCATGGATTCTAAAAGGATTGCCGCTCGTTATTATTCCTGCCATTGTCTGAATAATATCAGATAATCGAGGTTTCTTTCTATTATACCTATTTATATAACTGTTTCATAATGAATCAATGTTTCACTTTGAAACATTTGTTGATTTGTGATTTTTAGATATGATATTTTTTTATCTTACGATAAAGAGTAGTCCTGCCTATGCCCAGTTTTCTTGAGGCTTCTGTTATGTTGCCCCCACAATCTTCCAGAACGCTTGTAATGGTGGCCCTCTCTACCTGGTTTAGATCAGACGTGTCACTTTCAATTCCTCTTTCTGAGAGACAAGGATCAACTTTAGCCCTATACCACTCCTCTCGTGGAAAATCGCTCAAGGTAAGGATGGAACCTTCAGCGAGGTTAACCGCTCTCTCTATCCAGTTCTTCAACTCCCTTACATTGCCCAGCCAGATCCTCCCATTCAGATAGGTCATAGTCTCAGGAGTGATGCCCTCTATTTTCTTACCCAGTTTTTTACTGATCTCACTGATGAACAGATAAGTGAGAAGCATGACATCACCCTTCCGCTCCCGTAGTGGAGGTATGTAAATCTCCAGTACATTGAGCCGGTAATAAAGATCGCTTCGGAAATGTCCCCTATCAATCTCAAGCAGAACATCCTTGTTCGTGGCAGCGGTAATCCTGGCATCCAGGTTTAAATACCTTGTGCCGCCCAGACGAAGGAATTTTTTTTCCTCCAGCACGCGGAGGAGCTTCGCCTGCACGTCGAGAGACATCCCATTAATCTCATCCAGAAAGAGGGTTCCCCCTGCAGCCATCTCGAATTTACCGGACTTACCCTCCTTGATCCCTCCTGTAAATGTTCCCGCCTCGTAACCGAAGAGCTCGCTCTCTACCAGATCATGTGGAATAGCGGCACAGTTTAGCGCCAAAAATGGGCCCTGAGAACAGGGGCTTCCGTTGTGAATGGCTTGGGCCAGAATCTCTTTACCTGTTCCTGACTCTCCCGTAATGAGGATATTTGACGAGCTCCTTGTTATAAGCTTCCCCATCTTGACAACCTCTTTAATTTCCCTGCTCTCCCCCTTTATATCCTGAAATGTGTATTGCGCCTTGGCACCTATTACCTTCTGCATCAGTTTCTGCACACTCTTCAGTTCCTTCAGGGAGAGTACATTCCCCATCTGCTTCCCGTGGGGATTGCGGATCGGCTTCAGGCTCACAAGGCAGCGGGTTTTTCCCCTGGACTCCTTGAGGATCAGCTCGCGGTCATGGAGTTCCTCCCTGTTTTTGATGGATTCAATAATAACATCATTTTTTATGAGGGTTTCTACTCCGCTGTTGAATGCGGTTGAAAAGCTCACATTCAGAATTCTCTCGGCAGTAGGATTAATGTGGGTGATGACGTTGTCCTTATTTAATATTATCAGACCTGAAGACATTGTCACCAGGGCTGCCTTCAGGAATTCGCTGGTCAAAAAGGATTTCTCCGATTCCTTTACCAGTTTCATCTGGCTTTCTATAAGCTGGCAGGCTGTAACTATCATTCCCAGTGTATGAGGATGTTTGATGGCTATCTCGTACCGGGTAGTTAGATCAAGGCACCCTATAATGGTCCCCGATTGATCGTGTATAGGCGCAGCCGCACATGAGGCTATATGGATTGATTTAAGATAGTGTTCCTCCGCCATCATCTGATATGGGCTGTCCAGGGCGAGTGCAATTGAGACAGATGTGGTCCCAGCGTATCTCTCGTCAAAACTACTCCCTACTACCGCATTCTTGGACAGGCAGTATTCCATTATGACCCCATCACCGATAGACTCCAGGATAAAACCGTCCCTATCTGTCAGGAAGACTACCATCTCAAGGCTCTTGACCAGTTCGTAAAGACTCCTTAAGAAGGGGCTTGCGATATCTAACAGATAGCTGTTCTCCGACAGGATTTCCCCTTTCTTCTCGTCACTCAGATTAGAAGTGATATATTCAGAATTCGGGTCAAGACCGTAAGATCTACATCTCTTCCAGGATTCCAGTATTTCATCCCTGATTACGCCGCTACTTACCCTACCGGTAGTGACAAACTCCTCCCAGGCTGATTTAAGCATTTCCCTATCAGGAACATTGATATTCAGTTTCATCATTACTGCAGCCCTCTTCGATGTTTATATTGTTAAGATTATGATAACATCGTAAACCAATAAAAGAAAGAGCCCGTGATATAAACTGGATATTCGAACATAAGTCCTGGTCTAAATAATAGGCCGTGATCGGGGTCTGTGACCGGCATCAGGCCACACTAACCATCAAATATTATAGAAGATATTTGATGGTTTAGGCCATAAAACGTGGCAATAACTTACATTTCGCAGGTCAAAAATATAATTTATCAACTACCGTCAGTATTTTCCAGTGATTTTATAAACATTTGGAAAAACTATAAATATAAAAAATCTAGACTTTTTCATTTAAATGCCTTATAACGCTTCAAAAACAGGAAAAGAGGAGGCGTCATGGGGCAAATTGCAAACAATGATTTGTTGGAGCAACAAAATTTTTGATTGGGTTTGCCATAGTGTAGTGAAATAAAAAGGAACGTTAGAAAGTGAAAAAAATGATAGAATTTGATTTCGGAAGCTTTGTTTTAGATGCGGAACTGTTGGATACGGTCATTGCAAAAAGATTTGCAGCACACCTGCCGTATCAGGTTCACCTGATGCTTTGGGGAAATGAACTGTACGGATCCATTGGGAAAGATCTGGGAGAAGAAAATCCGGTTGAAGATATTCCGCCCGGAGGTATTGCCTATACGAACCAGGGCAACTATGTCTGTATTTTTTTCGGTCAGCGACCAGCCTGGGCGGTCGAATATATCGGCCAAATTTCGGATAATCACTGGCAGGCCCTTGTTAAAAGTCCTGTGCAGAAATCGGTTATTATCCGGTTCAAGTAAGATGGTTTTGTAAAACAGCCAGGTTGCACTTCAATCTTCAATAGACCGACCCGGCTGTATGCACCGGGCGGTCTGTTAGTGTCCTGTTAAATCCATTTTAGTATTCCCCAAAAAACAATCAGCATCATCGCGTTAATCGCAAAGAGTGATCCGATGAACGTCACCTGTGTTTTGGGTTTCCAGTCATAACTGTACATTGAAATGACAAAGAAGGGGATATAAACGGTAATAAAAACCGGGAATGATCCCCACCAGGGATATACCCAGATAAACGTGGGTGTTTTTGCCAGAAATATTTCGAATATGGAGAAAAAGGCCGCTGTCCCGACGCCTACAAGAAGCCTGTCGCTGATGCCGAAGATTTTGTGTTTCGGGTTTTCGTCAAGGAGTTTGCTGTATACGAGACCGGCGCAAGCAAACATAATGCTGATCTCGGCACAAACACCTACAAGAAGTAAAAATCCTGTTCCTTCAGGAACGGTCCACAAGGCATGGCCGCTGAAATGCTGTATCAGCGCGTTTGCGATTTCATAAAACCAGTGGACCATGTACAGAGACAGACCGGCGGCAATTCCTTTATAGTTTTTCTTGTCATACTCATTAAAGTAAATGTAAAAAAGAAACATGAGAAGCGGGATGAGGTACCATTGGAAGGTATCTCCGCTCCTTAAAATGGATAACGCCTGTTGTGTTGCTTCCGGATTGTTCATATTCCCTCCTTATTAAAAGTTAAAGGTGGCAAGCCCTATATTGAGTGGTCAATCAAGCCTGCTGAATAGACCGTTCGTTATCAGGTCAATAAATACTTTCCAGCTATCCTGCATGGCTTTTCCGTGGTTTTTAACATAAATTTGCATGATAAACGTTTTATAGATGAGCCAGAGGAGCTGTGTTGTTAATTCAAGATCGGTATCGCGGAATTCTTTTGAACCAATCCCTTTTTTCAGCACGGACTTTACCAATTCCACGGAGTCATTGTTAATTTTTTCATATGGATCGTTTTCCGGGAAAATAGGAAAAATGTCAGGATCACGGATCAGGAGTTGCCGAAAAGTATCGTTAATGGATAGATATTCCACCGCCTTATGGCACATGGTCGTGAATTGTGTTCGTGTGTCTTCATCTGGGGGAATGGCGTTTCTGGAATAAGCCTGCCACTGAAGCAAGGCGTGGCTGACAGTCTGTTCATAGAGATCCTGTTTGCTTTTAAAGTAACGGTAAAAGTTACTGCCGGTCATATTGAGCTTTTGGGCAATATCGGCAAGGGTGGTTTTTTTGTAACCGTATTCAGCAAATACTTTCAGGGCAGCATCGTAAATTTCGGTAATATCTTTTTTTTTAATCATAATTTTATTTATCAATAAATTATTTATTCAATTGTTTATTCATTAACATAATTTGTCAAGTAAAATTAATTGGTGGGTATAAATAAAATTATTATTAGACAGGAATTCAGGTTCACCATGATACTGAAAAGGAAAGAATGAATTTCTATCAAAGTATCCGCTGGAAGCTGATATTGAAATATTTCGGAGACACGAACGAACTGGTCGTCCATTGGGTCAGGATCATTTTATTGAAAAACTTGAAGCCCTTTTGAATCGTTCTTTTAAATTACAAAAAGCGGGGCGGAAAAAGAAGAAATATGTCCCCCGATTTCGCCTCCCCCGATTTCGCGATTTTCGATTTTTCTGCGATTTTTCTGTCCCCCGATTTTTCAAGTGCGAAGCATAGTCAAGCACACCCGCCAAAGCATCAACCCATTGCCCGGCTCACAGATATATTTTGCTCTGCTTTTTTTCCAAGTCCTCGTTAGTGGCCTTTTCCATCTCCAGCTTAAAGGCATAGGTCTCGGACATATCGTTTATTTTAAGAGCGTCTTCAGGACAGGTGTCCACGCATCTTAAGCAGGCAATGCATTTATCCTTGTTAACCTCGCCGGTTTCAGCACTTATGGCGCCTGTGGGACAACTTTCCTCACATATCATGCACATGCCGCAACCCTGACCATTTCTGGTGGGGAGTTGGGTAAGAATCCTGAACCTGAAGGTTTCAATCTGATCCAGTTCTTCCTCACGGTATTTTGTTTTTTCCAGCTCTCCCAAAATCGAAGAATCTTCACCAATAAACCGCTTATATGTCTTGGCCGCATACTCCTTTGCCACCGCGAAATCGCTTTTATCCGGCCTGTTTTCCAGAGCTTTCCATCCGCCAAGGTTAAATGTATGCGCGCCCGGAAATTCCGCAGATGAAACAACGGCAAAATTTTGTTCTGTCAATATCTGCCTGGTGGAATAATGGGTGGGATGAACACCAAACCCGCCATAGGTGAAAAACATGGAGCATTTTTTGCCCTGGCCGTCTAGTGTCCGCATCCATTTTCGCACCACCCTTGGAGCCCGCCACGAATGAATGGGCGAACCAAAAACAACAGCATCATAAGACGCCAGATCAATTGGCTTTTGCCTGTCAGCATAAGAGGTGATATCATATATATCCACCTGTGCGCCCAGAGCTAAAAGACTTTCATTTATCACATCCGCCATCTTGCCGGTGTTTCCGGTCGCCGAAAAATATGTTAATGCGATTTTCATTGGATACTCCTTTCCTTATTTAGTGGGCTTGCACTTCATATAGCGGTCATTTTCCTCAACAATGTCCCAGGCCACGGATGCCAGTATTTTGGTTTTGGCCTGTTTCCTGGGCTGGTGGCCGTTATCAATAAAAAGCACTCCATCGGGTTTTATAATCCGGTTCAGGCCTTTTAAAAATAACGTTGAATCGCTGACCATGTGAAACATGTCCAAAGCAAAAACAAGATTTGCCGTGTCATTATCCAGCGGACATTTGCCGTTTTTTGCCACAACCCCGGAGACATTGTTCAGATTTTCTTTGGCGATTTTTTTGTTGATCGCGTCAATGGCCAACTCATGGATATCCACGGCAAAGACCTTTCCCTTTGCGCCAACCAGCTTGGATGCCCGGCCAATATATGATCCCGGGCCGCAGCCATAATCCACGACAACCTGTCCATCCTGGATCCCAAACTCATCCAGTACCCGGTCCTGTGGAAAAAAGCGGTCCCTGAACTTGAACATGAGACTCATCATCTTAAAAGCAAAATCCGGCATCCGATCCATTCCAGCGCCAAACCTTTTACGAAACATGGTATTTCCTCCTTTTTGGTGTTTAGTTACTATACACTTCGGGCAAAATTTTTTAGGTCCTTTTTCCCAAAAAATTCTCCAGCATTGTTAAAAAATCATCCATAAAAATAAGCTTTTCTTCGGCCAAGCCGGTAAAATATGTCTTAAAGCCCCCATCCATGGTTTCATGCCAGTGCTCGTGGGCATAAAAGGCGATTTTACCCTTTGCGGTCAGTTTAACCAGAAACCTGGAGCTGTTTGACGGGTCTGAAGCCTTTAAAATAAGATCTTTATTTTCAAGCTTTTTAAGGGTTTGGGAAATTGCGCCTTTGGTGACACCCATGAGCCCGGCAAGCTCGGACACGCTCATATCCTCGTTTTCGCCAACAACCTCGATCAAGTGGATTTCGGAACTATAAAGGTCCTCGTCTATGCCGAATTTGCGGGGCTGCTTTTCTATCTGCTGCCACATTTTCACAATTCTGGAAAATTTTCCAATAATGGCGTATGGGGATATTTGTTTATCACTCATGGCCTAAGTGTATAGCACCTAAATACTGTTGTCAAGCAATATTTCAATATTTTTTCGTTGCGTTTAAAAGTCATATGCCACAAATAGCAAGAGTTGTTGCGCCCGGAATGCCGCACCATGTGACACAACGGGGTAACAGACGACAAGAAACATTTATTTTGGATTTTTTTCTGTTCTGTTAATCGAAAACTGAATTTTCTGTTAAGCAGAATGGATCGAGCGGAATATGATACCGGTGATCCCTGGGTGCCATAACACATTAGTTTAACTGCGTAATTCGTCAATCTGTAAATTATTCCGACACCCATCCATATAAGATTTTTCTCGCCTGATTTTTCATCTCTTCCGGACAGTTGTTATTAACCATAGCAATTACAAAGTTTTCAAGTGATTGCATCGCAAAAAAGCGACAGGCCGTGCCTGTCTAAAGCTGTCGATTTTTTTTACACCGATGGTTTCGCAGACGGGCTGAACATTAAAAATATATGAAAATTCAAATACTTGAAAAATGGTATAATTATTGCGTTATTAAATAATACTAAGGCAAACGAAGTTAATCAAAAAAACAAAATAGGATTATATACAAATAAAGGGCAGTAATATTATGAAAAGGTATCTCTTATTATTAATTGGATCAGTATGTCTAATAATTATTGGACTATCGGATAGTGCGTTGTCCTATACTTTTGGGTATGAAGATTTTTCAACTGTTAATGGCACAGACTATACTTACGGTAGACCAAATCCTGCCACAACCCCGGATCCTGTAACCGATTCTCAGGGTGAATACTTAGGCACTGTCTATGACGCAAATGATAGTGAAGCTATCCTCATGGAGTTCTTAATAGATTACTGTGGCTGGGCTGAAAAAGAAATAACGTTTTACGGAAAAGATGAGGATAATTCGCTATGGACGCCAGACACCCAGACGATTACCGATAATGGCATTGTTTCTGGTACATGGCAGACTTTTCCACCTTTTAATGTTCCTGCTAATCTCGACATCGTTGATTTTATTATTGTAAAAGGTGGCAACAATTTTTCAGTTCACCAATATGATCCTGCAGCTTATAGTGGTGAATGGAACGTCGGCTATTTACCTGATGCAGGCAATTCAGGCAGTCCCCCCGAAGTTTCACACCTGTCTGCTTATTGTCAAACTGCACCCGTCCCCGAACCAGCCTCCATACTGCTCATGGGCGCCGGTCTTCTTGGCCTGGTGGGTTACAACCGCAAAAGGTTCACCCAAAAGAGATAATCAGGTTTTGACAGCATCATAATTTCAGTTATAACTTCAAAAAATCCCCGGGTTCATGCTTCGATCAACCACATCATGAAGAATGGGTCCACATCCACGGCGATTTTGATCGGATTTCAAATGCAGTCCGTTTTCAAATATCAGTGTCATAACGTCGGCCGTCAGTGGCATGCCCGGAAATTGACCGCGTCAGCGCCCCGGACCTTTTCGCGTCCACTGCACGGCATTGTTAACCATTTAGTAATTTTCTATATATTTTTGGATAGATACAGCTGTATTTTTGAAATTGTTTAGCAATTTTTTATCCATAGTTACAAGAGGAACGTTTAAATCCTGGGCTAAATTGATAAACTCACAGTCGTAAGCTGAGCAACCGCTCTCTTGCGATAGTTTTAGGACTTTTACTGAATTAATTTCATATTCGTTGTTTTGTAATAAACTTTCAGCTGTCTCGAAAATTTGAATAGCAGCCTGTAGGGTAATAATTTTTTTTCTGATATAAAAGGAAAGCACATTTCGAAATTCACTCCTCCACAACATGGGCGCAGACCATGAAGAAGTTTTTATAAATAATTGCTCTGTTAACTCTGAGTAGTCTGAGGAAAGATAAAAGTAGCTAATGACGTTTGTATCAACAACGATCATATTCTCCCCTCGTTTTTCATTTCAGTAAGCATGACGTTGTTAACAATATGATGTTTAGTTTTTTCTCTAAATTTTCTTGCTGTTAACAAATGTTGATTGGGATCAATTTTTGTATGTAAGTCGGATCTGGGATATTTTTTAAAGTAATTGTGGCCATAATTGTCCTCCATTTTTTATTTTGCACCCTATATGGAACCATTATGGTTCTATTCCTTGACAATGTCAATAGCTGCCTATGTATTGAATATTATTTTGATGTTAACAAATGATTAGACTGCCATTTCGCGTGATATCACATTTTGATTATTTGATTTATATTATGTATATTTAAACAGTTATATAGAAAAGTAGCAAATATTGAATCGTGTAAACAAGTTTTGGCGATTTTGATTTCCGTGTTCAAAATTCGATGTTGGACGTTGGATGTTCGATGTTCAGTTTTTTAAACGCCTTCACCGCCCCGTAGGCCGTGGCAATGGACAGACCGGCCCCGCATTTCTGGCGCATCCAGTCCTGGTGGGCCAGGATGGATCCTGCGGCAAAGAGGTTGTCATAAACCGGTTTGCCGGCAAGGTCTGTCGGCCGGAATGAATCATCGATTTCAAGACCGGCCTGGCTGATCTGGTGACCCCGGGGATCAAAAAAATTGGTCTGGTGCCAGAGGGCCCGGTCTTCGGGTTGAAAAACCGGTAGGTCAAAAAGGGGCTCACGAATTTTCTTCCGGCCGGCATGCAGTCCCATTCCCAGAAAACGTCCCCCCGCCAGGATGACGGCATTGCATCCAATGATTTGTTGTATTTCACTGGTGGCCCGATCTCCGATACTTAACTCAAAGGTTCCGTCTGTGTTCTGCGCCGCCGAAAGGACCCGTTTTTGAGATAAAAGCCGGACGCCCCTGCCGGTTATTTTTGCCTCAATGGCCTCTTTTAAGCGAAGGCCGGGTAAGGACGGGGGGATGGTGGGGATTTCAAAAATATCCACACCCAGCAGTTCTTCCAGGTGCTCCCGGACCTGCCGGGGCTTGTAGATGCCAAGGATTGCTGGAAGTCCCAATGCCGCTGCATCTCCGAGGTCGGGACGTATGGCCTCGGCAAGCTGTATCCGGTTTGCTTCAATTTCCAGCGAGCGGGCCATTTGTTCCGGGTACAGGTCTGATGATGGACCGACAGCCGGAAATGATATGCGCAGAGGGCGGATTCCCGGCCATCGGGGCATTAGCATATCGGTAATTTGTTTGGCGCTGAATGCTTTCAGGCCCCAGAAATCAACGATCAGGCAGGGGTGTTTTTCTTTAAGTGCCACCGCACCGGCCCACATGGATCGGGGAACGCCATACGTCGATTTAACGGTGCCCACCGGCGTGATTACTTTCGTGTTTTGATTCTTACGGACCATGTAAGGACGCTCCGCCTCGTTCATGAATTCCATGAATTGATCCATTGCACTTTCAATGTTTGACCGGCCCAGGCGGGCATAGGGGTGATCCGGAATGTCGCTGACCAGTTTATCAATGGCCTGCCAGGGATTTTCCCAGGTTTTACGGTCTTCGATGGGGTGCACGCCCATCAGGTCAAAAAAACCGCTGGAGTAGATTATTCCACTGTTTATACCGATCTGGGTGGTTTCAATTTTATTTTTTGAAGCAAAATAAGCAGCAGCCATGCCGGCCATGCCGGTACCAATGATTGTCAGCTCACTGTAGATTTTATTAATGTCAGTCATTGAATTTCTTTCTGAGTTTAATGGTTCTATAAAAAGTCAGATTTTGACGGCAAAGTATAAAAGTTCACCATTCTAATAAAATTGGCAAGGCGCGTAAATCCTGAGCAATGATTCGTACTTAGTGTACCATGAAGCAGCGAAGGATGCAGCGCAACGCAGGAGCTGGACTTTTTAAGAAGCCGTCATGATTTTATTTAAGAATCCGGGTTGAGCTCAAGGCCGAAAAACCCGCAATGCATGGCTTCCTGAAGTTCCACCTGGACAACCGGTGTGTCCCAGAGCAGGCAGCGCTGCCCTTTCCAGCGTTCGTTGAGAAATGATTTGATTTCAGAGACGCCCTGATCAGATGACAAGTGATCGCGATCATACAGATACGCAGCGATCCTTAAACTGCAGAAATTGCCCTGGCAGGAGCCCTTTCCGATACGGCTTCGCTTCCCGATTCCATTTAAGTCCGCATGTTTATCGAAAATATCAAAATAACCGACGATTTCTTCAATCGCACTTTGCGGGACCATTTCACATTCACACAGCAGCAAATCGTCTTTATCATGACTATTGAACCAGTTTTTCGGGGAAAATCCCGGGACTGCCCACCGGGTTTCATGGGCGGATATCAGCGGGATCTTGCGCGTCTGGCATGGGGCGGACACGCCGATTCTGCTGCAAACCAGATCTGCAGTTTTTTCGGCCATCAGGCGGAAGGTGGTCAGTTTGCCGCCGGTAATGGTAATAAAATTTTCTATGCCGTCTTTGGCATGGTCCACCAGGTCGAATCCGCGGGTAACCGATCGGTCATCGCCTTTCCCACCGCCGCCCAGCAACGGGCGGACGCCGGAATAGGCACGGATATAACGGGAGGTTTCCAAAACGGGCATCATAGATGCCCCTTCGCCAACGATCCGGTCCACCTCGGCAACTGTCGGTTTAATTTCATCCAAAGATTCCATCCTGAGGGAAGTGGTTCCGATGATGGAAACTGTTCCGCCGGGAACCAGGATATCGGCATCTGCCGGGGGGCGGAGGCGGTTGACCACACGCTGGGTGATCCGGCTGTGGGTAATCAACAGCGTGCCTTTGGAATATATCAGATCAATGTGGGTGCCGGCCAGAGCCGCGACCTGTCCGGCCCAGGCGCCGGTGGCATTAACGACGATGTCCGCTTCAATGGACATTGTTTCACCGGTGTTTTTATTGACCAGGTTGACGGTTTTGATATTATTTCCGGTTTTATTGAATTTAACGACTTTTAAATGCCTGAAGAATTTGCACCCGAGCTTCTGTGCGTCGGTGATGTTTTCAAGAACCAGTTTGAACGGGTCAATGGAGGCATCTTCCACCTCATATACGGCAATGGTTTTATCGGAAAGCGCCGGTTCCGCTTCCCGTGCTTCGCTGATGTCTATCTGTCGGCAGGGGAGATCGATGTTATCACAATAACCTGGGAAATCAGCGATAAATTTTTCATCATCGCCTTCAACAGCCACAAAAAGTCCGCCGGTTTCTTCAACACAATCCGGCGCCAGTTGTTTTAAGCGCCTGTTTTCGTCCCGGCATTCTTTTGCAGACTCCGGATCGCTGGATACATATCGGGCCCCGCTGTGAAGCAGGCCGTGGTTGGCGCCGGATGCGCCGGCATTAATATCTTTTTTTTCAACCAGGATGCAATTAACGCCCCGTAGCGACAGGTCCCTGGCAACACCGGCTCCGGTAGCGCCACCACCGATAATCAATACTTGCGTTTTTAAATTTTTTTCCAAAGATTATCCCCTGCATGATGTTTATTTTTATATTCTATCACCCTGTAGTGGAAAATGGAGAATTTTTTTAAGTTATCAGAAAGTGATGATTTTTTGAACCAATATTTATATCTATCAGTCCGGTTTCGATAGCTTTTTTAATCGGCATTATTTCGTCGATCCAGCGGCGGCAGTTTAGGTTTTAAGATCAGAATCAGGGCCGGCAGTACGAAAAAATCACCAATCAGCGCAAAGACCATTGAAATGGCAGTGAGAACGCCAAATATTTTGGTCGGCACAATACTGCCGAGCACCAGTACAAAGAATCCTGAAGAGAGCAACAACGTCGTGATGACAATGGGTTTGCCCACGTCCGCAAACGTCTGAACAATTGCTGCTGCAACATTATGGGTCGTACCGCTGTTCCTCCTGAGCCAGCTGATAAAATGAATGGTGTCGTCAACGGCAATACCGATGGTGACACTGGCAATCATCGTGGTGGCGACATCCAGCGGAATGCCGAACCATCCCATGATGCCCAGTGTAATGGCTATGGGAAACAGGTTTGGAATCATGCAAAGAGCGGCCAGCCACAGATTTTTACAGACAAAAATCATCATCAAAAAGATGACTGTAAACGCGATAAAAAAACTTTTGATCTGGGTTTCCTGAAGATGTTTGTCCATGGTCAGATAAAGCGATGACATGCCGGTAATGTGGAAGGCATACGCTTTGCCGGTTGTTTTTTCCAGATAGCTCAACGCATCTTCATGCAGTTGATACCCGGATTCATTAGAATCCCATATGGTATTAAAGGTGATGCAGATTTCCCTGTGATCCGGTGAGATAATCCGGTCAAGCACTTCAGGATCACCCAGTTCAAAGGCATCGGCAATATCCAGGCGTGAGTCCGGGATCGAGTAATAGGCGGCATCGTTATTGTTAAACGCCTGATTAAATTCTTTGATATATTCCACAATTGAAAACGCGCTGGTCAGGTTTTCGTTTTCAGCAAGAAATTTATTTTCAAATGTTTCGATCATTTTCACAGCGACAGGGTCTGAAAAGTCAGTATTGGTCAAAGACTTGATTACAACGATAAAGGGGATGGTGCCGCCAAAGTGATTTTCGATAATCGTAAGATTTGTTTTAATTTGGTTGGCGTCGGGAAGGTAGTGAAAGGTGTTGGTTTCAAATTTGATCCGGAAGATGCCGGCAATGGTGATACCTAAAAGAATGATAAAGGTAATAAACAGTGCTGTTTTTTGTTGCGTGGCAAAAATGCCGATCCGAACAAGCGCCCGGGTAAACGTATCTGTGTACTCGGATGGTTTTTTTAGTTTTTTAAATTTTTTAAATGACGCGGTGATTTTCTTCCGTATGACCAGCATCATGGCAGGCAGGGTGGACACCGATAGAATAAAGGCAAACATCACGCCAATGGCCGTGAAAAGACCCAGAATCGCCACGGGCCGGATATCACTGATGTAAAAGGATAAAAAGCCGGCACCGGTGGTCAGACTGGTAAACAGGCAGGGAAACCAAACTTGTCTAATGGTATGCCGGATGGCCGGAATTGGTTCAAGGTCTGTGTTCTGACAGGTTTCTTTTAAATGGGAAAGAATATGCACCGAATCCGCAATGGCAATGGCGAGCAGTACGGCCCCCATGACATAGGTGATGATGTTGAATTTTTCACCGCACAATACATACAACCCGAGCCCCCAGACAAGAATTACCAGCATATTAATCTGGCACAGCACGGCAATGGTTACCTGGCGGAGAAGAATCATGATAAAAATAAATAACAGGGCAATAATAATCGGAATAAAAATAAGAAAATCTCTTTCAGACAGCCTGTTTAACTCCACCTCCACCAGGGAAGAGCCGGAACAGTAAACAGTGAATTTATTGTCGGCAGTTTCGTTTGAGATTCGAATTATTTCAGCCACCGTGTTTCGTTTGGCCTTTTCATCCATGGATGCCAGTTCCACATGAAGGGCTGTCATGCGGTTGTCTTTTGAAATGAGATGATCTGTTACAAACTTATTGGATGCGGCGCGACCACAGGCTGCGGTTAATTGCTCTTTTGAAAGATCTCCCGGCGGGATGATATTGCGAAGTTCAACATAATCTTCTTCGCCGTAAAATTCTTCAATATTGGTCAGGCTCAATACACGTTCAACACCGTCAATCTGTTCAAGAGCTGCTGTCAGTTCTCGAATTTTTTTGATCTTTTCATTGGAAAAAAGGTCATCACTTTCCAGCGCAATCACCCCGTACTCTTCGTTGCCGTATGTGTCCTGAAATTTCTGGTATGCCACATAGAGCGGATCATCTGATTCAAAAAAGATTTCAATGTGGTTGTTGTGAGTCTGTTGTGAAAACCAGTAGGCGAAAAAAACGGTTAAGAGCAGTATGACGGCAAAGGTGAGTTTCGCATGTGCGATAACCGTGTCTATGAATCTGGTGATGAGTGTCATGTGATTTTGGTAGTCGCTTTTTACGATTCTGTTTTTGTTATTGATGATCGATAAAGTAACTGACACTATCATTTTTTTCGGCAAAGCACCACTGATAATTTTAGTGTTTATAGCGGGTTATTTCGGTTTCAGCCGAAAAAAACAGCCGCATTTCCGGAGATTCGGCTGGCTCAGATCATAGGGGGTTAAAAAAGTGTCCGTTGTTGGTGGGATATATTAAACGTATTTTGCCAACCATTATGAAGTTATTTGGAAGTTAAAAAACGACTGTTTATTGACTTTTGCCATCCATAAATTCAATATGTTAAAAAAGGATTTTTCCAAAATCCGATTTTTTACGGAGACATCAATTTTGATGCTCTCGTAAAAAGTACTGGGATGGCTAAGTTAAAAGTTCCATATACAAGGCGTAGTGGTTTTTCAGGCAAGAAATCATACATGTAGTATCTTGAATGGCTGGAAAATCACTACAACGCAGTAGATGGGACTTTTAACGACGCCATCAATTTTGATGGCTTCTTAAAAAGTCTAAAGTCTATTTTAGCTTTGGGTTGCACTGCATTCTTCGTCACTGCGGAGTAGGCTAAAGAACGGTTTTTAATTTAAAATATTTGAGACGAGCAATCATGAAGATAGATATCACTAAAAAACTGGCGCAGTTGAAGAATGACGGCCGGAAAGTTCTTGGGTGTTTCCCCCTGTACCCTCCTCTGGAATTGTTTTATGCCATGGACCTGGTGCCGGTGGTGCTGTGGGGATTGCGCGGTACGGCCACCGATACCACGGAAAGTGACCGGCACCTTCAAAACTATACATGCTCGGTGGCCCGGCATTTAACGGAATTTGCTTTATCAAACGGCAGCGGCTTGCTGGATGGTCTGTTCATGTACAATGCCTGTGATACGTTAAGAAATCTACCGGAAATTATTGAAAAAGAATGGGAAAAAATCGGCCAGGCGTTACCTTTGATTAAAGTGCATATTCCCATGGTATTGCCTGCACAGACTGATGCCACCGCGTATTTTAAAAATGAAATCAATCACCTGATCAAAGACCTGGAAGAGCGGTTTGATGTTTTGTTTTCAAAGGATAAATTTGTTCAAGCAGTCAAGCAAATCAAATATGTCAGAGATTTGATGGCAAGGGCGGAAAACAGGGTGACAGACGGGCATCTGAGTTTTTTAAATTTTGTAGATGCAATCCACGAGTGTTGGTTTTCAACGGTTGAAGAGCAGATTCGTATCCTGGAGTCATTAATTGATGAGCTCTCAGATGAACCCGCATTTTCAGCGGACAAAGATAGCCGGCATGGAGTGATCCTGAGCGGTATCCTGCCGCCGCCGACATCCGTTATCCATGCGATCGAATCCTCCGGATTGCGGATTGTAGGGAATGATATCGCGTCTTTAGGTCGCTCATATGCCAGTATGCCGGAAACCAGAGAGGATCCGGCTGCTTATTTCCTGGATTTTTACTATCAGCATTTTCCATGTCCCACACTGTTGTATACCGGAGACCGGCGGACGACTTCACTGCTCGGTCTGGTGGACAAAACCGGTGCAAAAGGCGTCATATTTGTTGGGGAAAAATTCTGTGAGTATGAATATTTTGAGTTTCCGCATCTGGTGCAGCAACTGAAAGACAAAGGCATTCAAACACTGGAGATTGAAATCGCCATTGAGGATGATGCGCAGACATCCGCACACGATTCAAGGGTCAGTGCTTTTTCCGAAATCCTTAAAAATAATTTTTAAAAGAAATAGGAGCGTTTTTCATGCCTGAAAAATTAAAAACGGAAAAATTAAAAACCAATGCCGGTCGACACTTAAGCAAGATGGTGGGTGACACTTATATGGATTTGCATGCCAAATCGGCTCAGGGCGCATTTGTGGTGTGGATTGCCATTAATGTACCGGCAGAATTGTTTCTCGGGTTTGAAAACGTGGTGTACGGGGTGCCGGAAAGCCATGCGGCATTGACCGCCGCCAAAGGGGTCGGCGTGCTGCAATGTGAAAAGGCCGAGCACATGGGGTATTCCATGGACCTTTGCTCCTATGCACGGATTGATATCGGGAGCGTGTCTGACGGGGGAAAGGACTCCCCGACCTTTGGGCTGCCGAAACCGGACCTGCTGGTTTCGGATAACAACAATTGTTCCCTGCTGGTTAAATGGTTTGACGTGCATCATCGACGGATGGGAGTTCCGCATTTTGTCATTGATGTGCCGTTCTGCTATGAACCCCAGAAAGACAAAGACCGGAAATATATTATTCAGCAGTTTAACGACCTGATCCGCACCATTGAGGAAATGTCCGGCCAGAAATTTGACATGGATAAGGCTCTGGCGGCTGTCTCCAATACCAGTGAAGGCATTGTCCACTGGAAACGATTTTTAAGCTTTGCGGAAAATCGGCCGTCTGGCATTACGGCATTTGATTCATTTGTGCAGATGGCACCGTTTTTAGTGGCCCGGGGGACGTCGCAATTTGTGGACCATTATAAGCTGCTGGCACAGGAGACTGAACAGCGGGTCAGGGATGGCCAATTCCCGGTGCCGGGTGAAAAGTACCGCCTGTTCTGGGACAATATTGCGCCGTGGCACCAGTTAAGGGACATGTCAGGCAGCCTTGCGAAACTCGGTGCCAACATTGTGGGTGCCACCTATACGTCATGTATCGGGACCGTGGAAGGCAGTTTTGATTTTTACGCCTTTGACGGCGATGATCCTTTAGAATATTGCGCACGGACTCAGAATTGTTATATCTGCCCTCACGGGATGAACCTTCGGGGGAAATCCATGCAGGCGGTTGTAGAAAAATTGAACATTGACGGGATTGTGTTTGCCAGTAACCGGAGCTGTAAACCGTATTCCGTGACTCAGCTTGATCAGCAGAAATTAATGACGGATCAATTCGGGGTGCCGTCGGTGATGATTGATGTGGATCATGCGGATGCCCGAAAGTACAGCAAAGAATCGACATTTACACGGCTCGAGGCATTGCTTGAGAATATCGAGGCAAAGCGGGCGGCATGAATAGTCGTCGGTTCTGACCCAACGCGGAGAACCTGGGAAGATTTGAAAAAGGAATTTCAGCTTTGATGTATCGGATTGAGGTTAAAATATTATGTTGGTAGGCATCCGTGAAGCGCCTGTTGAGCTTTACAAAATTTTAAAAATGGAAAATCTGGTGGCCAGCGGCGGAGAGGCAAAATTCATGATAGCCGATGGATTGGTAACGGTAAATGGTGAAATTGAAACCCGTAAACGGAAAAAAATTTTTCCGGGCGACGTGGTGGAGTTTGACGGAAACAAGCTGCAGGTCATATTGGAAGAGGGTTGAAAAACTATTGTGCCTGAATCAGGAGGCGGCATGAAAGAGCGGAATGGAAAGCGGAGAATGAACGAGTGGGAGGAGAATGCCTGCCCGCGTTGCAAGGGTACGGGCATGGTGTGCGGCTACAAGCCGGAGATTTTGCCCGGAGCCTGCTGCGTGGATTTCGCCAACGCCATCTGCCCGGAGTGTGGGGGAACGGGGAGGGATCTGCGTAAAAGTGGGGAAAACGAAAGCTTCATCACAAAGAGCACAGAGGACACAAAAACGGAAAACGGCGGTGGCTGACGCCGGATCAGGTGTCAATTGCAGCTTAATCTGACACCAACCTCAGAAAGGATACCTGTCAGCTTAAATCGTAGTTAGCGCAAATAATATGAGTCTAATCGCCACAATGCGGCCTATTCAATATCCCGCGCCACTTATGAAGACTCCAATAGCAATCCGATGATTTTTTAAAAACAAGCACCGTTACGTAAAGTTATCGATAGTCCACGCTTTTTGAAACTTTTGCAATACTGTCGGAACATCGTTGGATTCTTCACCGTGGATCAGAATTTCTGGTATGTCCGGAACCATGATCCGCCGGTCAAAATAAATGAGCAAGTCCGCGATGTGACGTATGACGATTCATATGCGCAATCCTCATTTGAAGATGTCTGGGCGCAATAAATTGTGAACCGGCACAGGACTGGTGCCGCCAAAATCGGTGAAAATGGCATGGGATTTCAGAATTTTTCGGGCATCATCCATTGATCCGGCATAACCGACCGCTCCTCCTAAAGCCACTCCCGAACACGCCACAACATAAAATACCTGTTAAAACTTGACATACAAGACGATTTTTGAGATACATCAAGTCGTAAAAAGTATTATCTTATTCCTTTTATTCCTAAAAATTATGCCGGATCATGTTCATCTTTTAGTTGAAACAGATCCGAAATAATAACTGGTCCGAAATCATTGTTATCTTAATGGCATGATTTGAAATCGGTTTTGCTATTGTTGAATAAATGACTATTCAGTGACCTATAGAAATTAAAACAAATGGAGAAATTAAAACAAATGATTGATAATGGGAATAGAAATAAAAAATGACAACATTATTTGAACCTGGCACAATCGGAAAGATGGATATTAAAAATCGATTTGTCAGGTCAGCAACAGCCGAACTCCTTGCAACAGATGACGGTCGCGTGACAGATAAATATCTCAAGGCTTATAGACAGCTGGCAAGAGGTGGTGTTGGGCTTATCATTACCGGAAATTTCTATTTGAATCCTATCGGTCAAGCGGTGCCGAGAAGTATCGTTATGCATCGAGATGAAATTGTGGATGATCTCAGAAAAGTTGTGAAAACCGTTCATGAACACGGCGTTAAAATCGTTGCCCAGATTAATCACGCGGGTCGCCAATGTAATCCCAATTTCATTACACAAAAACCGATTGCACCATCAGCGGTTCGCGATATGATGTCGCTTGTCAAACCCAGACAGATGGCTCTAAATGAGATCGAAGAAACCATAACTGCTTATGGAGACGCCGCACGACGGGTAAAGGAAGCCGGATTTGATGGTGTGCAGATCCATGGTGCACATGGATATATGATTAATCAATTCCTCTCTTGTCACACAAACCGCCGAAAAGACGAATGGGGAGGTTCTTTGGATAATCGAATGCGGTTTCTGATAAGGGTATATGAATTAATCCGTGAAACCGTTGGCCCGGATTATCCAGTTCTGATTAAAATAAATGGAGAAGACTGCTTTCCAAATGGTGTCACCATTGATCAGTCATTGACAGTATGTGAAAAACTGGATGAACTGGGAATAGATGCCATTGAATTGAGCGGTGGTATTGGCGAAACCGGATTTTCCACTATCCGTGGAGACATCCCCAGAGATCTACTGATAAAAAACCGGAATATTGTTGAAAAAATCCTCATCCGGTTTTCGATCGAAAAAAAAATGCGAAAAAATGCGGAATTTAGCGAGGCCTATTTTCTACCTTTTGCGACAGCTGTCAAGAAAAAGGTCAATGTACCAGTTATTTCTGTCGGTGGCATACGCCTCAGAGAAACAATGGAAAATATACTTAAAAACAAGGATGCGGATTTTATTTCTTTATCCCGTCCCTTCATTCGTCAACCCAACCTGGTCAACCAATTTGAAAAAGGAGAAAAAGATCCCATTACCTGTGATAGCTGTAACCGGTGTTCGTTTGAGATGATTATTCATCATAAGCCAATGCGATGCTATAATAAAAATACCCCTTAACAGATTGGACGTGATCAGAACGTTTTTGACTATCATATGCTGTCTGCAAGTACCACACCATCGTCTATCATCGCCTGTTTAGCCACATAACCTTAAAAAGACAGAGAAAAGCAATGAAAAAAAAATTATTATTAATAAATCCGGCTCAAAGCAAAAAACCAAATCTGGCCAATCTGATCACAATTCCATCATCCAGTTTAGGGTACCTGGCTGCACTGACGCCTCCCGGTTGGGATATAAAAATTATGGATGAAAATATTGAAAACTTAACTTTTGAGGAGGCTGACCTGGTCGCTATAACCACTTACACCTGTAATGCGCCCAGAGCATATGAAGTATCTGAGATTTACAGGCGAAAAGGAATAAAAACAGTTATTGGCGGCGTGCACGTCTCAATGCTGCCGGATGAAGCCGCACAGTATGTTGATACGGTTGTTATCGGTGAGGCAGAATCAGTATGGGGAACGGTATTAAAGGATTTTGAGAAAAATGAAATGAAAAAGCGGTACACGTCAGAACTTATTTCTCTGGAAAATCAAGTTTATCCCAGAACGGATCTCTACTCCTGGAAATATAAATTGTTTACCGTGGAAACGTCCCGAGGCTGCCCCAATGATTGTGAGTTCTGTACTGTAGGGTTATTTAATGGGCATAAGTACAGACAAAGACCTGTTGAAGATGTATTAGATGAACTGGAAAAACTACCCCGCAAGTTTTTCATGTTTTCAGATAACAATATTCTGGGTCATGGAAAAAAGGCAGAAGAAAGAGCGATTCGTTTGTTTAAAGGCATGGTTGACAGAGGAATCAAAAAACGATGGGGTTGTTACGTTGGAGTTGATTTTGCAAACAATCCGGAGGTTTTAAAATATGCTAAAAAAGCCGGCTGCTCAAGTGTTTTCATCGGTTTTGAATCGTTAAACGAAGAATCACTGAAAGAAATCCAGAAAACCAGAAATTTAAAAATAGGTGTGAATCATTACAAAGATGTTGTACAAAAAATTCATGACAACGGCATTGGACTTATAATTGGATCATTTGTTATGGGTAATGATAATGATTATCCGGATATTTTTCAGAGAACAACGGATTTTATTTTAGAGTCAAAGATAGATACGGCACAACTCTCAATTCTGAACCCTTTTCCGGGCACAAGACTATTTAAAAGACTTGAGAAGGAAGGAAGGCTATTATGCAAAAAGTATCCTCACGATTGGCAGTATTTGGATTTCACAAAAGTTTTATATAAACCGAAGAACATGACACCTGATCAGCTGCGTGAAGGCGTTGCCCAGGTTTACAGAGACACTTCATCAAGATTAATATCGCTAAAGAGAGCAATTACGTCATACAAAGATACGAAAGATCTGTTGGGGGCAATTATTGCCTACTTTGGTAATCGCTCTTCCGGTGACCTGTGGCGCAAAGTATCCGGTGCCGTTGAGTTAGAAAATTAGAGTCTATACCTGTATGATATTTAAAAAAATGTTTTTGATATTCGTATTTTTCCCTTTTGCCTGTGTATATCACACCGCCAAATATTTATTTGGTGAAAACAGGATGAATGATTTTTTTTATAAAAAAATTGTTAGGATTAGCACAAAGTCTTTGTCATCCCATATCCCCACGTTACAAAAAGATGAAGAATTCTCTGTTTTTAGCTCTAAAATGAAAGAAACGGTATCGAAAATTCCATTTGAAAAATCAGAAATAACGATTGATGAGCCTGATATGGTCAAGTTCAAGGTGACGGCTTGTCAATTTGTTGAGGTTGCCAAACTTCTGGGTATGAGTAAGCTTGCGAAGGCTTTCTGCGATGCTGATATCGTTTATTGTCAAAAATACCAGCCCAATATTATTTTTGAGCGTAAATTTACACTTGAAAAAGGCGATCCGTTTTGTGATCACACGTATAAAAAAATGAATTAAGGGTCGCGGAAAATATAGATGCGAGCCTACATTTTTACGTCATGGTTTGCTATTTTTTTGACACGTTGATATCCCGGAATATCTCCTTCGAGCCCGCACTTGCCAATGGTACGGGCTTTTTCAAGCGCAATTCTCACGCCGTTTGGAATACTTCTTCCCGGCTCTGAAACGCACCCGCCAGCCAGATAGACATCATGCCCCAAACAAATGCCTAATGCAAGACTTCCTGTGTCAACAGGATGGCCGTTTTTCATAACAGATACGTTTTTTCCGTCAAAGCGATAGTCGGAGACAACTACCCCGTCAGCCAGGAATGTATTTTTCCCGCATAAGCTGGTAAATAAAAATTTGGTTGAGGAAACAGCGCCCGGGTACATGACGGATGAAAACGCTCCGGCCATGGAGTCGATCGCACATCCTTCACCCAGTACAGAAAATTCTATCGTGCAATTGCTGCCGATGCTGGTAGCAGAACCGATTGTTGACACCCTTATGACTGAACCGGCGCCAATGGTAACATTGTCGCCTATCGTGCTCCCTTCAATATAAGCAGTGGGGTGAATATCACAGTTACGACCAATCTTATTTGTCTTGTTCAGTATTTTCCATTTATTAATTGAGCGAGCCCTTAAGGCCAGAATTAAAAGTTTAAGCGGAGACGCCTTTCTAAGACGTGCGAGCGCTGAAAATAAGACAAATATATTTGCTACCCATATATTTGCCCAGTGATCAATTTGAATAATTATGGAATCTGTATATGGAAAGTGAAATTCTTTAGTGTCAGTGACGTGTTCCGGCAAGGGGGTGACTTCTGAAAACTGGTCCGGGTCTATCACAAGCGGTTCCGGCTCCCCTCTTAGTTCTTTTGCTGGCATGTATTGAAGGCCATATTCAACTCTGTCAGGGAATTTTTTGATATCCTGGGTGGGGAGTATGCTTCTAAGCGTAAAAAGACCCGGCTTAATAGCGCAAATACTTGAACGTTTAAGTTTTCGTGATTCTTTAATAAATTGTTGCATGAGCTCAGGGGAAAAAAAGAGGCTGTCTTCAAAAAAGATATGTTCGTCCGGATTGTCAATCTGTCCCGAATAAGGTTCAGGTTGGAGTTGGATACCCAGTTCAAGCAGAATTTCTTTCTGGGTATCCGCAAGAGAGCGGTTATTGATGAGGCAGTCCAGTGGATGATCACCGAACGGCTCGATTGTTTTGTCGCTTTTGATCCTGTAAGCTTTCATTTAAGTCTGCGCGTACCCTTTCTTTTTTTTTAAAAATAAGATTCTAATTTTCCACGACGCCTGACGTCAAGCGTCGCACAATGGAAAGTCCCTCCGTATGGGCTGAAATTAAGAAATTTACAGGGAATGGGCTCAAATCCCCAGTCTTTAAATGCTTTGATCATTGAAACCTGAGAGGCTTCACAAATTACACGTTTCTCATCAAGCATTAACCCATTTATATTGATCCACATGCTGGTCATTGCAGTATATTCATTAAATATACCACCAAGCATTCCGCCTTTTACGATATCCGGGTCCGGTGCGACCAATAAATCCCATGATTTAAGAATGGACGGTAATTTTTTTGTGTCTAAATAGTAAGGATTTATCAGCGCCTTTCCCGGCGCAAGCGGCACGAAAGTTGTGTCAATATGCAACGCCTTCGGGTCGCGACTTAAAAGAACATGGACATTATAATCATCTCCCAAATGACGTCGGACCCATTCAATACCGGCATCATTGGTTGCATTGCTTTTAGTAACAAAAATATCCTTGCCGCATCGAGCAAAATCAGCCGCATCGAACACAATTTCCGACTCATTTATAATAAATCCATCTTCCTCACTCCGTTCTCCCACAGGATTAGCATAATCATAATTGTACAAAGCATCACGCAAAGGTGGTTTTGGCGGCGATGTCCATTTCGCTCCCTGATCAAAATACTCCTTAAACAAAGAATAGTATGCATGCCGTTCAAAATATCGATTTCTCCATGACATGGGTGCTTCTATTATTTCATTACCAATGGCCAGGAAACAATCCCTGGGACAAGACGTCGTATGACCTTTAGAAGACCAGAAAGGCGTCTTATATTTTTTACCATGATCAATAACCTCCGGTCTTCTGACCGTTACGCCTTCGGCTTCAAGGATATGAATAAATTCATCCAACTCCTTCTGAGCCGGTTCAGCAAAAATTTTTTTAGGGCGTCTTTTTTTCCCCCCGAATAAAATGAGAAGATTATAAAAGTCGCTGGGTATGCCCCCCTTCATATAAAAATGCTGCTGAGGAAAGATGCTCTCTTCAATTCGACCGACAATGACTTCCTCCAACGGATCCCACTCGTTATAAGAATTAACAATAGGTACACTTTTATGATCGCTACTATCTTTTTCAGTCTTGTGAGTCTTATCTTCAGTGTAAACATACCGAGCTGAATACATTTCAATCCCCCTTTAAACTTCTTAAAAATCATTTATTGAAAGAAATATCTCAGAAATATCAGAGAACTGCCTAACCGGTTCCTATTATCAAGGATAACGATGAGTGTCCAGAATTATTATTTAAATTAATTACAAAATGTTATGATTCATGCTCAGAAATATGATTAAATTGGAATCTTAAATCCAAATCAGGCTTATGCCCACTTTGAGATTCTATTGACAATATTTTAAAAACAATTTAATATTAATTTTTTATTTAAAGTATTAATATTGATAACAAATATAAACTACATAAAAATCTATGCATCGATCTGAATATGTTTGTGGTCAGCTCCGCTTATATCTATTGCAAGCAGCCGTTATTTGATATTGTTTTCGTTCTGCTGCCCATGTTTTAATTAACAATAAATTTAGTATTTTAACTCATTTAATTATATTGTGTGATGAATAAAAACTTATTATTTGATGAAATAGACAAACAAATTTCTCTCTCATGGATGCAAGAAAAACAATTTGTGAAATATGGTGAAATGCGTTATGCGCTGTTAGGATACAATGATCTTGATATTGCTAAATGGGAGTCAGAGCATGGCAAACCAGTCCTTGACACGCGGCCTAATGATTACTTTAGTATTCAAAAAATTTCCGAAGCGCTTGAGGCGAAAATATCTCAAGTTCCAAAAGAAATACATGTATCTTCACCCCTGTTTCAGGATTGGCAAGTAGGGGTAAAGCATTCTTTAAAGCAAATAATGGGTTCGGAGTGTATAATGCTGTTGAAATCCGGCACCGAAGCCAATTTAATTGCTACTGACATGTTGTCACATAAAAATATTCCGGTCTATTTTGACAAACATACTCATGCTACAACGCGTTGCGGTTTTAATCTGGCAAGAGGCCGGATGCTTGAATCTATTGAGGTGTTTAAAAAGGCTTTAAACCGTTTAGAAAAATCAAACACCTCTGAAGAGGACATCCGTAGAATTATTCAAAAACCTTTACTTAAGATTTTAGAATCAGTTGGATTCTATTCTTTTAATCACAATGATTATGATCATCTGGATGAACTAATAAAAAAACATGGCCCCGGCGTCGTCTATACTGAAGGCCTTTTCAGTGTATACGGGGATTTGCCTAAGCCGGAAATTGCCCAGATAGCGAAAAAACATGACTGTTCTCTTGTAATAGATGAATCACATTCATTATTCGGCACGGCCACTTCTGATCTGACGATAAATAGAACGCTACCGGCAAAAGCAGATATTCTTACCGCCAGTTTATCCAAAGCCGGCTGCAGCCTTCTGGGTGTCATCGGATTGCAGCCGGAATTTTTCGAAAAAAGATATATCTATTTGGAAAAAAAATTAAACCGACCACTTACAGATGCTGAAAGAGAGAGAGCAAAATTATCATTATTTAATTTATTCCGAAGGTCTATTATTTTTGTTTTCTCAAATGCTCCCAGCGATATTGAAGAATCCGGTTTGCAGGCAAGGCTGAATTTCTTATTTCAAAATCCGGAACGTAGAGCCGTCCTTCTGGATAAGACAAAATACATTAGAGAAAAAATCAGAAATGCAGGAATTAAACTTTTATCAGAATCACCGATGATGTTTATTGAAATCGGAAGTGAACCCGATTCTGTTGAGTTTAGAAATTATTTAATTGAGCAATATGGTATTATCGGGTCATTATATATTCCTCCGGCAACGCCAATCAATGGAGCGGGCGTAAGATTATGTGTTAATTATGATATATGTAGTGATAATGAGCAAGTCGAACGATTTATATATGGAATAATTGATGCGCATAAAAAGCTCAAATTTGATAATAAATGCAGAAAAAAAAATGAATTATATTTATGATAGTCATGAAGCCGTTTTTTTGTAACCAGATTTTAGCAGGCGACGCCTGGCAACATGACCTTCTCCTTTCAAACACGCCCCAATAACTCTTCGACCCAATTCGGTATTACTATCACTATCGAAATGTTATTAAAATATATTCTATCTTCCAAATATTATTAAAGATAATATATTTATTCAGTCATTGAAAACCTGGTCCTTTGGGCCAGGTCAGAGTTCAGCGGCTCTGCCATTTAAAAAGTTTTGCTTTTAACAAATGGAATATGATGTGTGAAATTTTAATACATGATTGCAAAAGTAATTCATTTCAAATTGTTTCACAGCAAGTAGATTACGCCCTCTGGGCTTATGCCAAAGCCAGCCCCTCTGGGGTCGGATTTTTACTGAATATTGCGGTAATTTTGTTATAATTTTTAAAAATTACTTATTTTTATTCAAATCGATAAATTGTCAATAACAATATAGTTAGGCGCCCGAGTTAGGATAAAGCTGAAAAGGGCCAGAAATTTATGAGAACTAACATGGCAAGGGAAAAAGGTATCAAAGGTGGAGATATCACCGTAGTGGGGATTCCATTCGATAAAAATTCATCCTATCTCAGAGGGCCAGCGTTAGCTCCCAAGCGCATTCGGGAAGCCTTGTTTTGCGAATCGTCAAACATGTGGACCGAGGATTTGATTGATTTAGGAGAATTCTCTGGCTGGGAAGTATTAGACGATATGAGACTATCGAGCCAGGAGAACGTTTTTGAGCTAATAGAAAACGAAATCAGACAATTGTTAAAAAGAAGGCTGCGGGTCATTTCGCTTGGCGGGGATCATTCGATTACTTACCCAATAATTCGTGCCTATAGAGAGGGGTATCAGAATCTGAACATCTTGCATCTGGATGCCCATCCTGATCTTTATGATGAGCGTGATGGCAATCAGTACTCACACGCCTGTACGTTTGCAAGGATATTGGAAGAGAATATAGTAATAAGATTAGTACAGGTGGGCATACGCACAATGAATGGGCACCAGTATGAGCAGGCAAAACGCTTTGGTGTAGAGGTCATTGAGATGAAGAACATTGGCAAAATAGGGCAGATAAAATTTGATGGCCCAGTATATTTGTCGTTAGATTTGGATTGTCTTGATCCGGCATATGCCCCCGGAGTTTCTCATCACGAACCAGGGGGGATGAGCACTCGAGAAGTCCTGGGGATTATCCGCAATTTCAAGGGGCGATTGGTTGGTGCAGATATCGTTGAATACAATCCAGAACGAGATCTTCATGGTATGACAGGTATGGTGGCAGGAAAAATATTGAAAGAAATCATTGGCAGAATGCTGGGGGAGGCTTCCCGCTGAAATCCCCTTAAGATCTGGAGGCTGCTTTTCGCCGGGAAGTATTTGCGCTGCTCAAAAAAGAGGGCCTCATCCATTGATCCGGCATAACCGACCGCTCCTCCTAAAGCCACTCCTCCCGAACACGCCACAACATAAAATACTTTTTAAAACTTGACATACAAGACGATTTTTGAGATGCATTAAGTCATAAAAAGCAATATCTTATTCCTTTTATTCCTCGTTGCCATGATCGTGTTCGGGTTGATCGCCGGTTGGCTGGCGGGACTGATCTGGAAGCACAAACGTCCCATCGGTGTGCGCGGCGACTATATCGCGGCGGTCATAACTGCCGTTTCGGTGAGCCTGCTCGATTGATATGTGATTCCCGCCATGGGGTTCAGCGAATCTATCCGCAATCTGGGCGTGGCGAGTGAACCCTTCCTGGACGCGTTGCTGGCGTTGTGGATCATCCGCGCAGCGAAGAAGTAGTTATGGTCGCTGGTTGAGTGGGCGGCGGGTTTCTATACGTCCTTGCAGGACTACTCCACTATCGCCGCCTGATCGATACCAACGAGGTAAATAAGTCTTTAAGCCATTGGTGATTTCGACGCCTGCACGGCGTGCTGATGCAAGTGTACGCCCCTCCACATGTATTTGGGGCTGGTCCATTACCGATAGCAGACGGGAACACGATGACGCCAATCATTGAAACGAAAGACCTGCGACGCGATTTCAGGAAGACCTGCGCGGTGGATGGGTTGTCTCTGTCCATCGAATCGGGGGAATTGTTCGGCCTCGTCGGTCCCGATGGCGCAGGCAAGACGACCACTTTGCGGTTGCTGGTCGGGTTGTTGAGCATTGACGGGGGTGAGGCATCCGTGCTTGGTTTCGACCTGAGGGAGAGGGCGGAATCCGTCAAGCCGCACATCGGCTATATGGCGCAACAGTTCAGCCTGTACGGCGAACTTTCGGTGATGGAAAATTTGCAGTTCTTCGCGGAGTTGTTCGACGTCGCACCGAAGGACATGGCCGAGCGGACGGAGCGTCTGCTGACTTTCGCCGGGCTGACCGAGTTCAAGGAGCGTCGCGCTGTCAATCTCTCCGGCGGGATGCAGAAGAAGCTGGCCCTGGCCTGTACGTTGATCCACGAACCGGACATCCTCTTGCTGGATGAGCCCACCACCGGCGTAGACCCGATTTCCCGCCGGGAATTTTGGAGTATCCTGACACAATTGCATCTGCGGGGCACGACCATCCTGGTCAGTACGCCGTACATGGATGAGGCGGATCGCTGTTCGCGCGTTGGTTTGATGTACGAGGGCAAACTGGTCGAGTGCGATTCGCCCAGGAGGATCCGGGAGAAACTGGAGGGGGAGGTGATCGTGATCCAGCCCGAGGATTGGCAACAGGCTTTAAAAACGGTAGCCAGCGCCGACGGCGTCCGGGAGGCACAAACCTATGGGGAGTCGATCCATTTGCTGGTCGATTCAGGAGAGCGCCGTTTGCCGGAAATCGAACAGTTGTTGCACCGGACGCGTTTGGAATATCGCAGTATCCGTATCGCGCCGGCGCGCATGGAAGAGGCTTTCATCTCGTTAATTCGAAAGCTGGAGGCATGATGTTTCGACTACGTTCAGCACAAGCGTCGCTTCGCCACATTCGGGCAGTGACCCGCAAGGAAATCCATCACATCGTGCGCGATCGAAGCACGCTGTTACTGGTGTTGTTCACGCCAACCCTGGTGTTGTTGCTGATGGCCTACGCTCTGACCGTGGATCTGAAACATATCCCCATCGCCGTGCTGGACCTTGATCGGACCCAGACATCGCAGGCGTTCATCCAGCAGATCACCGCAGGCCAGGACCTGGATCTTTACGCCTGCGCCGCAAGTATGGAGGAGATCGACGCCATGTTGATGCGCGGGGATATCAAGGCCGGGGTCATCATCGCGCCGGGATTCGCCAGCGACCTGCAAGCCATGAAAAAAATCCCGTTACAGCTAATCATCGACGGGACGGAACCGGAGAGCGGTCAATACGCGGTGGAACACATATCCCAACGCGTGGAGGAATTCATCAACAGTGCATTGACCGTGCAGCTGCGCGCACAGGGAATCTCGATCACCTCCTTGCAGATCCTCGACCTGCGAATCCAGACCTGGTACAACCCGGACCTTAAACCACGCAACGCCTTGATCCCAGGGTTGATATCGATGGTGCTGGGTTTTCCCGCACTGTCACTGGCGCTGGCTCTTGCACACGAACGCGAGCACGGCACGCTCGAACAATTGCTTGCCACGCCCATCGGCCGGGCTGAACTTTTGATTGGCAAAACGCTCCCGTACATTCTCGTGGGTTTGATCAATGTGATCCTCATCCCGATATTATCGATTGCCTGGTTCCAGATTTCGCTCAACGGGAGTTTCCTTTTATTCTTTGTGCTCTCTGCGATCTTTATGTTCGAGGTCTTGAGCATGGGATTGATCGTGGGAGTGTTCATGCGTACCCAGGCCGCGGCGCTGGCGCTGTCATTTTTGGTGTTGTTCTTCCCCGGCTTTTTCCTGACTGGCATCTTCTTCCCCCTGGCTTCGATGCCGGAGGAAGTGCGCATGCAGGCGATGTTCCTGCCGGGCACGCATTACGCTATCATCACGCGCGGGATATTTTTGCCGGGCGTGGGCATGGACGTGCTCTGGCCGTACGCAGTGTTGATGGTGGTCCTGGGTGTGGCTTTCACCGCGCTGGCGTCGTTGTTCTTCCGCAAGAGACTGGCATAATCCCTGACCCCGCACTCTCCCTTTGGGAGAGGGAAATGGATATGAAATGTTGAAAAGAATCTGGTCGTTGGTTGTCAAGGAATTCATTCACCTGCGCAGTGACTGGTGGCTGCCGGTGTTTATGCTGGTCGCCGGCACGATGGAATTGTTTCTCGTGGCCTGGGTGACGTCGCGTCCGATCACCAATTTACCGGTCATGATTCTCGACCAAAGTCAGAGCGCAGTCAGCCGTGCCGTCGTCAGCGGGCTGGAAAATACAAAAACCTTTGCCGAGCCCGAACAGGTCAACGATATGCAAACCATACGGGATGCGATGGATCGCGGACAGGTTACTGCCGCGCTGGTCATCGGGCCGGATTACGCCGAACAACTCCAATCCGCCAGGGGCAGGCCAACGTTGCTGGTCATCGTGAATGGCGCGGAATCGACGCCCGCCCGAGCCGCCAACCGCGCCATCCGTGGACTGGTGCGGGATATTAACGAACGCATCCTGATCCAGCGCCTTGGGTTGAGTGACGAACGATTCAGCGGATTTTCTCCCAGCCTGCGTGTCTGGTTCAACGAAAATCTTTCCGCGGCGCTGTACACCACGCCCGCCGAGTTGGGATTGATGCTTGAAATCACAATCCTGCTATTTGCAGCACTGGCCTTTTCGCGAGAGCGCGAATTGGGGACCATCGAGCAGCTGCTGGTCATGCCCTTCTCCTCGCTGGAGATCATCATCGGCAAATCCATCCCGGTCATTGTTGTGGGCTTTGCAGATTTCCTGCTGCTGTTGGGCATGGTCCATTTCGCCTTCGACGTGCCGGTTCGCGGCTCGCTCGTTTTATTGCTGGCGCTTGCGTTTGGTTACCTGCTGGTGGAGTTGGGCAAGGGCCTCGTGCTCTCGGTCATTTCAAAGACCCAGCACCAGGCGTTTCTGCTTGTTCTTCTGGTCGGGATAATGGATTTCATGTTCACCGGATTTGCCGCTCCCGTGGAAAGCATGCCGCAGGTTTTGCAGTGGTTTGCGACCCTCATCCCTGCTCATCATTTTATGACCATTCTACGCGGCATCCTGCTCAAAGGCGCTGGTCTGGATGTGCTCTGGCCGAATGTGCTGGCGCTGCTGATCCTTGGCATTGTGATTGGGACGTTTTCGTTCCGCTTTGTGAGAAAGGCTTTGGATTGACGCTAATAACTGATAACTGAACACGGATGACTATTTTTGATGACCATATGAGTTCTACCCAACCTGCCATACAAACAAACAACCTCACAAAACGATTCGGCGACTTTGTCGCCGTCAACCGCGTTAATTTTGACGTTCAACGCGGTGAGATTTTTGGGTTTCTCGGGCCGAACGGATCGGGCAAGACGACCACCATCCGCATGATGCTGGGATTGATGCAGCCCACCTCGGGTGCGGTCGAGGTGCTCGGCATGAAAGTGGATGACGATACGCGCAGGATTCGTCCGCGCGTGGGATACATGTCCCAGAGGTTCAGCCTGTATAACGACCTGACCGTAATACAAAACCTGAATTTTTACGGCACAGCGTATGGACTTTCCAGCGCAGACCTCAAAACGCGAATCGCCGAAGCGCTGACCCTGGCCGGACTTGGAGGCCGCGAGGACGCGAAGACGAAAGACCTCCCCGGCGGCTGGCGTCAGCGGCTGGCTTTGAGCGCAGCCATCCTGCACCGCCCGGAAGTTCTCTTCCTTGATGAGCCCACTGCAGGAGTTGATCCCATTTCACGCCGCGCGTTTTGGGATTTGCTCTATCGGCTTATCGCGGAGGGGATCACGGTCTTCGTCACTACGCACTACATGGACGAAGCCGAGCATTGCCATCGGCTTGCATTCATCCAGCATGGCGCGATCATCGCCTGCGGCACCTCTGCCGAGATCAAAAGCACAATGATGCGTGGGGAGGTTCTCGAACTCGAGCCCTCGGATGCGCCGGAAGCAGTCAGTACACTGCGCGCTGCCCAGGCGAACGGGATCATCCCTCTTTTGGAGGTGGAACTTTACGGCGCGCTTGTCCATGTGGTCGCGCCGAATATCGGGAAATATCAACGCGCCATCGAACACGAACTTCGCCGCGCGGGAATCCACGCCGGGCGGGTATCCGTGATCGAGCCGTCGCTCGAAGACGTCTTTATCTCTGCCATGAAAAAATAGATTGGAGGTTACTGTGAGAAAAAACACCATCATCCCTGTCCTGTTCCTCGTCCTTTCTGCCGCGGGGTGCGGAACAACAAACGATAGCGCGATCCAGGCCTCGGGTCAGATCGAGGCAAAAGAGATCGCGGTCGCTTCGGAACTGTCGGGCCGCGTCGTGGCGGTATTTGCCGCCGAGGGGGATTCCGTCAGGGCGGGCGATCCGCTTCTTCGTCTGGACGACAGCCTGCTCTTGTCCGAGAAACAGGCTGCGGAAGCCGCGCTGGATTCCGCCCACGCGTCTGTTCGGGTGGCGCAGACGGCGTTGGATTCCGCCCTCGTCCAATATGAAATGGCCCTGACCGCCGCGCTGTTCGAGGAGGCATTATTGACTCGAAAGAAACGGTGGATGTCAAGCAAGCCTGACGAGTACAACCAGCCTGTCTGGTATTTTTCGAAGGAGGAGCAGATCTGCTCTGCGCAGTCTACCATCGATTCGGCCAGTGACGCGCTGGGCAAGGCTCAAAACAACCTCAATGAGATTTCAAAGAAAGCCGACAGTGCTGAGTTTCTCGAGATCGAACGGAGGCTTTCCGATGCGCGCATGGCATTCGATATCGCCAGGGCGGTGCTGGACTCGACCGACCTCGCCTCGGATGGAATGTATCTGCGGGATGCAGCCCAGGTCACGCACGATAAAGCCGGGGCCGATTTAATGGATGCGCAGAAAGCCTGCGATGACGCGCTGACCACCGAGGGCGCCAGGGATGTGTTGAAGGCCCGCGCAGGTTTGGAAGTGGCGCGCGAAAGTCATTACACGGCATTGGATACCTTGCGTGCCCTGCAAACCGGCGAACAATCGATTACTGTCATAGCTGCGGGCAAGGCTGTGGAGCAGGCGCGGGCGATGCTCGAACAAGCAGAGTCCGCTGTGGCAGCAGCGCAGCCCTCCCTGGATTTGGTCAGCACGCAGATGGACAAACTCACCATCCGGGCGCCAATGGATGGCGTGGTGCTCATCCGCAGCATTGAGGCCGGGGAGGTTCTCCAGGCCGGCATGCCCGCCATGAGCATCGGCAAACTCGACGAGTTGAAGGTCAGGGTCTACATTCCCGTAACCGAGTACGGTCAACTCAGTCTTGGGCAGCAGGCCAATCTCACCGCGGACTCGTTTGCCGGCGAGACCTTCATTGCTACGGTCACGCGCATTGCGGAAAAATTTGAGTTCACGCCACAGAATGTACAAACCAGGGAGGGGCGGCAAACGACGGTTTACGCGATCGAGTTGACTGTGGAAAATGCGGATGGGAAGTTGAAACCCGGCATGCCGGTAGATGTGACGTTCGAGACGGTTGCCAAGTAAGTTTCCCAATGTCCGGAAACGACAGGCGACATCATCGCCTGTTGGTTGCTATTTCAGGGCGTGGCGTGGTTTTTGATTGGAGTAGAATCGCCCCATGCCCACGCGGAAGACTTCGTCGCGGCTCAGTTCGCCCGATGCGGCGGGACGTTTCTGCGTACGCTTCATCTTCGCGTCGATGGGAAGAGGTGTCAAAGCTTGAATTATGGTTATAAACCCACAATCGACGGAGCTTCAGAAAAAACCGATGCTTCTTTTAATCGCCGTTTTTTTCTTTTAATCGCTTATATAAAATTGCCCCAATTCCTTTTCAGGGCGGCGGGGCGGGTATAGATTTCTCCATTGCCGGCCGCTGACCGCTCCTGTCTGGCGTGGTTGCGGGAAGTGGGTAGCAACACCGATAAGATTTCTATTAGATACTGAAGCCTAATTCAGAGTCCACAAAGCTCGCGGCAATGCTCTCCACCCAAATTCGGCTGCCTGTGTGCACTCCAATAGCGCCCCGACAGCTATCCTCCAAAACTAGCAGACCCCAAGATGTTGATTAGCCCGAGAATCAAAATAACTGATGGGGCATATCGGGTATTCAGTAAATTAGCGCTGGTGCAATTCTGAATTTTCTGGAATATGCACATAGGCTTGGATAAAATAGGAAAGATTAAATTCAACTTAAAACATGATTCAGACAGTTGCATAGACAATCCCTCCAAATTCCGGGAGGCATCGGCCGCTATTCGGGCCTGTAAAATATAGCTGTTGCAACTCCTTTCCCGTCGCATCCTTCACGTGACCAAATCCTCTATTTTTCAGGAATGATTCTATCTTGCCTTCTTCGATGCCGAATAAAATTGGTTCTTCTTTTTTCATTACGTATTTTCTGAATTTCTCTGCGCCAAAAAGCATGCATGTGCCATCAACCAATGATTGGAAGCAGTAATTAAAAATAATGCCACTTCCTTTCCCATAGTGGGTGACAACAAAGGAAAGCGTCTCATCTACAGCTTCCGGTGTTATATACATGCTCACCCCTTCCCAAATAAACAGCATCTTTTGTGAGCAATCATATCCACTCTGATCCAGCGCATTACGAATAGTCTGTTTCTCAAAATCAACCGGAACATAGATAACGTGATCACTCATTTTGCCGAATAGTTGATTCAAACG
This sequence comes from Desulfobacteraceae bacterium, assembly GCA_014237465.1. Taxonomy (GTDB): domain Bacteria; phylum Desulfobacterota; class Desulfobacteria; order Desulfobacterales; family Desulfosalsimonadaceae; genus SURF-3. The sequence goes on along the minus strand of JABZFM010000007.1, from coordinate 170,594 downwards.
TTCAATTTTCAGGCGTTGGGCCATTGGATGATCTATTTCAAAAGACCGCATTCTTTCTTTAACGTTCGGTATACGATGCGCCCTCGTATCATATCCGGCACCGATAATCACCAACTGCGTCATGCCTTCATTTATTGACAGGATAACCCGATCATCAATGTATCGAGTCCGCGCCACAATTTCGTTAAAAATACCCGGAAGTTTGATGTTGAGATAAAACATCACGATTCGGGTCAATGTGCGGCTTTTCCTGATTGCACGCAACGGCGGGCTTAAAAAAATATCAGCATACGGGTCATAGCAGACCCTCACATTTGAGGGCTTCATTGATTCAACCGCACGGAACGCAGCAGCGCCCATGGCAGTCATGCTCGGTTTTCCCTGTTTCATGTTCTTCCCCGGAAAAAACAGTGTTCATATAAGTTTACGAAAAATAGCAATACATATGAGGATTGTAAAGAATAAGATACATCAATCAACATCCAGTCATCTCTGAAGAATTCAATAGCGATTCTGCCCTTCTGAAAAAAAACAGGCAGACACAATATAGCGTTTTTACTATGCGCCTGTTGACACGCTTTGAATAAGACCAAAAATTAATGGAAATAAAAAATTAATACATTTCATATTTGACGAGCCGCCCATCCAACCCCCCAGCCTGGACCGGTTTTTTCCATGTAGCTTTGAGCCCCATTTTTTTAATGTACGCCCGGTCGCCGAAGTAAATATAGGCGGTGGATTGGTTGCATTTTTGTTTGAGAAAATCACCGAGTTTTTTATGAAACGCGTCAAGGTCCCGGTTTTTTCCCATACGGATGCCGTAGGGTGGGTTTGCGACGATTATCTGTTTTTCAAGAACAGGTAATGATGAAAAATCCGACTGCGTAATGCGCACATTGGGTCCAAAATGCATTCCCAGCAGGTTGGTTTTTGTTATGGAAACAGCCTTTTCGGAGATGTCACTGCCGCTAATCATCCTTTCAGGAAGTTCCCGGATGTTAGCGCCCGCTTCCTTTTTGATCTGTTCCCATATTGCGGCGTCAAAATCAGGAAGAATTTCAAACCCGAATTTTTTTCTGAAAATGCCGGCCGGAATCCGGCAAAAATGCATCAGGGCCTCACACAAAAGTGTTCCGGAACCGCACATGGGATCATATATCGGGACGGAGCCATTCCATTGGGTCAACCGGATGATGGCCGCGGCAACCGTTTCCTGCATCGGGGCGGATACGGTTTCCTCCCGGTAGCCGCGCTTGTGAAGGGGGCCGCCGGAGGTGTCTATGCTGATTACGGCCCGGTCATTGTTGATATAAAGGTTTAACAGGATGTCCGGATCTTTTTTTGAAACGTCCGGACGCAAACCGGTTTTATAAAGTAAGGAATCCGCCACCGCGTCTTTTAAGCGCAGGGACGCGTATTTTGAATGGGTAATTTTGCTGTTGGCAACATTGCCGAATACCGCAAAGGTCTTGTTTTCCGAGAAAAAGTCGCTCCATCGGATCTGTTTTGCGGTCTGGTAGAGGATTTCGGTATCCGGGCAGTCAAATGATACCAGCGGGGCAAGGACCCGTGAAATCAGGCGTGATGTATAATTTATCCGGTAAAGGGTTTTTTTGTCAGCCGTAAAGTATAGCCCGCGGTAAGCCGGTTTTACTTCCTTTGCCCCGAGTTCGGCGAGTTCTTTTGCGCCGATGTCTTTGATCCCTTCATCGATCTGGGCAAAGTACCGGGAATTTTTCCGGTATTCGTATTCCGTGATCAGGGGTTTTCCTTTTTTGCGTTTAACTTCCATGTCTTTTCATATCATCGAACAAGTGATAGGGTTGTTATAGATATATAAGGATCCTCAATCGTAAGATTACTTTTAATCATAATCTGTTTCAGTTGAAAGAAATATTTTATTTAGAGAATGGATTTTTGAATCAGTTTGCCGGTTAGCGAAATAAATATATCGTAAGTTCAGTTATTTATATTTTATATTTTTAAGCAGAATAAGGAATATGGAAAAATCCACCAAAAGCCGTTTGACGGAAAAACAGCTGCCGGCATTTCCCGGCAATACCCTGTTTGAAAAAATCGCCCGTGCGGTCTGTCGGGCAGGGACGCTTCCCGGAAAAGAGCTGTATGAATCCTGTTGATTTTTAAATATATTTTGTTTTTTTTAATAAAAGATTAATCACTTGACTTTTAAAAAATATCGGCTATCATGCGGTGAATCTTAACGGGTTTGCGTTCCATTAAACCTGTTACTTTCCGGGGCAGCACCATTTTTATAGTGGCACCCGAAAGTTTGGAACAAAGAAAATTTTATAAAAAGGAGGGTGTTATTGTGGCGAATGGTACTGTAAAATGGTTTAACGAAAAAAAAGGTTTTGGCTTTATTGAGAGTGAAGATGGAACAGATGTATTTGTTCATTTTTCTGGAATCAATACAACCGGTTTCAAAACGCTGAATGATGGTGATAAAGTGACGTTCACCGTCGAGGATGGGCAAAAAGGCCCTTCGGCAGTGAATGTAACTGTCGTCTAAATAGGCGTAATTCAGCTAGATACAAAGAGGCATCCCGGCTTAGCCGGGGTGCCTTTTTTTGTGCCTTCTCAATAAGTCCAGTACAAGTATTACAATATGTGGTCGCCCGAACTTTTTGCGAAGCCATCAAAGTTAAAACCTGAATTTTGAACAAGTCGGAGATCCCCATATGCAAGATTCAGGTAAAAACAATCATTTATTCATCCATCTTTACTTCATCCATCTTCACTTTGCTTTCCATGGCTTTCTATTGTAATATATTTATTTAACTGAAAACACTGAACATGATGAAAAAGATGAGGGTTCATGGGCTCCTTTCCGGTTAACCAGCCATACAAAAACTGGCGCAGCCGTTTGTATGAAATTATATTTGGAACAGTCACGCCGGCGGGCAAGGCATTTGATGTGGTCCTGATCTGGAGCATCCTTTTCAGCGTTGTCATTGTCATATTGGAGAGTGTTCACAGTATTCGCAGCGTTTATGGGGACATCCTGTACGGAATCGAATGGTTTTTCACCATTTTGTTCACCATTGAATATATCCTTCGACTGATCAGCGTAAAGCGTCCTCTTGGTTATGCCACCAGTTTTTTCGGACTGGTGGATCTATTGGCCATTCTGCCTACCTATCTGAGTATTTTTATTCCCGGCAGCCAGTCTTTGCTGACAATCCGGACATTGCGTCTTTTGCGGATCTTCAGGGTGTTTAAACTGACCCATTATACCCGGGAAGCCCGGGTCATTATGAGTGCGCTGCGGGCAAGCGGCCGGAAAATCAGTGTATTTATTTCAGCGGTTCTGACGATTGTCGTTATCATCGGTTCGGTCATGTATGTGATTGAAGGGGAAAAGAACGGGTTTGTCGATATTCCCACAAGCATATACTGGGCCATTGTAACGCTGACCACCGTCGGTTATGGGGATTTATCCCCCCATACACCATTGGGGAAGGCGCTTGCCTCTTGTTTGATGATAATGGGGTATGGAATTATCGCGGTCCCGACAGGCATCGTCACAGTCGAGCTTTCCCAGACAACGAAAAAAGAGTCAGATATGCGAAAATGCCCGGGATGCAGTATCAAGGGCCATGCTGCCGATGCCGAGTTCTGTCGTTCTTGCGGTAAAAAATTATTATAAAATATTATGAGAGATTCTATTGATGATGAAAAATGAACAAAAAGAAAAATTCAGGCGCCATATTACCGACAAGATTCAAAGCTTAAAAAAAGATATTATATCCTATAAGGAATTGACCCGTCCGATTGCGCCGGATAATGCCATCGGCAGGATTTCCAGGATGGAAGCCATCAACAGCAAGAGCATCAATGAAGAAGCGCTGAGAAAAACAGAAAATTCACTGGTAAAGCTGGAGCATGCTTTGAAAATAATTGATGATGAGGATTTCGGGATATGCATAGAGTGTGATGATCCCATCCCATTTGCGCGACTGATGATCTTGCCGGAAACAAACTTGTGCGTTGTGTGCGCGGAAAAATTGACCGGCTGAAACAAGGAAAGAGCCATGAGCAAATTTAAAATCCATCCCATTGTCATGGGGACGAAAATTTTTGACAAGGGGATGATGACGTATCAGCATGATTACGGCAAAAAATATACCATTCCCATTTATTGCCGCTGCATGAACCAAAGTTTGCTGGGATGACGGAAATTCCGTAATATATGAATTTAAGATAAATAATGTATCTCGTTGAGAGAGTCAGGTTTTTGCATGGCGGCCCGATGATGCCAAAATATCATTTGCTGGTAGTATTTGTTGGCTGTGTCGAACCGTAAGAATTGATATCTGTTTTTTTCGAGACAATATATAATCCGGTCATTACCGTAAATGAGTTCTCTGAACGGAGTGTGACTGATTTCATAGTTAATTGTTTGAAAACATTGTTTTTTATTACATCTATGGTGCCAAGCTTGAATAAAGTATCATTTTGTAATCAAAGGGTTTAAGCCAATGGTTTAATGTCTGCCCATTATTTTATAGGTCTTTTTTTAAATAAAAATCATTCCAAGGTTCAATTGTATTTTTTTGTCATTTATATACAGTAATTTAAGATATATTTGGTCTTTCTCCTCTCAATCCTGGATGTGCTTTTCATCTTTGTGCTGATTTTTCTTAATTTTTTAATTGCTTACTCGATTATGTGAAGCGGTTTTACAAAATAAAGAATTAAAATAAAGACAGCCGTTGGTCGTTGCGTTTCACTCTGCCGGCCCGACTATCGAAGATGTCTCAGGTTTTAACAGTCTTAACCAGAATTAAGGCCGCAAGCCTTCAACAGGTGCCTTCGAAATTGAATACAACCTCGTCACAATCGCCTGCAAACTTCTAAAAAATTGGGGTGGCGATGATCCGCTGTTCGGCATTTTCTGACCATCCGGGGCACCGGGATTCAGCGAAAAACCCTGCCTGTTGTCATCCGCGACTTCGTGAAACACACCCTGACGGCTCAAGCTGTAGATGCTTGCGGGAATATCAGTGAGGTCAGTTACACAATAGATGTGGTTATTAAAAATAATCCGTAAACATATTTTTAAAAGAATGGAGTGCAATTTTGAACCTTAGATAATTTTTTAAGATAGCTGCTAATAATAATGCCGATTAACCAAAACATAGAAAGGAGTAGGATATGCATTTAAAAATCAATGGATTATCATTTTTTTTGTTTTTATTAATGGTCTCCCTGATCTTGTTTTCACCGGCAACCGCTCAGGCGGATCCGTTGCTCTATGATGATTTTGACGGGACCGCACTTGATGTTTCTATATGGAATGTCATTGAAGGAGGCGGATCCATCCAGCTGATAGACGGTATATTGACCATTCAGGGAGAACCGAACCATAAGCGGATCGATTCTTTCAGCACCTTTCAGCCAATGGGAGATACTCTGTTTGCCAGTGCCCGAATGCAACTGGGCGGAGATTATCAGAAATTCGGTTTCCGTATCAATGCCGTCGCTTTTTCCGGACCCATCAGTGGTTTTTATTTCGACACGCTGGAGACTGATAATGAAGGTACAGTGACTGCCCTCATCAGAGAAGTTTCCGATACCGGCACCGTGACTGAAACGCTGACAGTTCCCATGGATGTGACGTGGGGTGAATTTCATGTATTCACCATTGAGTGGTCACCCGCGGGAGTCGCGTTTTATGTCGACGGTGAGGAAAAAGCGAGAATGGCATTTGTTTACGGGGATGCGCTTCCAGTCGGCATCTGGAATGACCGGCCGGAAATTATGCTAACGGACTGGGTGGAGGTGATTAATGTAATAGCAGTAACCATTGACATCAAACCGGGAAGCGAAACCAACAGCATCAATCCCCGAAGCCGGGGCGTTATTCCAGTCGCCCTTTTAAGCACAGACAGCTTTGACGCGATGTCTGTTGATCCGGAAACCGTAAAATTCGGGGCCAATGATATCCACACATCACCGGCGCATTATGCGGTGGAGGATATCAACGATGACGGAATGGATGATTATATTTTTCATTTTCGAACGCAACAGACCGGAATCGACTGTGATACTGAATCCGCCACACTGACCGGGGAAGCCGTGGGAGGATTTATCGAAGGATCGGATTCCGTGCGTCCGGTTGCCTGTCATGCCAAAAATAACGGCACGCCTCCCGGGCTTCAAAATAAACCGGCAAAACCGGACCCCCCGGCTTTTGAAAATCATCCGGTTCATGACAGCAAGCCGGGGAGAGATAACCATCCCGAACCGAACACACCGGGACAAAATAAAATAAAATTGAAATCAAAAAACAAATAAGTCTTAGATACCGGCGCTGGGGAATCATACCAGCGCCGGTCTGATTTCCAACTATCAAATATAGACGCTTCACTATAAATGACGGAAGCGCCAGTAGAGATGAAATCAACACCTTTGGGGAGAGGGTCCAAATACAGAACGTCCAGCAACGCTGGCAAAGACCTGCGTGGCAGTTCTATCCATACCATAATCGACAACGAAGAAGGGGAAAGCCCCTTATCCTGTCACAAGTTTCTTTTTTTTCAGTTCAGATACGATTGTTGCCGTAGCGAATAAAAAACAGAGCGCCGCTCCCCCGAGCAGTACGTAAACATTTTTCTTCATCCCGGTCTCGAGGAGTGACGTCCCCGGGTCGGCGGGATCGTAATAGACGGAGACTTCTCCACCGACAGGATACTTTTTGAGAATATCCTTCGCACCGCTCAATGTTTTCTGGTAAACATCCGAAGCCGTAATACGCTTGCCAGTGTAAGACCTTCTATCAACGGAATATGTGTATTTCACAGACGGATGATATTCATAGCTGTTTTCGACCCTCCTGGACGCCGCGTGGGAATAGGTGATCTTCCCCTTGGCGGCAGGCCAGGATATGCTCTTCTTTCCCATATTGTATCTGTAAAGGCCCAAGCCACCGAAGACTATCCCGAACACTAATAGTGCTACGATCATGATAGCCGGATCGCTTTTTTTGCTTTTCGGAGCCGCGTCTTCTATCGTCATTTTCGACACCTCCCTGATAGTGCAACATTAGTTACTAAATAGAATTTTTTCTTTTTGTTCCAACACTGATAAATTTCACTTATACTCCGTCTATACAAGGAGCGCTTATGAAAAATACAAGCAGTTAACTCAAGAACAAAGAACAAAGATATCAGATTTTGCAATTTTCTAATTTTATAAAAAAAAGTTCAACTGTTCAATGTTTATTACCGGGGAAGCTTGTTTGTTGGGAGGATTATCGAATCTATTGTTCAGAAAATCAAGGGGACTGCACTCGTATCGGACAAGGAGTCCTCGGTTAGAGCAAACTTAGTAAACTCAGTCATCGGCGGGGTTGTCGCCTTCATTCAGGCCTCAATTTCTAAATGAAATTTCCACCTTAGAAGATCCTTTGAAAGGCTGAATCCACGTCGATCCTTGTTTTACCTAAAGCAATTTCATGGTATGATATAAGTTTGATTCACATCATATTTCCTTTTCCTTGCCCAACGACTGAACTAAGATGATCCAAATATCTCTATGAGCCTGGCTTGTGGCAATGAAACGGAAAGAGCAGCCGATACCTGAGGTGTTCGAAAATCGTCCTTATGTCCGAGTGGCCCCAAAGGCGGTCTGAAAAGTCCTTATGAACCACATAGATGGCGTCGTCAAAGTCCCAGAACACGATGGTTTTGTTGGGCGGCTTAAGTGTGAGCAGACTTTTTATGTTGCGAAGATTTGCAACATGGAGCATTAGATAATCAGCCTGGGTGTCGGTGATCTCCCTGTACAATCTTGCCGTGAGGGGATCAAAATGCAGGTAAGTTGAAGCAGCCAGCCAGAATACCTGACCTGTCTGGATTTCGGGATAAGTCCGGCCTATGTACCTGATCACGTCGCCGGAAATGGAGCTGATCATGACGTCTTCCTCACGTTTGCGGGCCTTGATGTCGGTAATGATATGATCTGCAAGCTGAGCATCTTCATCGGAATCACCCTGCGACTTGATCTCGATATTGATTTTCTTATCTTTCAGCACATCCATGACCTCGTCATATGCTGCAATCTCGCCTTCGGTCAGTTCTAATAGATTCGCAAAAGATGTCTTGCCTACGGCTCGAATGCTGCCAAATATTCTCAACAACCGCTTGTCATGAAACACAACGATCTTGCCATCCTCTGAATATTGGACATCGAACTCAACAAAGGCGTATTGCGGGTTGTCGTTTGCCGCCTTGAGGGCGGCAAACGTATTCTCTTTGTAGTTCCTTGAGTCTCCTCGATGGGCTCCAGCTGTACATCTATATCCGGAGTACTGATTATTTTCGCTGCCAATTTCCCTTTCGAGGACTTCGCCCAGGCATCTCGTAGAGGGCGATAGCGAACAGCCGCTGCCCATAACACAAGACAAAAGTAAGAAAGTCAGGCAGATACAACTCGCCCGAGTCCTAAAAAAGCAATGTTCATTATATTTCATAAATGGACTCTGGATTCGGCACAGTAACTGGCGGAATGCCAAGTTGATAATACTTTATCTGGGTCATTTTTCATGCTTAGAGTGATAGTTCTGGGCCACAATCATACATATAGGAGCCTGATGAATCTTTTACCATGAATCATGAATTCCCTGTTGCCCCAGCTGTATCAACTTGCCATGATGGATCTGTCTTTTTACTCAGCTAACTTATTTACTCAATAGCATCTGCTTTTTGAAATAATTTTTCTATTTTTGCATATACTCCATTTCCCCCAAAAAATAAAGCCATTGAATTATGAAAATCGAGGATCGTCTGCAGCAAGGTGCAGAATTTGTGTGCGACGCACTATCGTAAGGTCTGGCAAGCATGGTTTGGTTTTTAACTACCTGATTAAATAAGAATCCCCGGAATTCCTCAGCTATCATTACCGCAAAAATCCATGCATAGCATTCATAATTTGCGCCTCAATCATTCCGGTTATAGGCCCTAAATTTTACCAGCAAAAATATTATTTTCAAACAAAACAAACTATTAGAAACCTCCCTCACGGTTTGGCATGCTTATTGGATTATTAATAATCAAACGGCAACAAAAACCATCAACCAAGGGGGAGACAAAATGGAAACTTTACTGACATTCGGACACATCGTTTTTTATGCCATTCTCTGGATCGCATAACCGGCCATGTTCCAAACAGACATACACCCGGCTAAATAATTTATAAAACCCAAGACTGTTGTCATTTTCAATGCGATCCGGTTTAATACAATCCGGGGAAGTTGTCTTCAGTAGCAAAGCATTGTACATGACCTGAAAAATATTTATCCGCTTCTCTTTGGTTTTATCGGAAATTTTTTGAAATGTGGGTTAAAACTTGAAGTTAAGTCTTCCGGTTGATATGAAACGGCTGAATATGCTGACCAAGTATTACTTGCAACTTTTACGAGAATAAAAAAAATGATTTTTCAAACAATATATAAAGAACTGCCATCAGCCGTTTCATTGGGCTTTAACAGTATTAATCGAATCCGCCAGACAGCAACCGCCCTGGGTAAAACAGGACTGGACTGGGTGTTTGACGGTCAACCGTCTCCACCGGTTTTGATGCGGAAAACATTTGAACGCCTGGGGGCGACTTATATCAAGCTGGGCCAATTGATTGCCAGTTCGCCGTCGCTTTTTCCAGATGAATATGTGAAAGAATTCCATCGATGCCTGGACCAGACAGAATCGGTGCCGTTTAATCAAATGCATAAAATTTTGAAAAACGAACTGGGGTCCGGGTATATGGAAGAAATTTTTGATGATATTGATCCGGTTCCGCTGGCTTCCGCCTCCATTGCCCAGGTATATGCGGCCACGCTGATCAGCGGTGAAGATGTGGTCATTAAAATCCAACGGCCGGGCGTTAAAAACATTCTTTCGACGGATTTGAATTTTCTGTATTATTCTGCGGTGATCCTTGAACGTCTTGTCCCCCGGCTTCAGCATGTTTCCCTGGCCGGTATTTTGTCTGAAATCCGCCGAACTGTTTTTGAAGAGTGCGATTTCATAAAAGAAGCGGAGAATATCAAAATTTTTTCAGAGTTTCTGAAAGAGTCAGGCAATAAGCGGGTGGTAACCCCCCGTGTATATCCCCATGCGTCATCCAAACGCGTGCTGACCATGGAGCGACTATACGGTATTCCCTTGACTGACCGTGAACAGTTTTTGGCATCAACTGATCAGCCGCAAATGATCTTAGGGGCTGCTTTTGAAACCTGGCTGGCCAGTATCGCCGGATGCGAACTGTTTCATGCGGATTTGCATGCCGGTAATCTTTTGATTTTAGAAGACGGGCGGGTCGGATTTATTGATTTTGGAATCGTGGGGCGTATTTCTGAAAAAACAAGAAAAGGTGTCATGTCATTGATTCAGGCCATGATCATGAAAGACTATATGATCATCGCTGAATCAATGCTTATCATCGGCATGACCCGGAAAAAGGTGGATACCGCACTTCTCGCAAAGGATCTGGAAGATTTTTATAATGCCGGTGAGTCTATGGCTGAAGAAACCTTACCGGTTTATGCGGCAGACCCGGCTTATGTGCCGGATTTGGATGAACCGGAACAGATCTTGTTGGAAATGGTCAGGATCGCGGAAGTGCATGGGATTCGTTTTCCTCGTGAATTCACCCTTTTACTGAAACAGTTTCTGTATTTTGACAGCTATGGAGATATCCTTTTTGATATGGATTTGTTAATGGACGGCATGATGCCGGACATGGAGGCTTTCCACCGGAAGCTGGAATGGCTGGATGAATGATTGTCGGCATCAGAGTGCCAGCCATTGTTATTCCCTGACTCGTGCAAAATTCAGGTATGAATTTTTACTTGTTCAGGCGGACACATGAAATGAAAACAGGGGCGCAACACGGTTGTGCCCCTGTTTTACAATCTACGTGATTTTTAAATCTGTTTTCAACGCATCACAAGCTGTTCAAGGGAAAGATCAAAATCTTTGATAACGTTTTCCCATAAAAAGGATGCCATCTCCTTTACAAGCTTGTTCCTTGTCTCTTCATACGCTGCCACATCTGAGATGGTGTGACTAAGCTTTTCAATTAAATCGTATTTGTTTTGATACAGAAACTGTTCATGAAATTCTTCGGGAAGTATCTCGGGATAGGACAGTCGGTTGGGCAACAGCGGGATACAGCCCATGATGATCGCTTCGATCACGGACATGCCGAAATTCTCCTGGATGGCCGTGCTGATGACGATTGTTCCCTGTTTCAGCCATTTGATATATTCTGCTCTGGAAGGTACATATCCGAACTGAACGATTTTGTCTTTGAAAATATGTTGGGCCGCCAAAAATTCTTTAGGAATCTTGCCAAAATTTTCCCCCATGAGTGCTAACTGAAAATCAAACCCTTGTTCCTGCAGTTTTTCAAGTACATTGAAAAAGAGCGGGTGGTTTTTATCAAACCCCCAGCGATGGTTCCAGACGATCAGCGGCGGATCAGTCTGTTTCTGCGAGTCAACCTTTGAAAACGGCGGGAGAGTGATGCCGGGGTAAAGCACGTTTGATTTTTGGCGGATTTTTTCGGCAATCCCTTTGGGGGTAAAGTCACGCCCTCTGTTTAAAAACTCCGGTATGGCTTTTAAAAAGGCATTTTTATGCATTGTTGAATTAAACAACACCATATCAGCAGCAAGTGCTGTCGTAATGTTTATCATGCCGAGCATAAACACGCTTTTGTCTCCGATTGGCTGGGGGTATGTCAACTGGTTTTCATGAAAATACACCATGACCGGCGGGCATTTTGCTCCCACAAGGGCCTTGAAGTCTGCCAGGTTAAACAGGTCAGTGACGATAATGCCGTCATATTTATCAATGTTCGGAATAGTGCCGGCCATATAAAGGGCCGCCCCGAGCATTCGCCAGCGATAGTTTTCACCGGACATTTCAATAAGGTCAATCGTATGCGTGGAATGCGCCACCAGTCCGTTTGCAAAAAGCGCATGGGAACCGATCGAAAATGTTTCAATAAATAAAAATTTCATTTTTATATTATTTTGATTTTTTTTTTTGCGTTTTTTCCGGTTTTCAAAACTCTCGATCAAAGTCTGGATATCGTCTACGGCTGCCGTCGTTTCTATGGTATGGGCATAATCCTGTTTGCTGGTTTTGATCACTTCAATTTCTTTGTTTAAAAATTGCTGGATCTCCAACAGGCGATTTTTTTCCTGGGTACTGCAGAATGAGACGGCAATTCCCTTATTAACCCCCCGTCCGGTTCGGCCCACCCGATGGACATAGTTTTCCGCCTTATCCGGCAGATCATAGTTGATGACATAATTGACATCGGCAATATCAATCCCCCGGGCGCTGACGTCCGTGGCAATCAAAAGATTGAAGTCCCCGTGTTTGAATTTTTGCATCACATCCGAGCGTTTGTTCTGTTCTTTTTCACCATGGATGGTAAACGCTTCTATCTGAACCCTTTCCATCGCCTTTGCCACGCGCTCAGCGCGCACCCGGGTTCTGACAAAGACAATAATTTTGCTCTCCGGATGATCTTTAATGAATTTTTCCAGGAAAAACCGCTTGTCATCCATTTCCACAAACATCACAAAGTGGGAAACATTTTTTGAAACAGGGTCTTCCGGAGACACCTGAATCCGGATGGCGGAATTTTTGACCTGGGAAAATGCCAGTTTTTTGATCTCCTTGTTGATGGTGGCGGAAAAAAACAGGGTCTGATGTTTCCGGGTGAGCATTTTTTTTACATATTTAATATCATTGATGAACCCCAGGTCCAGCATATGATCCGCTTCATCCAGAATCAGCGTATCCACATTTTTCAGTTTGATATATCCCTGGCTGATAAGATCAAACATGCGTCCCGGTGTGGCCACAAGAATATCAATGCCGTCCTGCAGCTTTTTGATCTGGGCATCCTGTTCCACACCGCCGTAAACAATAAATGCTTTGGCCTTGGTATGTCGGGCCAACGAATTAAAAACATCGCCGATCTGCACTGCCAGCTCCCGGGTCGGGACCATGACAATGCATTTGATGCCGTAAGACCGTTTACTGCTTTTAAGCGTGTGAATTTTGTTAATGACAGGGATTGCAAACGCCGCTGTCTTACCGGTTCCTGTCTGGGCGATGGCAAGAACGTCCTCGCCTTTCATAATCGACGGGATGGATTTATACTGGATATCCGTCGGCCGTTTAAAGCCGAGCTGGCCCAGATTTTTTTTTATTTCATCTGCAATATAATAATTTTCAAACTTCATAATACCTCATTTTTTTGAGTGTAAAATTTTTAAATACATTTGAAACATTCATAACACAACATTGAAATTTCCTGTTGTCCATGATTTGCATCAGTGTTATAAGTATTTGCTTAAAACCATTAAATTTTTTTGTATGAATCAATTATAAATTATATCAAGAGCTAATGGAGGAAAACGATGAGTGTGGCAAATTTATATAAAGACGCAGGGGATAAACCGATTATTTCGTTTGAATTTTTTCGAGCCAAAACAGAAAAAGCGGAACAGAACCTTGAAAAGGTCCTTGATCTGCTGTCTGAAACTAAACATGATTATATGTCGGTGACTTTTGGCGCCGGGGGTTCGACACGTGAAGGATCCTATGAATTGATTGATAAACTCAAAAATGACCGGGGCCTCAATGTTGTGGCGTACATCGCCGGTATCGGTCTGGGGCCGGATGATCTAACAGAAGTACTGGATAAATTTAAAAATCAGGGTATAGAAACGGTTTTTGTTATTCAGGGGGATGAACCCCAGGGTGATGTTGCCTTTCAGTCCCATCCGGACGCATTGGCCCATGCCACTGATTTGTTGGCATTTATCAAAGATCGGTATGATTTTCGCCTGGGAGCGGCCGGTTATCCCGAAGGACATATCAATGCTGAAAGCCTGGAAAAGGATATTGAATATGCCAAATTGAAACAGGACAATGGTGCGGAATATATTGTGGCCCAGTATTTTTATGATAACCGGTTCTTCTATGATTATGTCGATCGCTGCCGGGCAATCGGGGTCACCATTCCCATTATCCCGGGCATTATGCCGATTTATACGGTCAAACTCCTTGAAATACTGACCAGTGTGTGTGGATCATCCTTACCGGATGATGTCCGGAACGGATTGGACAGCATACCGGCTGATGACAAGGAAGGGGTGGTTCAGTTCGGCATAGAGCTTGCGACACAGCAATGCAGGGAGCTATTAAAACACGGTGTTCCAGGTCTTCATTTTTATACAATGAACCGTGGCAAGTCGGTTAATGGTATTGTGAATACACTCCAGAACGAAGGGCTGTTGTAGTTGTAACTGATTACCGACTGGTAGTGGCCTTTGTTAAATGGAGAGGGAATATGACTCCTAAAATCAGTTCGTATTTTATGCTGATCGGTATTTTCTGTCTATTGATTGTTGCGGGCGTTGAGGCCGGTATAAAAAACATCCGTCCGCCTGAGGCCTGTAACATGTTAAACAGTATCGGTTTGCCCACTTTAGGGTGGAAAATTTATGGTGATAATGAGTGCGGTTGTTCAAGCCGTCAAATGCCTCTTGGTTCGGAAAATCCCTTTAAAAATGTAATTTCATACTATGTGGAAGGAAGCGGGCAAACCGTTAATCAGATTCGCTTGATTGTCAGTGTCCTTAATTCAGATGAATCAAAAATTGCGCATGCCGAATTTCAAAAAGCCGCACAGTTTCTGATCAGGAAACTTACCCCAAAGCCTCTGCCTGAAAATTTTTCCCAAGCCATTGCAAATGGTGGGAATCAGATATTTTTAGCCGATGGGTTTCTTTTTGAGGTTGTGCGTAAAGAATGGACAATGAATACGGATTGGGAAACCCGTCAATGTTATGAAATAAAGCTGGTTATCCGGTAAAAAAGAGGGGGTGAAAATCCGGGGCAGGTAAAAGAATTAGTGGTGTTGATGTGAAACGTCTGAGATCTGATTCAGGCGAGTTTATGTGGTCCACCAGTCCAGAACAGCTTTGTCAAATATGACACCAATACCGGTTTTATCAACCCTGGCGATTTCACCGGTTATTTTCATATGCTCTTTTTTACCCGGATGGTCGAAGGAAAGTATCACCTGATCACCCTGTGAAAATTTCGGCAAAATGCTTTTCGAGGATTCGATAAATAAGCCGTTAGCGCACAGGTTTACGGCAAAACCGTTATACAGGCGATCGCTTACCGTATAATCAATATTAATCAGATAGTCCTGCCTGTCATACTTTCTGCGGATAAAACTTTTCTGACCCTGTTGCTTACGTTCCACTTCTGTTAGAAGCCTGCGTCGATCTTCTAACGGCATCTTCAGGATTAACCCGAAAAGTTTTGAGGTAATCATTGAAATGTTATCATCTTTGTGGGCGGCATTCATCGGACTTGGCTCATTTAAACAAAATATCTAAAAGGATTTTATTTAAACTCAACTCGTAAATTAATTTTATTAAAAATAGTTTCTAAAGTCAAATTTTTTGATTATTTGATCGGTTTCGCAATATTCCGTAACCGATTTTCCGGGATTCACTGCCGGCTGTAAAACAAGATTCTACCCAATAGATCTTTTTTAACGTGAATAATCGTTCTTGAATCGGAGTTGCTTGCGTAAATTTAAGACCGGTTTTAATTTTTCTTGACAACCGGATCATATTTTACAACACATAAAGAAGTTAGGGGTGTTGACGTCAACTGAGAACCCGAAGTTCGGGTAACCCTTAGAACCTGATCAGGATAATACCTGCGAAGGGAAACGATAAAATTTTATGGAAAAAGTGGGTTGCCCCATATATTGACCGTTTCTCTTTTCAGGGAAACGGTTTTTTTGTTCCTTGCTTTGATGTAACTGTCAAATTTAATTTAAAATGGTTATTAACTAAAGGAGTAATTCCATGGCATTGGATGAGGTCATTATCACAAAAGCAATTATCGATCGATATTATAAAAAATTAATCAATAACCTTGAAACAGATGTGGCCATCGTCGGCGGCGGACCTTCAGGCGTTGTGGCCGGGTACTATCTTGCTAAAGCAGGTAAAAAGGTGGTATTGTACGAACGAAAATTAAGTATTGGCGGCGGCATGTGGGGCGGCGGCATGATGTTTAATGAAATCGTTGTGCAAAAAGACGCCGTACATATTTTAGAAGAGTTCGGTATCCGGTTTAGAGAATTTCAGGAAAATTATTATACCGCGGATGCAGTGGAGGCCATCACAACACTGACTTCAAAAGCGATTCAAGCAGGTGTTACCATATTTAACTGTGTATCCGTGGAAGATGTGATGATGCGGCCGGAAGGCATTACAGGTTTGGTTATTAACTGGTCTCCGGTGGAAATAGCCGGCCTGCATGTTGATCCGCTGACTGTCCGGGCAAAGTTTGTAGTGGATGCCACCGGCCATGCCACGGAAGTCGTGAAGGTAGTGGTCCGTAAAGTCCCGGGAGAATTGATGACGCCCAGCGGAAAGATTGAAGGTGAAAAGTCCATGTGGGCGGACCATGCGGAAAATCTGACCATTGAAAATACCCGTGAAGTCTTTCCGGGTCTTTATGTGGCCGGGATGGCGGCAAACGCAACAGCCGGTGGACCGAGAATGGGGCCGATATTCGGCGGGATGCTGCTTTCCGGTGAAAAGGTGGCGGCTGAACTGGCCGGCCGTCTTTAACTTGCAAATTTCATGAAGAATTTATTTAGTGCCCAAACGGGAATCCTTTATTTTCGTTTGCCATTCATGGTGTTTTAATGGATTATAATTTTTTAAGATGGCGAAAGCTGAAAAAATTTAATTTACAATGAGTTATTTAAAATTTTGGTAACATCTCAAAAAGCCGGGGCAAAAGGTTGGCCTTCGATTTAGGACAAAATCATGTAGCGGAGGTCTTTAGACCTCCATTTTAAATGGAAACCTAAAGGTTTCCGCTACATCGCGTCCTGGTTATAACCGAGTTTTTTGACAACATACAAATTTTGCAATCATAACGCTGTGCAAAAAATAGCCCGGGCGGTATGGTTTAACTATTTCCAGAGCTGAATGGCGATGCTTATTAGACGTTCAGTTCTGCTTTAAAAATTAACAGGTTATATATTATGACACAACTTGAAGAAGCCAGAAATGGCATAATAACAGAGGCAATGAAGCAGGTGTCGGATTATGAAGATGTTTCAGCAGATGAAATCCGGCAGCGGGTAGCCGATGGATCAGTTGTAATTCCGAAAAATATCAATCATGCGTTTACGGCAATGGGCGTGGGGAAAGGGTTGAAAACGAAGATAAATGCCAATATCGGGACGTCACCCAGCCATTTTGATATTAAAGAGGAACTGGGTAAACTGGATGTGGCGGTTTCCGCCGGAGCGGATGCGGTTATGGATCTTTCAACCGGCGGGGATCTTGACCGGATATTAAAATCAATTATCAGGCATTCACCGGTGATGATCGGTACGGTACCGATCTACAAAACCATCAGCAGGGTGATGGCGGAAGGTCGGCCCTGCGCGGATGTCACGGAAAATGAAATTTTTGATGAAATTGAGCAACAGGCGAAACTCGGTGTGGATTTTATTACAGTCCATTGCGGTATCACGCGTGACTCGATTGATGTGTTAAAGAAAAGCAACCGACTCATGGGGATTGTGTCCCGGGGCGGAAGTCTGCTGGCGGAATGGATCGTTAAAAATAATGCTGAGAATCCATTGTATGAAAAATATGACCGGCTCTTAGACATTGTACGAGAATATGATGTGACCCTTTCACTGGGCGACGGATTGCGTCCGGGAACGATTTTTGATGCCGAGGACGGAGCGCAGATTACGGAGATGATTACCCTGGGCCAACTGGCAAAGCGGGCAAAAGCAGCCGGCGTACAGGTCATGATCGAAGGCCCCGGCCATGTGCCCTTAAACCGGATTGCCGGTGACATGAAGATGCAGAAACGGATCTGCGGCGGCGCACCGTATTATGTACTCGGGCCGCTCCCCACCGATATCGCGGCCGGATATGATCATATTACATCGGCCATCGGCGGGGCCATCGCAGCGGCAAACGGGGCGGATTTTTTGTGCTATGTCACACCAGCCGAGCATCTGACATTGCCCAGTGTGGAGGACGTGAGGGAGGGGGTCATTGCATCGAAAATCGCCGCCCATATCGGTGACCTTGAAAAGGGCATCCAATCCGCCTGGGAACGGGATCGGAAAATGTCGGATGCCCGCAACCGGTTTGACTGGAAAACCATGTTTGACGTGTGTATTGATCCGGAGAAAGCCAGAAAAATGAGACAGGGCAGTGAAGACAAAGACCGCGATGTCTGCACCATGTGCGGCGATCTCTGTGCGTTAAAGACCCATTCCCGGGCGTTTGGGGATGATGAGATGATTTAGCTTCACCTCGTAATAATGTTTACAGGGTATTAAGAATATATTATTCGTTAGCCTGATAAGGAAATAAAGTTAGAAAACATGGAAAAGTATATTGTTTCAAAAAAACGTGTCGCCGACCATGGTGAGGTTTATACCCGGAAGCGGGAAGTGAACGCCATGCTCGATCTGGTCAAACAGGAGACGGAACGGATTGATTCACGGTTTCTGGAGCCTGCCTGCGGCACGGGCAATTTTTTGACGGAAATACTCGAAAGAAAACTGCGCGTTGTTGAGGCAAGATACAAGAAAAGTCAATTGGAATATGAACGAAACGCGGTGCTGGCCGTGTCTTCAATATATGGCATTGATTTATTGGAAGATAATGTTCATGAATGCCGCAAGCGTTTATTTGACATTTTTGCACAGAAATACACAGCCCTTTTCAAAGATACGGCCAAAGACAAATGCCGAAACGCTGTCGGGTATATCCTGGAACGGAATATCATCCGGGGTGATGCGTTGAGTTTTAAAACGGCAGGCGAGAATCCGAAACCGATAGTTTTTTCCGAATGGTCACCGGTCAATGGGAGTATGCTGAAACGGCGTGATTACATGATGTCTTTTTTAGTAAAAAAGCACCATCAGATGCTTTTGTTCAGCGATGAAGGCGGTCTGGCTGATATCAACGAACCCGTAAAAGAATATCCGCTGATGCATTTTCTGGAGGTTGCTAATGTTTACGAATAATAATTACAACCCCGATGTGCTGTCCTGCCTCGCTAATCTGAGCAGTGACGAGGTGTTCACACCACCGCAACTGGCGAACAGCATACTGAATTTGCTGCCCGTGGATATCTGGAGCGATAAACACGCAACCTTTCTCGATCCGGTATGCAAGACAGGCGTGTTTTTGCGCGAGATGGCCAAGCGGCTGGACGTAGGGCTGGAAAAGGTCATCCCTGATCGGCAGGAACGGATTAACCATATCTTCAGCAAGCAGCTTTACGGCATTGCCATTACAGAGTTGACATCCCTGCTTTCCCGCCGGTCGGTGTATTGTTCCAAGACAGCCAACGGGGAATATTCCGTTTGCGAGACATTTGACAATCCACAGGGCAATATCCGCTTTAAGCGGATTGAGCATACCTGGGAGAATGGCCGCTGCGCCTGGTGCGGGGCCAGCGAAACCAACTATGAGCGGGGGGAAGAGCTTGAAACCCACGCCTACCAGTTCATTCACTCAGAAGATCCAGAGGAGATATTCAAAATGAAATTTGATGTCATTGTGGGCAATCCGCCGTATCAGTTGAGTGATGGGGGGTTTGGTACGAGTGCGAAATCCATCTATCAATTGTTTGTGAAACAAGCTAAGAAGCTGAATCCTACGTTTTTATCTATGATCATACCCGCGCGATGGTTTTCAGGAGGCAAAGGGTTGGATGCTTTTAGAGATGAAATGCTCTCTGATAACAGAATACGAGAAATTCATGATTTTCCCGATGCAACGGATATTTTTCCGGGCGTCCAGATAAAAGGGGGAATTTGTTACTTTCTTTGGTGTCGTGATCAAGGTGGCCTTTGCAAAGTGTCTTCGTACCATAAAGGAAAAGATACTTCGGTAATGGAAAGGCCACTTCGTGAAGAAAATGCTGAGACATTTATCAGGTACAATGAGGCAATTTCAATTTTTGCAAAAGTGAAATCATTTAGAGAGCCCTCCATTAAAAATAAAATTAGTGTAAGAAAGCCTTTTGGCTTAGAAACAACATATAAGGGAAAACCGAAACCATTCAAGGGAAGTATTAAATTATATCAAAATGGAGGTATTGGGTATATTGCAATCAAAGATATAAAAGCAAATGTCAATCTCGTAAAGTCAATTAAAGTGTTGATACCGCCATTGGGCAGCGGGAGTGATTCGTTTCCTCATCCGATTCTTGGTAAGCCGTTGGTAGTTCCTCCCAACACGGCATGTACTGAAACCTATCTTGTTGCAGGTTGTTTCAAGAACAAGCGGGAGGCAAAAAATCTCAAAAGTTATTTATGTACAAGATTTTTGCGTTTTCTGGTGTTGCTTAATAAACCAACACAACATGCCACAAGTAAAGTTTATTCATTTGTACCTGTGCAGGATTTTTCCGAGCCATGGACCGACGAAAAACTCTACAAAAAATACGGTTTAACCAAAGACGAAATCGCCTTCATTGAATCCAAAATCCGCCCAATGGAGGCGAAAAATGAATAAGGAAGATGCACTTGTTGCTTTTGAGAATTTTAAAATTCGCAGGCAGTATGATGAGGATCGCGAACTGTGGTTATTTTCTGTAGTGGATATTATTGCGGCACTGATTCAGCAGTCGGATTATCAAACCGCCAGGAAATATTGGAACAAATTGAAGTCACGTCTCAAGAAAGAGGGAAGTCAGTCGGTGACAGATTGTCACCAACTGAAATTAGAGGCTGCGGATGGCAAAAAATATCTGACCGATGTAGCCAGTCCGGAGACGTTGCTTCGACTTATCCAATCAGTTCCCAGCCCAAAGGCGGAACCCATTAAGCTTTGGCTCGCCAAGGTCGGCTACGAACGCATCCAGGATATGAGCGACCCGGCACGTTCGCTGGATCGCGCTCGGGAATACTGGCAGCAACACGGTCGAAGCGAAAAGTGGATTCAGCAGCGGATGATGGGGCAGGAAACCCGCAACAAGCTGACCGACTACTGGAAGGATCATGAGATAGAGGGCAAAGATGAATACGCGATTTTGACCAATATTATTCATCAGGAATGGAGCGACATCTCGGTGAAACAACACAAGCAGGTCAAGGGGCTTAAGACGCAAAATCTGCGCGACCACATGAGCGAGGCGGAGCTTATTTTTACAGCCCTCGCCGAACTGTCAACCCGGCAGATTGCCGAAAGCGTCGCGGCGACGGGAATGCCGGAAAATGTCGAAGCAGGGAAAAAGGGTGGAAGAATCTCGAAGAAGGCACGGCTTGAATTGGAGCAAAAAACCGGTAGGAACGTGGTGACAGGCGAAAACTTTCTGCCTCCAGTCAACTCAAGGCGGCAACTCAAGAAAAGGGATGATACAGATGAATCCTGATAAATTTTTCCCCCCACGCCCCGAATCCCGGCCCACCATCTACGCCTATGCAGACACCAATCCGCAATATCGGGGCTTGCTCAAAATTGGCTATACCGCAGTGGATGTTCAGACGCGCGTGGCACAGCAGTATCCAACCCGAAGACCCGGCAAGCCGCCATACAGGATTCTCCTCGAAGAATCCGCCATGCGCAGCGATGGCACGGCCTTTACGGATCACGATGTTCACCGCTGTTTGCGCAGCAGCGGCGTCAAGAATCCCGATGGTGAATGGTTCCGGTGCTCGGTCGATCAGGTCAAGGCGGCAGTGATTGCCGTCAGAACCGGCGAGATGAGTGAGGGGATCCGTTCGCTGGATTTCAAAATGAGACCTGAGCAGAAAACGGCCGTGAAAAAGACAGCAGCCTATTTCAAGAGTGCGCACACGGATGATCCCGACAAGACGCCGCATTTTTTATGGAATGCAAAGATGCGATTCGGCAAGACTTTTACCGCATATCAATTAGCCAAAAAAATGAAATGGCGAAAGGTGCTGGTACTGACCTTCAAACCGGCGGTGCAGAGCGCGTGGGAAGAGGATTTGAATTGCCATATTGATTTCAAGGAATGGCAGTTTATTTCGCGAAATGGTTTGTCGTATGAAGATGCGGACAAGAAGAAACCCATTGTCTGTTTTGGGTCGTTTCAGGATTATCTGGGCAAGAATACAAGCACCGGCGGGATTAAGACCAGGAACGAATGGGTGCACGCGACCAACTGGGATTGCGTGATTTTCGACGAATACCATTACGGCGCGTGGCGGGAAAACGCCAGGGAGCTGTTTGAAGCGGAGGACAAAAAGGAAAGAGCGTTTGGTGAAGGTGAAGGCCTTGATTATTACGACGAAGAGATTATGCCGATCACGACGGATGCTTATTTATATCTATCCGGGACGCCGTTCAGGGCGATCGCATCCGGCGAGTTTATTGAGGAGCAGATTTTCAACTGGACCTATTCGGATGAACAACGAGCCAAGCAGAAATGGGAAGGGGATGACAATCCATATTCCTGCCTGCCCCGCATGGTGTTGATGACATATCAATTACCGGATGCGATCCGCGAGATTGCCATGCAAGGGGAATTTGACGAATTTGACCTGAATGTTTTTTTTGCCGCAGAAGGAAATGGTGAAAATGCAACGTTCAAATATCATGATGAAGTGCAGAAGTGGCTGGATTTGATACGGGGCGCATTTCAGGCCGCAACTATTGATAATTTGAAATTGGGCGCAAAGAAGCCGCCTATGCCGTTTTCGGATGTTCGGCTGCTTAATGTGTTGTCCCATACCTTCTGGTTTCTGCCGAGTGTTGCCTCGTGTTATGCCATGCGCAAACTGCTGGGGAAAAAACAGAATCGGTTTTATCGCGATTATCAGGTGGTAGTAGCGGCAGGAAGCGCCGCCGGTATCGGCGTTGAGGCTTTGCCCCCGGTGAAGGATGCCATGGATGATCCTTTGCAAACCAAGACAATTACTTTGTCTTGTGGGAAATTGACCACCGGGGTGACGGTGAGGCCGTGGACAGGGATATTCATGCTGCGCAATTCTTCCAGCCCGGAGACCTATTTTCAGGCTGCTTTTCGTGTTCAGTCCCCCTGGGTGGTGATGAATCCGGTCGGAGATGCACCGAATCATGAGGAAATTATAAAAAAGGAATGTTACATTTTTGACTTTGCGCCGGACAGGGCGTTGCGGCAGATCGCCGATTACAGTTGTCGTTTGAATGTGGATAAATATAATCCCGAGAAGAAAGTCGAGGAGTTTATCCGCTTTCTGCCAGTGTTGGCATATGACGGCAGTTCCATGAAACAGATTGATGCGGCGGGCATTCTGGATATTGCCATGAGTGGCACTTCCGCAACGCTTCTGGCAAGGCGATGGGAAAGTGCGCTGTTGGTGAACGTGGATAACGACACCTTGAAGCGGCTGATGGCAAACGAAGATGCGATGAACGCGCTGATGCGTATTGAGGGATTTCGTAACCTGAATCAGGATATCGAAACCATTATCAATAAATCGGAGGCTGTGAAAAAGACACGGAAGGAAAAGAACGACGAGGAACTGACCAAAAAAGAAAAAAAGGAACTGACTGACGAAGAAAAAGAATACAAGACCATGCGGAAGAAAATTCAGGAAAAGCTGGTCAAGTTTTCTACCCGTGTTCCTGTATTCATGTACCTGACCGATTACCGTGAGCGATGCCTTAAGGATGTCATAACACAGTTGGAGCCCGGGCTTTTTAAGAAAGTGACTGGTGTAAGTGTAATGGATTTTGAGCTGCTCGTCAGTCTCGGAGTTTTTAACAGCGCATTGATGAATGACGCTGTATATAAATTCAAGAGATATGAGGATGCCAGTTTGAGCTATACAGGCATTGACCGCCATGAAGGCGAAGAAGTTGGGCTTTACGATACCGTGTTAAGCGCAACCGATTATCAAGCAACTTTTGTAAATGAAGCAATGGGTTAACCGCATCAACGCGGATGAGCCGGTAAAAAAGTTGGATGAAAAGTTGGATAAAAAGTTGGATAAAAAGTTCACTGAAAATAATACTGTGCATGCAAGAGGATAAGAATATAACTATCCCTATTTCAGCCTCAGGAGACCATTACAATGGAATTTCAATTTCAACCCATGTTTCCACATGGAGAAGACACAACCACCTATGAGTGTTTGTCAACCCAACACGTGAATGTTGAGTCTTTTGACGGAAAAGATATTATCCGGATCGGGCCCGAAGCCCTGACATTGCTTTCGGAAAAAGCCTTTCGAAATGTGGCCCATCTTTACCGGACATCACATCTTGAGCAGCTGGCAAAGATATTAGATGATCCGGACAGTTCGGAAAATGACCGGTATGTGGCGCTGGAAATGCTGAAGAACGCGGTGATTTCAGCTGATTTTGTTTTCCCCATGTGTCAGGATACGGGAACCGCGATCATCATGGGGAAAAAAGGCCAGCAGATCTGGACCGGTTTTTCAGATGAAGAAGCGCTGGCAAAAGGGGTTTTTAATGCATACACAAAAAATAACCTGCGCTATTCCCAGATGGCGCCACTTTCCATGTATGAGGAGAAAAATACCGGTTGCAATCTTCCGGCCCAGGTTGAGGTATATGCCACTAACGGAGACGCATATGAGTTTCTTTTTATTGCCAAGGGCGGGGGGTCTGCCAACAAAACCTATTTATACCAGGAAACAAAGGCGGTATTGAACCCGAAAACACTGATTGCGTTTTTAACGCAGAAAATGAAATCTCTGGGAACGGCCGCTTGTCCGCCGTATCATCTGTCAGTCGTGGTGGGCGGCACGTCTGCGGAAATGAATTTAAAAACCGTTAAACTGGCTTCCGCCGGGTACCTGGATCACCTCCCGTTGCAGGGAAATGAGAATGGCCATGCGATCAGGGACATTGAACTTGAAGACGAATTATTGAAAATTTCTCAAAAGCTCGGCATTGGCGCGCAGTTTGGCGGAAAATATTTTTGTCATGATGTCCGGGTCGTCCGGATGCCGCGGCATGGCGCATCCTGCCCTGTGGGGATCGGGGTGAGTTGCAGTGCGGATCGAAATATTAAGGGTAAAATCAATCAGGATGGTATTTTTTTAGAACAGCTGGACAAAGACCCGGCACGGTTTTTACCTGCTCCCCGCACCGAAGATGCCAAAGCGGTAAAAATAGATTTAAACCAGTCCATGAATGATATCCGCAATGAGTTGAGCAACTATCCGGTGGCCACCCGTTTGCTTCTGTCCGGTAAAATTATCGTAGCTCGGGACATCGCCCATGCAAAGATTTATGAAAAACTGGAAAAAGAAGGGGATCTGCCGCAATACCTGAAAGACCATATTGTATATTATGCGGGACCGGCCAAAACCCCGGAAGGCTTTGCCTCCGGATCTTTCGGCCCGACCACGGCCGGGCGTATGGACCCCTATGTACCGGAGTTTCAGAAATACGGCGGTTCCATGGTCATGCTGGCAAAGGGAAACCGGACGCAGCAGGTGACCGATTCCTGTAAATCACATGGCGGCTTCTATCTTGGCTCCATCGGCGGACCGGCCGCCCGACTGGGCAAGGAATGTATTACCAGTGTTGAGGTCCTGGAGTATCCTGAGCTGGGCATGGAAGCCGTTTTCATGATCACTGTTAAAAATTTCCCGGCATTTATTATTGTTGATGATAAAGGGAATGATTTTTTTGATGGGCTGTTGAGCTGACTTTTTTTATAACGGGGAGGTGAAATGGGAGGCATTATAGCGTATCTGAAAAAGCTTTCCGATTTTTTAAGGAATGAAGTATGGCATGATCCCAAAGATGCCGGTCGTCTGTATCTTTTCTATTACCAGACGGTTCGGATTATTCTGCTGACCATCCACGGCTTAAAGAACCGGATGATTCTGCTGCGGGCTTCAGCCCTTTCCTACAGTACCCTGCTTGCCATTGTGCCACTTCTGGCCATCGCATTTTCCATGTTAAAAGGTTTGGGTTTTCACAGCCGACTGGAACATGTCCTGATCAATTATCTGACGGCAGAGCAGGAAGAGCTGACCAGCCGGATCATAGAATATATTGCCAACACGAATTTTAAGGCGCTGGGCGCATTTGGAACAGCGCTTTTGATTTATGCGTCCGTGATGATGATCAGCAATGTGGAGCGAACATTCAATGAATTCTGGGGCGTGCCCCAACAGAGAAGCATTTCACGAAAAATTTCCAATTATATCAGTGTGCTTTTTTTAGGTCCGTTTCTGATGGTATTGTCAACTGCCCTGATTGCTTCATTTTCATCCAATACCGTTGTTGCGGCATTGACCGAATATGAATTTTTTGAGCAGTTTTTTGTTCTTTTTTCCAAGATTATCCCCCATGCCATTCTCTGGATTGCATTTACGGTCATGTATATTCTCATGCCGAATACCCGGGTAAAGTTTATCCCGGCTTTAATTGCGGGAATTATTTGCGGCAGTATCTGGGAAGGTGCGTTTCGGATGTACACGGATTTTAATATCGGTGTGGCAAAATATAATACGATCTACGGAACCTTTGCCGTTCTGCCGATTTTTATTATCTGGCTCTATGTCAGCTGGATCATCGTGCTTATCGGCGCTCAGTTGTCATATGCCATTCAGAATGTCCGGTCTTACCAGCAGGAATTTAATTTTTACAATGTGGGATACGATCAGAAGGAAGAAATGGCGGTAAATATTATGCTGCAAATTTCGGCGATGTTTCATAAAGGACTGCCCCAGGCGAACATAGAGGATTTATCCGGTTTACTTTCCATTCCAATTCGACTTTTACGGGAAATCACAAGAAAGTTAAGTGATTATGGCTTGCTGCAGGAAATATCCGAAGATGAGATCAGGTATCAGCCGGCAAAAAATCCCGGATTGATCAGTGTGTTGGATGTCTGTTACGCACTGCGCCAGGAAGATGATGGGGATTGGCGCGTGCCGGAGGACGGGAAAAACAACCGGTTGCAGGAACTGATGAAATCCAGAAAAGCCTTTGAGGCAGGACACCTGGGCAAGGTGACCATGATGGATCTTTTACAGGGAGCACAGTGATTGCAACGGAATAATATTTTAAAAGTTCTATTGCTGCCGGCATTCGTGTTCCTTTTTTTTACCGGTGCGGCGTTGTCAGCTGAGACTGAGAATCTGCGATTTAAAGTCCGGCATGTTGATTTCGTCGGGATAAATTTGATCAAAGAAAATAAGCTTGCTCAATCCCTGTCAGTTCAGGCACCGCCGTTCTGGAAATTCTGGGAGTCCCATCCGGTTGTCAGTAAGCAGGATGTTGAGGAAGATGTTCTTCGCATCAAGCAGCATTATCAGTCCCAGGGATACTATCAGGCAACTGTGGAATATTTCCTCACACCGGTTAAGCCTGAGAATAAACCTCCTCGCGGCAAGGATTCGGGAATATCACCAAAGCAGGCGTCAAACAGTAGCAAAGATATTGAAAATGAAATAGTGCCGGAATATGATGTGACATTCAAAATTGTTAAAGGTGATCCTGTTATTATTCGGGACATCGCCATCAATTGCCTGTGTGAAATTGAAGCCATAAAGGAGGAGCAGCTTAGAGAACAGTTTACGATAAAGACAGGCCGGATATTTGTAACTGCTGATTACGAAGAATCCAAGATCAACATCAAAAAATCCCTGGGGGATAAGGCATATCCCTTTGCCAAAGTAACCGGCCGTGCAATGGTGGATTTAAATAATAACATGGCGGATATTACGTTTGATATTGATCCGGGACTGCTTTACTACTTTGGTGATATCCGGATTTCTGGCCATGAAGAATTTGTGCGTGAAAAGGTCATACGACGGGCCGTTACCTTTAAAGGGGGGGAGCGGTATTCTGATAAAGAATTGGATAAAAGCCGCCGGAATCTGTTTGACCTGAGTATTTTTAAAACAGCCGTGATCCGGACCGGAGATCCGAACACAGACAATCAGACGGTGCCCATTGAAGTTCAGGTCAAGCCCCGGAAAAAACAGAGCGTTAAATTAGGTGTGGGTTATGGAACGGATGACGGTCTTAGGCTTCAAACCTCATGGAGTTATCGGAACCTGACCGGCCGGGCGGACATATTTTCCCTGCGTGCCAAACATTCTGATATTGAGGAAAACCTTCGCGCCGAATATAAGCTGCCGTATTTTTTGTCCGTCCGGAATAATTTAATTACCATCGTCGAATATAAGCGCGAACAAGAAGATTATTATACACTTCAGCAATTACGTTCAGATATTAATATTTACCGTAAGTTGAAACGAAACTGGTTTGCGGCGATTGGCTATAATCTGGAAATGAATCGACCGAAAGATATCAACATTGAAGATTTGGATGGCATCTTAGACCCGAGGGATACGGAAGACTATCTTGTGTCGTCCGTCAGGTTTAATATTCAGCACAATACCATTGATGATGTATTAAATGCCAGGCAGGGATCTGCGGTTATTTTTTCCTTTGAAAAGGCATCGGGTGCTCTCGGCTCAGAGATTGCTTATAATCGTCCGGGAATAGAGGCCAAAGCATTTATTCCGATTCCATGGGGGTGTGTGCTGTCCGGAAGGGCTGAGTTCAGAACTATGGAAGAAACGGAAGATACGGACTACATCCCGATTTCCAAGCAGTTTTTTCTGGGTGGCAGCAAGTCGGTGCGAGGCTATGAGTATGAAAAGTTGGGCGTAATCGATGAAAATGATGTGCTGGTTGATATCAGCGGCCTGTCTTCTTTTCTATGTAATGTTGAACTTCGATACCCGATTTATAAGAAACTTTCCGGTGTTGTGTTCCTGGATATGGGGTTTCTGGGTCTGGATTCTTACACGTTTGATCTTAAAAACTTACGGTACACCAGTGGACTGGGATTGAGAATCAATACCATCATCGGACCCATTCAGCTCGATTGGGGATACAAACTGAATCCGGCGAAAAGTACGGCAAGCGATGATCCGATTCTGATTGATTTTTTTGAAACAGACCGGTGGTACATTCATTTTAATATTGGCCAGGCTTTTTAGATGATCCTTTACGAAGCCATTATTATTATACTCGGCATAATTGCATAGAGCATTCAGATGGAAAAACAGAATTCTTCAAAAAAGACAGCTCCGCAAATAAAGGAAAAGGTCAAAAAATCAACACTCCTGCTTCTTTTCCGGGCAGTAATTTATTTGTTGTTGATCCTTTTGAGTGTAGTTTTTTGCGCATTTATCGCTCTGCAAACCAGCCCGGTGAAGGATGTTGTCACACGGATTTTAACCGATGCGATTGCCAAAAATACCCGGGCAACGTGTCATATTGATGAATTAAGCGGCAACCTGTTGAGCCGCTTTTCAGTTAGTGGTGTTCAATTATCGGATGCCGAGACCGGCGAGCCATTGATATCGGCCAACCGAATCGATGTTTCATACAGCATTCCCATGCTGCTGGGCCGTGTTCTGTGGATTAACCGGCTGATGATAGACGGCGTATCTGTTAATCTGCTTCAGGCAAAAGACGGCGCATGGAATTTTGAAATGCTGGCGCCTAAGCATCCGCCTAAGCCTCCGCTTAAACATCCGTCTAAACATCCACCGGAGACGTTACCCGGCAATTCCGTTGAGCAACTACCGGAGTCTCCCGGAGTGGGCGCGTACAAAATTGAAATCAGACGCCTGCTGATCCGGAAATCAGACGTTACGCTGGCTCAACGAACGGATGAGGGCGAAGTCATTCGTCATTTCAAGGGGATAGAATGCCAGGCCAGTCTGGATATCGGCAAAGAAATTTTTGCAAAAATCAAGCAACTGGCGGTGCGGCTGGACAATCCCCGTGTGGATTTGACAGGTCTGACCGGTGAGATCCGGTACGATTTCGGTAAGAGTTGCCTGAATTTCAAAGATACCAAAATTAAAGGAAGAAAATCTGATTTTACGGTAAACGGCCTCCTGAGTTTTTTAGATCATGGCCCGGATATGGTCATCCTGGATATGATCAACATGGACCTCCGTGCTGACATTCAAGCGCTGTCCCTGGGCGAGTTCGGGCAGGCGTTTCCGATTCAAATGCCGGATGAGGATATTGTTTCCGGAAATATCTGCGTCAGGGGGCCGGTTTCAAAAATGGATTGCCGGCTGGACTTGCGCATGGACACGTGTCATGTTGAGTCGCAGGGACAGGTCACCATCGATGAAGCCAATAATGTCGGACTGGATATTGCCGGGAAAATCCGCAGCCTGGATTTGTCTGCCCTGCCGGTTCTTGATCTAAAATCATTTCCCAGTGATATGAATACGGATTTTTCAATTACCTGGCAGCAGATCGGCATGCCGGATCAAACCGGGCGGATAAATTTGGACCTCGCGTCTTCCCGTTTATGGGACTATTTGATTGATGAAGCAAAACTGGATGTCCGGATTGCCGGGGCTGATTTTTTGCTGGAGAATCTGCGGCTGAAAACACCCTATGGGCAGCTTGCCGGTAGCGGCAGTCTGGCCGGGATATTGTCATTGGAAAAGGACAATCAGATTCAATTCACAGCAGACATCGAAGGGTTTAATTCGAAAGATTTGGTAAAGAACAACCTGTATACCGCCAGTATCCAGTATGACAGCAGTATTAACGGTATTGTCCATTCCACCATCTTTATCCCGAAAACCTTTGCTCCGGAAGGAATTGCTGCCGATGCAACCTGCCGGATAAATCCGTCACGGATGATGAACATTGATATCCTGGCGGCGGATTTCGATGTATCCTGGCGAGATGAAAAGATCACTCTTAAGCGTTTTGACTTGGAAACCGGACTTGGAATTGCCGCTCTGACAGGTGCGGCATCGATCAAAGATGAGACCTGCCGTTTCAAAGCCTCTGCAACTCTACCGGATTTAACGTTAATCAAGCCATTTATCCCTGATATGCCAGATGGTGAAGCACTTTCGGGCAGTGTATCTGTGACTGCGGATATTAACGGTAGCTGGGGAGAGCCTAATGTCACGGCAGTGGTAAACGCAGATAAACTGATATTTCGGGATGTGTCGGCGGATTCTCTGACCGCTGACGGACATTGGAAAGGAGGTCCTAAAGATTTTAGTGTGTCGGTCGAATGTGGGGTGAAAAACATTCGAAGCAACGGGTTACAAATACCCGTGCTGAATTTCAAAACAACCATGACACCGGTATCCATCCAGGCAGACGTAGAACTTCAGGGCAGGCAGAAAGAAGAGTTTACACTTTCCGGGAATATCAGCCACTGGCTGGAACCGGTGAAGGATGTCAATATTGAGCAAATAAAAATAGTATCTTTTGATCAGCCGCCGCTGGTAAATCCTGAGCCGGTTAAATTGACAATATCCAGTGATCGTATAGAAGTTACCAGTCTTAGTTTGGCATCCGGCGATGCGTTTCTGAGCCTGGACGGGTATGTGGGGTTAACCCAGCCAACGGAAATGTCAGCAGTATTCGCATTAAAAAATTTTAACCTTCATCGGATATCCGGTTTTTGGGAAGGCGGCGAAGGTCTTCACGGGCAGGTATCATCGGATATACAACTCTCCGGCCTGCTGGAAGCGCCGGCTATAGAGGCTTCGGCATCAATACAAAATGCTTCATATGATGATCTTTTGGTTTCAGATATTACCGCTTTTGTGAGATATGACGCATCGGAAGTTACAGTATCGGCTACCGCCCACAAAGAAACCCAAAAAATATTGGATGTGAATGGCTCTGCATCAATTTCATTATCACTGCTTCCCTTTGAACTCACACCCCAGCCCGGGAAAATAGATTTGTCTGTGAAGCTTGACCCGATTGCCGGTGAGGAAATTTTCGGGTTCTGGAAAGGGGACGGGAAAATCACCGGGCTGATTTCATCAGACCTCCAGTTGTCCGGTTTCTTGGATAAACCCGTTATCGATGTGAATTTTTCCGTTAAAGATGCTTCATATGATGATTTTTCGGTTTCAGATATTATTGCTTCCGTGAAATATGATGCATTAAAGGCCGTGGTGACGGCTACCGCTCTCAGAGGAGACAAAAAGCTGCTGGACGTCGATGGCGCTGTGCCAATTGACCTGTCATTGTACCCGTTCGAGATTGCAACACCGCCGGATGGCTTAGATCTGACCATGAATATCGATGATGTTGATGTTTCTTTGATTTCAGATCTGATAGCGCATCCGGAATATGGTGTTGACGGTTTATTAAACGGTACGGCAGGAATATCCGGAGATATAATGCGCCCGGAAATCCAGGGTCGGATGCAGCTTGACAACGGCTCATTATCTTTAAAAAAACAAGGGCTGGTCTATGAATCGCTGACTGCAGATTTTTTGTTTGAGCCGGGCTTGCTGGAGATTTCAGAAATAAATATTGCCGGGGATAAGGAAGGCGTATTACAGCTTTCGGGTTCTGTCGCCCATGATCACTTTCGCCCGGGTGATTTTAATATCAGGGCCATTGGAGATAATTTTTATGTTCCGTTTCACCGGGGCGTTGATGCCCGGATTAAGTCGGATTTGATCCTTACCGGAAATCGGGACGCGCCGAAGCTGACAGGAAAAATTACCATTACGAAAGGGCGTGTCAATCTGGACTGGGTTTTTGAAAAACAGCCTTCGGATATAAATATCGTTCAACCGCTGGTGGCGGAAAACGGTATGATACATCTTTCTGAAGATGAACCGGAACCCCTTGCGTTTATGGGTCCTCTGGCTTCAGACGTAACAATGGTGATTCCGAATGATTGCTGGCTAAAAGGCAAGGATGAACTTATTGAGATTATGGGTAACGTTCAGTTAAAAAAAGACCCCTACAAGCCGTTTGTTTTTTTTGGTTCACTGAATACGGTCCGGGGCACTTACCAGTTCCACGGCCGGCTTTTTCAAATCATTGAAGGCGAGTTGAATTTTGTCGGCCAGGAGCAGTTTAATCCGCCGTTGAATATTGAAGCGGCAACCAAGATAAAGGATGTGACGATTATCATCCGGTTGACCGGAACTTTTCAGCAATTGGATGTGATTTTAGATAGTGATCCGGTTATGTCTCAGGCCGAGATAATATCCTATCTGATTTACGGGCGGGCATCGGATGATCTGTCAGAGGAAGAAAGTTTCAACGCAGAGGAGGCGGCGTTAAGTTTTACGGGACAGATCGCAGCAAATAAAATAAGAGATGTTGTTGGTGATACCTTTGGCATAGACTATCTCAGTATCAGTTCCGGTAGCGGGGGATTAAAAGAGGGGTCTCTGACCATGGGAAAATATGTGACCCCAAAAGTGTTTGTGATTTATCGTCAGGATTTTGACGACAGCGAGCCCCGGGAGTTTGAGATTACATATGAAATTAACAAATATTTTGATCTTCAAACCGAATTTGACAATGAAGAAACAGCCGCATTCGACCTGATATGGAAGTATGAATTTTAAATTTTTATTTCATTATACTTGCCGTTCCAGGCACACTTTTCACAATAGATATGGGAATCGTCGCAAAGCTCCGGGATATCCGAATCCGCAATATCGGGATCAAAGCAAACCTCTCCGGACTCACAATCAAATCCGTATGTTTCATATTCATCATCCGAATCTTTTACATAAAATTTTTGACATCCGCAATATGGACATTGCATGTTAGCGCCCCTTTCTCTGACTTGAATCCGGTTAAGAAAAAGCTGCTTGAATATTCCAGCCGTCCGAATCAGTCCTTAAATACCAGTTTCCCCCCGAGATGCCCTGCAATACCGGTTGCAGCGAGCATGATCAGATGGAGCAGAAGAAAGACGGTCCGCATGGCGGATGACGTTTCCAGAATTTCAGGAGAAATGATGTGCCATGCAACAATAATGATTGCCGTGGCTGTCACCACCGCTGCGGAAATAATTTTGATCATAAAGATGTTGGTAATCGCACCCTGGTATTTCTGTTTCCATTCATTATAACCGGTGAACAGAACGACCGGAAGTATCAGGAGTACAAATACCATATTGTAAAAGGACGCTTTTGACAAACCGGCAAATTGAAAAATTACGGCCAGAAAGATAAATGTAACGGCCACCGGAATCACACCATTTGGAAAATGGACCGTTATGGGGTGAAGGTGGTGCTTGATCATCAGGCGGGTGATTGAATCAAAAGAAAAAAGCGGCTGGGGCGAAGCGTCCGGTCCGGCAGGCCGGTCCTCAGATTTGGTTTCAGCAGGTTTACCGCCTGCCGGTTCTTTTTCTGTTTCGGTGATTTCAATAAATTGACTTTTATCCGCCCCGCAGACCGGGCATGTTTCAGGCGGTTCTTCTCCATTATGAATATATCCGCAGACCGTGCATTGCCACTTTTTCATAATTACCCCCAGCTTTAAAGAGAAAAAAATTTAAATTATCAATCCCGTATTTTAAGTAGATGTTTTATTATATCTATATGTAGTAATCAGAAAAAAATTCAATGAAAAAATCGGATTTTCTTTAAAAATTTTTTGATTTATGGTTTTTGATATCTAAAACCGGTCGAACACCCAATATATTCATAACATAGATTTTAAGACCTCAGTATATTGTTGTCTGAGAAAGAGTCATAAGGGGTCAAGTCTTCGTTTGACATTTATTTTTTTAATTGTTATTTATATATGTTATGAGCAGACCGTTAAGAATAGAATTTCCTGATGCCTGGTATTATGTGACAAACCGGGGCCGGCATGGAGACATCGTTTTTGTCGACACGTATGACTACCAGATATTTGTCGATTTACTTGAAGAATCCGTCTCTTTGTGGAACATCGGTATCAGCGCATATTGTCTGATGCCCAACCAGTATCATATGCTGGTCCAGACGCCGGAAGGGAATCTTTCCAGGAGTATGCGCCATATTAACGGGATCTATACCCAGCGATATAACCGGACGCATGATTTCGACGGCCCCCTGTTCCGCGGAAGATTCAAAAGTATTTTGCTGGAAGAGGGCGAATACCTGCTGGAAATGGTAAAATATATTCATCAATATCCGAAAATGGAGAAGATTGTTGATCAGATTGACCGTTATCCCTGGAGCAGTCATCCGGGCTATGTGTCAAGAGCAAAAAAATGGGACTGGCTCAATAAAAAAATAATTTTTTCATTGATTTCAGATATCCGGCGGGGCAGTGTGAAGGCATACAGGCAAGCCATGTTTGAAAATATCAGCGAAGATGTCATACGGGTATTTTCCATGAAAAAATTTCCGGCGATTTTAGGTAAAAACAGTTTTATTAAATGGGTTCGCAATGAATTTTATGCCGGCAAATCCCACCGGCAGGTACCGGATTCGGCAATTTTGGCGCCGGACGTGGACTGGATTAAAAGTGCTGTTTCAAGGGAATACCGGGTTGACGAAAATGAGCTGATGAAATCAAGGCGCGGAATTTTTAATGAACCCAGGGGCGTTGCCATTTATCTGACGCGTGTTTTGAGAAAAGACAGCCTTGAAATCATTGGAAAAGAATTTTCAATGGCCGGATACAGCTCCGTGAGCAGCGCGATAGTCCGCATGAAGCACCAGATGGCAAAAGACAAAAAACTGCCGCAGCGTATCGAAAAAATTAAATCAATGATAATAAACAGATAGTTTCCTGCCATTCAGGATGCTTGACGGTTTCGTAAAAAGCCCAAATTCTGCTTTGCGCTGCATCCTTCGTTGCTTCATAGTACGCTAAGTACGAATTATTACTCAGGATTTGCGCGCCTTGCCAATTTTATGAGATTTGGTGAACTTTTATACTTTGCCGTCGGAACCTGTATTTTTACGGAACTATTATGTTTGGGTTATTGCAAAGGAACATGATACAAACATAAACCCCTCCGGAAATTTTTCAAACCTTTTGATTATAGGAGTCTCTTATGTCTTCATCAATTTTAATCACCGGCGCGTCCTCTGGAATTGGCAAAGCACTGGCGTTTGAGCTGGCTCAGAAAGGGTATTCTCTGGCACTGGCTTCCCGGGAGGCGGATCTTTTAAACCAGCTCCGCGATGAAATTATCGCCGCCCATAACCCGCCGGCAGTCGCGATCCGGTCACTGGATGTCACGGATTATGATGATGTCTTTAAAGCCGTTAACGAGCTGGCGGATGAACTGGGGGGCCTGGATATCGTATTTGCCAATGCCGGTATCGGCCTGGGAGAAAGGGTGGGGCGCGGTGATTTTGAAAAAGCCCGGCGGACCATTGAGGTGAACCTGATCGGCGCCATCGCCACAGTGGATGCGGCAGCCGCCTATTTCCTGGATAAAGGCAAGGGGCATATTGTTGGTACGAGTTCCGTGGCGGCGTTCCGGGGCATGCCGAAAAGTTCGGCGTACAGTGCCTCAAAAGCAGGGTTTGCCATATACCTGGAAGCGGTTCGGGCTGAACTGTATAAAAAGAATATTGACGTGACGGTACTGTATCCGGGGTATATTGACACCCCGCTTAATAATATGCTGAAAAACAGGCCGTTTCTGATATCTGTTGAAAAAGGGGCGGCTATCATTGCCCGCCTGATAGAGAAAAAAGTCAAGTCCTCGACCGTGCCGGTTTATCCCTGGAATATTGTGGGGCGTTTGATGAAGATATTGCCCACGGGTGTTATCTCCAAAATGTAACTCAGAACGTTCTAAAAAGACCAATCTCTGCGTTGCACTGCATTCTTTGTCACTGCGGAGTAGCAAGCTACACCTCATTCCAAAGAATTTGCGCGCCTTGAGCTTGGACCTTTTTAGAACGTTCTGAAAAAGAAAATATGGGAATTATAAATTATCAAAAAAGATTAGCCGGGGTTTTTCTGGATAAGCCGGAACGGGTGATTGATTTTCCGGACTGGATGCTTTCAGGTCAGCAGATTGATGCCTACCGGCAAATGGAAAATCCGGCGATTGTGGAAATTGCCGGCCGGGACAGTGTGGCCGCGGCGATTAAAAGTGTTGGCGAAAACGGTTTTACGGATCTGCTCCCGGTGTATGCGTATACCGGGACGGAATACGGTGCCTGGCGCAGTGTGGAACAGGCTGTAAAACGATTGTCCGCCCGATTGCCAAAAGTTCGTATCCATCCGCTGATTGTGGTCGGGTCTCCTGATTTCTGGCGGGCGTTAAACGGACGTTATATATCTGAATTGATTTCAAGATATAATTTTTTTTCCCCGTGTCCGGGGTGTCATTTATACCTGCATGTCATTCGAGTCCCTCTTGCAAAAATGCTGGGCAACATTCCCATTATATCCGGGGAACGGGAGCTGCACAGCGGCCAGGTAAAGATCAACCAGACCGGCGAGGCATTGGATTTTTATCTTGATGTTGCCGCCCGGTTTAATATCCGGTTATTATTCCCGCTGCGCTACATTGAACAAAGTAAAGAAGTTGAAGATATTCTTCAGATTCCCTGGGAAAGAGACAAAGATCAGCTTGAATGCGTTTTTTCTGGGAATTATCGCTTGTGTGATGGGTCTGTCAGCCCTTCACTTAAAGACGTGAACCGGTTTTTTGTTGAATTTGCCATCCCTGCAGCCGAAGAAATTGTCGAAGAATACATAAAAGGGAACATACCGGATTTCATGGGTATTTCACGAAGTGTTCTGGACCGGAATGCGTCTGATTTAAATAGAAATTCCGATTAATACAAGAAGTTCAGATAAAAATATGAATAATTTTTCAGCCCCCCCTCCTAAAATTGTGACACCGAATCTGATCACGGATCCTGAAAAAATGAGGCAGTTTTCCGCAGGCCATGGTTTTGAAGGCATTGACTGGTCTTTTGACCTGGCTCATTTGCCGGCAACACCCGCGGAAGAATCCCGATGGGCAAGACGGCAGGAACTGTTGAAACCGCTTGAAGTCCGTTATCACTGCCCTTTTTTACAGGTCGATATCGGGCATGAAGATAAAGATGTCCAGGCTTCTGCCATGGATATTTTTCGCCGGATGATTCGCCTGGTTTCAAAAGCACGCAGAAAGTATTTATCCATTCATGTGGGACTGGGTCATAACACAACCAAAATTCTTTCCTGGGAGTCGTCAATTTCAAATTTAAGACAACTGGTCCGGTTCGGTGTTGAGTCCGGTGTGACGGTCTGTCTGGAAAATCTGATCTGGGGATGGAGCAGCAAACCGAATTTGTTTGAAAAAATGGTTAGAAAAAGCGGTGCCAGTGTGACCTTTGACTTCGGCCATGCCTATTCGTGTGAATCCATTGAAAGCCAGACATATGCGGTCAAAGATTTTGTCACACCCCATGCGGATCGTGTTGTCAACGCCCACATTTATCATAAAGAAGTGTCGGGTATGGGGCATTTTCCGCCGGAGCGTCTTGAAGACATCGCAGAACGACTGGATCTTTTAAGACGGACACCCTGCAGATGGTGGGTGCTTGAACTAAAAAATGTCGAGGATTTGTTAAAAACCAAAATCATAGTGGAAGAATATCTGAAAAGATCGGAAGATCAATGAAACTCATATTAGTGTTGCTTGACGGTGTTGGAGATCGTTCCTATGATGTTCTGAACCACCAGACCCCCCTTGAAGCGGCGAATACACCGAATATGGACCGGTTGGCGACTATCGGAAGCACCGGCTTGTTCCATGCGTCATCTCTCGGCGAATGTTTGCCCAGTGAAATGGCCCATTTTCTGCTTTTCGGATATGATCGGGAAAATTTTCCCGGCCGGGGACTGCTGGAAGCCGTGGGCGAGAAGGTCCCCTTTGGTGATTCGGATGTTTTAGCTTTGGCGCATTTTTCAGGGGTACTTTGTGAACAAGGCGGGTTTGTTCTTGATCGGGGGCGGGATGATATACCCGGATCAAAAGAAGATTTGCGTGAATTGTTTCTGGCGCTTGAGTCCTATGAAGACGATGACATCCGTTTCAGACTTTACCAGACCCGCCGCAATGACGGGATTATTGTGATCAGCGGCAAAGTCTCCCCGTATATTTCAGACTCCGATCCCATTGCCTGCGGGAAGAAAATTGGACGTGTATTGGCGCTACATAATAACCCAGAACCGGTTATGGCAAAACAGACTGCGGACGCGTTAAACCGGTATCTGACTTATTGTTATCACAACTTATCCTGCAATAATGAATTATGCAAAAAAGCCAATTTCCTGGTGACCCAGCGATGCGGACGGCGGGTTGTTCAGAAACCGTTTGCGTCTGTCTGGGGACTGAAGCCGATGATGATCGCATCGGTATCGGTTTACGAAGGCCTGGCCCATGAACTGGGATTTGATTTTGTAAAGGCAGAAGACGGAGAAAAACCCGGTCAGGATTTAGAAGAACGCATTCGGCTGGCACTGGATGATTCAGACCATGATTTCTTTCATGTTCACACCAAGGTGCCGGATGAAATTTCCCATAAAGGCACACCCATGTTAAAAAAGCAGGCGCTTGAGGACATTGACCGCGGCCTGGGAGAACTTGTGGGTATAGTGGAACAAACCGAAAATGTCATGGTGATCGTGACAGGCGACCATTCAACCCCCAGTGGTTCAAGCCATAGTGGTTCAAGCCCTAGTTGTTCAAAAATGATTCATTCCGGGGAAACTGTTCCGGTGGTCATTGCCGGCCCGAACGTCCGGCGTGACCGGGTGGATAGATTTGACGAGATCAGTGTGGCGACCGGTTGTCTCGGTCTGTTGCGGGGACGGGAACTGATGCAGATGGCACTTAATTTTGCCGATCAATCGGTGCTGGCCACCCTTCAGCTGGGGGATACGGTAAATTTTTTTGTTCCGGATGATTATCCGCCGTTTATTTTAAAATAATTTCTTAACGGATAGATAAATATGCTGATTTATGCGGTTGCCGATATTCATGCAGACCCTGAGCGGATCGAACGGATTCGTGCTGTTGTATCAGTGAACCAGCCGGATGTGGTGGTGGTTGCCGGGGATATTATTAATTATATTCAACCGGCAAAGACGTTTAATATTTTAAATAATTTATCGGTCCCTGTGCTTGCTGTGCGGGGTAATTCCGACCCCGCATACATTGAAAAATATTTTAATCGGTTTTCAAATCTCACTTCATTGCATTTAAACAGAGTAATGGTTCAATCAATCCCTTTTATCGGCCTGTCCGGGACCATCCCTCTGCCGTTTCGCAACCGGGTGCGGTTTCGAGAACAAAATCTAATGAACCAGGCGTATCCGTTAATCGATTCACAAACCGTTTTTGTTGTTCACCCCCCCCCCTGGGGCAGTCTGGACCAGGTCATGGGCCGGTTCCATTCAGGGTCCCAAATGGTGCGGGATCTGGTTGAGCAAAGACAGCCCCGATTATTGCTCTGCGGTCATATCCATGAAGCTGCCGGTGTTTCAAACATTGGGGAAACCACGGTGGTGAACTGCAGTATTCCCAAAACCGGAAAGGGAATGATGATTGAGTTGGGGCAGGTGGGTAAGCTTGAAATTGAGATGGTTTGAAAAGAAAATTAAACGATCTGGTAAAATGCATGAGAGGATAATGATTTTGACATTCATAAGTGTGGGTGCTATTTTTTATATAAATAAAAGGATTTTACATCATGCAAAACACCATAGACATCAAACACCTTTCCACAGAAGAAAAACTGAGGGTTATGGAAGCCATTTGGGAAGACCTGTCAAAAAATGAAGACCAGATTGAATCTCTGGACTGGCATCAGAAAGCACTTCAGGAAACAGAGAACCGGCTTGCCTGGGAGAAGAAAAGATAGTGGACTGGGAAACGGGTAAAAAGGATCTCCGGAAACGATTTGAATGA
Source organism: Desulfobacteraceae bacterium (assembly GCA_014237465.1). Classification (GTDB taxonomy): domain Bacteria; phylum Desulfobacterota; class Desulfobacteria; order Desulfobacterales; family Desulfosalsimonadaceae; genus SURF-3. The sequence goes on along the minus strand of JABZFM010000007.1, from coordinate 129,816 downwards.
AAATCAAGATACTTTCTATAAGAAACTGTCGTTGTGGTGTATCGAATACTTGATTTACGCCGGAATCCTGAAAAGATCAGGAAGTCTTTGGTGACTGCGTGAAACAGGTGGCCTACCCGATTAAAACTGAAGAGAAGCTGAATTTTTATTTTATTCAACCATAGATTGCTTTCAAGATATTGAGAATTCCACGAAGAATTATATAAATTATCTTCGGAATTTTCCGTGACGTGTATTATCGGGAAGCCATATAAGCATAAATTATGAAAGAATTGATATGAAAGTCCCAGTAATATTCATTGATATCCCTGGAACCTCTATCAGGCATTAGCTGCTTTTCACTCAGCACCTGCTTAAAACGCCCCTTAATCGATATAGCCCAATGACTTTAATTGTTGGATGGTATCCTTATTTAATGTCGTCTGTTGTTTTGAACCACCAAATTTTGCGGATTCCGCAATATTATGAACCAATAATTTTTCGAAATCCAGACAGGCTCCTTTGAATTGCTTTAGTGTTGCCAGATTATGGTATTCTAACGGATCAATACGCACATCATATAGCTCTTTCTTGAGAATCGAATCCCAGTTGACCCGACCGGGACCGGACGGATCCTTCATAGTGACCACGTACTTGAGCTTATCTCTGAAGATCATTTTCATTTCAATACCATGCAAACTCGTGGCTTCCGAAATGACAAAGTCCCTACCGGGGCCATTTAGCAGGGATGTGCCCTGGACATAATCCGGAATGTCGATTTTATAGAAATCCAGCACAGTGGGAAGAAAATCGACAAGGGAAGTCGCAAAATAATTTACTTTTTGTTTGGTTTGATATGGATATTTGACAATGAACGGAATCCTGACAAACTCTTCATAATAAGCGATGCCATGTATATCATAGAATAGTTCTTTGTTACGTTCTCCGAAATGCTCCCCATGATCACTGACGATGACAAATAACATATCATCATAAATGCCGGCCTGTTTGCACTTGTCAATGAGCCTTTTGATATATTGGTCGACATAATAAATGTCGCCGTCATAAAGATCGATACAATCTTTGATATTCAATAACCCTTTTTCTTGTATAAATTTTACAAACTCCCCATAGTTTTTGTTTCCAACTTCAAAATCTATGGCATCACCGATCTCATCCTTTTTTTCCTGACGTAAGAAGGTCTTACCAGAATACGGTGCATGGACTTTCCAGGTGTGAAGAAAAAGAAAAAAGTCATTGTTTTTATTGTCTTCGATTTCAGTTAGCACTTTTTGAAAACGAACTTCCTTTATCAGGGGATCAAATAGAAAATTTTTATCGAATCCGCGATTAAACCCTATTTCATCCGGCAAAAACGCGTACTTGATGGTGTGAACGCCTTGGTCTTGTAAGATCTGCGCAATATTTAAAATCGAATCATTTAAAATCGGATATGCCTCGTCAATGACATAGGTTTGGAAGCTCTTGTCTACGCCATGACGCGACGGCAGTGTACCGGTTAACAGGGTCATATGGCTGGGATACGTCCAGGGACTGTTTGCATATGTATTTTTATACAAGGTTGCCCGTTCGACCAGTTCGGACATATGAGGAGCAGTGTTTCTGGTATAACCATAAAATGGCAAATGGTCGGCCCTAAGTGTATCTATGCTGATTAAAATAATTTGTTTCCTTTGGTTTTCCAGGCTCCGGTTCGCAAAAATATTTTGCTGGAGCATAAAAATCCCCCCCCCAATCAAAACCATGATAGGTACTACAAACATAGCGATTTTAAGATACGAATTTTTTTTCATAACTTTCCCTTACTGTCAGTTATTTCTTTAATCCCCAATTGATCGAATCCCCCGAAAAGGAAAATTTTGTTTATGGTACTGAAAGGTGCATTCTTTCGGCAATTTGTTAAAACAAAATATTCTTTCATATCCTCATTGACTTGATTTTCTTTCCATTTTGAGTACTTACTAATCTTTTGCTTGTCCAAGCCGACTACTTTCTCACAATATTCTTGATTCCAAAGAGGTCGTTCCGAATATCGCATTTTATATTTGTTCATATCTTTGACGTTATTGAACGATTAGCTTTCAATTAGGAATCTTAATAACTGATAGAGTTAGAATAAAATATATAGAAAATTTAATTTTAATACTTTGATCAGCACTTTTAAAAAAACAATAAAACATATATCTGTCCGCTGTTGCAAGTAAATTTTTTTCATTATTAAAAACCTATTATCTATATTTAATCGATGGGATATTCATGAATTTATGTCCGATTACGATATAACGTCGGATCTACAATTGATGCTGCGCTGGCCATATCAAGAACTTCCCCCAGAAATGAATTTACTTTTTGGCATAGGGATTGGGGAGAGTGAATCATGTCGTGGTAATTGATTGTAAGAATTGAAAAATTTTGTTTACCCCTAATCCAAGCTTGAAATTCATTTAATTGTCTTTCAAAAAGTTTTGCAAGCTTATCATCTCCTACTGTTGCGCCTTGTTTTCCGGAACGTTGAAGCATCGCTTTTTGAGAGGCCAGAACTTCATCCATCTTTCGTTGCATAAAGAGTACGCGATATTCATATCCATCCGGAAGGTCTTGAATCAGGCGATATATGATTTTTACTGCTTTGCCTTGGGCTTCGGGAACCCATGACGGATCATCCTTTGTTTTTTTTACCGGTTCGAATTCATAATACCCTTTTGGATTGTCTTCATCTAATTTTCGAATATTGTCTGTGAGGATGGGGATTCCGCCGGCTTCAAGTATCTGCATCATCATTGAGGTACCAGAACGGGGAAGACCGGAAACAATTGTAATATACGATTTGTTCATAGTTATATTCTGACTTTTAAAAAAGGCTTAAAAATAAGTGCAAACATCATGGAAGCAATAAAAAAATAAATAAGCCACCAGTTCGTACCATACATCCTTGAGTCCCTTGAAGGATAATCAATAATAATGGAATGAACAATCGAATCTCTTGGAATAGGCTTTTCAAGCGGATAAAGAAAAATATCCGCAATATTCTGTCCCGGTCGTTTATTGCTCAGGCGCATAAAGCCATCTCCGGTTGCCAGTTGTTTTTTTATTGATTCGGTGCCAACCTTAAATATTAACGAATTGTATCCGTTTTGGATTGGTTTGATCTTCCAATATATTTCTTTTTTGCTGAGTACTCTTACCGGACCAATGATATTCTGAATAGCCTGCCCTGTTTGTAGTGTCACCTCCGGCCATACTTCAAGACCGTCATTCAGCTTCATTTTAACAATTATGGGATCATCATTCAGCTGGACCGGGCGAGCCTGATACCACATCCCCATCTGGGAAAGAATGAAACTTACAGGCAAAATCATAACCAACATGGGTACGATGGAATGAAAAAGAAGTTTAAATGAGGCAAAGAAGATTTTTCTTTGAGACTTGAAGGCAACAGAAATACTTCCTTTGAATAGTTTTATTGCCAGCATGTTTGCTTTTATGTCATCCCGGATGCGGGAAATGGTTTTTTGGTTTGAGGTATATTTAAAAATCAATAGCAGCAGAACGCCAAGTACTGCGGATATGATATTGATGGAAATCCAGCCCGGCAGTAATGCAATTGGTGAAAGAAAAAAACTTCCTAGTGCATTTGCTCCTGCATTGATAATGGTTACAAGCGAAACCAATAACTCCATTATTCTATATATCCTAATCCGCGAAGTTGTTCATCAACATCATCGTTCCCTTCGGATGATCCTTCAAGCTGCATAAGTTCTTTTTCAATGATGAAGGTGATAAACTCTTCGAAGCTACTGTATCCGGCAGCTTCAGCAGCTTTTTTTGCACGATCGAACAATTTTGAGTCAATTTTAACTTTTGCCATCTATATCCCTTTCCTTTCTTTTAATCACTACTTATGAATGATCTTCATTGAAAATATTTTTTCCTGTCATGGTTGCGGGAATTTTTAACCCGAATTCCTTTAAAATTGAGGGCGCCAGGTCTTCAAGCGAGGGATCAGGCTCGGCAAGCGGTCTGTTGCTGAAAAGTACTCCAGGGACTTCCGAGGCATCCATACAGTGATCAGCACTCCAGGCAGAATTATTGTCATATATGACCTTATCGGTTATACCGCCAAGGCAGGTTTCCCATGAAGCCCGAAAATCACGACTGTATCCAACAATCAGATCAGGAGCATATTGCAGTGCTTGTCCGGAATAAATTTTGTCTGCCCGGTGAACTTTTCGGATCACTTCTCGACCGTCAATATCGCGAACAGCTTCTAATTTGGCTGTCAGTTCTTCCAACAGTTTTTCTCTTTCTTGTCCGGGATCAACAATACCATATCGTTCACGTTTTCGTAAATTTAGATATAATCCGTTCATGCCCAGTCCATATGCCCGTGTTGCGGTCCAGTCGGCATCACTCAGAATAGAGGTTGTATCGGAAGGCCCTATATATCCGTTATCTCGAAGCCAGGAATTCAGGTTGAACTGTCTTTTGAAATTTGAAAAGCCATGGTCGCTCATTACAATGATATGGGAATTCTCGCCATGGCTTTTTAAAAGATCTCCAACAATCTTATCCATGTGTGAATAGATTTTTTTTAAATGACTAAAATATTTTTTGGCCTCGGTTCTTGATCGTGTGGGGTGTTCCGCCTCGCTGTCCCACCAGAGCATGTGGGCCTGGAGGTCAGTGCTGGAAAAATAGAAAAACAGCAGGCCATCATCATAATTTTCAAGTGCATAATTCAAAAGATTCACTCTTTCCAAAAGCACGTAGTCTGCCTGCTCGATATATTCATCTTCTGTGAACACTTCTTTTGATAGAGCCTTATGATCCTCCTGGAAACCTGTTGTATAAAATAGCCCCAGCTTCTCAGACATTTTTTTGCTGAACTCGGGCGGTTCTGTTAACTGAATCGCAGGATCACGCGGATTGGTATTGATAGGTGTTACATATAATCGAAAATTAGGAGATACTTCCTGAAGATAAAAACGGCAGGTGCCTTTGATTTGTTTGTCAGGCATTACCGCAGGTGCTGAAAGCGTATAATCCAGGTTGACCCATTTGCTCCACCCCCCCTTTTTCAGAACAAGGGTCTGGTTTTCAATCTCAATAACAGCTGCCTGAGCCTTTTTATCTCGATGAACCAGAAATTCAATCAAGGTTGGTTTGGGTTCATTCAGAAGAGTGTTATTCGGCCCTTCCAGCATTAATGGCTCAGACGTATCCTCATTGAAAATGATCCTGGATTCCATCCCGCCACCGGTTGACTTGGTTTTCATGGGACCGTTTTCCGCAAAGTGTTGAAATGTTCCATAGGTGCCTAATAAGTCAGGTGTTCCCATTCCAGCCAGGCATTGATGGTTTCCATACTTTGATGGACTCGGCGGGTAGTTTGAGGGAAGGTTATAAAATGTTGATTCGATTCCGGCCTGGTCAAGATAATCCCAGAAAGGGACTCCCTGCCGCTTGAGTATTGTCTTGGAAGGCTTGTGATTAAACGGCCAGAAGTCTAATTGGATCTTATGATCACCAAATTCAAGATATCCCTGTCCTGCAACGGTTTCTGCGGCAGCAAAAAAAGGAGCAACCTGCCTTTCCGGATCACGGTGAATAAAATCGAAAATCCCATGTGAACCCGGGCCAGCACCATTAATAAAATTTGCCCAGGCAACTGGACTCTGTGGTGGATTACTTGTTCCGAGAATTCGATATCCTCCTTGTTTACGAAGTTTCATAAGGTTGGGTAGCCTGCCTTCGGCCATTAAATTTTCGCATAAACCCGGATCCATTCCATCAAAACCGATTACAATAACTCTTTTGCCTTTTGCGCCGGGTAATTTTTTCTTTTTTGTGCAAGAAAAGCCAGTACTCATACCGGTAACCACTGTCGTGGCGGTAATAATGGATTTTTTTATAAATTCTCTTCTGTTAATTTTTTTCATGATCATTCACTTATGGGGTTAACCCATAAATTCCTTTTTAGATTATGATACGGTTAATGGCTGGCCATCCATGTGGGTGGGAATATCCACACCAAACATATCGAGGACTGTTGGACCGATATCCATCAACCGGGGATTCTCATTTGTAATTTTTTGATTGCAGAACAGAATTCCCGGAACCAGGGAATGATCAATGCAATGATCTCCACTCCAGGCTTTCATATTATCATGAAATATCTGTTCCGTAACCTGGCCGACTGCAGTTTCCCATGATGCACGGTAGCCAACCTGGTAACCGACAATCAAATCCGGTGCATTGTTCCGATATGGGCCGTGATAAACTTTCCAGGCATTATAGACCTGTTTAACAGCCGGTTGATTTCGAATTGGATCTGTCAATTTATGAAGTTTTTCAGCAATCTCTTCACGAAGTTTTGGTGCTTCTGTTTTCGGATCTACGATACCACGGGATTCACGGCCTTTTATATTCAGAAAGATTCCTGACAAACCTATGGCAAATGCACGGGTTTCAGACCAATCCACACCTGCAAGATTTTTCTTATTTTGAGCGTCCTCTTTTAATGTTAAGTAGCCATTGTCTGCCAACCAGCGATTCAGGTCAATCCCATACCGGAAAACATTGAATCCATGGTCGGAAATAATCATGAGAAGTGTATCCTTGTTATTACACTTCTTCATGACCTTTCCTAACAGTAGATCAGCTCGCTTGTAAATATTTTCAATCGCCAGGTTGTTTGAAGGCTTGAAATCACCGTTGTGCACGGGATGTTCTTTATCCATTTGTCTCCAAAATGCATGCTGAATTCGGTCTGTCCCGTCAAAAACGCAAACACACAAACCTTGCTTGATGTTATCAAGGGAATCGAAAAACATTTTTTCACGCTCATCATCTGCCTGAAGGCATTGTTGTATGAAATCATCATCGCTGATGAGCTTTTCATTAAGCGCCCAGGAGTCCTCAGCCAGCCCCAGTGTTGCATAATCCCCCTGTCGTTTAGAAATATACGTTGAATAAACAGGTGGGTGGCTAATGGGCATGACAGGTTTTTCCGGATCAATATTGATTGGCGTGACATAGAGTCTGAATTCCGGTTGTGTACTTTTAAGTAAAAATCGGCCAATACCTGAGATTTTAGCTCCTGGAAACGTTTGAAAATCAACTTTGATCCAGTTGGAATATTCGTCCTTTACGAGTTGGTATGTTTTCCCGTTAATCTTCAGGGTAGCGCTGTCTGCCCCATTCAAAATAACTTCAAAAGGGCATGTTAGGGTTGACTTGGTAGTCAGCATCGGGTTCTGGGGACCAATGAGCTTTGTTTTAATACGATCTTTTTTTATTTTTACGGTATAGTGTTCACCACCGGTGCTATCATTTCTATCATTTGATTGGCTGGTAAAATAGGAAAACATGCCTTGGGAACCTCGAAGGTCCGGGGTACACATTGCAGAGAGTTGAACGCCGAAAAATTTTTCGGGTGGAAAGGTGATGGGAACCCGGATTACACTGCTGAAAATTCCATTGTTACCTAATATCTTCCAGAATGGGATGCTTTTTCGTAACAGCCGGATATCACCGGAACCTATTGGGATCTGGTATTTGCCAATTTTTATCTTCCGGGTCGGTCCTTTGATATCAACAGAACTCAATTTTACATCATAGGATTTTATATCCCGGGTAAGAAAATCAAAGATATTGGTTTTGCCAGGATTTGAACCGGTTTGAAATGATGACCACGCAACCGGTGAAATTGGAGGAATTGTTGAGCTAAGTGGTTTGAAACATCCTTGATCACGAAGTTTGGCAAAATTCGGAAGTTTCCCTTCTGACAACCATTTTTCGGTCAGTGTACAATCCATTCCATCCAATCCCAAAACGACCACCTTTTTAAAGCGGCTGCGTGCATAGATACGTCGAAACCGGATGGCTCTGATAAGGCCCCTTATCGGCCATGTCAGAAAAGCGATAATTGCGGAGAGCATGGCAGTAAACATAACCAGAAATGAACCAGCTACGGCAAATCCAGCCCCCGGACCAATGTAAGCATAGGCTTCACTTATTAATCCGAAAACGGACAGTATAATCCAAATTTGGCAAAACAGCTGCAATGGAATGATTTGTTTGTAACTCATGATAATGATCTTTCTTCATAAAGTCGGCTAAAGCAAGTTCTTATTCTTCGCCCCTTGCAGGATCAGGCTTTCATCTCTTCCTCTTTCCAGAGTATGGAGGAATGGCAATTTAAACTTTTCAATCATTGAAGGGATTCTAAATATGATGGATTTGTAAAAAGTCAGAAATGACTGCTTATTAATATTTTTACGTTTAAATTCAAGATTTTAAAAAAATACCTTCCCCCAAAGCTGACTTTTTATTGAGACATCAAAATTAACTGACAAACGGCCTGCGAAGAACAGTATCCCTCTTCCACCGGTCGTCATTTTTTTCCGGATACGCAATGTTGTAGTGCAGCCCCCGGCTTTCTTTCCGGTGAGTGGCGCACCGGATGATCAATTCTGCCACAGTGGCAATGTTTCTTAACTCAATCAGATCCGGCGTAATTTTAAAGTCCCAGTAATATTCGTTAATTTCATCCTGAATCATGTCAATTCGCCGTTTGGCCCGTTCCAGACGCTTGTCTGACCGGACAATACCCACATAATTCCACATCAGTCGGCGCACGGCATTCCATGAGTGGGTCACCATAATGACTTCATCGCTGTCAATGGCCCCCAGGTCATCCCAGGGCGGCAGCTGGGGAGAGGATTCAAAAGCAAAATTTCCAGAATCTTCAACCGCCTGGTCAGCCGCATTGTGGGCATAAACTAGGGCTTCCAGCAGGGAGTTGCTGGCCAGGCGGTTGGCGCCGTGAAGCCCGGTGCAGGCGGTTTCACCAATGGCAAACAGCCGCTGAATATTGGTTCTCCCATAGATATCCGTGGCAACTCCGCCGCACATATAGTGGGCTGCAGGAACTACCGGTATGGGGTTTTTTGTCATATCAATGCCAAACGTCAGGCATTTTGCGTACAGGTTGGGGAAGCGGGTTTTGATGAAATCCGGGTCTCTATGACTGATATCGAGAAAGACGGAGTCATCACCTCTTTTTTTCAGTTCCGCATCAATGGCCCTTGCCACCACATCCCGGCAGGCAAGTTCCTTTAACGGTGAATAGTTTTCCATAAAACGTTCGCCGGACGCATTAATCAGAATTCCGCCGTCGCCACGAACCGCCTCAGAAATAAGGAAATTTTTAGCATCCGGGTGATACAGACAGGTGGGGTGAAACTGAACAAATTCCAGGTTGGCAACCGTGGCGCCGGTCCGGTAGGCCATTGCAATGCCGTCTCCGGTGGCAATGTCCGGATTGCTGGTATAGGTATACACTTTTCCAGCCCCTCCGGTGGCAAGCAGGATCGTCCGGGCACAGAATGTATGAATATCACTGGAGTTTCGGTCCAGTACATACGCACCATAGCAGTAATCTTCATGGGTGGTGACGGTCATCCCCCGCTGCAGGCGTGTGGATCTGGTGATTAGGTCAATGGCGATATGGTCCTCAAATACGGTGATGTTTTTATGCTTCATAACCTGATCCACCAGGGCTTCTTCAACGGCAAGACCGGTCAAATCATCCGCGTGAACAATACGGTTATGGGAATGCCCGCCTTCACGGCAGAGATCCAGGTGCAGGTCTGCTGGACGGGCGGATGCGTTTTTGTTCCGGTTAAACTTTACGCCTAAGTCAATCAGTTCCTGTATCCGCTCCGGCGCGTTTTTGACCACCATTTCCACGACCTTCTCATTACAAATACCGTCGCCGGATGTGTGGGTGTCTTTAATGTGTGCTTCAAAAGAGTCGGTTTCGGCAAAAACCGATGCAATGCCGCCCTGGGCATATGCGGTGTTGCTTTCCGCAATGTTTCGTTTGGTGATTATGGTGACGGTCCCATGGTCCGCCACCTTTAAGGCAAACAGCAGGCCGGCAACGCCGCTTCCGATAACTAAAAAGTCTGATTCGTATTCCATTTTAATAATTCTGCACTCGATATTATAAGAGGGAAGACCGTTTTCGTTTTGTCCGGGAACCCAGAAAAAAACCGGCAAGAAGGATTCCGGCACCGGTCAAAGACCATTTAATCGCAATAGCAATATACTGATCATCCACTTTTTTTTCCAATGATTTTATTCTGGCATCCTTTTTGTTCACTTCTTTGGCGATCTTATCATATTTTTCTTTTAAGGTAATGTATTCACGGGAATCGGTTTTTAAATCATTAAATGATTTTTCCACGTTTCCCAGTTTTATGCTGTTTTCATTCAGGCAGGTTGTCAAGCTGATATTTTCTTCTTTTAATTTCCGTTTTTCAAGCGCTGCAATCTCAAGCTGTTCCTGCAGTGTTTCCATCTGAATTTTTAAATCTTCGATTTTGATTTTAGCGGGTTTTTCACTGGTCAGATATCTGGAAACCACCCAGCCCTCGTTGCCGTCCATTGTGCCTATTTTTGTCCACTCACCGGCAGTCGAGATGACCGTCACTCTTTCTCCGGGGCCCAGTGTTGTAATGACCCGGTATTTTACCCCCTTGCCGGACCGGAGATTCAGTTTGTTAATATCTCCAACATACATATCTTTTGCAAGGCAGGCGGTTGAATAACTGATGAGTAATATGAAAGCGATCACCAACATTGCCAAAAAATTTTTCATTTTAAAACTCCGGCCAAAATTGAACTTCCAGGCCGCGCCGTTTAGTCGTTGAATTCACAAGTAACTAAAATCACAGGATTAATTTAAGTTAATTTAAAACCATATATGAAATATTCATGACATTCAAGGTTAAAATGATTTTTAAGGCGCTGATTTACACGCCTTTGGTGAAGAAAATTAAGATTTTTTGATAAATCGTGCCTGAACAGATTGTTTTTAATTCGCTTAATTTTCTTCATGAGAAATACGGGTTAACGGACCATTGAACACAGACGGTCGGATAATCCGGAACATCTCAATTGCGGTTTATTATTTTTCAAGGCAATGGAAAGGGCTTTTTTCGTGCCGACCAGCACCACATATTTTTTCGCGCGTGTGATTCCGGTATACAGCAGGTTTCGCTGGAGCATGATATAATGCTGCGTGATCAGCGGCAGCACCACCGCGGGGTATTCCGAGCCCTGAGATTTATGTACGGATATGGCGTATCCGAGGGCCAGTTCATCAATTTCTTCAAGGCCGTATTCAACATTTCTTCCGTAAAAGTCCACGCACAACAGGTCGTTAGCTTTGTCCATTTGGGTGATGGCTCCGATATCCCCGTTAAAAACATCTTTTTGATAATTGTTTTTCAGGTGCATTACCTTATCGCCGACTTTAAACCGGTTATTCCCGTTGGACAAAGTGCCTGAGTTCATATTTAACGCTGCCTGAAGCTGTCGGTTTAAATTAATAGTGCCGGCGACTCCCTTGTGCATGGGGGATAAGACCTGGATATCGTCAACCGGGTTCAGGTTAAACATGTCCGGCAGTTTTTTGGAACACAGGTCTACGATGGATGATACAACGTTTTCCGGAGTGTGCTGCTCAATAAAGTAAAACTCCGCCTGAGCGTCAAAGGGTTCATTCATTTTATTTAAATGCGGGAACTTCCCATTGCGGACATGATGTGCGTTAACAATAATCGGGCTTTCTGCGGCCTGCCGGAAGATCGTTTTTAAGTAAAACACAGGAATCTTTTCTGAGGCGATCATATCGGAAAGCATGTTCCCGGGTCCCACCGGGGGCAGCTGGTGGGCATCTCCGACCATGATGACCGTGGCGTTAAACGGTATGGCATTTAAGAGATGATACATCAGAATGGTATCCACCATGGATACTTCGTCAATGATGATTATGTCCGCATCAATGGGATCGTCCGGGCCTTTTCCAAACAGTTGCTCTTCAAAGCTGTACTCCAGGAGCTTGTGTATGGTGTGCGCTTTTTGGCCGGTGACTTCCGAAAGCCGTCGGGCTGCCCGGCCGGTGGGTGCCGCAAGACACACGCACCGGCCAAGGATTCTGTTCATTTCGGTGATTGATTTGATCAGGGTGGTTTTTCCGGTTCCGGGACCGCCGGTAATGATGCTGATCCTGTGGTTTGTTACGGCTTCCAAAACCTTTTGCTGCTCCGAAGAAAGCGAGATTATGAGTGTATTTTCCACTTCGGTCAGAACGTTTTTTATCGGTGTCGGCAACGGGGTGATTGGAATGGAAAGCAGGGCCGTAATCCGATTGGCAATGGCGTGTTCCGCCTGCCACATGGGTTTTAAGTAAACCGCCCGGCCGTTGGACGTAGTATCTGAAAACGATTCAATGACGATATCGCCGGAGTTGGAAAGATCTTCGAGGCTTTCGCCCGCTGTTTGGGAATCGATTTCATAAAGGCCGCTGATCCGTTCTAAAAGATTTTTTTCACGCATAAAAACATGTCCGTCTCCGATGGCTTCCCGGAGTATATGCAAAATACATGCTTGTGCGCGATCATAGACATTCATTTCAATGCCGAGGTTTCTGGCTATTCGGTCGGCCATTGGAAAATCGATTCCGGGTATGTCGTTTGCCAGTTGATAGGGATCCTGTTGGATAATATCGAGCGCTTCATTTCCGTATGTTTTATAAATTTTCCCGCTGTAGACGGTTTTTATGCCATTTTCCTGCAGAAATTTCATGATGGTTGTCAGGCAATGATGGGATTGCCATTGTGAATGGATCATGGATGCTTTTTTTTTGCCAATTCCGTCAATTTGTGTTAATTTTTCAGGGCTTTCTTCTATGATGGCAAAGGTTTGTTCCCCAAACCGGGCAATGATTTTTTCGGATGTGGATGGCCCGATGCCGCTCAAAATTCCGGATGTCAGATAGTTCCGGATGCCGTCAATGGTTGCGGGAAGAAGGATTTCAGCGGTCTCAAATCTGAACTGCTGGCCGTAACGGGGATGCGTTGCCCATTTGCCGGTCAGTTTAATGGTTTCACCCACAAGCGCTTTCGGCAAATGTCCCACAATGGTGACCGTTGTCTTCGGAAAGCCTGTTTTCAGGCGGCCGACTGTATAATGATTTTGCTTATTATAGAAGGTGATATGTTCCAGGCTGCCTTCAAGTGAGATCGTTGGCAGTTTTCGTTCAGGCACTATTATAAGTCCCAGGCCACGGTATAAACATTTTTAAAGCCGTTTTGAACCAGGTGCTGTTCTATGCGCTGGGCCTGTTTGAGGGAGGTGAAGCGGCCCACGCGGACCCTGTAAAAGGTCAGGCCGTTTTTTTCAAAAGCAACGACGTGAACATTTTGGGCGATTTTTTCAAGGGATATTTTTAATTTTTCCGCATTGTCCGGATCACCAAATGATCCCACCTGAATGGTGAAGTCTCCGGTAAAATAAACATTGTCTGGCATGGTATTGCCGGATTCTGTCAAAATCTCGTCATCATTGCCCAGGGCCACGATTTCAACCGCCGCAGTTCCGTTGTTGATCATTTCAATTTCTTTTGCCGCAGTAAAGGACAGGTCGATGATCCGGTCCCGGCAAAAAGGTCCCCGGTCATTGACACGGACGATGGTTGTTTTGCTGTTTTCAATATTTTTGACTTCAACCATTGTGCCGAACGGAAGCGTTTTATGGGCAGCGGTCATGGCATACATGTTATAGGTTTCCCCATTGGCGGTTTTTTTTTCATGAAATTTTTCACCGTACCAGGAAGCCACGCCCTGCTGGCGAAATCCATTTGCATCGTCCATGGGGTGGTAGACCTTGCCGTAAATTTCATATGCATTTTTCGGCAACGGGATGACCGGGTCATCCGGTCGAAGGGGGCCGCAGCCGTATAAAACGGCAGCGGTTAAAATAAATACAGCCACATATTGTATTTTTAATTGCCCGGATTTTTTTAGTAGAATTAAAAAATGATCTATAATTCCGATCCTTTTTATTTGAATCATGTTATTGGTTAAGTGCAATTTTTAGAACATCCTTCATATTATCCGCAAAATGGAATTTGATTGCGGTTTTAACTTTTTTGGGAACATCGAGTAAATCTTTTTCGCATAATTTGGGCATAATAATGGTTTTGATGCCGGATCGGTGGGCCGCAAGCACTTTTTCCTTAATCCCCCCCACGGGCATGACCTGTCCCCTTAAAGTAATTTCGCCGGTCATGGCCAGATCCTTATGGGTGGTTGTGCCGGTCAATACGGATGTGATGGCAGTCAACATGGTCACACCGGCGGACGGACCATCTTTGGGAATCGCGCCGGCAGGGACATGGATATGGATGTCATGGGTCTGGAAGTAGTCATCTTCAATGCCGATGGATGCGGCATTGGAACGAATATAACTCAATGCGGCGGTTGCCGATTCTTTCATGACGTCACCGAGCTGACCGGTTAATGTCAGTTTGCCGTTGCCCCGCATGGAAGTGGCTTCAATAAACAGGATATCTCCACCGGCCTCCGTCCAGGCAAGCCCCATGACAACACCCGGCGTGGCCACCCGTTTTTTCATTTCATTGGTGATTCGAACCGGGCCCAGATATTTGGTCAGATTTTTTGTATTGATATCGACGGATTCTTTTTCACCCTTGGCAATACTGGCCGCCACACCCCGGCAGACATTCCCGATTTCCCGTTCAAGATTTCTTAGTCCGGCTTCCAGTGTATATCCGCTGATGATCTGCTTGATTGCCCCTTTTGTGAATGAAATATGTTCCGATTTCAAGCCGTTTGCTTCTCGCTGTCTGGGGATGAGGTAACGGGAGGCGATTTTGATTTTTTCCTCCAGCGTATAGCCCGACAGTCTCAAGACCTCCATCCGGTCTCTTAAAGCCGGGGGAATCGTATCTATAACATTGGCTGTTGTGATGAACATCACCTGGGACAGGTCAAACGGGACATCCAGGTAATGGTCCTCAAATGAAAAATTCTGTTCCGGGTCCAGGACTTCCAAAAGGGCGGACGACGGATCACCGCGAAAATCGCTGCCCACCTTATCGATTTCATCCAGCATGAAAACCGGATTGTTGGAACCTGCCCGCCGGATTCCCTGAATGATTCGGCCGGGCAATGCCCCCACGTATGTACGGCGGTGTCCCCTGACTTCCGCCTCATCACGGATACCGCCCAAAGCGATTCTGATAAAATTACGTCCCAGGGCATTTGCCACAGAATGGCCCAGGGAGGTTTTTCCGGTTCCCGGCGGTCCCACCAGGCATAATATGGGCCCTTTAATATTCGGGTTGAGTTTTCGGACCGCCAGATATTCCAGAATTCGTTTTTTGGCTTTATCCAGACCGTAATGATCGGAGTCCAGAATCTTTTGCGCCTTGACAAGATCCAGGTTGTCTTCCGAACCTTCGTTCCAGGGCAGTTCGGTAATCCAGTCAAGGTAGGTAAGAGCAACCGTGTATTCGGCGGATGAGGCGTGCATCCGGGAAAGCCGGTTCAGTTCACGTTCCGCTTCTTTTTTTACCATTTCCGGGAGGTCTTTTTCTGCAATCTTCGTCCGGTAATCTTCAATCTCCACGTTGCTGTCATCAGTCTCCCCCAGTTCTTCCCGGATGGCTTTTAACTGCTGGCGAAGATAATATTCCCGCTGCTGTTTGTCCATGTCGCCTTTTACCTGGGTCTGGATTTTATTGCCCATTTCCAGTATTTCCAGCTGGTAGTTGACCATTTTCGTCACTTTTTTCAGACGTTCCTTGATATCAAGTGTTTCCAGTATCTCCTGCTTTTCCTTGGTGGTGGAATTGATGGTGGACGTGATCATGTCCGCAAGAATGTCCGGTTCTTCCAGGGATTTTGCCATGGAAGCGATTTCATGCGGCAGACCGGTGGACAGTTCGACGATCCGCTGGTACTGATTGATCAGGTTGGCCATCAGGGCCTCGATTTTCTTGTCTTTGACCCATGGATTTTCAAGTTCACTGATGCGGGCCTGGAAGTAAGGCTTTTCAGAGGTATAATCCGTTATTTTAAATCTTCCCAGCCCCTGAAGGAGAAGCTGGGCTTTATCCTCATCCATTTTCGCCATTTTCAGAATCACCGCGCTGGATCCAATGGTGTAGAGGTCGTCAGAAGTGTAGTTGGTTTTCGGGTCTGTGAATTTTGAGGCCACTGTGCCGATGATCCTGTTTTTGGACATGGCTTCATCTATTAACTGGATGGATTCCTTCTGTAATACAATCAGCGGCAGAACCATTTTGGGAAACATGACAACATCAAACAAAGGAAGAATCGGTAAAATCTCCGGTATTTTTTCGTTTGCAAAGGATTCAGTTTGCTGCTTTTGATTCATGGGTTCCCTCCGGATATATTCTTATATGAAATTATCTTATGAATTAAATAATTATTTCCCCGTTGCTGATATCATCAACACACTAAAAGGCTTTAAGAATTGAGCCTGTAGAATCGTTTATTCATCAGAGATGGGAATTTTATAGCTGGTTTCATGCGTCAGTTTTGTCAAATTGACCTGAAGCAGACCTTTTTTATATGAAGCCGTGACTTTTTCAGGATCTATCATTACCGGCAGGTGCATGATCCGTTCAAAAATGCCGTATTGGATTTCCGCCAGCCGGTACCTTCCGTTATCGGCGGCAGGCAAGGGGGTTCGTCTGCCTGAGATTCTGATGGCCCGGCTGCTTATTTCAAGCTCCAGGTCTTCTTTTTCAACACCGGCGATTTCAGCGGTAATCAGAATGCTGTCCGGGGTTTCAAAGATGTCAATCGGGGGCTTCCAGGAATTTTTGGCAAATGAGAACATGGGATTTATGGTATGAAACATTTCGGCGATGGTCTTTTCGAATTTTGACCCCATGCGATCAAAATCATTGGTAAACCGAATTTTGATAAACTCCATATGAGGCTCCTGATAATTTAAGGGATTTATGTTTTAATATTAAAATGCTGATATTTTAAGACAGCATGAAAATATCACTTAAGAATAGGTTTGTAAAGGGTGAGCCAACTATCAAATTGATTAACTGCGTTTAGATTACAATTCATTCGTTTGATTAAAAAAATTCACAGGGTTTTGGCCATGATAAAAGATGAAAAATTGATCAAACAGAAAGGGTTTGGGGAAACTATGTCAAAGGCCATGGAATTTGGCGATGTGATTATGAGTGATAACAAAGAAAACAAAATTGTTTTGGGTAACGATAATTAAAGAACAAACCAGGAGTTCACGGTGACTGGTTGTGCTAGTGATGATATCAGCTGTAGAAACCTTGACTTAAATATCTATCAAGAAGGTGTGGCCCAGCAACGAAAATAATCACAAGTTACTTCGTCCCTAACACCGATTGCCAAATGCTATAAGGCATTACCCCATATTTGCCTTTTTTTGTCCTTGCATTTCATTGAAATTTTTGCGATATAATAATATAAACATTGCCATCCTAAAGAAACGACATTCCTTTTGATTTCCTTTGCCTGTGCTCAGTTATATTTGCACCTCTGCTGATAGGTTTTAAATATTATTAAAAACGCTTGAAAAGCGAGTTCCTATCTTTCTTAAGGAGGGAAAAGTGATGACCATAAACATGCCAAAATATTTTTTTGTTTTTTTGATTATGTTGTTGTTATTATTGTGCATTGGTATTGCCGATCAAAGTGCACAGGCAGAAACAATCACCTTTGAGGAGGGGGTTAGCCAACAAGGATCAATAAAGCTCCAGTACTGTAACAAGGGAGTTGAGTTTCTTTACAAAGGCGGACGGATTTTTGAACCTTATGTTGGTACAGCGAGTCCCACTCATGCCCTGCACAATGATTTCATTGGAGATGAGTTTGGTCAGAATAATGTACTGCAGATCAGATTTACAGCTCCGCAATCGTCAGTAAGTGTAAAAGTCGGCGTGGACCGAATGACCGAAACTCAATATGTTGAAGCTTCAATATTGGCATTCAGCACTGACACACCGGGCACGAGGGTTACAGACTTTGGCTATATTACCTCGGATGAGGTAAATCTTTGGTATCCGCCTATCGTGATTGATGAGCCTCTGACCGTACAATCTCAAGAGGGTAATATCCGCAGTGTAACGATCAAATTTATTAATCAGTATGGCCAACCTGAATATGAAGTGATCGATGACCTGACATTCAGTACCGTTGGGCCCAATTGTAGTTTCTCCGACATATCTGCTCCAAGAGCATTTATCTTGAAACCCGTATCTAATACCCAAACCGCAACAATAAATAATCCCGTTATTAATCTTGCTTTTATAGCCGAAGACGATGTCGGCATTGCGCAAGTTCGGATTAACTATTTTAAATATAACAGCATATTAAAATCATTCTTTATATGTGGCGGTGAAAAAACTCCCCCATGTCCATCCTCGAAAGAGCTTAGCTATGATTTTATAACGGAATTACCAGAAGGGACGAACAGAGTCGAAGTAGAAGTATTGGATTTATCCGGAAAGTTTAATCTTCAGGGAGCCTATATAACAATTGACATGCAGCTCCCTGGGCCTGATATCAATCTGTGGGCCGAGGCAATAGAGATTACCCAAGGCGTTCAATCATGGGTGCCAGTCAACAGTGAAAGCAACCTGCCTGAGGGCAACCCTCCGACCTTTTGGTATCATAACGCTGATCCTGCGGTCCCTCTTGTTGCGGGGCGAAAAACAGTGGTACGTCTCTATGCCGGGGTGGAAGGAACAGCCAATGATGTGCCTGCAGTTGACGCAACAGCATGCCTCCGATGTTATAATGATGATACTTACGCCTCCTGGGATTCCTGTCCCGGACCATTGGCAGTTTTTCCAGAGAATCAGCCTGACAAAGATGTCTATCAGAAAATAACTGTTGATCCATCGGATAGTCTGGATACAAAGCGGCGGGATATTGAGAAGAGCTGGAACTTTGTTCTTCCGGATGAGTGGACACAGGCAGGAATCGTCCATTTAGAGGCGGAAGTAGAGGCCCCAGACGGAACTCCAGAATGTGATGACTGTGAAGACGGTGCCAATACTCTCCGCCTGTCAAATGTACAATTTTTTTCTGTACCGAATCTATCGGAAGAACTCTTATACGTTGTAAGGCTATTTCGTATTTTTCCTGATGGTTATTTGCCAATAGCTGCTTGGCCGTCAGACGAGGAGATCAAAGCAAACATGAATCACATACAGAAGATCTATCCCGTCGATGAATCAACAGTGCCGCTGTCAAATATGGGAGGGAGCCTCGTATTCAGACACTCCCCCTCAGAAATCCCAACCTCTTTAGAAGTATGCGAGAAAATACTAGATCTGATGAAAAGCTATAAATCACTAAAATCATTTAATCAAAAATCCTTACTGGCTATTGCAGACAGCGAGGCACCTTTAGATACAAATTCTAATACTCAATATGGACAGATATGTGCAGGATTAGCTGATATTGGGGATCCTGCTTGCGGGGTCGCCCTAGGTAGTAGACCTAAAGCTGGTGCGCACGAAACCGGGCACACCTTTGGTCTTCATCATCCTGGAGGGATATATGATGCTTCTGATCCGTCACCAGGACATGGCAATGAATGCGGAATCGAAGGATGGTGTGAGACTGACTGGCCATGGGGTAAAGGAACAATCGGGGATGCATTTGGATTTGATATTCTAAAAATGCGCGTAATACCTCCTTTCTCCTTACCGGGCGACCCAATGCCATTTGAGATGCATGATGTTATGTCATACGGCAAACCTAAATGGATCTCATCACGCAATTGGATTCGCCTTTTCAACGCATTTACCGGCGAAGATTTTTATTATCCGAAAATGATGTCAAGTGTAGCTTCAGAACCCACAGCTTTAATGGCATCCGTATCAGCAGAGAATTATCTTTTGGTCCGTGGTAAGTTTGAAGAAGCGACCGGGGATTGGATATTGTTACCGTTTTATGAACTGGAACTCCCTCAAGGGATGTCTGATGTTTATGACGTGGGAGAATACAAAATTGAATTACGCAACTCACAAGGACGGTTACTCGCAGAGTACTACTTTGATATAGAAACACTCCACGTTGATCCTGAAGATACTGAAAATGAACCAGCACTTGAAACAAGTCCGTTTTTCAGCAAATTGCTACCACTGCCAGAAGGGGTAGAAACTATCATATTCAGTTATGGTGATACAGTGCTTGCACAAAGGTCCCGAACTGGAAACATTCCTACCGTTGGAATCATTTCTCCAACCAGTGACGGGTTTCAAGGGCAACCCGACAATCCCCTTATTCTCTGGGCAGGAGGAGATACAGACGGTGATCCTCTCCACTATATAATTCAATACAGCTCAAGCGCCAGTGATAGAAGTGAATTAAAATGGGATGTGTTCGCTTTGGATCTGACTTTCGAGGAACTCGAAATAAATCTGCAAAACTTACCCGGTAGTAATGAAGCTATGGTAAGGGTGCTGGCAACAGACGGTTTCAATACAAATAATGCAGTTTCGCCCGCATTCATTGTCCCAAGTAAAATTCCAGGGGTAGACATATATTTCCCACAGGAAGAGACCATTACCATTCAGAAAGGCAAAAGGTTTGTGGCCAAGGGAACCGCTTTTGACCGAGAGGATGGGCTGCTTGATTCCGAAAGTCTCTCATGGCACTCTAACGTTGACGCCTTACTGGGTGTAGGCCGTCAGATCGATTTTGCCGTACTATCACTGGGTGTTCATGATGTCACACTCAAGGGGGAAGACAGTGATGGCTCTATTGGTGAAAGTACCATTAATGTGGAAGTTGTGGCGTCACCTAACAGTGTGTCTGTTGCTGATGCTGGGCCTGACCAAACGATTGAGCGAGACAGCTTAGCAGGTGCCTTGGTAACATTAGACGGATCAGGGTCATACGATTATGATGGAGATACTCTCTCCTATGAATGGAGTTGGCACAGAGGATCAGCAAGCGGGGTGTCGGCAGATGTTGTTTTTCCCATGGGGCAGAAAACCATAACCCTCACAGTCTCTGATGGAAAGTTCTATGTTACTGATACAGTAAGTGTTACCGTGGTTGATACAACATTGCCAACAGTCAGTATTATAGTACCTTATGTTAATGATGCCCTGCAGGATGGAGTGACGCTGACAGCAGAGGCATCCGATATAAGCGGAATTGACAGCGTAAACTTCTATATGCGTGAACCAGGCGGGCCAGATGGTGTGCCAATTGGTTATGAAAACCTTGCGGGAACATTAAACATCTCCTCAAATCAATGGGAATACGATTTAGATACTACCCAACTGCCGGATGGTTATTATGTAGTACTGGCAAAAGCAACAGATACTGTTGGCAACGAAGGCTGGAGTACACTTGTAAACTTTAGTATTAGAAACTGGGCAGTTGTTGAACTTTTGCCATCTTCAAAAAGATATAAAGCAGGCCGTACCATGCCTATAAAGTTCTCACTGAGAATAGCTGCAGCTGTAGATCCTTTAATGCCATTTGTTTACAATGAAGAACTGAAGATTAAGATTTATAAATCTTCAAATCCAGGTAGCATTTTACAGACATCATTGTTTGGTAATACCTCCACAGATTATCGAATTGACAGCCTTGGTGAATTATATATTACCAACTTCAAGACGGATAATACTCCAGCAGAGTATACTGTGGAAATCTGGAGAGATTTCATGATTGACAGTTTCATCTTTGAAACAAAAAAGAAATAAAAAATAAGATATTGACCATTTCAAAGACCCCTTGCCAATCGTATGTTAAAACAAAGCTATTCTCTTATTCCACCAATAAAAAAGGGTTTAAAAGAACAAGTCTTTATAAACCCTTATCATTTATTGGTAGGCGGTATTGGATTTGAACCAACGACTTCTACCGTGTGAAGGTAGCACTCTCCCACTGAGTTAACCGCCCGTATCTTTTATTCTATTAATTCTCCGGGCACCGATAAGTCAAGTGTTATTATCAACGTTGACATCGTTGTCGTCAACATCGTTGATAAATTTCTCAGAATTTTTATTGTCGGCATTGTTTTCAATATCATCTTCTCTGTCAGTGTTGTTCGCGTCTCCGAAAACAATTTCCTGCTGGCGGGGTTTGCCGGATTTGCTTTCAAGTTCGTCAATTTCTTTTAATGACGGCAGGTCTTTTAAATCCTTTAAGTCAAAGGTTTCCAGAAATTTTTTGGTGGTCGCATACACCAAAGGGCGTCCGGGGACTTCCCGTCGTCCGAGCACGCGAATCAGTTTCCGCTCCAGGAGAATTCGGATGGAATTTCCGGAGTTGACGCCCCGGATATGCTCCACTTCACTGCGCAGAATCGGCTGACGGTAGGCAATAATGGCCAGTGTTTCCATGGCCGGCTTGCTGAGTTTCGGCGGTTTCGGCTGCAGCAATCGCCGTATCCATTCTTTGTATTCCGGACGGGTTCTGAATTGAAACCCGCCGGCAACTTCATGGATTAGAAATCCGCCGTTTTTTAATTCATATTCTTCTTTTAAGGCAAGGATCGTTTGTTTGATTTGATCAGTTTCAGCTTCAGGGATTGCATTTTTGAAATGCTCCACCGATAACGGGGTTTCCGCAACAAACAGAAGGCTTTCAACGATATTTTTGATGTCTTCCATTGATTACATCCTTCCACCTTCAGTCTTCAACCTTAATCCTTCCACCTTCTTCTTCATGTATAAAAAAGCCTTAACCCGCTTTTTTGTCCGTTCTGGACAATTCGAACCAGTTTTAGTTTTACGATTTCCAGGATTGCCAGAAACGTGACCACAATATCAATTCGTTCCGAGTTTTTGGACAGCAGTTCAACAAAGGTAATTGTACCCTTGTCTTCAAGGATATTGATGATTTCAGTCATTCTGTCCTTAATGGATACCCGTTCCGGAATAATGCGTATCCCGGCTTTGGTCGACGTTGTGTCGAGCAGTTTGTGATAAGCGGAAATCAGGTCAAACAGGTCTGTTTTGACGACTTCTTCTTCCGGATCTATCAGAAAAGATGATTTGTCCGGACTCCTGGTAAAGACATCTTCATCAAGCATCGGTCTTTCAGCCAGCTGTTCTGCAACGTCTTTTATTTTGAGGTATTCCAGGAGCTGACCGGCAATTTCCAGTCGGAAATCTTCCTCTTCTTCATCCACCGGATCATTACCGCGTCGTGGCAGCAGCATTCGTGATTTGATGTGTGCCAGGGTTGCCGCCATGACAAGAAAATCACTGGCTACTTCAATATTTAAAGATTCCATCCATTCAAGGTAGGCCAGAAACTGATCAGTAATCAAAGCAATGGGAATGTCATAAATATCCACTTCGTGTTTTTTGATGAGATGGACCAGAAGATCCATGGGCCCTTCAAAAATATTGTCCAGTTTTATTTCATATGTATGGCTCGTCATGTTCGATACGACTTCGCAATTTATTGTAAAATGATCCAAAAATTAAATTCAGATGGCAAAGAAAAAAGTTCCACCATTCGTACAATTGGCAAGGCGCACAAATCCTGAGGAGCGAGGCGTACGAATGTACGTTGAGCGACGAAGGATGCAGTGCAACACAGAATTTGGACTTTTTTGCGAAGCCATCATAAATTAACCGCTTCCCGGACTTCCTCCAGGGTCTCCCTGGCTACCTGGCCTGCCTTTTTTTCACCGGATGCAAGAATATCATCCACAATTTCTGGATGGTCTTTAAAATATAGATTTTTTTTCCGGATGGGGGCCAGGACATCAATCAGATTTTTGGCCATCATTTTTTTACAATCCACACAACCGATTCGAGCGGACCGGCATTCTTTATCAATGGTTGACACCATTGATTCCGGTGAATAGAGCCTGTGAAATTCATATACATTGCAGACATGCGGATTCCCCGGGTCAGACTTGCGGGCCCTTTGGGGATCGGTTACCATCTTTAACACAGTTGACATAATTGCTTCCGGTGTATCAGATAGGTAAATGGCATTGTGGTAACTTTTGCTCATTTTTCGACGGTCAGTACCGAGAATTTTTGCCATTTCAGTTAAAATGGTTTCCGGTTCAGGAAAAACATTGCCGTATAGATAGTTGAACCGGCGGGCAATTTCCCGGGTGATTTCAATATGAGGCGCCTGGTCGATCCCCACGGGTACACCCTGGGCCTTATATATAATGATATCCGCTGCCTGAAGTACGGGGTATCCTAAAAAACCGAAAGTCGACAGGTCCTTGTTGTTCAGTTGGTCAATCTGGTCTTTATACGTCGGGTTACGTTCCAGCCAGGGCGTGGGGGTAATCATGGAAAGCAGTAGAAATAATTCCGCATGCTCTTTAATATGGGATTGAACAAATAGGGTGCTTTTTTCCGGAGCAAGCCCGGCGCTCAGCCAGTCAATAATCATCTGCCGGGTAAAAGATGGAATGTCGCCCGTGTCTTCATAGTTGCTGGTCAAAGCGTGCCAGTCCGCGATAAAGAAAAAGCAGTCATGGCTGTCCTGCATGGAAATCCAGTTTTTAAGCGCACCATGATAATTACCGAGATGCAGCGCGCCGGTGGGACGCATGCCGCTGACGATTCTTTTTTTTTCAGTCATCGTAATTATTCCTGTAGAAATTTTGTGAAACCTGAGTTAAAATTATGCTCAGACACTGAGCAGCAAGTTTATCAAGGGAGTTATAAAAAATGTAATTAAAAGATCAAGTGAATTTGTTAAAAGGAGCAGAATTAATATCATAAATCCAAACGGTTCAATGCGGGTGAGTTTTTGTCTGATATGAATCGGCAGTAAGACTGTCAGAATTCGACCACCGTCAAGGGGCGGGATGGGGATCAGATTGAAAATTGCCAAAACAAGGTTAATCATGACGCTGTAGACAAATAACTTGAGAAGGATCAGTATGAACGGCTGTAAAATCATATTTTGCCATAACGGCTGAACATGAAGGATACCTTGAAACGCGGCGGCGGAGGCAAGCGCAAGTACAAAATTGGTGATGACTCCTGCGGAAGCAACCCAGATGGTTCCGGATCGAAAACTTTTGAGGTTTGAAAAATTAACAGGAACAGGTTTGGCATACCCGAAAAGAATAGGGGCCCCGGATAATTTTAAAATCAGCGGCAGAATAAATGATCCGAAAACATCTAAGTGCCTGACAGGGTTTAAGCTGAGCCGCCCGGCATCCTTGGCGGTTGAGTCCCCTAATATAAACGCCGCATAACCATGGGCATATTCATGGGCAGTGACTGCAAACAGAAGAGGGATAATAATAATAATAAATTCAAGCAGGTTAAAATTCGGCAACATAATTTTTTAAAAGATCCAGTTCTTCTTTATTGGATTTGACAAGTCCGTTTAATTTTGCATCCATTACCGCGGAAAGTATTTTCCCGTAAACAGGAGAGGGGGGCAGGCCTAACTGTTCAATATCTTTGCCGCTCACCGAAAGCTTTACATTTCTGAGGTCTGTCACATAATACGAAATGTTCTTGATCAGTTGCTGATGTGTTGTGATGGACATGATGTAAAGGAGCAGTTCAATTTTCAGGTCCTTGAGTTCTTTGTATATATCACTGACCTTATTCGGCATGTTGCGATGGAGCCGGTTTAAGCACTCTTCGGCAAACAGCCGTTCTTTGATAAAGATTTTTTGATACCTGGGCGCCAGTTCCATTCGATTGCAGATTTCTTCAGATTTTTTTTGGTCCTTATGGCGGAGCAGGATCAGGAAATAAACCGCCCACTTCATATAAGATTCTTCCGTAAAAAGGAGATCAAACCATGAAAGGACCTTTTTGGCTGAATTAAAATAGAAAATCAGTTTCTGGTTTAATGCAAAAGAAGGGTCCAGCACCTTGAGCAGATTATATTCGTTGAGCCTGATCAGGTAGGGCGTTGGGTTTTCTTCTTTCAGGATATGGCAAAGTTCGGAAAACACCCTGCGGCCCGAAAGCCGTTTGAAAAAATCCATTTTAACGGCATTCTCAATCAACCCGGAAGTGAGTTTGCCGATCGTAAAGCCAAAGCGCTGTTCAAAGCGGATTGCGCGAAATACTCTTGTCGGGTCCTCCACAAAGCTTAAATTGTGGAGAATCCGGATCACTTTTTCTTTAAGATCCCGCTGGGCGCCGAAAAAATCAATGAGATGTCCGAAAGAGGACTTGTTTAAGGCAACACAAAGCGTGTTAACGGTAAAGTCCCGCCTGAAAAGATCCATCTTAATTGAACTCATCTCAACGGTGGGTAATGCTGCCGGCGCATTGTAATATTCCATTCGGGCAGAGGCGACATCAATCTTAAATCCATCGGCAAAGATGATAATAGCCGTGCCGAATTTTGCGTACGCATTGATTCGTGCGCCATACAGTTTGGAAAATCGTTTCGCAAACTCAATTCCATTACCTTCAATCACAATGTCAATATCTTCATTGTGACGATATAAAAACAGGTCACGAACAAAACCGCCCACAACGTAAGCTGAGTAGTCAAACTGCTCGGCCACTTCACCAATATGTTTTAAAAGTTTCAGTATTCGTTTTGACAGCCGTTCTTTCATAAAGGCGGTGATGTTTTTGGTTCGGGGGTGGGCGGCCACCTGCCTTTCCATGGTCAGTTGCTGCTTTTTGGCATCAGATTCCTGGACCAGAATATTGAGCAGGTCGGTGCGGGTGATGACTCCGATAATGTCGTCATTTTCTATGACCGGCAGAACCCGCTGTTTGTTTTCAATAATTTTTTGCTGGATTTCGACAAGGTCTGCTTCCGGGCCGACAACCGCAAATTCCGTCGACATATATTCACTGATCGGAATATTGTCCAGGGAATGGTAAAGTGCTTTTTCAATCACCTGGCGTGAGATGAAACCCAGAAGTTGTTTTTTCCCATTCGAATTTTTTACGACCAGAAGCGCGTTAACGTTATATCTTGATAACAAGTTGCGTGCATTTTCACATGTTATCTCAGGGGCTGCTGCAATTGCCGGTGACGACATGATATTCACGGCCAGATTTTTTGATTTAATATGCCTTTGAAGTATTGCGACCAGGTCATTTTCAGTTTGTGCCAGTGTTTTTTCTTTAATCGTGGCTGCCGCAGCAAATTTGTGCCCCCCACCGCCGAGTTCCGTAGCTATAGCCCCGACATCGACTTCAGGCGAACGGCTTCGCGCGGATATATATATTTTGTTTTTCATCAAAGCAATGCCGAACAGGGCATTGAGTGATTCGATTTTTATCATTTTCTGAACAAGAAATGCCAGGTCATGTATATATTCATCACACGAAACACTTGTAATGGTGACATCCACTCCATTGATCGTATGATGAACAGCAGCGTTGATCATATCATTTAAAAGGCTGATCTGCCGGGGATCCATTTCCTTGGCAATCAAATTTGATATGGTGGTAAGATCTGCGCCGTTTGAAACAAGAAAGGCAGCTGCGGTAAAATCCCTTGCTGTGGTGGAGGAAAATGTAAATGAACCGGTATCTTCATAAATTCCCAGGCACATGATGGTTGCTTCTTCAGGAGAAAGGGGGATTTTTTTTTTCTGGATTATTTCGGTTAAGAGCGTCACATTGGCTCCGGTGGCGCTGTTAACTTCAAACTGAGCTTTAATATCTTTTTTGCTTGCAGGATGATGGTCAAAAATATGTATTTCGACACCTGGTTTATCAACAATTTCTGAAAGTTCTCCAATTCGGCTTGCCTGCTTGGTATCGACAATAACCAATTTGTCAATTTCAGATTTATTTATCTCTTTAATGTCTATCATATTAAAAAGATAAGCCATTGAGCTGACGAAGAAATTTTTTGAGTTTTTCTCATTAAATCCGGGATAGATGACAAGGGAACCGGGGTATAATTTGTGGGCTGCCAGCATGGAACCAATCGCATCAAAGTCAGCATTCGCGTGAGTAGTAATAACGGTCAGATTTTTAGAGTGTGAATGTTTTGATTGTTTCACATGCCCATTCCTGTTAGAAAAATTATATTGTTTTACAGATTGTTAACAAAAAAAAATAATTTGAGCAAACAAGTTCATGAAATTTGGCAGGGAATTTTTTTCAGAATTCTATAGTGATGGCTTCGCAAAAAGTCCAAATTCTATTTTAGCTTTGGGTGGTACTGCATTCTTCGTCACTGCAGAGTAGGCTAAATGCCCCTCATTCCATAGAATTTGTGCGTCTTGCCAATTTTTATAAGAAAGGTGGCGCTTTTTTATTTACCATCTGAATCTGGCTTTTTACAAAATTACCTATAGTAAAAGTGATAAATATCTAACAGTGAGAAATTCGCTTAAAAGAATTTGTCTTATTTCCCATGATATGTTAATAATCATATTTGATGATTCAAGATTTAATATCTTGACGCCGAATTCTTTATTGGTGAGTTCATTTTTCAGGCAATATGGTAATCATTGGTAATCACTAAATTCTGTTTTTAAAGATCTGTTTTTTAGGTGTATGCTGATCATGCTGAAACATCAGTAAAGGAGGAAATATGCCGGTTTATGTATGGGAAGGTCGGGGGAAAAACAATCAGCTTCGCAAAGGGGAAATGGAGGCGGCAAACGATCAGGAGGTTCGCAATAATCTTTCCAGGCAGGGCATAACACCTGATAAATTAAAGAAAAAACCAAAAGATCTGTTTGCAGACGTCGCATTTTTTCAGCCAAGAGTTGTCCAGCATGATATCATTATTTTCTGCCGTCAGTTTTCCACCATGATTGATGCCGGTCTGCCGATTATCCAGTGCCTTGACATCCTTCAGGCGCAGCAGGATAATGCCACATTTAAAAAGATGCTCAAAAATATCAAGGAATCTGTTGAAAGCGGCCAGACATTGGCAGAGGCGTTAAAAAAATATCCTGATCAATTTGATAATTTGTTTGTCAATATGGTGGCTGCCGGCGAAGCCGGTGGTATTCTGGATGTGATTTTGAGAAGACTGTCGGCATACATGGAAAAGGCCGCCAGACTGAAAGCCCAGGTCAAGGGCGCAATGACATACCCGATCGTCACCCTTTTTATTGCCGTCGGCGTTGTTGCGGTTATTCTGGTGTTTGTTATTCCGGTTTTTGAGGAAATGTTCGAAAGTTTCGGGTCCGCATTACCCGCACCAACACAGGTGGTTGTCGCTATGAGCCGGTTTGTGCAGACGAGAATATTATATATAATCGGTGCGGTTGTGTTATTTTCATATGCGTTTAAGCGGTTTTACAAAACGGAAAAAGGCCGTGCGCTGGTTGATGATACCCTGTTGAAATTGCCGGTGATTGGAATTCTGATCCGTAAGGTGGCCGTGGCAAAGTTTACGCGCACCATGGGGACCATGCTGTCCAGTGGTGTGGCAATTTTGGAAGCTTTGGATATTGTTGCTAAAACAGCAGGTAATAAAACCATTGAAAAAGCCATTTATACAGTCCGTACTGGAATTGCTGAAGGCCAGACCATTGCGGATCCTTTGTCCGAAACAGGTGTTTTCCCGCCCATGGTCTGCTCGATGATTGCCGTTGGTGAATCAACCGGTGCCATTGACGCGATGATGGAAAAGATTGCGGATTTTTATGATGAGGAAGTGGACCAGGCAGTTGACAATATGACGGCCATGATTGAACCGTTTATGCTTGTTTTTCTTGGAATTGTCATTGGCGGCCTGGTTATTTCCATGTACCTTCCCATATTCCAGATGGCCGGAGCAATTTAGGTAAATCGCAGTTGAAAATTGATCGTCAAAATAAGCCCCAGCTGGATCAATATCAAAAATTAAAATGGCTGATATTCTTCCGGGGGCTTTTTGCGGCAGTGTTGCTGGGTTCTGCAGTTTTCGTAGGGTTTCATGAGAATCGACCTTTTTTCAGTCAACCGCTTATATTTATCTGCTATATTGCCGTTGCGCTGTTGATTCTTTCAGCGCTGTATGCCTTTATACTGCCTCGCCTTTTTAAGTTTGTCCGTTTCGGCTATATTCAAATATTCATTGATAGTCTGCTCATAACGTGCATTATTTTTGTCACCGGAAGTTTTTCAAGTATCTTTTCTTTTTTATACCTTGTTGTAATTATTTACGCAGGCATGGTTCTTTCCAGAAGCGGCGGGATGTTTATCGCGTTCTGCTGCAGTGTCCAATACGGCGTGCTTATTGCGTTAGAATTCCAGGGGGTCATTTATCCGGTTGGTGTTGAGGTTGATTTTATATTCAGGAATTACAACTGGAATTATGTGCTGTACAAGCTTTTCATAACCATTGTCGCATGTTTTGGTGTTGCGTTTTTAAGCGGTTTTCTTGCTGAACAGGAACGGCGGGCAAAAAAGGAACTTTGGGCAATGGAAGATCAGGTGAAGCGCGTCGAAAAACTGGCGGCAATCGGTGAAATGGCATCTGGTCTTGCCCATGAAATCAAGAATCCCCTGGCCTCTTTATCCGGATCCATACAGTTTTTAAGGGAAGATATTCCCTATGATCCGGATCGGGACCGGTTGATGGATATCATTTTACGAGAAGCGGATCGTCTCACTGCATTAGTCAATGATTTTCTGATGTTTGCAAAACCACAGCCCGGGCAGACAAAAATTGTGGAACTGGATGTTGCGCTTGAAGAGATTATAAACGTTTTTACAACCGACAACCGTCGCAATAAAAGAATTAATGTAACCCAGCAGCTTGCTGAAGGAATATTTATTGAAATTGATCCGGAGCATTTGCGGCAGGTTGTGTGGAATCTGCTGTTAAACGCGGATGAGGCGATCGAAAGCGAAGGTCAGATTGATATTAAGATGTATCCGGTTGATAAAATCTATGTCTGCATCACCATATCGGATAATGGATGCGGGATGACCGAAGAGACAATGGAATCAATCTTTGATCCGTTTTTTACCGCAAAACCCAAGGGGACCGGTCTCGGGTTATCTATTGTTCAACGCATTATCACCTCATACAATGGATTGATTGACGTACAGAGCTCTCCTGAGAAAGGGACCACCTTTAACGTAAAATTTCGCCGAGAGATTAATTCCCGTCCGGTTTCAGCGTCCGGGTCGGTGTAAAATCAGTTGTTCTGAGTGTGGAGTTCGGGGATATCCCAAGATAGAGAGCAAGTTAAGTTAATCTTGACAGTAGATTATAAATGGGATAGCCAACCGGATGGATATTAATTAATCTGAATCTATATTTATGTACCGGAACAGAGCAATTCTGTTTTGGTACATTATTTTTTCATACGTTTAAAATAATTACTTAGAAAAGTTCCGGATAAGAAAATGAGCTCAAAAAACGATGTGATTGAAAAAAGAAAAGAAAAAATACAAATGATAAAAGAATCGGGAATTGAACTTTTCCCGAATGACTATATCGTTTCGCATACGGTTAATGATATTAAAAAAATTGTGGAAGAAAAACCCGAAGAAATTTCGGAGGACTCTTCGTTTTCGGTGGCAGGCCGTATTATGGCAATCAACCGATTCGGCAAATCGGCCTTTATCCGATTCCGAGACCGCTCCGGTCAGCTTCAGGCATATATAAGAACGGATCAAGTGGGCGATGAAGTGTATTCGTTGTTTAAAAAACTGGATATTGGTGATTTTATTGGAATGACCGGCGGGTTGTTCCAGACAAAGACAGGTGAATGGTCGCTTTTGGCTAACACTTTGCAGTTAATATCCAAGGCGATGAGGCCATTACCTGAAAAATTTCACGGCCTTAAGGATCCGGAAAAGCGATACCGTCAACGATACCTGGATCTGATTATGAATGAGGACGTCCGTGAATTATTTGTCAAAAGAAGCCAATTGGTTCAGGCCATCCGAATGTTTTTAATTGATCGGGATTTTCTTGAGGTGGAGACCCCAATGATGCAGCCCCTCCCGGGTGGAGCAGACGCCAAACCGTTTAAAACATATCATAATTCGCTCAGTATGGATCTTTTTTTACGAATTGCGCCGGAACTTTATTTAAAAAGACTGGTTACTGGTGGGTTTGAAAGAGTTTTTGAGATAAACAGAAACTTCAGGAATGAAGGAATTTCCACCCAGCATAATCCTGAATTTACCATGCTCGAATTTTATCAGGCATATGCCACATACGAAGACCTCATGAATTTGACGGAAGAGATGTTTCAGTCGGTTGCGCAAAGCATTGCCGGTTCAATGGATTTTGAATATCAGGGTGAGCAGATCAATTTCAGCGGTTCATGGAAACGGTTAACGCTTCTGGAATCTTTGGAAAAAATTGCCGGCGTGGCCCCGACTTTATTTAATAGTAAAGATGAACTGATGAGTTTTGCACTGTCAAAAGGGATTTCTTTTGGTAATCGTGACAATGGTGCGATCGGTATCGGAAAGGTAATGACAAAGATATTTGATGTCCTTGTGGAACCGAAATTGATCCAGCCGACCTTTATTACCGGTTATCCGGTTGAAGTTTCACCGCTTTCACGAAGGAGCAAGGAATACCCTGATCTGACAGACCGGTTTGAATTGTTTATTGCTGGAAGGGAGATTGCCAACGGATTTTCAGAGTTGAATGATCCGGAAGACCAGAAAAACAGGTTCTTGCATCAGCTTAAAAATAAGGAAGCCGGGGATGAAACGCCACATATCATTGATGAAGATTATATCAGAGCATTGGAATACGGCATGCCGCCCACAGCAGGTGAAGGTATTGGTATAGACAGACTGGCCATGCTCTTGACGGATTCTGCATCCATCCGTGATGTAATTTTATTCCCCCACATGAAGCCCTCAGATAAAATATAAACAGACAAATCATAAATAGATAAAATATAAACAGATAAAAGCTTAAATTGAAATAAATCATAATTTGAATCAACATTTGTTGTAACGGAGATAAGAAATGTTGTTCACAAATATGATATTATGATATGAAATCAATCACATTATCGAGCAATCATTTATACTCAACTGAGTATAAATGTGATTCAGTAATTCAGATACGGATTGACCGATGTCTTTTGAATATTTTGTAGGTGGCCGTTATCTCAGGTCCAGACATAAACATGCCTTTATTTCCTTTATCACGTTTCTTTCCATGGCAGGTGTTACTGTTGGTGTGATGGCGCTGATTATTGTTATTGCCGTGATGTCAGGGGCGGAATCATATTTTACATCGCAGATATTAGGTGTTGAATCGCATATTATCATTCGCCGGCATGGTGGAACAATCGCTGATTATGAAGGGGTTATCCACCAGGTTGAGTCTGAAGCCGGGGTACAGTCCGCAGCGCCTTTTGTGTATTCCCAGGTGATGTTGCGATCTTCTTCCGGTATTTCCGGAGCTGTTCTAAGGGGTATTGATCCCTATGCAGACGGAAGCCCGATAAAAGGATATGATAAAGAATCATTAATTGAAAAAATAAGACCTCAGGTGACTGCAGATTCCGGCATCCTGTCGCCGGGAATTATTTTAGGAAAAGAACTTGCTTTGACCATTGGCGCCGCGGCAGGAGAAACAATTTATCTGATTTCCCCCAAAGGGATGATGTCCCCAATTGGTCATATGCCGACAATGAAACGATTTGAAGTGACAGGTATTTTCGAATCCGGTTTTTATGAATATGATGCCTCTTTGGCTTTTATCCATTTAAAAACCGCCCAAAAACTCATTAAAATTGGGGATTCGGTTTCCGGTATCGGGGTCCGGGTGGATGATATCTATCGTGCCAATGAAATCTCGCAAATGATTCTGGCTGATTTAGGATTTCCTTACTGGACCGTGGACTGGATGCAGATGAACCGGAATTTTTTTTCAGCCCTTAAACTTGAAAAAAAGGCAATGTTCGTGATCCTGACACTGATTATTATGGTTGCAGCGTTTAATATTGCCAGCACCTTGATTATGATGGTGATGGGAAAAACTCAGGATATCGCCATTTTAAAAGCCATGGGAGCGACAGACCGGAGCATCTGGAAAATTTTTGTTTTTAAAGGCACGGTGATCGGTTTAATCGGGACGGTGAGCGGGGTTGTCCTTGGGATTCTGGGGTGTGTCGTTTTAAAATATTACAAATTTATCGAATTGCCGGGAGATGTTTATTATTTTACCAGTCTACCGGTGCAGCTTGAATTTTTGGATGTTTTTCTTATCGTTTCAGCCGCATTGGCAATTTGTTTTATTTCGACGCTTTATCCCGCTTACAAAGCGTCTAAACTCAATCCGGTTGAGGCCCTTCGATATGGTTAACCGATTGGAAAAACATAATAATCAAATACATTCAAAAACTGGGAATCAGGAGAAAGATCCGGGACCATTGATGTCTTTAAGAGGTATTAACAAGAGTTATCAGAATAATGGCGCAAAAATAGAGGTGTTGCGCGATTTATCGGTTGATATTTATTCCGGAGAGAGAATAGCAATTGTCGGTGAATCCGGTATTGGCAAATCGACACTTCTGCATATCCTTGGCACCCTGGATCGGCCGGACAGCGGTACCCTTTTATATAAAAAAGCAGATGTGTTTGAATTTGATAAAAAAAAACTGGCGGATTTCAGAAATAAAAACATGGGGTTTGTCTTTCAGTTTCATTATCTTCTGGCGGAATTTTCCGCACTTGAAAATATTTTAATGCCCGGACTGATCAGAGGATTAAAGTCCAAAGATATACGGGAAAGGGCTGAAGCGATTCTCGTTCGGGTAGGGCTCAAGGAAAGGATGAAACATCGTGTCAGGGAGCTTTCCGGCGGGGAGCAGCAGCGCGTAGCGCTTGCCCGGGCGCTTGTTCTGAATCCGGCTATACTGCTGGCAGATGAACCGACGGGGAATCTTGATAAGAAAAACAGTAATCAGGTGCATGATTTATTGTTTGAACTCAATGATGAATACAATATGACGATAATCACGGTGACACATAATATGCGACTTGCAGAGTATATGAATAAACAGATGACTCTGGTGGAAGGGAAGCTGGTTGAGATTGAATGAAATGTGATAGTTGCATGCAAAAATGCATGGGGTTAATGATAGTTCTATGGTTGATTTTCTTGACTACTGCTGTTGCAGGTGCTGAAGATGCTGTTCTGATCAAGCAGGTCTTGGTGCAGGATAATCAGCGTATCGAGGATGACGCAATTTTAAGGGTTACCCGGGCAAAAGCCGGTGATGTGTATAGTGAAGCCTTACTTTCCGAAGACCTTCAGGCAATCTATAACATGGGATGGTTTGATGATGTCCGGGTCGAAGCTGAAAAAGCATTAGATGGAAATACAGTCATTTTTATTGTTAAAGAAAAACCCACCATCCGTGAAATAAAATTTTCCGGAAATGTGGCGCTCGATGACGAAGAACTCAATGAAAATGTTGATATCAGCAGCGGATCGATCCTGAATATTTTTAAAATACGCCGGAATATGAAAATTATCGAGTCATTGTACAAGGAAAAGAATTATCATAACGTCAAGGTCTTATATAAAATAGAGCCTTTGGAAAATAGTCAGGCAAATCTGGAATTTGAAATAGAAGAAGGTGAGAAGGTTCGAATCAAGACGATTACTATTGACGGAAACAGCGCCTATGATTCTAAAAAGCTGAAAAAAATGATGGAAACATCTGAAAAAGGTTTTTTTTCCTGGCTGACGTCATCCGGTGAGTTGAACCGTGAAGAGCTGCAGCAGGATATCTATCAGCTGACCGCTTTTTATCAAAATAATGGATATGCTGAAGCAAGGGTCGGTGAACCGGAGATTGAATACCGGGACGAGTGGATATATATTCTCATAAAAATCAATGAAGGCCCCCGTTTTAAAATGGGCCATGTTGATTTGAAAGGGGATTTTATCACACCGAAAAAAGAACTTATTACCAATGTCATGGTGGACGAAGAAGC
The DNA here is from genome assembly GCA_014237465.1 of Desulfobacteraceae bacterium. GTDB lineage: Bacteria > Desulfobacterota > Desulfobacteria > Desulfobacterales > Desulfosalsimonadaceae > SURF-3. The sequence continues at coordinate 94,082 of JABZFM010000007.1, read as the reverse complement.
CTATTACAACCGGGATGTGATCAGGCGGGATGTTCTCACGCTGACCGATATCTATGCAGACAGAGGGTATGCGCATGCCGATATTTTTCCCGAAATCGGGACGGATCCGGAAAGTTTAACAGTCGATATTACTTTTCATATTACAAAGAATGAACCGGTTTATTTTGAAAGGATCAACATACACGGAAATACCAAAACCCGGGACAAGGTGATTCGCCGCGAGCTAAAGATTTATGAACAGGAGCTTTACAGCAGCAATCGTTTAAAAAGAAGCGTCAGTGACTTATTCCGGATGGATTTTTTTGAAGACGTCAAAGTAAAACCCCAGAGAGGATCTGAAGAAGATCAGATGATTCTGGATATCGAAGTGGTTGAAAAACCCACTGGAACCTTTTCCTTCGGTGGCGGATACAGTGCGATTGACAAACTCTATGTGATGGCTTCCGTGTCTGAAAGGAATTTCCTCGGGCGGGGGCAGATACTGGAATTCGCTGTCCAGACAGGTGGAACATCGCGTCAGTATTCCTTTGGGTTTACTGAACCGTGGTTGTTTGATATTCCTTTGTCAGCAGGCATTGATGCCTATAAAATGGAACGTGATTATGATGATTATGATCGGGACAGCTACGGCGGGGCGGTTCGATTCGGGTATCCGCTTTTTGATTTTACACGGGGGTATATCAAATATGCCTATGATGTCAGTAATATTGATAATATTTCAGAAGCAGCCTCACCATATATTTTACCCGGAAAGAGCGTGGAAAGCAGTGTCTCTTTGAGTGCTGTTTATGATTCCAGAAATCGTCAGTTCAATCCTTCGGAAGGTTCACGGCACAGCATCACCCTCAAGTATGCCGGGATTGGGGGGAATATTGGATTTACCAAAGTAACCGCAGAAACCGGGTGGTACTTCCCCTTGTTTTGGGGAACCGTGGGGGTTCTGCATGGCGAAGGCGGTTATATAGTTGAAAACTCAGGAAAATATCTTCCGGATTATGAACGGTTTTATCTGGGCGGTATTAATTCCGTCAGGGGGTTTGACTGGCGAGCAATCAGCCCGATCAATGACGATGGTATTAAAATCGGGGGAACAGAATTTGTTCAGTTTAATGTCGAATATGTATTTCCGATTATAAAAGAGAGCGGACTTGTTGGGCTGTTTTTTTATGATGCGGGTAATACCTGGGCGGATGAAGGTACATCATACAGTGGTTTGCGCGACAGTGCAGGGTTTGGTATTCGGTGGTTTTCCCCTATGGGGCCCTTGCGTCTTGAGCGGGGATATATTCTTGATCCACTGCCTGGAGAAGGATCCGGCCGGTGGGAATTCTCCATGGGAGGCAGTTTTTAACTATAAAAGTTGGTTCGGAAATTTTTTTTGATTGCAGAAATAAGGGGGTTATTAAATGAGACTCGGAAAATTCGGTTTTATCGTAGTTGCATTGGTTCTTTTTTATGTCCTGCCGGCATTTGCGGCGGATGTGGCGAAAATAGGAATTATTGATTTTCAAAGAGTCCTGACGGAGTCTGAAGCCGGCAAGTCGGTTCAGGAGGAAATACAGAAAAAAGGTCGGGAGATGGAGACAAGTCTAATCGAACTGGGAAAAGCGATTGAGGGCCTTTCTGAGCAAATGAGTCGTGAGGCCATGGTCATGAGCAAGGAAAAGCGTGAAGAAAAACAGCGGGAAATTGAAATCAAAAAGTATGATTTTCAATCTTTACAGAAAAAATATCAAATGGAATTCAGGGAACTTGAAGCAATCGAGGTAGAGAAATTAAAAAATGATATTTTCGAACTGGCTGAAAAGATAGGGAAAAAAGAAGGATACCTGTTGATTATTGAAAAAAGTGCAGCCATTTACTATCCGAGTACGATTGATATAACGGATTTATTAATTGAAAAATATAATGAAACGTCAAAAGGTTCCAATTAATTGGATCATCTGTTATGAGCATTTTAAAGGAGCCGGAAATGGAGATATCTTTAGCTGAACTGATTGAAGAGATTGACGGTGAAATCCATGGTGATTCCCATAAGATTGTTCGGGGGATTGCTCCGTTTAATGAAGCCGGCATTGATGACATCACGTTTGCGGATTCACCGAAGATTTTAAAGCAGGTCAGCGAAACAGGTGCCGGTGCGGTAATCGTTCCAAGGAATTTTCAGCAGGAAGTGTCAACCAATCTTATCAAGTCTGATAATCCGCGCCTGGCATTTGCAAAGATTATGCATCTGTGTTTCCCCGCTTCCCGTCCTTCTGATAATATCAGCCCCCAAGCATGCATTGGGAGCAATGTATCACTTAGCGAGAATGTTTGCGTGGGGGCGCTTGCCGTGATTGGTGATGATGTGATCATCGGCACCCGGGTGATCATACACCCTCATGTTGTCATCGGTAATGGGGCGTGCATCGGGGATGATGTTGAAATTTATCCGAACGTAACGATTCTGGATCGATGTCTTATTGGGTGCCGTGTGATTATTCATGCCGGCACGGTTATCGGCAGTGACGGATTCGGATTTGTTCCGGACGGGGAGAAACATTATAAAATTCCGCAGCTGGGTATTGTTCAGATTGATGATGATGTTGAGATTGGCGCCTGTAATACCATCGACAGAGCCACTTTCGGAAAAACATGGATCAAAAATGGGGTGAAGACGGATAACCATGTTCAAATCGCTCATAATGTGGTGATCGGAGAAAATACACTGATCGTCGCCCAGGTGGGGATCTCCGGCAGTACGAAGATCGGAAAGAACGTTATTTTAGCTGGTCAGGCGGGTATTGCCGGTCATATTTCCATAGGCGATTATGTGACAGTCGGACCGCAGGCAGGTGTCACCCGATCCGTTCCCAACGGGAACGTGGTTTCCGGGACGCCTGAAATGCCCCATAAATTATGGCTTCGCGTTAGTCAGATGATTCCCCGGCTGCCTGAATTAAAAAGAAAAATTGTTGACCTTGAAAAGCGTCTGGATGCTTTTTCAAAAAAGTAATATCATCAACACCATTTCGATTATATATTTTAATTGGGGTTAGGAATGAATATAGGCTATGATATTGAAAGAATTTTAAACCTGCTGCCGCATCGATACCCGTTCATACTTGTCGACCGGGTTCTGGAACTGGAACCGGGTGTGAAAATTCGGGCATTAAAAAATGTGACGATCAATGAGCCTTTTTTCCAGGGGCATTTTCCCGACAAGCCCATAATGCCCGGTCTTTTAATCGTTGAAGGAATGGTCCAGGCCGGTGGACTGTTGCTGGTTGAAAGTTTGCCGGTGGAAATACATCGTCAGGTTTGTTTTTCCGGTGTGGACCGGGCCCGGTTCAGGGCACCTGTTATTCCGGGTGACCAACTGATTTTTGAAGTGGAAATTGTTAAACAACGATCCCGAGTTGTGAAAATGAGTGCTTACGCATTTGTTGATAAAAAGCGAGTTGCAGAAGCAAAACTTATGGCTTTGATCGGAGGATAAGAATGATACATCCAACCGCAATAATTGATCCTGGTGCAGAGATTGATTCCAATGTTGAAATCGGACCTTATTCGATTGTTAACGGGAATGTATCCATTGGATCCGGCACTTTTATCGGGCCGCATGTAACCATTGATCCATATGTCGATATTGCGCCAAACTGTCAGATATTCCAATATGCTTCCATCGGTGCCGCCCCGCAGGCGGTCAAGTTCAAAGGAGAGAAAACCTATCTGAAGATCGGCCGCAATACGGTGATTCGAGAGTTTGTCACGTTAAATCGCGGGACGGAATTCGGGGGCGGGGTGACAGAGGTCGGTGAGGACAATTTTTTAATGGCCTATACCCACGTGGCCCATGACTGTAAGACCGGCAAAGGCGTCATTCTGGCAAATAATGCGACCCTTGCCGGGCATATTACCATTGGGGATTATGTGATCATCGGCGGCTTGGTCGCCATTCATCAGTTTGTCAGAATCGGTGACTACGCCTATATCGGCGGAAAAACAGCAGTTGTAAAGGATATTCCACCGTATGTGATGGCGGCCGGGGACCGGGCGACTTTGCATGGATTGAACAAAGTCGGGTTAAAACGACATGAGTTTTCCAGTAATACATTATCCCAGTTGAAAACAGCGTATCGAATTATTTTCCGAATTGGTTTGACAGTGAATGAAGCCGTGGAACGGGTGCTGGCAGAAGTTGAAAATATTCCGGAAGTCCTGACGCTGGTGAATTTTATCAAATCCACCCAGCGTGGGATTACCAGATAATCTTAATTAATTATGATAGATTATAGCAATGAATAAACGGATTGGGTTAATTGCCGGAAGTGGTTCTTTTCCGATTATTTTCTCAAAAAAAGCTGCTGATAGAGGGTTTAGCATTTACGCTATCGGCTACCATAATGAGACCGAACCGTTGTTGTCGGACTATGTTGAATCCCTTGAGGTCATCCATATCGGCCAGATTAAACGGCTGATCAAGTTTTTTAAGAAGAACCGGATCAAGGAAGCGGTAATGATCGGGGCGATTAAAAAACCCGGGGCAATTCTTGATATCAGACCGGATATGAAGGCTATTTCACTGATCGCCAACATGCGCCATAGCACGCATGATGACAAGATTCTAAGAGCTTTTGCAAAAGTGCTCGAAGATGAAGGATTCCGAATTCGGTCTTCAACGTTTCTTCTTCCGGAACTTCTTGCAGAAGAGGGCTGCTGGACAAAGCGGAAACCCACGAATGCGGAACTGTCGGATATTGAGCTGGGCTGGAAAATGGCCAAGGAAATCGGCCGACTCGATATCGGCCAGTGTGTTGTGGTTTGCAATGGAACAGTGATGGCGGTTGAGGCTATCGACGGCACGGACAGCACCATCCGCCGGGGCGGAGGCTTCTGTAAAGGGAATTCCGTTGTGGTAAAGGTGTGCAAACCGATTCAGGATTTTCGATTTGATGTGCCTGCTGTCGGTGCTCAGACCATCAGATCCATGCATGAATCCGGTGCAACAGTGCTTGTAGTTGAAGCAGGACGGTCGCTGGTTTTTGATAAGGAGGAGATGATCCGTCTTGCAAATCAATGGGGTATTATCATCATGGCAATGGAAAAAGAGGCGTAATCGGTTTTATTTTTAGCCGGGTACAATAAATTTAAAGGAAATGCATCTGATGAAAAAAATTCGGGCCGCTGTCGTCGGTGTTGGATATCTTGGTAAATTCCATGCTGAAAAATATGCAAAAATGGATAATGTTGAACTGGTTGGTGTCGTCGATACACACAAGGCGCAGGCTGGGGAAATTGCCGGCAATGTCGGGACGACGCCATTCTCTGATTACAGGGATTTGTTTGGCCGTGTGGATGCGGTCAGTATAGCCGTTCCAACACCGTTGCATTTTGAGATCGGAAAAGCGTTTTTAGAACATGATATTGATGTTCTGATTGAAAAGCCGATCACAACAACAGTTGAAGAAGCCGATGAACTGATTGAGATTTCGGACAGGAAAAATCTGGTATTTCAGGTCGGTCAACTGGAGCGGTTTAATCCCGCGGTAACAGCGGTCCAGCACATCGTCGACCATCCGATTTTTATTGAATCCAACCGGTTGGGTATTTACAAGGAGCGCGGGACCGATGTGAGTGTTGTGCTGGATCTGATGATTCATGATATTGATATTATATTAAATTTTGTCCGGTCGGGGATCAAATACTGCCATGCCATGGGGGCTTCGGTTGTTTCGGACAATATCGATATTGCCAATGCCCACATTGAGTTTGATAACGGCGCAGTTGCCAATGTCACAGCTAGTCGGATTTCAAATAAGAATGAGCGTAAAATCCGTTTATTCCAAAAAGACGGTTATATTTCTGTCGATTTTGCCAATCGCTCGATTATCCATGTCCGGCCCGGGGAAGAGGATAATAACTGCCCTATTCCCGGCATGCATCTGGAAGAAAAATGTTTTACGGACGGAGATGCGCTTGAGGATGAAATCCGGTCCTTTATTCATGCTGTTGAGCGTCGCGAACCCCCTGAAGTGTCGGGGCAGATGGGGCGTGACGCATTGGAAATCGCTTTGAGTATTACTCAGCAGATCCGAAAATCAAGCAGGATATATTCAGGATAAAATCCATGACAACGCCATCGGTTCAAAAATGTGTGATGATTATTGCCGGAGAAACCTCTGGAGACGCTCATGGTGCACATCTGGTCCGCGCGATGAAGAAGAAGGACAGTTCGCTTTTTTTCTGTGGCATTGGCTCAGATGCCTTAAGAACAGCAGGTGTTAAAATTCTGGTGGATTCCAAAGAGCTTTCGGTGGTTGGGATTACCGAAGTTTTCGCTAAAATCCCCAAAGTGCTGAATGGCATTTCCACGGTTAAAAAGTTATTGCAGGGACTTTCTCCGGATTTGATTATTCTGATCGATTTTCCGGATTTCAACCTTCACATAGCGTCTATTGCTAAAAAGCATGGTGTCCCTGTTTTATATTATGTCAGTCCGCAGATCTGGGCATGGCGTTCCGGGCGGATTCGTAAAATTAAGCAGAATGTGGATCACATGGCGGTGATTCTGCCTTTTGAGAAAGAATATTATACCCGTCACAATATTCCGGCAACATTTGTCGGCCATCCGTTACTTGATTCTTATTCTCCGATAGAAGAAAAAAAATCGGATAATGTAGAGGATCCCACACCCGTCGTTGGACTTCTTCCCGGTTCCCGGGTCGGTGAAATCGATCGGAACCTTCCGTATATGCTGGCTTCAGCCAGTATCTTGCAGCATCGATTTCAGAATATGAAGTTTCTGCTTTCTGTTGCACCATCCATCAGCAGGCAATGGGTTGAGTCATTTGTCAATCCGTATAAAAATACATGCCGTATTGAATTAGTCCCCGGGAATATACTAGAGATCTTTGAAAAAAGCACCCTGATCATTGCCGCGTCCGGCACGGTGACCCTGGAAACAGCGATTTACGGTGTCCCCATGGTGATTATGTACAGAATATCGCCTGCCAGCTATATGCTGGGCCGGGCATTGGTGGAAGTTGATCACATTGGCCTGGTGAATATTATTGCAAACGAACGCATTGTTCCTGAACTGATTCAGGGTGAGGCATCTCCGGGGAAAATTGCCCGGACGGTGGGCGAAATGCTGAATAATCCATTGGAACTCAGCCGTATCAAAGAAAAACTGAAACTTGTGAAGTCGATGCTGGGAGAAGCCGGCGCATCTGAGAAAACAGCGGATATCGGTTTATCCCTGTTAAAGTCGAATCCATCAAGTTGAGGGTGTTAAATACTTAAATGATCAATATTAAATTAAAAATCAAGTCCCGTCATAAACAACTGCTGGAATATATTAAAGGTAGCTGGTTTAAATTGTTTCTATCCATGGTTTGTATGGTGGTGGTGGCAGCGACAACATCCGCGACCGCTTTTATTGTTAAACCGGTGATTGATGATATCTTTATCAGTAAAAATGTTTTTCTGCTCAAATTAATCCCGCTTATTGTGATTGTTTTGTACTTTTTCAGAGGTTTGGCGATGTACGGCCAGGAGTTTTTGATGCAGTATGTTGGGGAAAGTATCATCAAAAAGCTCAGGGATGCCCTTTATGAAAAAATAACGGATCTCCCGCTTTCCTTTTTTCATAAAGAACGGACCGGTGTTTTAATGTCGCGGATTACCAATGATGTGACGATTATTAAAAGCATGGTATCCCAGGCAGTGACCGGCGCATTAAGGGATTGTTTTACCGTTATCGGGCTTGCAGGCGTGATTTTTTACAGGGATTGGAAACTGGCGATTATGGCGTTTGTCGTCATGCCGCTGGCTTATTTTCCGGTTGTTGAACTGGGCCGGCGGGTGAGGCGATTCAGCACCAGCAGCCAGGAGAGCATGGCGGACATGAATGCCTTTTTGCATGAAACTTTTGCCGGAAATAAAATTGTCAAAGCCTTTGGCATGGAGTCGTATGAGAAAAAATCTTTTTCTAAAAAAAATCATGCGGTTTTTCGGTTTGAGGTAAAATCCTTACGGGCAAAGGCCCTGACATCGCCGGTGATGGAAGCCTTCGGTGGTATCGGGATCTCTCTTGTGCTTTGGTACGGAGGGTTTGCTGTTATTAAAGGAGTTCAAACGCCCGGCGATTTTCTTTCATTTATGACGGCAGTCATGCTGCTGTATCCGCCGATAAAAAAACTGACCAAACTAAACAATGTACTGCAGCAGGGTCTTGCCGCATCAGACCGGGTATTTGATATTCTGGAAACCAGATCAGATATTCTGGACCCTGAATCGCCAAAAGAGATTAAAACCGGGTCCCACCGAATTTCCTTTGAAAATGTATCCTTTTCCTATGACAAAAGTGAAGTAGTTTTAAAGAATATTGATCTTGATGTTAAACCGGGTGAAGTTATGGCACTGGTGGGGATGAGCGGTGGCGGCAAGACATCTCTGGTAAATCTGATCCCCAGATTTTTTGATGTCACGGAAGGCTCCGTTAGGATCGATGGCACAGACATTCGTGATATTGCTGTTACAGATCTTCGAAAACAGGTGGCCTTTGTTACCCAGGAACCCATCCTTTTTAATGATACCATTAGAAAGAATATCGCCTATGGAAAACCGGAAGCCACAGATCGGGAGATTGTTGAAGCGGCCGAGGCGGCATATATATATAAATTCGTTAAGAGCCTGCCCAAGGGATTTGATACGGTCATTGGAGAACTGGGGAGCCGGCTGTCCGGCGGAGAAAAACAGCGAATGTGTATTGCCCGGGCGTTATTGAAAAATGCCCCGATTCTTATTTTAGATGAAGCAACCGCATCGCTGGATACGGAGTCGGAACGGCTGGTTCAAAAAGCGCTTGAAAATTTGATGAAAGGGAGAACATCATTTGTTATTGCGCACAGGCTTTCAACAATCTCATATGCGAATCGTATCGTCGTCCTTGTCGGCGGCCAAATTGTTGAAGAAGGCAAACACGAACAACTGCTGGAGCAAAAAGGGGAGTATTATAATCTTCATCAGATGCAGTTTGCAGATAACAATGATGCTGCCGCTGATATTTCTTTGGAAGCAACGGTATAAAGATTATGAAGCTGAATTCGGTAGTCAATCGCTATATTTTTAAAGAACTGATCCCACCCTTTGCCATGAATCTGCTGTTCTTTATTTTTGTTTTTTTGATGCGTCAGATTCTTGAAATTACAAATGTGATCGTTAACTATCAGGTCAGTTTAACTGCTTTTCTTTTAATGCTGACATATTCCATGCCGTATTTTCTTGCCTATATTATTCCCATGTCGGTGATGATGAGTGTGCTGCTGACGTTTCTGCGCCTTTCCAGTGATAATGAAATCGTGGCGCTCAAAGCAAGCGGCATCAGTATTTATCGGCTGCTGCCACCGGTGATCGTATTCAGTCTGTTCAGTGCACTGCTGACCGGATATATGGCCATATACGGTATCCCGTGGGGACAACAGTCATATAAGCAAATGGCACTTAATGTGGTGCAGTCGAACTTTAATGTCGGATTAAAGGAACGGCAATTCAATGACAGCTTTGACGGGGTGATGTTTTATGTCAGTAAAATTGATTTTAAAGACAATTCTCTGGGCGATATCTATATTGAAGACCAGCGGAACGCAAGATTCAGTACGACCATTGTTTCCCCCAAAGGCAGAATTTTTAATGGAGAAGACAGGTTATCATTTATATTGAGTCTTTATAATGGCGTGATTAACCAGGTCAATCTGGAAAGCCGCGCAGTTCATTCCACCCGGTTTGATACGTATGATCTCCAGCTGGATTTAAAGAATGCGGTTAAAAATATCAGCAAAAAGAAAATAAAAGAAAAGGACATGCGCATCGAGGAACTGATCGCATTTCTTAAAACTGCAAAAACTAAATCAAAAAAGTATTATTCCGTGTGGATCGAATTGCATAAAAAATTTTCCATCCCTTTTGCTTGTATTGCTTTGGGAATCCTGGCGGTTCCCTTAGGTGTGCAGTCTTCATCAACCCGGAAATCAGCAGGGCTCGGCATCGGTTTGATTGCTTTTTTGATTTATTATCTTCTTTTGTCTGCCGGACTCGTTTTAAGTGAAGCGGGAAAAATCTCACCGGTTTTGGGAATGTGGATGCCGAATATCATTATGGGGGGATTGGGGATTTATTTGTTAGTTAGAACCGCCAACGATAACCCCGTAGAAATTTTCAACCGGATGAATCAATTCGCAGGCAAAATTATCCGGAATTTTTTTCGTATCCGGCATACAGATTGATTGTTTTGTTTAAAGTCTGGCCTTTTAATCCGGGCCGGAAAGATATGACGATGCTAAAAAATTGTAATCATAATCGCAATCATAATCTTTTTCAGGTGAAGTGTGGCAGATTAAGATTAGGAAAAATGAGCTGAACAAATTCAAATGACAGTAATTCATAGATATATCAGCCAGTTGTTTTTCAAATACTTCGGTATTGTCCTCGGGGTGGTGATTGTTATATATCTATCCATCGATTTTTTTGGAAGAATCGATAAGTTCATAGAAGCCGAAATTTCTCCCTCTTTGATTGCCGCTTTTTTTCTTTACAAAATTCCGTTAATCGTGTCTCAGATTACTCCGATTGCCGTTCTTTTAGGGGTTTTGGCGATTTTCGGGTTAATGGCAAAAAATAATGAAATTTTAGCGTTAAAAAGCGGCGGCATCAGTTTGAATTATCTTTTATTACCGATTGTCGTTATCGGAACATCTTTAAGTATCCTGCTGTTTCTCTTTTCCGAGGTAGTGGTCCCGATCAGTGTGGTCAAAGCAAACCGTATTGAGGAGCTAAGATCAGGGGCAAAAATGATGACTTCGCGGGAAAAAAATATTTGGATTCGCGGTAATCAATCCATCACACATATTGAATATTATAATCCAGCTGATCAGATGATTTCAGGGATCAGTATTGCCTATTTTAACAAGGATTTCAGTTTGACGAGCCGGATCAATGCCCGGACCGGAAAATATATCGATGGAAACTGGACTTTTTTTGACTGTCTGATTCAACAGCACCTGGATTCTCCCGATAAAGACAATCAAGTGATTTTCCATGATGAAAAAATTTGTCAAATAGACCTGGTGCCGGCGGATTTGCTGAGAGTGGCAAAGGAATCCGAAGAAATGCCGTTTACGGATCTTTACCAATATATTCTGAAGGTTGAAAGTGAAGGCTATGATGCCACCAAGTATCGGGTAGATTTTTATGCAAAAACTGCGTTTCCGTTTATTTGTTTTATTATTTCCATGTTCGGAGCAGGGCTGGCGCTAAGAGGTTCCACTAAGGAAGGAATGGTTATCAGTTTTGCGTATGGAATATTAACTGTTTTTATTTACTGGTCTTTTTATAGTTTTTGTCTGTCCCTCGGGTATGGAAATGTTCTTCCGCCAATGTTTGCTGCCTGGATTGCCAATCTGATTTTTTTCTGTGCAGCCGGTCTTGTGGTATATAATATGGAATAAAAATTGTGTCGGGTGGCGGTGAATGAACAGAATGACGAAAAATGCCCAGGCGGTAATGACCGGAGAAAAGACAGCAGGCCCATTGCTGAAACTCCTGCTGATGATTCTATCGACGCTTTATGGCATTGCCGTAAGACTCCGGGCGATTTTGTTTGATCATGGTGTTTTCCAGTCCCGAACGCTTCCCTGCGGAGTGATATCCATTGGTAATTTAACTGTCGGGGGAACCGGTAAAACCCCGATGACAATTTATCTGGCGGAACGGTTAAAAGAATTCGGATTTAAACCGGCTGTTATCAGCAGGGGATATAAGGGACAGGCGGAGAATAAGGGCGGGATCGTCAGTGACGGGCACAATATCCTTTTAGGACCGGATATTGCCGGGGATGAACCGTTTATGATGGCTCAAAGGCTAAAAGATATTCCTGTTCTGGTTGGTGCCGATCGTTTTCAGATCGGTATGAAAGCGGTGGAGAAATTTTGTCCGGATGTTATTATATTTGATGATGCGTTTCAGCACCGCCGCTTGAACCGGGATCTGGATATTGTTTTAGTGGATGATAAGTCTCTTTTCGGCAACCGCTACCTTTTACCAAGGGGCATCCTTCGGGAACCGGTTTCCGGACTTTCCCGTGGCGACCTGTTTGTTTTAACCCGGTGCGATAATTCAAACCGCAGTTTTGACAGCTTGTCCGAAATGGCGCCCGGGAAACCGATATTTAAATCATTTCATGAGCCTTATATGTGCGGGATTTTTAACGGAACGGATTGCGATTTTCCAGGCAGTTCGGAGTTGAATTCATCTCAAGACTATGAATTTTTAAAAATGTCTAAAGTATTCGTGTTCTCAGGAATTGCTAAAAATGAAGAGTTCCTCAGGACGGTGAAGGCGTTGGCCGGAGCGGTGGTTGGAATGATTCCGCTTGACGATCATCACAAATACACGGAAACAGATTATCGTCTCATCGTCAACCAGGCTCGGAAATGTTCGGCAGAGTTTTTGGTGACCACTGAAAAAGATTATGTCAAAGTCGCCGGTAAAATTCAAAGCCCCATGGATATTGTTGTTGTCGGTATCAGGGTTTCTTTTAAACATGATGAGATGAAGTTTTCAGAATTTATCAAAGAAAAAGTTGATGCCTCCGTAAAAAGTCGGTGCTTTGTAAAATAGTCTTTTTATCTTATTGAATTTATAGAAGGCAAAAGTCCGAAAATAGCTATTTTTTGACTTTTTACGACTCCATCAAAGGTGCGCATATTTCGCATTAATTTTTCAAGCAAAGCACAAAAAGGGCCGGAAAAATGGAAAAACCTTTTACGAGAAAGGATCTTGCAACAGGGGAATTTAAAATTATTTCCAAAGGACGCTGGGGAAATGCAGATCTTTATCAGTTCCAACGCGGTCAGAAAATTTGGGTAGTTAAAGATTTTTCACCCTGCCCTCCCTTTATCCGGAAAACATGGGGGCGGTTTATGGTCAAAAGGGAATTTCAGGCGTTGCAGAAACTCAAAGGAATTAAAGGGATTCCCGCAGAGCCCTTTCTTCTTGATGTCTATGCGGTCTGTTACCGATTTATGCCCGGTACGACTTTAAAAGAGACTCCCTCTGAATTGATTGGTGATGACTATTTCTTTCAATTTGAAAACATAGTGCAGATGATGCATCAGCAGAACATGGTTCATTTGGATATTCGAAACCAGAGAAATATTCTGGTAACTGATGATGGCGAACCGGCATTGCTGGATTTCCAATCAAGCCTTAATCTGGAAAACACACCCCACGCATTGCATAAAATAATGAAAGATATTGATATATCAGGAGTTTATAAGAACTGGAGCAGGAAAAAGCCCGATTCTTTAGACAGCGGCCGAAGGGCACACTTGGAATCGTTAAATAAAAAACGGTTTTTGTGGTTCTTAAAAGGGTATCCTCTGGGCACCAAAACTGATCGCAGGAGCTGAACCGGTAACGAAACTATCAATGGTGATTAGGTAAAAAATGTAATAGAATTGGATGGCAAAGGTAAAAGTTCCACCATTCACATACAATTGGCAAGGCGTAGCGGTTTTTCAGGCCCGAAATAATACAAGTCGTATATTGAGTGCCTGAAAAACCGCTACAACGCAGTAGATGGGATTTTTAACGACGTCATCCCCTAAATCGGCCAGACAAAAGTGAACAAATACAGAACAAAATAACAGATAACCGGTAAGACGATATTTGTTAATACGTTATTCTGTTCAAAACTTTCTTTATTAAATGACCCCAGCTGCTTTACGTCAAATCGCTTAAAACCCGGCAGGTACGGGTGCACGTCCCGGCAGAATTCTTCATAATCCTTTCCAAAAAGCTCTGCAAGAATCTTTTCCTCACGATTGACCCGGTTCACCATATAATAATAGTATCCGATTGTGAGCAGGATCAGGAGCCATGGATTACCGGTCATCATCAGGATTCCGAAAACGAGAAAAAATCGGCCGATGTACATGGGGTTCCGGACAAACATATACGGGCCGGTGATGGTAAGCTTTTTTTTGGTTTTAATGGTGGACATGCACCATACCTGAAGTGCCTGACCGAGTATAGAGACAAATAATCCGGGTAAAAACCAGGCAGGCTTCAGTTGAGTGAGCATCAGAATAAAAAGCAAAATCCCAATCGGGACTCTCAATTTAAGAAAGGTTTTTCGGACTTTTTTATTATTGAAGATGTCGTGAATTTGGCTCAGAAAGCTCTCCGGCATATTGTTTTCCTTAACTATTGGTTATATATCCGATTCTTCTGATCAGGCTGGTTATCTTATGATATCATTTGCCCGCTATGTCAACTTTTTTAGGTAGATCGCTCTTGTCAATGATGCTGCTGACTTTCTCAATATCTTCCGGTCGGTCAACGCCAAAGCTCGTAAGCTCTGTTTCAACAACGTGAATCGGTATCCGGTTTTCGATCAGGCGGAGCTGTTCCAGCTTTTCAACGGCTTCCACCACTCCGACCGGAAGCGATACAAACTGCTTTAAAATGTTTAAGCGAAACGCATAAATACCGATATGGCCTAAAAATTTTTCTGTAGAATCCTCCCGGGGGTAGGGAACAATTGAGCGGGAAAAATAGATGGCATCCCCGTTTTTGTCTAAAACAACTTTTACTTGATCCGGATTTTCAGCAGTTCTGTAATCAATCCGGCGGGCCAGGGTTGAGACGCATGTCGCAGGATTTGTAAACGGTGCGATTAATTGTGAAATCATTTTCGGCTGCATGGCCGGTTCATCCCCCTGGATATTGACAACGACAGAGTCATCCGGGATGTCCATTTTAATCGCTGCTTCCAGAACGCGGTCCGTGCCGCTGGGATGATCGCTACGGGTCATAATCACCGGGACGTTTAATTTTTTTGCGGCATCTTCAATCCGCTGGTCATCGGTTGCCAGGGCGACTGCTTCAAGTTCCGTGCATTGGCTTGCCCTTTTGTAGACATGCCAGAACATAGGCATCCCGTGAATTTCGGCAAGCGGTTTTCCCGGAAAACGGCTGGAAGCATACCGGGAAGGGATGATTCCGTAACATTTCGGCGGATCAGTCATGGTCTTTAACCTTTATTAAGTCTGAATCGGTGGTTAGCAGATCAGCAATGAAATTGCATGCCTGACGGGTTCCGCCCTTTCTTGCCTTTATGTAGCGGATAGCGGCCGCCTGCTGCCGGGCGGCTGACCTTGTCTGTCTGAGCTGGCGTTTCAGCCCGGAAGCAACAGATTGCCAGTCATTGGCTTTGATCGCAAGCCCCTGATTAAAAATATCATCACCCACCCAGGCGAAATTCTCCCATGAAGGACCAATGATCGGTTTAATTCCGTATATCATGGGCTCTAAGAAGTTTTGGCCGCCAAGGGGCACAAGGCTTCCGCCGACAAATACCGCTTTTGCAAGTGCATATGCCGGATTTAATTCTCCGAACGTATCCCACAAAATGATCGTGCCCTCGGCGACCGGTTCGCGGTTTAATTCAGACCGGCGTATCCACCGGACATTGAGCCGGTTAAGCGTATATTCCCAGTATTTAATACGGTGCATGTGGCGCGGGAACAGTCCGAAAATGGTTTCCGGCAGATTTGATTGTATATTTTGAATGATGCTTTCAATCTGTTTTTCTTCAGGTTGACGCACAGAACCCAGAACCAGAAAATCGGTGGCATCCGGAATAAAAGCCTTCAAATGGTTGTCTGTATCATTAATAACTGTTTGTAATCGATCAAATTTGATATTGGGCATTTTTTGAACTTTTTTCTGCCCAAACAGGGTTGCAAAACGTCTTGCATCATCGTCGGAAATAGCAAGAACCCAGTCCGGGCTCAGTGTTTTCCAGAGGGAAGGCCATAACAGATAGCGCTGAAGACTTTTGGGGGTCAATCTCCCGTTTATGATAATTGTTCTGACATTTTTTTTTTTCAGCGCAAAAAGAAGGCCCGGCCATATTTCAGTTTCAAGCAGGATCATCAATTTCGGACAAATGCGTTGAACGACGTTGTCCATGATTGCGGGCCGGTCAAAGGGGATATAAGCACATTCAGCTGTAACCTGATCATTGAGGCTTTTGGATTCAATCTCTTTGTTGATAATATCAAGGCCCTGCCGGGTGTTGGTCGTAACCAGAATATGCACCGGTGTGACGGGATTCATATTTTCAATTAATGATAAAGCCAGGTAGGCTTCTCCTGCAGAAGCCGCCTGGATCCAGATATCCGCGGGTTGCAAACCGTTCCCGGAACGGCGACTGGAAAACCCTTCTTTAAGGCGCGAATTGAGCTTCAATAATGGAATACATAAACGCCAGAGGATGTCATAAAGCCGCAGAGCCAGTAAAATTTTAGGTTGCATAATCATGAAATTCGAATTTTAATAGTTTCATTATATTGAAAGCTGGTTTATTTTAAAATTATGCCAACCAGATACCATTTATTTTATTTTTCATGCAATAAAAATAATGAGTTCTTTTTCCAGTCAAGTTTTTCCTAAAAAAAAAAATCAGAATATGCTATTTTACATATTGAAGAAATACTGGTTGGCACAATTCATTTGAAATCTGGAGCCGGAAATGAATTATTCACAATGGGACTGGAATGTCGGGAAAAAGGTCATTGCGGATTTAAGTCAGTGGCGGAATGCATTTGAGTGGGTCGAAGAGCCCTATGTCAGTCCGGATGGCGAGACGATTGCCGCCATTGTAAAAACAGATGATATGGCATTTTCAGTGTGTGAAAATGGCGTATCGTGGGAAAAATATTTTGACAAGATCTGGTATTTAAGGTTTGGGTCGGGAAATTGCCCGGTGGCAATTGTTTCGGAAAACAGCATGTGGACCGTGGCGGTTGCGGGCCAGCCCTGGGGCAACTGGTATGAGTTTGTCTGGGACACCCGTTTCAGCCTGGATGGAAAATATATCACCGTAGCGGCACAGGATGGGAGTAAGTATTTTGCCGTATCAGACGGCATTGCCTGGCAGCAGGCTTTTTTTTCCATCAGCAATCTGGCCGTCAGTCATGATGGTAAAAATGCCGCAGCCGTGGTTCAGACAATTCCGTTTAATTCAGGAGATATCTTCAAGTTTCAGGAGGGTTGCTATACTGTAGCAGTCAACGGGAAAACCTGGGACAATAACTTTTTAAATGTCTGGGATATGAGTTTCAGCCCGGACGGACGGCATCTGGCGGCAGAGGTTCGAAAAACTCTCTATGATTACACCATTGTTGTGGACGGCCAACCCTGGGATAAAAATTTCTTATCGGTCTGGAAACCCAAGTTCAATCCGAAAGACGGTTCGGTTACTGCTCCGGTAAAAGTCAACGGCGGATGGGCTTTGGCCCGAAACGGAGAGGTGATATGGGAGGAACGCTTTTTTCAGTTATGGCATCATCAATACAGCCCTGACGGTGAAAATATTGCCGCCATTGTCGCTCCGAAATTCGGTCAATGGACCATTGCTGTGAATGGCAAGCCATGGCCCTCGACATTCAATAACCTGGTGACTGATCTGGCGATCAGTCCTGACGGAAAAAGGACCGCCTGTGCGGCTAGAACAAAAGGGCAATGGCATATCGCAGCAGATGGTCAATGCTGGGATAATGGATATGATATGGCATGGGCCCCGGTTTTCAGTCCGGATAGCCGGCATATTGCCGCCAAAGTTGAAAAAAACGGGCGGTTTTTTATTGTTATCGATGGCAGACCGTTAACATATGATTTTGCAGCCGCATGGGGTCCTTTATTCAGTCCGGACAGCAACAAATTGCTGGTAAGAGGCATCGGTGGCGGCAAGAATGACGGCAACTATTGCCGTTATGTATTTGAATTGTCAGAATTTTTGGCCTGAAAGGGAAATTCAGATGTTGCATGACCTGTTCAGCTTTGTCCGTGGGCCCATGGTATGGATTGCATTTACGGTATTTACCGTGGGCAGTCTTTATCGGCTCATTTCCATGTGGCGGCTGGCTAAAAAAAAGGATTCCGTTATATTTAATTATTTCAGTATCTTCTTTGCTATCCGATCGATTGGTCACTGGATTTTACCGTTTGCCGGCGTCAACATGCGGAAACATCCGGCAATGACGGTGGTTGCGTTTCTATTCCATGGTTGCCTTTTTGCCGTTCCGATTTTTTTAAGTGCCCATGTCATACTTTTCAAAGAGTCCTGGAATATTTCCTGGTGGTGGATGCCGGATATGGCGGCAGATATTATGGCAATGATCGTAATCGGTTGTTGTCTGTTTTTTTTGGGGCGCCGGATTTTTTTAAAAGAAGTCAGGTATCTGACATCTGTATCAGATTATTTGATTCTGGCGGCAGTCGCCGTCCCCTTTATCTCGGGAGTATGGGCTTATCATCAATGGGCCGCATTTCAGGCAGCACTGGTTATACATATTGTTTCAGGAGAAATTATGCTGATGATCATTCCTTTTACGAAACTGAGTCACATGCTTTTTGCCCCGTTTACACGCGGTTACATGGGGTCTGAATTCGGTGGGGTTAGAAATTCAAAGGACTGGTAGCCTTAAACGACCTGATTGACTTTTAATATCAAAGGATTATAACGAATGACAAAACAGTCGCCTGCAAATATTGCAACCATCCCGGATGAAGGCGTTGACAAAGGCGGGCAAAGACTGACCCCGGAGCAGGTCACCCGGGTGATTCGCAGGATGTTTGAAGAAGAAGGCGGGGCACGTCTGAAGATTTATATTGAAACATGTGTTCATTGCGGGCTCTGCAGCGACGCCTGCCATTTTTACCTGTCCAATAATAAGGATCCGAAGTTTTCTCCGGCCGGAAAGGTGAAACAGACGCTTGGTATAATCATACAGAAAAAAGGCAGAGTTTCCATTGATTTTATAAAAAAAGCCAGTGAAATTGCGTTTACCGAGTGTAATCTGTGCAAGCGTTGTGTGATGTATTGTCCATTTGGAATAGACATTGCTTACCTGATGCTGTTTATGCGCCGGATTTGCCACAAGCTGGGGGTTGTTCCGCAGTATATTCAGGATACGGCCCACAGCCATTCCGTCACCATGAATCAGATGTGGGTCAAAGAAGATGAATGGATTGATACCCTTCAATGGCAGGAAGATGAAGCGCGGGACGAAATCGAAAATTTGAGAATACCCCTTGAAAAAGAGGGGGCGGAAATTTTTTATTCGGTGATTGGGCCGGAGCCGAAATTTCGTGCCCAGTTGATCTACCAGA
The DNA here is from genome assembly GCA_014237465.1 of Desulfobacteraceae bacterium. Classification (GTDB taxonomy): domain Bacteria; phylum Desulfobacterota; class Desulfobacteria; order Desulfobacterales; family Desulfosalsimonadaceae; genus SURF-3. The sequence continues at coordinate 74,858 of JABZFM010000007.1, read as the reverse complement.
CGGCCGTGATTATGAATGTGGCTGGAATGGACTGGACAATGCCCGCTACCCCCGGGTGGGACAACAGTGACATGTGCATGTATACCGGGGATGACGAAATGGCGGCCCGATTGAAAAAAGTCCATTTTGAAGCGGCCATGCGTTTGAAAACCAAACGTATCGTTATGGGAGAATGCGGTCATGCCTTTCGGTCCGTCTATGACGTTGGGAATCGTCACCTGGGTTGGAAAATGTCCCCCCTGCCGCTGATTCATGCCATTGAGTTTTATTATGAATTGTTTAGAGACAAAAAGCTGAGAGTAAAGCAGAAATATGATATCCCGGTCACCCTGCATGACCCCTGCAATGTTGTTCGCGGGGGCGGGCTTCATGAATTGGCGCGTTACGTGATCAATGAAACATGCAGCCGTTTTGTAGAGATGCATCCCAACCGGGAGCACAATTACTGCTGCGCTGCGGGCGGTGGTGTGATCAACTGCGGTCCGCCGTATTCAAAAAAACGGGTGATTGGTAACAAAGTCAAGGCAGATCAACTGGCTGACGCGAAAGCCAGGGGAGCAAAAATTATTATCGCACCGTGCCATAATTGCCACGCCGGTCTTGAAGATATTGTCAAATATTATGACCTGGACATGGAAATCAAGTTTTTGGGAGATATTATCTATGAGTGCATTGATAAAACATGATGGCTTCGCAAAAAGTCCAAATTCTGTGTTGCACTGCATTCTTCATCACTCAACGTACATTCGTACGCCTCGTTCCTCAGGACTTGTGCGCCTTGCCAATTTTTATAAGATATGGTGGAGCTTTTTTCTTTGCCATCTGACTCTGACTTTTCACAAAGATATCAATGTTGAACAGCAAATGGTGATCAAGGAAACAGATGGCGAAGCAAAATTATGATTTCATTATGATAATCGAATTTTTCCGGGAAAATGGCGTCGATGAAAAAAAATAAAATTTTATTATATACAGTTGTTTTCAGTTTTTTTCTGTTGATCAGAATTTTTTCCGCTGTTTCACAGGAAGATATTGAAACCGTTGATGACAGTGCGTTTAAAAAACTGACACGGCCGCCGGTGTCGTTTTTTCATGATGAACATAATGAAAATGCGAATATCGATGAATGCAATGTATGTCATCATATGTTTGAAGACGGAGAAAAGCTTGAGTATGATGATTCTATCGGTATGGAATGCTCGGCGTGTCATTATTCCGAGCCCCGGGAGACTGAAGCTGACCTGATCCGTTCATATCACCTGCAGTGCAGCGGATGTCATCTGAAACAAAAGACCGGCCCCGTTATGTGCGGAGAGTGTCATCGGAAAAAATAGATGTAAGCAAACAGATAAACAAAAGGTAAGCATCCTGTTCTAAAAGATCCTTTGATACCATCCCTTGTAACATCTCAATAAGTCGTAGCCTCACAGTGGTTGCGCATATTGTAATAATCAAGGTTTGACACGGCACACGTAGGGTGGATTAGCAAAGCGTAATCCACCAAAAACGAAATAGCGATTAAAGAGAGGTAAGTTTGTGAAACCGGGGACGTCCTTAAATAACTCAATAACTTGTTAAATCAACGAATGACCAAATAGGGTCGGGTCAAGTTAAGCGACTGAAAATTCAGAAAAAGTTAAAATAATCAGGCCCCATTTAGGGTCTATCTGGCTGTTTTGGTGCTAAAAAGAGTACTTTAGGAAAAAAATTACAAGAATCCGCTGATTTTATGACTGTTCCATTTTTTTTGTGTATTCCCGGGCGTCCTGGATAAAAGTTTGCCGATTGTCCAAAAGCATGGAAATCGTGATCTGGTCCAAGCGTTCGAACATTGCTTTGCTGGCTTCAATCCACACCCACTGGGACAGGCATTCGCCGGCCTGGTTGCAGATACCGCACAGTTTTTCATCTCGTTCAGAGCAGTCGGTAATTGCCGTACCTTCTTCCAGTGTCCGGACAATATCTCCCACCGTAATTTCATCCGCTGGCCGTGCCAGCTTATGCCCACCGAGCGGTCCGCGTCGGCTGGTTACAAGACCGGCCGCTTTGAGCTTTCGGATTAGCTTTTCAAGGTATTTCAGCGAAATATTCTGCCTTTTGGATATTTCGTTCAAGGGGATATGTCTGTTTTCGGAATGCATGGCCAAATCAAGTATCATGCGCGTACCATATCTGCTTTTGGTGGTCAGTCTCATGAACAATAAGCCTTATGATGTTTTTTTTGGATGAAATTTTTTGATCATTGATGCTTTTTTAAGGGGAAAAAGTCAAATGGTAAATTAATCATTCCGCCTGCCCTTTACGGAAATCATATGATGTATTCTCTGCATGATGCTGGATTATAAAATTTTTATTGGCCGGGTTCGGGGAATACTTATTTCAAACCGGGACCCGGTTTTTACCTCAGATTCCACTGCAATGGTTCCGCCATGCTGGCGGATCACATGATTGGCGATAAACAAACCCAGGCCGGTCCCTTTTGAACCTTTGGATGAAAAAAACAGGGTAAACATTTTTTCACGGGTTTCCCGGTCCATACCCAACCCGTTGTCCGTGATCTCAAAACAGACATGATCGGTGCCTTTTAAAAATATATTCAAAAGGATGTGATGTTTATCTTTGGTAGTATCTGACGAACAGGCATCCACGGCATTTTCCAGAAAATTGACCATCGCAGACCGGAACCAGTCCGGATCAACTTCAATGCAGACCGAAGCGGGCGGGGTGGTCACTTTTAATTCAATATTATGATGTGACGCGGATGGCTGCACAATGTCAGTGATTGATCGGATCATTTTTTTTAGCTCGATTTCACGGTATTCAAGTTCCCTGGATTTTGTAAAATAGAGGATGTCCAGTATCATTTTACGGATGCGTTCGACCATCACGTGGATTTGATGAAATGCCCGGTGGGTTCTTTTCGGGTCCTGTCGGTTAATGCCGGTTTCAAGCAAATAAATGCCGCCATCCAGGCCGGTCAGCATCCCCTTGATGCCATGGGACATGGATCCCAGCATAAGGCCCAGAGAGGTCAGGTGGTCCTGCAGTTGTCTGATTTGCGTAATGTTTGTTGCCATTTCCATGACCTGGGTAATCTGACCGGCTTCATCGCGGATGGCGGCCGTCCATGTCAGTACATGATACTGTTCACCGGATTTTGAGGTCACCACCTCTTCCGTTTGATGGCGCCGGCCGTCTTTAAATGTTGCTGCCACCGGGCAGTCCGTACAGGGAGTTGTTCTGTGTTTATAGATTTTATAGCAAAACTCACCGATTTCATGGCCAAAATCTTTTTTAAACAATCGGTTCGTTGCCGTAATCCTGAAGTTTTTGTCCTGAACGGTTATATAGCATGGCACCTCATCAAATAGCTGTTGAAAAAGCGCCTGGGCATTTTTCAGGTCTTTTATCTTTTTGGAATTTCTTTCAATTTTTTTTTCTAAAGCAATCCATTTTCCGGCTTTTTTTAAAGACAGGTCCAGCTCAATGCTGCTGACCGGTTTTTTGATATAGTCAAACGCTTTGGATTGAAAGAGTTCCATGGCTTTTTCAAAAGTATCCGGCAGGGTATAAATAATAAACTGGATTTTCGGTTTCAGGGATTTGATCTGCTGCAATGCGGCAATATTATCAGGGTCCGGGATATTGGGGTCGGCAAGGATGATTTCAGGGTCAAGGTCATTGATCATTTTTAATGCCATGTCGGCGGAATCGGCAAGGTGGACGTCAAATCTCCGGCGTTCAAGATAGACGGCCAGCGCTTCAGTCAGTTCCATATCTTGATCAATGATGAGTATTGTGCGGGACATTTTTAAATTTACCTGGTTGGTTCGGATATTCACGTATTCAGAATGGGGACGCCATTCCAGTAATTCTTATTTTTGTAAATTAACAACAGGTTATTCAATCAATTGTCATACGTTTTCCTTAACAATTTTTAACAGTTCATCCCGGTCAAAGGGTTTGGAAAGACTGGCCACCGCTTTGCTGACAGCATACTTGTTGCCGGAAAGACCGCTGATCACGATAACCGGTGTGTTTTTCAGTTCTTTGTCCGAAGACAGCTTGCGGTAGAATCGCGGCCCCCATTCATCCGGCAGCTCCAGATCCAGTGTGATCAGGTCCGGACGTTCCTTTTGAGCACGCTTAAGACCATCCTGAGCAGTCATCGCTGAGCATGCGGCGTATCCATTATCCTCAAAAAGAGTGGTCAGGTAATCTACAACAGCAGGGTCATCGTCAATAATTAAAATTTTCTTCTTCATTGTGAACCCCTTTGCATTAAGTTATTATTTGCCGACTGATCGGTTTATGCTGATGACCGGACAATTGGCCCTCAGGATCACCTGTTCGGCAACACTGCCGATCGACGCATCCTTCTCATCTGTCTTTTTTGTATTGTAGGCCATGACGATCAGGTCCGCGTGCTTTTCCCTGGCATATTTTACAATTTCAACAAACGGGATGCCTTCCCAAACTTCCATGGCGTAATCTTTGAAATTTTCCATTTTGGAAATATATTTAAACCTGAGTTGCCGGCCGGCTTTTTGAATCTGGTCCTCGATATAGTCCTGTGTATGAAGATTGTTCATCTGAAAGCCTGTAATATCAAGGGCATGAAAAATATGAAAATCACAATTCAGTTCTTTAACCAGCTTAAATGCGAACTCAAATGCGGTGTCTGCGGCATTAGAAAAGTCAGTACCGAAGACAACGTTGGAAAAGCCGCCCCAAAATGATCCGGCCGGCCGGTTGATGACCAGGACCGGGCAATGGGCCGCCTTGGCCACGCGTTGAAATGTCGAGCCGGTTACAATTTTTTTATGCGCATAGGAGCCGGATGCGCCGGTGCTTCCACCCATTACAATCATATCGGGTTTCATAAGTCGGGCGATTCTCAATATCTCGCGGTGGGGCAGACCGATTGCCACATCAATGGACCAGTTTTTTGTTTTTGCGATCTGATGGTCATAATAGGTGCGGATTTCTTCTTTGACCAGGTCTCGGTAATTATCATCCAGCGCTACCTCGTCGCCGGTTTTTACATCAACAACAACCTGGCTGTAGCCCCGGGAGGGGATACCAAGAACATGGAAAACATCAATATGGGCATTGTATCGCTGGGCCATGTCAAATGCGACCCGGGCAGCATGATCACAGGCCTCTGTGGCGGAAGTCGCAAATAAAATTTTTTTAAACATTTGATCACCTCATTTTCTGGTATACAGGAGATGCATTCTCCTTTTCATATTATTCCTGCGCCTTAAGGTGTTCAGGGATTTCAAGCATATCGATGAGCAATGGCTTTAAAAACGACCAGCGAATGCCGATGCGGTATTCTTCTTCCAGGTCCCGGATGGCGTCCCAGCAATTGTGGCAGGGTGCAAGGACAAGTTTTGCACCGGTGTTGAGAATCTGGTCTCTTTTGGTAAGCAAGGCTTTATTGCGTTGTTCCCTGTATAGTCCGATTCCATTAAAACCGCCGCCGCCGCCGCAGCAATAGTTGTGCTCCCGGTTTGGGCTCATATCAATGAAATAGCCCGGTTCCACGATATAACTCATAATTTCCCGTGTAATTTCTTTCAGCCCGTGATTCCTGACATAGTTACAGGAATCCTGAAGCGTGACCGGTTCCTTGATGCGTTTTTTCGGGTCGATTTTTAATTTGCCGGTTCTCAACGCTTCGGCGAGCCACTCCACATAATGAATCGACTCCGCCGGGGGGAGCCCGTCTTTGCGGCCTGCCCAGTAAGGCCCTTCCACAACCGTTGCCCGGTGTGCATGGCCGCATTCGGTTCCCACCATGCGTTTGGGCTTCAACCGCTCCATGGCTTCATAAACAGATTCCACCTGAATTTTACAGGCTTCCCAGTCTCCGGCAAACATGGCCAGGCTGGTCTGCTCCCATCCCCGGCTTGTAATTGTCCAGTTTTCTCCGGCCAAATGGAATAAAATAGCGGCTTCTGCCAGATCCTCCGGGTAATGTTTAACTTCACGGGCGTTGACGGTATACATGATATCCGCCCCAACCTTGTCAACCGGGACTTTGAGACCGGGATAGTCTTCCTCGTATTCTTCGGCCATCCATATAAAGGTTTCGACAAAATCTTCATCGGTTACATCCATTTGCGCTTGGTAGACCCGGTGCATGCCGGCACCGATTTTGAGTTCCCATGGCACAAATCCCTGCTGATACAAAAGTCCGCGCAGATAACCAAACATAATTCCCATATCAATGCCGTGGGGACAATACAGGCCGCAGCGGTTGCAGCATGTGCATTTTGCCCATGCGGTTTCCATGGCCATGTGCATAAATGCGTTATCCACTTTTCCTTTTTTTCGGATAATTTCTCCCAGGGTCGATTGTATTTTGTAGGCGGGTACCTGTTTGGGGTCCTGGTCGTTTATTCGGTAAAGAAAACAGCTGTCAGCACACATGCCGCAGTGGGCACAGATTTTAAGCCAGGTCCGGATGCGGGATTTGCATGTTTTTTGGATAGTCGTCCATAACAGAGGGATGTCAACCTCTAGGGATTTCATTTCATCGTAATATTGTTTGCCGCCGGTATCCGATAATAATGTTTTTAACGTTTCATCGGTTTGAATGGGACTTTTATTACAAAGTGTTCCTTCAGGCATTGCTTGTTTCTCCCATTTTGGAATCCTTTACAATACGATTACCAGGCAAGTCCTTTACCCTTCATGCCACCGCGTTTGATGCCGAAATCCATGCCCAGTTGCGCACGGGATAAAAAGAACAGCAGAATGTGAGACAGCTTGGTGAACGGAATGGCGATCAGCAGTATTTCTCCAAGGATGATATGAACAATCAGAAAAAATGAGTAATTGCCGATTTCATAGCGACAGATCAGGCCGGTTAGAAAAGGGGCGGCGGAAAGAAACAGAACCAGATAATCATAGGTGGTTGTAAGAATCCGGACTTCCGGCAGAACCATACGGCGAAGGGTCAGGAAAACCGCACTGATAATAACACCCCAGCTCATGATATCCGCAGCGGTCTGATTTATTGAGACAAACGAAAACCCCAGCTTTTCCTGGAGCACCATATTATGTGCGGAAAGAAACAGAGGGACCCCAACCGCCCCGATATGAAAAACAAAAAAAAGAACGGTCATCAGCGGCTGGGCACGCCAGCTGCGGGTCCCGAAAGGAAGCACCCAGAAGAAGATTGAACGCAGGGCCCCTTTCATCCCCGCCTTTGGGTGCGCGGTATAGGCGACACGATCCAGCTGCCAGTTCAAACCTTTGACATAGAGCACGCCCCGAACGCATAGCCCGGTCAGGCATATTCCAATGGAAAGCCATAGTCCGGGACCGGTCAGAAAATCATACATAACATGCTCCTTAAAAGCGAATTATATGGCTTTAAAAAGTTCTTTTTTTATCGTCTCTGTCTGTTAAAAAACGCCAGAACACCGGAAGCGCCACCAGGGCGACGGCTATGAGCAGATAAGCGACCCCCTTGGTATGTGTCACAAACTCCTGTAGTGTATTGTAGTCCGGTTCCATGATTTTTCCTGTTTTCTTTTTTATTAAAGTTGATGGATTCGTAAAAAGTTTCCGGATGGCTAAATTAAAAGTTTCACCAATACCATAAAATTTGGCAAGGGCAGTGATTTTCCAGACAAGAAATCATACATGTAGTATCTTGATTGGCTGAAAAATCACTGCAACGCAGTAGATGGGACTTTTAACGATGCCATCAATGATCGTCCGGATAGTCCGGGTGAGCATGCAGAATGGGCATCCGGGTGGCAATCACTTTGAAAAAAACAACACCGATGGTGATAATAAAAACAGTGGTCATGACCTCCATCCAACTCGGGAAATATTTTTGGCCCAGCGGCAGCTGCCAGTTAAAGGCAACCAGGGAAATGTTGAGCCGGTTTAAAATAATCCCGAGTATGGTCCAGAAAGATGTCCACTGGACCAGCTTTAGATTTCGTTCCCGGACACCGATGGCATAAACAACTGCCGGCAGCCCCACAAAACCGATCATTTCGATCAGATACCAGAGTCCCCATCGTGTGCCGAGATATTTCCAGTCATTATCAATGGCAATGCCGATAACCTGAATCATTAAATAACCGGCCATCAGAAACGAGGCGGTTTTTCCAAACCCCAACGCCACGTTCCGGCTTTCAATATCATGTTCTTCGTCAATCTTGTCATGGAGAAATCGATCGACCACAAGGTGTTCAAAAATGACGATGGACATACCGGCAAATATGCTTGAAATAAAGAAATACACTGCCAGATATCCGGAATGCCATAACGGATGAAGCTTTGACGGGACAATCAGAAAAAGAGCGCCCAGAGACGATTGATGCAGTGTGGAAAGGATAATGCCGAAAATGACCAGCACCAGCGAGATTTTGCCGATAACATAACGCGCGCGTTTCCAATTCAGCCATTCAAATGCTGCAGGCGAAAATTCGAGGAATAATACAGTCAGATATAGAAATACACACAAAGCCACTTCAAAAAGAATGGATGAAGTCCCTTGTGAGAAAAAAATCGGATACGGCAGACGCCAGGGTCTTCCCACATCATAGTGAAGCGCTAAAACGACGAGCGCATACCCCAGAAAAGCGGTCAGGATCGCCGGGCGAACCGCACATCGGAATTTTTTCAGGCCGAAAATGTAACATGTGGCACATGTTACGTAACCGCCGGCTGCCAGGGCAACGCCGCATAACAGGTCGAATCCGATCCAGATGCCCCAAGGGTTGTTGTCGTCAAGGTTGGTGACTGCGCCGATTCCTTTGGTAAATCTTAAAATGGTAATGACGCCACCGATGAGTAAGATGATGCCGCAAATAATATTAAATGGGGTGAAGACCACCGGTTTTGTCTGGCAGGTCGGGTGTGCCATTTATTCGCTCTCCTGATTTTCTGTGTGAGGCGTTTCTGAAGGTGTCTTCAATGCTTTTGGATCAGATACGGTTTTCCTTGCCTGCTTGGCAGCCTCGTCTAACGCTTTTTTAACTTCTCGTTTAACAGCGGCTTCTTTTTCTTCTTTGGCTTTTTCCTTTAGCTTTGCAACGGTTTCGGTCAACCTGGCCTGTTCTGATTTCAGCACTCGGCCGACGTCAGCCTGTTTTTCGTCTGCCGCCATCTGTTCTTTTCGTTTTGAAATCGCATGGATCCCGGTTATAAAAACCACCCACAGGCTGACAACTACCGGGACTGCCGCAAGTGCGCCGCTGGTTAATTGGGGTGCCGGCGTAATACCCAGATCTTCTCTCATGCCAAGATCGGCAAAAGGGGTATTTGAGATATACAGCCAGTTGCAGCCGCCCATTTCATGTTCGCCGTAAATGTGGTTCACATAGCGGTCCGGATAGTTTTTGATCCGCTGCCTGGCAATTTGAATCAGTTCATCCCGGGTTCCGAATGTTAATGCTTCTTTGGGACAGATTTCAACACAGCCGGGGAGTTGGCCGTTTAGAATTCTCGGCTGACAAAGGGTGCATTTGGTCACTTCCGGTGTAAACGGGTTATCGTACTCATATGCCGGAATATCAAATGGGCATGCGATCATGCAGTAACGGCAGCCAACGCATAATGAATCGTCGTACACCACCGCACCGGTTTTTGATTTTTTCAGGGCTTTCACAAAACAGGCGGAGACACAGGCCGGTTCTTTACAGTGATTGCACTGTTTTTTGACAAAAACCGGTAATTGTCTGTCCGGTTGGTCGAACCTGTTAACAATTGTATATGTATTGGCATGGGGCCGCCGTTTCTGGTCCATTACGCTGAGGTCATCAAACGGACGTTCCGGCGGTAACAGGCTGTTTACCTTGTTGCATGCGGTTTCGCACTTCCGGCATCCGATGCATTGGGAGATATCGTGAAGCACACCCATGCTGCCGGGATAACCGGTGAAATGCTTATTGGATGCTGCATTTGCATCCTTGTGAAGGGACACCTGGCTTCCGATTGCAGCACCCATCCAGCCAAAAAATTGTCTTCGGGTAATTCCCATGGTTTAAAGCCTTTATTCAATCATCACTTTGACGGTTGAGCCGATTTGGTTCGCAGTTGATGACATGACGTACAATCCGTTGAAACCGGTTTTTCAATCCCCATTTCCTGATGGCAGCCGATACATTGGCCATGATAGGCGCCTTTTAAACCGGGCCTTCCATCCGGTTCCGGCATCGGTGCTTTTCCGTGGCAGGATGCGCATTTGGGCGGCGTCACGGAGGCCGGAGTGAAATGATGACAACCGGTGCACAGGGTTTGTTCACCGTTATGGAAATGTTTAGCCAACTTACTCTGCTGAGTCCGTGCCAAAAGCGCCTGTACAATTTTCCGGTGGGGAAATGTCGCGCCTTCATACTGGTCCTTCATAATATCGATGGTTACAGTCTCCGGGGTTTCATTTTCCGGGATTTCTTTATCCGGCACCAGCGATTGGGGCGTATCCCGCAAATTGATTTCAGATTCGGCAATTTCTGCAAAATTTCTATCGTCTCCCGGAATCGGTTCAAGCAATTTTTTACTGATGGTATGACATTTATTGCAATTGCTGTTTGAAAAGTTTTTACTGCGCATCAGTGAGTGACAGCCCGCGCAGTTCTTATCCGCCAGTTTTTCCGAATGACAGCCGATGCAGCTGGTTGGAGATTTTGTTGCGTGCATGGCGGTTTCCAGGCGGATATCTTGACTGTTTTCGGTACCCGTTCGGGTATGGCATTTACTGCATGAATCCATGGATGCATGGTGGCAGGCGTAGCAGGTTTCAATACTTGTTTCATGGGATTTATGGTTGAATGCAACCGGTTTGATAAACTGACGGGAAGGTTTCCCGTTTTTGATTGCCTCTTTTAACCAGAATGAGAGAAGTTCACTGTCCGGTTGGTTCCGTCTGATTCTGGGGATATTTTCTATGGTTTCAATTTTTGACTGTCTGGCTGCATCATGGCATCCGGAACAATCCGTGGGGCCTGCTTTTTTATTGTTTGCCTTTAATTGATAATGGCAGTTGAGGCAATCTTCATGGGCCACGGTTTGGAAAGCGCGCGCGTCATACGTATTTTCCGTTTTATGGCAATACCGGCAGGTGCCTTCTTTACCTTTTACGTAGGTGGTCTTGTTTAAGTCTTTGTCGTATTCATGGTGGCAGGCATCGCAGTTCCGGTCCTTATCTTCACCGGTTGGCGGGATGGCTTCAGAGATTTCATGACGGTAATGAAGGGATTTATTTAATCCAAACGACGTGGCTGAACTGCTGTAAACAGATGCTTGAGAATGACACAGCCGGCATTCACTGGTGATCGGCCCGGACTTTATGCCCTGATTTCTTTTTTCCTGATGACATCCAATACATTTTTCGTGATAAAGTTTTTGATCCGCATCATATCCGCCATCTTTTACCCGGTTAAATTTAAAGATAAACGTATTTTTTTCTTTCATGTGACATTTGCTGCAGTCCTGTTCTGTCTGCGCCCGGGTGTGTTTGTCATGAAGAAAAACAGCATCCGGCATTTGATGGACACCATCAGTATCTGCCAATTGAATGAAAATCAGATCCGTCCGCAATTTTTTTTGAGTCGCCAGGCCGGACAGTGGAAATAAGAGGATAAGAATAAAGAAGAGGATGGCAATAGTTTTTAGAAGGCCGCCTGGTGGTAAATTCAACATGCTTTTTACCTAAGAGATCTGATTTTTTACAGGATCATTAATAAGGGCTTTGTAATTTTTTAAAAGTTAGTTTTTTATTTCCTACCATTTTTGTATGAAATGTCAACAAAAATGATATATGAAACTGCATTTAACTGAAATATTAATAAATAAAAAAATAATGGTTGGTGAAAACCGGCTTCTCTACATAGGGGAACCTGAAAAAGAATATGGGACAGAGAGTGAGAAGGGCTCTATTGGGCGCATACCGGTTTTCAAAGGAGTTTTTCTTGACTGTTTTTGTTTGATAAGATAAAGATTTTGTTTAAGTTTTTTGAGATTTCAACCCAATAAAGAATGGCCACAGACGATGCCCAAAAGATCACGTTCTGAAGTAGAAAAAAAATTTTTAATTGATGCGATTGATGCCTTTAAACGAAAACTCCTCATCATATCCCCTGAGTATAAAATCCTGGCTGCCAATAATACGGCCATGGCAGGTCACCCTGAAAGCATCATCGGCAAACCCTGTTATGAAGTTATCCCAGGGTGCAGTAGCCCCTGTCCGAGTTGCCCGGCAAATAAAGTGATGAAAGAAGGAAAAGCATCCTTAAGATATGATCTGAGTCACAATTTTTCAGGCAATGAGGATACACTGTGTTTGTATTCTTATCCGGTTTACCTGGGAGATCAAATGGATGCGTTTGTGATGCTTGATTTTGATCTGCCGGCCTTAAAGAATATGGAAGAAAGAAGAATCCGTTCCAATTCTTTTTTAAGAAACCTGATACACAGCGCAGTGGATGGTGTGATTGCCGCGGATCCAACCGGTAAAATCTTGATTTTCAATGAAGCGGCTGTACAGTTCTCCGGATATACGGTTAAGGAAGCGTTAAACGATATCACGATTCGGGATGTGTATTCCGGGGAAGGCGCCCGGGAAGTCATGCAAATGCTGCTCAGTGAGGACTATGGTGGTGAAGGGAAGCTGATTTCATACCATATTGATGCAAAGCATAAGAGTGGGGAGATTTTTCCCATCAGCCTGAGTGCCTCGATTGTGCATGAAAACGGTAAAATAGTGGCAACCATCGGGTTTTTTCATGACCGACGTGAAGAAATCAGAATGAAAAAGGAACTGGAAAAAACCCAGGTTCAGTTACTTCAGGCTGAAAAGATGGCTTCTTTGGGGAAAATGGCGGCCGGGGTTGCCCATCAGTTAAATAATCCATTGGGCGGTATTATTCTTTTTACCAAACTGGTGATGGAGGAATATGATCTTCCAGCGGACGCGATGGCAGATCTTGAGCGGGTCCTTAATGATGCCAACCGGACCAAGGATATCGTCAAGGAACTTCTGGAGTTTTCCCGGCAGACCAGTCGTGACATGAAACCACAGGATATCAATGATATTATTTCCCGTACCATATTTTTGCTGGAAAACCAGTCCATATTTCATAATATTGAAATTGAGAAAAATCTGGATACGGATTTGCCCCGGATAATGGGAGACGCACAGCAACTCAACCATGTATTTATGAATATGATTTTAAATGCAGCAGATGCTTTGGAAGGATCCGGAAAATTAGGCTTGAAAACTCATGTTTTAGCTGAAGCGGAAATGGTCTGTATTGAAATCAGCGATACAGGGTCGGGTATTGCCGAAGATGTGCTCCCGCATATTTTTGAGCCGTTTTATACCACAAAAGAGCAGGGTAAAGGGACCGGTCTCGGACTCAGTATGGTTTATGGAATCGTTGAAAGTCATGGCGGACGTATTTATGCTGAAAGTGAGCTGGGTAAGGGAACGACTTTTTACATTGAATTTCCGATCGGAGAAATCCCGGAAGGAGGCAATAAAATTGGTTGAAACGACAGATTTGCTGAAAATTCTTGTGGTGGATGATGAAAGAGATATCCGTGAAGGGATTGAACGTATTTTAAAGCGGATGGGGTATGCGGTTTTTAAAGCCGACCGGGGGGAAGAGGCCCTTGGAATTCTTGAAAAACAAACCGTTGACCTTGCCATTCTGGATTTAAAAATGCCCGGAATGGATGGCATGGAACTTCACCAGCGGATCCGGGCAATTGACGAAAAAATTATTGTTATTATCATCACCGGCTATGCCACTATTGAGACGGCCATTGATGCGATGAAGCAGGGGGTATATGATTTTATCCCCAAACCGTTTGAACCGGAACATTTAAGAATTGTTGTCCGGCGGGCTCATGAAAAGTTAAGGTTGACGATGGAAGCCGAAGCGCTTCAGGCAGAGCGGGCGCGGACCCTGATTGACCTGGATATGGAAAAAAGCCGTATCCGGACGATTGTTGAATCGCTGCCAACGGCGGTGGTCGTCACCAACACATCGGGTGAAGTCGTGCTGATGAATCCCGCTTTTTTAAAGAGTCTGGATCTGGATGATTCGTTTATGGCCGGAAACAAACTGGCGTCCTATGTTCAAAATGAAGGGTTCTGTGATATGGTTTTAAAGCTTTCCCGTGGAGAAATCGACGCCGGCGGGGAGCCACCGACTTATGAATTAGTTGTTTCAGGCAGTAAATACCTGATGGCAAGGGGACAGCCGGTACTTAATGAAAATAATGAATGCATGGGGGCGGTTGTTACGTTTGCTAATATCACAAGTCTTAAAATGCTCGACCAGTTAAAGTCGGAATTTGTCGCCAAGGTTTCTCATGAGTTGCGTTCTCCATTGTCTACCATCCATGAACAACTGGCGATGGTGTTAAAAGAGACATCCGTCCATGAAACCGATGTGGATCAGCATCTCATCGAACGGGCCAAGGAAAAAACACACGGTCTGATATCCCTGATCGGTGACCTTCTGGATCTGTCCCGGATTGAGGCCGGCGGCGTATCACATAATATCCAATCGATTCAAGTTGTTGATTTATTGAAAAGTATTGTGGATTTTTTAGGTATCAGGGCGCAATCCAAGGGCCAGACATTGTCTTTTGAACCGGCCTCGGAAGAATTGCCGCTTTTTTCCGCAGACCCGATGGCCCTTGAAAGTATCTTCGGTAACCTGATTGCCAATGCGATTAATTATTCTCAGCAGGGGGCCGATATTGTTGTAAAAGCAGAGCAGGCCGGACAATATATTCAGGTTCAGGTGATTGATAACGGGTTTGGGATTGCGCCGAAATATCATGAACAGATTTTTGACCGGTTCTACCGTGTCAAAAACGATAACACGCGTTATATTACCGGGACCGGGCTGGGGCTGCCGATTGTCAAAGGGCTGGTGGATTCAATGAACGGTGCCATCAAACTTGACAGTGATGTGGGAAAAGGATCGACGTTTACTGTTTTATTGCCGGTATAGCGTTCGTCTCTGGTTATTTAATTTTTAGAAAACCTGGTCCTTTGGGCAGTCAGAGGCAGAAGGCGCTACCCGATAAAAGAAATCGAGTGATCTAAAATGACTAAAGTGTGAAGTGCCTAAAGTTCCGGACTGCGCTAAACGCGCGATTATTATTTTAATAAAAACAGGCAATGCCGGAGGCATACAATTAACTTTAGGCACCTTAGATCACTTTCAACTTCAAACTTTCCGGTTTTTTAGAGAAATTCCTTCCATGGATAATTCAAAGCCGGGCTCTCTGAGCCCAAATTTTTGTTAATTTTTGCCATCAAAAAATTCAGTAGGCTAAAAAAATGACACTCCCCAAATTCGACTTTTTGCGGAGACATCAATGTCAATGAATAAAAACAAGGTTAATGAAATATTTGCCAAATGGATGGCACGAACCGCATCTTTCAGGATTATTATTCCTGTGGGGCTGGTGTTTGTTCTGTTTGTGTTAAGTGTCTTTCTCCTTTTTATTCCTTCGCTGGAAAAGCATATGATGGAGCAGAAGCGGGAAATGATTCGCGGACTTACGGACAGCACCTGGAGTCTGTTGTCGGAGTATAGCCAACGGGTAAAACGCGGCGAACTGACCCCTGAATCGGCCCGGTCCAGGGCGGTAAACCGGATTCAGGGTCTGCGCTATGGTCCTGAAGGAAAAGATTACTTCTGGATTAATGATTTGCATCCTAAGATGATCATGCATCCATACCGTTCCGATCTTAATGGACAGGATTTAACGGATTTTACGGATCCCAACGGGAAACATCTGTTTGTGGCGTTCGTCAATACCGTACGCGCGCATGATTCCGGTTTTGTGGATTATATGTGGCAGTGGAAAGATGATCCGCAGCGGATTGTTCCGAAGATCTCCTATGTAAAGCTGTTTGAGCCGTGGGGATGGGTCATCGGAACCGGCGTATATCTGGAAGATGTTGCCTCAGAGATAGCTTTTATTAAAAAGGACCTGGTTAAATTTTTTACAGGGATTCTGGCTATCATTCTGGCCTTGTTGTTTTACATCATCTGGCAGACGCTCAATATTGAGAAACGGCGCAAACAGGCAATGGATGCAGTGCAGCAGAGTGAAGACATTTTGCAGACCATTATCGCGCACAGCAATGAGATGTTTTATCTTCATAACACGGATCACAAACTGCGTTACGTAAGTTCGAACTCTAAAGATATCCTTGGTTATTTTCCGGAAGAAATGATGATCAAAAGGACGGAGCTGACCACAGACAACCCTGTTAATTCGAAGGGGTTTGAAATTACGGAAAAAGCGATAAAAACAGGTGAAAAGCAGCCGCTTTATCTGCTTGAATTGAAGAAAAAGGACGGTGGGGTGATATGGGTTGAAGTTGATGAATCTCCGGTTAAAGACAAAACCGGAAAGGTTGTGGCAATCACCGGCGCCCTAAGAGATGTGACGCAACAAAAACAGATGGAAGGAAAGGTTTTAAAATCAGAAAAGGGCTTTCGCGACCTGTTTAACTCCATAACCGACCTTGTTTATATTCAGGATATTGATGGCCGGTTTATTTCCGTTAATCCTGCCTTGTGTATGGCCCTTGGGTATGAGCGGGATGAGATCATCGGAAAACCTCCGTCGGATTTTATGAAACCGGAATTAAGGCATTTGTTTGGTGACGAGTATCTGAAAACGATAAAAATACAGGGTCATCATGAAGGGATTGCAATTTATTTTACCAAGGACGGCTCCAAAATCTATGTAGAATATCGCAGTGTCCTGATCCGACCGGAACATGGTGAAGCGTTTATCAGCGGAACCGGAAGAGACGTGACACAGCGTGTATTGGCGGACAGGCAGATTAAAGCGCTTCAGGAAGAGGTCGTCCAGTCGCGTAAAATGGAAGCCATCGGTACATTGACCGGCGGTATTGCCCATGATTTTAATAATATTATGGGTATTATTATTGGAAATACGGAACTGGCGTTAAAGGATATTCCAAAATGGAATCCCGCTTATTTTAACATTGAAGAGATTCGATCGGCCGGTATACGGGCAGCGGGTATCGTAAATCAGCTTCTTTCCTTCAGCCGCAAGACCGACCAGGACTTAAAGCCCATGAAAATTGTTCCGGTTATTAAAGATGCACTTAAATTTTTACGGTCAACGATTCCGACCACGATAGATATCCATGAGCATATCAATGCGATAGATGAAACCGTTCTTGCCGACCCCATTCAAATCAATCAGATTATGATGAACCTTTGCATTAACGCTTCCCAGGCCATGGAGCAAACAGGCGGGCGCCTTATGATTACTGTGGAAAAGGTCGTTTTGGATGAGGATTCAGCTGATAGTTGGCCAGACTTGTCCAAGGGCAATTATGTCAAGGTATCCGTCAGCGATACCGGTCCGGGCATTGATTGCAAAATTATTGACCGGATTTTTGATCCCTATTTTACAACCAGAGAGGTCGGCAAAGGCTCGGGTATGGGGCTGGCGGTGGTCCATGGTATTGTTAAAAATTCCGGGGGAGATATTACCGTTGACAGTGAACCTGGAAAAGGCGTCACTTTCAGTATTCTTTTTCCGTTAACGACTGAAAAACCAGAGGCCGAAACTGAAACCATTGAGGATCTTCCTATGGGTAATGAAACGGTTCTTTTTGTGGATGATGAGAAATCTCTTGTGTATATGGCACAAGAAATGCTGGTGCATTTGGGGTATCGGGTTAAAGCTGAAATGAACCCAATAGACGCATTGGCGCTTTTTCAGTCAAAACCCGATCAGTTTGACCTGGTCATTACAGATATGACCATGCCGCAGATGACCGGTGTTGCGTTTTCCGAAAAGCTATTGGAAATTCGTAAAGACATTCCGATTATTATCTGTACCGGACATAGCGCGCTTGTTGATGAAGAAAAGGCGAAATCTCTGGGTTTGGCGGCCTATGTCATGAAGCCGGTCAATATGATGGAACTTGCGCAGACCATTCGGAAGGTGCTGGACTGTGGGAATGAGGATAGTGTAGGTAATTGATTGAACTATTCGATGCTCCAGCCTTCAGTCTTCAGCCTCTAAACCTAAACCGTATCTTCCAGTGCTTTACGAAATGCTGCTGTTTCAATTTCAAGTCCGGTCCATAGTGAAAGGCTGTTTTTCGCCTGGTGGATCAAGGTCAGAAGACCGTCCCTGAACATGATGCTGTTTTTTTTCGCTTTTTCCTGCCAGAAGTTTTTTTTCCGTCCATAGTTTAAATCAAAAATCAGTTCGCATTGGGGCAGTTTTAGTTTCTCCGCAATATCGGCAAATTCAGAAGACTCCTCCCGGCTTGAAACAGTGGTGGCATTAATTAGAATATTGACCGGAATATCATGATCCAGCAGTTCATCTGTTAAAATGAATTCACCGCTGGAACGTACGGCTACCTGGCGGGCTCTGGCTTCATTGCGTCCGACAATAATAATTTTATCCGCTTTGAGCCATTTTAATACAAATGCCGCAGCTTTAGCAGCTCCACCGGCACCTATGATCAGGGCGGTTTTCCCGGCTGGATCATACTGGATTTCTTCCAAAGCATCCATTAAACCAATGGCATTGGTATTATACCCTTTGAGCTTGTCTTTATTTCTGGCAATGGTATTGATGGCACCGATAATCGTTGCGCTTTCAGAGACGGAATCCATAAAGGGAATAACCGCCTCTTTAAATGGTACGGTCACATTCGCGCCGGCGATGTGCAGGGTTCTTAAGCTTGAAATGGCTTCACCGATTTTATCCGGTTGTACCATAAACGGGACATAAGAGCCGTTAATGCCGGCCTGTTTCATCACCTGATTAAATATATCCGGGGATTTTGAGGAAAAGACCCGTTCATCACTGAGGATGCAGAATACCAGGTGCTCTTTACCGTATGAAGACTGTTGAAGTGTGAAGTGGTGGCTTTTTCCTGGCAAAAGAATGAAGTCCTTTTTTGGAAAAAAATAATAGCAAAAGACAGCTGGCTTGGGAAGTAACAGAACCGCTGAAATCTTTTAAATTAGATTAAATAATTTCAGCGGTTCATAGAAATAACATATTAATTTTTAAACAAAAATTACATATTGAGAAGGCTTTTAACGGAATCAAGGATATCATCCGCTGAGGCCGGCTTGGGAAGATAGTCATCTGCTTCAGTACTCATGCCGTCGTAATGGGAATAACGGGTTGAGCTGACATGATCCGCCACCGCAGTCAGCAGAAGGATGGGAATGTCGTTATATTTTTCATCGGCTTTAAGTTCCGAGCAAACTTTATAACCGTCTTTTTCCGGCATCATCACATCTAAAACAATTGCATCCGGCGGATTGGCTTTTACTTTTTCAATCCCTTCCACGCCGTCATAAGCTACTTCCACATCAAAACCTGCTTTTTCCAGATTTTTTTTAACAATGGAGACGAAATCCGGCTCATCATCAACAACAAGAATTCTCTTTTTTTCGCTCATATCTACCCCTCCTTTTTCATCACCAAAATCAGATGGGTTGCTTTTTTTGTGCAACCCGTTATCAAAACATTTGAATCATTATTTTCTATTTTATTTAAACGAATCAGTAAAATCAATCAATTTTCGGCCGGGGGTACAATCCGGCCCGTTCCACGATGCCCGGGACCTTTTCTTCCCATTCAATCGCCATGATATGAAACCCTTTGACGCCTTCAACGGATTTCAACCGTTCAATTGTTTCGATGCAGATATTGATGCCTTCCTCCGGCTGCTTTTCCTTGGGGGTGTCTGCCATTCGTTTGACAACATCGTCCGGAACGTCCATGCCGGGGACCCTGTTTTTCATAAATTTTGCCATGCCGGCCGATTTCAGGGGCGTGACGCCGGCAAGGATGTATGTCTGTTCATGAAGGCCCCGGTCACAGACCAGTTTCATCCATTCTACAAATTTATCCACATTATAAATACACTGGGTTTGAATGAACTCCGCGCCCGCTGCCACTTTTTTGGCAAGCCGGGGAGTCCTGATCTCAAACGGGTCGGCAAACGGGTTGGCGGCAGCCCCAACGAACATCCTAGGCGGCCGTTTAATGTCGGCGCCACCTAAAAATTTGCTTTCATCTCTCATTAAATGGACGGTCTGGAGTAGTTGCATGGAGTCCAGATCATGGACATTCTGGCCTTGGGGACAGTCCCCGAAACTTTGATGGTCGCCGGACAAACAGAGCATGTTAAATATGTCAAACGATGCGGCACCGAGGATGTCGCTCTGTATCGCAATCCGGTTTCTGTCCCGGGTCACCATCTGAAGGACCGGTTCCACGCCCATCAGCTTTAAATGGATGCAGGCGGCAAGGCTGGACATCCGGGTGACGGAGGTCTGATTATCCGTAATATTCACCGCATCCACATAATCCTTGATCAGTTTCGCTTTTTCTTTGATCGCATCCGGATCACTGCCGCGCGGCGGACCGCACTCGGATGTTACTGATAGATGACCTTCCGAAAGAATTTTTTCCAGTTTGCTGGGTGTCTTCACGCTCATATCTGAACATCCTCCCTGACCACTTTTCGGGGTCCGCCGGCGCGGTCGGTGGACCAGTCCTTGATGGGACAGATTTTTTCATAATCATCAAGTCTGTCTAATGCTTTTAAACGATCGATAATCAGCTGCCATGCGCAGTCCAGATCTTTGTTGATTTCACATTTGCCTTTTGATGATCCGCCGCACGGGCCGTTTAATATTCGTTTGGCGCATCGGGATACCGGACAGATGCCGCCGGTGATCCCCAGCATACAGTTCCCGCATGCCTGGCACCGCTCTGTCCACAGGCCCCGTTCTTCCGTTGCGCCCAGAAAACAGGTGTTCACCCCGGGATAGATGGGAACAGAATGGTATTTTTCAGCCATAAACTGGACGCCCACACCGCATGCAAGAGAGACAATGGCATCGTATTCGTCTGCGACATCACGAATCTCTTCAAGGTATTCATGATCGCATTGCCTTTCCAGGGTGATTTCATCAATTTTGGCCTCTTTGCCCTGGTTTAAAAAATACATTCGAAGGGTTGATGCCAGGACACCGACTTCTTTTTTTCCGCCGGCTTCACATACGGTCACACATTCATTGCAGCCCAGGATGAGGATTTTTTTATTGTCCTTGACAAATTCAATGATTTCTTCAACCGGTTTTTTATCAGCAACAATCATAGACTCGACCTTCCCTTATAAAAGATTTCAAGATCGTTAAAAATTATTGGCGCATGTTCTATGCAGCCTTATGTTTTTTTAGTTTAATGGGGTTTGGACCCAGTTCCATGATCTTATCATGGATGTCCTGGGCATATTCGGCAAAAAGCGGCCCATCGCCGGCAGACAGGTTATACATTTGCGCCCGTCCGCCGCCGATGCCGATGGTCTCTAAAATTTTTTGCGCCTGTTCCACATGCTTCCGCGCTCTGAAGTTGCCGGATTTGAAATGACATTCACCCTCCATACATCCGATAACACAGACGCCGTCCGCACCTTTTTCAAATGCCCGCAAGATATGAATGACATCCACCTTGCCGGTGCATGGCACCAGGACGATTTTAATGCTTGTCGGATAGGTCAATCGCATCGAACCTGCCAGGTCCGCGGCAGAATAACCTCAGTAATTGCAGCAGAATGCGAGAATAACGGGATCAAAATCCTGACTCATATGGCTCCTTCCAGTAAGGCGTCGACCTTGCTAAGTAACTGTTCATCTTCATACCAGTTTAATTCAATCGCCTTTGCCGGGCATTCCGCGGCACAGGCGCCGCATCCCTGGCATAACGCATCATCAATATAACTGACCCCTTCATCATTGATCCGCGGGACACCATACGGACAGCTTCGAATACAGATCAGGCATGACGCACACTTTTCCTGGTCTACCCATGCGGTTACGGCAGACAATGTTAAATGGGGCTGGGACAAAAAGGTGATCGCCCGGGAGGCTGCTGCCTGGGCCTGGGCAATGGTTTCAGTGATCAGTTTGGGGCTGTGGGCCGTACCGCACACGAAAATTCCTTCGGTAGCCATTTCAACCGGTCGTAGTTTGACATGGGCCTCAATAAAGTAATTTTCAGGATTGCGGTTCAGTTTCATAATAGACGCCAGCTCCTCGGTATCTTCTGCAGCAACACCGGCGCTTAAAGCCACCAGGTCGGTGTCCACACTGAGTTTTCTGCCAAGGATATAGTCGGTAAAGGTGACGGTAAGTCCATTTTCAGATGATGTGACCTCCGGCGGGTCATCGGCTTTGAATCGGAAAAAGAAGACACCGAGCTCTCTGGCCCGGGTGTAATATTCCTCCATCAGCCCATAAGTTCGAATGTCACGATACAGAACAAAAACCTGGGTGTCCGGGTTGAGTTCTTTAATATGAATGGCATTTTTGATGGCACTCTGACAGCAGATTCGGGAGCAATTTGGATTTTCATCATTTCTGGAACCCACACACTGAATCATCACCACCTGATCCAGGGCGTCTGCGCCATCTTTTTCAAGCCGCTGTGACAAATCAATTTGTGTCAATATCCCCGGATGTTGACCGTACAGATACTCTTTTGGTTCGTATTCATTGCCGCCGGTTGCTATAATGAGCACCCCGTGATCTATTTTGCGTTCATACATTCCGGGTCCGACTAAAATTTCTGTTTTAAAGTTGCCTTTAAAACCTGAAAAATCAACGATCAATGATTGGGTCAATACCTGGATTTTGGGATGATTTTTCACTTTTTGAATGTATTGTGAGAGGTATGCCTGGATATCCGCACCTTCGATGGTGCTCGTTAATCGATTGGCCAGTCCGCCCAGATCGGCTTCTTTTTCCACCAGGACCACTTCAAATCCCTGGTCTGCGATGCCGATGGCGGCATTCATTCCGGCAATGCCGCCGCCGACAATCAAGGCCCTGTATGTGACGGGGATTTGCCTTTCATGCAGTGGACGAAGGGAGGCAGCCCGTGCCACGGACATTTTTACCAGTTCTTTGGCTTTACTGGTTGCCTGCTCAGGTTCGTCGGAATGCACCCACGAGTCCTGGTTCCGGATATTGGCCATTTCAAACAGATATTTGTTCAGGCCGCATTTTTCAAGCGTATCCATAAAAATCGGTTCATGGGTTTTGGGGGTGCAGGAAGAAACCACGATCCGATTCAGCTGGTTCTCTTTGATAATCTCTTTCATCTGTTCCTGAGTGTCCTGGCTACAGGTAAAGAGATTTTCTCCGGAGTACACAACATTCGGTAACGTTTTGGCGTATTCCATTACTTCCGGAACATCGACAACACCGGCAATATTGATACCGCAGTCACAGACAAATACCCCGATGCGCGGGTCTCCGCTCACATCAATTTCATCGGGAGTATCTACCTGTTTGATGCGCGTTCCCCGCGCATCGGCCATATAACGTCCCGCAGCACAGGCGGCAGCGCTGGCTTCCGTGATGGATGTGGGGATGTCTTTGGGGCCCTGGAAAACGCCGCAGGCAAAAACGCCCGGACGACTGGTTTCCACCGGGGTAAAAGGGTTTGTGGCCGCAAAATTATTTTTATTCAGTTCAATGTCAAGCAGATTCGCGGTGGCAATGGCGGATTCCGAAACCTGCATGCCGACGGAGAGAATCACCATGTCAAATTCTTCTTCGTGGATTGCGCCGGCTTCATTTACATATCTGAGGCAAAGGTTTCCGGTTTTTTTGATTTCATCAATCGTGTGAATTCTGGCTTTTTCAAACCGTACCCCGTCATTGTCTTTGGCACGGAGGTAATATTTTTCGTAATCCTTACCAAATGTTCGGATGTCCATATTAAAGATCACCGCATCCAGATCGTTTTTGGAGTGTTCTTTGGCAATCATGGCTTCTTTGACTGCATACATGCAGCAGACCGAAGAACAGTAACCGTTTCCGCAGCGGTTGGTGTCTCTGGAGCCGATACATTGCAACCAGGCGATTCTTTCAGGTTCTTTTTCATCAGACGGTCGCACCAGGTGTCCCATGGTGGGGCCGGATGCAGACAGAATCCGTTCAAATTCCAGGCTGGTGAGGACATTGGGGCTGGTTTTGTAATGATAGATGTCATCTAAAGCGGATGGATCGTAAATATCGTTTCCGGGGCAAAGGATAACCGAGCCGATTTCCAGGGTTTCTTCGATGTCTGTTTCATTGTGGTTAATGGCGCCGGCAAGGCACGCATCAACACATTGATAACATTCAGAACAGATGCCGCACTTCAGACATCGGCCTGCTTCATGTTTGGCTTCACTTTCGTCATACCCATATGAGACTTCCAGAAAATTACATTCCCGGGCATCCGGCGCCAGGCAGCGGACCGGTGTTCGGGGTTTCAAAGGCTCGTTGAGAATATCGGGCTTTTCATATTCCCATACCTTTTCACGACCTTGTTTTAAATCCAGGCCGTTTATAAACCGGTGGATGCTTTTAGAAGCCTCATTACCGCAGGCAACCGCATCCACAACCGATTTAGGACCGTAAAACGCATCCCCACCTGCAAAAACCCAGTCAATAGGTGTCTGCAGGGTGATCGGGTCGGCATGAAGACCACCCACGCGGGAGACCTCAATACCCTGTTCAGTAATATGTTCCAGGTTGGTTGATTGTCCGATGGAAACAATAATGGTATCGCCAAAAAATGCCTGGCATGCGGATTCATCATATTTTGGGCTGAACCTGCCGTCACTATCAAAAACCGCTGTGCATGTTTTAAACTCAATCCCGGACACCCGGTTGCTTTTGTCGATGAAAAAGTTTTTCGGCCCAAAGCTGTTGACAATTTTGATATCCCCTTCAAGGGCTTCTTCAATTTCATGTTCCCAGGCCGGCATTTCATCCCTGGATTCCAGGCAGACCAGCGTTACATTATCCGCACCTTTTCGTTTGGCGCACAGGGCAACATCAATGGCAACGTTGCCGCCGCCGATCACCAGAACATCCTTGCCGATTGAAACATCTTTTCCCATGGCCACATCACGCAAAAAGTCAACGCCCTGTAGAACGCCGTCCGTATCTTCGTTTTCAACGCCGAGCCGGCGGCCTCCATGCAGGCCGATGGCCATAAATGTGGCGGAAAAACCATCTGCTTTCAGGCTGTCTAGGGTAATGTCTTTGCCGAATGTGATATTGGTTTTGATCTCCACACCCATTTTTTCAATGGTCTGGATTTCACTGTTGAGGATATTTCTCGGCAATCGGTATTCAGGGATTCCCACAGCCATCATGCCGCCGGTAACCGGCAGTTTTTCAAAAATGGTCACCTGATATCCCTGGAGTGCCAGAAAATAGGCAGCGGCCAGTCCGGCCGGTCCGGAACCGATAATAGCGACTTTTTCGTCTCTTTTTTCCGGAACTTCAGGTATATAGGGTGAGTCTTGGGTCTGTTCCCAGTCCGCCAGAAAGCGATGCAGCTCACGGATTGCCAATGATTCATCATAATCGCCCCGGGTACATTCGCCTTCACACGGATGGTGACAAACCCGTCCGCAAACACCGGGGAAGGGATGGTCTTGTTTGAACAGTTTTAAGGCTTCAAAGTATTTTCCTTCATTAATAAGGGCGATGTATCCCTGGATGCTGACGTGGGCCGGGCAGGTGGTCTTGCAGGGGGCGGTCCCTCTTTTGCTGATGGCAAATGCGCCGGGAATGGCCTGGGGGTATTTTTTAAAAATGGCTTTACGTATGGAAAGGCCCTGATCATATTCATTGGGAACCTCTATGGGGCATACTTTTGTGCATTCACCGCAGCTGGTGCATTTTGAAAGATCAACGTACCTTGCCTCCTGGTGAATTTTTGCTTTAAAGTTTCCCGGTTGGCCTTCCAACGCAAGAATTTCGGTTCCGGTTCTCAGTTCAATGTTTAAATGCCGGCCGACCTCGACCAGTTTGGGTGAGATGACTCACATGGCACAGTCGTTGGTGGGAAAAGTTTTGTCAAGCTCGGACATAAGTCCGCCGATGGCGGATGATTTTTCCAGAAGATAGACATAATATCCTGAATTCGCTAAATCAATCGCAGACTGCATGCCTGCAATTCCGGCCCCAACCACCATGGCCGAACCGACTGTATTGTTTTTCTGTTCGTTGCTCACAGGTTCGGATTTCTGATCCATTCAACTCTCCTAAAAAATTTAGATACCGTGAATAATATCGTAAAGCCTGTCTTCCCAGCCAATGGTGGAAATCATGGCTCCGCTGAATCCATTCTTTTTTACAGCAGAGACTGATTCTTTCGCAATCCGGATACATTCTCGAACTTTATCCGGCGCTTTCTGGATTCGTTTAACCAGTTCGTCCGGGATATAAACATGTTTCATGTTTCTTGCCATGTAGCGTGCCATTCCAAGGGATTTTAGCAGCACCACTGTTGGAATGATGTGGATACCGCTGGTATTAATTTTATTCATAAACGGTTCAATGGCAGATACGTCAAATAACGGGGGGGTGATAAAAAAACGGACACCGGCATCAATTTTGCGTTTCATGGCATCTATTTCCCGGTCAAGATCCGTGCCTTCCAGGCCTGAATTAACCATTGATCCGACCGTAAAATCAGGGCTTCCGGACAGTTCAATGCCGGCCATATCTTTACCTTTTTCAAGTCCCTGAATCGTTTTTAAAAGTTCGTCAATGTCAATATCATACACTGCTGCCGCCTGGTGATGATCGCCGAAACTGGGATCTTCGCCGGTAACCGCCATCACATTATTGATTCCGCATGCGGAAGCAGCAAGGAGGTCCGCCTGGAGCGCTATTCTGTTGCGGTCACGACAGCAGACCTGCATGACCGTTTCCATTCGTTTGGCTTCAAGCACCATGGCCGCCCCTAACGCACTCATTCTCATGACCGCGTTGCTCATTTCAGGAATCACAAAAGCCGTGACTTCCTCTTTGACTTTTGCCGCATTGTTGACCATGGCGGCAATGTCCGAGCCTTTTGGAGGTTCAATTTCTGCGAGAATTGCAAAGTCCTTGGTTTCCAACTTACGTTTCAGATCCATTTTAACCTCCAGAGAACAGGCTGAATAAGACCGTTAATTTGTATGATGATTGATGTATCAAAGCATTATGGCAAAAAAGTTCTTACATCATTACAAAAAAAAAATAACACTGTCAATAGATGTAAACATTATTTTTTTAATGATAACATCGTCAGTCAAAATGAACGATATTCGTTTATTTGGAGAGATATTGTATATGACGATTTTACTGTATTTTTTTATATTTTTATACCACAATGTAGTATGGTCGATGTGGGCCGTGTTAACTGATTTTTTGTACAGAACTTGATTTAAATCCATATATTATATGACAGACGGCCTGAATGACTGGATCGCATCATCTGTGGCCGGGTTTTCTTATGATGATACCACTGCGGTGCCCGGCAGCCGCAATTATCACTGGGTCAAGGCCCGGGACTCCTGGGGATCCAGCGGGTATAGCGTTTATAATACAGGATTTTGCAATTAATTTGGATGGCAAAGAAAAAAGCTCCAAATTCCGCGCTAAGCTGTTGTTTGTTGTACAAAAGTATACATTTATTGTTTAATAAAATGCACATCCGTCCTTGCAGGCAACCCGCCTGCAAGGACTTTTTTTGCCTGTGATTATCGACGCTTGTTTGTTTCATCGTGCTGATGTTTTGAATAAGTGGCATCTGGTATGGAAATTGCTTTGAATTTGTTATCAATTAAGATCAGTGTATCGGTTTGGCGTGAAATTTCACCGGTCAAAAATTTGGTAAAAATTGACCGGCAAAATTTTTTTGTTGACACAGGCATACCACTTTGTGGCAGTATATATTTGGCGGATTAAAGCGGATTAAATTTGATGCCTCCATAAAAAGTCGAATTTTGAGCGGTTTTTTCTTTTAACACATTGAATTTATTGACGATAAAAGTCAATCGACAGTCGTTTTTTGACTTTTTACGAATCCATCAAGTTTTTGATGATAAAAAATCGGTTTTAACAGGTAGTTTGAAGAAAAAATCATGAGAATTGTCTTGTTTGTTTTTTATGAGAGTTGTAATGACATAGGCAAATCGTTTTCAAAAATTATAATTTTTTTCGGCACGGGAGATAATCGTTAACATGGGTAAAAAGTTTTTCAATATTTCAGTGCTTGGCTTCTATGCGGCGGTGTTTGTTTTACTGGTTTCTTTGTCAATGTTCCTTCCCCAATCTGCAAAAGCGGGCTGAGGCGGCCCTCCGCTGACCGTGACCGTCAGCCCGACAGGAAGTGGTGTGGTTGAAGCTGCTAATTTTGGAAGGATTAATGTTAAGAATTTCCCGCCAAGTACCACTGAAACGTGTTTTAATATTATGGAAACAATCACGCTTACTGCAAACCCGGGCTCCGGGTACACGTTTTCCCGTTGGAGTATTTCTGGTGGGACTAGTTACAGCGGCACAAGGAATCCATATTCTATTCAATTGCCGAACTCTTCAGATATTTCAACCAGAGTGGTTGCTTATTTCACTGGCGCTGTGCCGCCTCCACCGGCCGGGGCCGAGTCTGTGACGCTTGATGAAGCAAAAGCCATGATAGACAGTAATAATCCAGTGATCGTTATTGATGTCCGTGAATCCGTTGATTTTGACGCCGGCCATATCATTTGCGCTCAGAATTACCCCTGGAGTTCAGGATATTTGCAAAGGTATTATACGAATTTCAGCAATTTTCAAAGTTATGATATTCTTGTTTACGGAAAGGACCGGTCGCCCAGCGATGATGCGGCGGACTTTTTAGCCGAAGAGGGGTTCACATCTGTTTATCACATGACCGATGGCATGGACGGCTGGGTAAAAAGAGGGTGGCAGACCATTGATGCGGCTTGTGATTGTGAAATTTGCAGCCTTCCCCCAATGGCCCATGCCGGGCCGGACCAGACAGTGGATGAAGCAGAGCCTGTGATGTTAAACGGGACCGGGTCCAGTGCCCCTGGCAGCCTTTTTTTAAGTTACCTGTGGGAGCAGATTGAAGGAGACCAGACGGTTATCCTGTCAGATGAGACTGATGGCAGACCGACCTTTACGGCACCCTATGTTCAACAGGGGGGTGATACAATCGTCTTTCATTTAACCGTTACCAATGACTCAGGTCAGAAAGATACCGACAGTGTAAGTATCGAGGTTGAGTGGGTGAATGCTGACGTTAATGCAGATGCCGGTCCGGATCAATCGGTAATGGCGGGTGATACCGTGACGCTGAACGGCACCAATTCTTCAGATCCGGATGGTGAGATTACAGCCTACCATTGGGAATTAATCAGCGGTTCATCAGCAATTGATACGTCGGAAATCGTCCTGTCGCATCCTTCCGGTCCAATAACAACTTTTACCGCGCCGGATGCAAGGGGATGGGTTCAATTCCGGCTAACCGTAACGGATGATAACGGTGATACGGATTCAGATACGGTGATGATCACAAGCAATACCGAAGGCGGAACATCGGGTCTTGTAGCAGATGCCGGCCCGGACCAGGTGGTTGCGGAAGGCAGTACCGTTACTTTGAACGGCTCCTGGTCGTCTTCCCTGGATGCGGTGGTTAAAAGCTATCAGTGGACCAAGATTTTCGGGCCGTCGGTTGTTCTTTCCGGCAGTGATGGAATGGCGCCGGAAGCCACCCGGGAGATAAATCCGACGTTTACAGCGCCTGTAATCGGTAGTGGTCAGACGGAACTTCTTTTTCAATTTATTGTCAAAGATTCGAATGGAACGACTGGTACTGATGAAGTGAAAGTAACTGTCAACAGCCAGGCGTATATCAGTGAAAACATACCGCCGGTTGCGGATGCCGGACCGGATCAGAGTGTTATACCGGGTAGCATGGTCTTTTTGGACGGTTCAGGTTCTTCAGATCCTGAAGGTAATATTTTTTCATATGAATGGACGGTCACATCCGGACCTGAATCTATCATTCTGTCTGACAGCGCAGCCATCCAGCCGACATTTATCGCACCCTATGCGTCCGGCTCTGCAATATTCCAGTTGATCGTGACAGATGATGCCGGTAAAACAGATCAGGCTTCGGTCCAGATCAGCTGGATCAATGATCCGCCGGTGGCGGACGCCGGTCCCGACCAGGATGTGTTTGAAAGGCAAACCGTGGCACTGTATGGTTCCGGGTCTTTTGATTCCGATGACGGGATCGCGACTTATCAATGGAATAAGATCAGCGGTCCGGCGGTGTCTTTGTCTGACAGCTTTGCGGCGGATCCGACGTTCATTGCCCCGGAAACCGGTCTTGATCCGGTCGTTTTGATATTTAAACTGATAGTAACAGACAGCAGCGGGCAGGTAAGCACGGACCAGGTCGAAATAACGGTTAACAACAAAAATGTTATACCGCTTGCAAATGCGGGCGCAGATCAGAGAGTCAATGAAACAACTATGGTGGCGCTGGATGGCTCTGATTCTTTAGATCCGGACGGTGACTCTCTTATCTATCAATGGCACCAGATCAGCGGTCCGGCAGTGAGTTTAAATGATGCTTTCATATCCACTCCGATACTTTGGTCCCCGTCTATTGGAGAACAAGTTAGCCCGGCGACAGTGATCATGGAATTAACTGTTGCTGATACAGAAGGTCAGACAAGCACGGACCGGGTTGAAATAATTGTGGATGATGTGGGTCAGGCACCGATTGCAAAAGCCGGAAATGACATGTCCGTATATGAAAGACAAACCGTAACACTGGACGGTTCCGAATCTAAAGATTTGGACGGCGAAGTCACTTATTTGTGGACCCAGACCAGTGGACCGACGGTCATTTTGTCAGATGTTTCGGCAGCTTCACCGACGTTTACAGTGCCTGCTGTCAATCCTGATTTCAACGTGTTAACATTCCGGTTGATGGTAGAAGATAGTGATGGGCTGGTAACCTTTGATGAGGTCGCGGTGACCGTTGATCCCAGCACTGAACCCCCGGTTGCAGATGCCGGCTCTGACCAGGAGGTTGATGAGGGGGATATGGTGATTCTGGATGCCTCCGGTTCTTCGGATCCGGATGATGGAATCAAGAGTTATCTGTGGGAGCAGGTCAGGGGTGAACTAGTTGTTCTGTCGGACAATTTAGCACAAAAACCGGCATTTGAAGCACCTGAAATTTCAGAAAGCGTGGTGGTGCTGAGATTTAAATTAACTGTCGAGGATTACAGCGGACAGCAACGTTCAGATTCGGTTGCAATAACCATCAATAATAAATCCAGCGGAAGTAGTGGCGGATGCTTTATATCTTCCTTTGTGGAATAAGGGGTTCCTGTGATTTAATCAGTTAGTTGCTGTTTATAATAATGTAATAAAAATTCCCACAGATGCGTATCGTATTTGTGGGAATTTTTATTTTTGGACCTTCGCAGGGCTAAAATTAACGATTGGCAAACAGGGTTTAAAATCTCGTTCACAGGCTCCTGCGTGAAAAATAAAGCCGCATCGTGTATGAGAAAATGGTGTTCATGCCATGCAGTTCTATTTCAGTCATTCAGTAATACGGGAGACTCTTAATTATCAAAAGATTTATAATTGTTTAAGAACCCTGGTGTCATAAGTTCCCCGATCGTGCCGTCTCTTTTTTCATAAAGAATCAGCACATCAATTTTTAGTTTTTCAGCAAGAGCAAGGCCTTTTGCAGCACCCATCACCGTTATGGCGGTTGCGATTCCGTCTAACCGGGCATTGGCGTTTTTACCGTTTAAACATGCCGTTGTAACACCCAGTATTTTTTCAGAGACCGGTTTGCCTGTTTTGGGACTGAAAATATGGTAAAAGGATTGCCCGTTGATTTTTATGGGCTGACGGTAGTTGCCGCTCGTCGAAATCCTGAGGCTCTTATTTGATAAAAGAACCCCCCAGACCTTATCCATCTGTTTGGGATGTTGAATGCCGATGCGCCACGGTTTTTTGTTGTTTTTGCCGAATGCGCTGATTTCTCCCCCTAGTTGCACAAGTCCTGCGGTAACGCCGGAGTTTAAAAGAATCTGACGGGCCTGGTCTACGGCATAGCCTTTTACGATTCCCCCGAAATCGAATTTTATCGGGTGATTTTCAAATTCTATTGAATTTTCAATATTTTCATCAAGCCGGATTTTATCAAACCCGGTCCATTGTAATGCCGCGGCAATATCTTTTTCAGACGGTATTTGCTGATTCTTTTCAGCGTTTTGCCAGAGCCGTTTGATTTGCCACATGGTCGGATCAAACTGCCCGCTGCTGTCGACCCATAAAAGTTGTGAAATGCGTATGACAGAGTTCACATCATCTGATACAGAGATTGAATCTGACTGAACCAATGAATTTATGCGGGAGATTTCAGAATCCGGTTTAAACGGGTTAAAGATATCGCCGATTCGATCAAACTCAAGCCATATAGCCTCGTTGACTGCATCGGGACGGTTACCTGTTGCCGGCGGGAGTAAAAAAACAATTCTGGCGGGGATGTCATGGTAGATAAACCGTCCGGCTTCCCACCAGTTTTCTCCGATGTTTTTAAGATCCGTGTAAGGATTTTTGGGGTGCGAATTTGTCGTTCCGGATTTAATGTGCCGGGTTGGGAAAGTCGTTATGACATGATAGCTGAATCCGGCTGAAAACAGAATCAAGAAAACCAGGGCAGCGGTTTTTTTATATTTGTGAAAAATTGTGGTGGGTGCTTTTTTATTCATCAGGATTATAAGGGATGCGTTGTTAGCAGTTTTAAATGCTTAAAATATTATGTGGCTGATTAGGGGTTATGCTTCCGGCGTCATTTTTAAAATGTTATAATACGTTAAAATCTGATTGACGTACCGGACCGGCTCAGTTCCTCTTGCATAACCAAAATCGGATTTTTCATAATACTCCCGGTTTCTGAGTAACGGCAGGGTTTTTTCAAGGGAACTCCATTGATTGATATCAAGCCCTTTTTCGTGTGCGATATTTCTGGCGTCTTTTACATGTCCATATCCCACATTATAACTGCCGAGGGCAAATTTTAATCTTTCATCGGGATGCAGGCCTTCAAATTGATTATAGAGTTTATGCAGGTACTTAATTCCGCCTTTAATGCTTTCTTCAGGGTTTAAGCGGTTTAAAACACCCATTTCATCTGCCGTGGGCATTGTCAGCTGCATGAGTCCCCGGACACCTGTATAGCTGATTGCGTTTGGGTTAAACTGAGATTCCTGGTAAATGACTGCGGCAATCAGTCGCCAGTCAAAATTATACTTTTTAGATTCTTTCTCGATAATCTGTTTGTAGGCGGGCAGCCGGGTTTTTAAACGGTTATGAAATATTTTGATATCCACATAGTCAAACATTTCCGTGCCGGCATAATATTTATTGTAGATTTGAGTGAAAGTGCCGTCTTTTTTTATATTATCAAAAAATTGATTAATTTTTTTAATCAGCCGGATGTCATGTTTTTTAACCGCCCACCCAAGAGACTGATGTTCTGAAATCGGAAAAGCAATTCGAAGGTCCGGATAATACCGCCTGTTTAACCGGAAAATATTTGAATCTGCAATCGTGATTTTGATTTCATTGTTTTGAACTTGCCGTAAAAGTTCTTCAGTCGGGGTGTTTTCATAAAGGGCAAGGTGAACATTCAGTCCTGATTTTTTTAATTCCACCAGTCGCTCATGATATGAGGTGTTTTTCCGGATGTGAACGGTTTTGCCGTTTAAATCCGAAAGTCTTTTTATGCCCCGAAAGCCTTTGCGGACAATCACCTGCTGCTGAACCGGCATGTATTCATCGGAAAACACCACCCGGGTTTTGCGCCTTTCCGTTTTTGTCAAGCTGGATGCAATAAGATCGCCTTCACCGCTTAAAAGGGTATCGAATATTTTTCCCCAGCCCGGTGTGATGACTGTCAATTCAACATTCAGAAAAGCTGCAAATTCTTTTGTCAGCTGATATTCAAAACCCATGGGCCGATTCTGGTACAGGTAAAAGCCATGGGCGCTGTTGTCGGTGATGACAATAATCTGCCCCCGGTTTTCGATTTTCCGCAACGTGTCGTTCGGGTTATAACATCCGGAAATTGAAGCGCACAGGATAATAGAGAGGAAAAATAAAGCGAGTTTTATTTTCAACAAAAGCTCCTTGTGGTTACACGCTGAGTCAGAAGAAAATAACCTTTGATGTCCCCGTTTTTTATGGCGTTGTTTCATCTAAATAATTAATTTAATAGGATTACAGGTCGTAAGTCAAGAGCGGATAAATGAAATGACGGTATGAGAGAATGTCTATTATAAATTTTGGCGATAGCGGGCGCTCACTTCCGGTGATAAGCGCGAGAAAAAAATAAGCCCTCCCGATAAGTTCCGGAAGGGCTTATTGTGTCAGAACTTAAATAAATTATAACTTAATCAAATAATGAGGAAATAAAGCAACTGCTCCCGCCGCTGCTTTCTGTCTCTTCTGGATCGGATTCTTCAGGCTCAACAGTAGTATTATCGTCATCACTTCCCGCATTATCCGGGCAATTCCAGTCGAGTTCTACAGCGTTCCAAGAACAATCCGTTATATTGTTAACTGTAACCATTACATCATCCGTGTCGGTCACGCCATTATTGTCTTCTACTGTCAGTAAAAAGACCAATTCGGATGTTTCGTCTATCCCCGGGGCATAAAATGTCGGCAGAACAGCATACGAGTTGGATAGTTTTACTTCCGGTCCACTGATCTGCTCCCAGTGATATTTCGTAACCGATCCATCCGGGTCTATCGATCCTGATGCATCGAGTTGAACCGTTTCTCCTTTATTGGTTATCTGATCCGCTCCTGCATCTGCCTCAGGCGGTGTATTGGTTGAAGCACCGATTGTGATAGTTACGGAATCTGTATCTGTTTTCCCATTGTCATCGGTTACTGTCAGCAGGAACCTGATCCATCCGCTGGTGATCGGCACCGTAAACTCGGGCATTACCGCATTGTTATTTGATAGTTCCACGCCAAACGTGCCGGCCTCGATTGTCCAGAAATAACTGGCAATAGTTCCTTCCGGATCGGAAGACCCGGATCCGTCAAGAACAACCGTTTTTCCCGTTTCAACGTTTTGATCTGTTTTAACGTTTTGATTCGGGCCGGCGTCAGCTTCCGGCGGATCATTGAACCAGTTCACAAAAATGGCAACACTGTCAGTGTCTTGATTGTTGTTGCTGTCCGTAACCGTTAAATGAAAAATTAATTTATCACCGCCCTGCTGAACATAGGGGGCGATAAACGTCGGTTGCGCAGCCGTGGCATTTGATAAAATAACTGTTTGATCACCGCCGAACTGCTCCCATTGATAAGTTTCGATTGTTCCGGAAACGCTTGAAGAGCCCTCGGCATTCAGAGTGACCGTATCGCCTTCATTAACCGTCTGATCCGCCCCTGAATGCGCCATTGGGGGGATATTACATATTTCGCAATTACAATCGGTATTAACTTTATAATAACTGTCATTTTGCCAATTGTTCAGTCCACCGGTCATGTGGTAAACAGCTGAAAACCCGTTTTCCACCAGCAGCGTGGCCGCCTCATAGCTAATCGTTCCGTCCTGATCATAAATAATGATTTCATTATTCTGATATGCAATGAAATCCGTGTACATTTCAGACAATTTGCCGGAAATCCAAGGATAATTTTGGGCACAAATAATATGCCCGGTATCATAATCATTCGATTCGCGGACATCAATAACGATCACAGGGTTATTGCTGTCTATCAGGGCTTTTGCCTCAACTGGGGTTACCGCTTCGGCATCGGACATTACTGGTGCAGTGTCTTTGGTAAAATTAGTAATTACATGGGTGGAAATTGAAGTGGAACCCGGCATTGTTATTTTTTTTGGATTTATCGCACCATCATACACGGTCCCTCCGGAAATACTCCAACTGGAAAACTTGTATCCGGAGTTCGGAGTTGCAGCCAGATCGACAATTTCATTGATGCTGAAACATGTTTCAGTGGTACTTGGCGGGTAATACTTAACATTGGTTCTTCCGAAATTAGCAGCTTCTACCACGCCACCTTCTGCAGGGCTGACAGTCACGGTCAGCGGAGGACCGACTCAGGCTGCACCGGCATGTTTTGAGGCCATTAGGGATATGAAAATCAGTGCAAGGAGAACCACTCCGTGGCAGACGAAGGTCGCTGGAGTTCTTTTATGTGCTGTCATTTATCTATTCCTTTTATAAATTTTATCAATTTGAGATGTTAAAAATTTTTTCAGTCCAAAATAAGTTGGCGGACAATAAAGAATCCACTTTCTACCACACTGTGACAGGTGGTTGTCAACAAAAAAATATGACGCGTTGCATCATTTGTCAAGTTCTTGTTTTTATCGTTTCAACTATCTGAAAAAATGGTTTCAATACGGTTTTTTTAAAAAAAAACTGCTGTATGCCGATTCAGACTTAGACCTTGACAATTTTTTTGATTAGGATTTAATTGTTTTTTATCGATCCATAATGGGGAGATATTAACCATCTCCGTGTGAATAAAAATAAGCGATGGGTGCGTTCTCCTGATTGTATTGCCAGCGCTTCTTAATAAAATTAAAGGTTAAACGAAAATGACGCCGATTATATCGATCGTAGGATATTCTGATGCAGGGAAAACAACCCTGGTGGAAAAGCTGGTTCCTGAGTTGAAAAAAAAAGGATACCGCGTGGGAACCATCAAGCATTCAGAGCATGAATCAAATTTTGACACAAAGGGAAAGGACAGCTGGCGGCATTTTGCGTCCGGCG
This sequence comes from Desulfobacteraceae bacterium, assembly GCA_014237465.1. Classification (GTDB taxonomy): domain Bacteria; phylum Desulfobacterota; class Desulfobacteria; order Desulfobacterales; family Desulfosalsimonadaceae; genus SURF-3. Next base: position 38,119 of record JABZFM010000007.1, on the reverse strand, counting down.
CTGATGCCGTGGTGGTGGCATCAGTCGATAAAATCGTTATGATCAGAAAACGGGAGAACCGGACCGACGACAGTCATGCCCAATTGTCATCCATTGAAAACCATTTAACGGATATGGATGTGATCATTGCTGAAGGATACAAGAATGCCGGATTTCCTAAAATCGAGGTGTTCCGGTCGCAGGTAAATGATGTGCCGGTCTGTTTAAATGATGACACCCTTGTTGCCATTGTGACGGATGCTGACTTGAATATCAATGTTCCGGTCTTTGGCTTGGAAGAGCTTCAGCGCCTTGCAGATTTTATTGAGCAGAACTTTTTATCGTTTCAGAATGTTTCTAAATCTGGGGACAGTATACTTATTACTTGACGAAATAGGCATACTGTCCGTATGCCGATTTATTTTAAGAATGGTGGCGCTTTTTTTTGCCATCTGAATCTGACTTTTTACAGGATCATCAAAGTATGTTAACAAAAAAGCCGCTGTCCGTTGAATAAACTTAGGGGTATAATATCCGGGACAGCGGTTTTTTTTAACTTTGATTCTGTGTATTGAGAAGTTCAGGTGTAACGTTTCAATAAGTCCGAATTATAATATGTCAGTTCACATATAACTCAATGTAGCGGAAGGCTTTAGCCTTCCATATAAGTCAGTTACAAATGGAGGTCTAAAGACCTCCGCTACATCGTTTTACCAATAAACCCGTAGGCCGGGTTTCTTACCCGGTGAGTTTATTCCCGTTAGATACTGGATCAACGTTTTGCCTGGGTTTATTGAGAGCATACGTTCGGGCACTAAATCCCGGCTTTTGCCTTGATTTCTTCCGTTTTGTTTGTTTTTTCCCAGGTAAACTCCGGTCCGGTGCGTCCGAAATGTCCATAGGCTGATGTTTTTTTATAGATGGGGCGCAAAAGGTCCAGATATTCGATAATCACGGCCGGTCTTAGGTCAAAAACGTCTTTGATGATTTCAATTGCTTTGGCTTCGGCAATGTTGCCGGTGCCCAGAAAATCCACCATAACGGAGACCGGTTCGGCAACGCCGATGGCATAGGCAATCTGGATTTCGCACTTATTGGCCAGGCCGGCGGCCACCAGGTTTTTGGCGATATGACGTCCCATATAGGATGCGCTTCGATCCACCTTAGAAGGGTCCTTGCCTGAAAAACAGCCGCCGCCGTGACTTCCCTGGCCGCCGTAAGTATCAACAATAATTTTTCGTCCGGTAAGACCGCAATCACCCATGGGGCCGCCGATGACAAATTTTCCGGTCGGATTGATAAAGTATCGGGTATCCCCGTCCACCATGTCTTTGGGAATAACTTTTTTTATGACTTCTTCAATCACCGCTTCCCGGACTTCATCATAAGTCACATCCTCTTTGTGCTGGGTCGATACGACAACCGTGTCGACCCGCCTTGGAGTCCCGTTATCATATTCTATAGTTACCTGGGACTTGCCGTCCGGTCGTAAAAAATCAATAGACCCGTTTTTCCTGACAGTGGCCAGCCTTTTGGTCAGTTTATGGGCAAACGTGATGGGCATGGGCATGAGTTCAGGCGTTTCATCAGAAGCAAAACCGAACATCAGTCCCTGGTCTCCGGCACCCTGGTCCTTGTAAAGGCCTTCACCGACATTAACGCCCTGGGCAATGTCTGCGGACTGTTGATCAATGCTCGTCAGAACCGAACAGGTCTGCCAGTCAAATCCCATTCTCGAAGAGCTGTATCCGATGTCTCGGATGGTTTCCCGAACCACATTGGGTATGTCGACATAGCAGTCTGTGGTGATTTCGCCGGCAACAAACGCAAGTCCGGTGGTTACGAGTGTTTCGCACGCCACTCGGCATTTTTTATCCTGTTCCATAATAGCGTCTAAAACAGCATCGGAAATGGCATCCGCCACTTTATCCGGATGCCCTTCTGTAACGGATTCGGAAGTAAAAAGCAGGCTTCTTTGTGTCATACATCGCTCCTTTGGTTTTCGTGGTTTATGCTATGACAAAGTTGATGGCTTCGTAAAAAGTCCAACTTCTGCGTTACGCTGCATCATTCGTTTCTTCAAAGTACGACAAGTACATATCATCACTCATGATTTGCTTATCTTGAATTTGGAGCTTTTTTCTTTGCCATCAAAATTTGACTCTTTACAAGTTTGTCATCAAAATCTTATTATTATTAAAATAAAATCTATTATGATTGATCCGGATTTAAAATTACATTGTCAATCAATCGGGTGGTTCCGACTTTTACAGCCATTGCCATCACAACCGGCCGGTCAATTTCAGCAACATCATCTAATGTGTCGGGATCGCAGATTTTGATATAGTCGATTTCTGTGTCCGGGTGAGAACAAATAAATTCTACAGCATTGCCTATCAGAGCGGTCGCACTGTTTTCTTTATTTTTCAGGCTGTTTTGCGCTTTTTTCAGAGAAGAGATCAGGGAGAGGGCGGTAATGCGCTGATCCGGAGTCAGTTTTGAATTTCTCGAACTCATGGCCAGGCCGTCTGATTCCCGAACGGTCGGGTGCCCGATAATCCGGATATTAAAATTCAGATCTTTTACCATGCGTCGAATAATCGCCAGCTGCTGAAAATCCTTTTCTCCAAAAACCGCAATATCCGGATTTACCACATTAAAAAGTTTTGTAACAATAGTCATCACGCCTTGGAAGTGCCCTGCTCGGGCCAGGCCGCAAAGGTGGTTTGGAAGTTTCTCCTGGTTAATAAATGTATCAAACCCCTGCGGGTAGAAATCCGCCTTATTGGGCGTGAAAATGACATCCACGCCGATATCCCGTGCCAGTTTAAAATCTTTTTCAAGATCGCTGGGGTAAGTGTCAAAGTCTTCCCCGGGCCCGAATTGGGTAGGGTTGACAAAAATACTGATAACCAGTTTGTCCCCAAGGCGCTTGCCTTCTTTCATCAAAGAGAGATGGCCTTCATGTAGAAATCCCATTGTCGGAACAAAGGAAATTAAATGCCCTTCCCGACGAAGGCGGTCCGACCAACTCGTCATTTCTTTTAATGACTGGATAGTTTCGATGGTAGACTCTCCAATTTATTTGTCTGATGGGGTCCGTTTAAGGGGTTAGGGACCGCATCACCTGACCGGATATCGCTTTTGGAAAATAGTATGTTGATTTCCGCGGCATGATCAAGCCTTTTTCCGCAATCCGGGTCACCTGCTCATTGGTGGTCGGGTTTAAAATAAAGGCCATGTCATGAGTTCCGGTCGTTGCCGCGGTGATCGCGTTGATTTCTTTGCTGGTAAAATTAATCAGGTCGTGATCGTCTAACATGTCATCGTCAAAACCAAGAAGTTTAACAAAAATAAGCCGGGTCAGTACAATAACATCCAGTTTCTTTAAAGGCGCCTCGATTTCACTGCCAAAGACGTTGTCCATCACTCCCGGTTTCAGTTTAAGAATATAATATTCCGGCCGGTTTTTGATAAAAACGCCGAATTTATGCTTCCCGGGGGTAATCGCCATTTCCTGATGCAACTGTTGCTGTGTTGAGATCGGGTCTGATGGATCAAAAGAATGTTTTTCAATGTCAAAGAAGGTTTCCGCTTTTTGAAGAAAACTGTCTCGCGTCTCTTTTAAAATGGTTGTTAACAGCCGGTGGGTGGGAAGAATGACCAGGCCGGGATCCTGTATGGAACACAGATACATCATAGTATAATTGGCCGGGTGATCAGAAGTGAATTCAGAATTGTTTTCAATCAGCCATTTTCTGTAATTTAATGCAGTTTCATACCGGTGGTGTCCGTCCGCGATGAATAATTTTTTTTCTTTAAATGCATCCGACACTTTTTGATGAATCAACGGATCGGTGATACGCCATAACTGATGCCGGTGTCCGGCATCATCTTTAAAATCAAAAACAGGTGCCATATTCTCAACACAACTGGTTAACAGCCCGAGAATATTCGTTTGGTCGGAAAATATGGAAAATATCTGGCTGAAATTGGCATGACAGGCCTTGATCAGCTCCAGCCGTTCGGTCTTGACTTTGGAAAATGTTTTTTCATGGGGAAGAACAATCCCCTTGTCAAAGGGTTCCAGTCTGACTCGCGCGATCAGGCCAAAACGGGTAACCGGTTTATCTGAAACATTAAATTCAACGGCCGTAAGGTATAATGCCGGATCAGAATCCTCGACCAAAATTTTATCCTTCAGCCAGTTTTGAAAATATGCCGCAGCGCGGGTGTGTGGGTTGTCCTGATCAGTATCTGTTTCCGTTGCTTTGCCTTTATCCAGGCGGACAACACTGTTCGGATGACGCTCATAAAACGCGTCCCGTTCTTTGACAGAAATCACATCATACGGCGGGGTCACGACATCTGATATTTTTTTGATTTTTTCGGTATTATAAAGTATGCCTTGAAATGGAATGATTTCTGCCATTTACCTATGTCCTTACGGGAAAGTTCAATTATATTTTTTTGGCGTCCAAGTTTTTATATTAATAATAAACACTGAAAACTAAATAGAATTGTATGATTTGTCAACTGTATTATAAACTGAAGCGCTTGTTCGTTTTTTATTGACAAATAGTGGTCCCGTGCGTAGAAATTTTTAATAAATAGAGCAAGTGTTCGTTTTTTTATTCAAATTAAGTGCCTCAATTTTAATTTTGTTTTAAGGTAAATAAAATAGCCTTTTTTTATAATCCGATGATGTGGCAAAGGAGTCATAAAATGAATATTGATGATATTAAACAGGTGCTGATTGTCGGTTCCGGTAACATGGGGCAGCAGATCGGGTTTCAGACCGCTGTAAGTGGTTATCATGTTATATTATATGATATGGAGCAGAGCCTTCTTGATAAAGCCATGGACAGAATCGGGAAGCTCGCAAAGAATTATATTGCGGGCCGCCGCTTAAATGATCAAAGTGCTGCCGACGCCTTAAACCGGATCCGTACAACAGTTGATGCGGAAGACGCCGGAAAAGAAGCGGATTTTGTGAGCGAATCCGTGCCCGAGGACCCGGATCTGAAGGGACGGGTGTTTGCGCAGTTTAATAAAATCTGCCCGGTTCATACGATATTTACCACTAACACGTCATCCCTGATTCCCTCGATGTTTGCGCAAGCCACCGGCCGACCGGACCGGTTTGCCGCATTTCATTTTCATGATGTCCGGTTTAACAATATTGTGGATATCATGCCGCACCAGGGAACATCACGGGAAACTGTGGAATTGATCAAAGCATTTGCCGAGCGTATCGGCCAGGTGGCGATTGTATTGCAGAAAGAAAATTTCGGGTATGTCTTTAACGCCATGCTCATGGAACTGCTCAAATCCGCCCAGAGTCTTGCCGCCAATGATGTCGCAGCCGTGGAAGATATCGACCGGGCGTGGATGGGGGTGATGCATACCATGGTCGGTCCTTTCGGCCTTATGGACAGCATCGGTATAGATACGGTTTGGAAGGTGACCGACTACTGGGCCAACGTGCTGAAAGAACCTCAGGCCATGGCCAACGCTGCTTTTTTGAAAAAATATGTTGACCAAGGAAATGTCGGCGTTAAAACTGGAAAAGGATTTTATTCCTATCCGGACCCGGCCTTCGGAAAACCGGGATTTATTGAAGGAAAATAGTCCTGATTCCAGCAGGCATGAAAAACTTGGTAGACTGGAAAAGTGTTAAGTTTAAAGTGATCTAAAGTGCCTAAAGTTGAGGACTGCGCTTTTAGCGCGGTCAGTTTTTATTAAAATTTGATAATGCCGTAGGCATTAACCATAACTTTAGATCACTTCAAATTTTAGTCACTTCACATTTTTTTCGATTCAATTAATTCTTAGAGGGGGATGAAAATGGGCAAACATGTTGTCGCTATTGTCCGATACGAAAAACCCTTGGAGTCCGTCGGAAAGGCAGTGGAGTTATCCAACGGGCTGCAAAATATGCCGGCCAATGCCAAAGTGTTTATCAAGCCCAATATCGTTTTCTGGACCAAGGCCACCCTGTTTCCCAAGTGGGGAGTGATTACCACATCCCGCGTTATTGAAGATATGGTGATTATTTTAAAGGATCACGGGATTTCGGACATCACCATTGGAGAGGGGATCGTGGCTGCCCCCAAGGATACGGAAACACCGGCCCATGCGTTTGCCTACCTCGGGTATGAAACCTTAAAAAAACGCTACGGAGTCAAGTATATCAATGTGATGGAACGCCCGTTTGAGAAAGTGGATCTCGGGGATGATATTTCCTTAAATTTTAATACGGATATCATTAACAGTGATTTTGTGGTGGATTTACCGGCCATGAAGTCACACAACCAGACAGTCGTCAGCCTGGGGATTAAAAACCTGAAAGGCACTATTAACATTGCCTCCCGAAAAAAATGCCACAGCGCGGATCTGGTAAAAGACTTAAATTTTCATGTCGCCAAACTGGCCGACAAGATGCCTCCCATATTCACCCTGGTCGATGGTATTTATACCCTGGAACGCGGGCCGGCATTTGACGGAAAGATCCGGCGCAGTAACCTCTTGTTGGCTTCAGCGGACATTCTTTCCGTCGACATGGTGGGGGCCAATGTGCTGGGGCATCCGGTGGAAAATGTTCCGCACCTGGTTCATGCGGCGAATAACCTGAACCGTCCCATGGATTTATCGGATATTGAGGTAAAGGGGGAGAAAATAGAAGACGTGGCTTCCTTTCATGCGTATGATTTCCCTTACAGTGATTCGGCTGACGGAAATATGCCCACGCCCCTTGCCAAGCAGGGAATAAAGGGCTTGTACTACCGTAAATATGATCTGAGCATGTGCACCTATTGTTCGGCATTGAACGGACTGGTGCTGACTGCCATACGGTATGCCTGGAAAGGGGAAGCCTGGGACGGTGTGGAGGTGTTGACCGGAAAACAGATGCAGCCCACGCCGGGAATGAAAAAGACGATTCTTTTGGGAAAATGTATGAGCAAACTTCATAAAGACAATCCAAATATCCAGGAGGCCATTCCCATCAAGGGATGCCCGCCGGACCCGAAAGACATTGTCAAGGCATTGCGTCAGGCCGGGATAGAAGCGGATTCCGGGCTGTTTGACCAGATTGATATGCTGCCCGGTTTTTTCATGGCCCGATACCAGGACAAACCGGAATTTGATGAGGCGTTTTTTCAGGTGAAATAATAGTGCGGGCTTTTTTTTTGCTACTTTTTTTTCCCGCCAAAGAAAAGTAGATTAAATAACAATCCAATGATCAGACATCAAGAGTCAAGAGCAGACTCGACCCCTGTCCCTGTTTTAATCTTTCAATTTTATTTACTCACATAACGATGTAGCTCAGCCGCGGCGGCCGAGGAGCAAAGCGACGAGGACGACGTCGGCTGGAGCGAGTTAGGCCGCTGCCTCATATTGAAAGCTGCTTGGCATCATAAATGGACATAGTAGGAGCCTGCGCCGCTAAAGCGCTGAGTGCTTTAACGAACTCCTTCGACGCGGGAACTTTGAAGTGCAGGGCAAGCGCTGCTTGGTCCGATCACTGCTCCACAAAGACAAGCCGGTTGGAATCTTCGGGGTCGCGATACACAGCATGAGCGATGCAACCTGGCTCAGCTCTTGAGCGAGCAACATGCAATTGGTTAAGACCAAGTGCTTCCGCAACCCGCCCCTCTTGGACTACAACACTTCCTATCACAAGAATCATGAGACAACCTCCAGCAGCAGACTAACGCCGCGGATGACAGGCGGGCATCAGACTTTCCGAAACGGTACGGACTTTAACGGGAAGCGTCAATTTTTCATCCCGTCCTGTCCATCCGAATGTTGGAATCTTTCCGTTTGATGAAGAATAATGGGGATATGTTTTGAAAATATCTCAAAATCTTTGTCTGTTGTATAAATTGAGGATTTGATTCTGACAGCAATAGCGCAAATTAAAAAATCAGTATTAGACCCTTGGACTCCTCTTGAGCGACAAAGGTTAAAGAATTTTGCCGCAGATACATAGTCTTCTGTAAATATTGGAATATCTGGAAAAGCATCTATGTGATTTTTGAGTTTTTTGAATTGCGCCTCGTGACGAACTCCCGAAAGAATTTCTTGACGTATCGGGCCGATTATTTGAACCCGATAGTCCTGAATCAAGTTGCGAAGCTCTTGAACGGGATTAGGATTTATTTGATCTTCACGTCTCAGTGCTAAGGACCACACACTCGTATCAACAATTACCTTCATGTCCGCCTTCTCTGTTCCTTGTAATCATAGTCAGGATCATATTCCACCGTTCCGAACATCGAGACAACTTTTGCCTGCTCCAACTGTTCAATGTATTCAACCAAGGCTTGTGTGACAGCAGCCTTTTTTGTTTTATGTCTTCCAAGTCTGACAGCTTTTGAAATAAGGCTATCATCTATCTGTAGATTTGTTGCCATTACAATCATCTCCTCTTTTTCACACAATATACTACACATTATCATGTGTGGTGTCAAGTGGTTTTTTTGATTCCAAACGTCACGCATCACCGGCAGCAAAAAGCAGAGCGAGGAACGAGCGGCGCTTTTTGCTGCCCGAGTGCATGTGATTGTAGGCGAGTCATGCTACCTATCGTACCGGAAGGTTAATTCCGAGCTTCTGAGATACTTGATCAAGCGTACCCATTCCCACTGATTTCACAATGAAATCATCTCCTATCAGGTCTTTTATGTACAGCTTGTTGTAAATAAACATAAACAATAGCCCGCTTAAACCCATCGTAATCATGGTGAGCAAGAACATGATGATTGCCCATTTCCAATCCCCTCGAAAAAGAGGCGGAAAAAATGCAAAAAATAAGACTGTCCAAGAGAAGCCGACTGGCGCCTCCTTGATCTGCCCGTTATAGGGGTTTTCCATCACAAGTTTCGTATAAGCCATTTTCTTCTTTCTCCCTTGTTGCCCCGCTTTGGTTATGTGTGGCGATAAGGCGGGGTATCCATATCGCCTAACAATTATTCGACTGCCTAAGTGAAGCGTGAAAGGCGTCTTTTAAGCAGTAGTTTTGACGCAAGTCGTTTAATTTCGCATGATATTACCACCCACAGGAGCAAAATACAACTTTTTTGCTTGATATCACATTATTGAATATGTTATTTTTTTGTTAACATGAACAAATGTTCATGCACAGAAGGTTTATTTCTTATTTTTAAATTTTAATGTGGAGGAGATGATGGGCGGGCAACCCCGACTGCTAGACCAGGTAAGAAACGCCTTAAGACTAAAGCATTACAGTATGAGAACGGAAGAGACCTATGTCGGGTGGATCAAGCGATATATATTCTTCCATAATAAACGCCACCCAAAGGATATGGGTGAAAAAGAGATCAAAGCATTTTTAACGAATCTGGCAGTCAATAAAAATGTGGCGGCTTCAACACAGAATCAGGCATTTAATGCATTGTTGTTTTTGTATCGGAACGTATTAAAAAAAGAATTCGGGGATATTAGCGGGGTGGTTCGGGCCAAAAAACCGAGGCGCTTGCCGGTCGTATTCACAAAGGAAGAAGTCAGGGCAATAGTTGACCAGCTTGACGGCAGCAAATGGCTGATGGCGCAATTTATGTATGGCGCCGGTTTGCGGGTCATGGAATGTATGCGTCTGCGTATTAAGGAGATTGATTTCTCATACCAGCAGGTTACCGTTCGTGACGGCAAAGGCGGAAATGACCGGGTATCCGGACGGTCCAGGAACTTTTGGGACATAAGGACGTCAGAACCACTATGATCTATACCCATGTGCTCAACCGGGGCGGCCGGGGGGTAAAAAGTCCGGGGGATATGCTATGGAGCTGACCGATCGCCAGTTAAGTGTTTATGAGTATATCCTGCACCATCACCAGCAGTTTAGCATGGCGCCGACTGTTCGGGAGATCTGCGAATACTTGGGGTTAAAGGGTCCGGCCGGGGTTCACCGGATTCTAAATGTATTGATTGATAAAGGATTTATCGAAACCATTCCCGGCAAAAAAAGGGCCTGGCGGCCGGTTGTCAGCTCGCCTGGCGGCCCGAATGTCAGCCCGGATGAGTCAAAAGCCATTCCTCTGGCCGGGCATATTGCAGCAGGAACGCCTATCAGCATCTATGACCATGTTGAAGAATTTCTTCCGGTTGATCCCGCTTTATATGGTCATGAGTCGTGTTTTGCCGTCCGGGTGACCGGTGATTCAATGATCGACGCCCATATCCAGGATGGAGACCTTGCGATCATTGTACCGGTCAATGACGCAGATGACGGCGGCATTGTTGCGGTCATTGTGGATGATATACAGACCGAGGCGACCCTGAAAATTATCCGCCGTAAAAAAAATACCTTTGAACTGCATTCCGCAAACAGCATCTACCCGCCGATGATCTTTAAAGGCCGGGACCGGGAAAAGGTCCGGATTGTCGGAAAATATGTGGGGCTGATCCGTAGCCCGCATTTTTCATGAAGAAAACAGATAGAAGCTCAACCCGGATAAACCGGAAAAGAATGGAGAAAAACTAAACAATGAACATTCAATGGAAGGTGGAAGGGTGGAAAGGTGGAAGTTCCGAGGACACGATACATAATTATCGGTAAAATTTAAAATGCTTTGGTGGACATAAGATGTCTGACAATTATTATAAATATTTATAACTTGTTGAGCACCTGCTGAAGCGTTGGCTTCGGCCGAAGAAATCCGGACTAAAAAAATAAGCAAGATCCCCAGATCAGGGCTCTGACGCTGTAAAGCGTCTGAATTTCCCATCCGTCTTTTTGCATTAAAGATTAATTTTAACGTATTATCCGGTATGGATTCTCACAAGGGCCGTGGGAACCAGAAATTCTTTTAAAATGAACCGCAGAATGTCGAACAGGGAATATCGAATTTCGATGTATTTTTTTATTTCTGCGGTTCGATATTCCTTGTTCAATATTCGATATTCTTCTTTAAAAAGGCCAAAGTCCTTAAGTTAACAACATTAATCTTAACATAACGGGTTATCCTTCTTAAACCCTAATCGTTATATGGTTTTAATAATATAATTCGCCACATCCTTCCAGTTTTCCTCCAGCATCATATCATGCGCCATGTTGTCAAAGATTACCGCTTCCGTGCCATAGGCTTTGGCGGTGGATTTGATTTCTTTGACGGAAAAGATCGTGTCGTTTTCAGCACCCAAAACCAACACCGGTGTCTTAACTTTTTTAGGCGACGGCAGTCTGAAGATCAGCATGTCCCAGAACCCCAGATACGATTCATCCTGCATCTGCAGGAAATATTCATTGAGTTTATTGTCCGGAATGTTTTCGGAAAAAAATGCTTTTTGGGTACGTTCCTTTGTGCTCACCAGCGGCCATAAACTCCAGGTCAGGTTGACCTTAATAAAAGCTAAGGGCAGTCGCCCGGTCATGCGCAGGGTTGTCTGCCAGACACCGTGCCGGGGTACCGGTGCCAGCAGGAAGGCTTTGGGAATTTCATGATCCGTTTCCAGGTATTTCTGAGCGATGAGACCGCCCATGGAGTGACCAATAATGACCGGTTTTTTGCCGGTCTCGCTAAATATTGAATCAACAACACTTCTTACATTTTCAACATAATCATCCAACCGGGTCGTTTTAAGGCTTTTATTATTATCACTTTTCCCGTGTCCGCAAAGGCTGGGGGCATAGCAGTCAAAGCCCTTTTCCGGAAAGTAATCGAGAAAGTTGTGCCAGCACCAGGCCCCGTGCCATGCACCGTGAATAAATAATAACGGGTTTAAATCAGATTTTTTGACTGTTTTTTTGATTATAACTTCCAAATTAAATGACATGGTCGGCTCCTTTGTTTTTGGGGGAATCACATAAAGGGGCATTCAAAAAGGTCAGGCAAAGCACTCATGATATTTTTAATATTTTACCAGATTATTTATTAAACTTCAACAGTTGCCGACGCATTGTAAAACTATGTAAATTTCCATAAAAAAAGGGGAGGGGTCGTTGATAAAAATGATCCGCCTCCCCGGTTGGGGTTAAAATTTAATTTTTTTTAAGATATAATAGTCTTGTAAAAAGTCAGATTTCGCCGGCAGTTACTTTATTCATTTTGTCACCCTGTTGAATGGCATCCACAACATCGAGTCCCTTGACGACCTTTCCGAAAACAGTGTGTTTTCCGTTTAAGTGCGACTGGGGAGAATGGGTGATAAAGAACTGGCTGCCATTGGTGTTCGGTCCGGCATTGGCCATGGAGATAACACAACTTTCATGGGTCAACGGATTTCCCGCGCATTCATCCTCAAACCGGTAGCCGGGTCCGCCGCTTCCAATGCCGGTGGGATCGCCGCCCTGGATCATGAAGTTGCTGATGACCCGATGAAAGGTGAGTCCGTCGTAGAAACCTTCTTTGGCCAGAAAGACAAAGTTGTTGACGGTTTTGGGGGCGTGCTCCGGGTAAAGCTCCAGTTCGAGTTCCCCCTTGGTGGTGTCCATGATGATTTTGTATGTTTTTGCCGGATCAATTTGCATTTCCGGCGGGGTGTTCCATTGTTTTGCTGTCATAATAATACCTCCGTTTATGGTTAATAATAATTTATATCTTTTTTTTGGGTAAAAGTTGATCGGGTGTCTCGAATTTTTAGCAGTCTTTACGTTAAGCCTGTTGGGTCGGTTTTTTACTAAATTGAGCAATTTGCCGTGAAATGGCAACCAGTTCATTGTTTTCATCCCAGATTTCGCCGTCTTCTTCTAAAATTCCGTTATTGATGAAATGGGTGCGAAATATGCACTTCAGCCATTGGGTTTCCGGGATGTTGCGAATATTGACCGAGAATTCAATGGTCGGCACCCAGGCAATAATTCCCTGGCTTGTAAAAAAAGCGGGCGGAAACGCATCGGCGATCAAAAGTAATGATAACGCATCAAACGGGCGGTCGTTTTTAAACTTAATCCAGCCTTTGTGTTCGGAAATATCGATCAAAGATCCCGTAAACCATCCCGCGCATCCGGGATCCAGACGTATGTCCATGTTCTCGTAAATAGTGTATTCGCCCATGGGCGGAATTTGCATGCAGTCTTCTTTCGGTGCCGGATCCGGTGGTGATTTTTCATATCGTTTTTCCGTCCGGCTGTTCTCAATGTCTGAAAAAGTACCCATGGCCCGGATTTTTTCCTTGCCCTCCTGGATCAGTTTTGCCTCCCATCGGTCAAAGTGTTGGGTCCGGCCGATATTTTCAAGAGCCAGGTCGGCTTGTCCGGAAATCGTTTTCGACAGGTAAGTTGCGGTACAGATGGTAACGGAGTTCCTGTTGCTTTTCTGCTGCATGGCATTTGCCAGTATTGCCAGAAGATATCCACCGTTGGGGTTCCCGTTAATGGACCAGTTTCGGCTTATCTCTGTTTTAAAAGAGTCCGGTCTTTCTTTTGTCAGCAAAATATCCTGATCAAATAAATGCATATTTTTCACTTTTACGCCGCCTTTTTGAAATTTTACAGTTTATACAGCTGCATTTTTAAGTTCCTTGATCATGATACTTTCAATATTTTGTCTTTGCGCTTCAAACTCAGATTCTGAGTTGGGCGTTTGAAGTTTGATCATTTTATCATACCTTAATGTGACCCTGGCAAATGGTTTGGGGATAAAAAATTTGTCCCAGCTGTTAAAATACCAGGCGCGGTCAGCAGAAATATAAAAAGGAACGATTACCGCTTCTGCTGCCAGCGCAATACTGATGGCGCCGGCTTTGACCTTGCCGATGGGGCCGCGGGGCCCGTCAAGGATATGGGCGGCTAATCCGGTTTCTTTTAAATGACTGATAACCTCCATCATGGCTGATTTTCCGCCTTTAGAAGAACTGCCCCTGGCAGGCCGCCATCCGGTCCGGCTGGCCACCCCGGCAATGAGGTCACCGTCCGCACTTCTACTGATCATCAGGCCGGGCGCGAATTGCTGATAGTTTTTAAAGTAACGGATAGCTGGAAAAAACTGTTGATGCCATACACACAGCAATACCTTCCCGCCATTTTTTAAATAATTCATCCATTCTTCTTCATTTTCCACGGTTAAGCGAAATGTTGAAGCGTACAAGCGGATAAAGCGAAAAACAAACCCTTGAAACCAGTTTGAACTTATTGTTTTTTTAAGTATTTTGCTCATTTATGGTCCCTTCGTGTTCATATGATGATCAGTATCATATATCATCTTCAGGCGGTCTGGGGCAACCGTTTCTCATGAAGCACATCGAGATCCCCCTTGAGGAAGAGCTTCTGATAGTGCCGCCGCCGCGGCTTTCCGCTGGAGGTCTTCTCGAGACTCCGAGGCTTCACGAACACCACGGATTGTACCGACAGGCCGTGCCGCATGGAAACTGCACCCCGGATAGTCTTTACGGCCAAGTCCCAGAATTCCTCTAGAGATTCCGATCCCGGGTCCTTGGACTGAGCATCGGCAGGAAGCCGGCGTTCATCCAACTCGGCAATAATAACAAGCTCTTCGGCACTGTTGACAGGCTCTGAGATGGCCGCGCAGGCTCCCAGGCGAACCGGAGCGCCGGATTGCTGCACGGAGAGTTCGATGTCGCCCGGGTAGTGGTTTCGTCCGGCGATGATGATCAGGTCCTTCAAGCGGCCGGTCAGGTAGATCTCGTCATCGGCAACGATGCCCAGGTCTCCGGTGCGGAGAAAGGGTCCCTCATTCGTGTCAGCGAGACGCCCCTCAAATGTGGCTGCGGATTCCTCCGGCAGTCCCCAGTAGCCGCTGGGCACACTGGGGCCTTGCACCCACATCTCGCCAACCTGGTTGGGATTGGCCTGGGTGAGCGTGGCGGGATCTACGGCGATCACCCGGTGGTCGGAGCCTGGTTTTCCGCAACTTATGATATTGCGCCCGCCGGGCTCGTTGTCGGCCAGGACGCGGACGGTGTTTGTCTCCAGGTCCGCTGCGCTCAGTGTGAGCACCTTAGGAGGCTCAGACATCGATTTCAGCCCGGCCACGAAGAGCACGGACTCGGCCATGCCATAGCAGGGCATGAAGGTCTGCGGCCGAAACCCATAGGGCCCGAACTTTTTGATGAATGCTTCCAGCGTCTGCTGAAGGACTGGCTCCCCCCCATTTCCCGCTATTACCCAATGGCTCAGGTCGAGACCCTCGCACTCTTCGGGCTTGATCCGCCGCGTCGAGTACTCGTAGCCGAAGTTCGGGCTGGCGGTGTTGGCGATCTTGTAGTGACTCATGGCGCGCAGCCACCGCACCGGCTTTATGAGAAACTCCATAGGAGACATCAGTGTGGACTCGTACCCATAGTACACCGGGCCCAGCACGTGTCCGACCAGGCACAGATCGTGGTAGTGGGGTGCCCACACCATCGCTGGTTTCGTTGAATTAAGACGCAGCATCTCTCCCATCACGCGGATGTTCGACACGGCGTTGTCGTGTCTGACAGCGACCCCTTTGGGATAACCGGTGGAGCCTGACGTGAACTGTAAGTAGGCAACCTCATTCATCTCAACCCGAGGGCCGGCCCAGTCGGTGGCAACACGGTCGGTCACCGCTCTCAAGCAAACAGGCAGCTCGGACACCATCGGCGCGGCCATTGCTGCGATCTCCTGATCAGTCAAGACAGTCGAAGCATCGCAGGCCCGGGCGGTATTTAGGATCCTACCGAGAGGGTTCTTGCTGCGGGGATTGGGTAGCGGGACAGGAACCGCCCGCGCCCCCGCGAGGAGACAACCGAAGAGCGCCTTCACGAAGTCGAGCCCCGGTGGAAAGACGAGCAGGACGCTCGAACCCGCGAGACCTTGTTCAACCAGATCTTCAGCCACTCCGGCACTCTGGTGATAGAGTTCAGAGAAGGTCCACTCTATGATCGGCCCGTCCAATTCGCCGTTGCTCATATACCGAAATGCCAGGTCGTCTGCGTTTCCAGTGGCTCGGTCCTTCAAAAAGTCGATAATTGTCATTTTAACCAAAAAAACCTCCTTAATATTTTCTTTATTGATAGGAATAACGATAAAAGACCTTCACAAAAAATTTTGCTATCATATATATTCCAAATCTGCATATCGAATTAATCAGCGGCCCGGCCCTTTGGGTCCGCTGAATTTATGCTTTTTTATTCAACAGCATCAATTTCAGGTTCTTCAATATCTTCATAAACATCCAATGATACATTCGAAACGTCTTCTTGTGTGATTATAAATTTATTTAAAGCTTTAGAAATACGTTTCAGTCTTGCATGATAAAACTTATCGTAATCATTATCCCAAACACCATCTTTTTCAATATCAATCAAATGAGACTTCATTGTGCGTTTCAATTCATCATTATGCCTCTTGAATGTTTTCATATAAACACCAGGAGACTTTGTTTTTATTGTTCTTTTGTTTAAGAAGTCATCAACAATCGTAATGTTTATAATAGAGCTAAGGCATGGAAATCAAGGTAAAATTTAAACCAAATCCGGAGTATCATTTAATGGATCAAGTCCGTGAAGTGCACGGACAACAGGATCTCATCTTAAATTTTCAATATTGATCTTCAACCCGACTCAGCATCCAGGCCCCTATGATGAACAGGACAAGAACACTTAATACGCCCCACCGGGAATGGCCGGAATAGGCTCCCACAAACCCCATGAGAAACGGGCCGGTTATTGCCGCAAATTTTCCGAATACATTGTAAAATCCGAAAAACTCCGCACTTTTTTTTGCCGGTATCAGTTTGCCGTAAAAGCTGCGGCTGAGGGCCTGGATACCGCCCATGGATGAGCCAACGAGAAAGGCAATACACCAGAACGCGACTGTTTTGATGAAGTTATCAGTAATTGAGGGGAGGAGAAATGCGACCAGGGTAATCACACAATAGATTGATATACCGGTCAGCAGCATGGTTTTGGCGGAAAACGCCTTAGCCAGTCTTCCGTAAAGAAGGGCAAAGGGAAACGCAATAATCTGAATGAATAGAATCACAGCAATTAAAAGTGTGACGCTGAACCCCAAGTCGCGTCCATAAGCGGTCGACATGCTGATGACCGTGCCAACGCCATCAATATAAAAAAAATAAGCGATAAGAAATAAAAACGCTTGCCGGTATTTTCGGATTTCCTTAAACGTCTGCCACAGGCGTTTAAAGCTTTCGGAAACCGGGGAGGAAGAGCGGGGGATAAAATAGCATTGTTTGACATTCCTGATAATCGGAATGGAAAAAATAAGCCACCATACGGCAACGATCATAAATCCGATTTTTGTCTGAAAAACGGGAAGGGAAGTGCTGGATTCATCTGCAGCCGCCATGATCATTGCTATGATTACCAGAAACGGAACCACACTGCCGATATAACCCCAGGCATACCCGCTGGCGGAAATCCGGTCCATACGTTCTTTAGGGGTCACATCCACGATAAACGCATCGTAGAAAACATTGGCACCGGCCCAACCTACCCGTGCAAACACAAAAAGACACAGGCAAAGTACCCACTGGCCTTCATTTACCACGGCCAGGAGCAGCGTAAATCCCAGTCCGATCACTAAAAAGGCGGTAAAAAATCTTATTTTAAGGTTTTGATAATCAGCAAAAGTTCCCAGTAAAGGAGAGAGAAGGGCTAAAATAAAAGATGCCGCGGAATTGGCAAATCCCCAGTGGGCTGTTGAAACAGCGGCCGGGATTCCTTTTGCCGCAAAATCCTTAAAAAAGATGGGCATGATGGCCGTCACCATCACCAGCACAAATGCGGAGTTTCCCACATCATATAAAATCCAGCTGATTTCTTCTCTGGAGAATTTGAGTCCTTTTTTCAAGTCCGTCTCCTTTGTGCTGAAATTCCGGTTTTCGGCAGCAGTACAAAGACCAGAAAAGACTGGATCAATAAACCGACGATGACCATCACAAGTCCGGATAAGTAGGCCGACCGGTAAGCCGTAGCCTGACTGGCTCCCATATGGAATAAAAGATCGACAATCGGTCCGGCAATCAGGGTGCCGGCCACTCCCCAGGACAGAAACAGGGTGGCATTGAACAGGCCGAAAAGCGTTCCCCGTCGTTCCGGCGGAATTAATACAGAGACAAACGCATAAGATGCGGCCAGGATAATGACATCCGCCATGCCGCGAAAACAACTCGCTACATAAATCCATTTCAGGTCGTTTGTGAATGCATAGATCATCAGGTACGCAATGGCGATGAAGGCGCCCAGGCAAACGGTCTGTCCGTCGCCAAGCCATCTGCCGAGACGTCCGGCCAGTAAGCCGAAACATATAATGGCAACAGATTCAGTATTGAAGATATAGCTCAAAACCCGGCTTGAAACACCAAAACCGGTATCTAAAAACAGGCCCAGGAAATAGCGCAGATAAATTGACAGAAATGCATAAAACAATCCCCGCCGAAACATGGCCAGGGCCTGAAAAGAACTGATTCCCCAGAAAACTTTAGCCGATGGAAGTGACGGTTTAATGATTTTCATTTCAATGGGTTGTGATCAGTTGAGTATTAAGTTTTAATAACGAATCTATCTCTGAAAGTTCTTATTATCGGTAACTGATATATAATTATGATAATTCAGGCAGGATTACAAAAGATTAATCATTTTTATTGATTAGTTGTTGATGTCTCCGTAAAAAACGGATTTTGGGAGGGGTATTTTTTTAACACATGGAATTTATTTTTGAGCGAGTCCTTATTGAATAACCCTTATATGACGTTTACTGCACCGCAACTGATCAACACATTTTAACTGTTGTTCCAGGTCCATGCAATTGGCTCTGAAATATCTGGCCTGTCCCCTTTGTTGCGGATCGATATTTTTATAATAGTAATAAAAAATTGACTGATTGCCGGATTCCGTCATTTTGTCCAGTAAGCGGGTCAGTTTTTTAGCTATAGTATAATAATCACCAATATCAACTGTTTTAGAGATAATATACCGGATTATTTTTTTTATTTCGCGGTACTCATCCGGGTGTTCGATGATCGCTTTTTCTGAAACAGCTAATGATTCCATACGCCTTTTGGTCAGCTCTTCAATGGTGGGAATCATCATATCACTCATTGCAAACCTCCCTTAAGTCAATGGTTGATCAAAAGAAGATACCGTCACATGCAGGCTGACATGCGGAAAGGGTGTCTGTCAGCCCGCAATGTGATCAGGGGTAAATGGTGCTTTTAATTTTTGACGGAGTATCAATTTATTTATTCACTTAAAATTACATTAATGCGGTTTCCGGATGAAATACATTAACTTCCTTGAGATCATCCCCCAGATATTCCCGTTCATTGGGCCCGAGAATACCTAAAGAAAGACAGATCATACTCCAGAGGTGTACCACCGGATAATGTCCCCCGTAATGTTCACTCA
The DNA here is from genome assembly GCA_014237465.1 of Desulfobacteraceae bacterium. Classification (GTDB taxonomy): domain Bacteria; phylum Desulfobacterota; class Desulfobacteria; order Desulfobacterales; family Desulfosalsimonadaceae; genus SURF-3. Next base: position 18,826 of record JABZFM010000007.1, on the reverse strand, counting down.
ATTCATGGATTTGCGCATGGCAGTTGTGGCAGCCGGCGATGCAGTAATCAGCACCAGTTGCTTGAATCTGTTCATCTTTTAATCTGCCGTATTCCAAGCGTTCGTCTTTATAACCGGATTGCAGAAAACCGCCGCCGCCGCCGCAGCAATAGTTGTTTGAGCGGTTCGGAGTCATATCGATAAAATTTTCTTCGCCCACGATGGATTTAACGACAAACCGCAGATCTTCCGCAATAGGATCGCCAAAGCTTTTTCTCACAATCTGGCAGGGATCCTGAACGGTGAATTTTATTTTCAGATCCTTGTTCCAGTCTGAATTTACTTTTAATTTTCCCTCGCGAATCCATTTTGCATAATATTCGTAAATATTTTTGACTTCAAATTTGTGTTCAATATTGAATTTTTTCAGTCCGGCCCGGACTCCAAATGTGACGTGCCCTCATTCGGTGTTGAGAAACGTCTTGCACCCCAGTTCATGAGCCTGATCAGTCGATTGTTGAACAAGATGCTTCCAGCTTGCATCTTCGGCCAGAAACATGCAGTAATTTTCACCGCCCCAGCCTTTTGAACCGTACGTCCAGTTCGCCCCAACGAGATGGAGGATTTTCCAGAGGGGAACCATTTCATCCGGTTCCGTGACCGGTTCTCGTGAGTTCTGGTTCAGGAAAAATTCTGCGCCCTGCTTGTCAATGGGAGCCTGCATATCCTTGAACTCCGGTTGCGCTTCCTGGTATTCTTCAAGCACATCTTCAACCACGAACGTGAAATCATCCGGGGATGTTCCCATTGCGCTGCCGCTTTCATTTTTCAGGGCCATATCACAGGATCCCAATATGCCCTTCGGTCTGGTCTCCCGGGGCCATGTGTCACGGGCATTATAAACCAGCTGGGGAATATCTATTTTCATCGGGCATACGTAAATGCAGCGCTGACACATAGTGCACATCCATACCCATGGTGTACTGGTCAGCTCATCATCCATCCCCAAGGCTGCCATTCTAAGGAATTTACGAGGGTCCATATTTTCGAGCCCTGTGGCAGGGCACCCTGAAGAACAGGCACCGCAGGTAAGACACAGGTTAAGATTCCCGCCTTCCGGAAGAATCTCTTTCACCTTATCCATGAAAGTGTTTTTCTTTTTCTTTCCGAGTTTAATTGTTTTTTCGGTCATGCGATAAAACCCTCCATTCCGAGTTTAAATTTTTTCGATATCTTAAATAATTTTATATTAAAATTTATTTATGGGTATATGGCCAAAAAAATAAAGGATCAGAGGTTTATTGTCAAGATTTTTTCAAGCATTTGCTTTAAATTTTGTTGGCAATAGATCAGCTTAACGCAAACTCTGATAAACAGGTTGCGACCATGGAAAATCTGAATGGTTTGTGTGCTGTAAAGGAAAAATTGTGTGGAGAATTTTAAATCCAGCGGCAGCTTCCATTTGTATGGGAAACAGAAAGATGAGACGTTTATTCTGGTTTTTAATTGAAGGCATTCCGTTTAAAATCATTTTTTCAATCGCTTTTGCTGATATGATGAAACTTTCTTTATGCTTAAGGCAGGGTTGGTACGCTGTTTATTGATTGCAGATTCAGAAAAGATATGATACCTCCTGATTTTTAACAAGAACTGATAATTTGATGGTGTCGATGCTTTTTGATGTTGTAGTTTATGGAAACAATATTATTTAAAACCATTTCAGGACTGTTTTATCTGATCGGCTTGATTTCCCGTAATACAGCTGTAAAAATTGCGGATTTTTTAGGCGGCGTATGGTTTGTTGTGGATAAAAGGCACCGAGACGTGGCCTTGGAAAACCTGACCCATGTGTTCGGCTCTGAAAAAAGTGCTGTTGAAATACGAAAGCTGGCACGCCGGATTTTTCGTAATCTGATTCTCATTATATTTGAAATCGGGTGGTTGTTGCGGTTAAAGGAAAAAGAGTTTTCAAAGTATTTCCATGTCAATGGATTGCATTATCTGAAAAACGCCCATAAAAAAGGCAAGGGTGTTTTGGTGTTGACCGGGCATATGGGTAACTGGGAATTGATGTCCATGGCGGCGGCAATGCTCGGTTATCCCATGAGCGCCATATACCGGCCGATGGATTTTAAACCCCTGGATCTTTTTTTTATTAATTTAAGGGGCCGCTATGGTACCACCCTGTATCCCAAAAAAAATGCCATGCGGCCGATATTGCGGGGATTAAAAAAAGGAGAATTGATCGGTATTCTTCTGGATCAGAATACCAATGTGCAGTCCGGTGTTTTTGTCGATTTTTTTAATCGAAAAGCATGCACCAACAAGGGGCTGGCGCTCATTGCCCTGGGTACGGATACCCCGGTTGTGCCGCTGTTTCTTTTAAGGGAAGAAGATGGATACCGGGTCGAGATCGGGCCTGAAGTACCGGTTATTCGTACCGGTGACAAGGAAAAGGATATTATAACCAGCACCCGGCAGTATAACCGGGTGATCGAAGACGTGATTTGCCGATATCCGGACCAGTGGTTTTGGGTGCATAGGCGCTGGAAAACCCAAATTCCAAGTTCTCAGCAAGTCTGATTCGCCTATTTGCTGCGTTACTCAGGGGGCGCGGTAGATCTGACTACAGCCTCCCCCTGAAAGCCTTGCAAATAGGCGAATCATCCTCACTGAGAATCGGAATTAATATTTAGAAAGAAATCTGAACGTGGCGAAATATTCTAAGCGGAAAGGAAAGTCATTACATCGTTATATTTAAAATGACATAGGCATTAAAGTTTTTGAAAAAATATTATTTGGAAATTTACTTATGAAATTAAAGGTTGCGGAAAATATATTAAGTTTAAAACCATATAAACCCGGAAAACCTATCGAGGAACTGGAACGGGAATACGGCATTAAAAATACGATCAAGCTGGCATCCAATGAAAATCCCATAGGATCTTCACCAAAGGCGGTGGCGGCTATGCGGGAAGCCATGCGGAACCTGCACCGCTACCCGGACGGCAGCGGGTATTATCTGGTGGAAAAGCTGTCTGAAAAACTGGGGGTTCCAAAACAACGGATCGTGATCGGAAACGGGTCTGATGATGTGATCGGTATGCTCACCAGAGTCTATTTGTCATCCGGTGATGAGGCGGTGATGACCGACCCGTCGTTTCTCATGTATGAGATCTATGTAAAAACCGTGAACGCCGTACCGGTGTTTGTGCCGTTGACGGATCTGTCGCTGAATCTGTCCGCCATGGCCGATGCCGTCACGGACAAAACGCGAATGATATTTATCACCAACCCGAATAATCCCACCGGCAGTTATATTAAGACAAAAGAATTTGAGACCTTTATGGAAAAATTGTCGCCGGAGGTGGTGGTGGTGCTGGATGAGGCATACATAGAATTTGCCCGTGATCCGGAATGTTTAAATGGGCTGACCCAGGTCGCTGAAGACCGACCCATTGCAGTGCTGAGAACATTTTCAAAAGCATACGGACTTGCCGGTATTAGAATCGGCTATGGCCTCATGTCTTTTGCAATGGCTGCCATGTGCAATCGGGTCAGGGAGCCGTTTAACACCAATTCACTGGCCCAGGCAGGAGCGGCAGCCGCTTTGGATGATGAGGCTTTTCTGAAAAAAACATGTACATTGATTCACACGGAACTGGCATTTCTTCAGGATCAGCTTAAGAAAATGGAGATTGCTTTTTTCCCCACTCAGTCTAATTTTTTTCTAATTGATGTAAAAGCAGATGCAGATGATGTGTTTGAGTCGATGTTGAAAAGGGGTGTCATTGTCCGGTCAATGGTATCATACGGATTTCCTGAATATATCCGGGTGAATGTCGGCACTCGAAAAGAAAATGAAAGATTCCTGCAGGCGCTTGAAATGGTTTTAAAAAAGTCATAGTGCAATTGGTTATTAATGACAAAGTATCGTTTGTCCTTTATTTCAAAAGGTTATTAAATGCTGGTGATTGAGAATGGACAAAAAATGGTATTGAAAGGATGCGAATGAAGAAACTCGTTATCACCATTGACGGACCGGCCGGTGCGGGAAAAACAACTGTCAGCAAGGCTTTGGCGGACCGGTTGCAATATAAATATATTGATACCGGGGCGCTTTACAGGGGAGTGGCATTTGAAGCAAAGGCAAAGGGCATCTCCCCAGACGATGAACACCAGCTTGAGGCCCTGTGCAATAACCTGGAATTAAGGTTTGTCAGAAACAAAAAAGGGGTGCGCCTGTATTCAGGCGAATCCGATATCTCGGATTATATCCGGACGCCGGAGATGTCCATGATGGCGTCGGCGGTTTCCGCCCGTCCGGTGGTAAGAAAGGCGCTGCTGGGGCTTCAGCGTAAAATGGGTGCGGAAAAAGCGGCTGTTTTTGAAGGGCGTGATATGGGAACCGTTGTGTTTCCGGGAGCGGATGTTAAGTTTTTTCTGACTGCGGATTTAATAATCCGGGCATCCCGGCGACATAAAGAACTTGAAGAAAAAAAATTACCTCAGAACCTTGAGGCGGTTGAAAAGGATATGGCGCGCCGGGATAATAATGATTCTTCAAGGGAGGTGGCTCCTCTTAAACCTGCAGATGATGCCATTTTGATCGATTCAACAGAATGTTCCGTTGAATCCGTGATTGAACAGATGATGAAACATATCAATGAAAAGATTGCAGCAACTCTTTGATTCTTTCCGGCAAAATTCCTGAAAACAGAATTTTTATTTAAAAACTCCATTTATTAAATTTTGATGGATTCGTCAAAAGCCCCCAAAAGGCTGTTTTACTGACTTCTGCCATCAATAAATTCAATACGTTAAAAAAATAAACTCCCCCAAATCGACTTTTTACGGAGACATCAAATTTATATGTTGTTTTTTGAGATTAGGTCTGTTATTTAATTTTGGTTATACCGATCCAGCGCCTGCGCCGGGCGGTATAAAAAAAATCGGCTAAAGGAGAAAATATTTAATGGAAAATTTTGTAGACAATTCTGAAAACGAGCAGACCAACACGGACGCAGAGATGGAAAATGCGGCACAAATGGCAGCGGATGTTGCCACGTCGGGTGATGATTCCGACCAAAGCATGGAAGACTTGATGGCAATGTATGAAGAAAGCCTCAAGCAGTTTGAAGAGGGAGAAGTCGTTGTCGGTACCATAATTTCTGTTGACAGAGATCATGTCTTAGTTGATGTCGGCTACAAATCTGAGGGCCAGATTCCCATTCATGAATTCAAGGATGAAAACGGGAAAGTGGACGTCAATTTAAATGACCAGGTTGAGGTCATGATCGAAGTGTGGGATGAAGATGAAGAACGTGTCATCCTCTCAAAAGAAAAGGCTGCCAAGGTCAAGGTGTGGGAAGCAATCAAGGAAATTCATGACGCAGACGATACTATTGAAGGTGTTATTACCAATCGCGTAAAGGGCGGATTTTCGGTGGATGTCGGGGTTCAGGCGTTTCTTCCCGGTTCTCAGGCCGATTTACGACCGATTCGTAATCTTGACGAAATGGTTGGAAAGTCCCTTGACTTTAAAGTGTTGAAGTTCAACCGGAAAAGAAACAATATTGTTCTTTCAAGACGAGCGATCCTGGAATCCGAACGTGAATCAAAGCGTTCCGCGACCCTGGCTTCAATCGAAGAAGGCAGTGTTATGGAGGGTGTGGTCAAAAATATTACTGAATATGGTATTTTTGTCGATCTCGGCGGTGTGGATGGCCTGTTGCATATAACCGATATATCATGGGGCAGGGTAAAGCATCCTTCTGAACTTTATAATGTCGGTGACACCATTAACGTGAAAGTCCTGTCGTTTGACAAGGAAAACGAAAGAGTTTCCCTTGGGATGAAACAGCTTGTGCCGGATCCATGGACAATTGCAGAGGAAACATATCCGGTCGGTACCAAGGTCAACGGTAAGGTTGTCAGCCTGACAGATTACGGCGCATTTGTGGAAGTTGAAGAAGGAATCGAGGGGTTGATTCATGTTTCTGAAATGTCCTGGACCCGAAAAGTGCGTCATCCGTCCAAAGTGGTGACAGCGGGTGAAATCGTCGAGGCGATTGTACTGGATATCAGGCCTGAAAATCGAAGGATTTCTCTGGGCATGAAACAGATCACCCCGAATCCATGGGAAATGATCAGTGAAAAGTATCCCATTGGATCCACCATCGAAGGAAAAATAAAAAATATCACCGATTTCGGTATTTTTATCGGTATTGATGATGATATTGACGGCCTGGTCCATATTTCAGACATATCCTGGATTAAGCGAATCAAGCATCCCTCTGAAATGTACAAAAAAGGTGATATTGTTCAGGCGAGAGTTTTAGACATTGATAAATCCAACGAGCGATTTTCACTGGGGATTAAGCAGCTTGAAGATGACCCTTGGAAGTCAGTTGCCGAACGCTATCCGTCAGGGACCGAAATCAATGGTACCATCACCAATATTACTGATTTCGGAATTTTTGTTGAACTGGAGGAAGGTATCGAAGGTCTGGTTCATGTCTCAGAGATCAGTAAAGAAAAAATCAAAACCCCGGTTGGCCAGTATGAAGTCGGTGATATGCTGACAGCCAAAGTAATGAATATCAATACGGATGACAGGCGTATCGGGTTGTCTATCAAGCGGCTGGGCGAAGATGATGATCAGTCGATTCTTGAAGAATATGTGAATAAGTCCCAGCCGGCCCCGTCAAGCTTCGGAGCGATCTTAAAAGAAAATCTTCAGGAAAAATTAAACGGGGAGGCAAAACTGGCTGAAGCAGAAAAAACGGAAGTCGAAGAAATTGTTGAAAAAGCAGCCGAAGAAGTTGCTGAAGAGGTAGTTGCAGAAGCAGCCGAAGAGGTAAATGCAGAAGCAGCCGAAGAGGTAAATGCAGAAGCAGCTGAAGAGGTAGTTGAAGAAAAAGCTGAAGAAGCAGCTGAAGAAGCAGCTGAAGAAACAGTTGAAGAAACAGTTGAAGAAACAGTATCCCCGGAAGATGCTGCAGATGAAGCTCCTGATGCGGTAGACTCCGTTGGTGCAGAACCGGAGCAGGATGAAGATCCGGTCAGCTAACTTTATTTAGCGCATATATCCGATTTATGCGTTTTTATTGAATTAAGTGAAGCCGCTCATTGCGGTAAGTGGATGGCTTATCATAGGGATGAAGCAGAATTTATTTTGTTTCATCCCTATGTCTATTTTTCAACAAAAACAATACACGTCTGTATTATAAATAATAACATCAGGTAATTAAATCCATGTTTTCCCGCAGGCATCCATATTTGTTTTTTTTACTGGTGTTTTCCGCGATTATCGCCGGAAGTTCCGTTGTTTTGTCGTTGTTAAGTTTAGCCTCGAAGGTTCATTCTGAGATCGGGTTCGGCGAAAAAGTGGGGGTCATAGAACTTAACGGGGTGATTGCCGATTCCAGGCAGATTCTTGAACAGATAAAAGATTTCAGGGATAACAATTCTGTTAAAGCAATTGTTATCCGTATTGATTCACCCGGGGGCACGGTGGGAGCATCCCAGGAAATATATCGGGAAATTCGAAAAACAATTGAAGTAAAAAGTGTTATTGCGTCCTTAGGAACGATTGCAGCTTCCGGGGGGTATTATATTGCTGCAGCGGCAGATGGCATTATCGCCAATCCGGGTACGATAACCGGAAGTATCGGGGTTATCCTGGGGTACACCAATTTTGAAGCGTTGTTTGAAAAGATTGGACTGAGCCCGGTAGTGATTAAGAGCGGAGAATATAAGGATATTGCGTCTCCGGTAAGAAAAATGACGGAAATCGAGCGAAAGCTTCTCCAGGAATTTTCCGATAATGTTCATACCCAGTTTATCGAACATGTTGCACAAGGAAGGAAAATCCCGTTAACACAGGTTCGGGAAATTGCAGACGGCAGGATTTTTTCAGGTGAAAAGGCAAAAACATTAGGGCTGGTTGACCGTCTTGGTAACCTTGAAGATGCGACTGAATGGGCGGGTCGGCTTGGTGGAATAAAGGGTGATATCTCTACAATTTACCCGCCGGAAGAAAAGCTGCCGTTTATGAAGTATCTTGTGGATATGTCAGCGGACCAGCTCAGGGAAATTGTTGCCCGGATGGGGATGTCAATGATAACAGGTGGGATAACAGGTGGATATGTTTATCATCCGGCCGCGAATCCTTAAGCTGGGTGGGCATTGAATTATATATCATTTAATCAATCTAAATAACGTGAACCTGTTTACTTGTTGATCCTGTAAAAAGTCAGATTTGGACTTTTTGCGAAGCCATCTTACTTGAAGATGCTGACATCTCCAAGGCCTTCCCGGATAACTTCAGGTTCATCGTTAATCAGAGAAACAACACTGGACGGTTCGTCGGAAACGGGGCCCCCGTCAATAACCAGATCAATATTAGCACCGAAGTGGTCATGAAGCAGCGAGGGATCCAGAAAAATTTCTCCGTCAGGCATGCTGGCACTGGTTGAAATGATCGGATTTTCAAGTCCTTGTACCAGCTTTAAACAAATTTCGTGGTCCGGGACACGAATTCCAGCGGTTTTTCGCTTGGTTAACATCATTTTTGGGACCATGCGGGAGCCCTCAAGGACAAATGTATAAGGGCCAGGCAGCAGCCGTTTCATGGTTTTATAGGCGTAATTGGAAACCTTGGCATAGTCGCTGATGTTTTTGAGGTCCGAGCAGATAAAACTGAAGGGTTTGTTTTTATCCCGACCTTTGATTCTGTAAATTTTTTCAATTGCTTTTTTATTCATGATATCACACCCGATACCATAAATTGTATCTGTGGGATATGCGATAACACCGCCTTGTCTTAAAACGGAAACAGCCTGGGCAATCAGTCGGGGTTGCGGATTTTGGGGGTTGATGTGAATCAGCATGGGATATAGATTTATTTAAAAGTTAAACATTGATGATTTAATAAAAAGAAAATTTATCATTGTAGGAAGTATTAGTATAATGCTATTTAATTTGTCAAGTTTGATGGCTTCGTAAAAAGCCCAATTCCTATTTTAGCTTTGGGTTGCGCTGCATTCTTCGTCGCTTCATGGTACGTTAAGTACAAATCATTACTCAGGATTTGCGCGTCTTGCCAATTTTATAAGATTGGTGACCTTTTGTACTTTGCCATCTAAATCTGACTTTTTTTCAGTTCGTTAATATTCCGGGTGATCCGGTTATGATCTAATATTTTGGAGGCGTTATGATAAAGAGACCCCCTGAAGAAGCATATTCATTTGATGATGTATTACTGCTGCCGAATTATTCGGATGTTCTTCCGAGCGATGTGAACACGAGTACGCGGTTGACCCGAAATATCGATTTAAATATACCCATTGTCACTGCTGCCATGGATACGGTGACGGAAGCCGAAACAGCCATCAGTGTGGCACGCGAAGGCGGAATAGGGTTTATTCACCGCAATATGAGCATAAGCAGCCAGTGTCTTGAAGTCAAACATGTTAAAAAATCTGAAAGTGGTATGATCATTGATCCGGTCACCACCCGCCCGGATGTTCCGATTCGGGAGGTGTTAAAATTAATGGAACAATACCGGATTTCCGGCGTTCCGGTCACTAAAGGTAACCGCCTGGTCGGTATTGTGACGAACAGGGATTTACGCTTTGAAACCAATCTTGACAAAAAGGTTTTGGATGTCATGACCAAGGATAATCTGGTGACGGTTTCAGAAGGGATCGATCTTGAAGATTCTAAAAAGCTGCTTCATGAACATCGGATAGAAAAACTGCTGGTAGTGAAAAATAATGATCAGTTAACCGGCATGATAACGATCAAAGATATTGAAAAAATAAAAAAATATCCCAAGTCCTGCAAAGACAGCATCGGAAGACTTCGGGTCGGCGCGGCCATCGGTGTCGGGGCGGATATGGAAGAGCGTGCCGAGGGCCTGGTTAAAGCAGGTGTTGATGTTTTGTTGATTGATACGTCCCACGGCCACTCGGCAAATGTGATTAATTCCGTTAAACGCCTTATAAGCATGTTCGCGGATGTTGAGGTCATCGCCGGTAATGTCGGAACCGCCAAGGGTGCTGAAGAATTGATTAATGCGGGTGTGGCTGCCGTTAAAATCGGAATCGGCCCGGGATCCATCTGTACCACCCGGATTATTGCCGGTGTCGGGGTGCCTCAGTTAACCGCTATCTTAAATTGCCGGTCCATTTCCAATAAAACTGGTGTTCCCATTATTGCCGACGGCGGGATTAAATATTCCGGTGATATCACCAAGGCCATTGGCGCCGGGGCGCAGTCGGTCATGATCGGCGGTCTGTTTGCCGGTACGGAGGAAAGTCCCGGCGAAAAAATTATTTATCAGGGAAGAAGTTATAAATCCTATCGGGGCATGGGCTCGGTGGAAGCTATGAAACAGGGCAGCAAGGATCGCTATTATCAGGGAGATGAGACGGATGGCGACAAGCTGGTCCCTGAGGGAATTGTTGGAAGGGTTCCGTACCGGGGAACCATCGCGGAAAATATTTTTCAGATGGTGGGCGGGTTGAAATCCGGTATGGGATATGTCGGGTGCCGGACCATTGAAGAATTAAGAGAAAAGGCAAGGTTTATAAAGATCAGTGCTGCCGGTCTGCGTGAAAGCCATGCCCATGACGTGATTATCACCAAAGAAGCACCCAATTACAGCATTGAGTAATTGGCTTGTCCTTTTTCGCGCCTGCATCGTTACGACTTGAGTCGCGTAGCCCACTATGCTCTTCAAGTCGCGCCTTGCAGGCACAAAAAATTACGGCGCAATTTGTCTTTATTTCATTTTTGACGAGATATTATGCGCCCTTAACATTCTGCTAATGATACAAATGAGTTGATGTATGTCAGAAGATACTACCGATAGATTTGTTCACCTGCATGTTCACACCGAATACAGTCTTTTAGACGGTGCCATCAGAATCGATTCTCTGCTGCAGCGGGCCAAAGCGGAAGGCATGACGGCTGTGGCGATAACCGACCACGGTACCATGTTCGGTGTGCTTGATTTTTATGAAAAAGCCCTTGAGGCCGGAATAAAACCGGTGATCGGCTGTGAATGCTATGTTGCGCCGAGAACCCTTCATGACAAGACCCCCATGGATCACAAGGGGGTTTCCCATCTGGTGCTTTTGGCGGAAAATCAGGTGGGGTATCAGAATCTATGTGAACTTGCCACAAAGGCAAGTCTGGAAGGTTTTTACCACCGACCGAGAATAGATAAATATATTCTTGAGCAACACAGTCAGGGCCTGATCGGTTTGTCTGCCTGTTTGAAAGGTGAACTCCCGTCTTTGATAAGAGCCGGAAAAATTGAAGAAGCCGATGAAGCTGCAAAATTTTATGTGAATTTATTTGGTGAGGATAATTTTTTCCTGGAGGTGCAGAATAACGGTATTCCGGATCAGGAGATCGTCAACCGCGGACTTCTGGAAATGCATAAACGGCTGTCAATTCCCATGGTGGCAACTAATGACTGTCATTATCTGAATAAAACCGATGTCAAAGCCCATGATGTGCTGCTGTGTGTGCAGACGGGCCGGACCGTCAATGATCCCAGCCGGTTTAAGTTCAAGACCGAAGACCTGTATTTTAAATCCAGCCGGGAAATGATGGATGATTTTGCCGGCTATCCGGGCGCAATTGATAATACCAAAGCCATTGCGGATCGATGTCATGTAGAATTTGATTTGAACACGTTCCATTTTCCGAAATTTGATTCAGAATCCAGTAAATCAGAGGCGGAAATTTTTGAAGAAAAAGTACGTCAGGGGTATGCTGAAAAAATAGAAGTTATCCGTAAGAAAAACCCGGATATGGATGAATCCGTCTACAAGGAGCGTGTAGATTATGAGATCTCGGTCATCAATGATATGGGGTTTCCGGGCTATTTTCTGATTGTGGCGGACTTTATTGAGTATTCAAAGAAAAAAGGCATCCCGGTCGGACCTGGCCGGGGGTCGGCAGCCGGCAGCCTGGTGGCGTATTCCATGGGGATTACGGATCTTGACCCCATCGAGCACGGTTTAATTTTTGAACGGTTTTTAAATCCGGACAGAAAGAGTATGCCGGATATTGATGTGGATTTCTGCATTAACGGACGGGAAGATGTTTATCATTACGTGGTGGACCGCTACGGCGGAAGCGATTATGTCGCGCAGATCATCACATTCGGAAAAATGAAAGCCCGGGCGGTCATCCGGGATGTGGGGCGGGCGCTTGATATACCGCTTAGTGAAGTGGATGCCATTGCAAAACTGGTGCCCGAAGCTGTGAACATCAGCCTTGATGAAGCTTTGGAGAAAGAGCCCAAGCTCAGGGAGGCAGTCGAAAAGAATCCTCAAATATCCGAGCTGATTGAGATATCAAAGGTTCTTGAGGGACTGAACCGCCATGCATCCACCCATGCAGCCGGGGTGGTCATCGGCGACAAGCCGCTGGTTGAATATCTTCCATTATACAAGGGGAAAAAGGGTGAGATCCTGACCCAGCTCGATATGAAAAAGGTGGAAGATATCGGGCTGGTAAAATTTGATTTTCTGGGACTTCGTAACTTGACCATCATCGCCGATGCACTGGATATCATCAAAGCCCAGGGCAAGACCCCGCCGGATATGGAACACCTGGATTTAAGCGATGAAAAAACATACCAGCTTCTGGCAGCCGGTGATACATCAGCGGTGTTTCAGCTTGAAAGCACCGGGATGAAGGAGCTGATCATTGATTTAAAGCCTGAGAATTTTTCTGAAGTTACGGCGCTGGTGGCTCTTTATCGGCCGGGGCCTATGGGCAGCGGTATGGTGAAAGATTATGTGGACTGCAAGCATAAACGTCGGAAAGTAACATATCTAGTGCCCGAGCTTGAACCGATTTTAAAGCCGACTTACGGGGTTATTCTTTACCAGGAACAGGTCATGAAAATTGCCGGCCAGCTGGCAAACTATTCCATGGCGGAAGCAGACGGCCTGCGAAAAGCAATGGGCAAGAAAATTCCTGAAGTTATGGCCGAACAGCTGGATCGTTTTGTCGACGGGGCAGTTCAAAATAACATTCCCAAAGATAAAGCAACAGAACTGTTTGGATTGATTGAAAAGTTTGCCGGATACGGTTTTAATAAATCCCACAGTGCCGCGTATGCTTTAATTGCCTTTCAAACTGCCTATTTGAAGGCGCATTTTCCGGTTGAATATATGGCGGCTGTGCTGACTTCTGAAATGAACACCTCGGAAAAAGTGGTAAAGTATATCGCGGAATGCCGCAACCACGATATCCCTGTGCTGCCTCCGGATATCAATGAAAGTGACAAAGGGTTTTCCGTCAGCGGGTCTAAAATAAGGTTCGGACTGGCTGCGGTGAAAAATGTCGGTGAAGCCGCCATTGAATCGGTCATTGAAACCCGGAAAGAGGAAAAATTTACATCTGTATTTGAGTTTTGTCAGCGGGTGGATATCCGAAAGGTAAATAAACGGGTGCTTGAAAGTCTGATTCAATGCGGCGCATTTGATTCAACAGGTTATCACCGTTCACAAATGATGGCCTGTGTGGAAGATGCGCTGGATTACGGACAGATAATTCAGAAAGAGGCTGCAGACCCCCAGATGCAATTATTCGGCGGCGGTACCGGCCCGGACCAGCTGAATCCGCCCACCATGCCGGATATTTCCGAATGGGATGAAAAACAGAAGCTGAGCCTGGAAAAAGAGGCCATCGGATTTTATATTACGGGGCATCCTTTAGATGAATATCAGGACCTGCTTGAAAAGTTTGCCAGTACAAATTCCCTTGACTTAATGGATGAAGGTGTCAAAGATGAGGCTGTTGTCCGCATGGGGGGGATTATCCGGAGTGTCAAAACAATCACGACCAAGCGGGGTGATCCCATGGCGTTTGTTGAACTGGAGGATATTGGCGGTTCGGTAGAAGTAGTTGTTTTTACAAGTGTTTACTCTCAGGTGGGTGATTTTCTCCATACCGATACCCCTGTTTTTGTACAGGGAGAGGTCCAGAAGAATGAAAAATTTGTCAAAATTCTGGCGGAAAGCATCGTGCCCGTTGAAAAGGCGGAAGCGTTCTGGACCGCAAGTGTCCACATGACGATTGATGCCGGAAGAATAGATCAGCAGGCGTTAAATGATTTGTATCAGGTACTGAAAAATTATCCTGGTAAATGTAAGGGGTTTCTTCATGTGGTAATACCTGGAAAAACAGAAACCATTATCGAGCTGCCCCAGCAGATGAATTTGCGGGCTGGTGTATCCCTGACAAGTGAGGTGAACCGGTTGCTGGGATATCATTCAGTGACAACTCACTGTTCCCCCATCAAGTCATTACCGCAGATCATAGAAAAACGCGGGAAAAAGTTTGCCCGGGGGAAAATGTAAACTTTTTAAGCAAGACACCTATGTAAAAAGTCAGATTTCGAATCGGTTAGAGGTCGATACAATTTTTTATGGAAAAAAAAGGAGGTCGTTGTATGAAAGGGAATATATTCAGGTGGGTCTGTGTCGGTTTAATTGTTTCGGTGTTGCTGGTGGTATCGGGTTGTGGATATGGTGAATATATGAAAAGAAGTTCAAACCCTACCGTCAATGCAACACATACCGTCACACGCTATGATTCAAAAGATTACGATGTTTTGGGCCTTGTCAGAGCTGAAGGTGAATCCAGATGTGTTCTTGGAATTATAGTTGAAGGAACTGAAGGAGAAGCATTATTGTGGGATGCGGCTATTTCTCAATTCGGGGATCGGGTGACCGGTATTAAAGATATCAATATTTCATATGACTATCAGAGTATTTTGCCGCCGATTTTTTCTGAAATAAAGAGTACTTATGTAGGTACAGCAGTTCACGAGAAGTAATTATTGTTTGATTTTTTATATGCTCGATGCTAACCGATTCGAAAATTTTTTATAAATTATTCAATGACAGGTGCATTGCTGGTGACACGATGTTCAGTGCGGCCTGCGCATCAATTGAAAGGTAATCTATATATGCAGGTCCCCTTGCTTGATTTAAAGGCTCAATATCAGTCTATTAAAGACGAATGTCTTAAGGTTACACAGGACATTTACGAGAGTCAGTATTTTATTCTCGGTCCCTATGTGGAAAAACTGGAAAAAGAAATCGCTGAATATTGTTCAGCAAAATATGCTGTCGGTGTTTCTTCGGGTACGGATGCGCTGTTATTGTCTTTGATGGCAGCGAAAATCGGGAGTGGTGATCGTGTGATTACCACGCCATATACTTTTTTTGCCACAGCCGGTGCTGTTAGTCGTGTGGGAGCAATTCCCGTTTTTGTTGATATTGAACCGGATACGTATAATATCTCACCGGCTAAGATTGATGCGGTGATAAAAGAGATGCCGAATGCAGCACGCAAAACCTTAAAAGCGATCATTCCGGTTCATTTATACGGTCAATGCGCAGATATGAATGCCGTGACAGGAATTGCCAAAGACAATAATCTGGTTGTGATTGAAGATGCCGCCCAGGCGATCGGTTCCGAATATCAGAAAAAGCGTGCGGGATCCATGGGTGATTTCGGTTGTTTTTCATTTTTTCCGTCAAAAAATCTCGGCGGGTTCGGGGACGGCGGTATTGTAACAACCAACTCTGAAGACCAGTATGATAATTTAAAGATTTTAAGGGTGCATGGCGGACATCCCAAGTATTACCACAGTCAAATCGGGGGAAATTTCCGACTGGATGCACTTCAGGCCGCCATTGTATCGATAAAGCTCAAATATCTGGACCAGTGGACAAAGACCCGGCAGGAAAACGCGGAAAAGTATAAATCTCTTATTAAAGAAGCCGGATTAAATCATACGATCACAGTTCCTTTTGAAAAAGAAAATCGTCATATCTATAATCAGTTTATTATTCAGGTCGCCGAAAGACGGGACGAGTTGAAAGAGTTCTTAATCAGTAATAACGTGGGCTGTGAAATATACTATCCGGTGCCGCTTCATCTTCAGGAATGTTTTGCAGACCGGGGATATTCTTCAGGAGATTTTCCTGTCTCGGAATATGCTGCCGAACATACCTTAGCGCTTCCGGTTTATCCGGAACTTTCCGAAGAGCAGATTGTATATGTTGTGGATCAGATTAAAAAATTTTATGCGTAACCGCTTAATCAATTTCACATAAAATTTGATACTCATAACGTTTGGAAATATTGCGCTTTTTTCATCGGTGATATAATATTTTTTTGATTTTTAATCCATGCGCCTTGAATTTGGCGCATTTTTCTTTTGGTAAGATAAAATTCTTTTTTAAAAATATTTTTCTTAGTTCAAATGGTTAATGATAAAAATAAAGATAAGTTCAGTTTTATTGATGCGGAATTTGATCGGCGAATCAAACGCCGTCAGCTTCGGCAATTGCGAAACGTGGTGCCGCTAAACGGCATTGAAATCAATATCAACGGCCGAACCATGCTGAATCTTTGTTCCAATGATTACCTGGGGCTGTCCATGCATCCGCTGCTCCAGGAACGATCTATTGAATTTATTCATAAATATGGGTCCGGTGCAACCGCTTCCCGGTTGATATGTGGAAATTATGATTTTTATGAACAGGTGGAGAACAAGCTGGCGAAATTGAAACAAGTGGAAGCGGCCCTGGTGCTCTCTTCCGGATTTCAGGCCAATATTTCCGTCATACCGGCCGTTGCCGACCGGAATTCATTGATTCTTTCCGACCAGCTAAACCATAACAGCCTCATCCAGGGATGCCGGCTTTCACGGTGCAAGGTTGTCGTGTATCGACACAATGATCTATCTCATCTTACGGAATTGCTTATTGAAAATTCCGGCAAAGGATTTTCCAGGATTTTGATTGTCACGGAATCTGTTTTCAGTATGGACGGTGACAGGGCGGATTTGGGGGGGCTTGTTGCGCTGTCGGAAAAGTTCAATACTTTTTTAATTGTCGATGACGCGCATGCAACCGGTGTTTTCGGGTATCAGGGCATGGGGTTGACTTGTGGGTATCCTATTGATCTGGTGATCGGCACATTCGGAAAGGCCGGCGGTTCGTTCGGCGCTTATCTTGCGTGTTCAAAAAAACTTCGAACCTATATGATTAACTGTTGTTCCGGTCTGATCTATACCACGGCATTGCCGCCTTCGGTTCTGGGGGCCATTGATGCGGCCCTTGATTTAATTCCTGCCATGGATGCGGAAAGAAAATCACTTCAGAACCATGCGGAATATCTACGGCAATCGCTTCATGAAATGGGATGGCGGACAGGGCAGTCATCCACTCAAATTATTCCGATAATAGTGGGAAATGAAGCAGAGGCCCTTGCACTTTCTAAGTGGCTGGAAGAAAATGGTATTCTGATCAGTGCAATACGCCCGCCAACGGTGCCGGAAGGGGCTTCGCGAATTCGTTTATCATTGTCTGCACTGCATACCCGAAAGCATGTAGATCATGTTATTGGCCTGCTTCAAAAATGGCTTTTAAACAAATAAGAATTTCCGGAACAGTGACGATTGTGCTTCCCTTTGAATTACCAAATAAGTTTTTTATAACCGGAACAGACACGGATGTTGGCAAGACGGTTGTCAGTGCGATTTTAATGACCGGCCTCAAGGCCGCCTACTGGAAACCGGTTCAAAGTGGCCTTGGGGGTATGACAGATACCGAATGGATACGCAGCGTGACGGGTTTTGCTGAAGAATATTTTATACCGGAAACATATCTGCTGTCACAGCCGCTATCTCCCCATGCTTCAGCCGGGTATGACGGTGTCGAAATCCAATTAAAGGAATTTAATCTGCCGGGAGATGAGAAATATCCCCGTTTGATTGTTGAGGGCGCTGGTGGGGTAATGGTGCCGCTGAATGAAAATCAGTTAATGATTGATTTGATGAAATATTTAAATCTCCCGGTGCTGCTGGTGGCAAGAAGCATGCTGGGAACAATCAACCACACGCTTTTGTCCCTTGAATTATTAAGACGAAACGGGCTTGAGGTGCTCGGTGTGGTAATGAACGGCCCGAAAAATCAAATCAATAAAGACGCCATTGAATCCTATGGCCAGGTAAGCGTAATGGCTGAGGTGGATAAACTGCCCCGGATCAATTTTCAAACTCTTGATAAAGCATATATCCGATATTTCAGACAATAATCTGCTGTATAGTGTGTTGACAGGCAGGCTCTATATATGGAGTTATAAAAGTAATGATAGCTTAAGTCTTATTATTGCAGATTTGAATCATAACGGACTTTGTGAGCGTAGTGCAGGAAAGGCGATAAAAGTGCATATGATATAAGGAAATCATTTTTAGGGCTTTTATGCGGAATTAATGATTTTTTGTCTTTATAAAGAGTGTCGCAAATCCCCAATTTAAGTTTTATTGGCAATAAATTAAGTAATTTATCATTTAATTTATTGCCAATAATAACGACCGGTTTTTGTCAAGTGATTTTATTGTAAAAGTGCTGTTTTCTGGTGCTTTAGGTAAAATTTGATTTTTTTGAATTTAGTGGTTGACAAAGGGATGGGTGGCGTGTAGAACCGCATAATCCTTTTAATGAAAACAGTTTTTCATCGAGCGGAGATGCTTAAAAACTTATCACAGCTCAAAAATAAATGTTGACAGATAAGCTTTTTAAGTATACAAAAATAAGATTTTCTTTTTGGGTAAAGAAAAAGGTTTCATTGTTCATTTAAAAAATATCGAAATGACACCTTTGATCTTTGAAAACTAAATAGTGACGTTTGAATTGGGTCTAAGTTAATTTCAGGATTAAGATGTACTCGAAAGAGTGCGTTAAATATTAATTGGAGAGTTTGATCCTGGCTCAGAATGAACGCTGGCGGCGTG
>JABZFM010000043.1 GCA_014237465.1 Desulfobacteraceae bacterium | reverse complement strand
AAATATGAATACGAAACTCACACTGCGACTTGAGGAGGAGTTGATCAAGTCGGCAAAAAACCACGCAAATATTATCGGTAAATCCGTTTCTCAAATGGTAGCGGACTATTTTTATTTACTTGATAAAAAATCTTTTAAAAAGCCAGTAAAACTGACTCCTATTGTAAAATCCTTAAAGGGGTCATTAAAAAATGCTGATATTGGTGAAAATGACTATAAGTCATATCTGGAAGATAAATATCTATGAATATCCTTTTCGACACCAATGTGATTCTTGACGTATTGCTTGATCGAAAGCCCTTTTCCGAACCAGCAAGTCAATTATTGACTCTTGTCGAACGGGGAGAAATTTCCGGGATTATATGTGCAACAACTGTGACAACAATTCATTATTTGTCGACTAAAGTCTTGGGGGAAAATAAATCACAAAGTCAAATTAAAGATCTCCTTACTCTATTCGAAATTGCCTCTGTCAACAGAACCGTGATTGAAGAAGCACTTAAGTCAAAGTTTTCAGATTTTGAAGATTCTGTAATTTTTCAAGCAGCACATCATGCAGGCGCAGAAGCTATTGTCACCAGAGATCCAAAAGGCTTTAAAAAGTCTAAACTTCCGGTTTTTAATCCTATTGAATTACTTAAAATATTACAAGCCATTGAATAAATTGTATATTAAATAGTGTCCACCGTTAAACCCTGCATTCCGTTGTGCTCCATGCAATCATAAGCGATTCGAAGTTTTTTTAAATTAGGCATCCTCAATATCTTGTATGTCTAAAAAGCAGAAAGTGTTACGTAAAGTTATCGACATGTCTCATTAATGAAAAATCTCGAACTAGTGCAATTTCAATAGCGATTCAGCATTCCAGAAGAAATCAGCCAGACACAAGATATAGCGTTTCCCCTCATCCCAATTTTCTGCTGATCTCCAAATATTAAGAAAAATTTAGGCCTCTTTTTTGGAATCATCACCGATAGTAGCATGGCTATTGCTCGCGGTGAACAATGATAAAAAACCTTGGATTGTCTTACAGTCTAAGGATTTCAGCTTTTGCTGATAACAACAATATGGCAGCTGTTCATAATATTGACCAGGTTCATCAGCGGGATAGAATTGCTATTTTTCTTTAACCAAAAAAAGCAGGTAGAGCTTATAGGTTTGATTGGGGAATTAATAAAATTAAAAAGTTAAGTAGTAGAGGCGGCCGGGAAATGAATCCGCAGCCGCCTTTTTTAATAAATCATGAGAACATGAGAAATGTGGGTTAATACCGGTAATGATCCGGTTTATACGGGCCATCCACGGAAACCCCTAAATACTCCGCCTGTTCCCGGGTCAGTTTGGTCAGTTTGACACCAAGCCGACCAAGGTGAAGTCTTGCCACCTCTTCGTCAAGTTTTTTCGGCAGCGTATACACCTGTTTTTCATGTTTTTTGCTTGCCAGTGCAATCTGGGCAAGAACCTGGTTGGTGAAACTGTTGCTCATGACAAAACTGGGATGACCGGTGGCGCATCCAAGATTTACCAGGCGGCCTTCGGCCAGGATGATGACGCTATTGCCGGATTTCAACGTCCATTTATCTACCTGGGGCTTGATGTTGAGATCGCTGCAGTCTGGAGAATTCCAGAGATAAGCCATGTCGATCTCATTGTCAAAATGCCCAATATTACAGACAATGGCCTCATCTTTCATCTGTTCCATGTGAGCCCCGGTAATCACGTGATAGCAGCCGGTGGCGGTGACGAAAATATCACCGGTTTTGACCGCCTCTTCCATGGTCAGCACTTCGTAGCCTTCCATGGCTGCCTGCAGGGCACAGATGGGATCGATTTCCGTGACTAGAACACGCGCGCCATAGCCGCGCATGGATGCAGCGCAGCCTTTGCCGACATCCCCGTAGCCGCAGATAACAACCGCCTTGCCGGCCAGCATGACATCAGTCGCCCGCTTGATACCGTCAGCCAGTGATTCCTGGCAGCCATAGAGGTTGTCGAATTTTGACTTGGTCACCGAATCGTTCACGTTAATCGCCGGAAACAGGAGTTCATTGTTTTTTGCCAGATGATAAAGCCGGTGCACGCCGGTGGTGGTTTCTTCGGAAACCCCTTTGATTTTTTCAGCCACCTTATGCCAGTGTTGCGGATCTCTTTCGTAGGATACCTTCATCCGCTCCATCAGGCACTTCATGTCCGGGTTGTCATATGTTTTTTCAAGAAGGGACGGGTCTTTTTCCACCTGGACCCCCTGGTGAACAAACAGGGTCGCATCTCCCCCGTCGTCAACGATCAAGTCCGGGCCGCTGCCGTCCGGCCATGTCAGCGCCATTTCCGTACACCACCAGAAATCATCTAATGTTTCGCCTTTCCATGCAAAAACAGCGCCAGAGCCTTTATCGGCTATGGCCGCTGCCGCGTGATCCTGGGTTGAGAAAATATTGCAGGTGGCCCACCGGAGATCAGCGCCGAGTTCCTTTAATGTGTCGATCAGCATGGCAGTCTGGATCGTCATATGCAGACTGCCCATAATTTTTAATCCTTTTAACGGTTTTTTCTTCCCGTATTTCTCCCTGATCGCCATCAGACCCGGCATTTCTTTTTCTGAAAGCTGCATGTCCTTGTGCCCGAGTTCCGCCAAAGACATATCCGCAACCTTGTTTTTTAGGGTCAGGTCCAGTTCCTGAAACGCCGTCGTTGTTTGTCCATTATAACTCATTATTTTTCCTCGCTATTGTAATGTTTAAGTTAATTGATTGTTTTAATTGAAACGTTTTAATTTCCTGCTCTTCAAAACCGCTGTGGTCTAAGATGGTCCGGATTTCATCTTTTGAAAATCCAAGCCACCGGTCACCGTATTTTTTTCGCATTTCCTCATTGGTATGCTTTTCAAAATCAGCGATAATGAATATACCGTCTATTTTTAAGATTCTTGCCACTTCAATCGCCACTTTTTCCGGATTCGCCAGATGGTGCATGGCCATGGAAATCACCGCAAGGTCCGCTTCGCTGTTTCCCACCGGCAGGTGCTCAAGTTCTCCCAGTCGGAGTTCAATATTTTTTTTGTCACTTGAAAAAAGCTTTTCAGCCTGATCCAGCATTTTCCGGGAACTGTCAATCCCCACCGCAAACCCGGCTTTTTTTCGCAATCCGGCAAGCAATTCACCGGTTCCGCACCCGAGGTCCACCGCAAACCGGCATTGCCCAACACAGTCAAGAATGGCCTGGTTGAGATCAAAATCCCCTAAAACTTTTTGCTGCAGATAATTCCACTCCGATGCAATGGAATTAAAAAAATTCCGGGATTTGATGCTGCGTTCCTTCACAAGAACAGACGCTGTTTCAAGATCGTCTGCGAGCCGCTGCTCTGATTTGAAAAGCGGTCGGATCGAATCAACAAACCGGCTGGCATCTTTCCTGCCGACAGCGGAATAAAACGCCCATGCCCCGTCTCTTCGACATTCAAGCAGCCCTGAATCTGTTAACACCTTGAGATGTCTTGAAATTCTGGATTGCCCCATCTCCATGAGGGCCACAATTTCATTGACGCTCAATTCATGGTATATCAGAATATTGAGCAGCCGGATTCTTGTTTCATCGGCCAGTGCTTTGAAGTATGTCAGACAAATCATATGATCATTTCCAAATATCAAGATATGTTGATATTATAATATACATTTTTATAATTCTGTCAAGCGTTAATATGAATTTGGATGGCCGGAAATTTTAAAGTAAAATAACACCATGTTTTTTGGAGCGGAATTTTAAAAACCGGAAGCCCTGAATAAAGCAATTGTAAAAAAAGTCAAAATATATATTCAAAGGTTTATAGGTGGCTAAGGTGCCGGAAATGATTATCAGGAAAGAAGAAACATGATGCGTTTAATGCTCTATAAATGCCGAAGATTAATTTCAAAATGCGGGTTATGATTTTTCCTTTTTGATTTTTGAAGAAATTCGAGAAGTTAATTCTTCTGCACGGTCAACAGCCTTTTTGATTTTTTCCAGATACTTGGCCTTTTGATCGTCTGCATCAATTTTTGTTTCAAGCAGGGAAATGTTTTCAAGCATGACAGCGGTTATTTTATCAAGTTCTTTGGCAAAATCTTCTGAAAAGTTCCCGATCGCCTCATGGGTTTTGGCTTGAAAATTTTCTTTCTGTGTTTTTACCTGGCGGGTGATGTCCTGCCCGACAGCCAAAAGTCCGACGATTTTTCCGTTTTCATCCTTTAATGTGGAATCAAACCACATAATTTCCTTTTTTTCACCGGTTTTAGTGACAATTGAGGAGATGTTTCCCATCGGGATTTCCCGATTATTGTTCGAGGCCGTTAGATCAGAAAATTTGCCACTGCCGTCTTCAGGTGAAAAAACATCAACCCAGTATTTCCCTCTTTCGTCTTCCAGCGAATATCCGGAAACAATTTCCATATATGGATTAAACCGAATGATACGGCCTTCCGTATCAAGTATCAGCACAATACCCGGAGCGGTATTAAAAAGGCTTTCCGCAAAGTCACGGCTTTTTCTCAATCGTTCTTCGACTTTTTTGCGTTCAGCCACCTCCATTTCAAGGGCCATTTTTTCCTTATCCAAGGCCAGCATTTTTTCTTCCAGCTTATTGATAAGGCGCTCACTGTATAATTTATATACCCCTGTATTATCATTATTCTGCGGGCTGGGAATATTGATTTCCCCATTGCTGAAGTTTTCAATCACCCGTGATATCGTCTTTAACAGCTGTTCGTTATGAAACGGTTTGGCAATAAACGCTTCAGCCCCGAATTTTTTGGACAGGTTTTCGTCTTTTTCGTCCGTGTATGTTCCTGAACAAAAAATAAAGGGAATGTTTTTTAATTTCTTGTCAGATTTGCATTCCTGGCAAAGATGATAGCCATCCATCACCGGCATGAGAATATCGGATATGATCAAATCAATATTTTCGAATCTCAGTATTTCCAGCGCTTTTTCGCCATTTATTGCCTGCACGACCTCATAGCCGTTATTTGCAAGCACGGCATTCATTAAGGATAAATTTGATAAGTCATCGTCAACAATAAGGATTTTCATTTGTCGGCCTCTTAAGCGATTATTAAACACATCAATCGTAATGATGGAAAGTATGAAAAAAACAAGCGCAGGATTATTTTACGTATTGCTTAAGATTATTTCATTTATTATCAGTAACTTTGATATAAAAGTCAAGCTAAACCAAATATCTCTTCTCAGCAGAGATCTTACAACTAGTAAAATTTGACATGATTTCTGATTTTGATTATAATCTGCCACTATAAAATTAAATCCTGTTTTTCGACAAAATCTTACAAAGGAGATCGTCAAATGAGAAAAACTAAAGTACAATTAATTGCTGTCATGGCTATTCTGTTTTTGGTATGTGGTATCTCTCAGTTGGACGCGGCATCCGGTAATCTAAGGTATTCAATAACAGTAAGCAAGTTTAAGAACGAGGCAAGCTGGCATGGGCAGTGGAGTGTCGGGGACGGCTTTGCAACAATTTTGACGGCAGCCCTGCAGGATTCAAAGGAATTTATAGTCCTCGGCGATAAGGAAATGCGCAATGAGGCAATGGACGAGCAGGATTTTGCAGCCAGCGGCCGAACTGCCAAGGGTAAAAAAACACCTAAAACAGGACGAATGACGCCTGCACAGCTTCTGGTTCGGGGATCGGTCACCCATGTCCAGCAAAGTACTTCCGGCGGCAGCGGCGGATTTTCTTTTAAGGGCATTCGGCTTGGCGGTTCCAAGGACTCGGCTGAAGTGAATATCACCATGTATCTGGTGAACACGGAAACAGGACAGGTCAAAGCATCGACCAAGGTTGTCGGGAAATCTGACCGTAAGGGGTTGGCTTTGGGATATCACGGTTCAGGCCTGGGAGGTCTGACAGGAGATATGGACGGTTTCATGAAGGATAATGTGGGTAAGGCCTGTGAGGATGCGGTTGCGCAGGGAGTTGAATTTCTGGTCGCACAACTGGAAGATATCTCCTGGGAAGGCAGTATTTCTCTGGTTAAACCCAATAAGATAATCATTAACCGTGGTTCACGTGAAGGGGTGGCAGAAGGGACGCGGTTTGATGTCGGTGAAATTGAAGAGATCATAGACGAAGATACCGGGGAGCTTCTTGACAGTGAAATGACCAAACTCGCAACCATTGAAGTGACGAAAGTTAAAGAAAAAATATCATATTGCAAAATTATAAGTGGCAGCGGGATAGCAAAAGGGATGACGATTTTTCCGGGCCAGTAAGTTTAGAACTTATAGGTGTGTTTGCATGGTGACATTTTTTGGATGTCAGCTTTTATTATCGTTAGAAAAGTTATACAATTCAGGGCCTGAACGTATTATGGCGCAAGGCCGAAGCATCATTAACGATCTAATTAACAGGGGGATCTATGAACAAGCAGACATTTTGGAAAGGAATGATGGCAGGCAGTATTTTCGGCTGGTTATTTATTTTTTGGGGAGTGTTTTGTCCTTTTGACAGCGGGGCCATGAAAATGCTCTGGCTTTGTGTTTTGCTTGGCTGGACAATATTACATCCCCTCGAACTGGCTATGTCGCTGCCCATTGGTAAGGAAAAAGGCCTGACACCGGAACAGATATTCATTAAAACAATGCTTTTTGGCTTTACCTGGTGGCTACCGTTAAAAATGGGCGTATTTGACGAGTAATTTCAAAAGCAATCGAAATAAACACGTATGAACAATTAAAGGGGTTGGCGGTTATCCGCAAACCCCTTTTTTTCGTATTTTTTGCATCAACGCTTTTTGGAGTGAATGGCATTTGATTAAGTTTGATGATCCTGTAAAAAGTCAGATTCAAATGGGCAGAAAAAACATCAAAGGAGATTGCTGATTTTTTAAACATTTCTCCACTGACAGTTGACAATCACAGGGATAATATCCGAAAAAAATCAATCGACATTTTTTCAAGAAACACATATAAATGCTTTCGTGAAAACTTAAAATATCATTTTAATCGTGATAATTAAACGTATGATAGTTACATCTTAAAATAATAGGAATTTTTCAATAATAAGAGGATATTGATGAGCCGAAATAGCAAAATGCATTCTTTCTTTTATAACCACCGGGAAGTAGTAATCATCTTGTTATTGCTGATAATGACTTTTAGCGTGTATTTTCAGGTTCACCAGTTTGAATTTGTGGGCTTTGACGATAATGAGTATGTTTATGAAAATCCCAACGTAACGACCGGTGTCACATTCGAAAATATCATCTGGGCATTTACCGCATTTCATTCGAATAACTGGCATCCATTAACATGGATATCGCATATGACAGACTGTCAGATTTTTGGGTTGCAGCCAGGATGGCATCATCTCATCAATCTGTTTTTTCATATCGCCAATGCAATACTTTTATTTCTTGTTTTTAGAAAGATGACAGGCGGTTTATGGCAGAGTGCTTTTGTTGCTGCTGTGTTTGCGATTCATCCATTACATGTTGAGTCAGTGGCATGGGTGTCAGAAAGAAAAGATGTGTTAAGTACGTTTTTTTGGATACTGACCATGTGGAGTTATTATTGGTATGCCAACCGCCTGGTATTTAAAAGATATATTCTTATTTTATTATTTTTTACCATGGGTCTTCTGAGTAAACCCATGCTTGTAACCCTTCCGTTTGTTCTGTTGCTCTTAGATTACTGGCCTTTAAAGCGGATTCAATTTCAACAGATAGAATGCGGTCCCAGGCAGCATTTATTTTCAATCAAATTTTTGATTCTGGAAAAAATTCCACTGTTTTTCCTTAGTGCAATATCATGTTTTCTGACTTTTTCGGCCCAGGGGGGGGTTGTAAAATCATTTGAAACCTTTTCAATGACAAGCCGAATAGCAAATGCTTTTATATCATATGTCAGTTACATTGGAAAAATGATTTATCCAGCAAAATTGGCTTTTCTATATCCGCATCCAGAGATGCTGCCATGGTGGAAGGTATTAGGGGCGTGCCTGATACTTTTTATAATAACCTTTTTGGCAATACGGATGGCTTCAAGACACCCATATTTTATTGTGGGATGGCTCTGGTTTTTGGGGACTCTTGTCCCTGTAGTTGGCTTTGTTCAGGTTGGGATGCAGTCCATGGCTGATCGGTATACGTATATTCCAATGATCGGTTTGTTAACCGGTTTTTCATGGGGAATTTCAGAGCTTGTTGAAGGCTGGAAGAATAAAAAGGCTTTGCTTGTTGCATCCACAACCATACTCTTTTCACTGTTGATTGCAGTGACTTGGAAACAGGTAGGTTATTGGAAAAACAGCAAAGAAATGCTTGAGCATACGTTGAGAGTGACTTCAAATAATTATATTGCCCATGATACTTTGGGAGTAGAGCTATTTAGGCAGGGCAAAACGGAAAAAGCTATCCATCATTATTTAAAGGCAATTCAAATATATCCTAAAAATTATTACACTCATTTCAACTTAGGGGCTGCGCGTTATCAACAGGGCAAAACAGAAGATGCCATCCAGCATTATTTAAAGGCAATTCAATTCGAGCCGAACTATGCAATGGCCCATTGCAACCTTGGATCGGCTTTTTATCAAAAGAACGAATATGAAAAAGCGACGGACCATTATTTAACAGCTTTAAAAGTTAAGCCCGATTATGTGGATGCGCATTTTAATTTGGGCGTGCTGTATTACACAACAGGAAAAATGGATGAAGCAATATCATGCTTTTTAAAGGCAGTGAAGTTAAAACCCGATCTTGTAAATGCATACTATTACTTAGGCCTTGCCTTTGATAAAAAGGGATCAATAAATAAAGCAGTCCAGAATTTCAATACTGCATTAAATTTAAAACCCGATTCTGTTGAGCTTCATCTTGCGTTGGCCAGTGAATTAATCAAACAGGAGCGCGTCGAAGATGCAATCACCCATTATTCTGAGGCATTGAACTTAGATCCGAAAAATGTGAATGCACACTATAATCTCGGAGTGTATCTACAAAGTTTGGAAAGGTTTGACAAGGCGATTGAACATTATGTCAAGGCGTTAAAAATTAAACCTGATTTTGCAGAAGCACTCTTGAATCTAGGGAATGTGCTATACAGTAAAGGGAATATTGATGGATCGATTTCTTGTTATAAAAAAGCATTACAGGTACAGCCCGGATATATAGATGCACAAAAAAATTTAGAGCTTGTATTAAAGATGAAATAAAAAATAAGGCAATAAATAAATTATGTCTGTTTTGTATAAACAAATTGTTTCATCTGGACTCAAATGAAACAGAACAAATCTATCATGGTCTTTAATTTTATTTTAGTAATTTACATGAAATTATTCCCACCCGTGCCAGCCGGAATTTCACGGCCATTAGCAGGCAGCCCAGTCCATATTTAACACTGCGCGAAAAATTAATCGATGAGGCTTCCTCAAAATAAAGTGTCGGGCAACTGACCTCGGCAATCGTATACCCGGCCCATAAAATCTGGACCAGCATTTGGTTGTCAAAAACAAAATCATCGGAGTTGCGGCTCAGGTCAATTTTTTCCAAAAGTTCCCTGGAAAAAGCACGATATCCCGTGTGATATTCAGATAATTTCGCTCCGGTCAGGATGTTTTCGGCCAACGTAAGAAATCTGTTCGCAATATATTTCCATTTCGGCATCCCGCCTTTTAACGCATAACCTCCCAGTATTCGGGAGCCTAACACACAGGAATACAGGTCATTTCCGATCATTGATGCCATAGCCGGGATTAATTTTGGGGTGTACTGGTAATCCGGGTGCACCATGATAATGATGTCGCCCCCCTGCTCCAGAGCCAGCCGGTAGCATGTTTTTTGGTTGGCGCCATACCCTTTGTTTTTGGGATGGGTCTGAACCAGAGTATTGGGAAGTGTTCTGGCAAGTTGTGTCGTTTCATCGCTGCTGGCATCATCCACCACGATTACCAGGTCAACAATTTTCTGGGCTACCACCTCATCATAAGTCCGTTTCAAAGTTGCTTCCGCATTGTAGGCGGGCATAATCACGATTACTTTTTTACCGTTAAACATTCTTTACTCCTGAAGAAGGTCTTGAGTGCTGCCGGTTAACTGCTCAATTGTTTGAATTCGGAGTTTTTATAAAATAATTGCTATGGTGCAGTCAAGTTTAATTTATAAATAAATCATATAATTAATGGCTTACAGTATTTTCTGAAGTAAAATATTTTAATCACTGTCATTAAAAAATATGAAAAAGAGGTGGCGATTGCCGCGCCGATAAATCCAATATGGCTGACAAAAATATAATCCAGTGTCAGGTTTACAATGACACAAAAAACAGTGATTGACTGAATAACATGGAATTTTTTCAAGCTGCTGAAAATCGGGTCATAAAACATACTGAATAATGAACAAATGGCGCCGGCCAGAAGTATTCTGAAAACGAGAACAGAATCCTGGTATTGCCCCTTATAAATCAACTCAACAAACAGTGGCATGACCAGAAAAAAACATCCGGAAAAGATTACACCGGTTAAAAACAGCTTCCTTCTTTTGACAACCAGATAATTCTCAATTTTACTTTTATTATCGATATGCTGTGAGACAAACGGAAGAAAATAAATTTTAATGGTCGAAAAAATCATTATCATCCCCTTGAAAAACTGATAACCGAGGTTGTAAACACCGATGTCCTCCATTGTTGAAAATTTTCGTAAAATAATATTATCGCCCCAGTTCAGCAAATATACAGCGGTTCCGCCGAGTGCCATCCATCTTGTATAATAGAATAATTTTTTTAAGGATTCTTTATCATACGCCAGTGGAAGAAATTTCTGATAATCAGCTTTTGAAATTAAAAAACACACAGAGATCAATGGGGCAATCAAAAAAATGGGAAATACCCGTTCCAGCGTGATCCCCCAAAAAAAATGAATCAGAATTATATATGTGAGAGAAATAATGGAAGTAGTAAATTGAAATATGGATTCCTGGATTTGTTTACTCAGGGCAATTAAGATACATCGAATAAAACTCTCTATCGTTTTTCCGGTAAAAACCAGTATTAACAGGTATGCCTGGGCGTTGGTCAGCTTTGTGAAACTGATAATCTGATTTTTCAGCAATAAGACGGCTGAAATGAAAATCGCAGAAGATATTAGAAGAATAATGGCTCTGGATGTAATTGTGCGGCTGATTTTTTTACTTTCTGCAAGTTCTTCGATTCCACATATGACTGTGGGGCTTGCAGATGAATGAACGGTTACTGAGTTGAAAAAATACACAAGCATCATGCCCAGAGAATATATTCCGAGAACTTCCGGCGTGAGGAATGCTGCCAGAAAGATCGGGATCAGAAAAGAAAATCCCAGGCCACTGACCTTTAATGCACCATAGGATATCAGGGTTTTTCCCTGTTGAAATTCATTTTTAACCCAGTTTATCATTGCCGTTTTTGAGGCTTTTTAAGATTTAATTATTAATGCATTTAAGTGGTTATGATTTTTATTTGCGCCAATGAAAAATTTTCAAAAAACCCATTGCCATGTAAATGATCAGGAAAAATATCGAGACGCAAAGCGCTGGTTTTATATATTCAGGTAAATAATTTAATTCTATACGATGGGCCCCTTTATCAAGTATGATGCCGGAAAAACCGATATTGGCCTGAATGATTGGCACCGGGTGCCCATTATCAAAGGCTTTCCAGCCCTTGTCAAAGGGGATTGAAAAAAAGAGTAATTTTTTCTTTTCCAGGAATATTTCACCTTTGATCTTCTTCTGGCTGAAATTCGTCAGGTCCATGCTGCCCGTTCTTTTTTGTTCAACAATTTCAGTGAAAGTTTTCAGTGAAAAATTTTTTAATAGATTTTTTATCTCATTTGATTCGACTTCATTAAGGCCGACAAGATCTTTGTCCGTTACACAGGCGATAAACATTGCCATGTCTTTTTGCGTTTTTGATAAATGATCAAAATCTTTCCGGTTCAGAAACATGTCGTAGGTAAATCCAAACGGCAGGGCGTATTTATTTTTCATGACCATGACATCGCCGAATTGCGTAATCGGCTCATAGGTTAATTTGTAAAAAGAATTTTTTTTTGAAAAATCCGCCGGCTTAACCAGATTATATCTTACACTGGAAATGGCCTGAAGAAGCGGCCGCTGAAGCAATCCGATTGCCCAACGCGTTTTAACTTCTTTTCCCTTTTCGATAATTTCGACTGCTTTTAAAAATTCAATGTATTCCTGTTTGTTAAATGAGGAATAAGACGGCGTGCCAAAGTATCCGTGTACTTTGGCGTCATTGATACTGTCAAAATCACCCAAAGGCGATGGATAGTCCTTGTTTATCCGGTAAAAACCGGAATCAACGGACTTTATGTAAGCGACCCCTTCCACCGTGTAATCATTATAACCCACCTTGCTCTCAAATTGTTCTCTTGTTACCGGGGTCCTGTTATTGACGGTAATGGATGATAAATATCCTGCTTCAATACACAAAACCGTCAGCAGTATTAATTTGACAGGATTCTTCAGTTTGTCAAATTTTAGAAAATACAAGAGGCCGGCGTATACAAGCAGAAAGCAGGAGATAATCAGTCTAAGTCCGTTATGTATCATTTCCGCATCCACATGCGGTGTGCTGCTGAAGAAAGGGAAATAGAGCACAGCAAGCATTATCATCAGGGTTATGACCAGAACAATATCATTTGCAGTGTTTTTCTTTTGAATGTGTTCCAGTCCATACAGTCCGTAAATCAGAAACATGACGGGAATAAACAGGGACAGGCCATGCTTATAGTAGTTTCCCATAAATGCATACAGGGCAAACCGGAAAAAAGGAAAGACCAAAGGAATCATCCAGAAAAAGAAAAAACCGGCAAAAACAATCTTTTTTCTCCTGTCGGAAAATAGAAATACCTGGGGAAAAAGCAGAAGGGACAGCAACCCGGAATAAAAAGCCGGTGCTTCAAGATAATTAACCCACCCGGTAAAATTGCTCCCTGTTCCCATCAGATCGTTTGAGAAAAACCGCATGCATGATGTCACAGCTTCGAGCCGGTCGGCTAAAGCAAAAACAGGCACGGCCAACAAGCTGCCTGTTGCTTTGACATCTCCGGAGACCCGGGGGCTGTTTAACATTTCAAGCAGACTGTTGTATGTAAAAACTGCGCTGACGCCGACGCCGACGGCACCGAGGCCTGCCAGTTTTAACAGGAAAATGATCGATTCTTTCAAACTTAATGTATTGTCTGATAGAATCCTCAAGAGTGCGTACGTAAAAATAAATACCGCATATAAATACAATCTGAACGGATTGCCGGCAGTAAAAAAGACAGCGATGGGGAATAAAAGCCAGTTGCCTTTTTTATAAAATAATTCAAATGCATAGAGTATCAGAACAAAGTATACAACATTTGAGGAATGACCATACCATCCACTGCTGCCTAAAATAAGATAGCCGAGAAATGATGCCATTACCCCGCCGGCAATACAGGTAAATTTTGAAAGGTTTAATACTTTTAGAAAAAAATAAAAGACGATACCGGTTACTGCTGATTTTAATATTTCAACAAAAACAATACCATATGCAAGACGTTCCGGGCCGAACAGGTTGAGTATCCAGATAAAGGGGCTGGTGATGCCACCGGGAAATATCGATTGTCCCATGCCCGAGTGAAATGACCAGGTGGGGATCCCATCGGTACGGATATACCGGGCGGAATGCATAAAACCGGGGTAGAATTGATTGTACGCATCGCTGCCCGCATCAAGAAAAACAAGCAGTTTTTCAAGAAAAATATAATCTTTAAAAACAAACAGCTGGATCAGTAATACAATGGGCAGAAAAAGGTAAAATCCATTGATTTTTTCAAATAAATCATCTGAATGACCGGATTTTTCAGAATCAGCATGCAAAGATAATCCTTTTGAGGCGAATTTTTTATTTGTTTTCGGACGCATTATTCTGCCAGATTTCTTTTATGCTGTATACTTGATTTTGAGTCGTTTCATAATGATTTCGCAATAATACATCGATAATGAGACCGGAAACAAAAAACTGAACACCGGCCAGGAAAAAAAATACCGTGAGCAGCGGCCAGGCTGTTTCGGACATCCCCTGTCCGGTTAAAAAATTGTAAACAGTAACGGCTCCGGTGGAAAAACCGAGAAATATCAACAGCAGACCGAGCCCGCCCAGAAAATGTAAAGGCCTTGATGCAAATTTATGCCAGAATGCGATAGACATCATGTCAACAATGCCTTTAATTGCTCTTTTCCAGTTGTATTTACTCACCCCTTTATGCCGGGGGCGGTGATTGACTACTGTTTCACCGACCTGGTATCCGGATCCCATTAATAATGCCGGAATAAACCGGTGCATTTCTCCATACAGGGATAAACCGTCAAAACACTCTTTTTTATATATTTTTAACGAACATCCGCTGTCATGAATATGATCCTTGATTAAAAAACGCCTGAAAGTATGAGCGCCCCGGGAAATAAAGCGCTTTGTCAAGGTGTCTTTTCTTTTTTCCCGCCAGCCGGAAACAACATCCAATCTGTTTTTTTCCAGGGTGGTGATTAACAGTGGGATATCATTCGGATCATTTTGACAATCCCCATCCATGGTAATGATATAATTATATTTGGCGGATTTTATTCCGGCATCAAATGCCGCGGTCTGACCAAAATTTTTCCGCAGTCGAATTATTTTTAACGGGGATAAAGTTTTAGATCGTTCAAATGTTTCATCCGTCGAACCGTCATCGACAAAAATTATTTCAAAAAGATAATGGTTATTCCTGCAGACTTGAAGTATTTCAGCGTGCAGCTTTTCAACATTCTCTTCTTCATTAAACAATGGGACGACGATGCTGATTTCTTTTTGTTTTTCATCTATCATCATTTTATTCTCAACATATGTTTTTATTAATACTTTCTCGGCAGAAGCAGGCATTTAATTTACGGGCTTACAGCATTTTTTGATAGATCCGGATTTCCGGCGGTGCAAATTCCAGGGGCACATTGACTTTTTGTTGGAATGTTTTCAGCAAAACATAGCTGCTTTTGTTTTTTACTAGTAAATCATCATAGAATCTAAAAATTCTTGGAGAGGGCGCCGAGTATTTGTACCAGTCTTTATAATGGGTTTCCGGAAGAACATAGTTTTTACGTAATTTCCCTGAATTTAATGTATTTATCACCTTTTCAAAATCATTCGAATTCAAGATTAAGAGCTCAGGCTCATTGAGAAAATTAACCCCCCGATATCGCCGGAAATCAATCTTTGGGTAATCCCATGAATGCGTCCGCCAGTCATATTTTTCCGAAACACCGGAAATTCCGATGGTGGTTCCTTTCGGAATATGCTGCATGATGAATTTTGCGGCGGAAAGTCTTGTGTCATTAAGGCGTAAAGATATTCCGGAGATGCACCAATATAATGAATAACTCATTGCAATTATGATCGTTGCTATACCGATATACCGCAAAAAAAGTTTTTTCTGATTTAAG
This sequence comes from Desulfobacteraceae bacterium, assembly GCA_014237465.1. Taxonomy (GTDB): domain Bacteria; phylum Desulfobacterota; class Desulfobacteria; order Desulfobacterales; family Desulfosalsimonadaceae; genus SURF-3. Next base: position 15,708 of record JABZFM010000043.1, on the reverse strand, counting down.
AACCATATACAAAACCCTGCCGCAAAAATACAAATAATTGGTGAAATTGCAATTATATAACGAGGATCCAAAAACCAGCGAAAGAAACCATAATATAGCCCTAAAAAAAGTAACAGCATCAGCCTGTTACGAGAGCTTTTTTTACCCTTCAAAAAAACACCGAAGAAAGCAAAAACCGGTAAAAATGGCCCCATAGATTTTATTGTATTTTTACCCCAGATAAATAAAATTCCATTGATTGATGTCCGGGTCCGATCCATAAAATTATGTTTGTCGCTTAAATAGAACGATATATATTTATCAAAATCTAAAAATATATGGGGATGGAAAGCAATAAAAACGATTATTGCAATAAGAAGGTAGAATATTAACAATTTTGTCTGGTTTAAAAGTGAGAATTGACCGGTGTCTGTATTACTGAGTGGGTAAAAAAATTTAAGATAATTTAAAATAAAAGGAATGCAAAAGAAGATTCCCAAAACGATTTTAGTTCCCACAAGTAATCCCGATGCTATTCCAAGCAGTATATAATCCAACAATCTGTTAGTTTCCATTGCACGAAAACACAGAAAAAAATTAAGCATCAGCAGAAAACTTGAAGAAACATCCAGGGTGATCAACGCACTGTTTAATGTATGGTAAAACGCAACTGATAAAAATGCCGCACTGAGAAGAGCCACTTTTTCATCGTAACTTTTTTTTGCAATTAAATATGTTAAGTAGATACAGCCGGTTCCTAAAATAATCGAGGCGAATCGGGAAAAGATCGAGACGAAAATGTAATATTCAAAATCAAGGTTAAGTGATTTAAGAAAAAACAGTTTTAATGGAAACAGCATTGTTCCTAAAATATATTGTATTGATGTTCCATAAACCAGCCAGGTTTTGGTTGTCCAGTAAATTTCAGGAAAACTCAGAATAGAATTCAAAACTTTTACTTCATCCGGGTGATAACTCCGGATGAAGGGATCAATTGGAATTCCCCACTTGATTGGGATTATCCGGAGGATAAAGCCAATTAACAAAATTGGGACTAAAGCATGCGCCAAAAAGTTCCACGGCTTTGCATTTTGCGATAAAGGCCTATTATCATCTGCACCATTTCGGTTTGGTTCCATTAAGGACAATTTTCGTTTTTCCTGTTTTTGGGAATCCGTATTTTTCAGGGAAGCGTCTTGAAATCGCATTTTTTTCTTTTTTGCAGTTTTGATTTGCTTCGATAATTTTGAATTATTATTGCTCATTTGTCACGGAATTATTTAAGATTGATCGATATTTAAAGCAACGATAGTTCTGAGTCTCATGCGATACCGTATATTTATCCTTAAAAGTGGTCAACTGCACTGCTGACGGAATTAAAGCAATATGTTACAATATTAAATAAAATTGGCATACGTATTCTATAACATACCGATTTAGTGGAGATCTGGAAAAAATCAAAGGACAATGAGATCGTTTTTTTAGGTCGGGAAAAGTTGATTCAGGTATCACCGCATGTGAAAAAAACATGATTTAAAGCAAATCGAAAATTTATTAAAAAAAATTTTCAATATCAATTAAAACAGGTAAAATGAAAAACAAAAAGAACAAAAATACCGTTAAAAAACAAATTGTTAAGAAATCACACCCTGCAGATTATGCTCATGAGATGTTTGATGCCATCAAAAAAGATAAAATTGATTTTTTGTTCATTTTTATCGCAAGTTCGTGTTTTTTAGGATTTGGGATTTATCATCTGGGTAAATTCTTTACTACCGATGAAGTTGTTTGGCTTTACAAGAGATATCCAATGTATTGGAATTCTTTTTTAAATGGCGATTGGGGCCGGTTTGAAAATTTTGGCGCGCAATCTGGAATTTTACAAATTTTGCTTTCAGGTTGGATGTTTTTCGCTAAAAATACCGCAGCGTACGACTATTCGAACTTCGAATTATTCCTTTTTAAATGGCGATTGCCATTGCTCATATTTAATTATCTTTTATTGTTTATCATATTTGATCGAGTTCGGCGGCTCTGGGGAAATCGCATAGCCGTGACCAATATAGTATTCATAACTTTTTTCCCTTATTTGGTTGGGATTTCTCAAATATTCAGTAAAGACACCACGCTCTGGTCTACAGCCTTTATTTCAATCTTAAACTTTTATTTATATTTGAAAACAAAACAATATCGATTTGCCATCTATTCAGGATTATTCCTTGGACTGGCATTGTTAAGTAAATTCCCGGCATCCATTCTTTATCCGTTATATTTCGGGTTTATCTATCTTGAGTACCTTTTCCACGATACGAATCGATCCCGCTTTATACATTCATTAAAAGCATATGTATTGTCCACAGGAATTTCCATGTTCATTGTATTTATAGCCCTTCCCCCGAGTTGGTTCGATATCCGATTGCTGCTTGATTGGACGTGGTATTCTAAGGTGATTGATCACTATACAGATTATATTCTTCTTTCAATGGCGTTTCTGAGTTTTGAAATCCTGGCGCTTAAAGGCGTTATTTCCAAAAATGTTAATGTCTATAACTTTTTAAAAACCTGGATTCCGAGGATACTTTTTGGAATTTTTTTTGTTTGCTTATGCTTTATGGCAATAATTCAACTATTGAATATTGAAGACCATTTTGAATTTTTAAACCGAAATATTGGCGCCGGGCTTCTGATTCAAACTTTTCCAAGGGCATTTTTTGCTGGATTTCGGAACATTGTTAAGGGAACGCCATTAATTCATTTCATCGGGATTTCAGGATTTATAATTTTAATGTTGAAAAATGCAATGAGCTATACGCATTATCGCTTCTTTTTTTACTCAATGGTTCTGATCATGGTCTATTATTTGGGCGCTGCACTATCCGGGGCAGAACTTTCATTGAGATATCAAATTATTTTACTCCCCATCTTTTGCCTATTTGCCTCTTACTTTTTTGTGACGATTTTTAGAAGACGATTTTATCTTTATTTAACAATACTCTTTGTAATATTGGCATTAGAGATGTTACATGTCGCACCTTTTTACATCACTTATCGAAACCCAACAGAATTTTCTTCTTTTATAAATCCAGGTGTAAACTGGGGGCAAGGAGGATACGAAATTGCCCAATCTGTAAACCGATTGCAAAACGCGGAGGAAATGAAAATTTTATCCGATTATGAGGGCTTTGCAAAGTTTTTTAGAGGGGCCGGATCCCGCTACACATACCGTCAAAAGTTAACTGAAAATTACATTCGACAATATGATTACTTATGTTTAAGCTCCATCGGATACCGACAAATCATTAGGTATAACGCGATGACGCAGGATTTTAAAAAATATTATGAGCAGCCATTGGAAAATGCGGTCAGTTATATCGGAAATAAACAAAATTACGTTAAACTGGTACGGGTTGATTCATGAATTTTTTAAATAAATATAAAGCAGCCCTGGTCAGTCTGCTTCTTGTGATCACAACAATTGCTGTTTACGGACAAGTTCACGAATTTGAGTTTGTGAATTATGACGATACCATCTATGTTGCTGAAAACAGCAACATCCAAAAGGGGATTTCTATTAACTCGCTTGCATGGGCCTTTACCACCGTCCATGCGGCAAACTGGCATCCAATAACCTGGCTGTCCCATATGCTGGATTGCCGATTTTTTGGAATGCATCCCGGAAATCATCATCTAACCAATCTGTTTTTGCACATCGCCAATATCCTGTTGCTGTTCTTTGTTTTCAGAAAAATGACCGGCGGTCTGTGGCAAAGCGCCTTTATGGCAGCGCTGCTTGCGCTACACCCGTTAAATGTTGAGTCAGTGGCCTGGATGTCGGAACGAAAGAATGTGCTGAGTACTTTCTTCTGGATGCTGACCATGGGGTGTTATGCCGCGTACGTTTTCCGGCCGTCCATTTCCAGATATTTCGGGATGCTTGTATTCTTTGTCTTCGGACTGATGAGCAAACCGATGCTCGTGACCCTGCCATGTGTTCTTCTGCTTCTGGATTACTGGCCCTTAGAACGGTTTTCATTTCAGGAGTCATCCGGCAATCACTCTCAGAATAACCCATCAATTTTAAAACTGCTTTGGGAAAAAATCCCCCTGTTTGCTCTGGTGATCATATCTTGCGGTCTGACCTACTATGCCCAGAAGCATGGCGGCGCGGTGAAATCTCTGGATTATATCCCGTTTGCTGATAGAGTCACCAATGCACTGGTTTCCTATGTCCTCTATATTGGTAAAATGATGTATCCGGTCAAACTGGCCTGCCTGTATCCCCATCCGGGAACACTGGCATGGTGGAAGGTTTTAACCGCCGGTCTGTTTCTTTTGATGGTATCGGCATTGGCCATCCGAACGGCAAAAACACATCCGTATTTTATGGTGGGGTGGCTGTGGTATCTGGGAACACTGGTGCCGGTCATCGGACTGGTTCAGGTGGGTGCCCAGTCCATGGCAGACCGGTATACCTATATACCGCTGATCGGCCTGTTTATCATGTTTGTCTGGGGTTTGCCTGAAATTTTAAAGCAATGGAGACTGCAAAAGGTTTTTATGGGCGCCTTTTCGATTGTCCTTATTGTAATTTTGACGGGTTTAACCTGGAAGCAGGCCGGATACTGGAAAAACAGTACGACACTTTTTGAACATGCCCTGACTGTTACTGACAACAATAGCACAATTCATTACAACCTGGGAAATGTGCTGGCAGAAAAAGGACAGGATCGGGAAGCGATGAATCATTATGTGCAGGCACTTCAGGTAAAACCTGATTTTGCAGATGCGCATAACAACCTGGCCAACTTATACGCTCAGCAGGGTAATCCGGATGCGGCCATTGAACACTATTTAAAAGTGTTAGTGATAAATCCGGATTATGAGGGCGCCCGTTACAATTTGGGAATTGCACTGGACAGTCAGGGCCGGACAGAAGAGGCGGTGCCGCATTTTTTTGCGGCATTAAAAGACATGCCGGATAATGCGGATGCGTTTTTTAAAACCGGTAATGTGTTATTCAAGTCAGGGGATATAGATAGTGCCATCAAATATTATCAACAGGCGCTTCAGATAAAACCGGATTTTGTGGATGCACACTGCAACCTGGGGGTTGCGCTTTTTCGCAAGGGGGATGTGGATGGTTCTGTGGCAGCTTTCAAGGCAGCGTTGCGGCTACAGCCGGACTTCAAAGCGGCGCAGCAATATCTTCAAAAAGCACTGATGGTCCGGTCAAATAATTAACGTCAGATTTTTCTGATTGTTTGAGACGATCATAAATGATGGCCATATGGTATCATATTTGATTATCCCAACCCGGATGAACCGGAAAAGTTACAAGTGAACTCGTTTGCTTTTATTGGCAGAGCCTTCAGTCTCTGATGTCCGGCTGAACCGTCGATGATCTAAAGAGCTGTTTTATTTTTTCAATCAAAGCATGAATATCATCTAAGATCATATACCCGCAGGGAATCAGCAGCAGGGTAATTCCGGTGGCAAATATCACGCCGAACCCAAGGCTGACGGCCATGGGAATTAAAAAACGGGCCTGGATGCTTTTCTCCAGGAGCATGGGCGTCAGCCCGGCAAACGTGGTCAAAGACGTCAGGATAATCGCCCGAAATCTGAACATTCCGCCTTTAATGACCGCTTCAAAAGCGCTGTCACCTTCCCTGCGCATCCGGTTAACCCGGTGGATCAGGACCAGGGAATCATTGACCACCACCCCGGAGAGTCCGACAATGCCGAACAGGCTGATAATGCTGATATTAAATCCCATCAGCAGGTGCCCCCATACAGCGCCGACAATGCCGAACGGGATGGCGGACATGACGATCAGCGGCTGGGAAAAGGATTTAAACGGCACGGCCAGCAGGGCATAAATACAGAACAGGGCGATGATAAATCCCCGCTTCACGTCTGCCAGAGATTCCTGCTGTTCTTTGCCCTCCCCTTCGATGGTAAACCGCAGGCCCGGATATTTGTTTTTCAAATCCGGTAAAAACCGATCCACCAGGTCCTGGCGGATTTCATTGGCATTGGCTTGCTTTTCATTCACATCCGCAGTGACCTTGATGACCCGAAGCCGCTGGGCTCTTTCAATGGTCGAATACCCCCTTTTCATATCCACTTCTGCTACTGTTCTAAACGGCACCTCATCACCGCTTGCCGTACGGATACGCATTTCTTCGACATTGCCCACGGACTTTCGCTCCGCATCCGGGAATCGTACCAGTACCTTGACTTCATTTTTGTCTCTCTGGAACCGGATGGCTTCGGCACCGTAAAAACCGTGCCGCACCTGGCGCGCCAGGTCATTTAAGGTCAGTCCCAGGCTTTTGGCGTTTGGTTTTAATTTCAACTGCATTTCCATTTTGCCGGGCAGGTAGCTGTCACTGATATCAAAAACACCAGGGAACTTATCCAGTTCCGTCTTGAGATCATCTGCCGCAACCTGGAGCTGTTCATAGTCGTTTATTGACAGATGGATTTCGATGGCATTACCGGCGCTGTGAATCTCGCTGGAAAAAATCAGGGATTCGGCGTCGGCAATACTGCCTACCCGCTCCCGCCACAGGCGGTTGAGTTCAGCTGAACTGATATCCCGGATTTCCCCGTCCAGCAACTGAATCCAGACTTGTGCGAGATGCCCGCCCGAGCCGGATGTGCCATGGCGTCCAAACTGGGCGCCGATCAGGTTGGCACTGTATTCCATCAAGGGCTGTGCATTTTCAGGCCTTTTTTTATCCTGCTCGGTCATCACATCTTTTCCGGCCTGCTCAATATATTTTACCAACTCCCGGGTTCGCGCCAGAGGGGTGCCGGAGGGCATGGTCACCATGCACTGGAGCACATCGCCTTCCACTTTCGGGAAAAACGTAAATTTAATTTTACCCGATGCCCAGACACCGATGGTCAACATCAGTACGGCAATGCCGATAGCCACCGTCATATAACGCCAGCGGACGCAAAATTTAACCAGCCAGGCATAGGGCTTTTGAATCACCCAGCTCATGATGCGTGCCATAAATTTTTCTTTATATTCCGGAGACTGCACCATCAATGCCGCCTTGCTTCTTGCCAGGTGGGCAGGGAGAACAAACAGAGACTCCACCAGCGAGCCAAAGAGGACTGCGATGACCACAATGGGAATGTTGCGCATGAATTTTCCCATGGTGCCTCCGGCCATGAGCAGCGGTCCGAAAGCCACCATGGTGGTCAGGACGGAAAAGATCACCGGCCGTCCCACTTCAATGGCACCCTCTACGGCTGCGGCAAGGGGGGGAAGGCCTTCCTCCTGTTTGCGGAATACATTTTCCCCCACGATGATGGCATCATCCACCACAATCCCAAGTACCATGATAAATGCAAACAAAGAGATCATGTTCAGTGAGACGTCATTATATGGCAACAGTATTAACCCGGCGGAAAAACTGATGGGGATGCCCAGGGTCACCCAGAATGCCAGGCGCAGGTTAAGAAAAAAACCCAGGATCAGGCTGACCAGCAGCAATCCCCAGAACATGTTTTTGGTCAGCAGTTCGATACGGCTTTTTAATATTTTTGACCAGTCATTATAAATGCCCACGGAAATGCCGTCCGGAAGTCCCGGCGTGATTTCCGCCAGATATTCCTTTACAGCTGAAGCTACTTTTAATGCATTCTGTTCGGCGACCCGATACACATTGATAATCAAAGCCGGTTTTCCGTCAAATCCGGCATACAGGTCCACATCGGCAAAGCCTTCTTTTAAATCGGCAATATCGTCCAGGGTCACATTCGTGCCATCCGGATTGGTGATGATGGGGATATCATGATAATCCGGCGCGTAATACCGGCGGCCTTTTGTCCGGATCAATACCTCCCCGGTCCGGGTTTTAACGCTGCCTGCCGGAAGATCCAGGCTGTTTTTTTCAACGGCCGCAGCCACCATCCCCAGTGTCAGGCCATATTTTCGCAACGTATTTTCAGAAATTTCAATATGAATTTCACTGTCTCGCCCAGCAGCGACTTCAGCCAGTGTAATTCCCGGCAGGTTGGTCAATTCGTCTTTGATAGTCTCCGCCACATGCTTGATGCTGGCTTCAGATACGTCTCCGTAAACCGAAATACTGACCACCTGGGACTGACGGGTCAGTTCGCGAACCACCGGTTTCTCCGCTTCATCCGGGAGGGTGGTGATCCGATCGACCTCCGCCTTGACTTCATCCAACAGTTTTTTCAGGTCCCAGTCCTTCATGACCTCAATGGTCACCGAACCGGAACCCTCCCGGGCCTTGGAGTCGATCCGTTCAATGCCGGTGAGTCCTGCGATATTTTCTTCAATCCGGCGCACCACCCCTTCTTCAACTTCCTCCGGTGAGGCCCCGGGATATGCGGTCGTAATGTTGATTTTATCGAGCGTTGTTTCCGGAAAAACTTCAAGTTTTATGCTGAATGCGGTGATAATTCCGGCGATGAGCAGGAAGAACATCAGCAGATTGGCTGCCACATGATTGTCTGCAAACCAGGCGATGGCTCCCTTCATGAGTTCCCTCCGTTATTTTCCACAAACCGGACTTTCATACCGTCACCGACCGCCTTAAGAGATGAGATGACCACCATTTCATTGTTAGACAGCCCGTCTTCAATCACGAGGCCGGCATGAGTGGACCGGGCCACATCAACTTTTCGAAAATACAGACGGCTTTCTTCGGGGTTGACTATCCAGACAGTCTGATTTTCACGCATGGCGACCCTGGGGATGACTGTCGCGTGATCAATGGTGCGGCCATAAATTTCAATTTCAACAAATTGCCCGGCAGCCAGTGGGGGCAGCGAGGCATAGGGTTTTTCCACCTGAACAACTACATTGTGCATTCGCGTCAATTTATTGATCCGGCCTTCTGACCGAACCACCCGTCCCGCCCACCGGACTTCTTTTCCGGCCACCACTGCCTTTACTTCAGCCGCCGCGCCGATTTGGCTGTTGGTTGTAAAACCCGGCACATCAAACCAGAAAAGATCCTGATCTTCCAATGGGATCACAATTTCCGCGGCATCCGTGGAGTGGAGGGTTGCCAGAGACTGGCCGGGGGATACATATTGTCCGATATCGACATTTTCGGAAACCACTCGACCGTTAAACGGTGCGGTCAGCCGGGTCCGTTCGAGATTAAGCCGGGCTTCTTTCAGGTTGGAACGCTCCGCCTCCAGCAGTGCCCGGGCAGCAGCCAGTTGAGGTTCCTTGACCACCAGCGGGGGCGGTTCTTCGTTTGAATTATGCCGTCTCCATTCATCACCGGCTGCTGCCGATTCCTCTTGCGCCAGTTTAAAAAGGCTTTCCGCTTCCTTTACGCGGGCTTCTGCCAGGGTTACAGAGATTTCATAGTCCACCGGCTCAATGGAAAGCAATATATCGCCTGTCCTGAACATTCCGCCGTTGACCAGGCTTGATGCCACTTCAACGATTTTGCCGTTAACCTGGGGTACGAGCTGAATTTCCTGAACCGGTTTTGCCGAACCCTGACCGGTAAGGATAATCTGCATCGGACCGGTATTCACTGTAACGGTTCGGACCATGGGCAGGGGAACTTCCGGTTTTTGTCTTTCAATGGCTTTTTTCCCGGCTTTTAATTTTGTAAAACCGGCAACACCGATGACGATAATGAGAATAGTGATGATTCCCTGGATAAAAATTTTCTGTGCGCGCGACATAGTTTTTTACCTGTTTGTTTTTAGGTGTTTAGGCTGAAGGTAGAAGGCTGAAGGCAGTTGAAAATTTTTAAAAAATCTTCCCCCTTCAGCCTTCAGTCATTTTTAAATCCCAGCCACCGCCAAGGGCCCGGCACAGGCTGACATGATTTGAGAGAAGCTCGTACTCCACGGCGATCAGCTGAAGTTCGGCATCGACCCGGACCTGCTGGGAGTCCAGAACTGTCAGGTAATCCACCAGGCCTCTGCCATAACGGTCATTGGCAACATCAAGGGTGGCCGCTGCCTCGTCCCGGTATTTTAAAAGCCGGCTTCGTCGGTCAATCAGCTCCTTGCGGTTCAGCAGGGCGCCTTCGACCTCGCCAAAAGCCTGCAGCACAGTTTTTGAGTAGGCGGTAAGCGTCTGTTCATAGCGGGCCTGGGCGGCGCGTTGATTGGCAGCCAGCTTGCCCGCATTAAACACCGACTGCATTCCGCCGGCCGCAATGCTCCAGAGTTCGCTTTCAGGATTAAACAGAGAGTTCAGTTCATCGCTGGCATAGCCGAATGTACCGGTGAGCTTGATTTGAGGAAAACGAGATGCTTTGGCCACTCCGATTTGGGCACATGCGGAGTGCAGAGAGGCTTCTGCCGCGGCAATATCCGGGCGACGTGCAATCAGATCCGACGGCAATCCCGGCGGAACTTCCGGCGGCAGCCTGAAATAATCCAGGTCCTGATCTCGCGGCGGTTTGTTTTTCGGATACTGACCCTGCAAAATCGCGAGGGCATGGCTTTGTAGGCCGAGTGCGGCGGTGAATGCCGGAAGTTGAGATTCCGCCTGGGCCAGAATCCGGCTGGCCTGACGGACATCGAGAATTGTTGTCAATCCACGCCTGTATCGACCTTCAACTACTTCCAGGCTTTGCCGGAAGGCATCAACACTTTTATGATTGACCTGAATCTGTCGCTCCAGTGATTCAATGTTTAAATAGAGGTTGACTGCTTCAGCAATGATGGTTTGAACCACCGTCCGGCGATTTTCTTCAGCAGAAAAAAGTTCCGCCTTCGCCGCCTCAGTGGACCGGGACAGGCGGCCCCAGAGATCGACCTCATATGATGCAGGCAGGGACAAATTATATGAATCGCTGATTTTTGAGCCGACATCTCCGGTTAACGGGTTGAAGGCTGAATAGCTCCGGCGGCCGGCCTCAACGCTTAAACCTAAAGTGGGATACTGGTCTGCCCGTACCTGTTTGAAAATGGACTGGATCTCCAGCACCCGGGCGGCGGCTATCTGAATGTCCAAATTGTTCTGAATTACATTTTTAACAATCTGGTCAATCTCCGGATCATCAAAAATCTGCCACCAGTTTTCCAGTTCCTGGAATCCGGACAATGTCCCGTCCGGGGAATTTTGGAAGGCTTCCGGGGTCTTTATTTTCAAATCCGGACTCTGAAAATCCGGTCCCATGGTACAGGCGGACAGCAGGAGTCCGGCAAACACCGAGATAATTCGAATAAACAGTGATTTCAAACTGTTTCCTCCTTGGTAAGGCCCCTGATATCCTTGATCCCATTTATACCATTGATGCCGTCCATGGTAAATGACACAATATGATCAATTACCCGGGATTTAAACTGCAGATCAAATTCCTGATTCATCACCAGTGAAACCACCGGCCGCGCAAATTCAAAATAAAGAATCATGCTGATGATACTGAAAATCGATAAAGTCAGCTGCTCAAGATTTACGGTCTCCGGCAAAGAGGGCCGGATCAGTTCACGGATATCATGATGCATCGGCCGGATGACTTCGGAAACAACAATGTTGACGGCTTCTGTGGGGTGTGTCAATTCACGCAGCATCAGGTTAATATGACAGCGTCTTTCATCCTCTGTCATGGCGCCTTCAAGAAATGCCGTGGCAAACGCCCGGACCATATCCGAGGTGTCCGGATTGCTTTTTTCAGACAGGGTCCCCTTAAAAAATTTCCGGACACCATATGCCCGGGGCACCCATCGTTCCTTGAACACTGAAAGATACAGGTTCATCTTATTTCCAAAATGATAATTGATTGCAGCCAGATTACTGTCAGCCGCCGCCGTGATTTCGCGTACGCTGACTGCTGCAAACCCTTTCTGGGCAAAAAGCAGCTCTGCCTGCATCAGCAATCGATCCCTGGTGTTATCCGGTGCTGGATTCGTCAAATTAATACTCCGTCGGTGTTCAAATTTTTTTCAAAAAATAAGCGTTTCTATCTGTTTCAAACGTTTGTATTAAACGATCGTTTGAATGTCAATAACTTATTAAGTATGCTGTATCCCACTATAATAGAGTCGAACGATATATCTGAAAAGTTACATTTGGGGGAACCGCTTTAAATGACAATTCGTGACGAGCAGTGACGAAAATTGTCAGAATCATCAACAGGAAAGATAGTAACCAACTGTTAATTAAGGCATTCAAGAAAAAGCATTCTTCTGAAATCATTGACAGACGGTTATTCGCGCTGAACTCAGGAATATCACAACTGGATTGAATGAAATATGGAATATAAATTGCATTAATTAATTTAACCCCTTGCAATCAAAAAAAATTTGCGTGGACACCCAGAGACCGTTTAAGCGTCTGGTAGTTGGGATGAAAAAGGATCCATGGCGATACGGACAAAAATTGGCGTTATTTTATTATGTGCTGTTATCAGTTTCAGTGTGGTGGAGTACTGTGTCCAGCAGTTTATTATCCTTCCGGGGTTCTTTTCCCTTGAACGTGATGAAGCAGTCAAGGATGCCGATCGGGTATCAAAAGCCATTAAAAATGAAATTAGGCATTTAAGCACGCTATGTTGGGACTGGTCGGCATGGGATGATACCTATGATTTTGTGCAATCCCGCTCCAAAGAGTATATTAAATCCAATCTGGTTTTAAGTACGTTTACCGGTAATAATCTGAATTTAATTTATATCTGTGATGCTGACGGTCATGTCGTATGGGGAAAGATTTATGACGCGGCCACAGAAAGTGAAGTTAAATTAAGTTTGTTTCCCAAAGATTTTTTCCCATCCAATCATCCCCTGTTAATCGGAAACTTTGGCCAGGGGCAGACGGGGGAAGATATCAAGGGCGTTTTGATAACTGAAATGGGTCCGATTACGGTGTCCGCCAACCCCATATTAAAAAGTAACAATGAGGGCCCGCCACTCGGAACATTTATCATGGGCCGTTTTTTGAATGCGGATATGGTTTTGCAAATTGCGGAGCAAACCCAGGTTGATTTTTCTTTAACGACATTTTCCGGTTCAGCAGCCCGGCTTGAGCCAAAAATTAATAAAGAAATACCTTTTAATGTCGAAGTCGCTGATGATGATCATCTAAATGTGTATTTAATCTTTCCGGATATAAACGGAAATTCGGCTATCGGCATTACCACGAATTTTCACAGAAAAATCTCCCGTAAAGGCTATGACACCGTACAAAACAGCACCTATTCGACACTGATTGCCGGCATGGGTATACTGATCCTCATATTATTAAGCCTCAAACTTTCTATTCTTAACCCGATATCAATACTGAGCAACCATGTTTTTTCAATTAAAAAAACCGGGGATCTGTCAAAAAGATTACTGTTTTCAAGAAATGATGAAATCGGGACCCTTGCAAATGAGTTTGACAATATGGTTTCCCGGATTGAACAGAGCGCAATTGAAAACGATGCGATCACCAAACAGTTATGCAAAGATATTGAAAAACGTAAACAAATGGATGATCAAATCCGTCATTCCCAGAAAATGGAGGCAATGACGACATTAACGGCCGGGATTGCCCATAATTTTAACAATATTCTTTCTGTGATCGTCGGTTGCACAGAGCTTGCCGTTGCAAGACTGCCAAAGGACAATCAGGCGGTTAAGCTCTTAAAAAAGGTTGAAGAGGCCAGTGCCCGGGCAAAGGATATTGTCTGGCAACTGATTCGGTTCAGTCAGAAGTATGAAAATAATTTTCTACCCGTCCAGGTGGTTTCGGTGATCGAAAAAGAGATAAAGGGCGTGGAATCCGTTATGTCTGGCAAAATAAGAATTATCAGTCAGTTGCAAGAAGATTGCTATCCTGTTTTTGGAGATGTCAACCAGTTTCAGATTTTGATGAAAAATCTCCTGACAAATTCGGTTGAGTCCATCAAAAATGGCCGGGGGGTCATCGAAGTTCAGCTTGCAAATATCCCTGATTCGGATGCCGCCAATGTCAGGAATGTAAATTTTAAAAACGGAAAATTCATCCGGCTGACCATCAGGGATAATGGTCAGGGAATCGATCCGTCGCACCTGGATCGGATATTTGACCCGTATTTTACCACAAAAGATTTTTCATATGGTGCCGGCATGGGGCTTTCGGTTGTTCACGGTATTGTAACAAATAATGGCGGATCCATCACTGTTGACAGTAAGGTTGACAGGGGGACCGAGATCAGTATTTTTTTCCCGGCGGCAGAGATAACCGGTGAAATGACAAATTAATTGGTTGAAGAAAATATTTTATGAAAAATTCTGAATAACATCACCATCCCGGGGGCCGGGGCAGACCTTAAAACCACATACACATACAAACCTTTCTTTTTTTCCTTTTGTCACGGCCCCCTTTCTTTTAATTTCTTGATATTTCAATATGCTATTGATATAAACCTTCCAGTCCGTATTTCCCTTGAAACATTTATGATGAATCCGTAAAAAATCAGATTCGGATGGCAAAGAAAAAAGTTCCAAATTCAAGGCGCACAAATTCTGAGGAATAAGGCGTAGTTAGCCTACTCCGCAGTGACGAAGAATGCAGTGCAACACAGAATTTGGACTTTTTACGAAGCCAGCATTTATTTTTAAATTAAAAACCGGTTAGTATTCCCAATGTCAAAAATTCTTATCATCGGCATCGGCGGCTCCATCGGCGCAATCCTGCGATACCTGATCAGCGGATATGTCCAGCATTTAACGAAAAGTATCGGGTTCCCCTATGGCACGCTTTTTGTCAATATTTTCGGCTGTTTTATCATCGGTATACTGTTTCACTTGTCAGATACGCATGGTGTTTTTTCTTCCCAGTCCAGATCCCTGATTTTTATTGGTATTTTAGGCAGTTTTACGACTTTTTCCACCTTTGGAAATGAAACAATGAATCTGTTTCACGAAAGTGAAAATTTATTGGCTTCAGCAAATATTGTGGCCCATCTTGTTTTGGGAATCGGCGCCGTATGGCTGGGCCGGGTCAGCGGATACTTAATTTGGAGGTAATAACTGATGATTCCTGAACAAGGATGCCTGCTGCGTATTTTTATCGGAGAGATGGATAAATACAGAGGCAAACCCCTGTATGAATGGATTGTGGTCAAAGCCCGGGAGGAAGGGCTGGCCGGGGCTACGGTGTTGCGGGGCATGATGGGATTCGGCGCCAACAGCCGGGTGATTCATACTTTTAAAATCAGGCGCTTGTCAGAAGATCTGCCCATTGTTATTGAAATTGTCGATACCCGGGAAAAGCTGGAGCGCTTTCTGGAGCTGATCGATGACAAGATTGATGCCGGCCTGGTGACCCTGGAAAAAGCCGAAGTCCGGTTTTACCGCAGCAAGAAGTGATGGCCGGCTGCCGTTTTTGAAGCTGGGAAAAGATTATTTGTTAAACGGCAAAAACGCCTGAAAAAATTCTTTTGCTTCCGGAGCCGCCCCCCGCATATCCCACACACATTCCCCAAATCCAAACTGTGCCAGTACATATTTCCCCAATCCCAGTTGCCCAATGCCAAATGTGTACGCTAAAGCCAGTTGTCCGATGCCGTATAAACCTGTTGATTATCCTGTTCAATATTTTGGGCAAGGGCAACGCTATATATTGTGTCTGTCTAATTTCTTCTGGAGTGCTGACTTGCTATTGAACTGAACCGCTACGCGGAAAATACAGATCCGTTCGTCCTGCCCAATAAACCGTAATTAAAATCATTTCCGATTATCCAACTATCAATTACAATACCTCCTTAGTAAACGGAAGTCCATTTCTTATAACCTTATTAA
>JABZFM010000042.1 GCA_014237465.1 Desulfobacteraceae bacterium | reverse complement strand
GACCATTATCTTGACACTTGCGCCGAACTGGGAGAAAAACCGAACAAGCCATACTCCGGTAAGTTGACCCTGCGCATTTCGCCCAGTATTCATGCCGCAATTGCCACCGCAGCTGAGACCAGCGGCAAAAGCCTCAACAAATGGATTACTGACACTCTGGATCAAGTTATTCATGCTGACTAACTCCATAGAGTGTCCTTTGAGCGTCAATTGTGTGCGTTCGTGCTCTTTGTTCCATTGGGTTTAAATTTTTTTATAGAGCAATTCATAATATGGAAGAAAAAAAATCGTAGTCTCATTGATTTTAAGGGTATTACTATAATCCAGATTCACGATATAGGCTTTATCAGGTGAATACTTTTCAATAAAACTGCGGAAAGAACGCGAAATTTGTTGTTTCTTTAAAGACTTATACTTTACTTCGATTGGAACGACATTTCTGCCTCTTTCCAGTATAAAATCGACTTCAGCCTTATCCTTTGTGCGCCAGAAATTCAGCTTTGTTGCCTCAAGCCTGATTTTCTCTCTGAGCAGTAGAAAGACAAGATTTTCGAAAATGAATCCACCCTCTGATGGACTGCCCAGGTGACCAAAAATGCCTAAAGCATAATTCCGCAGGCCCATATCCCAAAAGTAAGGAACCGGTGACTTTGTGATTTCCTTTCTCACGTTTCGAGCATAAGGCGAAATAACATCTAAAAGGAATATTTTTTGGCAATACCACAAATATTTCTTTACCGTTTGATATGAAATATTCAGTGTGGATGACAGTTCAGAGTAGTTGATAAGATTTCCGATTTGACTGGCAAGGACCTTTATCAGGGCGCTGAATGCCTCCGTTTTATCTACTTTTAGAAGATATGCGATGTCTTTTTCAAGGATACTGCGATAAATTTCGTCTATAATCCGAATTTTTTCTTTTTGTTCCGACGCCAGCACCACCCGTGGGTATCCCCCAAAATTCATATATTCCATTAATAATTGATGGGTTTTGTCCTTTTCTATTTCAAGGAATTCCGCGAGATTTCCTTTATACTCGTAACCTGTTTTATGGTGGACAAACTCGTCAAACGCAATTGTGGTTAGTTCAAATAGCCGTTTTCTGCCGACAAGAGATTCATGAATTTTTTCTTTTAATTCGAGACTTCCAGAGCCGGACACAATGAACTTATACGGCAACTTCAGATCAAAAAGGCCTTTAAGAAAAAGACCGGCATTTTCTTTTTGCTGTATTTCATCAATAAAAACATAACTCCGGTCTTTGCCTAACTCCAATTCTATCTTCCTGAGCAACGCCGATTGGGATTCAAAGTGAGGCCTGTCCCATTCAATATCAAGATTCAGATACAGCGTACGCTCACCTTTTTTATCAAGGTATTCCCTCAGCATGTCCATGAGGGTCGTTTTGCCGGACTGGCGAGGCCCTATGATAATGCTTATCTCTTTTTGGTTGAGATGGTTTACCAAGTCTGAAAAAAGTTTTCTTTCAATCATTATTACATTATAGCCCGATATTTTTGAAAGTCAATAATGATTTAATCCGGGGGAATAAGAGGGTGTAGTTAACTTATGATTATTCAATAAGCGCATATTTTTCAGCCTTTGTAAGCTTTTCGCTTCGAATGACTGATTTGCTGACAGCCGGAACTGAAATTTTTAGTTGTGGTGCGTATGGCCAGCTCCACGATTGCTAATTCCATAAAGCATTATCGGCCAACTGCTCAGCAAGGTTCTGAAAAGATAAGACATCGATGCCGTCCTTGGTTCTCATTGCCGGTCCATGGAGACAGACGATGATCCGACGTTGCAGGCCTTTGAGTTGCGCCACAGCGCGCAGGCCCTTGCACCAGGCGTCCGAAAACGTATTCCCGGATTTTGCCTCGACCGCGATCAGGTTCGTACCTCGGACCAGGATAAAATCGACTTCAGTCTCGGATCGGCCGGAAGGTGCCCAGTAATACATGTCGTCACAGATGCCGCGGTAATCCTTATATGCCCGAAACAACTGCGCCACCATTCCCTCGAACAATGCCCCCTTTTCCTCAGGTGCCAAATTGCCGGTCGTCTGCTTCATGACGCGCACAATGCCCGGATCGCACCAGTACCATTTGGGCAGTTTCCGTTCCCGTACCCGCAGTTTCGCTTCGTACGCAGGAAGCCGGAAGCACAGGAGTGTTTCCTCAAGCACATCGAGATACCCCGTTACCGTCGTTCTTGCTACCCCTGCCTCCCGGGCAATATTGGTTACATTAACGGTTTGGCTGTGAAAAAGGGCTGCTATCGGCAAAAAACGGGCAAATCCGGGTAAGTTTCGGACAAGAGCTTCGGCCTGGATTTCCTCTTTCAGATAAAGCCGGGCGTAGGCGGAAAGCGTCTCTTGTTTGGCTGTTGAGTCACAGACAATTGGGAGCGAACCATACCGCAAGACCTCTTCAAGATCGAATTGTGTGCCAAGCTCCTCGGGCACAAATGGGTGCATTGACCGGTGCAGCGCGCGGCCTGCTAACAGGTTGACACCGGCTCGTTTGAGCTTGCGGGCACTCGAACCGCACAGGACGAAATTCAGGCGCTTTTCTTCGATAAACCGATGCACTTCGTTCAGCAGGTTGGGCAGCCTCTGCACTTCGTCTACTATCACCCACCGGCCTGTTGGAACGGCGCGCAATTCATCCGCAAAGTGACCAGGATTGGCCAGCAACCTCTGGTAAGTCTCCTCGGACAGCAAATCGATCACATGGGCGTCGGGAAAGGTGGCTCTAAGCCATGTACTCTTGCCTGATCCGCGTGGACCCAAAAGAAAAAAGCTCTGTTCCGGGGCCTTTATAATTCGGTTTAGAATCATTTGATAACCTTATCGTCATTTTTCATTGAAATATGACGATAACATAAACAAACATCCCACATATGTCAAGCTGAATATCAATTAGACGGTTTTTCTAACCTCAAAAAAATTGCTCCTCCCTTCATCACTTCCCTTTCAACACCTCGACCAAAGGGTTGCCCACTGAACCCGAAGGCGGTTTGATTTCAAGGCATGTCGCGATGGTTGCAGCGATATCATAGGGTGTAACCGGCCGCGAAATTCGCCGGGCAGGTATGCCATAACCCGCGAAGAAGAGTGGCACATAGGTGTCATACGTCCAGGGCGAGCAATGGATAGCGGCAATCTTTGTGGTCGTTTCCATCTCGTAGTAGAAGTACCAGAACTGGTCCGCTATAACATGGATATGGCCGGATCGCTTGAGATGAAAGTTATTGAGGATCGTCATGTTCACCGGTGTCGGAGCAAAGGACCCTTTCAACAGGTCCGTTCGGGTCACGGCTCCTATTATGCCGGGGATCTTGATGATTTCTTCCGCCACTGCCGTTTCAATCTCGGCAATGCTGTATTTGGTTTTCTTGATTTCCTCTTCGTTCAGATAGACGTAGGGGTATTCGAAAAGCCGGATCACATCCCCATGCACTCCCAGTCGAGCTTTAAGACCATCTTTTATAGTACCCTTGACAATTGTTTCAGAGGTCAGACGGCCCACCTCAAATCCCAGGCTCTGCATGTATTCCGGAGCCTCACACATTCCGTGATCAGCGGAAACTATTATCAGAGTCTGGTCGAGTCCAACCTGATCGTCTATGAACCGGAACAGATCAGCCAATAAACGATCAACCCGCAAGACGTTGTCTTCAGCCTCAAGGCTCGAGGGCCCGAATACATGACCGATATAATCGGTTACGGAAAAACTGATCGCCATAAAGTCGGTGTGTTTGCCCTGTCCTAACTTTTCTGCTTTAATCAGCGTCTTGGCAAAGTCCGCCGTCAGCTCATCCCCAAATGGAGTGGCTATCAGTGATGCATAAAAATACTTGGAATCTCCCTTTACAGGATGCGGGAATGTTGTGCCCAGACCAAACATATCTACTTCGAAAGGACGATCATCATCCTTGCCGAACACATAAGTTGAAACGTCATGCAATAACTCCCACGATGCATCTTTGTATTTGTCAGCAAACTTTTTTGCATTCCACTGTTTGACCCAGCCGGGATATTCTTTGTAGTAATAGGTACTGCTGACAAAGGAACCATCGCTTTTGGAATACCAGAAGGCCTTGCCGGTGTGCCCGCCGGGAAGGATCGCGCCGCGATCCTTTATCGACACACTGAATATCCTGGATTGACCATTGTTGGAGATGACCAATTCATCACCGATTGTGGAAGACAATAAATTAGTGGGCGCTCTGCCTTTTCCCTTTGCCGGTTCTTTTCCGATCATCGGGTAACGGTCATCCTCACAATTGTAAATAATTCTCCCCTTATCCATATCAAACCAGTTGCCGGCGACAATGCCGTTGTACGCGGGGTACGTGCCTGTGAACAGTGCTGCATGGCCGATGGGCGTTTCTGTATCGGCATGTTGAAAGTGGGCGTTTATGTAATGGGTTCCTTTCTCCATAAGATATCGGAACCCGCCTTCTCCCAATCGATCTTTATAACGCATGGGAAAATCGCCACGCATCTGGTCAATCGTGATCTGAAGTACCAGCTTTGGCTTTTCGTTTACTGTTCCCGCAACTGCCCAGGCTGAAAACACAAGCACCATGAGCGGGATCATCACAACAGGAAATAATTTTGCTTTCATAAGTTCTCCTTTTAAATTCGTAGAAGAAAATCAAGGTTGAGGGCCGGAGAATGTTTTTTCGTAGTCTCCGCTTTTCCAGGCTAAAAAAATCGCTTCCGACTGTACAATGGTTCTGAAATACAAAGCCGGTGACAAATTTTACTTGCCACCGGCTTTGTTCCCTAAGATGAAAGTCACTTAATTCGATGTTGGTGTAGCCAGTCCTTCTAGCACCTTATCCAGGCTAAAGGTGGCGGCCTTCTGGCGTGGCGGGAATTCCTTGAAGGTCCCCAGGAACTCTCCGACATAGGTCTGTGCCGGAACCAGCAGATAAGCGCGATCCAGCAGCCAGTCATAATAGGTGTTCGAGGTCTTCTCAGAACGCTCATAGGGGTCGCGACGCAGGTTGAAAATCAAGGGCACACGCAGGGGCACAAAAGGCTCCATCCATGCCTGGAAGGTTGCTTCAACCCGTTGTTCCATGAAAATCAGCTTCCAGTCCTGGTAGCGCAGGGCGGTCAAATCGCCATCGTCGGAGAAGTAAAAAACCTCCTTACGGGGGCCATGTTTTTCCTTACCGGTAAGATAGGGCAGAAAGTTATAACCGTCCAGATGGACTTTGTATTTCCGGTTGATGGCAGAGACACCACCTTTTTTGAGTTTGGCCTTGATATCAGGCTCCCCGGCTACGGCCAGGAAGGTGGGCAGCCAGTCCATATGGTGCATGATCTCGTTGGACCAGGTACCGGCCTTTATCTTGCCAGGCCAGCGGACCATGGCGGGTACACGCCAGCCGCCTTCCCAGTTAGTGTTCTTTTCACCGCGGAATGGGGTCATGGCAGCATCAGGCCATGTATTCATATGGGGTCCGTTATCGGTGGAGTAAAAAACGAGGGTGTTATTAGCAATGCCGAGCTTATCCAGCACTTTCAGAAGTTTTCCAACGTGCATGTCATGTTCCACCATGCCGTCGGAATATTCATCCTGGCCGGAGATGCCGCGCAGTTCTTTTTTCACGTGGGTACGAAAGTGCATACGGGTTCCGTTCCACCAGCAGAAGAAAGGCTTACCCGCCTTTGTCTGGCGCTGGATAAAGTCAACCGCCGCATCCACGGTTTCATCATCTACGGTTTCCATTCGTTTTTTGGTCAGGGGGCCGGTGTCTTCGATCTTGCCGCCGGCAAAGGACTTGATCACGCCGCGGGGTCCAAACTTTTTGCGGAACTCGGGATTCTTCGGATAATCCTCATTCTCCGGCTCTTCCTCGGCATTGAGGTGATAAAGATTACCGAAAAATTCATCAAAGCCATGATTAGTAGGGAGCATCTCATCCCGGTCACCCAGGTGGTTCTTGCCAAACTGACCGGTGGCATAACCCTGTGCCTTGAGCAGACCGGCAATGGTGGGATCTTCCACTTGCATACCCTCTTTAGCACCGGGAAGTCCGACCTTGGAAAGGCCGGTACGGAAAACACTCTGGCCCGTAATAAAGGAGGAGCGTCCGGCGGTACAGGATTGTTCAGCATAATAGTCGGTGAAGGTCATGCCCTCTTTGGCGACGCGGTCGATATTGGGGGTCTGGTACCCCATCACGCCGTGGGTATAGTAACTGATGTTGGATTGCCCGATGTCATCACCCCAGATGACCAGGATGTTGGGTTTCTTTGCCTTTGCGGCACTAACAGGCCCGGCAATAAATGCCAGAACGGCCAGAATCGCAGCCACTATAAAAATGTTTCTGGTAATAAGTTTCATTTTCTCCTCCTTTTCTTGATGCTAGTTGTGTCAAATTTATTTTATAAATTTAATGTATTGGCCTAAATTTATTGAATATTAGGCATATTTCCGGCTCTCCCCTTATTTTGAGCCCTCAATTTAGTAAAAAATGTGCTTTTTGAATACAGACCAGCAGAAAATCATTCCGTGCGAGAATGGCCCCCTCTTTAGTTCGTCGGAGCACGGGATGATTTTTCTGCGGGGATCTTGCACGGATTTTTTTTATTTTTGAATACATTTTTTTCATAAAAATTTTGACAGTACCTTGATGCTTCTTAACGGTTATTATACGTTACTAAAGGCTTCCTGTTTTCTTACTTGTATTTCTCTATCTTGCCTTGTGAAATTTAATATTTGAAAACCTATGGTATATCGATGTTCAAGCAAAGGTGGCGCATCATTCATTTATGTGTCATGTCCTGGAAATTTGCCACCTGGCTCAGTTCCAACATACACAATAATGATTTTTTGAAGTAAATACAAAAATATTATATTTAAAACCATTGCTGTCCGGTTAACAATACTATAATATCAATATTTTAAAAATATACTACCCCAAAATGATACCCAACGGTTAGCATATGAGAAATAGGCGATTTAGGAGCACTTCTCTTTCAGGTTACAGGTAAGTTGAAACGGGCTGCAAACCCTGATACTACTACAATCTCGCCTATTTTTTATATACATTGTTGTAAGCGGTGATTAATCGGTCAAGGTCACAATAACTTTATCCAATTTTCCTGTAAATGCAAACGGACTGCCTTCATAATCTTTATCGACTTGTGTACCGGAATCCATGCCTACATCAAAAGTTTCAGCGAGTGAGTAAGTAGAAATATGCATCATTTCAAAATAATCCTCAGCAACTTTTTCTCCATTCACATACAATTCGCCAGTACCCGACCATGGCTTAAGCGTGCCGTCAATTTTTGATCTATCCAGAATAAAGTTGAATTTCAAATCCGTAGAACCTTTTGGAAGTTTTGGAGATGTCAAATGATAATGTACCCCGTCTAAGAAGTTGTAATCAAAGTGTAGCTTACCATCTTTAATGTACATTGAATATCCTCCGGTCATACCTCCACATGAAACAATCACTCCTTCTTCATTACCTTTCAAGTCTATAGTTGTTTCTATTTTATGAGATCGCCCCTTCACGGGAACCGAGGCTTTTTCTGCGATACGAACCGCTCCAGGTGCATAATAGGTAAAAACCTTTTTATCACCGAAGATAACATAGTTTACTGCATTCAATCTTGCCAACATGTCGTCATACAGCGGATATACCTGATTCGCCCAAGCTTCTTCTTCGAAAATCTTCTTCAACTCTTCGAGTTTTTCAGGATATTTTTCTGCCAAATTATTACTTTCTGAAAAATCTTCTGCTACATGATAAAGTTCCCACACATCTTCTTCGAAAGGCAGAATTACATTTATTTCCCAAGGCATACGATTCGCATGTAGTGTTACAGCCTTCCAGCCTTCTACCCAAATTGCTCGGTTACCAAACATTTCATAATACTGACGTTTCTTAGCATTTGGTGCATCCGCATTATCAAAAGAATAATTCATAGGAACACCAGTAAAAGGTTGTTGTTTAATGCCATGGTAAACATCCGGTCTTTCGATACCTGCAGCCTCCATTATGGTAGGCGCTATGTCGCTGATGTGATGATATTGACTTCGAATTTCGCCTTTGGCTTTGATTCCATTAGGCCAGTGCATGACCAATGCATCATGCTGTCCACCTCTGTGCTCGGATTGCTTAAAGTAAGGAAATGGTGTATTTCCAGCCATTGCCCAACCTGCATGATAATGTGGATAGCTATCCCATTGTCCCCAATTATCGTAATTACGCATGTTGGCATCGAATGGAGTCTGCATACCGTTCAATACGTATGTTTCATTGAACGTACCAGCCAACCCGCCTTCACCGCTAGCACCATTGTCAGCTGTCACAATGATTAATGTATTGTCAAGTTCGCCAATTCTTTCCAATGTCTCCACTACACGACCAATCTGATGATCGACATGATCCATTTGTGCAGCAAATACTTCCATCTGCCTGGCGTATAATTTCTTTTCTTCATCGTTTAGAGAATCCCAGGCTGGTAATTCATCTATTCTTTCAGATAACTTGGTATTCGCAGGAGCAATTCCCAATTTGATTTGGTTTGCCAAAATCTGTTCACGGGTCTTGTCCCAACCCATATCAAATTTACCCTTGTATTTGGCAATGTAATCATCAGGAGCATGATGAGGGGAGTGCATGGAACCAGAAGCCCAAAGCATTAAAAATGGTAATTCTTTGTCAAGCGATTTGTGACCTGTAATCCAATCTATAGCTCGGTCCGCTAGGTCTTTATCCAAATGTTCGGTTTTTCTATAAGGTTCTGGATGGTGATCGTCCCACATTACTGGTATAAACTGATGGACATCTGCTGCCATAAAAGTATAAGCATGTGCAAATCCTTCACCGCTGGGCCAGCGATCAAACGGCCCCACTTGAGACACTTCATAGAGTGGCGTATGATCCCATTTTCCTAATGCATAGTTCACATATCCCTCCTCTTCTAAGTAGTTAGCCACAGATTTGGCTGACGGAGGCACAATTGCATTGTATCCAGGGAAACCCATTGCAGTCAATGCATGGCTTCCCAACCCAATCATATGAGGATTTCTTCCAGCCATTAAACTAGCTCTCGATGGCGAACATAATGCCGTTGTGTGAAAATTATTATAACGCAACCCGTTATCTGCCAGTTTATCAATATTTGGTGTTTCTATAAGCCCACCGAAGCTTCCAACTTGTGCAAAACCAACATCGTCCAACAAGAATATTATTACATTTGGAGCATCCTTGGGAGGTCTTTTCTTTTCCGGCCACCATTCCTCACTGTCTTCATAATTTTTGGCGATTTTGCCCTTAAATTCGGGGGCGGCTGTCGTGCTCTCTGGTTCCGGTTTTTTCTGTGTTTGCTCAATGGCTGATATTTCCGGTTTCTTCTGCGTTTCCTGTTTTTTTTGAGTTTCCTGGGATTCCTGATTTCCATTTCCGCATCCGGCGAATAATGACACCAGAAACGTCAGGATAAAAATTGAAACGAGCAAATGGTTCATGCCCCGCCTTTTTTGATTGACGTTCATAGCCGCTTCTCCTTTTTTTTGATGGTCTATTGATAACAATTGAATAAAACACGTTAATATTTAATAATTTATGATTTTGCAGGTACGTAGAGTTCAAAAAGAATTTTCAGGCCGGATATCGAATTTACAAAAGAAAACGGTATTACAGTTCTTTTAGTGCATAACATACCGATTTAAAACGATCATAGATGAGTTGAGTCTATTAGACTACCTCATCAATTTATATTTATCAATGATTATTCCCCGGCATAATTATTCTCCCAAACGATTGATAAGAGAAAGGAGATCATGTCCCAGGCGATCATCCGGATGAAATAAAACCATTTGAGTTGCAATAAGAGAAGCTTTTTTCAGCATATTTCGTTTCATGTAGTGGTCAGCCATGGCATAAAGATAATCCATGTTATCCGGTTCAACATTTAAGGCGTGGTGTAAATATTTCTCAGCTTCCGGCAGCTGCCCCCGGCTTTGAAGCAAAAGCCCCAGGTTATAATGAACCCGAGCCCTTTCCGGCATTCCATCCGCAGCGATCTTAAGATAACCTATAGCTTCCGCCAGTTCATTCTTTTCAGCCAGCAGAAGACCGAGGGAGTAAGCCAGGTCCGGCATGTCCGGCCGGGCTTCATAGGCCTGTTTCAACAGAACTTCCGCCTTGTCATTAAATCCCTGTTGATTGTACAGCATGGCAAGATTGACTTTGGCCGGATAAAACAAATCATCCATTGCAATGGATTTTTTGTAATGTTTTTCCGCCCTGTTCGGATCTCCCAGACTGGCGTAAAGAAGACCTAAATTAAACCGGGACTGGGGAAAATCTCCGGTATAGGCCATGGCATCCTTGTATTCGTTTAAAGCAGCTTCAAAGAGTTTACGTTCATTTTCTTTCAATATATTTCCTGAAACCGGGCTTAAGCACATGGCAGCCTCCATACGGACGGCTTTTACCGGATCATACAACAGGGGCACGGCAAACCGGAGGCGCTGTTCTTCATGTAAAGGAAACCGGTTTAAGGTTCGGATGGCTGAATGACGGACCAGGGACTCATCATCTGCCAGCGCACGCTCCAGTGCCCGGATACTTTTTTCCTCCGGATAGGAAATCAGCATGTAAACAGCGGTGGCCCGAACAATTACGGGAAGCAGGACGTCATCGGCTGTTTGGACCAGAATATCCACCGTGTCCGGTTTTCCTTCACGGGCTGCGGCCATGGCAGTACCGTAATGGGGTTTGCGGGTCTGTCCGTACCATTTGTTCATGTATTCAACAGACCATTGACTGGTTTTATCAGCATGGCACCGGTTGCAGGCATTGGGCGTTTTATCGGCAACGCTTAAATCCGGCCGCGGCACCCGGATGCTATGATCCGGCCGGTAGTCAATTCCCATATAATAGCGGCCGGGCATATGGCACTGTTCGCATTTCGCGCCCTCGCCGACTTCAAACACCGTTCCGTCCGCCAGTTTAACCGGATCGCCTTTTTCCCCTTTTTGCTTATGGAAATGATGCTCTTTGCTGTCATACACTTTTGCCCGATGGCACTGCAGGCACAGGTCATTGCCGTCTTTTACGCGCTTTAAACTGTGCACATCATGACAGTCGCTGCATTGGACATTATTGTTGTACATCTTGCTCTGGAGAAACGAGGCATACACATAGACTTCTTCCAGGATCTGGCCATCCGGAAAATACAACCCTTCAGTAAGCAATTGCGGGACCATATGGTCTAATATATCTGTTTGCGGATGCTGGTAATCTCCCAGAAATGACCGCCGGGCATGACACCGGGCGCACAGCTCCACCAGGTCCCTTGAATTTAAATCACGGGTTTTGACAACCAGTCCATAATTTTCAATATCAGGTCTTGCCATTTCCGGCATTTGGGCCCATTGAACATGTTGTGACGCTGGCCCGTGGCAGGCTTCGCAGGAAACATCGATTTCCGAGAAGGTGGTGTGATACGTATCCGTATTCTGATCATAACCTTTTATGAGATTGGTGGAATGACATTCCGCGCACATGCCGTTCCAGTTTTGCGCTTGTCGGGTCCAGTGCAGCCAGTCATCTGCAGGGATGTCCTGATCCGGATACAAATGATACCATTTTTTCTTAACAACGTCCCAGGCAATGGTCAGGCACTGGAGTCGGCCGCCGGGAAACGGCACCAGGTATTGCTGAAGCGGATAGGCGCCAAACGTATGGGTAATTTCAAAGTCATCCAATTTTCCGTCAGGGCCCGTGGTGTGCACAAAAAACTTTTCATCTTTTTTATAAAACTTTGAAACAATGCCGTCTTTCTCAAATGTGGCATTGTTAAAATCCGCTAAAACCGTTGTCTCATTGGCAACATCCATTGCCAGGTCATGATGGGAATTTTCCCATTTGTCATATTCGGGTTTATGACAATCAATACACTTTTGCCGGCCGACAAATGTTGAAACCGGCAACGTCTCTGACGAGGCTTTTTTCTTTTTTTCGATGTCTTCTTTAACCAGATAAAACGGAATCGCCAGAATAATAATTAACAAGGCAATGATACCGGTTATTTCCCATTTTTTCAGATCTTCAGACATTTTTTCAGGGGTCAGGGGTTAGGGTTTAGGGGTCAGGGTTCAGGGTTCAGAGTTTAGGGTCAGGGACTGGTGGCTCCCTATAGATAAACCACCTGTGATTTATCAAAACCGCTTCGTTTTGTTTTTTTATTTGTATCCACCTTAATGATGCTGTTTTCAATCATGACCGCAAACACATCCAGCGGCCGGGGGGCCGGCGACTGCAGAACCGCCCCGTTGATATCAAACACGGAAGAATGGCAGGGGCATATGAACTTTTTTTCAGACGCGACCCATGGCACTGTGCAACCCAGATGTGTGCACTTTCTTGAAAGCGCCATGAAACCACCGTCATCTAAGCGGATGAGGTAAAACTGACCGCGCCGGAATGCGGTGACCGAACCTTTTTCAAAATCATCCGCCGGCCCCGCAGTAATTATTCTGCCGAGTGTTTCCGCATCGGGTTTTTGTTTTTTCGGCCGAAGATATGCCACAATTAACCCGGCCATTTCAATAAGCGCCACAAAACCCAGTCCGATCCAAAGTTTTTTTAAAAAACCGCGGCGACTTTCAAGTGTTTGTCCTGATTTTTCTTTTTGATCTTTTGCCATAATCATTTAATTGAATTGATTTGATTTACAGTTAGATCCCACGGCCAGGCCAGTGCCATCCCCAGCCCACGAAACCAAATCCCTGTTATTGTCAGCACGACAAATGAAACCAGTAAAAATATGAATACCGCCTGTATCCCCTCTTCTGCTGATGCGGCATATTTTCGTTTCATGCTTTGGTAAAAACCAATAAGAAAAATCATTGTCAAAACTACAGGAATCAAACCGTTTGCCAGAACCGTCGGCAAGCCCGGCAACAGGCGGGAAATATTTAAGACATATTCATCTAAAACAATCATCATCGGCGCAAAAACAAGGGCGATGGTAGCAGATACGACCCCCATCCGGCGGCCGTTTTCAGAAAGAAACCAGATTCCGCCGGTCGCTTTTTCAAATTTCAAATAAGGCAGACAGATAAGACCCAATACGATTAAAAAAGGAATCACAAAAACCGCAATTGATGGATGAAAATGCTGCAGCAGTTCCTGCAAACCGGAAAAATACCAGGGGGCTTTTGTCGGATTCGGGCTTAAACCAGGATTTGCCTTGTCTTCCAAAGGCGCGTTAAACAGAACTGAAAATAAGAAAAGGGCGGCAATGACCGCCAGCGCCATTGCCGCTTCCCGGGTTACCAGGTGCGGGACAGACGGTACTTTTTGGACTCCCTTAGTGTCCGCCGGGCTGATGACACCCTTGGCCTTGCGTACCTGCCAGAAGTGAAACGGCATCAGAATGGCCAGGCACATGGGCACAAGGGCAACATGAATTGCAAAAAAGTTTGAAAGTGTCGCTTTTCCGATTTCAGCACCGCCGATGATTATTTTTTGAATCATTGTGCCAATATACGGAATATACTCAAACATGTTGGTGCATATGGTTATTGCCCAGTAGGAGAGCTGATCCAGGGGAAGCAGGTATCCGGTAAAATTTGATATCAGGACGCATAAAAACAGACCCAGCCCGATCCACCAGTTGGCTTTGCGTTTGCCGTTGTAAGCACCGGTAAAAAACACCCGCAGCATGTGGAAAAAAATAACAAAAATTAAAAAATTGCCGCCCCAGTGGTGGAGGTTCCGGACCAGTCTTCCGAATAAAACATCTTGCTGCAAAACAGTGATCGAAAGATACGCTGCCTCCGGAGTTGGAGAATAGACAAACAGCAGCAGGACACCGGTAACAATCTGCATGAGCACCAGGACAAGGGCGCTTCCGCCAAGCCCCCAGGTATGGGTATATTTTAAAGCGTTTTGAGAAACCCGGGGCGGATGAAGATGATAGATAAAGCCTTTATTTTTATTCTTTGCGTGGACTGAAGTCATGGTTTTTAAAATAAACGCTCATGTGCTCTAAGGAATTTAGTCAATTACCGGGAAAAAATCCCGGCCTGATAGAAGTGTTTCGTTTACAATGGCGCGTACACACATTTTAACCGGCTTTTTACGAGCCATGAAAATTAACGGGATCACCCTTGTAAAGGGGTTTTAACAAAAATGAGTTTCTTCTTTCCGGGAAGCGTGATTGTAAAGGATTTGTTTTTCAGCTTTCCCACCATAATTCCGCCCTCTTTGGTGTTTATTCTCAACTCATTATTTTTTACATACCATGTAAATGATACTTCTCCATCACAGCAGATCCAGGCACCTTCCCCGTTTTCCATTAACTCTATAAAAATTTCCCTGTGGATTTCTTCGGTTACCTCGATTGATTTATATACACCGAGATATCGGTCTGTTGAATCACAAGCAAAACCGCCGAACAGTATAAGACATACAACCAACACATACAACGCATTAAATTTTATTGCTTTCAAACTTTAACCTCCAAAACGCTATAGAGGGGCTATTTTGACCGGCTTAAACGACCGCCGGCTGAACAGGTAGATCCGGTCATAGAAAAAAATCTGAACGGTCATCATCAGCCACACAATATCCTCAATCACCCGTTTCCAGCCAATGGCTTCCCCGGTAGTATCAAAACATCCGCAGCCGATCTCAATGCCCCTGAACATGTTGATCAGAATAAAAACAATAAACATGATCAAAAGGGACCCCACGATAAATGCCGCCGCCCGGGTCCTTAAACCGATAATGAGAAGCAATCCACAGAATAATTCAATCCAGGGCAAGAACACGGCCCCCAGATTCACCCCCCAGTAAGGAACAAGCTGGTACGCTGCAACAGATTCGGCAAACTGGGCGGGATAGGCAATCTTGCTCATACTTGCATGAATAAATACAATTCCGACATAGCACCTTAAAATAAGAGATAAATATTCGCTGGTCAAAATTTTTTTTGAAAAATTCCAGAATCGACTCATGGTTCTATTGGATACCCTTTCTTCTTCCACAAAGGCAATCCGCCTTCTAAAACCTGTATGTTTTTATGTCCCCTCAGATACAGCTTATTGGCCAGCTGGACATCATAAAGCCGGCTGACGGTTCTTCCATAAACGATTATTTTTTGGGACTTATCCACATCACTGAGCCCCATCATATACATGATATCAAACACCGACATCGGTATATTGAACGCACCGGAGATATGCTCCTGATCATAAAAATTTGACGGCATGGTATCCACAAATCGCGTGGTCCCTTTTTTTAACTCATTTATTGCGACAGCAGGTGCAATCGTACTGATATTGACGTTTAAATTAATTTTGGGGAAAAGTTTGATTCCGCCTGGATTGGACTGATTAAAAATCAGCCCACAGAGACCGCTTAAAATAATAATGATAACAAAATCAAAAACGGATAATCTCGGGGGCTTGTATTGGCGGCTGTGTTCTCTTTCAATGATCTGGTCATTATCAATCAGCCAGGACGCCATTTGCTTAATTAAGGTCAGCGCAACCACCGGATAATTTTTCAGTATTTTATCAAACTGCTCTTTTGAAAGCGATGCCAGCTCGGCATCTTCGACGACCGTCACATTTGCAGCCCTGGGAGCGCCTGTCAATAATGCCATTTCACCAAAACTGCCTCCCGGCCCTAGGATTGCCAGTTCCGTCTCGATATTTTCTTCGGTTTTTCTATAAATCCGGACCGTTCCGGACTTTATCATAAAAAAACTATCCCCCGGATCTCCCTGCCGGCAAACCATGCTTCCGGCGACAACCGTCTTATACTCCGCCCGCTGGACAATTTCTTTCCGGACCTCTTCCGGCAGTTTTTTCAAGATCGGATGATCGATATCTTTTTTGATATTGATGCGGTGTGATGTCATCATTATTGGGAATGAAATGTCCGGATAACATCCAAAATCAAATCCATATCATCAATCACGCCTTCGTGAATAAAAAGAACCGTTCCTTTTTTGTCCGCTACAATGATACTCGGTGTCGCCACATTGCCAAGCAGATTCTTTATATTATCTTTCGGATCGGCAACTATTGGAAACTTCACCTTATATGTATTTTTATATACCTCCACAAGCCGGGTGTCATCGCCAACCGCAATGCCCAGCATTTTAACATCAGAATGCAAAACCGAATCATTTGAAATGATATTGTAAAGCTTGTTCACCTGGGGCGCATTTTTATGACATTCCTGGCAAAACGCGCTGAGCACTTCAATCACAATAAGCTTGGAGCGAATCTGCTTTAGTGTAAAATCCGGCCCGGTTTCTACACCTAAATACTGAATCATTTCCGGGCTTAACGTCATATCTATTTTAAAATTGGGCAGTGATGTGCCTTCTGAAATTGACGTTGCGCCGGCATTTCCGTAAACCGGCAAAACGCCTGTTGCGCAAACAGCCAATATCGTTAAAAACAACACTGCCAAACGGTTTCTTTTAATATTCACAATTCTTCCTCCCGGTTCAAAGCGCACTGAAATCTTCTTAAAAAAACATCCTCACAAAAAAATAATCATAATTAAACTTTTTTACACAAAAGAATTTAATATTATTAGCAGAAATTTTGTGTGTTCGAAAGATAAAGATAAAATTATAACAAGGCAGAAGTCTGATTTGAAAGAAAAAAAGGGTCTGGCAGTTAATCCCGCCAGACCCTTTTTAAATTCATTTTATGGTAAAAAATATTAACCGCCGAAAGAAACTTCCGGAATTTCCACAATCGCCTTGCTGCTTGCTTCAATAGAGGTCATTTTTCCAAGTGTTACGGGAATTATTGTCTGAATAAAATATTCTGCAGATTTCACCTGTCCTTCATAAAAAGCCGCATTTTTATTTTTATTAATCTTTTCGATACGGGCATCACCTTCAAGATCTCCTAAAATTTCCGCCAGTTTAGGGGCTGACACATTTGCACGCCAGAGAAGCATCCATCCCATAATCACATCTCCCATCACATCAAGAAATGGCATTGCATGAGAAAAAGCCACTTTAAAATCAAGTGACATGGCGGTCTGGCCTATGTGCATGGCAACCCCGCCCAGGCGGTTGACGGCTGTTTCCAGCAGTTCAGCAAGACCTTCAAGACCCTTTGTTTCTTTGGCCTGGGCAATTACTTTCTGGATTTCTCCCAGAAACTGCATAAAAATTGCGCCTTTTTTCATGCCCATTTTTCTTCCCAGCAGATCCATGGCCTGAATCCCGTTGGTGCCTTCATAAATGGAATTAATTTTTGAATCCCTCATGAGTCGTTCCACCGGGTAATCCGCCGTGTAGCCATAACCGCCGTAAACCTGCATGGCCTGGACCGTGCACTCAAACCCGCGATCCGTGCAATAGGATTTAATGACCGGGGTCAGAATCCCGATAAAATCATCAATTGCGGTTTTCTCTTCTTCACTGGCCGCGCATTGTATTTTATCAAACAAAGAGGCCACATAATACACAAAGCTGCGCATACCCTCGGTGTGGGTTTTCATCCACATGAGCATTCTTCGGACATCCGGATGCTTGATGATGGAGACAGATTTTGCTTCTTTGTTCATCATATCAGCAAGATCCCGGCCCTGGATTCGCTCTTTTGCATAATTGACCGCATACAGATAGGCACATGATGCATTAAACAGTCCCAGTGCGCCGACACCCAGACGGGCTTCATTCATCATGTGGAACATAACCCGCATGCCTTTATTTTCCTCTCCCAGCAGCAGCCCGCGGCAATTGTCTTTTCCGCCGAACGCGAGCTGGCAGGTGGGACTCGCATGCAATCCCAGTTTTTCCTCGATACCGGTACAGACAACATCGTTTGCTTCACCAAGGCTGCCGTCATCATTGACCCATATCTTGGGAACAATAAACAGGGAGATCCCCTTGGTCCCTGAAGGAGCGCCTTCAATCCGGGCCAGCACCGGATGGACAATATTTTCCGTCATGTCATGTTCGGCAGCGGTAATGAAAATTTTGTTCCCGGAAATGGAATAGGTGCCGTCATCATTCTTTACTGCTGTCGTCGTCAGGGCACCGACATCCGAACCGGCTTCCGGTTCGGTGAGGACCATGGTGCCGCCCCATTGGCCCGAATACATCTTACGAAGATACTGCTCTTTTTGCTTTTCCGTCCCGAAAATTTCTATCATCTTGGCTGCGCCGTGGGTGGCAAACCCGACCGATGAAAAGGAAAAATCAGCGCCCACGATATATTCCGCCGCGGCCTGAGAAATGAGATGCGGAAGCCCCTGCCCGCCAACTTCCGGGTCCTCCGTCATGGCGATCCACTCCCCTTCACAAAGAAGTTTATAGGGACGGTGAAAACATTCCGGTACGGTCACCTGGTTGTTTTCAAACTTTAAGCCGATCTTGTCCCCTTCCTCGTTCACCGGAAGAATTTCCTTGATGGCAAAGTTACGCGCTTCGGTAAGGATCATGTCGAACATTTTGCGGTTCATGCCTTTGTAGCGCTCATGCTTGGCAATATCTTCCAGCCCAAGCTGTTCATACATTACAAAATCAACATCCCTTCGATCTGCAATTTGTTGTGCCATGGTGCATTCCTTTCATTCAGAAATTAATATATCCACCTGTTTACATTAGTTTATAACAGCATAACCATCGGACAAAAAAATGTAACAGGTTAACCCTTTTTCAAGTTTGAGTATTTTAAAATAGTTATTTTGTCTTTCAACAGCATGGCTTGTCAAGTATCAGTTTAACGCTTACGTAAAGAAAGCAGATTGTTTCAACCATAACTATTTGGTATCAATCAATATATCTACCGAGCCCCCTTTTTGAAAAAAATTGAATGCAACTCAGGTTCTGAATTGAATTTTAATCCATACCACTGATTATTCGGCCTGTCCTTCACCCGCATTTCCCGTGAAGAATTTATTTTGAATTGTTTTCATTGATCTACCCCTTATAATAGATAATTTTTCATTGCTGATTTACTTTCCCACCAGCCGGTAAATCAGCATGACACTAAACAAAATCATGTCAATCAATTGTTCAAGAAATCCGGGTCAAACGCTTTGCCATTTCCTTTAATGCCAGGAACCTTTCCGGCAATAATTGGAACTTCTTTTCAGGAAGAAACGGCTTTGCCAAAGCAGCATAGGTTGTGCTTGCCCTGTTTACATATGCGTGATTTAACCTGCCCTGATGAAAACGGCTGAAATCCTTTCTTGACCGGTCCCACCATAAATGGGCCCATAAATGAATACTGTATACGTTTTTTCCGACGTTTACATTTCTTTCAAATAAGTCTGCGATCCCTTCTTTTGACCAGATAAAGTCGTAAAATGAGCTTTGCGGCTCAATATGTATCAACTCCGGGAAATCCACGCCAAGCTCAGCAGGTAGCACAGTGGAATGATTACTCCACGAACCATTAAAATGTTCCGGCATTTTGCTCAGCCACAAACGACCAAAGTCAGATCCTTTTGATGATGATATCCATGCGTTACACAGAGATGTCTTTATCTCGCCCCTTTCATTGACAATATCCGGTTCCCTGCCAAGAATAAACTCTTTACCAAAAAAATGTTGCGGCATCGGCCGTACGAAAATGGTATCAATATCAGCGTAAACGCCTCCTCTTTCCACGAGTTTTTCCAAACGGACAAAATCAGCGATATGGGCATATTTATATTTACAAAGGGTTTCGTCTTTGTAACTGATATCTGAATTTAATGTTTCAATATTAATCCGTTCAAGGGTCAAAAACGGTTTGATGAGTTCCCAGTAGTAGCCATATGGCTCATGATCATAATAAAAATAAACCGTATCCGGCCTGTTCACGGCAATACAGGATTTTAAGCATAAATAATGCATTAAATGAAAAGGCGATGTCTGCTTTTTCAATCCGAAAACAAAATGAAAATAATTGGGTACCTTACTCACGGCGCTCTTCTATTATTTGAATGAACTGCTTTGTAATTTTTTCGGCGGCAAAATTTTGATTCAGGTAATTTTTTAATACACTGCCTTTATGCTTTGCAGCCTCCGGATCCGAATAAATCCGCTGTAAAATTTCTGCCGCATGCCCTACATCAGGTTCTGCCCACTGCTGATTGGAAGTATAGGATTTCCCTCCCTGGGAATCAGTTACCGGTACCAGGCTGAAATCTACCCGGTACGAATTATCCGATTTCAAAAATTCGGTTTGGCCCCCAAAACCGGTCATTACCACAGGATTCCCGTACCAGCCTGCTTCGTAAGCTGGAATACACCACCCCTCGGCCCGGCAAAGCGAAATATAGCAATCCGCGTTCTGGTGCAGGGCCTGAATCTCACGCGGACTGATCTTTCTGTCAATCAGCTCAATTTCAGGCGGAGTCCTGAACTTTCTGAGCCTTTTATCCAAATCCCCTTTAATGCGTCGAAACTTTTTCATG
This sequence comes from Desulfobacteraceae bacterium, assembly GCA_014237465.1. Lineage (GTDB taxonomy): Bacteria > Desulfobacterota > Desulfobacteria > Desulfobacterales > Desulfosalsimonadaceae > SURF-3. The sequence goes on along the minus strand of JABZFM010000042.1, from coordinate 11,263 downwards.
CCCGGCAAGGTAAATTTCCGCGGGGTTGTAAAATCAAAATCAGATGTTTTTAAAATCAGTTTCACCGCCTCGTTATCAGTAAAGGCGTTTAAAAACGCATCCACCGTAAAAGACGGTGTCTTTCTGTTGGTCCAGTCCGATATGCTGTAAAACACAAATTTTTCATGGTCCTGATTCAAGGTGTCATCTGACACACCCTGGAATTCTGAAATATGGGGCAACACATAAATCGGAACATCTACTCCGCATTGCGCAAATATTTTTTGATTCCAGTTCGTTGGAACAATAACAGCATCCACTGAATTAATAAGATTTTGCCAGTGGCCCGGTATCCTGTCTGTCTCCCATACGGTCATGCCGATTACTTTTTTACCGGCTTCACGCAGTTTCCAGTAAGAAAAGTATTCAGGAACCGTATGAACGATTACCAAGTCATACGGGATATCGATATTACATATGGATTTAAGCTCCGGATCATCCATATCATTGCCATCATAGGGTTCATACCCAAGCCCAAGGCCGCTTCCCGGAATCATCGGCGTCCAGGTCACATTTACCCCGGCCTTCTTCAGCCACTTCAGATACATTCCAGCGGCAATGCCATACCCGCCGGTTTCATATAATGAAATATATTTTATATTCAACATTACTCCAGATGATCCTGTAAAAAATCAGATTCAGATGGCAAAGAAAAAAGATCCACCATTCTTATAAAAATTGGCAAGGCGCACAAATTCTGAGGAATGAGGTGTAGTTAGCCTACTCCGCAGTGACGAAGAATGCAGTGCAACACAGAATTTGGACTTTTTAAGAAGCCATCAATCCTGTTTCGACAAAATGACCGCACCCCTATCCGAATCTATTGATTTCAGGGCATTTTCCGGAATCACCCCGGAATCACCTTTCCAGGCCACCTTACCCTTATCTATCAGAATAACCTGGTCGACTTTTTTCAAGGAACTTATCCTGTGGGTTACCATAATAATGGTAAGGTCCGGCAGCCCTTGTTTTATCGCCTCTAAAACCTTTGTCTCGACTTTATCATCAACTGCGGCAGTGGCTTCATCAAGTATCAGCAAGCCTGGCTTTTTAAACAGCTGTCTGGCAATTCCCACCCGCTGTATCTGACCGCCGGATAAATTATTGCCTCGCTCTCCCACCCGGGTATCCAGCCTCTTTTCCAATTGATCGGTAAATTCATTTATTTGACAGATCTCAGCCAACTCCTGAACCCACTTTCTCTCTTCCCCGGTCAGCGTATCCGGTTCTCTCAAAGTTATATTTGATAGAATTGACTCATCTAACAAATATACCTGTTGGGGGACATATCCGATCATATGCTGTAAGCCTCTGGTGTTTTGAATTTTTTTGCCGTCAGCAATGAAATATCCAAACTCCGGTTCCAGCAACCCGCAAATCAATTCAACCAGCGTACTTTTGCCGGAACCGGTTTTTCCGACAACGGCAATATGGTCCCCCTTATTTATGTGAAGGTTGATATTGTCCAATACTTTGGCGTTTTCATTGTAACTGAAGTTTAAACCACATATAGAAAGATCGCTTTCAAACGAATGGGAAGCCTTATTCTGCGCCTGATGATAATCCTGAATAATATTAAATTCATTTTTTAACACCTGGATCGATGCCAGCGCCCCGGTCAATTCCAAATGGCTGCTGACAATATTGTTGACTAAAGGGATGAGTCTTCTGATGACAAAAGCATAGAATACGATGACAGGGACCAGGCCGGCAACAGACTGTTCTGAAATGCTAACCAGTAAAGCCCCGGCGATTAACCCCGTAAACACCAGATATTCCAAAATAATTTTGGGAACTCTTGGGAAAACAGCTAACGTAATATTTGCGTGATTATATTCATTAAGGCTCTTCTCCAGGTGATGTTTATAATACGCAAGACTGTCATTAATTTTTATCTCTTTTACCGACAGGAAGCTTTGGCTTACCCACTTCTGAAGTTTTCGGTTGGAATCTTCAAGTGTCTTCCCTGCGTTATACTGTCGGCCCTTCATAAGCTTGAAAAATAAAATGCCCATCAACGCAAGTGCTGAAATAAAAAAGAATGATAGTTGAAAACTTTGATTTAACAGCGCAAGGACCAGAACCAGCGCCAACAGGCTGTCCCTGATTGTCTCACTGGTTTTATGTATGGAAAAAACAACATTTTGTGTGGTAATAAGGCAGTTTTTTATAAATGTATTTGTATTAAATCGTTTATAGTCAACGTATTCCAAATTTAAATAGCCGTTGTAAAGATTCAGGATCAGATCATTTTTGATTTTTTGCGTCAGCCGACAAAGGTCATAATGAATAAACCAATCAGAGACCGCTTTGAATGAAAATAAAAAAAGAAGTACGAATGCCAGATACAGAACCACTGCTTTCGGGTCATTTTTATCCATCAGCAAACCGGCGAATTCATATTTCGGGATCATCTCCAGATTATTCTGTAACGCGGAAATAAACGGTACGATAAGCGTTACAATCGCCAGTTCGACGAATGAAAAAAGCGTCATGAATAATATAAGCAACAATAAATGTATTTTGTATTTCTTATTTAAAAACCCAAAAGTAGCTGTCATTATATCAATTGAAATATTTCTCGGCACGATATGATTCTTTTTTTTAGGATTCGGTTTTTTTAACGACTATAAAATACAACTTCATTTTTTTGTTGAATCAAGAAAACAAATATCAATGCTGTTTCACTAATTCTTCAAGTGAATCAACCGTCTTATTCAACATGTTATCGACAGAAAACATCTCAACCCGTTTCTTCGCCTTTTTAATCAATTCTTTTCTATCATCGTCATTATCAACGACTTTTCTAACAGCATCTCCAATGGATTGTTTTGAGGAAGGATCAATATAGAAAACTGCGTCACCACCGACTTCAGGAAGCGAACTGTTCGCAGACACGATTACCGGGCAATCATTGGCCATGGCTTCTAAAACCGGCAACCCGAAACCTTCATAAAAGGTCGGGTAAACAAAGCAAATGGCTTTTTTGTAAAGTGTAACCAATTGCGCATCATTTGCATCGCGCCCTATCACCTTTCCCCCGCATCCCATTCTCTTAAAATAGTCCTCCTCCCATTCATAAAGTTGTCCTGTCACAACCAGAGACAGATCTTCTACCTTTTTTAGAAGATCAACGATTGATTGGAAAAAGAAATTAAAGTTTTTCCGACCGGTTCTCTCCCCAACAAACAGGATATATTTTTCAGGAAGCACAATAGATTCATCTGCAGGGCCTTCAAGAAAATTGGCCAAATGAATGACTTTGATTTTTTCTTCATCAATTGAGTAGAAGTTTGTAAGATCATTCTTTGTATAATTGGAAACAGATATTATCCTGTCCGCATAATTTGCTAAATACGCCATCTTGTTCATCGCCTGATTTCTGGTGTCAATATATGAATAAGGGATCTGGGCACCCCAGGTCATTGTATCATGAGCTGTCATGATATACGGCGTATTGTTTTTGTATTTTAAAAAATCAATTTCAAAATCCTGTGAAGTAACAAAAATCACATCATACTGCCCTGAGGCAATTTTTTTAAAATAGGTATTTTTGGATTTTTGCTTAAGGAATTTTACATATAATTTCTTCACTTTGGGGGGTAAGTAGTTAAAAAATGGCGGTTGTTTAAAAGGGAAATAATCATTACCGGACAAATACACCGGGCAGTCAATATTGACGCCTTTATCGAGCAAGCCTTTGTACAAAGCTGAATAATACCTTGTGAGTCCGCAATTTCCGAGATGAAAAACTTCCGGATCAAGTATAATTTTCATTACAAAATACCTGAATTTAAGTATATTTAAATTATTATGGCAAAAGGTTTTGGCCGGATATCCTTCAGTTCCCCTGAGTCCATGATCATAACACTTTTAGTAAATATCCCGCAGCTCTACTTGAATTCGGATCTTACCAGACGATATTTATTGGAACTGTCCCGTTCGATCTCTTTGACAATCTCGATGCGCGTCACCACATTGCCACCTAAAATCTGGTGATATCTTTTGTGTAAGTTTTGTTCGATAACCGGTGTGAATTGTCTGTTCGGCACAATTTTAATAACAATCAAATCCGATGATTTCTGGATGATCTGAAATTGCTGAACAGCATGGGCGGCGCATTCGTGTACAGCCACCACCAGACTAAAAGGGGCAATTCTGCGGCCATCGCTCAACTCATAATAATCCATTGAACGACCTGTCACAGAATGCATGAATGGGAAATTAATGCCGTCTGCGCACCCACCATTCGTATACATCCCGGTGTCCCCCTGATCGTAGCGAATGAGCGGCATCGCCTGGTTGACTAAAGACGTTATGACGATCCGCCCTTCTTCAAAAGCTGAGACATGACGGTTATTATTAATGAACTCAACAAAATAGGCATCCATATTGATGTGATAACCGAGTTTATGAGAACACTCCCAGGCCACCTCTTTAAACTCGGTGGAGCCATAGATATCATAACAAGGGCAGCCAAGGACGCGTTCAATTTCCTTTCGCGTTTGCGGATAATTGATCTCCCCGCTGGTAAAAATCATTTTCGGCTTTAACCAGTTAATTTGATTTTTCAAAAGAAAATTCTTCAATTCATTAAAATATGAAACCGTACCGTATAAGACATCCGGTTTAAATTGTCGGTAAACAGTCAGGTGGTCTTCAATCTTTTGGTTGATGCTGACAGAGCGCTTTCGGATAAGTTTATTTATTATTTTTTTATTTTCTCTTAAAACTGCTTCTTCCGGGTTAGCGTTTACAAGAACCACTTTATGAATAACCGGGTAAAACCCGCAAATTCTTTTGGAACGATATTTAAGCAAAAATTTCAATATAAACCAGTCCCGTAGAGTAAAATACGAACTCGTCGGCTGACCGGTTGAACCGGAGGTTGTTGATTTTTTGAGTTTCGCAGGATTGTTGTGGCCTCCGGCCAAAATATCAAACCCGGCATCACGCAGTTCCTCTTTTGTAAGAACTGGAATCCTGAACATATCAGATGCAGACCGGATCTCTGACGGTTTTATACCGGCACGATCAAAGCGATCCCTGTAAAACGGAACCTGAGCATACGCATAATGAAGCACTGACTGGAGCTTTTGCCATTGCAACCGTTTCAGGGTTTCAAAAGATTTATACGGATTTCTGAAATAATGAATTATTTCCTTGAACATCATAAGCAAATGGCATTACAAAGTTATTATAAGTACCAAGCGATTAACATTATTCTAAAATAACATCAACTTGAAATCCATGAACGTATCTGTAAAAATGCCTGGCCTATCCGAAACCGAAAAGATTAAACCATCGGCTGTAAAAACGCAGCCGACTGTTTCCGTAATTATCCCCACTTTCAACCGAATCAATTATATTTCCAACGCCATTACTTCTGTCATCGAACAGACCACGCCGGTTCATGAAATCATTATTGTTGATGACGGGTCTTCTGCTTCAACCAGGCAAGCACTCCAGGTAATGGCAAATCAACACCCATGCGTGTCACTGTATCATCTGCCCGAAAACAAGGGCGTTTCTTCTGCAAGAAACCTTGCTTTAGATTCTGCCACCAGCGAGTATATCCTTTTTTTAGATGACGACGACTGGCTGAACCCCCAGATGATCGCATCCACACTTAAACTCCTTGAAAAAGAGACCACATTGTCAGGAGTATTTTGCTTATATGATTACAAAAACGATATCACGCCCTCCCCAACTTCACTCAGATTGAAACTACTTTTGAACTATCAGAAATTAAAGCGGATTTCTGTTTCTTTCAAACCCATTGAATACTTTAGCAACGAACATCTTGCTGCTGAACCGGTGTATACATTCCTCAGGTCAACGTTTGCGAACCATTCATGTCTCCTTCGCCGGACAGCTGTGGGTAAAACTCGTTTCCCGGAAAACCTTGTTTTCGGCGAAGATAAATTTTTCTGGCTTTCACTGGCATTAAAAGGTTGTAAATTTAAAATCATCCCGAAAATTTACAGTACACTATACCGTCATTCGGCCAACCACTCGCGGTATTCTTTTAAAAATGAAAAAAAAAAGCAACGGGTCTATTATGAAGCCCTTGTCCGGGAAAAAATGCTGCCGGGCCGGAAAAACAAAGTATTCATTTTTCTAAAACTAGTCCATGTACGATTCGTGCTTGGGCAATCTCAGCGATTAAACGAACTGGCAGCAATAATAATGGCTCCGGATATGGTCTTTAAAGAGTTATTTTTTTTTTGTAAACGGAGAGTTACACTTCGCTGGCACTTTATCCGATTCTATTTTCAAAACAAATAACCGCCTCTTGGTCCACAAAAAAATGGAAAACAACAACAACAACAACAAACAGTCACCGGTTTTCAGTATTATTCTGCCGACCTTTAACCGTGATCAACTTCTCCCGCGTGCCATAAAAAGTGTCCTCGTCCAAACTTTTGTAAATTTTGAACTGATCATTGTTGATGACGCATCAGCAGATAACACAACCGGGATAATCAAGAAATTTGCTGATCCCAGAATACGATATTGCCATCATGCAAATAATTCCGGCGCTGCAGCAGCTCGAAATTCAGGGATTCGTCTGGCAAAGGGAAAGTATATCTCTTTTTTAGATGATGATGATGAATACTTACCTGATTTTCTAACTGAAACATTCAAAAGAATGAACGGCGCTCCGGAGTCGGTCGGATTTACATGGACAGGGCAATCTTTTGTTGAAGACACAGTCAATGGCGAAAAGCGCGTATCTGACAAACATTGGAAACCGGGACCCCATCGCCCGCAAGATCGATATAAAATATTTTTACGATCCATGAATATCGGAACCGGATGGGGGCTCACCTTACGACGACAGTGCTTTGACCATGTCGGCTTCTTTGACGAATCATTCAGGGTAGGAGAAGACACGGAATTCATTCTCAGGTTGTGTGAAACGTTCGACGGTATGCCGATACCGGAAAATTTAGTAAAAGTTCATTCTCATTCCGGTTCACATTTGTTTAATAGTATCATTCAACAAGCTGAAATATATGATAAAATATTACAAAAACATTATATTAAACTCCAACATGATTCGAAATTATTAAGTTATTTTCATTACAAAATCGGTTGGTGGTATTATTACGCAAACAATCGGCAAAAGGGCCGCAAATACCTGATAAAAGCGTTGCAAGCCGACCCCTTTAAAATGAAAAAATGGCTGATTTTCAGTTATTTAGAACTATTCGGTTCTGGCGGAATCTTACTCCAGCGACGATTAAGCAAACGGATATTGGATATATACACAAATGCAGCCCCTTAAAAGGCGGATTCATAGATAATTACAACAAGCTTTTCCTGAGATGATAACTTTATAACAAACTTGGCCGATGGTTTTAAATAAAAGTACATTATTGTATATCTCACCGACAATTCCCGCACCTTCCGGGAATGGCCGCTCCATGCGTGCCTTTAATGTGATAAAACGCCTGTCGCTTTCTCATCATATTCATCTTTTGATTATCAGCCGGGAAGTTCAAAAACAAAAAAATTTTCACATTGGCAGGGAAGTGTCAGCGTTATGCGATACAATCACATGTGTTCCCATTGATCCCCGACTGGATTTGAACCTGTTTTTTCGTGTTCGATTATTCAAAATCTCCCGCCGTCTGTATTATCTCTTTTTTGGGTCCATTGAAAAGTTATATTGCTCTCCCAAAATGATCCAAACATTGAAATCATTATACCCGGAAATCCATTTCGACATCATACACGTTTTTCGCATTTATATGATGGGCTTTGCCGCATGCTTCTTTTCCCCTGAAACATCTCCATTTCTGCAACTGGATTTAGACGACATCGAATCAAGAACCCATTATCGTTTGAGTGAACTCTATAAGTTGAACAAACATAAAAAGTTGGCTGAAAAGATGCATCTTGACGCTGATTATTATCAAAAACTGGAGAAACAGGTTTTGCAAAAAGCAGATCGTATTTTCGTCTGTTCAGTTATTGATAAAAAGTGGCTGGCCGATAAATATCACAACACAAACATGATCATTGTGCCGAATATCGTCGATATTCCCGACATAATGAATCATCCGCATACGAACGAATGGTTTACGTTCCTGTTTATCGGTTCATTGGGTTATTACCCCAATTATGAAGGCATTGTACACTTTTGCCGAAACATATTACCGATTATAAGAGAACAAGCGACCAAATCTTTTGAAGTCCACATCGTGGGAACCGGTATTACAAAAAAGCTGACAACCATTTTATCCGCTATTCCCAATGTAAACATCATCGGCACTGTGCCGAATGTCGCCCCTCAATATTCTGCGGCTGGTGCGATGATTGTTCCGGTTCGCGCAGGGGGTGGCACGCGAATAAAAGTGTTGGAAGCATTTGCACATCAATGTCCGGTCGTATCAACAAAATTCGGAGTGGAAGGTATCGCCGGTCACCATGAAGAACATTTTTTATCCTCAGAATCTGATGAAGATTTTGCTCAAAACTGTTTACGATTAATGAATGAGCCTCTCTTTGCCCGGCAGCTGGTGTCCAATGCCTTTGATCTGGTAAAAACCAGGTATGTATTTGATTCTCTAAAAATGTAAAAACCTGGATTTAATACTTAAGGAACTAATGGGTTCCAGTTAAGTTTCTGGAATGTAAGTCAAATAAAGAAAGCTCTTCTGAACAAGAAAAAGAATCACTTCCTGCCAGGAATAATAAATTAATCATATGCAGTTCGATTAAAAAAAGGGGCTTCGCATTCGGCGATAACCCCTTTTTGATATTTGTGGTGCCGGAGGCGAGACTTGAACTCGCACACCATCGCTGGCGGAGGATTTTGAGTCCTGAAAATGAAAATTTCAAATTTTTAACAATTTTAACAACCTGAAATTTTTGGAAAAAATTTTTTACTTTTGATTTTGTTTGGTTTTATTTGGAAATGTTTGACCTTGGCGGGCACAATTTAGGCACAATTTCGAGTATGAGAAATAGTTGTTGGGCTGTTTTTTACTTGTGAAAACTGTGGTGAAGAATATATCTCCTTGGCAACCAATGAAAATTTATTAAAATATGCAGAAATATCTTCTTAAAAGTTCCACCAGGAATAGACAACTGTACTTTTGTGGTGAAGGGATCGGTTGCCGGCATATATCAATACCACCGGTGCGGACAGATTATGGGACAGCGTTGCCCAGTAGTTCAGCCCCTTAAAAAAATCTTTGGCAATGGTATGACCGGATTTGACTTCAATCGGTATAAGCCGAGCGCCCAAATCGATGATGACAATTCTGGTAATGCGGATATCGACAATATTCGCTCCACCCAGCGATAAAAATAATCGTCCCAAATGAGTCAAGAGCAGCATAACGATCCTTATACTCCTGTCCCTCGAATTCAACTTGGTCATTGACATGACCCAAATAATGACTTAGAATAAAACCATGATAAACTTAAATATAAATGAGATTAAAACGCATTTCTCGAGTTACCTTGCAAAAGTTAAAAATGGAGAAACCGTAATAGTCTGCAAACGGAATGTACCTATTGCTGAAATCAAACCGATTGCGGTGCTTCCGAATAAAAAACGTCCAATTGGCCTGGCCGGTAAAGAATATCCCGACTTTCAAATTATCGATACTTTTTTTGAACCGCTCCCGGACGATATTGTTGCTGCTTTTAATGGCCAAGACGCGTGAAACTCCTCCTCGACACCTGCACTTTTCTCTGGTTGACAAAAGGACATGAAGAACTTTCTCCCAATGCAATTAATGCGTTTATCGACCCAAAAAATGAAGTCTATCTAAGTGCTGTTTCTGCCTGGGAAATCAATGTTAAATATCACCTGGGCAAATTGCTGCTTCCGCTTCCCCCGGATCAATTTATTCCCAAAGAGCGAAAAAGACACCTGGTCACCCCTTTAAAGTTATCGGAACAAGACACGCTGCATCTATGTAAACTACCGACTCCCCACAAAGACCCGTTTGATCGAATGCTTGTATGTCAGGCCATTGAGCATTCGCTGACAATTCTTACCCCTGACCCGCTTATTACACAGTACCCAATTCGGTATCTCTGGTAGCCTTAAAATTGATACCCATGTAAAAAGTCGGATTCAGATGGCAAAAAAAAAGCTCCAAATCCAAGGCGCGCAAATTCTGAGTGATGATTTGTACTTAGCGTACCATGAAGAAACGAAGAATGCAGCGCAACACAGAATTTGGACTTTTTACGAAGCCATCAAAAATTTACCTTATCTTTTTCCCCTTCCGAATGCTTAGGATCAGGATAGCCGTTTTTTTATAGACTGGCCCAATTTCAATTAGGCACTTTTCAAAAATTGTGTAAAAAACTCATAAAATTTCCAGACTATTGAATGGTATAATCAAATAAATATTCTTACACTTGCCTTTCTTTGCGTCTTAATAACTGATGCTCTCGTAAAAAGTATCCGGATGGCTAAGTTAAAAGTTCTACCAGGAATAGACAGCTGTGCTTCTGAAAATGTGGACGCAGCAAAGTGACGATGAAACCGGTCTCAAGAACAGACAACCATCTTTTTGCGGTTGTATGAGTTATCCCGCAGTCGGATGCCAGTAAACTTAAATTGAGAAGCTGTCCGACACGCCCGGCACATAAACCCAAAAACCGCCTGAAGGACTGTTTATCAAATGAAACTCAGGAATGGCATTGTTTTGGCGTTGTATGTTCCCTGGCACTCTTCGGGTGTTCCGTGGGAATCCACGGCACATTTGCCCATCGAACCTATTTTGACGAAAGCCGGTACAAAAATTACAGGAAGCTGGGCTTTGTCAGGGGGGAAAGCTGCCAGACGAAAATATTCTATGCATTTCCCTATTCAGATCCGTCTTCAACAGAGGAAGCCCTTCGCAAAGCCGAAGAACAATATGACAACACGATTTTTCTAACGGATATTGCCATAGAAAACCATACAAAATGGTATTTTCCCTACTCCAAATCATGTACGGTTGTAACCGGGATTGCCTATACAGCTGAAAAAGAGGAATAAGAACTTGCTTTTAATAAGTCAATGTATCTCGGAAACCAGCTTGTATGTCAAGTTTTAACAGGCGATTTATCAGGGTAACCGCATTTGGAAATCAGTTTCATTAAGGTTTTAATTCTGTGGGAGAGGCTTCCAGCCTCGATGTTTAAGGATCAACATTACACATTAGAAATATATCAACGATATGGATATTCGTGAAAATCATTCACAATA
>JABZFM010000006.1 GCA_014237465.1 Desulfobacteraceae bacterium | reverse complement strand
GCCGCTTAGATGTTTTACATATGAATATCTTTTTGACACCCAATGACAATAACCTCTTAAAATGAATTGACAAAAAATCAATTGCTTCGCAGGTCGATGCGATTTAAAAATAAAAACGTGGTTTTTCAAAGAGCGAAATACAAGGTTTATAACCCTAATTTTCAAAAATCATTTTTTACCTTTCAATAAGCTAATTTGGTTTGACAAAAATCGGAATCGAGTTTCCATGAATATAATCAAAGTGTTTTAATTTACAAACGCTTGAAAAAATCAGAATCTGATTGCCAGATGTAGGACAACAAAATTTTGTGGAATGAATTTTTCAGACAAAGGAGTTTAAAATGCCAGACGGTTGCAATCTTTATTGTACTGAATCAGGTTTGACACAAATTGAAGAATTTTTAGAAAATAAGCCTCAAGAAGCTGATACTTATGAATTAATTGAAAAACAATTAGTAGCAGATTATCATATTGATCCCATTGGCAAATATAAAACTGAATTGGGCCGAGATGTAGGGATTTTTGAACACAAAGATTGGGAAAATGAAATGAGAGAAAAGGAATTAGCAAAGGGCAGAATAGAAGTAAAGAATGGAATGGAGCCTATCCAAGGGGATTTTGCTTGTGAATTTCAAATTTACCATCCAGGCGGCAATAAATATATCTTCGATTATGTAGACTTTAAAAATCATATTATATTAGATCGTAAACCCCAAGATTCAAAAACTTCAGACGATAAGCTTGTTGAAGAATGGTGTGAAAAAATGAACAAATATGCTGAAGCATATGCAGCAAGATTTGGGCATATTCCGAAAGTACATTTGTCGCCATATCCAAGCACGAAAGATCTTTTTAGAGAAACAGATTCTGTAAATAATAATGAATAATATTAAAATATTATGATTGAAGATAACAATCTTAAGCAGATCGATCTGATTGAAAATATTCTTCGTGTCACTTTACCTTTTTCTTATCGCAACTTATTAAAATCTAAAAATAGTTTAAGTGCCTTTGGCCTGCCAATTTTAGGATTACCTCTCAAGCCAGAACTAAACTCTTTTTGATTTAGCTCTAATTTAAATAGTGGTACGAAAATGGGGGCAGGTCAATAAATTAAAATACGAAATTGAAAGTATTGAAAGAGATTGTATTGAGATAATAGAAAAAATAGACAACATCAAAAAATGATTTATTAAAAAGATTTAAATGAATTCCATATATGCTTAATTGACCAGCAAAGGTTTTAGGGAAACGAAGATGAAAATATTAGTTACAGGTGGCGCAGGATATATTGGCTGCGTATTGGTGCAGGAATTATTAAACATCGGACATGAAGTGATAGTTTATGACAATTTGCGCTTTGGAGGCATCGGGTTACTTGGTATGTTTAGGTATCCAAAATTTTCTCTTTTGAAGGCGGACATAAGAGATTCAGTGCTTCTTAAAAAGGCTGTAACTAAAACAGATGTTGTTGTGCATTTAGCCTCTATTGTTGGCTATCCAGCGTGTAAAAAAGAGGCGCAGTTAGCGACCGAGGTAAACGTTGAAGCTACAAGATTATTAGTTAATATGTTGGCTAAAGAACAATTTGTTTTATTCGGATCAACTTGTAGCAATTATGGAGCTGCAGTAGATGTCATTTGTACCGAGGAAGAACCGCTTAATCCAGTTAGTCTATATGGCAAAACAAAAACTGAAGCCGAGAAAATTATTATGAATGATTGCACAGCGACCACCTATCGTTTCCCCACCGCATTTGGTTTGTCTCCTAGGCTTCGCTTAGATTTATTGATCAATCATTTTGTTTATAAAGCCCTCACTGATAAGTATATAGTTGTATATGAATCCCATTTTTTGCGTAGTTTTATTCATGTATATGATATTGTCCGTTCATTTGTTTTTGGTATTGAAAACCGAGACAGCATGGCGGGTGAAGTATATAATGTTGGCGATGAAAGTATGAATTTTAGCAAAAAAAGAATTTGTGAACTGATAGCAAAAGAAATAAATTATTATTATTATTTAGCAGAAATTGGAAAAGACATTGACGTTAGAAATTATTTTGTTTCATACAATAAAATTAAAGCATTAGGCTATCATACAACCATAGATATGGAAATTGGAATTAAAGAATTGACGTCTGGCATACAAGCTATAAAAATTGTTAATCCTTACTCGAATGCGGATGAGTTCTAAAATTATATATTCTGGAATATAAAAAATTATAATATAGAGACAGTTCCATGATTAGAGAAAAAAATAGTAAAAAGCCCTTAGTGTCTATATATACTTTAACCTACAATCAATGTGAAACAATCAAAAAACTTTTTCAGGATTTGATATCGCAAAAATATCCATTTAGCCGATATGAAATTATTATACTGGATGATGGAAGCAGAGATGCTACTTTTGAAAATTTAGCACGTTTGGCAAAGAATTCTTTGGTGACAGTTAAACTCATTCATTGTCATCATGAAGAAGATTATTTAAATGCAAAACGGTGGAATCAATGCATCCGAGTTGCCGATTCGAAAACTGAGGTTTTTATTCAGATTGATGATGTCCGTGTTCGTCCTGATTTCATTGCGCAACATGTAAAATGGCATACAGGGGATGATGATTGGTTAGTTACGGGAGCAAAATTTGAATGTGATTCTATATCATGGGATATATCAAAATGTCGGCGTCGTTCGTTGGCAGGACCTGGTGGGATTGCCTCTGAAATTGGGGCCTCTAAAGCCATATGGGGAGCTAGCCTTAGTTTTACGAGAAAAATTATGGATAAAATATATTGTCCGCCATACGATGTCCCATATGATGAAAGGATGGTGGGATGGGGATATCATGAAGTTGAATTTGCGATGAGAATACAAAAAAGTGGTGTACGGCTAATCTATGATCCAACTGCTGGAGTATTCCATCAGAATCACACGAAAACAACTGAGATGATACGGGGACTATGTAGGGATGAGATAGTTCGTGATGGTGAAGATAGAAACATTCGATATATTCTTAAAAAGCATCGTTTGAAAGAATTGCAAAGTTGGTAATATAGGATTAAAATCTGAAGCAATAAAATTTTTTAGTTCAAAAAAACAGTATGTGGTGTAGAGAGGAGAGATGCAAATAAATGATTCGAGTACCATTATCTACTGTATGCTTAGGACAATCTGAAAAGAATTATGCCATCAATGCAGTTGAGTCGGGATGGATTTCAAGTTCAGGGGAATATGTAGAAAGCTTTGAGAATGCAATCGCTGCTCAATGTGGCAGAAAATATGCAATAGCTGTTTCCAATGGAACTGTAGCCCTTGAATTGGTGTTGAGAGCCATGAATATCGGCCCTGGCGATGAGGTAATTGTACCAGCTTTGACCTTTGTTGCTCCAGCAGCTGTTGTAAGATCTGTTGGGGCAAGACCGGTTTTTGCGGATATCACCCAGTCGAATTGGACAATTGACCCAGAAGATGTAAAAAGAGTCGTAAATTCAAAAACACAAGCGATTATTGCAGTCGATGTCCTTGGTCATCCTTGTAATTATGACAGATTGTTCGAATTAGGGATTCCGATTCTTGAGGACGCTGCTCAAGCTCATGGAGCACTCTATAAAGGTAAGGCGGTTGGAATGTTTGGAGTAGCCTCAACATTTAGCTTTCATGCCAACAAAATAATTACTACCGGAGAAGGAGGGTGTGTTTTAACCGATGATAAAGATCTTGCCCATCGAATGCGAATCATAGCCGGTCATGGCATGACAAAAGAACGTCCTTATTGGCATCCAGTTGTTGGGTCAAACTTCCGAATGACTAATGTCACTGCTGCAATTGGACTTGGACAAGCTGAACGGTGGAATGAACTTGTGGCTGAACGTGACAAGGTAAGCCTACTTTACGATCAATTATTGACTGGTGTTGACGTAACATTCAGACCGAGGGAAGAATGGGCAAAGGCGAGTTGTTGGCTGTATACAGTTTGTAACAAAAAGAGAGAAAGGATTCTCAATTCTTTGCGTTCAGACGGTATTGATGCTCGTGCAATATGGCCTTCGTTATGTAGCTTACCGTTATATCAAAACTCGGTTGTTGGAGATTATCCGATTGCTCGTGCCATAAGCCAACAGGCGTTTTGGTTGCCTACATGGTCAGCTATGCCCAGAGAGACTATTTCTTTTGTGGCGAACCGATTAGCTGACTCTTGTGCTGAATCTGTTCACAAAGATACAATCTACCAAAGAACGGATGTGGATTAAATTGAAAACAATAATTATGGTTATACTTGCACATGGTGATAAAGCTTCTTTGGCGGACTTAGTCAAAAATGCAAGGCATTTTTGCCCAAATTCAAGACTAATGTTATATAATTCAGGAACAGATCAAAGCATAGGTAAAGGTTTGGATTTGGAAATCCTTCAGATATCAAGACAACAGTTATATGCTAAAATTACGCCCTTTTTTTTTGATGTCTTCGAATGGCTTGTTGAGAATGGAGTCACGTATGATTACGTAATAAATTTAGAAACAGACATGCTTTTCATTCGACATGGATATGAAGAGTGGGTTATATCTGAGATGTTTGCGTATGATTATATGGCACCAAATTTAGTGAAATTTGTCTCTCCAAAATCGAAATGGAGACCATATAAATCACTTCGACCTGAGTTATCTAATTGGTATAATTTTTTTGGGTTCAAGTATGTTCATGGTGCCTTTAGCCCCGCACAGGTTTTTTCTCAAAGGTATATTGAGAGCATGGTAAAGCACAAGCAGTATCAGGAACTAAAACGATTGATTGCTGATAATAATTCCTATACATTGCAAGAAATTCTTTTTCCGACTTTGCCAGACGCTCTTGATCTATCGGCTAAATCATATCCTGCAGAACTTAAGCAAATTATAAGATATCGGCCATATCAGGCTATCAGCGGAGTTAAGCGAGCGCTTAATACTCCTGGAGCCTATTTTGTCCATCCCATCCGAAGAGACCCCGAGGATTCAGCTCGTTTATTAATTCACTCACTACAAGAAAACAGGTCATAGTGAACTCGATTTATAATAGAGAGTAATAAAATGGATGTATCTGTTATTGTAAGATTTCACAATGAGGAGAAATATTTAGGCGCAGTGATGGAAGCTCTTTCGCTACAAGAGTTTCCTTTTGGGCAATATGAGATCATCGGGGTAGATAATCAATCAGATGATATGTCGAATTCAATAGTTGCCAGATATGCAAATAAGATTTTATCAGTTGGCGATTATCTACCAGGGGAAGCTTTGAATAAAGCTATTAACCAAACTTCCGGTAAACACATTGCAATTCTCAGTGCCCATGCTATTCCGGCGTCTCGCAATTGGCTGTCAACACTCTATACTCACATGAAGGACCCTAATGTTGCCGGCGTATATGGAGCACAGCTCTTTCCTATAAACTCGAAGTTTCTGGATAAGAGGGATCTTGACATTTTTTCTCGAGATCAATCTAGGATAGAAAGAGAGGATTCAGATTTTTGGAATGCGAATTCTATGTTCCCGCGCCGATTCTGGGAAATACAAAAGTTTGATGAAAGAACCTTTGAGTTGGAAGACCATCACTGGACAAAAATGATTTTACCTTTGGGGTATGAAATTCATTTTGAGCCACAAGCTTTAGTCTACCATTACAGCCATATAGATCGGAATGATCGTGTATATGTGCCAAATTTAATGATGAATGGCAGAGATCAAATAGAGATGGCAATTGATGTTCTTGAAAATAGTAGTGCTGAATGGTCTGAAACAATGATCGCTGGTCTTACTCTTGCCAGTTTGGCTCACTCATACCATAACCGACGCGCAGCGGATGTTCTGGGACAAGTACTTCTAAATCATTGGGACTTTGATGTCAGGTGGCGAGCAGCAGGTGCCTTAGGGAAAATTCCAAATAAAGAGTCTGTATTTTTTTTGATTGAAGGGTTATCAGATCCCTCGTTTTATGTCCGTGATGAGGCAGCATGGTCCTTAGCGCGTTTGGGCGAGCTATCTGTGAACCCTATAATCAATTCCATTGATCAATTGAACCCCAACAATCTTTCTTTTGCTGCTTTAGCCCTTGGACTGTCAGGAGTCGAAGCCGGTGAGCGTTGTGCAGTAGCCTTATTGGCTAAAGAAATAAAATCGGCCGACAAGGCGAGGATACGGAACGCTATTTATTTTGCGGGGGAGATTGTTAGAGTCCAAGGTTCAACTATATTAGTCTCTGTTATTGCTGGATTCTTAGATGACAACGACGATTGGCTTGTTGCTGTTTCTTGTTGGGCTTTAGGTTGCTTCTCTGTAATTGCTTGGGATTTGATAGAATGGGAAGTCATCCAGGTATTGGCAATGATGCATTCAGATGAAATTGTCCGTTTTGAGGCGACTGTTGCCCTCGGCAAAGTTGCTTTGGCCACAGGGGAGTCAGACTTTATTTACACTCTTTCTGATCTTTTGCATGATCAGAGTAGCCGAGTAAGATATGGAGCAGTACAAAGTATACGAATGCTGATTCAAGAAAGGAAGATCAATGTGAAATTGGATAGTATCTTAGATGATAATGATTTCGGTGTCCGGTATGAATTGAAATTGATTCAGAAATTGCTTCAGTGAGTAAATCAGATCTCGGACAGGATTTGAAACAACCTAATATTTTTTGAATCAGTTTAATATCAAAAAACAAATAGGAATGATAATGATCGAGAAAAAACTGCACCACTTGGGCCTCAGTCCAAGTGATGTCAAATGTGCTATTATCACTGGAGATCCAAGAAGGGTAGAAATAATCACGTCCCTACTTGAAGGGTCTGAAAGGTTATCAGACAGGCGTGGTTTCTTGTGTTACCGGGCATATATCGGTAAATTGCCGATTGTTGTCGTAAGCACTGGAATTGGTGGTCCCTCGACGGCGATAGTCGTCGAGGAGCTTGTTGAAATTGGGATACGGATAATTATCAGAATTGGTACATGCGGTGCATTACAAAGTAATATCAAAGTGGGAGATCTGATCATCCCAACAGGTTGTGTTAGAGAAGAAGGTACTACTGCTCAGTATATTGAACCGATATTTCCCGCAGTACCGGACTTCGAGATGCTCAAGCGTCTATTCAACGCAGCAACTAATCAGCAGGGTCGTTTTCATATAGGTATTACGCATTGTAAGGACGCATACTATCTGGAACAACCGGGCAAACAGTTAGCGCCTCAGGCAATTGAAAATAAATGGAAGCTCTGGCAACAATCAGGAGTGCTGGCAACTGAAATGGAATCATCAACTCTATTTGTTTTGGGAAGCTTACGAAAGATTCGAACAGGTAGCGTGTTTATTAATATTGGGAAAGTAACTGAAAAAAAGATATTTCAACGTTCATTAGAAAATGCCGTTAAAATTGTATCATATGCCATTACTTCATTGGTTCGGGAGTTAGGGGTTGTGCATGATACTGATAATTTGAAAAAAGATGATTCGTCGTATCTGGATGTACCAGGAAACTGATTCATCCATTTTTAGCCTCTAATATATCTCAACATAGCATGCAGAGAATATACGATATGGTAAATTATTCTCCAGAAGCGTATGGGTGTGAAGATTATTGATGGAGAAAGCCTTGAGATTTAAGGATTGAAGAAATTTGAATGTCTTCCGGCCTTATTGTTAGTCGGGAACGTAGATTTTGGAGAATAACGAAGGATATATATTTATTATTGGAGTTAAGATAATGAAGATCGGAATTATTGCGGACTCGCCTTTGTTGACTACGGGATTTGGAATTGAATCTTATCAGGTTGCTTCAGCGTTAACAGAGGCAGGCCATGAAGTGGTCTGCTTTGGACTAAAAGGAGTAGGTTCTGATGGTTCTGCTTCCACATTGCCTTTTCATGTATGGCCAATAGATGTATCGACACATTGGGATATTATGTTGAAAAAATTTTTGCGAGAAGAGCAGGTGGAGCTTGTTGTTATATTAATGGATCTCTTCAATCTCCGAGAAGTAATGGCTTACTGTGAGGCCGCATCATGGAATGGACCGACTTTAGTCTATCTGACTCCTGACGGTATTCCAGCTTATAAGGAATACACGAATATTCTTAACAACGTTCATAAATGCGTGGTTACAACAAATTATTGTGCTAACTACTTGAAAAAATGTGGCATCCATGTCGATGCAATAGCTGCTCCAGGAGTGGATTCGGATGTGTTTTTCCCAATGCAACACCGAGATGTGCTCAGGGAAAATGCTGGATTTGGGAATAGGTTTATTGTTGGAGTCTTTGGTTCAAATAGTGAAAGAAAGCAGCAACCCCGTGTTATGCAGGCAATAGCAAGCATCATTAGTACCAATGAGGGAAAGGATGTTATAGCGTATTTCCACTGTATCAAGAGAGGTTACTGGCACCTTGATGAAATTGCAGAGGAGCTTGGCATACAAAAAAGTGTTATCTTTCCAAATGAGTTGACTGATGAATCACGAGGCGTTGCCTCCTGTGGTGTAGAAAACCTTGATGAGCAATCCGGGATTAATCGCATAGGTTCCAATATTTCGCAAATGCAAATGCCGGAATATTACGGATATGCAGAACGAATCAACTGCTGTGACTTGATCGTAAATGCATCTCATTGTGGAGATTTTGAACATATTATCATTGAAGCACAATCCTGCGGTGTGCCTTTGGCGCATACGAATGATGAAGGTATTATGGCCGAAGCTATGGGTTTGGGTGGATTAAAGTTGAAGACTATAGATGTCGGGCGAGGCCGTATCGGGCAACGAATTTTTATGGCATGCCCGGGATCAATTACAGATGCAATTCAACGTGTCAAGCAAGATCCTGTCTTGAGAGATAACTTACGGGAACGTGGATTTGAAAATACACGTCAATATTCGTGGTCAAAACTAAGACATACTATTGTTGAGCTTGTTCAACAGGGTTGAGTTATTTCATTTATGAATATGTTTGCTGGATCGAATGACAAATTAAGCTTCAGCATCTGTTTTTGTGTAATTAACTCAATAGGAATCAAATATTGAGAAGATATACAATTATATCTTGATGGCCGATTTATTGTCTAAATATTATTTAAGAGCATTAGAACTGGATGTTACATATAAATGTAATATGGGGTGTATGCAGTGCAACCGTGCACTTGGCGTCTGCCCATCACAAGAGATGATGACGATTGAGCAGATTCAAAAAGTTTTAAGCGAGTCATTGTCGATGGCAAAGCCCTATCAAGAGATACGTGTGTTAGGGGGTGAGCCTACATTGCATCCGCAGATATCAAAAATTGTAATTGCCCTTGATTGGTATCGATCCCAAGTTGTAGAAAGCAGTATTAGTATTTGGACAAATGGACATGGTGAACGCGTGAAACAAGAACTTAAGAACCTGCCAGCATGGATGCGAATTCGGGTATCTCATAAAAAACTCAAAGTCGGAGGTGATGAGTTTGAACCATTCTTGGCTGCACCGATAGACTATTCCGGCATCTGTCTCAAAGACTATAATAAGGGTTGTAGCCAAATTGCTATAGGTAAGTGTGGAGTTGGGGTATCGCTTTACGGAATATATGTATGCCCGGTTGCTGCTGCTATTGATCGAGTTGTAGGCCTCGATATTGGAATCAGAAACCTGACCGAAATATCAAGCGAAAGATTACGAGAACAGTGTGGGCAATTATGCCGATATTGTGGGCATTTTTTGAAAGATAATGGTTTAATTTTACCGATAAAGACCGTAAGCGATACATGGCGCATGTTGATAAAGCGTTACAAGAAGCGACGATCTGAGCTTACGCTTTATTAATAGTATTTAACAATAGTTCGAAAGGATAATTTGCTTGGAACAAGTAGATGTAGTTCTTTTCAATCCACCGTTTTATCGTTTCTGTGGCAGTCACAATGACAGAGTACCGACTTCCCTCTGCTATCTATCTATGTATCTTCAGGAAAATAATGTGTCACACGTTGTTTACAATGCAGATTATACAGGCGCTATAACATATTGGAATATGAAATGGATGTTCCAAAATTTCGATACCTTTAAAGATGCAGTCGACAATAAAGGGAGTCTTTATGGAGAAGTGATAGAAATATTAATGTCTTTTTCACCCAAGACTGTTGTGATTATGGGTGGGGAGCCCCTTTTCCCCACCAAAGATTGGGGTAATCCCTTTATTGCGGAAAATTTCGCAAAAAGGCTGAAAAAATTTGGTATTCATACTGTCGGAATTGGTCCATTTTTTACTTTGGATAGAAAACAATTTCAAGATAGTTTTGACTGCATTATGACTGGTGAACCGAATGAAGAGATCGTAAATATTGTAAGTTTAAAGGCTACAGGACATATAAAATCAAAACCAATGAATTTGCAAACAATTCCAAATTTGCAGAACCTTTATCCTAAAGATCAAATAGCAGATTTTGTAATGACAAGCTTCGGTTGCAAACATCACTGCGCTTTTTGTATTGCAAGCAAGTTTTATCGTCAAATCGGACAAAAGGGAACACGATATGTGGAAATTGATACAGTAATTCAAGATATTAAACAGAGGTCTGATACCGATATATACTTGACAGATCTAGATTTCTCAACAACACCTGCTAGTCGAATGGAGGAGTTCTCTAATCTGTTGAGAAAAAATGATATATTAAAAGAGTTCACAATAGAAAGTCGTGTTGATTCTTTAACTGAGGAAAAAGTAAATATTTTAAAAAGGATAGGAGTTAAACGAGTAAAACTGGGGGTTGAAGGAGGGACAAATGATCTATTAAAATCTTTTACTAAAGGTGTCGAACTTCATCAAGTAAATAAGGCTGTTGCCCTTTTGAAAAATAATGATATTTCCGTGATTGTATACTTGGTGGTTGGCGGTGAGGTGGCTGCCAAGGATTATCAGCAAACCCGTGAATATGTAAAAAATTTAGGTCCTGATTTTGTGGCAGTTAATGTTTGGGCTTACGATTTAACTGTAGATTACCGTTATGACACACAGTTTTCACCTGTAAGTCTTGCTCGTTGGGGTATAAAACCAATTGAATTTTTTAAGCATATTGATTTACAGAAAGAGATTAACCCAACTGTTGGTAAAATGATAGATAGTCCTTGCTGATTCAACTTAAGAAATAAGATTTCAGAAAGCATACCGATGAATAAATTTGTAATAGCACCATTTCAATATTCATTTTCCGAAGAAGATATTGATTTTATCTTGTCTTCCTTCGGTACAATTCTAAGAAATCATCACTTTCTGACAATGGGAGAATACGGTGAAAATTTTGAACGTAATTTTTGTGAATATAATAAGATGTCCTATGCTGTGTCAGTTTCAAGCGGTACATCAGCCCTAGAAATAATCCTAAGAACCATTGGCGTTGCAGGCGGCAAAGTGATCGTACCGACCAATACGTTTGGAGCGACCATAATACCAGTTTTGTGTGCTGGTGCAATCCCAGTCTTTGCGGATTGTACATCAGATTTAACTATATGCCCCAAAGATGTTGCTCGAAAAATGTCAGATGATGTCAAAGCTGTGATAACTGTCCATATAGGTGGACTGATTTCTCCACATACGCTTGAACTGAAAACACTATGTGAGAATAAATCTATACTTTTAGTTGAAGATGCTGCGCATGCAGTAGGGTCTTCATTAAACGGGGAAAAGGCTGGAAAATTTGGAATTGCAGCCGCATTTTCTTTTTTTTCTACAAAACTAATGACATGTGGTGAAGGTGGCATGATTGTAACCGATGATGAAAATATTGATAGAAATGCCAGATTATTACGAAATCATGCAAAATCCGGGAAAAACCGAATGAGTAATCACGGATATAACTGGAGATTGACTGAAATTCAGTCTTTGATGGGGATTCGACAGTTGAAACGACTTGATGAGTTCATCGCCCAGCGAAATAATATTGCAGCAATCTATGATAGTATCCTTAATGACCTTGAAGGGGTTCACATTATATATCCTCCACCGGAAACTGTTCATAATAGATACAAATATATCATTCTATTGGAGCGCTGTTCTCCGCATGATGTTGAAAAAACGTTACGAGATAGATATGATATCCCTTTAGGCGGATATGTTTATGAAGAACCTTGTCATTGGCAGCCCGCTTTTAAGAGATTTGAGGGTTCGGACTGCGTCCTTGCAGAAAAGCTTTGTACTTCGCATATATGTTTACCCATCTACCAAGATATGACAGAAGAAGAAGCAAGATTTGTAGCTAACTCAGTGCGAGAAGTTATTCAAGCATACAATAGTAGATTATAGTTGGAGAAATTACGATGATAAAGTTGATTGAAAAATAACGTGGTATTTTAAAGGTTTTATAAAATAGAGACAAAGAAGATAGAACACTCAAAGTATGGTGTCAGTTGAAGGATAAAATAGATCCTAATAATACATATTGCCCTTATTTGTGGACAGATATTTTCATTGATCAAGATAGCAGTGTTTACAGCTGCTGTCATTACAATCCCACCGTGTTAGGGAATCTGTATACAGAAAAATTAGAAAATATTTGTAATAATTCTATTATTAAGCGATTTCGAAAAGAGTCCCTGGAAGGGCGTCTCAAATGTCACAAATGTTGCACTCTCTTGAATAAAAAAGAGAGTGAAATAACACCACGACCGAAAACACTTATAATACGCTATCGTGATTTAAAACACCTTAAAATTCTTTTTGGAGAAAGCTGCAATCTAAATTGCATTATGTGTTGGCAGGATAGTAAAAGTAGACAATCTTTAGATTTTAAAAGATTAATTAAAAACTTGGATATTTCTCCTTTTGAAAACATTTACATCCAGGGGGGAGAACCGTTATTCATTAAATCTGCTAAACTTTTTTTTGATTATGCAACTTCTTGCAAAAAGAGGGCTTCATTTCTTACAAACGGTACATTAATCAACGATGAGTGGGCGCAAAAGATTTCCCGGTATTCTGAGTCTATTTGTTTCTCTCTGAATGCTGCAACGAAGGTAACGCATGAACTAGTAAATTGTGGTTCGAATTGGGAACGAGTAATACGGAACATTAACCATATACGAGAAACCAGATCAAGATTTCAAACGGATGTAAAAATTAAAGGTCATATGACAATTGTAAAAGAAAATTTGAATGAAATCCATTTGTTTATCAAATTGTTTGAAGCGTTTGGACTTGATGAGATTGATTTCGGTTTTGATTGGCGAGTGCATGGATATTTGAGAATTCACAATCAGGCAAAACGCGACCTCAAGTTGAAAATTAAAGAGGCGTTGGCTCAATGTGATACTCGCTTGGTGAAAACACATCGATTGAAATTATTAGAACTTATATGATTAAGCTAATTGATATTTCTTATTGCGTTATTTTGATAAAGAGGAGATCTTTTGAATAAATTGTTCTGTAGATTCTGGGATCGGTTACATTATCAGCACATGAGATATGGCCGTTATCGTTATCGCAAAACCTATCGTTATGACAATACAAAATTATATAATAAAATTGAAAGCCTTCAAATGGCAATCGGTAGCCTGAGAGCAAAGTCGGCCTGTGATTGTATGTCGATTCATGAAGCAGAATTTAAGGTTTTTTCTCAAGGTGGCGAGGATGGGATTATACAGTACTTAATCAACAAGGTAGTTATTGAAAATGATGTATTTATTGAGCTCGGTTTAGAAGATTACCGTGAATCCAATACGAGATTTCTGTTACAAAACAATTACTGGCGTGGCTTGATAATTGATAGCGATACTCGCCATATCCAATTTCTCGACAACTCCGATAGCATGTGGCAATTTGGTATAAAAGCAATATCCACATTTATCACTGCTGAAAATATTAATAGTATCATTCAAAATGCAGGGTTTTCGGGTGACATCGGCTTGCTTTCGATAGATTTAGATGGCAATGATTATTGGATTCTCAAAGCGATTGATGTCGTATCGCCAAGAATTCTTATTATAGAATATAATAGTTTGTTTGGTTGTGAACATGCCATTACGATTCCCTACCGTAAGGATTTTTCCATTTCTAAAGCCCATTTCTCGGAACTTTATTATGGCGCATCTCTGCCAGCTATTTTTTTATGTGCTCAACAAAAAGGGTATCAGTTTGTTGGCTGCAACAAAGCTGGTTGCAATGCTTTTTTTGTTAGAAATGATGTAATCAACAACTTGCCGACTTTTACAGTCAAAGAAGGTTATATGAAGAATAACAGCAGACTATCAAGAAATAGCAAGGGAAGGCGAAATTTCATATATGACCCAAGAAAGCAATTGGAAGTAATTAAAAATATGGCAGTTCACGAAGTAATAGAAAATCGAATTATTCACATTGATGATCTGTTTGAAATTATTTAGCGATTTTAATGTAGTTAATATCAATTCCAAAGCGAAAGAAAAAGTGTTGTATACAAAAATACCAGCAACAAAAAAGCGCATCGACCATATAGAGACAGTAAACCATCAGGTGGTTGAAATTATGAAACTTTTTCGTAATTTGGAACTCTTAAAACATAAATCCTGCCATTTATTCTCATGGGGAAGACTCGGTCAGTTGAGTGAGGCTGCTCATATTGCAATGATTGGTCAGATATGTACCGATACATGCTTAGATTTGGCATTGAACATACATGAAGGGATGACGACAGACCGAATTTTAAATTACTTGTGCGTGAGTGGGCTTTGTTTGTATGCAAATAGTGAAAAGATTATTCATGAGTGCTGTGATGATAAAACTTCAAGACGATTATGCAACGGAGATAGACAGGTATACCTCCCTGCTTATAATATTATGAGGCACGTTCGGACGAAAGAGAATTGTTCTTTACAATTGGATAAAATCGTGTTGAATGCCTATCGATGTGTATTGGGAGTCGCGGTTGATCCTAATGTGACATTGCAGGGTGCGATATCGTATGCTCATACCATCTTAGCTGATATTGGGAAAACATTAAAAACCTTCGGTATCTATGAGACTACATTTGTAGAAGTTGTAAAACGAGTTTTCTCTGTACTTAAGGGAAGGTGGGGTTATGTCAGTCTTTTATATGATTTGGCAGCTGTGAGTAGACAATCGAGGTTGTCAAATAAGGTTCGAAAGGAGACCGTAACAGAACACGTTGCATTTGTTGGACAGATTTGTGCTCATATATATCCTTGTTTGTCAAAAAACATACGCAAACGAATAGACCTTGGTCACGCTCTTGCTTTAGCATTTGTGCATGATACTCCCGAGGCGTTAGTTGGTGATACTTATTCATATGCCCCAAATTTTTCAAAAAATCGGAAGTATTTGAAGGAAAGGGCTGCAGCTTTTAAGATCGGACAGACCCTAGGAGGTAGTACTGGCAGAAGATTTGTTGCGAGGTGGGAAGAATATGAGGAGCGTGCAAGCGATGAGGCTGTTTATGTTAAGGTTTGTGACCAGATTGCAGCAGCCTTGCAAAACCTATTCTCGAACGGCTATCTCTGGTTGAGAGATAGTCATACTAAAACCAATTTTTTATCAGATACGAAATTAGCTGCTGAGTTTGATATCATTACCTCAAAACTGGTCGGTCATGTATTTGATATAGCTGTAAATAGTAACTATCTGTCGCTAAACGAATGATACCATTGAGATTCATATAAATTTTTATGCGCAAACCTTGGTAAATAAGAAGAGTTAAGTGAATCGTCAGGAACGTTACAAATTATTTGAGAATGTGTATGAAAAGAACCTGTGGGGGAAATCTATAAGTGGTAATAAGTACTATTCGGATTCTCCTCCTGAATTGACAAAACTATATCGCAATTATGTTAGCAATTTCATCAAGACCCGATGCATTAATCGTGTCGTGGATTTAGGATGCGGTGATTTCGAAGCATCAAGCGGAATTGACATGGGAGAAGCTCATTACATTGGAGTCGACATCTATGACAAGCTCATAAAGTATAATATCGAACATTATAGCGATGAACGTCATGAGTTTTTAGTACTTGATATCGTTGAGGATGATATACCTGCCGGGGATCTGTGTTTGGTTACTTTGGTCCTTTATATCCTGTCTTTTGACGAGGTATTCTCAATATTAAGAAAGCTTAATCAGTTTCGTTACGTTCTGATTACTGATGGACAGGCTGACGTTAATCCCAGAGTGCGAAAGAATATCGATAAAAAAACTGACAAGTACACTCGTAGGGATTACTTTAATAACGGCTTTTACCTTGAGCTACCCCCGTTTGAACTTGATTTAACAGTTGTCTGTGAATATCAAATCCCCAGCGGGGAAATTATTCGGACCGTACTTCTTGAGAACCCCTATATCAAAAGTGCACCCATTGACGGGTATAAAACAAGATTTTGAATCATTAGAAATATCTGAGCATATATAAGTCTTATTATTAAAATTCGAATAAAGTTATCATATCGAAAATACACATGAATTCTCTAAAAAAAATTATTATAACGGGTGCTTGTGGTTTTATTGGAACATGTCTAAGCTTACGACTTCTAAAACACGGAATTCAAGTTATTGGAATTGATAATCTGTCGAGGCCTGGAGCAGAATTGAACGCCAAAGAATTAGCAGTTGAAAGGAAATTGTTCTCCCTTCACCAAGTGGATCTCTCACAAACATCAAAAGTTTATGAACTTTTCTCAAGTATCGGTGAGGTTGATGCGGTTTTTCACTTAGCCGGTCAGGTGGCAGTTACTTCAAGCTATAAAAATCGACAAAAAGATTTTATAAATAATGTGGTTGTATCATTCAATGTTATAGAAGCTGTTAAAAGATATACCCCGGAAGCATATTGTCTGTATGCTTCAACAAACAAAGTATACGGTAATATAACTGTTAATAAACCAATAGGAAATAGTTATCCATTAAATCCATATTCCCCTTATGGTGTTAGCAAAGCTGCTGCGGAACTATATTTTACTGAATATGGGAGAAAAGAAATAGGGCTTGCGACATGTTCACTGAGACAATCTTGTATCTATGGGCATCACCAATATGGGATCGAAGATCAAGGCTGGGTAGCATGGTTTTCCATAGCAAATATTATAGAATTACCTATTACAATTTATGGAGATGGTCAACAGGCGCGTGATATACTATTTATTGAAGATTTGATTGATTTATATCTTGAGTGTATAGAAAATCGGGTGACTGGTGTATACCCGGTCGGAGGAGGAGTTACAAATATTATTACTATAAAACAGGCTCTTATTTTAATTAATAGAATAACCCAAAAATCATTTACTTGTATGGAGAATAGCAATGTTCGACCAGGTGACCAGCCTTATTTTGTTGCAGATACATCATGGACAAATCGACTTGGTCTAAATTGGCGTCCCCAAGTTAATGCTGAACAAGGGATTAGAAAAATGATTGAATGGATTCAATGTAATAAAAATCAAATTAGATATATTATTGATAGCACTCATCCATAACAGAACACATATTGGCCAATTTTCATACGCATCGTTTTAGTAGATTTATACAAATTATTATTCCCCCCTATAATAAACATACAAATTAGACTGAGTATTGTGTGTGGATTTTTGAAATACTTTTTTGTTACGGTTTGATTTTTTTTGGAAGTATTCACAACTGTGAAATCGTCTTCTTTTTTTAATGAGACCTCGAACTGGAATGAGTACTTGAATGAACACTGTCAAACCCCAACGGTTGAGATATTCTCCAACTAAATAATATTTCAAAAATTTCAACTGAGCAGCATTGATTTTGGATTGTCCCAAGATTGGACTGTTATTTAATTATTTTATATACTGTAGAATATATACCTTGGACACTAAACGAATGAATTTTTTTATAATTCATAGCAATTTCTTTTAGAACTGATTCTATTATTTTATTTTGTGAGGTTAAAAGAAATATTTCTCCTTCAGTTGATAGAACTTTATACCAGCAGTTTAACGCTTTAGTGTATAAAAGTTTCAATTCTTTCTTTTCACCAAACTTTTTCCCAAAAGGAATATTTGTAACAATTTTATTTACTTTACCATGATGATCTTTCAACGCAGAAAAAATTGTACTATCCCAACAATCAATCATGATGTGTGTATTTATAGACTTAGTATTATCTTTTGCAATTTCAACAGCCCGCTCATCAATATCACCACCTCCAATAAAAGTTGTCGGCCCCCAAAAGGATCTTTCTATTAGGATAGTCCCAACACCGCACATTGGGTCAATAAAATAATCGTCTGGCTTTGGGTTGCTCAGCAATATCAATGCAGAAGCTAAAGTCGGTCTCAGTGAACCAGATCTTTCAATTTCTTTATACTTGCGTTGTCTGAAGGAAATTTTAGTCAGGCGTATGCCTAACGTGACTTTTTGTTTTGCATAAAAAGCCCATAGCTCAACATCTGCAGGTTCCCTTTTTATCCATTTTTTGAAATATTTTGAAATATAATTACTTATTATATCCGAAATATCTCCTCTATGGACAAATCTATCGTTATCTTGCTTAACAAAAACCCAAAAATTAGTTGTGGTCTTCTTCTTCTTTGCTGGAAGATAGGTTAATTTTGAAAGAATATTATCTTTAAGGTTGTTTTGGATTAAACGTATCAGATCTTTCTTCTTTTTTATGTCTACCCCTTCAAATAAAATTATGAAAATATCTTCAACTGTTCTTAATGAAAAAAGATTTTTAATGTGTTCATTTTTGATATTAAATAGGGTTACCTCTTGTGTTTTCAAAGGTAAAGTAATGGCATCTGCATAAGGTATCTTTTTAAAAACAAGTTCTTCAATTGCGATTTTTCCAATTCCAGGCGCTGTAACTATTGCTATTCTGGCTAACATATATGCTGTTCTCAATTTTTAATAAATTTAGGAAAATATATCTAATAAAGCTTTGTGCCTCCCTATGTCCGGATCTCTCAACTTTCTAAATCCTCATAATATTGCGGATATTCCAAAGTCACCCTTCCTATCATTCCCTTTCTGTATTCATTCATTATAGTTATTGCAGTTCTCATATAATCGATCCCGCTATTTTTAACAATAAAACCTCTTTTTATTGCTATATCAGTAAAAACTTCACGAGGAACTTTATCCCTGATACTGATTTTATATCTTTTTTCTAAACTATTTGGGGCTTTAGCAATAAGTATTTCCAATAGCTTTAAAGCAATGTACTCAATATCAATATTTTCATCTCTGATAGCACCAATAAATGCTAAATTTTGCGAGCTTTTTGGGTTATCGGATGAAGGATTTAATAGGCCTGGTGTATCTAGTAACTCTAATTTATTTTTATTTTTTATTGCTATCCATTGAATATGTTTTGTTATCCCTGGCCTATTGCCTGTTTTCGTCCCTCTACGGCCAGCTAAATTATTAATTAACGTTGATTTTCCAACATTTGGTATTCCAACAATCATCGCTCTTACTGATGATCTTTTATTTACAATTTGGAAAACGGCATTACTAATTGCGTTTATATTCATTTTATCGAAAGCGTTTATTGCAATAGCTTTTTGATATTCTTTATTTAAGAATTCTAACCATTTTATATTTCCATTATTGTCGCTTAAGTCGGATTTATTTAATATAATTAATCTTGGCTTTTGCTTAATAATGGTATCAATCTCCATATTTTTGGAGCTTAACGGAGCTCTGGCATCAATTAATTCTATTACTATATCAACTATTTTTAATTTTGTTTTAAGCAGGTCTCTGGTCTTTTTCATATGACCAGGCTGCCAATTAATATCCATTTTTATTGCATTCCCCAGTGAATCTCCACCCGCTGTGCGGGTGAAGATTCACTTGATTTCTAACCATTTAAATTGATGGATTAAGAAAAATATTAAATGTTTATATCATTAATAGCCGGGTTGATAAAGTAACGATTGCATCAATATTGTCATTGATTGGCGTTCATTTACCGGTTATTTAATACTTTGTCTCACATTTATTGTGCCTGAAATTAAAAAAAACCATAAACCTTTAAGAGAATACTTTATAGCATACAACTTCATTCCTGCCGGCATTGTCAAGCACCATAAACCTGATTCTCATAAAATGTACTATATCAACCCGGAAAAACAAAATGTTTAATTTTTTTTGTCATGAGCCAAAGCATTTAAGAACAGTATCAGGATAAAAAAATAACACCAGTCAAAAAAGTTTAAATTTATTTTTGTCTGGTCCCCCTTTCGTAATTGGCAATATATACAATCCATCTGTATAAAAATGACTATTCAAGATCCATCACTTTTATGATTTCAAACCATATACGGTAGCTTTTAAAACAGGTTTGAATATCTGCTTTAATGTTTTATGCCAGTTGCTCCGATTAAATTAATGTTCACCATCCAAAAGAGTTTTTTGATGTTTTAATTAATGCATCAGGTGTGAGTCCTACATATTTTTTGACCGATCCTTTTAATCCATTGACAGTCAAGTCAACATGTGACCCTTTGGCGTGATCATGTGGCGAAGTAACGTCAAAATTTTGAATTCGCCCCTCCAATTTATCATTGGCCACTTGATCGAAATTAAATTGTGTTCCCCAACTGGAAATTTGATTCAATCTTTTTACCATGACTTACTCCTTTATTTCAGAGTTGGGCAACTGGCATAATCATAATCTATTTAGTCGAAGAATTATCTTGGAGCGCTATCAATGCTGGTTTTCCGGTCACTCATTTTATAAAATAAAGTTTATTCATAAAATTTTAAACAGAATAAACATTCTCAGAGTATCCAAGAATCCAATGCTGTTTCACTTATGCTGCTTTGTTCTTGCTATTCCACAACTTGAAATCTTGCATAAAATTTTCATATTTTGATTTGCATGCCATACACGCAAAAAATTCTGAATCATTCTCTTCCGAGGTGCTGAAGTGGGGATCATCGCGAAAGATGTCACTCGCATCAAAGGAGAGATAATTTTCTCCATCAGGAATTGCCTTATTACAAAAATCATATTCAATTAATGATGATCTCATGTAATCACCTTTATTACCTTTTTTTTTAGTCCAAAAACACGGAAGCCCAAGAGGCTTTTGATTCATTCCCGGTATTCATTAACACCCAGTGCCATCCCAAAAGGTGAATCGTATTATGATCCGGATGTTTCACTTTTCCCCTGATATAGATTCTGGCATTTCTTGTACTTGAATCGAAATTTACAATGCCGCTAAAATCTTGTTCTTTAAGCCGTTGTTTGATCTTGACCATTTCAATATAGGAAACGCCATTGGGGGCATATGTGGGATGAACATAAACTTCTTTACCGCCTACCGTATAAACCTCACCACAAATATGGGGCTTGCTTCTTCCTCCCCGAAAAATTGGTTCGTTTCGTTTAATTAAATTGGGATTGTCTGGGACGAAGTCCTCAGCCTTAACAAACATCCATTCTCCCTGGCGAACGCCCACCTCTTTTTTCGCTTTGACAGGTTTTTAGCGTTGCCCAATTTCTTGTGGACATTCGATGCTGAAAGATTCTGCTACACGTCAACTATTGTTGATTTATTGGACTGTTTCCATTCTTCAACAATAGATTTAAGCGGTCGTG
Organism: Desulfobacteraceae bacterium; assembly: GCA_014237465.1. Lineage (GTDB taxonomy): Bacteria > Desulfobacterota > Desulfobacteria > Desulfobacterales > Desulfosalsimonadaceae > SURF-3. The sequence continues at coordinate 412,552 of JABZFM010000006.1, read as the reverse complement.
GCTGGTAACTGGTTTTCTCCATGGCGAAAAGATAATGACGCTCGTCACATTCATATTCGCGATGTCTGCCAAGATGAAGATGCCCATGAATATTAAGGTCAAACAAACCAATATTTTTTGGCTCATGAGTAAACAGAACCTTTAAACCAAAAATTTCCCAAAAAAAATCAAGGCAACAGAAGTCAAAGCCATTGGCCATGTACCAAGACAGAGTTTTTTTGTCATGATTCCCAATTACAAGAACTTTACGTCTTGGGAGAGATGGTATCGCAGATGACCAATCAGTCGCCTTCCCTACGACGACATCGCCCAAGTGGACAACTAAATCGTCTTTAGAAACCATTTTTTGCCAGTTTCGTATGATTTTGTTTTCAAAATCAGGTGGTCGAGACTGGTATTCCTCCGCTAAAGACCTGTGGCCAAAATGTGTATCTGCAATAACGAGTATTCTCATTGATTAAACTCCAATTTTTGAATCCCATCCATTTTCTCATACCTCGCATTCTATCCGAATACTTTTAACACTCGTTAATATTCTCTATTCATTTTATTCCTCGCTTACTGCAATGGATCCGAACGGATCATTCGGTCCTCTCCAGGGGAGCATTATTATGTTAGCGGAAGCCTCGACCAGGCCCAGCTTTTTTTGATTATATTTGGAGTTGTTGTTGATGTTTTGAACGCTTATTTTAGGTTCATAGATATTTCCCTTTACCAAATTGTCAAATTTTTGTACAGCAGTATCCATTTTTGGAAATTGAACACATTCATCGAAAAAATCTCCATTTTTTTGATCTTGGTTCGCTTTTTCTTTATTTACAAATTTTGAAATTGCTCGTTCGTTATTTACTAATTCTTCTAATTTCTGCAATAACCGTGCAGTCTCCTTTTCCGGATTTTTAATCCATTCTGCTGACCAGATTCTGTAGACATGCCATCCCTTTGATTTTAAAACCCGGTCTTTGAGTATTTCATGGTCTTTTATGGTTTTCATCAATTCCAGCTGAGCACCATCGCATTCAATGCCCATAATGAAGCTGTCTTTTTTGTCTGGATGATAAACGCCTAAATCGATAAATGAGCCTGCCATCCCGACCCTTGTCTTTACCCTGTAACCATTTCGAACCAGAAGCTTATAAATTGTTTTTTCAAAATTAGTCTGAACTTCCTGGTCCGGTTTACTTTGATATTTTTTTTGATTTTGATTTTCCGCATATTCCAGGTATGACCTTAGGGCGGCAATGCCTCTGGACGTAGTTAATGACGTGCGTATATCAGTGTAGCGCATTGAGGAAAAAATCTCGATACGTCTTTTTGCACGGGTTATTATAACATTTAACCGGCGCCAGCCTGTATCCTTATTTATAGGACCAAAGCGCTGATGCACGACACCCGAGTTATTATCCTTACCGTATGTGGTACTGACAAAAATCACATCTCTTTCATCCCCTTGAACATTTTCAAGGTTTTTTACGAAAAAAGGCGCGCTCGTCTCCTCTGTCTGCTTAATTGTTTTTTCAAGTACATGGTCATTTTTTTGGAGCTTTTCCAGTTCATCGAGAATTAAATCTCTTTGCCTGATATTAAACGTTGCAACACCTAAAGACTGTCGGGGATTATCTTTAAAGTGACGTAGCACTGCATTGGCAACGGCAATAGCTTCTTTTTTGTTCCGTCCTTTATGGTATAGCCCATTGTCAATATAGTGATACCGCACCCCTTCTTTTTTACGATTTTCTTGGGGAGAGGGAAAAAACACCAAGTCATTATCATAAAATTCTTTATTTGAAAAAGCGATCAGGTTTTCATCAACCGACCGATAATGCCAGCGCAGGCGCCTGCTGGAAAAACAGTTTTGGCAGACATCGAGTATGGATTCTGCATCATCAGCAGCGGTCCTTTTCTCTTCTTCATCAATCGCATCGATCTCCCTTTCAAAAAATGTTGTCGGCGGCAACTGTTTTGGATCTCCTACTACCACTACCTGTTTTCCCCTTGCCACAGCACCGATCGCGTCTTCCAGTTTTAGCTGGGATGCTTCATCCATAATGACAAGGTCAAAATCAATCTCACCCGGAGTTAAATATTGTGCCACAGACAACGGGCTCATCATAAAACATGGTTTTAATGCCTGTAACGCATTTCCAGCTCTACTTAGAAGCTGCCTGATCGGTAAATGCCGTTTCTTTTTGGTCAACTCATGGTTGATTAATGATAATTCAGTATAATCCCGAATATACCCGCTGCTGATACCATTGGGAACATCAATCTGTGCGGCTCTATGGGCTACTCTTTTCTGTGACATCCTTTTAATTCTTGTATCCAGATGATTCAATCTTTCCTTGATATTGTCGTACTTAGCGCCGTGAAACCTTCCAAGTTCGGGATATATTTTAAACAGTTCCCTAAGCATATTGGAATATACAGAATAAGCCACTTGATGCTCAAGATCTTGATGCCGAATCGAATTATTTTCAATGTCTGTAACCAGCTCTCCAATGCCTATTTCAGTGATTAAACGGCGGGCTCTGCAATAGTCTGACCACAATACAAGGTGATTTGCTGTTTGGATACATCGTGCAAGGTATAGACTCAACTCATTAAAAGTCGACATCTCAAACCTGCCGCCTTGCCACGCTTCCCTGTCAAGTCGACCTTTTTCACCAACACCTTCAATGAAAGCGGTCCATTTTAAAAAGTATGCTTTTAAAGCATCTGCTGTTTTTATAACTATATTAATACGGCTTTCTGAGTCTGTCTTGAGTGCCCACTCTAAAATGTTTTTATTAATCTTTCCCTTTTCTTTAAGATCATTAACCCATCCAGCCATTGCACTTAAAACATCTGTATCTGTAAAAACACCATTAAACAGAGGCCCAAAGTATTCCCCATACTCAGCAGTATTTTGCGTCTCTATCCTTAAACTTTCCGCTTGTTTTGCACTGGCAATGCTTTTCTGCACTTCATTTATTTTCCATTGCTGCAGACGTGTAAAAGATTGTAAGATCCTTGCGTGTGGAAAGAGGTTGTCACTGAGATTTTTAATCTCATCAAGATATTTTGACAGTAATTTTTCCGGGTCCTGTTTGATTTTCAGAAAAACTGCTATTTCTTCAATTTCTTTAATGGTTTTGTTTATCCTTCTTGCGGTTAATAAGAATTGTTCTTTGTCTGATGAAAATGAAGATAAAAACGCAGCCGCTTTTGTATCAGATCCCAAAAAGTCAACAATCTCATGAGACCAGTTTATGGCCTTGTTGAGATCTTCCCAGTTTGTCCTCAATCCTTTGAAACAATTTCCAAAAGCCTCCTGGTATTCAGAACACTCTTCATACTCTATTTTTGCAGATAAAAAATTGACCAGCTTTTCAAGTTCACCCGCCAGGCTCTTTTTATTCAATAGCTTCCTGTCTCTTAAAAGCGCACTGAGTTCGTTTTTAATAAGACGAAACTCGCCTGAAAACAAGCGACTGAGATATGTGGGGCTGTTTTTTGCAACTGCTAAAAATTGTAAGGCCGCTTCTTCATCAATACTGTTTGGCATGTTAAAAACATTTGTAAGCTCTGCTTCTACGACCTCGAGTGCTCTCTGATGTTTGCGCGCTTTTTCGAAAATACAGGTCGTTTTAAAATCGCATAATTTGGGGGTAAAAAGGTCGATGTCCACTGGATTTTTATCGACAATCGCCATTAATATATTGAGTTTGTGAAGATCCTTTATACGCGATGGTTTTTCCAAAAAATAGGTGTTCAAGAATCTGCTTCTATCAATCAACAAATTCACACCATCCTCGAAAGCTTTCACTTTTTCCTGAAGAATCGACAGGTCTTTTAGAGCCATATCCCCAAAACCACATTCCTTTAAAATTTCAACAGCCCTGCAAAGCTTATTAATATTTTCAATTTCCCATTGTGAGTGATCTCTCAGTATTTTATCAGCAGCTTTTGTTAAATCCTGATATATTGCTTTCGCATCAATTAAATTATTCAGGACAGCAACAACCGAATCTTCAATGAAATGAGCACCTACGCTGTCATCCCATAGTGCGGGTTTCATTCTAAGGAGATCTGTGTTAATTTTAGACATAACGCGCGCATCTGAAATAGACTGTCCGGTTCGCCATTTAAGAAACGACATGTTGTTTACAAAAACATCAGAGATGTAATCCGTTTCCTTCTGAATACTCTCTATCTCTTCACAGAATACCTTCTCATCTCCTTGCATGATAAAATCTGGTTCAAACCCGTTCCAGATGTCATATATTTCTGCCGGCAATTCCTGATGCAGGTTCCCAAAATCCTTCATGGTGGACATGGCTTTATTTATTCTCGCTGTATCCCATTGGAGTGCGTCACTAATAGTGATTGAAACAATGCGTCCGTTTAGATTTTCTCTTGCTACAGCTGCGGCCCATATTATTTCATGGATATTTTCTCCGGTCGCTCCCGGTTTTTGTTGTAACAAAAAATAATATCTTCTTAATGTATCTCGCTCACGCTGGTACTCCTGAATTTCATTGTCAAATACAAGAGAATCAGGAAAAGATCGTTTTAACCTTCTTTCGATATCTGCGTACAAGCGACCTTTTTGTGTTTTATGATTATGAAGTTCCAGGCAGAAGTCTCCAATCCCCACTTCTTTTAATCTCCTTGAAACCACTTCTCTGGCCGCATTTTTATCTGCTATAAACAAAACCGTTTTATTTTCATAAAGAGCTGCTGTGATTAAGTTTGCAATGGTCTGAGATTTACCTCCTCCGGGAGGGCCTTCAATAACGAGATTCTTATTTTTACTAATAACATCTATAATAGCGGAATGTTGTGAACTGTCTGCGTCCAGAGTTAAGGGAATGGTATGAGACATAGATAAATCATCTATTTCATACTCCTTCTTGTAATATGTGTTTTGGCAGGATTCCTTTTTATTTTTGCCAATCAAAATCATCCGAACTATTGGGTGATTGATTATCGAGTTTTCATCTGGCCAGGCTTCGTGATTTAAATCTTTGTAAAGGCGAATTTTTTTAAAACTAAAAAGTCCGATAAATGTCTCATGGGTGACCCGCCAGTTTTCCTTAGCGTTTATGATTTCTGATATTTTTTCCAAATACTCTTTGGGGGTGGATTCATTTGTAAGCTCCGGCAGAAGAAGTCCAAAATCCTGTTTGAGTTTCTCTGCAAGCGACAAATTGAATTCCAAGTCTTCACCATTGTAATTTATCGCATAGGTGTAGCAATCGGTTTCCTTGTTTAACGATTTTTTCTCTATTTGTATGGGAATAAGAAATAATGGCGCACGGCTAAGGTTTTGGGGATCGTCTTTTTCGCACCAGTACAGAAATCCAACGGCCAGAAACAGATAATTGATGCCAGATTCTTCTATACCGGTTTTCCAGCATCTATGAATTTTCTTTGATATTTGTTCCAGGTTCCTTGCCTGGAATAAGGTCTGTAATCCTTTTTTGCTTATTACCTTTTTTATGGAACTATCATTTTCAATATTATTATAATATCCAATCGGTACTGGAAGGAAAAGGCTATTTCCATCTGGATCATGGTCCAACCATTTATCATCGTATGGAAGCAGTTTCGGGCAATTTTTTAATGGCATCAATTCCATCGATTTCTCACTAACGACCAGTCTTTCATACAGATGATTGGGAACCGCGCCTGCAATTTGCAGGCAATTTTTTAATGGCCGAAAGCTAATAAGATTGTTCCGCCGGGTTATATCTAATAATTTCGTTCGAAGGCGGTCTAATGTTTCTTTGACAATTTTTTGGTTATCCACGACCGCATCATCTTTATCGATTTTTTTTGCATTATCCACATCGATTATTTTAAATTTTTCTTGAATCAGATTTTGATTAAACATAGCTCTGTCCTTGATTATTCAGGATTGTGTCTAAAAATTTTTGTAAATGGCTTTTTGGTAATAGCCGTAATAATGAATTACTTTTTGGATAAAGTTATTGTTTACGCTGCTATGCGCCATCTTTCTTGTTCTTTATTTATCCACAGCATGAGTTCTTCCATAAAATTTTCATATCTTGCCTTGCATGCCATACATGCAAAGATTTCTGAATTATCCTTTTGAGAAGAACTCAATTGATAATCATCACGCAAGATGTCGTCCAAATCAAAATTGAGATAGTGTTCTTCATCAGAAATTACGGTATTGCAAAAATCACATTCAATTATTGCAGGTCTCATTTCTTCACCTTTATTGTTCATCTTTTTAATCTAAAAACACGGAAAATCTTGAAGCCTTTGATTCATTTTCTTTATTCATATAAACAGCATGCCATTCGCGAAGATAAATGGTCTTATGATCCGAATGACGAACATGTCCCCGGGCATAGACTTTTGCGTTTTTGGTCCGTACTTGAAAATCAACACGGCCTCTTATGCCTTCTGCAAAAAGACGCTGTCTAATTTGAGTCATTTGACCTTCAGTCACACCATCAGGTGCATATTTTCTGTGAACATAAACTTTGTCACCGCCGAAATTATAAACTTCCTCACAGATATGAGGTTTGCTCCCGCGTCCACGGGAAATCGGTTCATTTTTTTTGATCATATGAGGATTTGCCGGTACAAAATTTTCATCTTTAACAAAAATCCACTCACCTTGGCGGCGACCAGTCTCATTTTTTCTTTTTAAGAGATTTTTAGCTTTTCCTCGTTTTTTGTGAGCGCTTATGAATTCATTTGGGAGGAGTGCTTTTTTTGCTTCCTTCACATTGGAAGCCCCGATTTTTTCGGGAACGCCGCAGGAAAAATAATGACGTTCATCATGACCGCACAGCAATTTAATCTTATCTTCGCTGATGACCTGTCCGAGTTTATTGGTGAGTGGGATTTTAACCATCATCAGCAGGTGTTTATCATCAGGACGCACATCAATAACAGAAAGATCAAATTCAGTATCGCCGTTATAGAGTATCTCGAAGTATTCTTTGCGTTTAGCCTGTTTTACATCAATGGATACAGGAACTGCCATTTCTCTGCGGCGAAAACGAGGAAGTGAATCCAAAGTAAGAAAAACCACGTCTGCGCCGATTTGATTAAATTTCCTTTTGATTAATTCTTGATCAAACATCAGTTTGTCCTTTTATAAAGTTTGGTTCATGTAATTTTTTTGAATTTGGACTTCTTCATTCTTTTAAAAAATTTTTATTCAATGCCCATGCGAGTTCATCTTTTTTGAAGCCTACAGCTTCATTCCGGTTTGCAATTTCAAGATCCAAAAGTTTTATTTGCATAAAATGTGCTATTACCTTCAGGCAAAACAAAATGATCTATCTTTTTGATGGGAATGAATGCATTTGATGCTAAAATCATGATTACAAATATTACCAGAAAAATGGTTTTCAATTTATTCATGGCTCTTTCCTTTTTTTTGGTGGCATTACCATTATTCTAAAAACACGGAAGCCCAAGAGGCACTTGATTCATTTTCGGTATTCATTAACACCCGGTGCCATCCCAAAAGGTGAATCGTATTATGATCCGGATGCCTCATTTTTTCTTGTTAACGGCTTTTTTTGTAATAACCATAAAAATGAATTACATTTTTGATATAGTTTCTCGTTTCCTTTGGAATCTGGATTCTTTTCGTCCAGCGTGGCCCTGCGTTATAGGCTATTAATGCTTTTTTTAAGGAACAATATTTTTCAAGGTGTTGCTTAAGTAATCTTGACCCGCCGTGTACGTTTTTCCTGGGATCAAACGGATCTGAAACACCCAACTCAATTGCGGTACAAGGCATCAATTGCATCAGGCCCTGAGCACCTTTTGGTGATACCGCATGTTCTGTAAAGTCACTTTCCACTTTGATGACTGCCTTAATAAGCTCAGGCGGCAAATTATACTTTTTCGATGCAGAATTAATAATCGCATCATATTTGTTTGCTCTTTGATTAGTCTGCACATGGTTATTATCTGACTGTTGTTTTAATGTTTTTCTAGAGGCACATGCCCACTTTGGTAATTTAATGTTTTTGGTTTCAGATTCGTTGCTCCTGCGATCCGATGATTTCTTGTCAGGGTTCTCATTTCGAAATTCTCTTAACTTTTGGGCCATCAATCTTGTCATAATGAATTCGCGATAATATTCCGCTTCATCAAACGCCATTACCTGATTTTGGGATATTTCCAGCAACAGACAGGTCATCAATAACACAATTGAAACTCTGTAAATGGCAGTGCTATATTTAAAATGGTTATCCATCATCGTCGTCTTTCTTAGCAATCCGATCATTGACGATGTCGTTGCAGATTGCATCGATCTTGCATCTTAATTCGATGATTCGAATTTGTTGTTTAAAATGTTCTTCAATGGGCCTATCTATTCGTATAAGTTTTTCAACCTGGGTTTGTGGCACCTCAACCCCATTATCCCTTAATTTCTCCCAGCCATAATGGCTTACGTTATATGTACATTTTGCTATTACAGGGTGTTTAATATTATTTCTGGCAACGATATATTCGTTGCATGAGCTGTAATATGGTAGATTCCCTGACGCATAGAGCCATACCGGCAATACGGTCAAAATAACCAAAACGACAAGTATGCGGAGAAGGGTAATCATCATGTATGTCCTTTAAAGACTCAGGTCGAGATTCAGGTCTACAATTTTTGTTGAATTCCGGACCTTGCCTTTGTGAATGTTTAGATATATTCCAGAAACGTTTCGCTGATAGTTTCCCCATACGACATCAAACGTATCAATTGAATATCCATGATTTTTTAGATACGCTTTGAGACCCCCTAAAATGCCCGCCTCAACGTTCATCGGTAACATCAATACGCATCTTAGATCCCTGTTCCCATATGTTTTTCGGCATTTGTTGATGATTTCATCTGCCAGTTCCTCATGGACGATTTCACGTGGTCTGAACATGGCCAGTCCATTCGTGTCAATTTGTCCCATGGCAGGAGTAATCAGGGCATCAAGTTTAAAACGGTCGCCGTGTTTTTTTAAGTAAGCCTCAGCAATAATCTTTTGTTCAACCGCGTCGCCAACAAACAATCGGCCACCTAAACCTTGCATCTTTTCCAGGTAGGAATTAAAACCGATGTGATCATCAGACGTTTGAACCAGTGGTATTTTTCCTTTTTCACCAATAATTTTGCGTCCAATATTAACCGCGATGTCATCTATTTTTATCTGATGATGTGGCAACTGCTTCTTCTTTGCCCTTTTTTTAACCGATGGTTTAAAAACCTTAACGGTTTTGTTTTGCTTCTTTTGTCTCTGAATTTTTGGGCGTTTCGGCGGTTTCACTTTTTTTATGATTTCTTTAATGGCAACAACCTTAATTTCTTCCTGCATTGGTTTTTGTTTTTGGACCACTTCCTTTTTTTCATCACGTTCGGCGCTCTCGGAAGGGGAGCGAAGCCCAATCAATGTAAAAATGATAACCACCAACACAACCGCAAATATGGTCAGAGTGATGCTTTTTTTAATCATGATATATCACCTTTAATGAATATCTAAGGCCTCTGCCGCCTTGGAATATAATCCCATAATTCTGCCGACACTTTCTAAATCGACCGGTTCTGATTTTTTTTCTTCGGTTAGCACATCATTGGCAGCCATCATTTTATCGACCACCCAGTCCGGTCCTTTATTTTTACCTTCACCCGCATCGTATTCCATGATTTCAGCGGTTAATTTCCGGTCTTCTTCGTCAACAAGGCCGTTTTTTTCAAACTCATTTTCACCGCTCCTGTTTGTCTTTGGGGCGAATGAGGCATTCTTCATGTCAGACGGGTTCCCATTCTCGGCCATTTCATTGCTATTTTCCTGAATGGTCTTTGCAGTTTCATAGAGTTTTTTGATTTCATCAGCCTTTTTTGACGCCTTGTCTTTCAGCTCCAATACATTCTTTATGACGTCATTCTTTTGTTCAGCCATGGTCTGATGATCGGCACCCATTCCTTTGGTTTCATCTAAAACCTTGTTGCCGAGGTAGATAACCCCAGCGATCATAAAAATTAACATGATTGATTGGATAAGTTTAAACATTGATTCCTCCTTATTGGGCTGAAGTATAAACGTTTGAAATATTCTTGATGCCGCACTGTACACACAAATCCAGCATCTCAATATACTTGCCATATGATAGATGCTCATCAAATCGAATTTTAACCGTGTCAGCCTTTTTGTTTGTTAAAATTCCTTTCAGTTCATCGTGTCTGACCGCTACATCATCAATAAAATACTGGGTCTTTTCACCGTCTTTTTCAGCTGACAAATTAATAGGTGTTTCATCTGTCGCCATGGCTGCACCGTCTGATTGACCTGATGGGAGAATGATTTTAGGCAACATTTTTTCTCCATTAGCATTAGCCGAGTTGGCGCTATCGTTGGTATTCATAAAAAGCATTCCAAACGCGACAATAAAGACCAGCAGCAGGTTGATGAAAATGTCGGCTCCTAAAAATCCTTTCATATCAAGCCCCCTCTCGGATAAAAATTATCGGCTTCCCCTCAGGTATCTCCGTCACGTTGTTGTCTCGCTTGTTAGCGGGAGGTGTTTTGATCAAAAACCCCTTAAAAATTTCTTTAAATAAAAAGGCGGTCAATGCGAGAGAAATGCCGAATACGGTTGAGCCAAAAGCGCTTGAAGAGTTTTCTAAAAGGATCTTCAGCATGGCCTGCTGGTCAAGTTTTGGGTCCATGTTGTGCATTGTACCAATCAGTGCAAGACATGTTCCTATGAAACCAAATCCTGGCGCAGCACCTTCCACAATTTCAAGCACTTTGAATTGATTTTTGAACACATTTTTATCATTCGCACTCTTGCGGTTTTGAACCAATTTATATACTGCCCAAGCTTCCGCAAAAGTTAACAGCAACAGCGGCACAAGCACCTTGCCTACCATTTTATCGGCCCACTGGTACAAATGAATCATTGTTTGGAAGGACTTTGTGGAAAGCGATGCCAGAAAATTGGCCAGCATCGTTCCAAAGCCATGGCTGATAAGGTATATGGCTGTGACCTCTGCAATCAACAATGCCATGATCGACATGATAATGACGTCCAAATCGACTCCCAGAACTTTTGTGTTAGAAATATGTGCCATCATCTTTAGTTTCTCCCTTGCTTTTTTTAGGTGGTGTGTAAGGAAACTGTCTATGAGGTGACAGCAGATCATTTCCTATATAATGCTTTAAAATGATTGCAGGTACGGTTTCGATTCTGGGTTCGGTTGTGCTGTTTAACAGGATCAGTTTTTCTTTGACAAAATCAACGTCATTTCTGCATTTGCTGCATGTCAGTAATTCATTTGAAATGATGGTGGCGATTGCAGGTGTTAGCTCATCAACCGACGCACCTTTTGCCCATTTCTGAAGCACCTGAACAGCAAGTTCATCCCGTTCCTCAATCCACCTGGTGACAACTCTATCTGAATAACACGACGCGCCGGCAGCGATTGAAGTGAATCCAACAAAAAAAACGACTACATATAAAATTATTTTACGCATGGTCTTTCCCTCCTATTAAAAATCGGCTTTTGTCCATTTTTGTGAGATAGACGGGCTGGCATAGAGATCATTATCGCCACCGCCAAGCACTTCATCGGTCAGGATATCCAGATCTTCATCCGCTTCATAATACTCCTGCATCATAGGATCGATGATGTTTTCTGTCATTTCATTGATCATTTTTTTCCCATCTGTCAGAGCCCACATTCCCATTTCAGATGCAGCTAGTTGATTGATCATCTTAAGCACTGTTGTTTTGTCCTGAATCATCGCCATCAGAATATCGGTCTGGGCATACAACGAATTGAGTTGATCGATGAGTTCATGAACTTTCTGCTGCAATGCCGCCTTCTGCATGTTCTTGTTCAGTTTGTTTTTTTCAATATGGTCGATATAGTTCGATAGCATTTTTGCTGTTTGATATGCTGAGGTTAGCTTTGAGTTAATGACCGGATCTGAAATCATATTGCGACTTTTTGCCAGCGAATTCATCAATGACCTACCGTTTTCCAAAAAAGGTTTTGTTGCTTCCAGGATAGCGACAGCACCTTGTGAATTAATCTCGGATTCTCCGGATTTGATCGAGTCATTAAGGCTATTTAATACACCCAGTTGTTTATATGAGATCTGATTCGTTAATTTTACCTCATCATGCAGCGCACGGTAGTATTTAGCCTGGGCGTAGCAGAATTCAGCATGAAACTCTTTCCGGTCAAGCGAATCTCTTTTACTGTCTTGAAAATTCTTTTTTGAGGCATTTCTTTCTCTAACTGCTGCCTTTCGGGCGTTTTTAATGGTTTGCACCTCCACTACAAAGGATTGATGATTCTCCTGGATTTTCTGCATCGCGTTGAATACCAGGTTGCCGATCCGCTCATCGGCAAATATGATGCAAGGTGATAACAGGAAAACAATAAAAGCAACGGCGTAAGGTTTTTGTAAATGATGTCTGAGTTTTTTCATTTTGGTCTCCCTTTTCTTTTTAATATCCAAAAACTACCCGCCAGGACTTCTGGACCGGATAACTCAATTGTCGCCGCAGCATCTGGTCCGAGAGGTTCGTGAGAAATTGAACCTCCGCCAATGGCATTTCTTTGTGATTTGTCAATACCTTCAGCCGGGCAACGGCCACCTGAAACTCCTGATTTTTGCTGCACTTGAGATAACATTTGGCCGCGGCGATCAATGTCCGGCGTTCCATTTCTTCACTTTTGGTTTCCTTGTACAGGTCCGCAGCTTTCATAAACAGCTCGGCACTTTTTCCAAAATCACCCTGGTCGTGATAGGCTAACGCGAGATTTACCGTTTGATCAGCCTGTTCTGTTTTCTGGACTGTTGCCTTGTTGTCTCCAAACATGAATTTGTTGGCGCTGCAGCCCGGAAAAATTGACAAAATAACGATGAATAAAATCGCTTGTTTCATGATTGACTTCATGTTCTCCTCCTTTTTTTATAATTATTGTAACCAATGTTTCTTTTCTTCATTCAGTTTAATTACATTATCTTGCCGGTTTATGTGTACCCTGAGTCATAAGCTGATAATTAGATTGGGCGTTGATAGGGCGATAAATGCGATGATCGATAACTTTTGCGACTGCCCGGCAGCATGAATCCATCATGGTCTCCCTGGTTTTATCTCCTTCAAGCAACACTGCTTCTTCGCCGCAGGCCTTTAATTCATCTAATGCCCGGTCAACAAGATCAAAAACCGATGAAACAGGGATGCCATTACTATTGATGAGGCCAGCATACTTTACAGCCTCCAAAGACCAGCTATCGAGGCGTTTTGCCCATTCAAAATTAAACTTTGAAGGATCTTTTACGGCCAACTTTCCGAGGTATTTACGACGACTTTTTTTTCTTTTCATGGCTGATTTGCCCATGTCTATATCCCCCCTTTAAATAAGAAACCCCGCAATAAACCTTATTAAACGGTTGGAAGAGAAGTATTGTTTCGGCTCAACCGTTTTTAAAGGCCTAATCGGGGCTAGCTCCCTTTCGGCTAATAATAATGTTGGGTTATTAATTCATCATATGCTCAACTCTTTTCAATTTATTAATCAAAATTCCAGTGAAAATTTTTTACTCGCACATCGCCTGTGTACTATACAGCTTTTCCCAAATAACGTCTGACATTTCCTGAAAAGATTTAATCTTCCCCGTGAAACTCTGTTAGTTGTTTATTAAAACCAATGATCAAGCGGCCTTTTCCAAATCTATTTTTCAGGCTATCAGTTATGGTCATACGATTACTCATCACTTTTTATTCATTTTGATTTAACCGGAAAATCTTTTTGTTGATACTCCATATACAATAAAAATAAGCCTCCACCTGAGAGTCGCTGAAAAACTTTCTAACGGCAATATAATCAAGACAAGATTTTCCGCTGTATCGCACCTAAATTATAAAAGTTTTCATTTGGTCCACAGTATTTAATCGGATGATAGTGTTTTAAAAGTTATCGCAAATTGTTTACGTGACTATCGTTTTCATTGCTGAAGAATCCTGACTCTTAATTTTTTTATTGGAATGGATAAAGATTTTTTTGACACTGGAAATCATTCAATGATTTATGAACACTTAAGAAATACAGAATCGGTTCTCTTTTTATTTAAATTCAGTTAGTTATCATAAATGAATAAGATTTCCGCAATATTTGTCAGGAGTTTTCAGGAACATCCATGACTTTGTCGTAAATGTTATAAAAATTAATTTTAAAAATAATCATTTTTAAAAATGATTATTTTGTCAGGAGTTGTCAGATTTTTTTGAGAAAAAATCGTATAATATAAACGAGAGGTGACTTTGAACATACATGCAACAGAGAGCAATGAAATCGTGGAAGCAGACAACAATTTGAAAGCCCGAGAGGAGCGTTACGCCGAGGCCATGGCTGAATTGGGCAAATGTAGAATTTTGGAACTTTTACCTCTTGCTGCTTATACAGGTCCTTCGAAGGGGGTTCTCCTGGATATGATGTCTGGCACCGGATTTGTCTCCGATTACCTTGGGGAACCATTTGAAACAGTTCACGCTATTGACAAAATGGCAGAACCGTTACCAAAGAAATCGGGTATTTCTCATTATTCAAAATGCGATGCCGCTCAACCAGAAGTAGGCAACTTAATCATCTCCAAATATGATAGAGTTATTACATTGGCCGGTTTACATCATCTTTTGCCGGAAAATTATTCTCAGTTTGATAAAAACAAAGTTATCGAGTATCGAATTGATTGTCTTTCCAAGTGGAGGCATTTAATTAAAGATGGGGGCCGAATCGTTGTAGGGGATGTCCCAGCAAGAGGCCAAGCAATTCAGCACGAAAAATTTCAGGGATTGCCCAACTTGGATGATTTTAATAATATTGCATCAGAACATTCCCGGCTGTCCCCTATGCCATTTCAACTGATATCTGAATCAAATCCAGAACCGGCTATATTTTTTGAAGAATTTGTTACAAACGAAAGCATTATGCCCCACATCGCATTTTTTGAATCTGAGAATAGTTTGTCAAACTTATTGCAACGTGCAGGGTATACAAACATCAAAACAGGAATTCATTTTACGCCCTGGTATTTCAAAAATTCGAATGAAGCGGCCTGGTTTATTCACACTCTTTTCAGCATAGGAACCAAGCAATATAATGCTCCGGATTTGATGCCCCCAGATTTCATAAAATGGATTCTCGATGCTGTAGAAAGATATCTTGGCTATTGTAATACAGATGATGAAGGATTCTGGATAGGATGGAAACTTCTCTATGCGTCCGCGGAGAACAAAATATGAATGCCTTAGAAGAATTATATAATGAAATTAGGGCATATAAGCGTTCACGCATTATAGCGACCGCCATTCATTTGGGGATTTTATCTGCCCTTAAAAGTCAGGAAAAAGCAGTTTCGCTGGATCTTCTGTCATCTGAGCTTTCTCTTGCTCGGGATTGGCTTAGTGCCGTGTTAACAATTCTAAGTCAATACGGTCTTGTGACCTCTAATTACGGTTTATATTCTCTGACAGAATCGGGAATGACCGCTGAGAGTGACCGCACACTGAAAGCCTTTGCGGGTTATCATTTCCATTGTTTCGAATCCTGGATGCATTTACCGGAGGCAATGAAATCTGGTAAAAGTATCAATTTTCATCGTCAAAAAATCAAGGACAAGGATTTCTGTAAATCATACTTGATGTCAATGAAAGCAATTTCTGAACCATACTTGGATTTTCTTGAACATGAATGTGGATCTTATTTAAAAGGTCAAATTCTTGATATTGGTGCTGGGCCATCATGTTTTTGTCGGCGATTGGCCCGGCAAGATAAAAACATCAATATAATTGCACTTGACTACGATGAAATTGTGTTATCTGCCAGGGAAATATTTGGTGAGACGGAAAATTTCAGATGGACCGCTGGTGATTTTCTTAAATGGGAAACATCCAGTGAATTTGATGCTGCCTATTGCGGTCATTTGCTTGAATATTCATCAAAACAAAAATTGCCTGTGTGGTTGCGAAAGATAAGGTCTTTTATTAAGAATGGAGGTTACCTCGTCATTGTTATATTTCTGCGTGACGATGACAATGGAGCACCCGAAGGAATAGATCTTTTCGAGATCAGCACAGGATTAAACGGGACTAATCTTGGCTATATCATGACTCGAAAAGAAATCATGACCTCATTGCAGATGAGTGGGTTTAAGGATATAACAATCAAGACGCTACCGGAAGGACCGTCTTATTCCGAATATTTGGTCATGTGTCAGGCAGATTAATTTAAAGGAGGACATAGAGTATGAAACTTGGAAAATGGATTGGGGGAATAGTTGTTATTGTTCTTTTGGTCGCAGGGATAATTTTTTTTGGCCTATACAAAACGCCACCATCTGGAATTCATTCTGAAACATCATCCGACAGAATATATAAGGTCGGCATTTTTGAAGTGGTTCGTCATCCCGTGTTGGATGCGATGGCTGATTCTTTCCGAGCCCATTTAGATCAAAGTCTTTCCGGGAGAGTTCAATTTATTACAATGGTCCCGGAGGGTGATGCCTCAAAAACTGAGCAGATGGCTCAAAAGTTTGCAACGGAAGGGTATGATCTTGTTTTTGTTATTGGTACAAATCTGGCCCAATCTCTGGCAAAGAAGACATCTACTTTGCCCATTGTGTTAGGCGCTGCTACAGACCCGGTTTCTACAGGCCTTGTTGAATCCTGGGAGCGCCCAGGCAGGAATATTACAGGAACCAGTGATTTGAGCCCAGTAGATGCGCAACTTGATCGCCTTGGTGAAATCATGCCGAATGCCAATCGTATAGGCATTATTTACAACCCCTCGGAGGACAACTCCGGCATTATTGTTGCCCGGTTCAAGAAGGAATGCCAAAAAAGAGGACTTACCACGGTAAGTACCACGATTTCCGGGCAAAATGAGATTAAACAGACCCTTGTCTCACTTATTGGAAAAATAGATGCTTTATATGCTCCCACTGATGCTACTGTGCAAAGTGCATTTCCGCTTCTGATTAAGACCACTAATGAACTCAAAATACCTGTGTTCAATTGCGATGAAGGCACCGTAAAGAAAGGAGCTATCTTTTCAGTCGGTTTTGACTATGAGGCGCTCGGCCGTATTTCAGCTGAAATGGCAGCTGATATATTTCAAAATAATAAATCTCCATCGGATATGCCTATCCGGTTAGCAGATGAATTCCAACTTTTCTATAATGAAATTCAAATATTGAAATTTAACTTAGAGCTTCCTGCTTCATGGAAGCAGGATGGGAAAAGGGTATCTGAATGAATCCCATAATAATCCAACTTCTGTATACTTTTGAAACGGCACTCCTTTTTTCTATTGTAACAATAGGGGTATACATCTCTTTTCGCATTGTTCGGTTTCCAGACCTGACATCAGAAGGTGGTTTTGGTTTTTCAGCCATTATTGGCGGAATGGTGCTCATCAAAACAGGATCACCATGGCTGGGTTTGTTATCCGGTCTTTTTGCGGGAGTGTTTACAGGGGCGGTTACCGCTTTTTTAGCCAACAAGGTGCGCCTTCCAACTATTCTTGCCTCTATATTAACAATGACAATGTGTTTTTCCGGCGGTCTTCTTCTTGCCGGAAAGCCAAGTACCAGCCTACCCGAAGGGTGGGTACTTCAGGACATTTTCTTTTTTTTGAGTTCACCTCTATCCATAGGCATCATTGGGGTTCTGCTCGTTTTTTCTATTCTGGTCATGAAATTACACCTGTTTTTTCAAACTGGAGGCGGTTATATTTTACGTGTTCGTGGAGAAAATCCTTCTTTATGCAAAGAGTTAAACCACAATCTGCTGTTATGGGATATTGTGGGTTTGGGGTTGGCGAACGGGTTGGTCGGCTTTGCAGCAGTTCTTCTGTCTCAGCGGTCAGGTTACGCGAGTATCAACATGGGCCAGGGAGTTGCAATATCAGCAATTGCCGCAATAATGTTAAGCGACGCGCTGATCCCGACGAGAAGGCTCCATTGGTCACTTGTTGCATGCTTTGGAGGGACTTTGATACTGCAACTGGTCCG
Source organism: Desulfobacteraceae bacterium (assembly GCA_014237465.1). Lineage (GTDB taxonomy): Bacteria > Desulfobacterota > Desulfobacteria > Desulfobacterales > Desulfosalsimonadaceae > SURF-3. Next base: position 394,499 of record JABZFM010000006.1, on the reverse strand, counting down.
GCTTATGGCGCTTAACTTTGGCATTCCTGATGGTGGCTTGGATTTAGTTACGTCATTGATAGTAATTGGATTTTGCTGGTTTGCCAGCATAAGGAAGACAGGACAGCCCTCTATCCTGGAACAGATAAGGATGTAAATATGGCTTTTCTTGAAATAAACAATCTTCATAAGCAGTTCCTGACACCAGGTGGTCGCCAGATTAATGCACTCCAAGGCGTATCATTCGAACTCGACAGAGGTGATATTCTTTGTATTGTTGGGCAAAATGGCTCAGGCAAAACAACATTGCTTAATTGCTTACGCCAGGTGTTCCCTCGGGATAATGGGGAAATTTTGATTGACGGTAAACCCATTGAGAATCAAAAATTAAATATTGTCGGTGTTTTTCAGGATGTGGGGTTGGGCGTTGTGGGTTCCATGACTCCGATGGAAAATCTGAGCCTGGTATTTTCAAAACATTCAGGATTTATGTATTCTCTTCCCAAACGACGATTTAAGCATGAAATATATGAATTCCTGGAAGAAACCGGCCTTCGAAGTCGGTTTGATTCATTTGATAATACGCCGGTTTCAGAGTTGTCCGGGGGGCAACGTCAGCAGGTGGCCATCATGATGGCTGTTATGCGTAAACCGCATATTCTTCTATTGGACGAATTCGTGGCAAACCTTGATGCAGATGTAAAAAATTATATCCTAAAATGGATGCATTCCTGGATTAATAAAAACAACGTAACAACTCTGATGGTAACGCATGACATAGATTTGGCACGGAGTTGGGGGAACTGGATTCTCGAACTTTCAGAGGGAGAAGTGCTCAGGTTCGAAAAAATCATCAAAAATAAGGGCATTTTGAATGGCTGAGCGTATCCTCCTGGTTAAAATTGATAAAGCATCAGGCGGACCACAGCACCTTTCGTTCTCAGAACCGATCGGGATTTGTTATATATCTTCTTATCTGAAAGAGCGAGGGATCGAATCTCGAGTGCTGCATCTGACCAAAGATACCGTAAAAGACGACCTTGCGAATCAGGTTCGGATGTATTGTCCAACGGTCATCGGATTTTCTGTGCGAAATTTCAACTTTAATTCAACCTGCGAATGTATTGCAACTATCCGTAATGAATTTCCTGATATAATGATCTATCTGGGAGGGGAGTGTATTACCTGGCAGAACGCCATTGAACTGGCAAAGAAAGCAAATGCAGATTTTGTCGTGGTCAGCGATGGCGAAGAAGCTGTTTTTGCATTTCTGTCCGGACAGCAGCCGGAAAATATCCCCGGCATAGCGTATCGAACATCTGGTGGAGAATTTATTCGTAGTACCATCCCTCCTCAACGCATAGATCCTTCTACCTTACCAATGATGAATCGTGAAGGGCTTCCGATGAAGGACTATTCCTCGGAAGGATTCCCTGGCAAGAAATATGCGACAATGCATGTACAAAGAGGGTGTCGCTACAAATGCACCTTTTGCCATACAGCGTCACGTTATGATCTCCCGGCAAGTAGAACTCATAAACAGATCATGGAAGAGGTCGAGCACCTTTCCATTCACCACCAGATTGAGGCGTTAGCAATTTGGGATGAGGATTTTTTTTCGGACTTTGACCGAGTCAAACAATTGACAATGGCGCTTATTGATCGAGGTTCTCCAGTACAGTGGCATACATATATGAAGTTGACTGATCTAAAGAACAAGAAACTAAGAAAGTTGTTGCCGCTGCTTCGCGAATCGGGATATGTTCGTGCTGTGATTGGTCTTGAATCTTTCATCCCAAAGACATTAAGGTATTATCATAAGGCTGGCGGCCCGAATATTGAGGAAAGACTGAAACACCTCTCAGATCAAGGGATTACAGTCACCCCTTCTTATATCATCGGAGAACCTCATGAAACAGAAAAAGACATTGCATACGGTCTTGATCACCTTCTTCGGCTTAAAGATAGAGGCATTCAAATGGATTTACCATATATAACATTCATTACCCCGTTTCCTGGGACACCATTGTATGATCAGTACTCTCGTGAAGGGCTAATACTCGACCAAAACTGGGATCATTATGATGGTGAAAACATTATTGTCAAGAGCCTCTGTCCCCCTGACCGATTGATCGAGTTACGTGATGAATTCTACCGGAATTTTTATGGAGATAATTAATGCCTAAGCTTTGCGGGTTTGACAATACAGTTGATTGCTTAGTGGGCAGATCCTCATGCCCAGCTGAAAAAGCCATTCATCTCTGCAACGCAATACAAGTTTATCTGATGGGCGAAAATTATGAATTTATTAGAGATAATTTTGAACTCAAGCTTATGCAAGAACTATCAAAACTGGGATACGAATGTTTTGTATTCTGGACGCCGGAAGGAGAAAAGGCTGCAGGCAGAACAGCTATAATTGAACTTATTCAAGATTCCGAATGGTACAACCGATCTGTTAATCATAAACGATTAAATGATGTAATCCTGGCTTTAAATGACAAATTTCATTCTCACGATTTTCTTCGGAAACTTGTCGATGTAAGTACTTCAGCCAAGTCCCGAGTATTCAGGATGTGTGTGGATGATAAATCCATCTTATTCTCTTCATTTTACCCTGATATTAATAAAAGCAATATTGATGTGTCTGGCACATGCGAAGATATCAAGGTAAAAATTCCATTTTCGACTGCAGGGTCTCCGAAGGTGTTTTTAAATAGCTTTCTTAAAGATGGCGATTTTGAGGATGAGCAGACAACCAAAGCTCTTAGGGAATATATTGAAAGTTATACTGATAAAGATAAGCAGATTCCGGATATAATTAAAGCCGTTAATAAAGTGCGAGAGGCGGATAACCAGCTTGGACCGAATGACGTAGAACATTTGATAAGACTGTGGAAAGGCGCTATCAAACATATTGCATTGATTTTTCTGTTTTCTGAACTAAATTCCTTTACCAGTGTCACGTATTATTTATCTCCTTTGGACAGGGATAAGTTGAAATCTTCCATGGTAATATATTGGAAGGATAGGGAACCTGGGAGATCATTTCACTACTTGATTCAAATGCTGCTGGGTCTCAATGCTGCTCCCATTCTTCTTCATCAAGAAGAAATTAACCAAAGAATTGAGGCCCAGAAAATAGCACTTGGACACTATGGGCATACCCTCAAGCATCGTATTGATACGTTAAATTCATTTCTGGACGAACACGGTACACCCGCAATTCGTTTGCGCAAGGATATGTTGCGTGATTTAACGCTTATTCTGCAATTAAATACTGTTGATAATAGAGAAGAATTACTTGAACACCTTCCGGCCCGAAAGCGCGATCGGTTTCTTGATATAGAAGGTACTGATGGCGTGGAGGAAAACCTCGATCTAATTCAAGAAATCAAAGAATGGTACCAGCTCATAAGCGGCCAAAGGAAATTTAACATTTTAGACGAAAATCGGGGTATAAATGAGGAACGAGTCTGCGATTTTGAACTTCGTGTTATTTCGGAAGTCGATCAGGCCTTGATCGGACTGCACATGGAAGTGCTTACAAAAAAAGGCAAAAGGCGAGTGAGATTAAAAAAAGCGATCTATCGGGAACTTATCTTTGAGCTGCTCAATAACACGCGGTACGGGGCATACCAAGTTAAATATACACCAGAGAAAGTTGGTAATTATCTGGTATTTGTAAGAGTCATGCTTTCCCAAGCACAGGTATTTATTAATGGCTCCCCAACTGATTTGCTGGTTATGTCAAATGAAATTCAACCAGCTAAGGCAGATGACGTATTTATTGCTTCTGCCCGAAATTCCCAGGGATGGCTACGCTGGCCGGAATCCAAAAAATATGATGGGCCTGGTATGTCGGTTGAGTTGTTTCGCCGACTCAAGCTTGGTGATATGTATTATTTAGTTGAAGAAATACAAGGCCATATTATTTACAGAGTGGGCCTGTTTTTTGAAGGAATGAATATGGGGTAAATCGTTAAAAGGAGGTGTTTATATGGATATTGCATATGATAAAATCCGTATATTATGGATTGATGACTGCGAAGGACAGGATGCAGGATATATGTATCCAGAGAAAAAATTGCCGGATGAATTGGCCAAATATTTCCAAATTGTTAATCATTCTGCCATTCCAGGTCCCTCCAGCATACGAACCTCATCTGATTTTGGCACTTGTTTCGGACCATTCTGGTGGGGTTCAGGTGATACTTCGAAATTTCCTCCTGAAATAATAGCGATGGACTATAATCTTCGGAAATGGACGGATACCCATGGTAAGGTTAATGATGAGAGAAATAATGAATCAACGGATCCCCTAAGCGTAAGTCAATCTAATAAATCAAAGTTTGTCGTTACTTCGGATCCATCAAAAAAAGATGTTGGAATGAAAGCGGGTTTTGAGGGACTTGTTATGGGAATCTTCATCAGTTCCCTACTTTACCAACATCCTATCGGCATTGTTCCCATGACAAACTATGGGAATTTGCTTGAGGACGTATCAGAAGTTCGTACGCTTCATCTTATAAGTAAAGAAATTCTTAATATTGATTACTCTGAATTTGGTGTCTCCGGTGAGGATCGCAGCTGGACTAATGTCATTAAAAAAGGAGTTCAAGCACTGCGGGCTCGAATAGAAAATCTTTATGAAACATTTCAGATAACACTTTCCCCCTCCGACCTGATGGCATTGACTGAATCAGCTGATCACGGTGTGTTGACCATGCATTCGCCCCATGCCGAACGTAAATTTTCGATCAATGGTCTCTTTATAGACATACCCGAAGAAAATCGAGCTGAGGCCATTCAAAAATGGGCCAGAGATCTCTTGCAGACAGTAATGGTTGATTGTGATGAACTTAAGCAGGCTCAGGAGTTATGTGGAACAGTGTGGAACGCATACGACAACGATGAGTTGGTAAAAGACCGTAAAAACCTATCTTTATTAACCATAATAAAAGAAGCTGGAGACAATTACGACAAAGATGCATATAAAGACTTAACCCAGAAGTTTGGTGTATCAGGAAAGAAATGCAAGCAGGGCTGCGTAGATATTAAAACTGGTGCCTACTCTGATAGAGTCCGCAGATGGGCAACATTTCTTGTCACGCTAAATTTACTCAAACGTGTCATTCAGATTAAGAAACGTGTTGAAGAGCATGTAAGAAAGACCACTATAGAGGTAATCGACAATTCCGAATCCCCAGTAATGACTGTAGATGACCTTTATTTGGCGCTTTTTCCCGCCCCTAGTTCTCCATTGGTTATTCCATGGCATGAGGGAAAAGGTATAGACAAGTCCTTTAACTGGGTTACAACTATGAGGCGATGGAAGGATAAAAAGGAAGTTGGAAAAAAAACTGGCGATCTGGCGTTATCTCTTCCCGACATGCTGGCAGGCGAAAGTTGGAATCCAGAAGGCCCCCATGGGCTGACTCCATCAGAACAACTCATACTCCGTGGTTTTGCCCTCGAAGACAAAGAACTTTCACAAAAAGACTGGGATTCATATAACACAGCTCGTCTTATTTTCCGGGGTAAAAAATAAGGAGGCTTAGAATGAATAACTCGATCAATCTTCCGGAATCAATGAAGTCAATCCAACACATTCTTTGCGAACAATGCACCGCTGAACACGCGGGTGTTTTGACGAAAATGGAGAATAAACAACGAAAATTTAAATTAAAAGATCGTGAGGCCGAAGATATACATAAACTTCATCATAAAAGATGCGCCAAGCAATACGATTTATTGGCCTCCTTGGACAAAGAAAAGAAAGAAAACTTTGGTATGTTGGTTATGAGTGTCCAAAAAGCTGCAGAAAAAAAAGCAAGCGAGGCAGTTTCGGATGTAATGGAAGAAAGCTTACTTTTCGATATTTTGATTGCAGCTGCTTGGGAAGCAGCCGTAACCTATGACTCATCTGTCGCCAAGTTTAGCACTTGGGTAAGAAAACCTTGGGAATGGTCAATAAATCGATTCTGGGAGGTCAAACGTCTGACAACACAATCGATTTCAGCACCAATAAAATCAAAAAAAATGGATTCTGGAGGTGAACCAATGACCGTTGAATCCATAATAAAAGATGAAAATACGCTTTCCCCATTGGAAGTAATTGAAACAGCTGATATTACTGCTATGACTCAAGCAGCGTTCCATAACCAAATTTCTCTAACAACCGTTGTTGATTCCCTCTGGTATCATAAAAATTGGCCGTGTGTTTATTGCCGCCGCGATTTATTTCTCTTTTTCCAAAGCCAATCAATAGAAACATCAGAGAAGCGTGCTTTTGATGTAAGCATACCTCACATATATTCAAGAAGGCAACTCTGGAAGGACATTTGTACTTCATGAATTGTGAAAATTTTTGAAGTATTAGAAATCAAGCTACTCTTGAAAATTCCAATTAACACATTTTCTTAAAATCTTTATTGGGTTCGGCCCCTCGGATCTTCCCAAAAAATGGGATTAAGATTTTACAAATCACTTCGCACATACATCCCTCATTAAAGCCCCGTTGATTAAATATTAAATTTCAAATTTATAACTAAAAAATTTTCAGGGAATGTCAGATTTTTTTTGGCAACACCCGTATACTAATTAGAGCAAGTGCACATTGCCAAGAAAATAGCCGTACCGAAAAACTTTTAAATTATTCATGCGGAAATATCATAGGGATATTATTGTAAACACCATTAAATTTATCACTAAAATAAGGAGAGAAAAAATGACTATTAGCAAAGGATACATCGACAACTTTGGAAACATTAGGGACAATTTCAACAATCCCAAAGGTTACATCGACAATTTTGGAAGCATCAGGGACAATTCTAATAATCCAAAAGGTTACATCGACAATTTTGGAAACATCAGGGACAATTCTAACAACTTAAAAGGGTACATCGATGGTTTTGGCAATATCCGTAGATAGTTATTTTTTAAATCCATCGTCGAGCATCTGGGACATCCAACGAATAAGGATGGATTGTGTGAACGAAACGAAGCACGATCTATCCTTATTCGTCAGCTATGCATGAATTGATCATATATCCATCCTCGAAACCTGGCATCCCTTTACGCCTCTGCATCCGAAATTGTGACAAAGACGGATCTATTGTTTCTGCCAGGCTGGCAAGTTCGATTGGTGCAATATCCAGTACAAGGCCTTTGAAGATACAGCCGAATCGATATACCGATCCAACATATTTGGCAATGCCTTGGCCCGAAATCCTTAAGCATGTGGAGGGTCTGCAGCTTTCAGAACATATCCTCAATAAACAATTTAACCTTGACACCTTTTTGAAAACAGAAATTTTATCACTGAAGCAATAGGCAACTTTGGAAATTTTACTGGACATATTGGTAGCCTTGGTAATATCTTTTTGAATCACTAATAATCATAATTTTTTCGAATTACAATCAAGGCAAATACTTGCGGATTAAGCTGATATTAAACTCAGAAGAAAATAGCTTGAAATGCTATATCAGAAGGTAGGCAACATAAATGAATCAAAAATGAAAAATTCAGAAACACATGTCACAAAATCCTCATCCTGTGGTCCTCCTACAACATGGACTGTTGGTTGGGGATTCTCTTCACGGTGTGATTTAAACTGTCCGTTCTGCTATAGCGCTCTCTCACGATCTCAAGTTGGTCACCCTGAGATCGACTTAAAAACTGCCAATCGTTTCTTGAAGAGAAATGTGAACTCCATCGGTTCGATTAATTTTGGAACCGGAGAAAGCTTTCTCTCGCAAAGATTCCCAGGCCTTCTATATCTATGTAAGACATACTTACCTTCTGTCACCATTGCTGTTACAACTAATGGAGCGCTCGCGGATACTTTAAAAAATCAAAAAAATGCAACCATTTTTGCTTCTATGATTGATGAACTTGACGTGTCTATTGACTTTGCAACTCCATCACGCCATGATGAATGGCGGGGAAAATCTGGGACTTGGCTTCGTGCAATAAGTTCAGTTGAGTTCGGCATATTACATGGCATCCCCACCACTATTGTAGTTGTGGGAACACCCGAAACTCTTGAGGCTGATAATTTAATTGCCTTACTTATATTAGCTGCTGAAATGGGCGTAGCGCTAAGAGTCAATATTTTTATGCCGACCACAGGCGATTTAAGCTATTTACCAGATTCAAATCAAGTATTTGATGCTTTGCGTCTGCTTGCGCAGGGCGGAAATTCTGTTCGCTCGAGTGACCGTTTATTAGGCGCTCTGACCGGAACCTTCAAGCCTGGGAAGAGATTCTCTTCATACCGGTCCTGTCGAATCCTTCCTGATGGCCGTATCTCCCCATCCACGTATCTTCTTCAGACGCCTTGGGTTACACGCATGGACATATCTGATCTTTTGCTTGAAGAACTTGAACATGAGGCTTCTTTTCAGCTAATGGCCTCATCTGTTCTTCCAGAGGCGTGTTCTGAATGTTTTGTTCAGGATATTTGCCAGGGGGGATCTGTTGAGAGACGGTGGCTAATAAATGGCAGTCTACACCAAAAAGATCCCCTATGCCCGGGTCCAGTTCTTGATTCGACGAGCAATCCACCAAATTTATTGGAGAAGCATCAAGATTCGGGTCAACGGGATGGGCCGGAGGTACACTTGGATTACCTTCCAACTGTTCTGGTTATACCAGCTCAGAGGCGGCGTCCGGAAATTGTGCATTGTGTAAAGGCGATTGTTCAGAGCAGTGGAAAGTTTCTTCTATTATGGCGATCCCGTCAAGCAGACGGAAAACTAAAAGAGCCTGATCTGCCTGGAGGGCGTATTCGGCCAGGGGAAACACCGGAGACTGCATTGGAACGTGAGTTATTCGAAGAAATCGGTCTTGCCTCGAATTACCACATTGCCGGTCATATTGCTGACTGGATGTATCGCAGTAGTGGCCGGCTTCGATTCGGGTCAACATATTTAGTTAATTCTTCCAATACCTATTTTGAATTGTCAGAAGAACATGTAGAAGCTTGTTGGGTTACCCCGGCATCGATGGAATCCATTCTGCAAGAAACTGATTGGGATACACAAATCGTCTCTCGGTATCTAAGACAAGTGGCGGCAGGTGTTCCAAAGTCAGCAATCTGAAAACAATTGACTGGGAGGTTTGCAATAGCATCTCGATTTCCCTTCTCTTCCCCAACATGGTCGGAAGCGCTCCAGCAAGGAGAGGCTTTGATTTGCATACAAACCTCAGCTTACGTTAATAGAGGATCAAGCAACTATACTTATATAGCTAAGACAAATCTATCTAATCAAGATTTAACACCAATCATTTTGTGTTACGTTAGCCCAGAATACATCTGACATAGCTTTTTTGAAAGGATTGCAATGAACCTGAAAGTTCCCGCTGTATTTTTAGAGAACTACATTGAAGAACTGCACCGGCTGAACAGTACATACGGTTCTGATAAAGTGACGGAGGTCTATGGTTCATTCAGCCGGAGCCCAATAGGAAATGCCCGTGCATCAATTTGTGTCCCGGATGTTAATAGCGAGTTTCTTAAGCACTATATCGAGGTGGCCCACGATAATAATATCAAGTTCAACTATACTCTAAATTCCACATGCCTTGGCAATCGCGAGTTTAATGGCGTATCACATCAACAACTAATGCGCGGTATCGAGGAAATTATCGGCCTTGGAATTGATTCTATCACGATTGCCCACCCATTTCTGATCCAACTGGTCACCACCGCATTTCCTGAAGTTGAGGTGGTCGGCTCGATAAACCTATGCGCAAACAGCAGACTGCAACTTTCTCAACTTGAGGATTTAGGTGTTCGGCGCGTTGTCGTTGATAGGTGGATAAACAGGGAGTTCGCTCTCCTTGAGTCCCTTCGAAAACAAACCTCAGTGGGCTTGGAACTACTGGTGAACTCTGGTTGTGTCAACCATTGCATTCTGCACCAATATCACAACAACGTTAACAGCCATGCTTCGCAATCAACGTGCCAAGATGGTACAAACGATGCTCTGCTTAAATATCCTGGATATATTTGTCTGTCATATAAACTTCGAAATATATTGCGCCTTATCTGTGGGAGTTGGATCAGGCCAGAGGACATAGAACATTATGAGGCTATAGGATACATGTCTTTTAAGACCGACTTACGAGGAGCAACTGAAAAAAAGCTCCTCCGTGTTGCCGAAGCCTATCTGGCGAGACGCTATGAAGGTAATTTGTTTTACTTACTTTTGCCAGCTGATGATCATCCAGGGTTATCGCTTAGAAAATCCATGAACATGCGCTTGGAGAATCAATTGCTGGACGGATTTATCGAGCCATTTGTTTCGGGAAAACTTAGCTGTAGAAACTGTAGCGGCTCAAACGCGCATTGCAAAAGTTATGCAAGGAAGTTGTCCTATGATAATTCGTATCGTCAGAAGTTGATCGAATATTTGAATGATGAAGTGAAGAAATTAATTTTGCCGTGCGGGAATGATTTAATTGTGAAAGAAGAATAATCATAATGCTTGAGCAGACAGGCTAAGTCTAATCAAAAAAAGTGGCTTATGTTAGGTAGCTAACGGGAGAGCCTTGCGAAGGAGGAATAAACGTGAGTGAAAACAGTTTACCAGAAAGATTCGACAACTGCATAGTCGGTTGTCGAAAGAATCATCGGACCGCCATGGTAGAGGCCACAAAAATATGCAATCTTGAGTGCCCCTATTGTTGCCTCGGAAAGAGTAGGAATTCTGGTACACACATGTCTATAGAAGCCTTCATTGGTGTGATGAGGTTCTTAGAGAGATGGGGAGCCGACTATATTTATTTCACAGGGGGCGAGCCTTTTATGAATCCGGAGATAACGGAGATCTTAGTGGAAGCCAGACGAACCATTGAACGAATTTCTGTGGCCACCAACGGACTTCTTCTTGAGGATCGTCATTTCAAAACACTGGCGTCTATTCTCCCGGAATATATTTCCATAAGTTTTGACAATATCTATGCCTGTCAGCCCAAGTGGCAGAAAGAAGAACTTCGTAAGCTTGATGCGATAGCCAGATTGGCAGAGGATCTCGTCCGTGTTAGGGTTTCAGTTCCGGTGTTTTCCACCGAGGCCGACTCTAAAAAGGTCGAAGACCTTTCGGTTTACCTACTGTCGTTGGGTATCCCTTCTGTGTACCTCAGATTCATAGAATCTGTGCCCTCGGAGACAACATCCGCTCTTTCCGTAGATTACGATCAGAGAAACCACATTGAAAATAAGCAAAATCATTTATGGAAAACTTCGGGAATGGTCCCTGTGTTCCAGGGCATCGATACAGCACATCGGTCTACAAAGCCAAGAAAGAAAAATATCTGTCCAGGAGGAGAGTATATATGCTTTGTAGATAGTGACGCAAAATTCTGGCCATGTTCATGGCTTGAAAAGAAAGACGGCATAAATTGGGGTGAAATACAGGTGGATGGGCAATGCCATGGATTTGAACAAGCGAGGAATAGGTTTATGGCGGAACTTGAGCACAACACTGAAACAAGGGAATGCCCGGCCGTGAAAATGGGAGCGACCTGACACTTCCTCGACGGGACGCTGTGAGCTAATGACCGAGAAGTAGAGGAGAATGGTATGCAATGACCGGCACAAAAGCCTGACGCCACAAATATGAGGAATTGTGCCGATAAAGGACAATTGTGTGTAATAGTGATGGGCCTCAACGAGAAGCGCACTGCCTTTACCTAAAGCACAGAGATATGAGACAAAAAGCAGGACAAGAGGAAAATATAAAAGTGAATGACGCAAACTATATGCAGGAGGCATTGAAGGAGGCTGAAAACGCTTATAGAAGCGGCAATTTTCCGGTGGGAGCTTTGTTGGTAATGAAGCACTCAATTATTGCTCGTTCCGGAAACAGAGAACGTGAATTGCATGATCCAACTGCACATGCCGAGATTTTGGTAATCAGGGAGGCAGGACGAAAGCTTGGTACGCATAGACTGCCTGGTAGCATTATATACACTACTTTGGAGCCATGCCCAATGTGCACGGCTGCTATGTCGCAGGCGAGGGTGTCAAAGGTTGTATACGGGACGCGAGCGCTGAGGTGGACAACAACAAATTTATTTAATTTAGTTAACGTTGAGATTGTTCAGCCCAGACTAAATGATGGTTGCAGGCAAATAGTTCAGAAATGGTGTAAAGAAAACGGTCGGAATATTTTCCTCGATCACTCGCTGCGGTAGTTAAAGGCGATGGCCAAACCAGATTTTGCCATGTTGCTCCCCGCGCGATGTCCGCAGCCGTTGGTTTTTTCTACTTCCGGAAGATTATTACCGTGAAATAGAGCGGTAGATCTCCTCAATCAAAGGATCTACAAAACGAAACTTATAATCTGGAAACTGACCGTCGATAAGCCCCTTCTTATCGAGGCTGTCAAAAAGGCGAGTTGAGGGATACGGCGTTATTCTATCTCGTATTCGTGATTGCACTTCGTGCGGGAAGTTTTCGGACAGGAAACCAATGGTTTCTTCCACCTCGACCAAACTCATGCCTGGCTCAAAAGTTATGTATCCAAGAATCACATTTATTCCCATCGAGTGAAGGATGTCTAAGGCTCGACGACATTGTTTAACCGAATGCCCTTTATTATATCTTCGGAGAATCCCTGGCGAGCCACTCTCAATGCCCAAGAACACACTCGTTAAGCCGCTTTTGTGAAGATAGGCGAACAACTCTTCCTCAACATCTGCCACTCGGCAATCCATTGAAAATTGTACAGGAAGCTCCATTGAACTCAAAAGCCCGGAGAGTTTGAATGCTCTCTTCTTTCCTCTTTCTGTTCCATCAAAGAAGGAGTCATCCACAAAAGCAAAGCTTGTGACTCCATATGTTTTAATGTTGTAATTGATCTCGTCAGCAATTTTACATGCAGGTCGCTGAGATACTGCGTTGGACCACCGAGCGGCTGTGCAGCAAAAAGAACATTTTCCCCAATAGCAGCCTAAACCTCCAAGAATGGGCACCGATACATCACGGAACTCGCGGTAATGTTCAAGCGCGTGGACATAGTGGTAAGGTTTATGCCAAGAATTCCGAGGCGGAACGGGGGAAGAAGCATTGGGATTTCCGAGGATGAGTCGTCCTTGGTTGCCTGCACATGATGCGATTTGAGGAATAGCATTGACGAACTCTGTTGCTGACCATCCGCACCACAGGACATCAGCAGATTTGAAGTAAATGGAGGCAGATTGGCAAGACAGTGCTACACCCCATCCACCAATCACCACTCCGCCTTCAAATCCTCTGGCACGTAAAATCTGGCATACTCTATTAACATATTCGCACGTTTCAATCGTCGTTGAAAAACAGACTATGTCGCGGCCATCGAGACTCTCAAAAAGCCGATCAGATAATACTGCTGGAGAAAGATTAAGAAGGTATGCATCAAAAATCTCGATAGAATATCTCATTGAGATGAGCTCGGCTGCCAAGTAGGCAACTCCTAAGTGCTCTGTAGAGAACGGTGCATGATTCTCTAACCGAAAACTGTGGTTGGGAATGCACAGAAAAACGCGTGCATCACTAAGCTGTTTCATGGCTTTGCTTCTCTATTGCAACCGGTCTATTTTGTCTATTATGACCTCATCGGAAGCTCCGCCGAATCGGTCTCCATTGAAGTTGTACTTCATAATGGGGCACAACGGAATGAGTCTACCAGGATTACAGCGAGGATCAGGCAAAGCCGGATCGCCACTCATAAGGAGGGAGTAGCCTGCACAGCCACCTCCGCAGAGTTCGAGATTGGAACAATCATTGCATCCGAATGCTGTGACGTCTCGCTTCAAAATCGACCATGCCTCATCGTTTTCAAGAATGTTCTCAAGAGAGTGCGTAAGTACATTGCCGAGCCCCCCCTGCATTTCATGAAGCATAACGCAGGGATACACATCTCCATTGCATTTGATAAGAAGGTATTCGCGTTTCATAAAGGAATTATTGCATCCTCCTCCGCAGCCTCCAAAATCTGAGATGTCAAAAGATTTTCCCTTGTCCCACAGTAGATAGGCAGGTTCAACAATTATATCCATATTTTGGAAACGTTCAGATTGTCTCAATCTTTGAATATCACCTTCCAGTGCAAATCTAAAAGACATATAGTCGTCTGGTGTGAGCCATAATTCGTCATGTTTTCGACAGCGTCCAATAGGAGAAAGGTAGAATGCAGAAATCCTATGTACTCCGAGATTCTCCGAGAAACAGATCAGATCAACAAAGGTACTTACTGTAATTTTATGGATCACTGCATTTATCCGTATATCCCACTTCATTTTTTTTGCGATTTTTATAGATTTACAGGCACCTTCAAACGCCCCTTTACCTCGAATGCTATCATTTATACTTGCAACGGGTGAATCTATGCTTATCATGATCTTTTGAAGGCCTGCGCTACTCAGCCTACGAGCACGAGATTCTGTGAGCAGCATCCCATTTGTTAGCAATCGTGGTTCCATATCTAAAAAAACTGATAGACGAATCAGCTCTTCTAAATCTTCCCTTAAAAGTGGTTCGCCTCCTGTGAAATGAATATCACTAGCACCAGCTTTCTTTGCCTGATGAATTACATTTATTAGCTCTGTGGTGGACATTTCCGCTAAAAAATCTTCATTGCAGTTAAAGCAGCAAATCGAGCAATTTAAACAGCATTTGTTAGTTATGTGGAGATCAACCTCACGCAAAGACATGTATAATTCTCCTCATTATATGAAAAAAACTTTCAATATCACTTTAAAGTTAATTAACCGTTTTAGGTATCCTCTGTTTTTCAATATCAAGAATAGTCACAATCCGTGCCTTCCCACCGGCCTGTATTTTAATCTCTTCATTGATCTCGGCCTCTAAAAGCGCCTGTGCAAGAGGTTTTGAATACTTAATAATTTTCATAGCTGGATCATGTTCTTTTTCACTGATTCTTATAGTGCTTTGTAAGGTAGGATCATCATTATATGAAATTAAAACACGGTCGCCAATTTCAACAAATATTTCTTCATCAAATGAATCTTCATCCGGAATGGTCTTTTTGCTTGGAGAAACTATATCTTCATCTGGTCCCTCTGATGCTTGAGTGTTAGCAGATGCCATTTTTTGTCTTGAAAATAAAACCATCTGCTCAGGTGATTTTTCAGAAATGTCTTCATTTTCCTGGCCTTCATCAAAATCATGATCATCTGCTTGCTCAAATTCAATCACTCGATGTTCGGTATAGTGATTCGATGTGGCATCATCTGTAGAAAGCGGTTCGATCCCCATTGATTTGAGTGTTTGAACCAGATCATCCAAGCATTCATCCGGCTCAAGATAAAAACTGGATCCCCAGCAGCGCCAGAATTTCCAGCCAACACGCTCCAGGATCTGCTGCCTTCTAAAATCATCCGCCCACCGGTCCGGGGTATGGTATTGGTCTCCATCCAGTTCAATGGCAAGTCTTCTATCTTCAATGCCATCGACAACCATATCAATTGAATATGGCCCGACCTTAACCTGGGGGGTGACCTTGTATCCAAGATTTATCAAACGGGTAAATACATTCCGTTCAAAATCAGATTCACAAAGATCAATCAGGCTTCTAACTTCATCGGTTAAATTGCCCATGGGTGATTGAAAGTGCTGGATAACCTTTATCTTCAGGTCGTCATGCCTCAACATTTCCTCTGATACGGACCTGAAAAGATACATTCTGTCTTTGGCCCGTGAAAGAGCGACATTATACCTTTGTTGAAATAATAATGCCGTTTTAGCTGATTTTGTGTTTTGACATTCCACCATGCTGACAAACATGATATCCCGTTCTTTTCCCTGAAAAGTAGGAGGATCTCCACATGCGATCTGATGTCTCAAGAATGTTTCCTCACCAAGACGCCCTAATAATTGATTTTGGATATATAAAGCCTGTTTTGAACCGAGTAAACATACGACACCGATGCTGCGGCTTTTAAATTTCGGATCGATTGCAATTCGACAAATTTCATCTGTTATGGCCTCTGCTTCAGCTATATTTATCTGTCTTTTGTCTTTTGCTCCATAGGGTATATAAACGTCGACCAACGGGGGATCAATCCTTTCGGAAGGCCTTGGGATACGAAGGGGAATAATGCTGTCAGAATAAAACCGCATACTGAATTTAATAATGGGCTCAACACACCTGAAGTGTTCCCGCAGCATAATCCGCTGGCCCGGAAATAATGCATTTGCAAGATCATATAGGGAGGCGCCAGGCAAAAGCAGAGGTTCAAAAGGCTGTTCCGATAAATAATTGTGTTTGAGCTGTAATAGTTTTTTTTCTTCAATGAATGCAGCCGTAGGGCTGACCTGCTTATCATCTCCTACAATCAACATTTTTTTGCCCCTCAAAAGAGCGGGCAAGGCAGTAATATCAGACTGTGAAGCTTCATCGACAATTACAAGGTCAAAAGCCCCCAATTTTGCCGGCAGGCTTTCAGATATTCGCCAGCTTGGCATAATCCAGCATGGAATGGCTGAATATGAATCTTCCATGGCGTTTCGTGCATCTTTGCGAAAGCGCTGGGCACGAATACCTGTGCCCCTCCCAATCCTCTGAATTGCAGCTGTAAACATGACCAGCGCACTTTCCACCCGAGGGGTCATATTGTTTTTCAGCCCCAGATAAGTCCTTAGCTGGACAACTTTCTCAAAAGCCCGTGTCAGATCTTTTTCATAGGTTATTCTTTTTTCTGAAAGTTTTCGAATCTTGTTGCGGCCATCAATCTGGCGTAAATAATTGTCATTGATTACCCAATTCCAGCTTTCACGCCAATTTGTGGGGGTCCACTGATCTACCGTCGACTCATCAGATTCATTTAATAATGCCTTGGCCCAGTTCTTTGCGCTTGAATTGTGAACCAGTGCAGAGACTTTTTTTACGGTCTCCATTTGTTCTCTTAGATTGAGAAGTCTGTTTAGCTCTGTATTGAGTTCAATCCACTTGTCGGAAATATCGGAATTCGTGTATTTTGAATTTCCGGCATGGTCCTTAAAAAAAACTTTCATGGCATCAACAATATCTCCGGAATATGCAGCCAGATATCTTGATACTTCCTCGATCGCTTTTCTCGATTTAAATAAACGGATTTTAGATAGATTTAACTCAATGGCCTTGGCAGATTCCCGGGCATCTTTAACGGATGTAATTATTTTTTGAGCATCCATACCATGGGGAAACAGTCCGGGAATCTCTTTACGGATAATACTTGAAATCTGAGAAGCCATATGCATGGCTTTGTTAATTAATCTGATTACATCGGCGATCCACAGTCCGGTCTGATTGCCCCGATCTTCAACTGTCGGCAGATCAAACTCCTGAGAAACATTAGTCCATCTGATGCAAAAGGCGCTTACTTCTTTTCGCCAGCATAAATATTCCCGTACTTTTTCCCATTCTTCAGGGGAGGCAGGAGGATGCCCTTCAATGGTCATTTCATGGAAAACTGCTTTTTCTTTGGACTTGCCGATTTTGATCATACCAAATGGACGTTTCCCTTTTGACGCCTTTTCAACAGCTTCACATACAATCTTGCATTGAAGTGCTTCATCCGGTATGGAAACCGTATATCCAACAACCTGCAATCGCTGTTCAGTAATCGATGTCATAAGGGGCATCAAGGCGGTGAAAAGTTTTGTCCGCTCTGAATCAAGTCCCTTTTTTTGCCACAGGAAAAAAAGCTTCCTTATCCATTCAGCGTTTTCAATGCCTTTAAAAAAAATGACTAATTGATTGATGGAGTCCAGAAGTTTTTCTGCTCTTTCAAAGGAATCTGTGGCTGACGCCCTGAGGATAGGAATATTATTTTCAACTGCCGATGCCTCCAACTGCTGGGCATTGACCAAATCCTGATGAACGGCTGCAAGCGTATTTTTGTCCGGCAAATCGGCTGTTTTTGGCAACATGCAGTTGACATAAATCAGATCCCTACCCAATATTTTGCGCGCTTGACGAATGTTTCTGATGTCTTCATCTTTAAATTGTGGAATAAATTTTTGCCCCGCCTGGGGACGGTCAGTAAACCATACATGGTGTTCTTTATCTGCCACCACTTTTTTGGCAAGTTTCAGAGGGAGAATGCTATCTTGCGATCCCTTGCGATTAATAGGTTTTAAATGTTTTTGGGCCCATTCAAAAAGTTCGGCATCAATTTGAGAGACCTGTTGTTTGAGATCAACGATGCGTCTCTGGGTGATAATAATTTCATTTTCCAGTTCACCTCGGTTTTTATGGGTCGCCGTGTTGGAAAGAACCCCGACGGCTTTTTCAAGTTGTTTTAATCCTTCCCTCTCACTTGTTAAAAGACTGATGGTCAGCTCTCGAATTCCTTCCGGAATATGATCCCTCAAAACGCTGAGGGCGGCTTCTCCCTTTGAAGCAACGAGAACCCGTTTTCCGGTTGCCAGATAGTGACAAATAATGTTTGCAATGGTATGGGTTTTGCCTGTGCCGGGTGGCCCCTGAACAACCACGCCATCAGTTTCTGCAAGCCTTTTGGCAATGGTTACCTGTTCATCATTATACGGCTTGGGAAAAAAGAATTCATCCGGATAGGTCGCATTGATTTCTGGCTCAGATCCTTTTATTCCGTCGCTCAATCCGGAATAGTTCGTTAGGCTTGCAGCCCCCAAGTCAATTCTGCCGCCTGTGTATGTGTTCTCATTACTTGGCCTGGTTACGAGTCTCTTTGCAGGACCGGGCAACTCATCTTCCTTTTCAACAGCTTCTTTTAATCGATTCAGGTCATTGATAAAAAAATTGTCCGAGCGTCTTCGGGCGTAAATTACCCATGTATCAGTAACGGTGAGATATTCTCGCACCGGTGGTAGCCGCCTGCCAGTAATGTCATCGATTTCATCTGGATAATAGATGCCGCTTTTATCAAGAATAGAAGCAGCATGCCGTAACACAGGTGTAAACGTGTCCGGCACAAAAGGGGAAAGTTCCTGATCTTCTGTAAAATCATCAAAAAACTTGCTGGAAAATTGAAATGCCGTCTGCACTCCCGCAATATTTAATGCAAAAAACGGCTTTAAAAACACTTGCGGTGCTGTCCCCCGAGGTCTGATAATAATAGTGCCGCCATCTTTATTGATTTCAATCTCAACGAGTTGTTCAACAATTGCATGGTCAACCACCTCACCCTCTTTACGCCAGCGGGCCACGCCCATGCCCCATACCAGTTCCAAAGGTTTTTCCTGCCCCTGGATTTGGATGGACTGTTGTAAATTGAAAAGGGTTTCATATATTTTAATGGTTTCCCAGCGGGGTTTTTCAATTCCTGACCATTCATGCCAGGGTCCTTTTATATAATTCTCTATGGTATCTTTTATGTCAGGTAAATTATCCAGTCGATAAATAACATCACAATGAGTTTCCTGATGATCGTATTTTAAAGATGGTTGAAGATCTTCGGCAATCAATATTCCGTCTTCGATCTGAGATTTTGTTTCATCTTCTGGAATTGTATCGGTTTTTATGGATTCGATTTTTGGAAAAGCAAAAGGATCCCTGCCAACCGTTATCCATTTCTCGATGAGTTCGGTGGGGCTTGGTGGGTCAATACGTTTAAGGCGTTTTACTTGAAGCCATATGGGGCCATTTTCATCGGAAGTATCATGTTCAATGCCGATCCTGTTTTTTAAATCAATTTCGTGAAATATCGGTTGGCGGTAGTCTTTGATATTAAAAGCAGGCTTTTCACTGAGTTTAATCACCTGTCCGACATAATCGATAAGATCAATCAATTTGGATTTTACTTCATCCGGCATTATCTCAAGTTCCCTGATTTAAAGATTCAACTCAACTTGTGTTTTGTTAATTATGCATCAAGGCAGTCATGATGCTATCCCTCCGATCATCTCGATTCCCTTGGTGGATAAATCTCTGCTCGCACAACATTTGCCATTGTATGTGCATCCGTTCCCACACTTCCAATGTGGTCAGGACATAATTCAAGAAACGATTCACCAAAAGAACCATTTCCAATAGATTTTTCAATATATGAAATCAATCCATAATAGCCTTCAACAGCGCAGCTTTAACGTCAGAATAGAATTGACTTTAATTTTATTTATTTACGATAAATTAAGATACTTGTCAAAATTTAATAAGATTTGATAATCCCTCATTTTATTAACCACATATTTTCTTCGAACATTATTTTTGAATTTACATCCTTATTTCTGCTTCTTTAAAAAATAAAACCCTTTTTGATCATACTGTGTATGGGGAGGCAGAAATGATATCTCAAATTACAAAAAAAGATAAAGAACTTATCGAATATCTTGGCAAGTTCAAACTGTTGACTATATTGCAACTTGCTGCATTGAGCCAGAGGAGTAGCCAGGTGATAAGGCGGCGCCTCAGACATCTTATAGGGCAGGGGATCGTTTCCTCTTCAAAACGGATATATAGCGAGAAGCGTGGAAGGCCGGAGGATATAATATTTTTGACAAAAGAAGGAAGACAGTTTTTTTTAAAGCAATATGGAATTGCCTCAACCGATAAAGATGACGATAAAACATTTGACATTGGAAGTATTGATCATGAATTGCTTTTAAATTGGGTTTTGATCCATTTCATACATCTGGAAAATGAAACCCCGGATATGTCGATTAAGTGGTTAACCTTAAACACAGTCAATTTACAACAGGAACAACAGAACAGGATAAGTATTATGGAGCATATCGCCATTGATTCCGATCCCCCTCAAAAAATTGAATTTGTACCTGACAGTGTTTTGTCAATAACACATTCAAAGCTTCAAAAATCCCTTTTGTTTTTTCTTGAAGTCGACATGGGAACCGAAGCAATCGTCAGCGCAAATCACGAATCAAAGGATATTCGCCAGAAGATCATTAATTATCAGATGTTGTTTCATACCGGCAGGTATAAGCGATATGAAGAAATTTTTAATGCCAAGTTCAATGGATTTCGTTTACTGTTTTTAACCAATACTGCCGCAAGATTTGTTAATTTATGCCGGCTTGCTCAAGAAATGCCGCCTTCGGATTTTACATGGTTAACACATCAGGAACATATGTTTTCAAATGGGTTGTTTGATAAAATTTGGGCACGTGGTGGAAAACATGAAGATATTCCCCAATCGATTTTGGGAGACAAGTTCTCTTCACGGATAACAGTGTTTGATAAAATCAAATAAAGATATTGTTTTGATGGAAAGCGTTTAACTGGCAGAAAATTGAATTTTGCAGGGTGTAATATAAATCATCGCAAAGTGTAACAAAATTAAACCTCCGATAAATAAATATATTACATTGATTTGGAAGCTATTTTTAAATTTATAATAATATCAATTTGCTGACATGCTAAGTAAAGATTGGTGAATGTAACATAAATCAACAAAAAAGATACTTAATTACTCCGGAAAATCAACCCCAGCAGTCAATTATGTTACACCAGCCAAAATCAAATCACTATTCATACCAACACATTATTTAATGTAACAAAATCCGACTAAATATAAGAAAGTGTATGTGACCGGTATCGGTTGAGTTGAGATCATTGAGGATCAATAAAATTGTTTGTGTCTGGCGGAGTAGGTGCGTTGCATGTGGTGGTTGTTTGGATAGGATGGAGTTTTTGCTTTTGACCAGTATGGTTTTGACATGAGGTTTCGGTATGTTTGGATGGTATTTTTTTCCAGATTTTTCATTATATATCCCTGCCAGTTTTCCGAAAGCATCCATGGATATACAGGAATGACGTTCATGGCATTTTTTGAATATGTTGATTGTTTGATGGTGATGCTTTGATTGTATGATGGGTCACCTGCTAGTCCGTAATATTCGATGTATGTTTTGAATTCAGGAAGGTGAAAATCCGGGTACCAGATTCGAGACTTACTCGTGGGGGTATAAAGTAACACAGCTGGTTCGTATTGAAATTGTATTTGGTTGTTGTCCAGAAATTCTGCGATTTTTCTTTCTCCTTCTGATTTGTAATTTGATTTGTTTTGATAAGCGATTTTTTTTTCGAGGTTTTGGTCCACGTTGGTCACCCGTTCATTTTTATGGATGATTGGATATATAAATTTGAGTGACTACCGCACAGGGATAAACATAATTCTATTGTAGCATAATACGTTTTGGTTCCCACGCAGACCCTTTATCGTAAATCTTTCGGTTTCGAGAACCGAGAAGATTTTTCGAAGGGTCCGCTAAACGGGCCCCAAAACTTGAATCAGATAATCAAACCTTTGATAATACATAAAGGTTTGATTGAGGTGATCAACATGAACAAATATGAGATATGCCAAAAACAAAATTCAACACGGTTTAAAGATGCTGTTTTCAGGTACATTTGTCTGATGTGCAAACAAGAGCTTTCTGGTTGGGAAGTCAGATCTGGTTCTGCTGTTTGTAGGCATTGCAGGGACTTATTAGATCCGAAAATTTATTTACAAAGATCAGCATTTAGAAAAAAACCGCAGATTATTTACATTCTTTTTTAATTTTTATTTTTCCGATTTTATGGTGGTTTTTTTTCTTTTGAACCTCGCAAAAAGTCGCTCTGCGACTTTTTTCTCGGCGGGTGAGGGGGTTCCCTCCCCCGCCATCCGAATGTTATTCGGATGGTTCCACCCCCTCCCCGTTTTTGGATGTTTGATTTTGTTGTCTTTGATTGATTTTTGAGATGCCTGAGCCGGAATGTTTTGTTGTGATTGATAAGTTTTTTTTAGGTGGCGGTAATCATCATTAATAATTTTTTTTTGGGTACATCTTTTTTTAAAACCAAAAAGTTTATTTAGTTGTATTTTTGATTAAACGTTTGAGGTTGATACGAATGAAAATGAATTCAAGTCGGGTATGCAAAATAAAAAATATTCGGACTTTAATAAATTTAGTGAGGTCAGATGAGGTCGGTTGGTTTGAGTATCAAGGGAAGGCAATTTTTATCGGTTACAGAAACGGTGTTGATGGCCAGGGCCTGAACCGAAAACAGCGACTTTATAAGCGGCGGCGGAGTCAGGGGCTTTGTGTGGCATGCGGCAAAAAAGTTGAAGGTGAAAATCGGGCAACTGGAAAACCATTTAAACTTTGTGATGAGCATCGCAAAAAATCAACAAAGAGAGAGCAATGAGGGGCTTCAGCAGTATTGATAAAAAATGGTTGTCATAGATGCCTTCGGATTCAATCCTTCTAAAATTAGATGGGACCTTATTGAACAGTCAGAAATTAAAGAAATCGAGAACGCTGTAAAAGAATGCCTTTCAGAAAAAGAAATCAATGAAATTGATATCAGGATATTAGGCGATGTCGTTCTTTGTCGAAGCAGGATACTCTCAATAAAAGTCAAACAGGAGCTTTTAAGGCCTATATCTATATGGCTTAACGACCCTCAATGGATAAAAAAATTTAAAGACGACAAAAGCTTTTGTGGCTGGGCTTTATACAAAAGTAAGCAGCGAAAATGGACAAAGAAACAGAAACAGCTTGCAGCGGATCGGCTCAAGTTGTATCGGCAGGAAATTTTAAAGAAGCAGCATTTCAGAAAAGAGTTAAAAAGGATTTTCGATGTACCAAAGGTTAAGAAAGAATTCAAATTATCATTTCAAAATGGTTTTATAGAACCGATTATTTCAGTGTTCACACCAGTTGAGCAACACCGGCGAGAGATTGAACAATTATTTTTTCAAGCAAAAATGTCTTCGATCTCACACTTGCTACCCTGGAGATTACTCATCCTCGCTGAACTGATCAAATGTGATTGTAAAAATTTGGGTGAATTGAAAACCTATTATCATGAGGACGAGAGAAGAGATAGAGTCCTGAAGTTTATTCATCTGCTGGATTTGGAAAATAATGGCGAAATTGCTTTAACGCAGGATGAGCCATTTGGCGATATCGCCATTCAATCACAGAGAATCGAACACCAAACCAATATCAACATAACGGATCAACACGGTAAGGATTATCAATATGACTGGATCGACCTTAATAAAAATCAACAAACAAAGATCATCGATGACATCAAGCAACACCGAATCGTCTGCAAATGGGAAACGGAAGAATGAGAAACTCTAACTCATTTACAGACAGACATATCCGGTTCCTGGAGGCAGTTAGAAATAAAATCCAGCAAATCAATGACCCGGACCCGGAGATTATTTTTAATGAGTTTTACGAATTTCATATCCGACAAACACGAGAATTCGGGAAGATCCCCAAGATCCGGTTTAAGCCTCATTCATGCCAAATGAAAGCTGAATTGATAAGGGATGCAGGATTAATTGATGATGCCAAGGAAGAAGAACTGAATAGTTTGCGCCAAAAATATGGGATTGCCGGCGCCAGAAATAAAGAATCCAGATTGTTTGAAGCTGAATGGAATAATATGATGTTTAAACTTAAAAAAGCCACATATACTGTAGCCTTGATCAATCATTTATTTGCTTCTTCCAATCAAAGTGTTTCAGAACCCATAAAGTTAATGCAGCAAATCGTGCTCGAAGAATATTCATCACAAATACAGTCCACAAAAAAACCCATTTATTCGCCTGACAAAATCAAATCCTCTGAAACAACTAAAAATGAGCGAGTTAGGCCTTATGATGAAGAATTGGCAGACATTGAATAATACGTCAAGATTACACAAACTTTTTATGTAAAAAACAATTAGAGACTTCACCGACGAGCCATTGAAAAAAGGGGCTGCTTTCAGTGGCATTAATTCAATAATGACACTTGATGAGCACCAAATGCAGCTTTTCCCCGGTTTTTGGAAAAAACAAATTAAAGAGATTATGGCTGGACAGATTTGGACATTTTTCAAAAATAACATGTTAAAAAATATGGGTGATTTTCATTGAGAAGGCGGACTAAAACAATCATTTCCACCAGGATTGAAGCAAACAAAGACAAGATATACAGAACATCTGATGTGCATGATCTGGCTTGTCTTGTATTTCCCAATAAGAACGCTGTTGATCTCAGGGCCGGCTTTATTCTGATATTTCTTGCCATCAAACATGTCCGGGAATGCAAGATCACTATGACAGAGTTGGAAATCATCAGAAAGGAAAAAGCTGAAGCAATAAGTCGTAAGAGCCTCTGGAAAGCCAGGGCAGTTATGGCACGGATTGGATTAATCACCAAAAGGGAAGGGTATTGGCAGTTCTCAACCAAATTTTCAAAATCCCTCACTAATCTTGCAGAAAAGGCTGCTTCTTTTATGGCGCCTATGAATAAAGAGAAGGAATGGTTTCTGCTGGATTGCGCACTCGGAGCGATGAGGTAGGTGAGAAGATTTCCGATGGAAAATCATTTTTTTGATTTGTTATGTGTTCAATCATTTTAAATATTATTACTTTGGCGGGGCAACGTTTATAAATCTATTTATTATAAGTATTTATATATATTATATTTATAAATAAAAAAGATAATATATATACAAAATTTTTTTTTGAGTTCCATCGGAAAGTTACCCACCCACTCGCCCCAATGCTTCTCTCCGTCTGAATGGTTACAAACATTTATATATAAGCTCTTCCTGTGAAGGTAATACTGGAAAATTTCCTGTATAGAAAATGTCTGATGGAAACCCTGATAAAAATGATAGCACAGAAGCATTAATAGAGGCCCTTCATTCTAAGAGAAAGAAGAGGTCGCTTATTGTTAATCCTGATTATCTTGATGATGAAAAGCTTCCTGGTGAAGAAAGAAGCTCTGTTTTGAAAGAAATTTTTAATCGAAATATCCGGGAAAAACAGTTATCGCGTATAATTTCGCATTTGTCTCCTGTGTTGGATGGTGATCATCCGCCGTCTGCGCTTATTTATGGGCCGACTGGATCTGGTAAGACTGTCAGCTTGATTCATGTGTTGTCGACTTTTGGAAGAGTTGCTGAACGTCGAAAAATCAGTTTTCAATTTCATTACATTGATTTGACTTCCCCAAAAACATATTTTGGTGCGTTAAATGAAGTTGCTATTGCTTTGGATGGTTCAAGTCGGAAGTATCGTAAGGGTATCCCCATTGAATATATGCAGGAAAAAATAAGGGCTGCTATTGCTGGGTATAAGGGTTTTTTGTGCTTTCTCATTGATGAAGCGGATAACATTTTGCCGAATCCTGATTTTTTTTTGACTTTTCTTGGTAAGACTTTGCCGCGTAAGGTTGATTGCAGGTTGATTCTCATCTTTTTGACGAATCGTTTGGATTGGGAGAAGATGCTTGATCCGCGGATTCTGAGTTTTTTGAAGAAGACTGATATTATTTTTGAGCCTTATGATGCGGATGATTTGTTGGAGATTTTGAAGCTTAGGTCTGAGAAGGCGCTTAGGAAGGATCGGGTGGATTTGGTTGCGCTTAAAAAGGTTGCTGCTTATGCTTCCAGGGAGACTGGTGATGCGAGAAAAGCTGTTGAGTTGTTGGCTAAGGCTGTTTGTGTAGCTGAAGAAACTTCTGGCTTTTTGACTGAAAAAGAAGTGGATGTCGCAGAGCAAAGTTTAGAAGTAGATAAATCAACAGAATTGATCAATGCCTTGGCTTCTCAGCAAAAAATTGCGCTTCAGGCCTGTTACAGTCTTTTTAGGAAGGGATCATCAAAAGTCACAACAGGTCAGGCTTATGATGTGTATACAAATATTTGTGTCAATCTAAAACATCGTTCTTTATCGCAGCGGCGTTTTTCTGACATGATTAGTTTCCTTGATCTTTACGGTCTTATTAATGCCAGAGTTGTGTCTATGGGGCGTTATGGAAAGACAAGAGAGATTATGTGCTCCCTGCCTGATCCAATCATTAAAGAACTGATTTAATCATTTTTTTGTAAATCCGAAAATCCGCAAATAATTAACAGTCGCCCATTACTTGTGCCGGGTGCAATTTCCTTACAGCCGGAGGAAATTGCCTCTGGAGGTAACAAAAATGGGATCAGCTGAAACCGACGATAAATATATTAGTAGGTGCGATGCAGAAAAAGACAAACAAGAGGGATGTTTGATGGATGAATTGATTGGCATAAAAATTCAAGAAGAGTGTCTTCATGAACCAAACCAATTAGATCACTTGGGTTGTGAAGTAAGCGACGTTGAAATAGTCCACGTCTACAAATGTGAATGCGGCAAAGAAATTCGAGAAGAATTTAGCTTATCAAAACGGATGGAGATATGAGCCTCTATCCGTATATAAAAAATGTGAGGTGTTAAAAAAATGGATGAATGGAAAACCATAGAACCAGGAGTTTGGAAACCTATAAAACCCGGAGAAAACATCGTCGGGGTTCTTGTGAATAAGCAGCCAAAGGACGAAAACACAGGCATGAGTGCCAGGTATTATCTTGAAAATGAGAGAGGAACTTTTTTTGCCTGGGGCTCAACGGTATTGGATGATAGAATGCAGTATGTCAAAGTTGGGCAGAAAATCCGTATAACTTTTGAAGGAAAAACCAAAAATAAGCGCGGACAGGACGTTAATTTGTTCAAAGTTGAAGCCTCAGATACCCAGCCGCGATTAAGAGAAAATAACGAATCTGAAATATCGTCCAGGAATAACGACTCAATTCCAATTGAAGACATAGAAGGCATATAGCAATATCAGCCAGCAATAAACATTGCCCGGTCGCGAACAATGCTCATCACTTATCCTAAAGCTTTCGATTCGGGTCTCGAATGCGAAAAATTTATGGAGTGATGCCATATGTCCTCTCCCTCGAATCAAAGTGCTATAGCCGAGCCCTCCTTGGTTTTCCGTAGACAGAAACCAAGGAGGTACATAAGATGATAAAAGAACAGATGCAAAAACAAGTTATGGCTGATTTTGAGGCATTACCGCTCAGTCCATTTTCGAAACCGATCAGAGCGTTTGATGGTTTGTATCCGGAAGATGAGGAAGAATGCCAGGCATATTGGGATTTTATTCATTGGGCAATAAACAGTGAACACGCATTGCTCTTAAGCATACCCAAGCAAGAAAACGTATACGAGTTCTGGGCCATAGACTTTGATATCTCAAGCAATGATTCCTCTGCCTTCAACACCATTGACTATCAAAGACTTAACCCTGACACGTTTAATAAATACCATTACAGAATCAAGAAAATCTTTGAAAAGATCCGAGACTTGGCGATGCTTCACAGCAGCATCAGCAACCCAGAAGGCAAAAAAAACACGTACCAGCGCTACAAAAACCTGGTGGAAAAAGAGTTCAGGGAGCCGGCAAAGTCATTACTTGCGACCTGCAATAAAAATCCGAAATGGGTGGACAAAGAAAAGCTAATCCCTAAAATAGCCGCGTTAAACAGCAAAATCAGAAAATCCAAACACATCTGGCACGAACATTCACAATTAAAGCAGGCTATCGAAGATATATAAATTTTTTTCAATTCATTTCATTTTATAAACAAATCATATTAAATTTTATTTAATTGATAATTTTTAACAATCTGATTCAATGGTGATTTTGGAATTTCTCCCAAAATTTGCATGTCTATTTGTCCAAAAAGCACCCAGCATCTCCATCTTTTGAATCATTTCAACTGAGCCGTCGTTTAAATATTTTGAGTACTTACTATCTGGATAGTTATCACCAGTTATTGAACATTTTGATTCTTTGATATGAATGATTGGTGCCAGGGATAATCCATGCTTAATTATTGTGTCAATCTTATTTTTGTGCATCAATGCTTTAAACATTAAACACTCTTTTTCATTACTCCAATAAAATTCAATTTGTTTTGAATTAACGCGCCTTCTACCAAATTTTAAAATTCCTGAAAATTTAACAATTTCTTCAAGATTTGGAACGTCAATTGTAACGGTAAATTTATTTGTCATCCAATTATAAATATTCTCAGACCATTCACCAATATTTGATATTGATTTGGGCAGCTCAAAAGGTCCGCCTTCGAACCATTCGTAGAAATCTGATATATGACCCGCAAACGAGAATATTACTAATCTATCACCGAAAATCATTCCTACGGAAAAAGAAAGAAGTTGATCGATATTATTATCAATTCTTGTTTTACAAATTATTTTTATCGAATCTAATGTAGCTTTTACTAAATTATTTTGGTTAACACCTGAATGCATAAATATTGGTAGATTCAGAACTGTATCCTCAAATGCGACTCTAATATAATCCTCATAAAAAACCGTTAATTCTTTATTCTCCTTTAATATTTTAATTATTTCGATTGTATCAGATTCAATGTATTGCATCCAGTTACCGTCAAATTTTATTCTATCATAAGAGATAATAGTTCTTCCTTCTTTAATTCCAATCTTGGGGTGATGGTATGATACACTAATTCTTATTCCTTGGCCTGGCTCCATATTAGTTGGGAGATATTCGGTAAGAGGGATACAATCTGATTGTGATACTCTGTATGAAGGTCTATCTGTTTTCACCTCTTCAATACCACCAAGATATTCCCCCACCAAATGATTATCCCGGAAATAATGACAGATAAGTTGCTTCCAAGTAGCAATATCAAGATTGCCATCAATTCGCCATATTTTCTGGTAATCTGAATTGTGTCCAGCCTGATTTATTTTTTTTTCAATTCGGTCTAATATTGCATCTTCACCATACCCACGTATCGCCCCATCTAAATGAATTTGATTGTTTTTCTCGTCTATTAATGAATGAACATATCTATTACCAAAGAATTGTTTCGAAACCCCTAAACTTGGGCTTTCCCTCACTTCTTCGCATTCAAAACTACGCTTACCATCCATCTCCCCCCAAATAAATTCTGTTTTTTCAATTCCTAAATAATCTTTTTTAAATAGATCTACTTCGACATGTTGAGTTACTCCATCAGGAATTTTTTTCAGATCATCATTAAATTTTGGCCCCCACCAATATTCAAATTCAAATGTTTCTAAATATGAATTTGAAAGTCCGACCAGATCAGGATCTAATGCTATCTTGACAGTTAAATTCTCATCATTGTGAAGATTTTGTAATAAGTTTAAAAAATCTGTACAATAAGAGTTTAATCGAGATAAATTACGGCGAAAATACGGGTGTGCAAATAGGATTAAATCATTAATTTGAAATAGACCTGGTTTATACAATTTTAAGATTGAAATATCGATCAATCCGTCTTTATCTCTTTGTGAAAATATTTCAGGAAATGCTTCCACTGCTAAATTGTTTCTAAATGCAGCTGAACATTCTAATCGATATGGCAGGATACGATTATTTTTTTTTACATGAGAAGGAAGCAATGATAAAATTTTAGGCAAATCCTCTTTTGAGCGCCCATAAATATTGTCATCCAATTTCTTTCTGTGGAATTTTTCTATTAAAATTTCTTCATCCTTATTTTCAGGAATTGACAAAATACCCATCAATCGACACAAATCGGGTTCTATATATAAACCTAACCCACGCATGTGTCCAATTGGGCGATGTAGGTCATGGCCAAAGCACATTGAAGTTCCATGTTCCCAGGTTTGTTTGAGCGAGGATTCAAGGACTTTTATAGGACATATAATATCGTATCGGTTTGGTTTATTACTATTCAAAACGCAGATTTTATTTTTCATAATTATTTTCGTTTGTTTGAAAAAAATTGAGTTTTTGATTAAATTTAGGAACTCAAAAGTATTCTGTATTATAATGACCCTCTCAAAATAATAATTCAATATTTTATGTCCAGTTATTTTTTTTAATTTTCGCGTTTCTTATAATGGTGTGAGTTATCACTATAAAGTAAGAAATATGTTCTGGAATACCGAAATGTTTAAATATTGGACTGCATTACTATCCGATAGGAGTAAAAATGATGGATCAAGAAGAATCATATCGGTACACAAACTACATAAAGAATCTGCAAGGATCAAAAATAAATGTATTACCGACAATGATATTTCCGATCGAAAATTCTTCCATAATCAATAACCATAGTGCCTTAGCATCGTCATTCATGCAATCAGCAAACAACATAGACAATGCTGGCGGCTTCGATGATTTTTTTACACAGAAAAAGGAAATGTCAGAAGACAAAGTAAATCTTATTCTTGGAGAATTATCTTCCCGTGATTCCTTAAAAATTAATAATCTGAAGATGCTTTATGAAGATCTCATGAGAATCAATAACTGGCGGTTTGAACGACCTTTTCCGGATTGTTACAGCAAAGACCGGCTTTGGTCAGATTTTAATAAATCCGAACTGCAAATCAGAGAACAGATCCGTCGAGAAATGAAAGATGCCGCAAAAGATGCAGCCTTTCCTCAAAAGGATTTACGAGAATCCTTACTTGATTTCAAAGTCCAGGCTCAAAAGAACAATTTGTTGGGAGGTTTGGAAATGGAGCTGGAAGGCTCTTACTTAACACAAACAGGTGATCAATATTCCTGAGAAAACACAAACTAAAATTGAAAAAAAGAGATGGCTTTCACCAACATCAATCAACTCATTCATAAGATGCCCCAGAAAATTTTATTACAGCAAGATTGCGAAAATAAAACAAAAATCATCGATTCATCTCATCAGGGGCATCGCTGTACATAACGCAATTGAAAAGTTTTATAAACTCAACCTGCACCGCTGCTCTAATATGGATTATTCAGATCTTCGCAGGACTGTCATTGATTTATTAAAAGACGAATGGAGAAACCAGGCAAAACAACTTTATGACCTTCAGCTGAAAAAAGATGAAATCGAATTGTTTTTCCAGGAAAGCTGCAGAATGATTCTTAATTTTCTGCACAATTTTTTAAAAGATGGCGGATTTGAACAACCAACACCAATAATTGAAAAAACAATTTTTTCAGAAAAACTTAAACTCCTTGGAAGAATCGACGCCATATACAAAAACAAATCACCTCCACTAATAATCGATTTTAAAACCTGCAAAACAATGGAAGTAAGCGAGGAATACAAACGTCAACTTGCAATCTATACATTATTATATAAAGAGCAGTTCCACCAGCATCCCACCACAGGTATCCATTTTTTGAAATTCAAAGACGGACTTAAACTATTTAATGTATCTGCCCAACGTTTGGCTGAAACCAAAAAAATGGTGTCAGATATCCATAACCGAACACAATCAAATAACATTTCAGATTATCCCTGTGTCTGCGGATGGTGCGACAAAAATTTTGACAAGAAAAATGTATCCAATCGATGAAAAATTCAAAATACTGCAACCAATTTTAGGGACTCAAAAAGTAAAAAAATTAAAGCAGATGTATTTCTTTGAAGATGATTATCGCCAAAAAAAGGAAATCGAAAATTATATTGATGTGCTTATCATTCAAAATGTCAAAAAGGATATTGAGGACCAAATCATTTTACCGCCCCCACCCAAAGAAAGCTGCGATGGTGAAGTTCATATCGGGGAAGTCGAATATGTTGATAAACCGCTTTACCCATTTAACTTAGAATTTAAAGATATTAATCGGCACATGGGAATATTTGGTTCAACGGGTAGCGGGAAAACAACCTTTGCAACAAATCTTCTCCGAAAACTTCATAAAACAGGCATTCCTTTTTTGATATTTGACTGGGAAAAAAGTTATCGAGGCATTATCCGGGAATTTTCTGATGTACAGGTATTTACTGTCGGCAGCGAAATAAATCCTTTGTTTCTAAATTTTTTGACTGTTCCGCCTGGAATCAAATTTGATGAATACATCAAGTCAATCATTGCGATTATTTCTGAAGACTATATCGGTGGAATTGGCGCGGATACTATGTTGCTTAACTATATGGAAATGGCTTTTCAAGAAACTGGTCATCCATATTTTGAGGATCTTAAACAAATCGTATTAAGAGAAATTAACCATGACAAAGGAAGAGGAGGCCGGCTGGCCGGACGATCCGGATTATGGAAAGAAAGTGTGTCCAGGCAAATTACATTTATGTCAAAAGGAGCAGCCGGAACTGTTATTAATCCGCGAAAACATTTTCCATTAGAAAAGCTTTTCAGCAAGCCGATTGTTTTAGAATTTGGAAACCTTAAAAGCCCTTATGATCGTAAATTTTTTATTCACATTATTTTAAACTGGCTTTCAATTTATAATCAGCACAGGGGAATACATTCCGAACAATTAAAACAGGTCCTCATGTTTGAAGAATTTCATAATATTGCCATGCAAGGCAAAGAAGATAACATGGTCTCGACCCTATTCAGAGAATCCAGAAAATACGGTATTGGGTTAATAGCTATTGATCAGACACCATCTGAAATCCCCAACGCCATTTTTGCCAATATGAATATCAAAGTATCTTTCACCCTAAATACAAATAGAGACATAGCAGCAATGGCAAAAGCCATGAACCTTGATGCGTTTCAGCAAAAATATTTAGGCATGATAAAAACAGGCCAGGCCATAGTTAATGTAAAACAAAGATATCATGGTGCTTTTCAAATAAAGACGCCGTTTATCAAATCACCGGAATATATATCAGATGATGAGCTAAAGGCTGCAATGCTTAAGTTTGCAGAAATTTCTCAACCAGATTCATCCCCAATTGAAAATTTGAGTATTCCTCAGACTTCTCAAGGTACTGATACATTCCCCCCCATTACTCCAATGGAAAAAGTCATCCTGACAAACATCACTGAAAGACCTCTTGATGGCGTAGATCAAAGAACTAAAACATTAGGGTTCCATCCATCGCAAATGTCCCAGATCCATGAATCACTGACAAAAAAAGAGATGATCAGACCTGTTTATATTGATAGAAAAAAACTGTTTGAATTAACAGATTCAGGCAAAATTTTAGTTGAAGAAATGAAAATACATATGCCTTCAAGAAATGCAAGGGGCGGTTTAGAACATGATTATTGGGTTCATCAGACCGTCCAATTCTTGAAAAAACACGAGTTTCAGCCTGTCTGCGAAGTTAACGGAATAGACATTGTTGACCCAAAGTTGAGTATTGCCATCGAAGTTGAAACCGGAAAATCAGACATTAAAAAAAATCTATTAAAACTCGAAAAATCTCGAATCTTAAATTGTTTCATGATCGCAACCAACAAACCGGCTGAAATAAAGATCAAAGAGCTATCAAAAAATCACTCTTTCATTAGAATCCTTTTCGTAAAAGATTTTTTAAAACTCACCGAAGAAAAGATTCTTACATCACACCCTTCACCTACATCCATAAATTAATTACTCCACACCATACATCATAGTCACCCCAAAAAGTGAAATCGGCCGCAGACTGCAACGCAGAGAAAGGCGCTGCCGCTCACTTATCAGACAAACAAAACAGACAGGCAACAATTAAAGCGGAAGTAAGCTGTCAGAACAGGCAACAACATCTGTCTTCGACGTGAAGACAGATTTTTGTAGTCGATAGGCTGAAATTCTAACTCTTTTAAACAACCAAACAAAATGAAAGGAGGTGCTTTTATGAAAACCGATTTTTTTGAAATGGAAGTGAAAAAAGCTCAACGCAAATTCAATCAAACATTTGGCGGCAAGATAATATGCGACCTCAAATTAAAACAGAAAATCATTTTATCAATCTGTTTTCTGGGCAATGCCAGCCGAAAAATCAAGCATGCTAAAAATAAAGATGAAGTAAGAGAGCAGATTAAAAAATTTGTAAAAACAAAAAATCTATTGAACAGCATTTTTAGTGAAGTTGAAAATGCTCAACATGAAAGGAGGCACCATGCCGATCCAGAGTATTGCATGCAAAAACATCCAAATATCAGAAGCCATGTCCACCGGAAAGCTGGATAAATGTCCAAGTTGTGGCAACACCTATCTATCAATCCTTTTCAAACAAGGGAAACAATATAACGATTTCGGAGATCGATACTGCCCATTCTGCGGATTACACACAGAAGAATTTTGTATCGCGGTAAATGAATAGCCATATATTCATTCTCTTTTATGAACCAACTGAACCACAAAGAATTTTTTTTAGAAAGGAGGTGTAAAAATTTAAAATTAACCGAACAAGACAGTTGCGATGAACAAATCGCAATAACTTGTTCAGGCTGCAAATCCAACGCTCATTGTCATTAAAGTAGCTGCCACAAACAATAACAAACTTTTTTTTGAAAAGACCAGTCCAGTCATATGGGCCGGTCTTTTTATTTTTTGGAGGTAAAGAATGCTGAAACTATATCGATACAACAAACAAAAAGGCCAATGGGTTTTCGTTGATTACGGTGTGAAAAGCAAAGTGAAGGAATACGCCCTTCAAGGATACATCATCATTTATACATAAGGAGGTAAATAAAATGTGGAACGAACCAACCAAAGAACGCCTGGAAAAAATACCAAAGCTGTATGAGACAGAACATGAGCCGCTTAAAGAAAAACAGATATGTCTTCATTTCTTTATCGGTAACTGTGACTGGTACATAGCTGAGTATGACGGAGAAGACCTGTTCTGGGGATTCGCCATCTTAAATGGAGACCTGGACCTGGCTGAATGGGGCTACATTTCGTTTTCAGAACTAAAATCCATCAAAGTTCAGGGCTGGCTCGAAATTGACTGCGAACCGGAAGAAATCTGGAAAATCAGAAAGGCTTCAGAGATCAACAATATTCGCAAAGCCCATAGATGGGTAAAGGAGGAGTATAATGTCATTTGATCCAATATCATACCCATTAGATCAAGCCTCCCAAGCCAGTATCCTGGAAAGCGAATGCCCTGTTTGCGGAAACGATATCCTGTCTGAAACAGAGACAGAAGATATTTACTGCAGTGAGTGCAAAAGCATTGTCTTCCAAAACTCTTTAGCAAACACACAACCAAATTAGCTTTGAAGGAGGAAAATATGGCGTACACACCAGAATTGAGCCAACAACAGAGCTGCACCTTAAGACGCATCGCGTGGGCTCTAAATATGCCCATGACCAAAGCCATGAACACAGTATTTAATTATGTGAGCAAGGCTGTTGATAACAATAAGATCTGCAAATCCTGCAGGGACAATACAAGATGTGTGGATTGTGTCTTTAATCCAGAAAATCAGGCAAAGGAGGTGACATAAATGCCTTACATATTTATTACAGTGTCAGGAGGAATCATTGACCAGGTTACTTTTTATGCCGATGGACTATCAGCTGTTCATGCTCTTTCAAAATATTCAGAAAAGATGAATGTGGAAAGAAACGATGCAGCAGTTTATGGACCAAACGGAATGATTGCAAACACAAAGGATTTTCTCGATGAAGAGGAGCGCTATGTCGATAACACCTTAACCGTTGCAGAACGGCTGGAAAGCACCAATAAGCCCTTATACGTAATTGGAACCCAAAAACATAATCGTGGATACATGATCGTTTCGCCTGATGCTCCATCGGGTTACGCGGAACCGGCTGTGGCATTATCGCATCTTGGCCAAATGAGGAAAAATTATGGTGGCCACTTGCAACTGTATCAGGCGGAACCAGTGAATTATCCATTAATCGGCAGAGACGCCCTTGAAACCTACAATAATGATTATTACGTGGAGGACTTTGAGTATTTCATGGTGGAAGAGTACCTAAAATAGACATTTAAAACGTAACACAACGAACTAGAGAAAGCCCTTTCGGAATAATTCGGAAGGGCTTTCATGTTTTTTAAACCCTCAAAAATTGGAGGATACAAAAATGAATACCAACGTAAAACAAGTGCTGGAAACAATTCTGGAAAAATTCAAGTCCGGCGACATACCTAAAGCCATAGCAATGGCAACTTTTCCCATACCAGACACACCGAGTTGTTACTGGTCATTTACAAACCGAACCTTAATGTTTCTTTCCGGAACCGGCGATGCTCGCGGGTATCAACAGTGGAAAACAGTGAACAGGTGGGTAAAAAAAGGCGCCAAAGCAACGTATATTCTGGTGCCTTGCTTCAAAAAAGAAATTAAAGAAGAGACCGGCGAAGAAAAGGAAGTTTTACGCTTCTTTAAATCATCAGCTGTTTTTAAAGTCGAAGACACCGACGGAGAGGACCTGGAATACCAAAATCTTCAATTACCGGATTTACCTCTTTTAGACAAAGCAAATGAATGGGGAATTTCAGTAAAAGCTGTGCCTGGAAATTACAGGTATTTTGGATACTATTGTACTCAAAGAAATGAAATCGCCCTGGCAACCCCGGACGAAAAGACATTTTTTCATGAGATGGCCCACGCTGCCCATGAAAAAGTGAACGGAAAGCTTAAAGCTGGTCAGGATCCGTTTCAAGAAATCATCGCCGAACTTTCATCTATGGCATTGGGCCTGATCGTTGGAAAGCAACTAAAAGACACCACCGGTAATTCATTCAGGTACATTGAACGGTATGCTGAAAAAGTCAAATTAACCCCTCACTCAGCCTGCCTGAAAGTCCTTGGAGAAACAGGAAAAGTCCTGGAACTGATTTTAAAGGGAAGAACCATAAAGCTGGAAGCAGCTTAAAAAACAAACAGGATTTTGATTTAATACAAACAGATTAACAACAACAAGAAGCCTTTCTGGATTCGTCCAGAGAGGCTTCTTTGCGTTTTAAAGGAGGAGTAAATCATGACAAAAGAACAAAAAGAAAAATATGAATCCACAGATAGCCTCAGATTGTTATTACATCAACTCAACGGCAAAAAGTTCAAGCTGGATTGCGGGCACCATATCTCGTTCAACCACTTCCTTGGAAACGACATCACCATATACAACGGCAAGCGACTAAAAATTATCTGCTCACAATGCGGATATTAAAACTGGAAAAAAATAGGGATGGCGTTTTTAATCAACCCATCCCTATTATAACAAACCGGAAAATTTATATATTAATCAAAAAATAAAACAATTATGGAAAACATTGAATATTTATCCGCAGAAAAAGACAGATTCTATCTTATTAATAATCCGCATCAAACAAGGACTCTTTCAATGACCGATATCTGGAGAAACAAATTTGAAGGGAAAAGAATTACTCTGGATCCTTCTCTTTTTTCAGATTAGACACAGTTTTCTTGTTAAGCTTGATTAAAAATTTTTCAAATTCTTTTTGTTTTTTAAAAATGTGCTTCATACTCATTATCTCTTTATATGCCTGCACCAAAAAATTAAGCGCGTCATTCGGGTGATGGGTTTTTAACTTTTGCATGGACGCAGAAAGAAGCTTATTAAAAGTATCCGTGAATAATACGATTTTTGATTCGTAACTTTTCATAAAGTCAATTACTTGCAACATCTTTTGCTGATACAAAATTTCTTCTTCAATTATTTTCTGTTTTTTCTCACTCTTAGTTTTCTTCATTCTATCTTCCAGCTCCGAAATATCCTTACGGTGCAATGATTGATAGGAATTCAAATGTTTTTTGATCAGTTTCAGGCTACTTTTAATGATGTTTTCATTTTTGGATATTTCCTTAAGATATTTTGACACACCAGCGACTTCTTCACGAGTTAAAGAATTTCCATTTTCTTTAATCAGAGAAATTATTCTTTTGAGGCATTCTTCAATATTATCAATTGACTTTATTTCGATTTTTGTAAAACGCAGTGTTCTCTTTTTAAGTATCTTTTTTTCTTCTTTCTCTTCAGCTATTTCACGATCAATTTCTTCATTCTCTGGAGTTTCAATATCAACTCTTCTAAGATCTTTTGCTGTTTCTGAAGGCTTTGGGCCTGAATGCATAAAAAATGCTGCAATAATTTTAAACAGGGAAACTAAAAAAAGAAGCCCTAAAAGAGTGTTGGCAAGAGGAAACTTTTCATTCAACGTATGAAACATATTTGGACTGATTGCCCATAAAGAAACAAAAAAAAGTAAAAACCCCAACGGCAACGCATTTGAAAGACGCATGCCATAGGCTCGTATCGCCCCGAAAATAATGAAAAAAATGACTATAAAGACGATTGCTGCACCAAATAATCCAAAACCCTCAAGACTCAAATGCAGCCACCCTTCATAAATTGAATAATAAGTCCCAACTGAAAGAAGCAACGCTACCGAAGTAACCAGAATACGAAGGTGACGGCTATCCTCAAACCTTTTTCTTAAAGCAATACCCGCAACCGCCCAAAATAAAAAAAGAAGCAGGGTAAACAAGATCCAATCTGAATATTTTGAGATAAACGGTCCTATATGAAGCCGATCAAAAGGTTCCAGAAAATTAATCGGGGATGCCATCAACAAAGATTATAGGAAAGGGGGTTTAAATATTTTTCTATTTTGTTGTGTTGGAAATTTGGAAGAATTTCATATTTGAAGGGTGTATTTTAATTGATAAGATCCTTAAAAAATAAGGGGAGCTCCAAAATATGTTTATATCAATTATTTCGCCTATCCGGGTAGGTTTGATTTAATTTTTGATTAATATACGATCAATGTTTTTTTTATTAATTAAATAACTGCCGATTTTCGTGATGATCCGTATCCCCAAAAACAGATCTTGCCTGCCGGAAAAATACTGGAACACTCACATCAGCTCGTGCCTGTGGGACCAGTCACGAATACATTGCCCTATAAATCAAATCTCCTTGTCCGAGCTTCTTGAACAATAGATTGAGATCGACCAAGCGATCTGTCTTGACAACTCGAAGGGGTTTTCACTATTTGGTCGACTCAAGCCTTATCACTTATAGGTTAAGGACATTAGAAAGTTTATTTTTTTTAATTTTTGAATGAGTTCATAAGACTCTTTTTTAACTGGGCAAATTTGATTAATTAATAATTTTCGGAGTAATTTTAAATTATCATCGTCAAGGTATGTATTAATTGCATTATCAATAAAATCAAAGGCATCATTAAATCTACGCATTTTGATTAATCTTTGGACTTCTTTAAATGGTGAGGATGCAGTTACTTCTATAAGACTAGATTCATATAAGTCCTCGACGGTTGTAGTACGCGAAATAGAGTGGAAAAATTCGTCTCCTCTTTGTATTAGGTAATTTATTAAGAAAACGATAAACTGATGTAATCGATAGTATTGGTCCTCCTTATTAATTGCAAAAGCGGCCTTTTGGGATGATTCAATATATTCAATTAATAAATTTATAAAAATATCCTGATCTTCATGACTTAATTTTTCGATTTGATTGGGCATCGATTCGAATAATGTTGCATCAAAGTCGAACGCACGAATTATTAGCATTAACTTTAGAGCAGCATCATCCAACAAACGCTTGTTCAATAATTCCTCAAATGCCCAATAAAGAAGATCAGGCGCACTCTTTATTACATAATTTTTCATATTCTTCTTTCAAAGCTAAAATTATTTTACTTTTTAAATCTGGATCTCTATCTATTGTTTCATGAATATATTTTATTGCCTCTCTATCATATTTTTGAACAGTTTCCACCTCAAGCGGCTTATGCCTTTTATTCTTTTTATCATAATAGTCTAAGAATTCTGATACTTTTTCAATATGATGGCATCCGTATAATAAAGCGAAAGTATCGAGCTTTTTCGAACTGCTACCTAATCCTTTAGCCACTCCATTAATTAGAATGTCTGTATCGTTATAATCAGGATTATGATTACACTCTTTAGTTGTTGTTATTAAACCCCTCTTGGAGAGATATTGGAATAAATCAATACCCGCCTCCTCAGCATAAGGTAATAATATTTTTTTCCTAAAATTCCACAAAGCCAACCTCATTATCCATTTCTGTAACCACTGATTAATAGATTATCATGTTTGTAACATTTATAAAATATCAATGATAAATTTTTTTCCCAAAATTTCCTTTTATATCCGCTTTTTTCATAATTTTTTCCCCAATATCCTCTTTTGTCCATTTTTTCAATAAAATCAATTAATTATAACCACTTTTTAATTGACTTAAAAATCGCAAAATTTTATCTATTTAATAAAGCGGGTAAAAGTCTTCCCACAATTCATTTTTTTAACCTTGTCATAAAATAAAACAAAATAAAATTAAGGGTAAATATCATGAATACAAATACAAACAAAAATGGAATCATAACGATTATCAAAAAGAAATTACATTCAAATATTATCAAAGCAGCTATAAATATAAACCAAAGAATCTTTGGTCAACCTCAACCAGGATCGAATTTTGCCGATCACAAAGAGCGAAGCAATGATCGCTACACCAAGAATAACGAGACTTTCGAAGGTGAGACATCACATATTAATCGGTTACCATATGACAAAACTTCTCCATCTGAAACTATCCTCATGTGGGAAAGCGAGCTTAAGTACATGGCGGGGGTTTCCGCAGAGTGGGGGAACATAGAGGCTGGCGCCGAAATTTATGGTTTTATAACCCTTTATGCCCAAGCGATAATTATGCTTGTCACATTACCGGGGCTTAACGCAATCCATGAAAGAGCACATTTTCGACAGGACATCCCTTTTCTTAAACGTATCAATATTTTTTTAAGAGATAATTACGGTCTTTTTTACTTAGGAAATTACCACAGTCATCACAATCTCGGCATCAAAGAGCCTAGTGCAGGAGACATTGAAAGTACTGCCAAGATCGCAACAAAAAATGGTTTTAAAAGCATGTGGCAAATAATCATGACTTACAGGGATGAATCAAAGCTTCACACTGAAAATCTGGCCAGTAGCAAAGATACGAGACAGAATTTTAAGCATCCATACAAAAATACATTAAATTTTTCTTCATACAGCTCTAAACAACGGAACCACAAAAGATTAATTGAAATTCACGCATTTCTTTATACAGAAGTATCTGGCTGGAAACCAAAGCGATGCAAGATAGAAATAATTCCAGGCGTGAGCCCTTTTCGAAAAGAAATCACAGCGAAAATGCACAGCCAGCCCATAATACCAGAGCTCTGCATTTCATATAGTTTTCCGTTAGAACGAATAATAACACAACCCACCGAGTTAGATCACCCCCAACAAAATATTAATAATAAAATTCTTCCACCTCTCATTCACGATGAGTTTCAAAAATTACCTGTAAACATAAAAAAAGATACACAAATAATACTGAAGGATCGTTTTGTTATACTCAATCTGCCAATTCCTGGCCAAAACTCAAGAATATTCATCGCCTACAGCGACCAATCACCATATAAAAAAATAGCAGTCAGCTCACGCAATCCTGATAATTCTATTATTGATTACACAGATGAAATTTTGGCGTCCAGCTCTTATTTTAAACTGTGTGAAGTTTATGATGTAGCTCAAAGAACACATTTAAATAGACTGAAATATCAGCCCGCCTGCAATCGAAATAATTCTACCCCCGGTAAAGGTATAAGAAAGGAGTATAAAAATGAGTGTAAAAATTTTACGAAAGCGCCTTCGAGTCGAAAAAGCAATTATGTCAAGCCAGTTGCCCCAGTTTGAGCTGTATCATAGCGACGACGAGTATTTCTTCCAAGGATGGCAGAGCTCAATATCCGAAAATCGCAACTATCAATTAAAATTGGTAATACCGAAACATTATCCGGACCAAAGGCCTAATCTATATATTACTTACCCTGTTATTCTGCCTAAATATAAAAATCAAGGCACTATCAACTCCGATTATCAGGTATCTCATGCCTTCCATACCTGCAGGAATGGGCCAGGGGGATGTGTCCAGATATGCCATTTTAATCCCAGCACGTGGGATGCCACCCGAACCTGTGTTGGAGTTTTTTTTAAAGGCATGCTGTGGCTTATCGCCTATGAATATCATTTAACATGGGGGAAAAGCATTGACGAAAATATTCGTGAAATAAAAAGGAGGCAATAAAAATGGAAACCGAAAATGAAAGAGTTAATAGAATTTTTGAGGAAATAACACGAGTGAATGATGGATGGAATGAGCTTAAGTATGATGTTGATGAAAAGAGAATAAGACCTATTTCACAATTACATCCTCGTAGATCAAGACGCTATATTGATATTGAACCCTCTGATGCTGATTTATTTGGGTTAGACCGAAGCGACTCGATTATTGTTATTTCTAGTGAAGTTATTCAGAAGATCAAACCTCGCGCCAAAAGGAGGTTTTTTTTCAAAAGCCTGGATAAAGGCACAGTATTTACACTTCTTGAAAACAAGTTTGCATCAAAAAAAGTTCCGGGAACCATATATATCAATGATGACCGTAAAAAAAAC
Source organism: Desulfobacteraceae bacterium (assembly GCA_014237465.1). GTDB lineage: Bacteria > Desulfobacterota > Desulfobacteria > Desulfobacterales > Desulfosalsimonadaceae > SURF-3. Next base: position 351,519 of record JABZFM010000006.1, on the reverse strand, counting down.
ATAGATATTTCCAGGGTCGGGCAAGCAGACGACATTGTTCGAGTCATCATCAACCGGCATAAAAAAGCCAAAGCAGCACGCCGATATTGATCTAAATTTATTAATGCCGCAGGTTTTGTGCGCAACCGAAAAAAATGGCGAAAAATACCGGTTCAGATCACGCCTATAAAAGACGAAATATTCTCCAGATACAAAGGACTCATCGAAACCGACATACTGTCCGACAAGATCGTTGCTATCATCGGGCTTGGTTCAGGTGGGTCATATATCGCCCTTGAGTTAGGTATATGTGGCGTCGGAAAAATTATCTGTATTGATCATGATCGTTTGGAAGTCGGTAACGTATCACGGCATGTTGCCGGATTGTCTCATGTGGGTCGATATAAAGCACATATCATGGCTGATCTCATACTTGACCGAAATCCCAATGCAAAAGTGTATCCCCTTGTCATGGAAGTAAACTTTGACAATAAACCGACAGTCCGGAAATCGATAAAAAAGGCAGATGTTGTATTCATCTGTACAGATAATCGGGAATCAAGGCTCATATTAAACAGACTTTGCGTAGAAGAAAACAAGCCTTTTATTATGGCTGCTGCATTTAGCAGAGCTTACGGTGGACAAATCCATGTTTTTAATGGAACAGGCATTTCACCTTGCTATCAATGTTTTCTTTCATATTTACCTGAAGAAGCAAACGATGTGGAAATTTCCAGTCCTGAACAAGCCCAGGAAATAGCCTATTCGGATCGCGAGGTGCCAGTCGAACCTGGGCTTTTAAATGATATTAAACCGATCAGCCAAATGGTTGTAAAAATCGGAGGCCAGATACTCTTAAAGGACAAAGAAACAACTTTGCGCTCTCTTGATAAGGATCTGATAGCCCCTTGGTATATCTGGCTTAACCGGAGGGAAAAAGGCACTCCATACGAAAAGCTCGAGCCTCTCAAATATTATGTTGACGGGATGCACATTCTTCGTTGGTACGGCATCGATCTAAAACGCAACGAAGCATGCCCGGTTTGTGGGGATTTCGAAAAGTACGCATTAAACAATCACGAACCCATTTCCGACAACAAAAAAGATTCGCAATCGAATGAGCCAACTTCAAGAAAGTAAGGCCATGGATCAAAATATCTTAGCATATTTTATTAACGAAATTCCGGACCCGTTTGACCCCCAAAACGTAGCTGAGGCCGGAGGAGACGTCCTGAAAGCAGTTGCACGTGATTTTGAACAAGTTCTAAGGATCGTGTCAAATTTGCCGCCACACTCAGTAACAATGACAATAAGATATGTTTTCAATCCGACAAAAGAAAATAAACAATCAGCCTTGGCCCTATGCATAATAGTCCAGATTCACAAAGAAGAAGTTAAAGAGAGTATACGAATTCTCATAGAAAACGGCCCGATAAACCGATTTTATAAACTTCACAAAATTGAAAAGCATGAAATACCATATCACAAAATAAAAGCAGCCTGCGAAATCACCCGCCGAGAAAACCCCATCAAACCGCTCCATACCCGGGAGTTCAACGTCAATATTCCTGATTGCTATTATACGATTCAACCGTTTAAACCCAATGAACAAAATAACTATGATAACCTTGACCGGATACTTGCTGACGCCCGTGAAACAATCATCATCGATATTTGCGTAGAACCCGCACCTATTGAAGCTGAGTTATCCAATAGTACGCGTTACCTATCCAGACTCCAGTCCATTAACAGGCGATGGGACATAGATGAAGATCACGCAACCGAAATACAAGATTATCTGGAAGAAAAAAATACCTTTTCTCCTTCGAATTGGCGACAAAACCTTGCACCCCTTCGGTACCAAGATCCGTTAGCCGATGACATCTTGCGCTCCCATTCACGATTTCATGAAAGTCTCCAGAGACCCCATCTATTATTCCAGATCAGGGTGCTTGCTGAAAGCACAGCAGTAACCCACCTTATAGGATCCGTGGTGGCCGAATCATACTTTACGGAAGGCTCCTATCGTCTTTTTTCATCAACAAAGGGTGACGCATTATTTGATCAAACAATCAAAAACTGTCAGGAACTTCAAGTACAATTGCCGTCGACTCATGAACGTCTTTTCAAAGACAAATCTTATTCCGGTTTTAAACGCCTTGACCATCTTGCAACCGTAGAAGAACTCCTGGGAGCATTCCGTTTGCCGGTAGCAACTTCAACTTCACCCAAATGCATAAGAAAAAATACCGACCCGATTATCGATTACACGTCGAAATATATCCATTTAGGGAACGATATGGAAGGTGCAAAAGCCCCGGCTATCCTTCAAACACATAAAATTTGTAACCACTGTTTCGTAAGCGGTATGACAGGCAAAACTAAAACTAACACCATGCGCAACATAATACTTCAGCTTCATGAACAAAAAATTCCATTTCTGGTAATTGAACCAGTAAAGACAGAATATCGAATTTTAAAAACATTAAAAAACCATCCGGACAAGAATGCAAGCCGGCTTGCAAAATCACTTGAAGTTTATACGGTAGGCGTTGAAACCGTTTCCCCTTTCCGCTTCAATCCGCTTTGGATTCTGCCGGGCATATCCATAGATGAACATATCGATAATATACTGGCATGTTTTATGGCCTCCATGCCGGTTGCAGATGGCCCCCTGCCGGCTTTGTTGGGCGAAGCTCTTGAAAGAGTATATGAAAATTACAACGAAGATGATCCGCCTATATTGTCTGATTTAGTGGCTGCGACTGGTAAAGTATTGGCGGAAAAAGGGTATTCAGCAGATACGAACGCAGATATCAGTTCAGCGTTGGAAGTGCGATTAGGAATGCTGATCAGGCGGGCCGTTGGCACAGTATTCCAGTGCAGTAAAAATATTCCAAGCATCGACCGCCTGATGAATAGTTCGTCAATCCTGGAGTTTGATCGGGTCCATACTACCCAGGCTTGCCTGATCATATTGTTTCTTTTAACCAGTATCCGCGAATATCTCAAAATAGTTCCTAAAACCGGCAAAGACCCCAGATTTGTCATCATCATAGAAGAGGCACATAACATTGTCGGCCGAACAGGGCAGGCAACACCATCGCCAGATGTCGCGGACCCCAAAGCATTTGCAGCCGAATATATCTGCCGGATGCTCGCTGAACTCCGCGCACTCGGAGTCGGAATTTTTATTATGGATCAGCATAATTCAGCCGTAGCACCGGAAGTAATCAAGAATACCAGTACAAAAATCGCGTTTCCCCAGGTTGACATGGAAGACCGTGAAGTTATCGGTGCCGCAATGTTGTTTGGACCGAAGGAAATGGAAGAGATCGCTCGACTTCCAGTCGGAGAGGCCTATTATATAACCGAAGGATATCATGGGCCCCGCAGGATTAAGACAGAAAACCTCCAAGAACGCTTTGATTTAAACACCATAGTCATAGGTGAACACATTATTCCTTACCTGCAAGATGATGATTGGTTGATAGATGCCCTCACCGAAAGAATTGTTAATGAACTGGAACAACTGAAAAATAGGACTGACTCCTTCAATGATGAGCGGCTTCGTATCAATCAGGCCATAGCGTCTCTATTAGCTCAACGCGTTCAAGTAATGAATAAACCAAAATCAAACATAGCGATAAAGGAATTGTGCAAAGATGCACGGACGCTAAGCCAGCGATTAAACCATGCCTATAAATCATTTTTAACCAATCCGTATTGTAAATATTTTTATGCGGACAGCGTCAAAAAAGTTAGAGATCCACTGATTCTTGAGTTCAGGGACGATTTGATTCATCGCATTGAATCCATCATAAAACCAGACGTAAATCAATCACTTGAAATTATAGAAAATTTTATCAGAACGGGCAGACAATTTTCATAAGAATGAGGAAAAGCCATGGCAACACGAAAAAAATTATTAGGCAGAGATGAAATCAAAGATCGCGTTGAAAAAGCGGGACAGGACATGAGGGAGAAAGAGGATATCCTGGACGATGATGCTGCGGACATCGAAACGGTCCGAAAAACCCTTGAACAGCTGGAAGGTGGAACAAGCGAAGGTTTTGAGAAAATCGAGGGCGCCATTGAAGACGCCGAAAATGTGACCACGGAAGCATTTGAGAAAGAAGATACAGAGCTGGAACAGATTCAGAATGAAAGCCAGGAATTCGGGAATGAGGTTAATGAAAGTAAAGAAACTTCAGAATCAGATCTTTCCAAAATCTCAGATGCCAGCGCAGAATTTAAAACTAATAACCCTGACAAAGAATTCCTGCGCGCTAAAGAAGAAGCCATACGCGACATTGACCTTTTAAAGGAACAAGAAGAAAGAGAACGCCACGCAAGGGAAGACAGTGACACTATTCAAGAACAGCTCAGATCACGGGTTCATAAAAACACTGGGGGATAAGCATATGGCAGAAAACACCAGTAACAATCAAAATAAATATGCCCACGTGGACATGAAAACAGTCGATTCATTTTTGGATAAAGTGGAACGAATTCTTGAGGAATTAATCAGTAAAGCAAACCAATTACCTAAAATAGACGAAAACGGATTTTCAGAATGCCCATTTGCCGAAGAGCTGTATGCATATAAAGAAAAGGCTGCCAGAAACTTAGAAAAAGCAATTAAAAGGCTGAGGCAATATATTCTTCCAGTGGAAAGAGAAATTGAGCGCTGCCGGCAAAATTTAAAAAAAATAAGCTCAGACCGGCAAAAACTTCATGATGACGAAGCGAAAAAAAATTACAACAATGCAAAAGAAGCACAGTTATCCGAATATAACCAAGCGATTCAGCGAAGGAAAAGGCTGTTTGAAATCATCCAAAAAGCAGATAAAGAGCTGGAAAAAGCAAAAGAAAAAAAATGGCCACCTGGAGATTTAAAAGAACAGAATAGTTTCAACCCAGAGTCAGCCTCCGGAAGTATCGTCACTCCACGAAATAATGGTATGCCAAATCATAATCACCGAGAAACACCCGTTTTTGAAAAAGAGATCAATAGCCTCATATCAATGGGACCCATTGGAGGAAACTAGTTTTCAAAATCAAACAAAAATTATTAGAGGATATGCAAAATTGAATTGGCAATCAGCCATACTTTTAGGGACAGGGGGGAATCATCCTTGTTTAGAAGTCTTTAACACTGTGTCAAACGAAACCATAAAATATTTAGATTTTCCACAAGGGCACAGCGCTTATTCGATTGACATTCAACCAGAGCAAGGAACGATAGGCATAGGAACCAAAGGCGGACTCATTTATATTATCGATAAAAATTGGGAAGATACACTCGATGAGCCAGCTTCATACAAAAGACTGGTTCAAGGCGCGTCAATATTGTCAATTTGTTGGTTGGAAAAATTCTTTTTAGCAGCCAGCGATATAGCAGGAAGGATTCTTTTATGGCACACAGACCAAAAGAGCAATGCTCCAGAAATCCTCCAAACATTGGAAGAAAACATCTGCTCTCTAAAATGTTCTGCTGACGGACGCTTAATAAGCCTTTCATCAAAAGGAGTCCTCCAATTTTGGAATCCTCAGAATCACGAATTGACCCATACAGTCTATACCAGCACTCCTCCAGCAATCAGTGCTTTGGTTCAAATAGTTTTTTGGCCAGACAATCGAACAATAGCCTGTCCAGGAGCAGAAGGCGAGCTAACACTTGTCAACCCTGACACTGGCGACATAAGAATGCTATATCCACACGATGGAACATTCTACGCACTATCAACTTATAATGGTAACCTATTAACTGTTGGTATCAATGACGGTCGGTTAAAAATTTGGCGACCCGACTCGGAAAAACCAGATCTCGATTTGAGAATACAAAAGAATGTTGTAGGCGCCAGAGTCACAGAAAATTCTCCAGCAAAATTAATATTGATTGAGTCAAATGGAAAGGCCGGTATTTATTCTTTGGTAGATGGGAATGTGAGGCTTATCAAGTACTGCAAGAACCAGGATTACCGAATGATCTCTCAACCTTTATCGGGAAAAATGCAAAATTTTTATGCACTGCAATCATCTAAAGAAGTAAAAATGATCATTTCAGAAATTAAGTCTAAAATCGGTCGCGTCACCAACGATGTGATTGATGAACTTCATAGACGCCTCATAAATTTGGGATATGAACATGTATCATTGGCCCTTCGGGCTGACGAAGCCGAAAAAAAAGGTAATACTGCTGGAGCAATCAGGCTTTGTCGCGAGTTTATAAATCTTCTTCCGAACAATGATCCAAAAATTTGTCCTTCCATGGAAAAATATGCACGACTGCTCGAAAGGGTTTGGCATATTTCAGAAGCTGACCATTTTTGCAAACAAATTTATCAAATTGACTTCAATTATCCTTTCACAATTCAACCCGAAAATATTTCTAAGACGGCTGATATATTAAAAAATGAGCACTGGATTATCGAGCCCGAGTTCGATGTCAGCATCGATATCATCATAGATTCTGCCACGATCATCGGCAAAAAATTTTTTGGCCGATACGTATTAAGCAAGCTAAAGCCCATTCATTTTAATCGTGTAAGGATAGATTTAATCGAAATCTTAGAAAAATATGAACGGATTCGAAAGACATCAATAAACCGCGATCTGCCGGCAGCATCTCAGGAAACTATACAATGGGTGGCAAGAGGAAGAACCGAGCAAATTAAAACCATAATATTCGACAATGATGTAACTATCGGTGTCAAAGGCTTACAATTCGCAGCTCAGGTCTTAAATGGCGACCTGAATACGACAGTCATTATTCCTGTTGTCCTTTTCGATTGGCGCAACATAAATCCTGATACATCGTTTGAAGATGAAAACAATAATGCAATCAATACACTTAATAATCTTCTAAACCAAAAAAATTTATCAAACTCCTATCTGGCAACAATCCATAACGTTCTAACAAAAACATTACAAAGGCTTTTTACAGAAAAAATACCAAGGGAGGAGTATCCATGAAACAAGTTATCCAAAAGCTTTCTTCGTCGTCAAGCTATGATTTCCTCCACCAAAATAAAAAAAGCTCCAGTGATAATAGAAGGAGGCAAAGTGAAACTGAAAACAAATGCTTTTTTTCTGGGGGATTTAAGCTACAGGAAAACAGAGTGTGGCTCGAACCAGATGACACTCTACTTGAACGGTTTGTCATTATAGAATTCCTGGGACATGGCAGTATCGGAACTGTCTATCTGGCCCAGGACATGTTCCTCAGAAATGAGGTAGCCTTAAAAGTAGTCGAAGTAGGGCCTTTAAACGATGACATTACATCTTTGCAGCTTAAACGCGAAATAAACATTTATAATCAAATTTATGATTATCAATACGTTATTCGAGTGTCTGACTTACATTACGTACCATGGGGGGGCACAGGCTTACTGGTAATGTCAATGGAACATGCAAATGGCGGCACATTTAGAAAATGGCTGCTGGTACACGAAAACGATTTAGATACTCGCAAGACAACCGGTCTAGAATATTTCAAGATGGCATGCGTGGGAATCGCAACGATTCACGATGGATATGTATCACACCTTGACCTAAAACCTGAAAATCTTCTTTTTAAGGATGATATATTAAAAGTTTCAGACTTTGGCGCATCTTCATGTTCACAGAGGTTAAAACAGGCAAGCATATTCCACCAGCAAGAATCGTCACAAGAAAAAGGAACACCAGTTTACATGAGCCCGGAACATTTTCTTGCTCCACATCCAGAAGACATCGGCCACCAAGCGGATATATATTCGCTTGGAATAATATTATTCGAACTGCTTCATCCCAACTGCCGGCCCCCTTTTGGCGGATCTTATGATCGACTCCGGGAACTTCACCTTAAAGTACCAGCTCCACGGATAACCAATATTGACGAAAATTTAGCAAACATTGTAGCTACGTGCCTTGAGAAGGCTCCAGAAGATAGGTATCAAAGCGTATGGGATCTGCTTGAAGATCTTGAAAAAGGATATTGTAGTTTTAAAGGCCCTACCAACTCCAGAGAAACAAAAAAAAATAGCGCTCACGAAGAAATTGAAACGATAATGCAATCAGCATCTAATTGTTTTTCACAGGGCGATTATAATGAATCAATCAGATTAATTGATAAAGCGTTATCCTTAGATCCAGAAAACGATGCGGCCCAACAATTAAGGACAGAACTTCAAACTCGATTTGAAAAAGCAGAAAAATTCTATCAAACCATTGCCCAGAATCTCAAAGATGGAGGCTTATATGAATTAGCAGAGCTCTTAAAAGAGGCTGTCAACCTATTTCCAGATCATCCTTCAGGCCACCTGATACAAACAAAAATTGCCATTAAAGCTGCAGATTATCGAAACAATATGGAACAAGGTCTTCATGCATTGCAAACAAACAACTGGGAAGAAGCCCTGGAATTTTTCCAAAAAGCAAATCAACACCATCCCAACACAGTAAATTTAAATCCACTCATCGAAAAACTAAACACAATAAAAAATTTGCGCATGCAAATCAATCAAGCTCTCATTAACTCAGAATCCGAAAAAGCATTAACAATTGCGAGCATCGTAGATGATCAGGTGGATGACCTAAAAAATAGAATAAGAGCTTTAAAAATAGAAGAGGAGGACGAACATGAAAACCGCCTATAGGTTAACAGCGGACGACAAAGTCCAATTGCAGTATCGCAGTTTGTCACTCATAGAATTGGTGGAACAAATTATTTTTTATCGTGACCACCAAGCCTTAAATGAATTCCACACCAACCGGACGATCTTTACCTATAACAACAGTAAACCCATGTTATTTATTAATTTTATAGATAACCTCCGTAAAAGTTTCGCTAACCGAGAGTGGCGAGGACATAATGATCTTGAGCTTGCAGACATAGCTTATGATCTGACAAAGGCAAAATTCACATCACTACCAAACCCAGAAAAAATAAGCGCGGCAAATAAGAAAAAAAATATGAAACAACCACGGACAAACTGCCGCTATTATTTCAAAGCTTTCCTTAAGCATATAACCGATAATTTAAAAACAAACCAGCCCATTTCCAAAATTAAAGAAGAGTATATAGCAGCCAGAGCGATGCAAGGTTTGGTAATAAGACACTTTAATTTTTCTATTATTGAAGCAAAACGTAAAACCAATCATTTCTGGTCCAGGTATTACTGGGACATTAATAGTGATAAAATTTGTGTTTGGTTGCCCAAATCCTTAAAAGGCAGAGAACGCCGGGAATGGCTGAAAAAAAATATTAATAATCCTGACCTGAAACAGCCTGAAGAAAAAGAAAGAATTCAAACAATCATTGATCAGAAAATGATAAAAGAACGGTTCGTCCGGTTTAGCGAAGTGGAAAACGGGACTGAACCCGAAACATCTTCTTTCTGGTCCGACTCAGATGAGGAAATGGGGATATGTTTAGCGAAAACGGTTGCCAACGAAAAAGCCGCCAACATTAAAAAACTGCGCAGATCGATTCAAGCGCTCGGAGAAGATAAATTAAAAGAATTTATCCTATGCGTTTTCGATAATATAAGCTCTGGCGACTTCAGTGATGGCATTCTGGCAAAAAAATTTGGCGTTTCAAAAGCCACTTTCAGCCGATTTGCTGGCAGCCAATGGTTTGAAACAGACTCTAATGTTCCGGACTTATGGTTTAATACTGCGCATGTGTTATCAAAGCACAACATTTTTAAGGAGGTTGCCATTGAAACAGGTTTTTGGAAGCAGGTGCAAAATGTTTTAGAAAAAGGAACTCATAACGAAGATAAAAAAGGATCAGCCCATGAATAACTATATGTATTTTTTAGCTTTAATAGCAGATGCGCTCCAACAACCTAACCCTAAAAATGTACTTGCAGAAGCATTATCTAAGATAATTCAATTGGGCAAAGATCCACGATACGAGCAAGTCTTTCTTCAATTTCAGCACTTCATGATAGAGGTGAGTAAAAACTGGGAAATATATTTCTCTAAACCAGACGACATTTATTATGACAATCTTCAGGACCTGGCATTTCAACTGGCCACCGATATATTTCAAGGCGATCAGGATGAAACTCAAAATATCTTGGATCAGATCAGATCACATCCTCCCCTATGGAATGAATATGATGAACTTTGCTCAGAAGCTAAGCCGGCACGATTTGCTCATCAACAAATGAATATCATTGTCGAATATGAGGGTGAACATTTTTACTCTCTTCCCATTCAGATTACACCAATAACGAAGATGATAAGCGGAGCACTCCCAGGGAGGTATATAATCCGATTCAACACCGGCCGTATCCTTTGGCAAGGCGAACTGAAAGAGCACGATCTTTTATGGGGTAAGGCTTTTCCTGCGCGAGAACTTGAGCTGGCAGCTGAAACAGAGGAACGCACCGCTATTGTGACAAGAGAAATAAAACTCCTGGACGGGGAAATGATCATAAGGATTATCCCGAAAATTGAAAGTGGATGTATCGAATTCACCATAAGGCAATAAGAACTTGAACCACAATCAAACAACAGAATGGTGTATAGGACGGGCAAAAACTGTCCTCGTTTTTGGCAAAGACAGTGACGCTCAAGCAGTCATATCAACCGTGGTTGCACAAATATGCGATGATGAGCCTGAGGATCGCATTCGTTTTAAAGGCCCCGTCAAATTTTCATCGAAAACAATCAAACACATTACCGAAATCATTCTGCCTTTAGTCGATCAAATTTTAAGTACAATGTCACAATCCCAAAAAAATGTTCAAGTTTCTATGGTTAACCTTGACGTATCTTCAACAATGGACACAGGTTCAAACATCTCGGGATACTCTGCTGATGTACCAATATTTTTGGCTATGTTATCAGTGGGGCTGCGAATACTGATTCCAAACCATATTATTTCCAGTGGCCACCTTGCTTCAAGCGGGGGTGACATCCGGATGGTAATGGGCCTACCGGATAAACTTGCAGCAGCTACCATGGACGATTCAATCCATACCTTTATCCATCCAGTTCTTGACCAAGATAATTCATTACATTCATTATCCCCGGAGACTAAACAGAAAATTGAAGATGCCCTTATTCAAGCAAAGTTGAAATTAAAAACAATACCGATATGCAATATCAGCGATTTGGTGCGAGTTGTTTATAACGATGAACAGATCATATTAGCGAGCTTAAAGCAGGGATTCTATAATATTTGTTCAAATGATGAAAAACTCATCGGTCACGATGTTGCGAGATTTTTTATTGAAAATAACGAAAAACGTTTCTGGAATGTTTTAGAAAGTAACTTGTTGGCATCTCAGATAAACAAAGCCAAGGAGCTTCTGCAGGTATTCAGCCAGTTTCATATTCACCAGAAACTTTATCCCAAACAATTTGGCCAGTGCCTCAATAACCTCATACAATCCCTGCCGCCCGAAATTCGGCGATTAAAGATCAACCCACCGTTACTGCCTACAAGCGAAATCATCCCACTTAGCCAGTTTGCCCAGGAAGCCGATCACGAAGATGTCAGACTGCTCTTTAAATCAGCCCATATGGAAAAAGTTCCTGAATGGACTAATGACTATGAAATTATCCAAGTTAATAGTGAAGCAAATGATGAACGAGAAGATGGAAAACTAAAAGCAATTCTTTCTGAGATCAACCCAGATAATTTAACAAAAAGATTCGGCACCCCTATAGACACAGCCCGCGCCACCTACATTATGGATTCTGTTACCATAAATAGCTATGAGGATTTTAACGACGCAGTAACTTCATTTTATATACATCTTATGCGACACATAGGAAGGATATCTGACCCAATTACGTTAGACGCTGCTAAATCCGAAGCTTCTAAACTTCTTGAACAGACATTCATAAAAAGAGGTGGTGATGAAGCTGCTCTGGCAGAGGCCAGATACGCTAATAATGGAGGAATGCGGTTTATTTTTGATGAAATGACTGAACAATTTAAACGGGAACAGAAAAGAATGCATGTCAACTATGTCTTGAGATTTGCGATAGATTCCTCGGACTGGCAGGCTAAGGAGAATCTTTTGAAAGCCTTGCTAAAACATTTAAATCCACATCTGCCAATGGAGATCACATCACAACCGGCCGAACGTTATGCCGAACATTATAAAGAAATCGTCGAAGCATATATAGTTTCCATTGAGCAAGTAAAGTCAATTTTTCGCTCATTATAAAATAATAGGAGGATAACCATGCCTGTTAATAGCCTACTCGCCGAATTAGACGAAAGAATCATTGCCCAAAGAATAGGGATTCCACATGACGAAGCAAGGATGCGTTATCCTATTCATTCAAACACAGTAAAAAATTTTGATGAGTTCAATCGAATAATTGGTGATTATTATAATACGCATTTCACTTCATCCATATCCCAAGGTGGGAGATTATCCGTTTCCGAATCGTCAAGTCGCGCCAAAGAGATAGTTGAAAAAGAATATCGCAGGCGTGAGGGGGATATCGTTATGGCATACAATGATGCACATGATGGAACAAACGGTGGATTAAGAGTTGTACTTGATATCATTGCCGATGGATTAAAAAGAGAGTCTGTGGAGCGATATGTTCGGGATGTGTTTGACCGCTATGTAGCTCCTAATTCATGGGCACAACAGGTTGAAATCATCAGGCAGTTCATCGCCTATTGCGGATCCTTTTTGTCTGCCGACATCCATGCAAACCCGCCGGAAAGATACGCACGGAATTACCAAGAACTGATACAGTCATATGTTTCAGCACTTCAAGGAACATCTGGACTCCTTAGGCGATTATAGGGAAAATATTGAAAACCAAACTTGACAGGCTTCTTGAATCAATTGATCCATCGATAACATTGGATCAGGTATCTTCACGTATTGATCAGGCGCTAAATTCATTTCAAATTGATTCAGGCATAATAGAAGATTGGGAAGTATATAAAGATTTATTCACTAACTTTTTTCGACACACTGAAAACAATATTTTACGAATTAAATCTTTTAAATCAGCAAATCCAAAAATAGAGTGGGGACGGTGTATTAGGCTCTTATTAAAAGAGTATGGGCCAAATGGGGAAAAAACAGCATTTGAAATGGTAAGAACAGGAAATCAAGGCGGATTATACAAGGTGCTTAAAAGTCTTTCCAAACAAATGATTGAAGAATATGCCGGTACAGAAATCCGAGCCAAAATTGGCTATTTTTGGCATTCACTTTCTGTTGATGAAAAATGGGCCGCAACAGATGAATACCTCACAAAATACGGTCATCTCTTACCCTCTGAACTCACAGAGGGTAGCGCAGCGAGAATAAAAGCAGATTTTACAAAGGTGCTTGAAGAACATCCCCGGATCATCAAAAGGATGAGAATCGTGGGCCGGAACTAAATTAAGAAAAGAAATTTAACTCAATCACAAAAATAATTTAAACACATTGAAAGGAGTTAACAAGAAATGTCAATTCGATTTAAAGATGATGAAGGCAATATATTTTATATGTCAATGCCTATCAATTGCGATCAAACAACTTCAGAAAAAACAGATGATGATTATTTAAAAAACATCAGATGTGTAGCAAAAAAAGTTAATCCCGAATGTAAAACATGTAGCCTGGCCAATCCGAATAAGCCCAAATATAATGGACCGAGAATTTTTGCGGTGTAGAAGGTTAATTAAAAAGGCCTCTCAATAATTGATTCATTTTATTACATTTAATCTAATATTTGTACAATTCTTTAAGAAAATAAATGATTGATAGGCATATCTTCTGAAACTATTTTCTGTTCTCTGCTGCTTCATTTTTAAAAAGCTATGGAGGATAGTCTATGTCCATCGAAAAAGCGTTAATTGTTCAAGCAAAGCCGCATATCATTGCTGCTATGTCGAAGAATATGATCCAAAAAGAGGTTGTTAAAGGATGTAATTCAGACATATCGAATCATCCTGTACATCTTGAACCATACTTTACACCTTTATGGCGGTCTCCCGAACAATTAGGTATTAATGATCAACCCCTTTCGATCCCAGATCAAATTACATCTGATGAAGATTTAAATAGATTTCAGGTCTGGATTTCGCCTGACCAAGAATTTGATTGGAATCAGTCAGAGCATTTCATTAAACAACAACAAATGATGTCGCATCGTGGAATATTTCAAATTATTGGCAATAATGAAAAAATAATTTTATCATTTTTTTGCCATAAATTTGATGTCCCAATTTTGTCAGCAGCATTTCGCGGAACATTTCAACATTGCGAGCTCACAAAACAAAAAGATGGGATGCCCAGCACGTTCGACCAATTTTGGGGGGCTTTGCATTTTAGAGAATTCTTCCCATCACCCCCTTATTCTCACTTATTAACTCGTCCGGATGAACTCCGTACCTCACCTCTAATACCGTTAATATCTGTTCTAAACGCTATTCATGCACCAAGTGCCGGGATTTATCAGATCATATATCAACCCGTATCCCCAAACCATAACTGGCACCGAAATGTTCAAAAACTTTTAGACTTAGAATTCATCAGAAAACAACACGGGCAAAACCACATCCCCCAACGCTTTCCCCAACAGGCCCCATCAGGAGACCTTCACCAAATGGCATGGGACGTCGAAAACAAAGCCCATAACGATAAACCCTTTTATGTAGCTGTTTTTCGCTTGGGTATTATCTGTGAAGAAGAAAAGAGCGAGCCCTATTTGGACGCATTGTCAACATTCGCTGGAATGTTTCAGCATGGAGGTCGTCCATTAAGGTCACTTGATAATAATGATTATGCTCAGATTATCAATCCGTCCCAATTTGAAAAAATGTTTTTGAAAGGCATCACTTACAGACCAGGTTTTTTGTTAAATTCTCAGGAACTAACTGGCCTCATTCATTTGCCGCCAGCCAATTCATTTGATGTATACCAGACTTCAATTGAGCTATTAGAAACATTACCAGTCCGAGAACAGGACATAACAACGGGCACATGGATCGGAAACTGCGAATATGCCGGCGAATCAATTCGAGTATGCTTGCCCAAACCTATTCGGAAAAGACACACTCACATCATCGGTCGTCCCGACATGGGGAAAAGCACAACGGAAGAACACATCATTCTCAGCGACATAGAACAAGAGGAAGGAGTGGCCGTGTTTGATCCTCATGGAGACTTAATAGAGCGCTTACTATGCCTCATTCCAGAACGTCATATTGAAAGAACCATTTATTTAAATCCAGGAGATCCAAACTGGGTACCAATATGGAATCCTCTTAAACGAATACCCGGACAAGACATCGGCAGAACAGCCGATGTCATTGTACAAGCCATACAAAGCTTTGTGTCTCCAACAGGATGGGGAGATCGATTAGAACATTTATTTCGAAATATGATTTATTCATTAATTCATCTGCCAAAAGGAACGTTTTTTGACATCGCAAATTTATTACAAAACAAATCAGAATCTGAGGACGGTAAAAAGCTTAGAAAACAAATATTGCAAGTTGTAGAGAACGAGACAGTACGCCGATTCTGGCTTCACGATTATCATAGGTATGGCAAAGACGATTTGGGGCCGCCAAAAAACAAACTCAGCAAACTATTGGTGTCAAACACAGTTTCATTGATGCTTTCTCAACCTGACAGCTTATTTAATTTCCGACAAATCATGGATAAAGGAATGATCCTATTGATCAATCTCTCAACAATAGGACCGATGGCAAGAAGCATTCTTGGCTGCTTCATCCTATCTTTACTTCACTTAACAGCTTTAAGTCGCAGTAATATACCTATTGCCAAAAGAAAACAGTTTCACATTCATTGTGATGAAGCACACAGATTCACAACGGATAGCCTCGAAGAACTCATTGCAGAAACACGTAAATACGGCGTCAGTTTAAGTTTGGCCCATCAATACATGAGCCAATTTGGAAAAAGAAAAACAGACGCATTTTCAAGCGTAGGATCAACCATCATTTTCAATGTAGACAGTCGCGACGCCAATTACTTGATCAAAGATCTTCAAAAAAAGGTAAAACTAGAAGACATCATTATTTTAGAGAAAGGCGAAGCCATCGCTCGGATCGGGACTGAAATCGTCAGGTTCAAAACCCGTCCACCGCTCAAAATCCCTAAAAAACATTTTCGGGATAAAATCATTTCCGAATCCCGAAAAAAATATTATCGCCCGACACACGAAGTCAAAAAACAACTCCGGTGCTCAAATGACAGATGGGCCAAACCCATCACGCCGCTCACCCCATTCACATCAAAAGATGCATCAGGCGAAATCAAAGAATTTAAGTATGACGAATTTTAAAACAAAAAAAAATGCCGAAATAATTTTACAGGAAATACTGCACCGTCTGGATATAGAGCTTATAGGACAACAAATCGACACCCCGATTCAAAACGCTGCTGAAAACTTCATATTTAATAAAAATACCCCCATAAAATTCAAACAATTCATTGAGATTACCGGAAAATTCTTACAGCACATCTATCAAAACGGAATCCGGTTGCCCAAAAAATTGACAGACCCTCAAGCAAAAGCAGAAATTATCACCTTACTAGAAAAAAAATATAAATACCCACAAACAAATGGATTAGATACCGCATACGTTGATTCACTATCATTAGGAGCCGATGGCTGGGACTATATTTTATGGCAAATAACAGTAATAATCATCGAAATCGAAAAAACGCGATACATTAATTGGGCGTGCAACACAAAAATTGATCCACACGATTGGGTGTTAAAACATCAAATAGCTAGAATCATTATTACCCGTTGGAAAGCATTCTTACCGCAACACTTATCAAATTGCTATCCGGCACAGTTGGTAAACCATCTTCCTGAACTCATTAAAGCCTTACTCAATTCTTATCAATTCATCTACAATTCACTTACCGCATAAATTTAAATCAGTTCACGCAAAATGAAACAATGAATCAATGTCTGCTACTTACGAAGTAGAGAAGGGGACGCCTATAATTTTTTTTCAATAATGAAAAGCTATACTGAGATTGCATGCACAAAAGGACCACATTACAAAAAATAAATATCTTCAAAACCTTTTTTACAGGACTTCTGGAAGTTTATGGAACATATGATCCAAAAACCGGACAACCCAGACAAATCAAAGAGCCGGTCACAGATAAAGTTATTTATGATCATTTAATGGGTAAACAGCCATATGGCGTATATTTACTTAACAAGGATAAAATAAGAGCCATCGCAGTCGACTTTGACAACAATAACCGCCTTGCACCATTTCAATATCAAGAAACGACAAAACATTATGAAATTGAAGCCTACATCGAACGAAGCAAATCAAAAGGATATCATGTATGGATATTTTTCGATGAACCAGGTGTCTTGGCATATAAAGCAAGAATGATCATTCGTTATTTCCTTGAAGAAATAGAACAACCAAACACAGAATTTTTCCCGAAACACGATCAATTAAGAACGTCAGTCAAGTACGGCAATTATATCAACGCCCCATTATTTGGCGGACTTGTGCCTAAAGAACGGACAGTCTTCATTGATCCAACAACCTTTAAACCCTATCTAAACCAATGGGACTTTCTCGAATCTATCAAACGACACAACGAAAAAGATTTAGATGACATCATTGAAATAAATGAAATATCAACCCAAGATACATCCAAAATTATAAATCAAACAAACAAACCCAGTAACAAGTCACACACTCTGCCCATATGCGCACAAAAAATGCTTCAGGATGGAGTGACTCAATACCAGCGGGTCAGCTGCTTCCGGCTTGCGATCCATCTTAAAAGAATAGGGCTACCCTTAGACTTGGCTGTGGCGGCATTAAAAGTCTGGGCTCAAAAAAATAAGCCCACAAACGGCAAAGGAGTAATTATTGAGCCGGAGATAGTTTCGCAGGCTACTTGCGCATACAACAAACATTACTCTGGCTATGGCTGCCAAATCCCAGCTATTATGCCTTTCTGCGAACAAGAGTGTTTAGTGAGACAGGTATGGATAGGCAAAGCAAATTCAAATAAAGTGGGGCTGAAAAAAAATTAGGAGCAATCATGCCGGCAATTTAATCCAAAGAATTTGTTACTTGAAGCGAGAAGCCTATTATTTATTTTTATGCTAAAGAATTGATTTAAAAAAGAGCATATTTATTGACTCATGCAGAACGAAAACACTATACTTTCACCCGAACAAGTGGCAAAGGAACTGTCGCTTAGTGCTGACACAATAAGGGCTTTGATGCGTAAAGGAATACTTCCAGCTGCAAAAGTGGGAGGATCCTGGAGAACCACAAGGGGGGTGTTGTATGGCTATCTGGAAAACCAAATGGGGCTGGCGAGCCGAGTTCATGTTAAAGGGGGAGAGAATAAGGGCTCAAGGGTTTTTCAAGTACAAAGACGAAGCAAGGCAGTGGATAAAAGAAGAAAAAGCAAATCCGAAGCAATCCCAAAAGAAATCTTCTTCAATAGATGAAGAATTATCATTATGGAGCCTTTTTCAGAATTATCTGGCGGACTGCAAGGTAAATTTTGATAAAAAAACATTTGGTGAAAAAAAATACTGTCTCGAAAGATTTTATCAGTTTGTGGGCGATGTAGGTATTAAGAATATTGAACCTACAACAATTCTCGATTTTATTAATGAAAGAGCAAGAAAACAGAGCAATAATGCCGCCAACAAAGACAGGAAAAACATAAAGGCATTCTACAGCTGGGTTCAAGAGATGTATGGCATTATGTATGACCCCACAGCACCGATAAAAAAGAAACCGCATACCAAAGAGCCCAGAAGACTGATTCCAATTCAGGATATTTTAAAAGTGATGTTAGCAGCTAAAGGTCATGACCGAGTTTTAATAGGTTCGTATTGGCACACGGGAGCAAGGAAAAGTGAAGTTTTAAGATGGACATGGGCTGAGGATGTAAACTTTGAGGAAAGGTGGGTCCGGCTCGGGACGAAAAAGAACCGGAGAAGTGAAATGGTATATGAAAAACTGTGGATGAACGATGATCTTTACAAACTTCTCATGTGGCAGTGGAAAAACCGAAATCCCAAAAGTCCATATGTATTTTGCCACATGAATACCAAGTCTAAGTATTATGGAAAACCTTTCACTGAAAGAAGAAAGACCTTAAGTGCCCTTTGCAAAAAAGCCGAAGTGGAGTCTTTTGGATATCATGATATTCGGCATACAGTTGCGAAGTATTTAAATGATTTACAAAAAGTTGGGCTTAAAAAAGTACAGCAGGTGCTGCGTCATCGACGTCAAAGCACAACAGAGATATATGTTGAAGGAAATTATTCAGACACTATGGATGCGATGGCACTTTTAGAGTTAGAAAAAGTAGAAAAGATTTCATAAATTTCACTCAGTTTTTCACTCAGTGACAAAAAAATGGGGTTAGCTGAAATCAGCTAACCCCTTGATTTTTTATGGCGGGAGCGACGAGACTCGAACTCGCGACCTCCGGCGTGACAGGCCGGCGCTCTAACCAAACTGAGCTACGCCCCCATAAATAAAAAAAGGGTGGTAGGCGGAACAGGGCTTGAACCTGTGACCCTCGGCTTGTAAGGCCGATGCTCTCCCAACTGAGCTACCCGCCCTTAAGTTTGCATCGTCAATAGAAATCGAAAATTAACAATAAAGTTTTTTTATGTCAAGATAAAATTATAGATGGTTTTCAAAAAATTTATCTTAAATTCAGTTGTTCATATTTTGTAAATTAGTTCTGAATAACTAATTGATTTTAAAATATTTATATAATGTTGCATTCTTTGAAAGCGCGTATTTTCCGCAAATGGTGAAAAAGCTCCGATAGCGCTGTTTGAGTTGCATTTAAACATCGGCAACCACGATATCAGAGTCATCCAGTTGTTCCTTTTCGAATTTATGGGTAAGATTGTACAGCGGTTTGCCGTCGCTCTCAACGATTGAATGCTTAACGACTTCATCCATATGTTCCACAGCAATGATGGTCAGATGTTTGACCACACTGGCAGGAATATCACTGATATCCCGCTCGTTTTCCTTGGGGATCAATACTTTTTTAATACCGCCCCGATGGGCTGCCAGAATCTTTTCCTTCAAACCGCCGATGGGAAGGACCCGGCCACGGAGGGTTATCTCTCCGGTCATTGCCACATCCCGGTCTATCGGAAGATGGGTGAGTGCCGAGATGATGGCCGTGCACATGGCAATCCCGGCGGACGGGCCGTCTTTTGGAATCGCACCTTCCGGAATATGAATATGAATGTCTGTTTTTTCATGAAACAGCTGATCAATATTGAACTGCCCGGATCGAGACCGCACATAGCTGATGGCGGCTTTCGCGGACTCTTTCATCACGTCCCCCAGCTTTCCGGATACGGTGAAGTTCCCTTTGCCGGGCATGGTTACCGTTTCCACACTGAGGAGTTCTCCGCCGAACTGTGTCCAGGCTAAGCCTGTGACAATACCGACCTGATTTTCTTTTTCCACCAGGCCGAAGCGGCTTCGTCCCGGTCCCAGATATTTTTCAACGGATTTTGAGGAAATAGTGGTGACCTTGCTCTTGATATTTTTTTTGTTTTTGAGCAGGTTTTTTGCGACTTTTCGACAGATGGAGGCAATTTCCCGTTCCATGTTCCGCACGCCGGCTTCACGGGTATAGCCCCGAATAATGGCATAAATCGCATTTTTGGAAAATATGACCTTATCCTTTTTTAACCCGTTTTGTTTAATCTGTTTCGGTACCAGAAAATCCCTGGCAATATGGTATTTCTCAACTTCCGTGTACCCGGAAAGACGGATGATTTCCATCCGGTCCTGAAGCGGCAGCGGGATATCCGGCAGCGTATTGGCAGTGGTGATAAACATGATATCCGACAGATCATACTCCACATCAAGGTAATGGTCATTAAAGCCGTAGTTCTGTTCCGGGTCGAGCACCTCTAAAAGTGCGGCAGACGGATCGCCCCTGAAATCCATGCTCATTTTATCAATTTCATCCAGGCAAAAAACCGGGTTGTTGACGTTGACTTTTTTTAAAGACTGGATAATTTTACCGGGCATGGCGCCGATATAGGTCCGACGATGCCCCCGGATTTCAGCTTCATCCCGGACCCCGCCCAGAGATAGTCTGACGAATTTTCGACCGGTGGCCCTTGAAACGGATTTAGCCAGAGACGTCTTACCGACCCCCGGAGGGCCGACCAGGCAGAGGATCGGTCCACGCAGTTTCTTTACCAGGGTTTGAACGGCAAGGTATTCAAGGATACGTTCCTTGGGTTTTTTGAGACCGTAGTGGTCCTCATCCAGGATTTTTTGCGCCTTTTCAATATCTTTGGTGACTTTGCTTTTTTTGTTCCAGGGAAGGCTGATCAGCCAGTCGATATAATTTCTTACAACAGTTGCTTCCGCCGACATGGGCGTCATCAGTTTCAGCTTTTTCAATTCCTGCTTGGTTTTTGTATTTGCCTCTTTGGACATTTTTTTCTGCTTGATGCGTTTTTCAAGATCTTGTAATTCATCGGCTTCTGAATCATCGGATCCCATTTCTTTTTTAATGGCGCGCATCTGCTCATTGAGATAATAGTTTTTTTGGCTTTTCTCCATTTGTTCTTTAATGCGGCTTTTGATTAGCTTGTCGGTCTCTATGATAATGATTTCTTGTTTAATCAATTCAATTAAGTGGGTGAGGCGTTCACTGATAGCGGCGGTTTCCAGCAAAGACTGGTTTGCCGCCGTTTTAAAGGAAAAGTGACCGGCAACGGTGTATACCATTTTAACCGGATCCGTAATAACGGAAAGGTTCTTAAGCGTGTCTTTTGAAAAATTTTTATTAAGTTCCGCGTAGTCTTTCAGCAGCGCGTTGATATTCCTGAAAAACGCTTCTTTTTCATTTTTATCGATTTCAGGTTCTTCAATTATTTCAAGATTAACTTCAAAAAAACTTTCGTTTGGTTTGAAATAGACAATACGGGCACGATGTTTTCCTTCAACAACTGTTTTTACGGTCCCGTCAGGAAGTCGGAGCATTTGCAGAACTTTTGCAACAGTTCCGATTCTGTTGATTTCATTTTCCTTGGGGACTTCCTTTCCTGCATCAGATTGCGTGGAGAGAAGAATATATTTTTCTTCGGAATTCATGGCCTCGGAAATGGCATTGATCGATTTTGATCTTCCCACGAAAAGAGGGGATACCATGTGCGGGAACACAACAATATCGCGCAAGGGCAACAGGGGAAGTGTTATTGGTGATTGATTTCCATCTTCTGACGAATCATCTGGTCTGAAAATTTTTGGTATATGTATCATAGGATTTAATTAATCTATTTTTTAAATTATAAGAATTTATTGTCTGTGTCTGTGATAATGACAATCAGTTGAAATTAAAACTAAGCACTAAAGATAAAGGAGGCAAGTTTAATTTCAAAAAAAACGGCACTTCAATCACCGATATTCAATCAGGTTATTGAGGTGCCGGTTTCAAATTTTAGTTCACTTTTAACTTTTCCGGTTTATCCGGGTTAAGATATTACGCCTGTTTTTTGGAATTTTCGTACAATAAAATAGGATCTTCCTTGTTCAGGATAACTTCTTCACCGACAACACATTCTTTGACGCCGCCGATGGACGGCAGTTCATACATAATATCCAGCATTGACGTTTCAAGAATTGCCCGAAGCCCACGTGCACCGGCTTTTCTTTTTAAGCTTTCGGCGGCAATCGCTGAAAGTGCGCTGTCTGTAAATCTAAGATTGACGCCTTCAATCTCAAAAAGTTTTTGAAACTGTTTGATAATTGCATTTTTAGGCAGTGTCAGGATTTTAATCAGCGCGTCTTCATCCAGTTCCTGAAGGGTTGCCACAACCGGTAAACGACCCATAAATTCAGGAATCAGGCCGAATTTAATCAGGTCTTCGGTTTCAATCATCTGTAAAATTTCACTGGTGCTGCTTTCTGTCTGGCTGATAACTTTTGCGCCGAACCCCATCAGTTTTGATCCGATACGACGCCGGATAATCTGATCCAGGCCGGTAAAGGTGCCGCCGCAGATGAAAAGGATATTTGATGTGTCGACTTTAACAAAATCCTGCTGGGGGTGTTTTCTGCCGCCTTTGGGGGGGACGCTGGCGGTTGTTCCCTCGATAATTTTCAGCAAAGCCTGCTGAACCCCTTCGCCGGAAACATCCCGGGTAATTGACGGATTATCTGACATCTGAGAAATTTTGTCTATTTCATCTATATACACAATTCCGCGCTGGGCTTTTTCCACGTCATAATCAGCATTCTGAAGAAGAGCCAGAACGATATTTTCAACATCTTCGCCAACATAACCGGCCTCTGTCAGGCTTGTTGCATCCGCTATGGTAAACGGTACATTTAAGAACCTTGCCAGCGTTTGCGCCAGGAGAGTTTTACCGCATCCGGTGGGACCGATTAAAAGTATATTGCTTTTCTGGATTTCAACCTCGTCCGTATTAACGGCTGTGTCCAATCGTTTATAATGATTGTGAACCGCAACGGAGAGGACTTTTTTGGCATGGTCCTGTTGAATGACATATTCATCCAGCTTTTCTTTAATTCCAGCCGGGGTAAGGGTCTGTCCGGCAAGGTCTGTATCCTTTATGCTTTCTTCTTCAATGATTTCACTGCAAAGCTGGATACATTCATCGCATATGTAAACCGCAGGACCGGCGATTAGCTTTTTGACTTCCTGCTGATTTTTGCCGCAAAATGAGCAGAAAAGATTATCAGTCGTATCATCGCCTTTATTTGACATATCAGGCCTCCGATTCTATGATTTTATCAAGATCATCACGGTTATTGATCACATGGTCGATGAGTCCGTATTCAAGGGCTTCATCACCTGACATGAAAAAATCGCGATCCGTATCGATCTCTATTTTTTTAATATCCTGATTCGTATGAAATGCCAATATATTATTTAATTTACTACGCAAACGGATGATTTCTTCCGCCTGAATTTTGATATCAGACGCCTGGCCCTGGGCGCCGCCCATGGGTTGATGAATCATGATCCGGGAGTTGGGAAGCGTATAACGTTTCCCTTTGGCTCCGGCTGTAAGTAAAAGCGCCCCCATACTGGCCGCCTGACCAATGCAAACTGTGGTAATGTCCGGTTTGATATACTGCATGGTATCGTATATTGCCATTCCGGAAGTTACAGATCCCCCCGGAGAATTGACATACAAATTAATGTCTTTGTCCGGATCTTCTGATTCGAGAAAAAGCATTTGAGCAATCATGAGGTTCGCCACATCATCATTTATTGCAGTGCCGAGGAATATTATACGGTCCTTAAGCAGTCTGGAATAAATATCATAGGCTCTTTCCCCTTTGCTGGTTTGTTCGATGACCATTGGAATTAATGGCAATGTAAGCCTCCTTTAACTTTCGTCAACGGTTATTTTTTTATTCAGAAGCTGCGTCGAATGATTTATCAGCATCAGCCGCTTCAGGTTCGACTTCTTTAATTACTGCTTTTTCTATTATAAGATCAAACACCTTTTTTTCAAGTATGGCATGTTTGAAACCTTCAAGTTTGTCCGGATTTTTCTGGTAGTATTCTTTTATAAAATCGACTGGTTGTTCAACAGTTTTAGAAAGAGATTCATATTCGGTATTTAATTCATCTTCCGGCAATTCCATCTTTTCCTGTTCAATAATTTTACTTAAGAAAAGGTGCCGCCGGACCTGATTTTCCGCAACATCCCGATATTGCTCTTCAAGTTTTTCACGGGAAAGGCCCAGCTGATCCAGGGTCACATTACTTTGAGAAAATCTCATTTCAGTGTCCGCAATGATGCCGTCAAGTTCAAATTTTACTAAAGTTTCAGGGAGTTCAAATTTTTCAGTCAGCAGTTTTTCAAATATCTGCTCCTGTATTTCCTGATCAGAACGCTTGTCATAACCTTCCTGGAGGTTTTTTCGGATCGCATTTTTCACATCTTCTAAGGTTTCAAAATTTCCCAGTTTTTTAGCCAGTTCATCATTGGCATCCGGAAGCACTTCCTGGCGAAGTTCTTTAAGTGTCGCTGTAAATGTGATTTCAAGGTTTGCCAGTTCCTTGTTGTGATAGTCTTCAGGGAAAGTGACGGGGAATTCCTTTTGTTCGCCGGGTGTCATGCCGATAATCTGTTTGTCAAATTCTTCAGAGATCATCTTCTGGCCGATTTTAAGGGTATAGTTTTCTGTTTTCTGGGTTTGCTCAAAGGGGTTTCCGTCTTTAAGTCCTTCATAGTCGATGATTGCGTGATCCCCATCAGCCGCTGCCCGATCCTCATCAATGGGCTGGGTTTCCGCCAGTTGTTTCTGCAGCATTTCAATCTGTTTATCCACTTCGGCTTCTGACATTGCATAAAGGGTCTTTTTTAATTCAACCCCTTCAAAACTGATGTCAGACAGTTCCGGTTTCAGTTCCACGGTGATGTCATAAATAAACGGTCCATTGGGATCCAGTTCCGGCGGATCAATGTCCGGTGTTCCGATAAATGCAAGGGATTCCTGTTTAACGGCATCGATAAACGTATTCTGAATTAATGCATTGGTGACATCCGCGTGCACATCTTTATGAAACATCCGTTCCAGTATGGAACGAGGCGTTTTGCCCGGTCTGAAACCTTTGACCTTTGCATTTTTCTTGAGTTGAAGATAGGCAGAGTCCAACTCCTTGGCGACATCTGCCTGGGGAACCTGAATCTGCACTTTCTTTTTAACTGAATTGATATCTGTAACTGTGACTTCCATTGAAATATTCCTCTCTAAAGTAAATGTCTGACCAAACCCCTGTTAAGCTGCATATAATGGTTTCCAGGTTTGCAATTTTTTTCAAGATATTCACATACAGTCATTATATAGCGTTTTTTATGTTGTAGACGGTTTCCAAGTTTTGACTGCTATGATTTGCGGAATCTTAAAACACCATTTTCAGGTCTGGATATATTTTATCGTTGGTGCGAGAGGGGAGACTCGAACTCCCATTCCTTGCGGAACTGGATCCTAAGTCCAGCGCGTCTGCCAATTTCGCCACTCTCGCGTTGGATTTTATTTTCTTTATTTTCCTATTTTCTTTGAGTAAAAAAAATGATGACAGTAAAAATTATAATTATTTTTTAAAATGCCGTCAACTTATTGAGATTATAACCAAATAGATTGTTAATGCCTTGGTTTTTGATAAAATAGTATCTATTCATAGGGGTGTCAAGGAAAATCGATGCAAGCATTTGATATGATAAAAATTGAAAGAAACAATAAAAAATCTGGTGTTTTGACTATCTTTTTATTGCTGATTATCGCTTTGTTAACCGGTTCAATAAAATTATCCCATGCAGAAAAAAAAGATTCTAAATCAGTCGGCATCAGAACCATTGTCATTGATCCGGGACACGGGGGGCATGATCAAGGGGCCGGAGGCTCTGGCGGCAGCCTTGAAAAGGATATATCATTAAACTTCGCACGCATTCTGGCAAAAGAACTGAAACCGGATTATGAAGTGGTGTTTACCCGCAATGGAGATTACCAGGTTACGCTGACGCGACGGGCGTCTGTTGCCAATCACCATAGGGCAGACATGTTTATCAGCATTCATACCGGCGGGGGCAGTCGGTATCAGATGGATTTCTGGTCGATTTTTTATTATCAAAAAACAGATCAGCGCAATGGTGGAATGCGCCCTGAAGCAGTTGGCCCAGATAATATTCAGGATAATAATCAGGTTAATATTCAGGATAATGTTGAGGATTTGCGATTAAATTGGGACCATGTTCAGGTCCGGTATCAGAAAAAAAGCCGGGCGCTGGCCGGATGCATGAAAACACAACTTGCAGGGAATCCGGAGATCCGGGAAGTGACTGTTTCAGCCGCAGCCCTGCGCGTTCTGGAAGGCCTTGATATGCCCGCAATTGTCATTGAAACCGGATATTTGACAAATCCAAAAACAGAAAAGCGATTAAATGATATTTCTTTTTTAACCGATGTGGCAAAGTCTGTCAAAAAGGGGGTTGATGTCTATTTGACTAGATAGAAATAGCCGATTGTTTTGGTTTTATGATAAAAATTTGATGCAGAAAAATTATCAGCTTGATTGTTTGAAAAAAGGGTGATAGGTACTCCTTCATCAAAAAAATCGGGGCGTGGCGCAGTCTGGCAGCGCACCTGCTTTGGGAGCAGGGAGTCGGAGGTTCAAATCCTCTCGCCCCGACCAAAAAAATCAATAAATAAGGCAGTTTGCAAAATTCGCAATCTGTTTTTTTTTATGCTTAAAACTAAATTTTTGGGTTTGTGACCCCTTTCGAGATAACACCATGTATAACTAAGGCTATTCTTCCATGAATTCATAAATGAATAAGCCAAACTCCATTATGTTACAGAATTCATAGAAGGCCGGGTATGGTTATTGTTGTAAGTTATTTGGAGATTATCAAAATTTTGGCCCGATTTTCAATTTATTGGTCTTTAGGTTTTTTTGCATTTGTTTTTTTCTTCAATTTTCTTTTTCAATCTTTCCAGAAATTCATCGGAGAAGAAAATTTCCATTTTAACCTCATCGGCTGAAGCTGAGATATTGATATTATTGACCATTTCTTCGATTTCGGGATCGGCGGCGGAAAAAATTAATTTCAGCCCGTTGAGTGCGGATACCAACCTTTGGTTTTCCTCTTTGTTATGTGAGATCAATCTGATTTCGCCGTGCCAGGCTTTTTCACCATAGTCCACAAAACCCAGGGCAGCTTCAACTTTACTTAAATCCATTTTAAATTTGCCGGCTTTTTTGTCTTTTTCAACTTTTCGGGCCTCTTCAGGCGATTCGAACACAAAGGAGATAATCGCGTCTGATTTTAGTTCTTTTACAAAGGGGTTCATTCCGGTATTGTCCAGGACGCTTTTCCCGGTCCCCCTGGAAAGGTCTATCACTTTTTTTACGCCGCCGGGAACACCAATGGCAGTTATGTTTTCGGTAATAAAAGAGAACATCATGACTTTGCACTTGTCATTTTTGAATGTATAAACCGGCACACCGCGATAGGCTTTTTCTTTAAATTTTGTTCCTTGTTCTCTAAGTAATGCTAGTATTTTGTCTTTGTCGTAATTTAATTTTGCCACTGCCACGGCATCCGGGTCTTCTTCTTTTGGATCGCCAATCTTGCCCATTGTGGCAATAGCTACTGAAAATACATCCTTTTGAAGGTCTATTCCTGTTTTTTGAACAAAATCATCATAATTTTCAAACATCTCTCCTGTTTTCTTTTCCTTTTTCTGTTTTTCTTCTTTAATAATTTTGTCAAAAAATTTCAGGGCGCTCAGCTTTTCGAAGTTTATGGAAATAACTCCTGAAGTATTCTCAGGGAGCAAAGAGATTAAATTCGACTCATCCGTTATTTTTTCGGGTTCTTTTTTGCCACAGCCCGGAATAAGCATTGATGTTACCAGCAAAAATACAAATGAAATCGATAGTCGCAAAAAATGCTGTTTCATTTTAAAATATCCAAAATAAAATTACGTTCTTATTTGATGAATGGTAGAATAATTTATTCGTATTAGAAAGGATGCCTGTATTCCATATGAAAAAATAAATACAGTCATTTTTTTCAAATATCATTCACCTTATGTCTAATCAATAACATCAATTAGATGTAACCTTATTCATCCATTTAATTTTTTTCAAGAAAATATATTTAAAAAATACTTAACAGAAAAATCGGCATGGTTAGATCAAAAGTACTAGGTCTTTGGTTTGGTACGGATCTTAAATTCGTAAGTCTTTTTTTTTAAAAAAACAATTTAAAAACAATCTAAAAACAATCTAAGGTCCAATTGTTTTTTCCCTCCTAATAAATTATACACAATAATGTGAAAATGTTTTTTTTTAATCCTCGTAAATTTTTGGAAAATTACAGAAAATTCTTCACATTATTGATTAGATAAATGCGTAGCAGGGGCAAGGGACATACATTTTGCTTTCTGTTCCTCAAAAAACTTTGCTTTAATTTATTTAACTTTTTTCCAGCGTTATAACGACATGAATCAATCGTATTTTTAACTTTTTGTTTTTTTAATTCGTATGGAGAAGGGCTGAACATAACCTCAACGTATTACTGATAGCTGATAACGAACTTTTTCCATTCGCTTAACATTTGTTAATTGATTCCTAAGGTCAATTCAAACATTGACGAGGGAGGGACTAACCTATGGGACGCAAAAAAAGTTTTTCCAGGCGTAGGAAAATAAACAACACAGACTTTCCTAAAAAGCGTAAATTACATTTTGAAACTCTGGAGCCGCGGCTGCTGTTGTCGGCTGATACGCTGATACCCGGTATCGCCGGTGCCCTCGGTGACGGCCTCACGGAGATGGCGGACCGTCTGGATGGGTTCATCGACAGCGAGACGTCGTTCGAGAGTTATGTTCCCGGCGTCCTGTGGTTCGATTTTCCCGGACAGTCCGAGGAGACAGGTGATTATGTTACGCCCACCATTGAGGATTTGATTCAGTTGGAGGTCGCTGATCGTGATCAGGACGGGAGCATAGACAACGAATCGGTGGAAAATCCTCCTGCATACGAAGCCCAGATCTTGCCCGACAAGCTGTATGTCGGCAATGATTTCAGCACCGCTGATGGCGATGGGGCCTCTCCGCTCGTTCACGATCCTGCAAACGGCCTTAACCTCGATCTCTCCGATCCACTCAATGTCTGGCACCTGATCAGTGGAGACTACTACTACGCCCATGCTGGCGTTTTATGGTGGTCTTATGTTCCCTCCGCCGAGGTTGCCCTGTCGGCAATGGATATGGACGACTCCGGTGCTGTTGATTGGAATGAGGCATTCGATATCCTTGTGGTCGGACAGATCCAGGACTGGATGGACAACAGTGATGCCCAATATTACCCTGACTACTACCGGATTCACGGTATTGATCCAACCGGCAGTTGGGGGAGTCCGGTTACCAATGTCTGGGCTGACTTCAACGACCAAAAGGGTTGGCCCAGCTCTGAGAACAAGACCGTCAGCGAATTTTTGTCCGAGCTTGATACATTCCTCGAGACCGGCCTTGAAGCACCGGCTGCACTGGTGGCAAACCATGCTTATCACTCTGCTTATCCCAGTGACCAGCTCCTGAGCACGTCCGGGCAATCGCTGATAGAAGTCGACATCAACTCAGTCGATACCACCAACCTGGGCCCCGGCATCAAACTCGAGCTCAGCGACGTCAAGATTGTTTTCCAGCATGATTTTGTCATTGATCTCGGCCATCAGGCCGATCAGCTCAGCATCGCCGTCGGTACAGAGAAGGCGGTGGGTCCGGATGGCTTTGCACCGCCCGGACTGGATGCCTACGAGCTGCAGCTCGAAGCGGGTGTCTATTTTGATGACTTGATTATCGGCCTGCAGGGTTATGAGGCCCAGCAAATCCCGAATCCATCCCCCCCGCCCGATTACATTGCTTCGCCGGATGGTACCCCGACCGGGCCGACGGACAAATACGATTTCTTCTTCACGGTGCCGGACGGCGCTCTCCACATCGGGGTGATGGCCGATCAATCCAACATCGACACTGACGTGAACGTCGGTTTCCTGGGCACGAGCACGAGCACGGGCCAGTTCCTCCTCGACATGGACGTGGAGACGGTTTTTCACGATCCGAGCCATCCGGATGCCTTGGGTTTCGATACATTGCCGGTATCAGGGACAACCACCCTTATAGCGGTTGATACCCCCGAAGGCGCTCAGTTAGACACGCCGGATTACACCCTTCCGAGCAATGTGATCTTCACCCTGCAGATCGGCGAACACAACACACCGACCTATACGTCGCCATACTCCCAGGTTGTAGTTGAAGCGTCAAACACCGGGGACAACGGCAACCTTGGACATCTCGTGGCCGACGTGAACACAGCATTGTCCTCAGCTGCTCCTTTTGGCCTGAGTGGATTGATCACGGCGAGCGAGAGCGATGGGAAGATCGCGCTGTCTTTGCAGGATACAGACATCACGCCGCTGGGTTTTGACAGCAACGAATTGTTCGCTTCTTCTGGTAATGATATAACCGCAACTGGTGTGCCTTCGATTCTTGGTGAGACAACCTCGCGGACTGTCAGCTTTCTGCTTTCAGCCGGTAGCGATCTGCCGGAGGTTGTTACCGTAACGACGACACCGGTAGATGATACAGACAACGAGCTTACACTCGATGGCTTGATCGATGACATCAACGATGCACTGGTAAACGCTGGCCTACAGTGGTCAGTCGGTTTTTTTGACCTTGGCGTTCGTGCCAACAGTGTGAATAACGGGTCGGACGATGTAGTCGAACTTAGCTGGTACAATCTGATGATTCCGTTTGCTCGATCATTAGAAATCACCCGGACCCTTACCCTTGATGCCGAAAACGTCATCACCTATGACGAGTTGCACAATGCCACTGTCGACGAATTGCTCTCTGGAGAAAAGGATCCGGCTGCTTCTCTGGAGATCATTTTACCGCTGAAAGCAAAGCTAGGTTTGAAAGATATAAGCGATAATGACTATAGGCCCGAAGCCACTTTAAAAGTCGACATTGATCCATTCAATGACATTGAGCCTGTTGATCTGGAAGGCCAGTATCGTCCCGAATTCGATGTGACCAACGCGGTCGGCAAGCCGTTGCTGGATATCCTTGCGGATATGGCGGATGAGAACGTTCTTCCGGCCAACTGGTCGCCCGGCGATACTGAATGGCCCGAGATGCTCGATTTTACCGTCATCAGCGCCAATGGCGTCATCGGCGGGCTGTCTCAGCTCCAGTCCTGGTTAGAACGCCTGCCCGATACTGAACTGCTGGCCAACTACGCGATTCCATTCACCCAGGCAGTGCTCGGAGATGTGCTGGACTTTGCGGATGTGCTCGAGGACGCCCTGCTGATCAACGACGGCGACGACGGCCTGCAGGCCAAGCCCGGTGCCGATGACACAGCAGATACCAACAAATTGCTGGCATGGTTGAAAGAGGGTGATGACGCCAATCTGGTGGTAACCTTTGACACTGCCCAGGAGCTGGCCAGCCGGCTGGATACCCTTCTTTCCGGGGCGATTAACCCAATCTTCGATGCCGCTACGTCTGAACTGACATACGACATCGCACTCAGCCACAGTTTCGCCGACGTGCCGGTTCCGGCCGACTTCAATCTGGATCTGAGTCCGTTGGCCGACCTGTACACCGAATCGACATTGTATGTCGGTGTGGACGGCTACCTGGCCGCGACCCTGGGCTTCAAGCTCGGCAATGCGTTGCAGGCCATTGACGACGACACGACGCTCGACGAAGCCGGCGGATTGAACGGTGGCAAGGGCGTGCCCATCAGCGACATGCTGGCTGTGACCGGAGTGAAAGACGTTTCGAGTTATGTCGGCCGGCTTTCGACGAATGCGGTGTTCACGGTTGTCGTGACCCCTGACACAGGACCAGATGTGAACGCAACGGTGACGGTGCCCAAGAGCGAAACCGACAACAATGTAATTCTCGCCGACCTGATCGGAGACATCAACCTGGCGCTGCAGAGTGCGAAGTTGTCGGATGACAGCACGGTCAATCTATTCAGCGTATACGGTATCAGTGCGGAAGCCGTTGGAGACCGTGTACGCCTGATGACGGCCGACAGCGGCGTCCTCGGATTCAGAGTTAACGCCAGGGCCACCGCAACGGCTTACACCGAACTGGGTATCCAACCTGAAAATGCGGTGACCGTATCCCTGAACAGTGCAGTCCCGGCTGCGGTGCAGCTTGCAGAAAACAAGACCTTTAGTGTCACCCTGTACGAAGGTGCCACATCCGACACTTACAACGTAACGGTGTTGAAGTCCGACACAGACGACAACCGCACGGTCACTGACCTGGTCAACGACATCAATGCTTCTATGGACTCGACATTGCTGGATCGTTTCGTGGCCAGCCGCGACGGCAACCAAATCGTATACGGCGCCATCGATCCAGACGTGAACTACTTCACCATGGAGGCGGAGACAGCGATACCCGTTCTTGGGATAGACTACCAATGGCTTGAGGTGCGTGGCGATACAGATGTCGCGTTAAATGGACAGTTGACGGCTGACCAGGGCTTCGTGCTGGTGATTACACCATCTGCCGACAATAGCGCCGACATCCTCGTCCAGATCGACGTGGCTGCAGCTGATACGGATACCAATACAACGATCGAGGATCTGGTTGCAGACCTGAACCACTCTCTCTATGATATGACCGGCGGCAAGGTCGTCGCTGTTGCGGATGGTCAGCGCATGGTTCTCCGGGCTGCATCCACGACCGTAAAACACTTTATGATGACTAGTGGGACACTTGATTATTTAGAATTAGGATTCAATGAAACCGGTGAATTTTTTGACCCGGATGATGGAGGCTTCTATCTCGCCAAGGCCGTGAAATCGACAGGCGTGCAGCTCATCGGCGATGCGGACATCCCGGTCCCGTATTTCGGACAATTCGGCACCGACCCGAATGCCGATATCCGCGACCTGGTGACCGACCTGAATGCCGCCCTTGAAACAGCCGGCCTGGGCAACCTGATCCTCGCTGATTCGGCCGGACTGAAGCTTGTATTGCGTGCTGTGAATCCAAGCGTGCTGGCGTTCTCAGTGACCGGCGGTACGACACAGCTGGGAATCCTTACCGGACAGACTGCCGACGCCAACCTGTCCATCCTTGCCAACAAGGCAGCACCCCAGTACTACGGCCCCGGTGGTGAGGCCACCTTTACGGTGGCCTTCACCGGCGGGACACTGAACGGTCAATCCTACGACGTGACCCTCGGCGCGGTCGATCCCGCCACCGGCCGCGCGGACTACCTCGACAACACCAGCATTTACTCGCTGGTTTCCGACGTGAACCGGGCCCTGAGTCAGGCCGTGCCAACAGGGGGTGGAACTGCAACCGATTTGCGTTCGTATGTGGCTGCATCTAACGACGGCCATCGGCTTGTGATCATGCAGGCGGAAAGTGTCACGATAGGCACCGAATATGCAGGTTTCAGCGTAAAGGCGCTCTCGGCAACTGATCCGGCAGCGACGGACCTGAACCTGGTGCAGGACCCGAAACTCGACACAGTCTTTGATCCGCAGCCGTCTGACGGTTCGGTCACGGCTGACTCGGCCGACATGCTGATCTACACACAGGACGGGAAGGTCTACCGTGTCACCCTGGACGACGCGGCGACGATGGGTAATGTGGCGAGTAAAATTTTCGACCAGACCAATAACAATGTCACCCTCAACGACAGCCCCGGCACGGCCATCAACCTGCGGGATTCATCTTCTGGCTCGGCATTGTTCCACGCCGACACCGTGAATCGTTCCGGTGCGGCCATCTCCCTGGGCGTCTTCGGAGCTGATACCACCACCGTAGACGAAACGCCCGACGGGATTATCGAAGGTCAGCAGATCGCCACTATCAAACTGGCCGACCGGCTGTTTCTGAGGCCGCTCGGGTCTTCGCCCTTTATGTCTGCCGGGGTGAGCGTCTCCAGCGATGACCCGACGACTGTGGATGATCCCGCCACGACGGAAGTTGATGAAAGCATCGACAAGATTGAAGCCGTGGGCGCCTTCGGCTTCGTCGGCGTGAAGCTGGAAGGGCCTTACGACACCAGCGTGACGGGTGACTGGACCGACGCTGCCTTTGATCCGGTCCTCTATACCGGTGGTTTATTCAGCAACCTTGACAAGAGCGAGTTGACCCTCACGGAAATGTTCAAAGGGCTGACTGCAGAAGACAGCCTCACCAAGAAGGTCCTGCCGGGTACGATCGACGAACTGACAGATGTCATCACCCAACCGCTTTTCCTCGGTAGTGCCGAGTTCGGAATGCTCGCCACACTGGACGGCGATATTTCCGGGATGGCTAATCCGCTCAACCTGGGGGACGGCAAGATCGTCATCGACCTGGACGATCTGGGCGACGCTTTCGAAGACCCGCCATACGTTTCCCTCGGTGACCCGGGGAGCAGTGTTGTCCTCTCATCCGATTACACCTTCGAAGTCGCCATCGACGGCGGGGTGACACGAAAGGTAACCGTCCTGGCTGACAACACCGACGGCGACAACACCGACATCGCCACGGGCGGCGGGTCGGTGAACACCACCCTGGCCGACCTGGTGGCGGATTTTAATTACGCCCTCGAGCAAGCCAAGCTGAATGATTACATCGTGGCCGCAGAGGGCAGCCTGCTGTTGCAGGGCGCCTCACCCTTTTCGGGCATCCGTTTCGATGTGACCCCGCTCACAGGACTGCCCGGGTGGCTGCCTTCCGGGGTGACGGCCGGCGATACCCTGGCCGCCATTGACCCCGGCCTGCCGACCGTAGACCTGCTTGACAGCGCAGGTGCGCAGTTTGTCACCGCGCTGGGTAACCTCGGCGACTTTCAGGACATTGCCTTCGACGAGGTCATGAACGCCCTCAAGGGGCTTATGGATTTCCTGAATGAGTTTGATACGAGCTTTGACTTCTTCAACACCGAGATTCCGTTCCTCGGCCTGAGCTTCGATGACGTGCTCGGATTCGTGGATCCCCTGAAAGCCGCCGTGCAGGACATTCAGCAGAATCCGGCCGGCAGCCTGCAGGCCCTGGCCCAGAAGATCCGCGAAAACTTCGGCCTGCCTGATTTCAGCAAGGCGGCTGATTCGACTGCCGCCATGGCGTCTTACTTCAACCAGTTCGGGATCACCAACCCTACGGACGTTCTTTCGATCGACTTTGACACGTTGGGCGGCGATGACATCCTGCGCCTCGACCTCCGTCTGCCGGTGGGCTTCAAAAAAGCTCTTGACGTGGACCTCGATCTGGGTGATCTGTCCGGTGTTGACCTTGGTCCGCTGAGCCTGCAGGGGGCGGCCGGTTTGGGCGCCACCGGTTACGTCGATGCCAAGCTGGCCTTCGGCATCAACCTCGACACGGGAGACGTCTATCTCTATGAGAACGACACCAGCATCGCTGGAAGTCTCAAAGCCTACAGCGACACGCTGACCTTTAATGCCGCCCTCGGCCCGCTGGGGCTGTTCATCACCGGCGGCACGGCCCGGGTGGATATGGGCTTCGACTTTTCCGGTGCGACCGGCGGCTGGGTGAGTTTGGCCGATGCTGCCAGTGTATTTGGAGACTTCGATCTGAACGGCATCACAACCCCGATGATCAACGCCACCCTGCCGCTTTACTTCCCCACCGATTCGGACTATCTGGGCGACATCCGCTTCAACCCGACGGTTTCACTTACGGGTGGGGACTTTGCCTTTGATAACCTGATACCCTACGTGCCTGACCTGTCCAGTATCGATTTCAGCAATTTAAGCCTTTTCGACAATATCGGCCTGACCATCGACGCCCTGGACCTGTTTCTGGAGCAGACCCAGAACTTCCTTTACGGAGAGGTCTTTGGAATTGACCTGCCCTTTATCGGCGATAAGCTGGCTGCCGGGGGCGACTTTATCGAGGGGGTTCGCAGCCAGGTCATCAAACCCTTCCGTGAACTCGTCGAAAATGCCCCGCAGGTGGGTGGCGATCTGGTCCAGAATTTTTTGTTCACTATTCTCGGGCCTGGCGGAGATGTATGGGATCTTAGCGATGGTGCCATTTATTATAATGCCTTCCATTCACTGCCCGGCCTTGGCAAACTGGTTGACCCCACCGACGGCACGCCGGTTGACTGGGATACGTTTAATCCGGGCAATGTCGACAGCGATACTGCCGACGATTACATCACCTTCACCTGGGATGGACAAGACACTGCGAACAACTGGATGGACGATCAGATCCAGTGGGATTTCCGACTTGGCGACCGCTTTACGCCGGACATCGATCTGGGTTTCGACATCGGCTTCCCGGCCCTGGGTCTCGAATCCGATGCTACACTGAACCTTCAGCTGTTGTGGGATCTTGCCATCGGCATTGGCGTAAACCGCACTGACGGCGCGTACATCGACATCGACAACCCGCGCAAGTTGGATGTTGCCGGGACGCCGGGATCTGCGACGGATGACATCGACGTGGCCGACGAGCTGTACCTCAGGGCCGACGCCTGGTTTGATCCCGGGCAGCGGCTGTCCGGAAAGCTGGCCTTCCTGCAGGTGGACATTTTCAGCCTGGGAGACAGCACCCCGGATTCGCCTTCAACTGCGTATACGGATTTCCGTAGCCGCTTCAACGTCGATGGTACCTGGGACAATTTTGATCAGGCTTACATCAACCCGAGTTCGGGTAACCTGGAGCCCCGTACAGATGCTGGCGGCGATACCGCGGAGGACGATACCCGCCTGACTGCCATTTTCCAGGTGGATCTATATAATGCCGATGACACCGCTACAGAGAAGGACGAGCGGCTCGGCTTCTCCGAACTCGGTAAGCTGCGCGTCGATGTGGACCTGGCGGCCGAGGCCGAGGTGAACCTCGGTCTGGTGGCCAAGTTCAACGAGGATATCATTCCCGACGCCGTGGCTGCGCTGCTTCCGGAAGTCGGTGCCCAGTTTGTGCTCGACTGGGAGACCGGCGACCTCACCGATGGATTCGAGATGAGCGAGTGGCTCGAACTTGTGGAATTCCGCCATGTCTCCATCGACATGGGGTCTTTCCTGGGTGATTTTCTCGGTCCCGTGGTTGAAAAGATCCAGGAGATCACAGACCCACTGCAGCCGATCATCGACGTGCTGACCGCCCGTATCCCCGTGGTGTCCGACCTTGCCGGTCGAACCATCACGCTGGTCGACATCGCCGGCCTGACCGGCTATGTGGAGCCGGCGATGATCTACGCCATCGCCGATATCATCTCGCTGGTCAACAGCATCCCGGCCGAACCCGGCTCTCTGATGTTGCCGTTGGGTGGTTTTGGTATTGTTTCTCCAGGCACTCCGGATGAACTGAAGCTCAACCTTACACTCCCCGATTTCGATCTCGGCAGCGATACGAGCGGTGTGGGCGGCTTCTCCCTGCAGGATGCGCTGGGCGGCTTTCAGGATTCTCTTGACACCGTACTCAGCGGAATCGATACCAGCGGGTCAACCGGCAGCACCAGCACCAGCGTTCTCCAGGGTACCGCCCCCGGCGCCGGCAACTTTGCGTTCCCGATTTTCGAAACCCCTTCCGAGGTGTTCGGTCTGCTGCTGGGACGGCCGGCGACCCTGATCACTTACGATTTGCCGCCGTTCGGCATGGATTTTCAGTGGCGGCAAAGCTTTCCGGTGTGGGGGCCTTTCTTCGTTGTGCTGACCATCGGCGCGGGTGTTGAGGTGGATCTGGCATTCGGCTACGACACTGAGGGTGTCTCGCGGTTTGTGGAAGGTGATTTTTCCAACCCGCTCGACCTGCTGGCGGGCTTCTTCGTCAGTGACACCGACTTGCCCCAGGGCACCGGCGGCACCGATGTGCCCGAACTGGTCCTGGAAGGCGAAGTGTTTGCGGGCGCCGAGCTCAATCTCGGTATCGCCAGCGCAGGCGTTGAGGGCGGATTGATTCTTACCGTTAATTTTGACCTCTTCGACCCGAACCGTGACGGGAAAGTTCGCGTCGACGAGATGCTGGGCGCCTTCCTGTACGAGGCGCGGGTGGGTAACCCGGTACTAGCACCGGTTGCCATCTTCGACGTATACGGCGATATATCGGCCCAGTTGCGAGCCTATATCAAAGCGTTGTTTTTCGAGTATCAGTTCGATATTACGCCGCCGATCACCCTGTTCGAGTTCGAGATCCCATTTGATCGAGAACCGATCCTGGCGACCGAGCGGGGTGACGGGTCGTTGCTGCTGCATACCGGGCCTAATTCAGGCTCGCGACTCAACGGTAACACCACCGATTTCGGCGAGGAGATCCACGTCGCTTCCATCGGCGGGGGGGATGTGAAAGTCTGGTCAGGCCAGCAGCTTGGCGTGCTGCAGAACGCGGCCCAGGTTTACAAAGCCAACCAGATTGTTGCCTACGGCGGCCAGGGGGATGACAGCATCTACCTCGACCTCGGCAGCTCAGGGATCACTTACAATATCGAGGGCGGCAGCGGTGACGATGTCATCAAAGTCACCGGAGGTACCGGAAGCGGCCTGATCCACGGCGACCTGGGCAACGACACCATTACCGGCGGGGGCGGAGCAGACGTCATTTACGGAGATCAAGGCAACGACACCATCGATGGCGGTGCCGGCAATGACATCGTGTTCGGCGACAACGGGACCCTGATCTACGACACCGACGGGCAGACCCGCAAGCGCCTGTTTGCTTTGCCTGACGATAAGGACGGCGACGACCACCTGCTGGGCGGCGCTGACGAGGATGTGCTGATCGGCGGCGGCGGCAACGACTGGCTGGAGGGAGGCGCCAATAATGATCTATTGATAGGCGACGGCGTTATCATTGAGTTTGAAAGCGGGGCGCTGCCAACCGCAATCTCGACACCGGCACCTGTCAACGGCCGTATTGACGATAGCGGCATTCTGAAGCTGCGTGTGACCGATACTGGTTCCGGCGGCAACGACCGGCTGTTTGGCCAGGGCGGTGAAGACGTGATGTACGGTGGTTACGGATATGACTTCCTGCACGGCGGTGACGGCAGGGATCAGCTGCGTGGCGAGACCGGCATGGATACCTTGTACGGCGGCGGCGGTGCGGATCTGATGATGGGCGGTGCACACGACGACATCATGTTCGGCGACGAAGATCCGTTTGCGGATGCCGACGACTCGGATCCTACGGGTACGGATTTGGGTGATACCATTTTTGGTGAGGACGGCAACGACTATATCCGAGGTCAGGACGGTGCGGATTACATCTATGGAAACCGCGGCGCCGATATCATCTTCGGCGATGCCGGTGACGACGTCATTGAAGGCGGCATCAACCCGGACATCATTTTCGGCGGATCGGACGACGACACCATCGACGGTGAAGCCGGCAACGACATTGTGTTCGGCGACGACGGCCTGGTGGCGTTCTTCGAATTCTACACGCCGGTCGATGCTTCTCAACTCGTCGCCGACGGCGTTCTGAGGGATGTCAATGATATCGGGTCGCTTGTGCGGGTCTCTGCCAATGGTGATCGCCTCATCGGCGACGGCGGTGCCACATCCGGTGCGCTGACCGCACTGATCGGTACATTCACCGACGATGGACTCAACGAGACCATGGACCTCATCATTACCGAGGTTGACGTTGACGATGGCGGAGATGGCGACGGTGCAGATGGCGACGATACCATCAACGGCGGTGCCGGTAACGACATCGTTCTGGGCGGTGCCGGCAACGACTGGATCGGCGGCGATATCGCGCCGGCCGATTCAGGTGCCCTGCCCGCGATCAACCCCATCGGCGAGGATGTGCTGATCGGCGACGGCGGCCGCATTGAACTTTACAGCCGCCTGTACCGCATGATCATGAGCATCCCGGATGCTTCCAGCATCGGGATTGACCACATCTTCGGCGACAACGGCAACGACATCGCGTTTGGCGGCACCAGCGGGGACTTCATATACGGCGGCCACGGCAGCGGAAGGGCATCTGTGGAGCAGGTGGAAGGTGAGTTTCTTGATGCCGACATTCTGCTCGGAGATAACGGCGTCATCAATCTCGACTTCGGTAACGTCCGTCAGGTCTACACCTCCGATGTGACCGACCAGGACGACGGTTCCGCCAACACCGGCGGCGACGACACCATCGAGGGTAACGAGGCCGACGACATCATCTTCGGCGGCGTCAACGGCAGCCCGGATGTTCTGTACGGCAACACCGGCGATGACATATTGCTGGGCGACAACGGCCTGCTGGATTTCGGCCTCGATCCTGTGGAACTGGTCGGGACAGCGGATGTCTCCTTGGGTGAAATGGATGCCCTGACGTTTTACGTCACCCGCTACGACGACACGGTGCCGGTCAAGGTTACCATTGGGGCAGGAGATTACACAGATAATCTCGCAGGACTGGTTACGGCCATCAATGCAGCACTCGCTAATGGCGAGACCAGCGAGGCGGTGCCGGTATCCGTTGATCTCAGTAGCGACATCGTAGCTTCAGCGGACGGTGATCGCATCAAATTTGCAAGGGAAACCGGGTCCACGATCCAAAGTTTCCTGATTGCGGCAGCGGTGGACAATCCGCTCGGCCTGGCGCCCATCCAAACCGGTCCCGAGTTCGGCACCCTCGAACTGATCGTGTCCGAGCCATATGAGGTGACCGACCGCGATCCATACACCATCGACGATACCAACATTCTCGGCGGTGACGACACGATCTCCGGCAACGAGGGCGTGGACGTGGCCATCGGCGGTGTCGGTGGTGACACGATCTATGGCGACAACGAAGATGCGGACGCGGCGGCGGGGGATGGCGACGACATCCTGTTGGGCGATAACGCACGTATCGAGCTGTTCGGCACCAACGGCCGACTGATCGTGTTCGGCACGGCGGTGGATTTCATCACAACAACCGACACTGAGGAACTGACTGGCGGCCCTGACACCATCGAAGGCAATGCTGGTTACGACATCGTTATCGGTGGCGTCAACAACGACGATGGATCGGGCGATCCGGAGAAGGATTTCCTGTACGGCGATCGCTACGCACCCATGGGCACGACTATCGGCAACGATCGTGACGACATCCTGTTGGGCGACAACGGCCTGCTGGACTTCACCTACCTGAGCGATTCGGACCGGAATACGCTGGACCTCATCCGGTCCTTCGAGGACGACCTGGGCGGCATCGATGACATCTCCGGCAATGCCGGGACCGACCTGGCCATCGGCGGCACGGACGGCGATGATATCTACGGCGACGACGACAGTGCGTCCGCAACAGCCTCAGATGCCGACGACATGCTGCTGGGTGATAACGCTGACGTTTTCCTGGTGGCCGCCCCTGATCCGCTGCCGAGCGAAATGGGCGACCTTAAGCTCGTGCTTGATGCAGCGGTTGAGACGATCAAAACCACGGACGAAGCGCATCCTGAGTATGGCGGTTCCGACACCATCTCCGGTAACGCCACGGACGACATTATTGCAGGTGGGGTGTTCGGCGACACGCTTTATGGCGACAGGTCGAGTCCGAACCCGACAACGATTGCCAACGAAGGCAACGACATCATCCTGGGTGACAATGGCGCGTTCGAATGGCTGTCTGACGGCCGTCTGTCTGAGGTTACAGGGATAGACATCGAGGCGAATAACGCCGATCTTTATGAATGGTTTACCGACGAGTACGGCATCCCGGTAGACGACACCGACCTCACCACCTTAGATTTGGTCACCACCGAACAGCCTACCAGCGGCGGACGAGACCTCATTTATGGCGACGAGGGTCAGGACTTCGTGTTCGGCGGTACCGATGCCGACACGATCTTTGGGGACGACGGCAATCTGGATGAGGTTGCCGACAGCTCTAACAACGACCTGCTGTTCGGTGATCACGGCCGCATTTACACGCAATTCAGCACATTGCCTGACTTCAACGCGCGCAACTTCTTCGTCATCGACATTGATGATGCAGATGGCGGTGAAGGCGACCGAATGTGGGGCGAGGAAGGAGACGACACCATGCTCGGGCAGCAGGGTGACGACCGCATGTATGGCGGCTCGGGCGACGACGACATGACCGGCGGCCATAACGTGGCCGGCGGCTATGACGAGTTGACGGCTCCGGCGATAGATGCCAGCCTCACCACGGCCATCCAGGTGCCAGACATCGACGACGTGAACGACCTGATGGACGGTGGTACAGGCGATGACTCTATGGCGGGTGACAATGCCATCATCTGGCGGCGGGGTGATGACCTGAGCCCGCGCTTCCGCGAGTTGACGGCTGACGCCATCTACACAACGACGGTCGACACCATCAGCGTAAATATAAGTGGAGAGTGGCAGAGTGATCCGGCTGATGCTGTCGGCCGGGATATAGAACTGGTAGATCATTCCGATGCGGTACAGACGGATCCGCAGGGCCGCTTCGGCGTTGATGTATTGGCCGGAGGCGCTGACAGCGACGTCATGTTCGGCGAGCTGGCCAATGACCTGATGCAGGGCGACGGCGCCATCGAAGCCACGACAGTGGCGGCCCCGTTCCTCAGCTATGAGCTGGAAGTAACTGATACGGGCTCGCCGGACACCGGCGACACCCTGTACTTCAATATCCCCGAGCTGGCGTCTGATACCGACGACTACATGGAAGGCAACGGCGGCGACGACCTCATGTACGGCGGCCTGGGACAGGACGACATGATCGGCGGCAGCTCTGAGCTGTTCGGCCTGACCACTGAGGGAATGCGTCCTGATGGCTCCGATGTTATCTTCGGTGGGGCTGGCATTGCCATCGCCCGCAATGACATCGGCGCCACCACAGAGGGACTGGCGAGCGAGGATGGAGAGACCCACGTTATTACAACAGAGCCTGACGGCCATGCCCGCGACGCCGATTTCATTATGGGCGACAACGCCAACGTCTACCGGCTCGTGGATGAGCCGCAGGATGTGTTCCTCGACTTCTACTACGACGACATCTACGGGTTGCAGGTCATCCCGCGTGCCATGGAGCAGCTCGACTACACTTTGGGTGGTGCGGACTACGAAGGCGGAACGTACTCTGATGAAGGAGTGGCCAACGCCGATAACGGCGCTGCCGACCTGATCCACGGGGAGTCCGGCGACGACATCATCTTCGGCATGACTGGCAGTGACCTCATCTTCGGCGAAGGTCAGGATGACAGCATCGTGGGCGGTTACGGCCACGACTGGATTTCCGGCGGCACGGGTCAGGACGGGGTGCTTGGAGATGACGGGCTGATCTATACCAGCCGCAACAGTGTCCTCGGCGAGCCGCTGTATGGTATCGACGGGCTTCTGGACCGCGATCCGAGACCCAAGTACGCCGACGGCAATGTTCTTGACGAAGTCATCAAGACCCCGGGCGAGATCCAGTACGCGGTAATCAACCGGTCGGGTGAGCTGAAGAAGACGGTGGATCTTGTGCCGTTCAGTTTCGACCCGACCTGGATGGCCATGGATGACGAGTTTCCAGATAACCAGGACGACTCGCCATATGCAGATGACATCATCTTCGGCGGCCTGGGCAGCGACTGGTTGCACGGTGGTTCTGGTGACGACGCCATCTCCGGCGCCGAAGCACTGGAACACGCCTTTGTGCCTACTTATGAGCCTGACGGAGTGCTCGACCTGGGTTATGAAATGGTAGCGCTGCCGAGTCCGGTAAATCCGGGCAACGTACTGGCGTTCAATCCGGTCGATGAAGACGGTCAGCATCTCAACAACCGGTTTCGCGCCGGCGAGTTCGCACTGTACGATGAGTACGATCCGTTGCAGAAAATAATGTTGGATTCAAACGGAGAACTCTGGAAA
This sequence comes from Desulfobacteraceae bacterium, assembly GCA_014237465.1. Classification (GTDB taxonomy): domain Bacteria; phylum Desulfobacterota; class Desulfobacteria; order Desulfobacterales; family Desulfosalsimonadaceae; genus SURF-3. Next base: position 307,206 of record JABZFM010000006.1, on the reverse strand, counting down.
TCCAGCGACCAGGGAACAGCTTATGAGTTCCTCCTTAACTTCGACAAGAGCGAGGGCGTGGTTCGGCCGGAGGGCACAGTACCGAAGGCTACCGGACAGCAGACGGACACCTATCCGGAGGTCAACGACGACGGCAAGGACGCCATCTTCGGAGATCTCGGCAACGACTGGCTCGTGGGCGGCACCGGCCGCGACGACATGTATGGAGGATGGGGCAATGACCTGATGAATGCCGACGACGATCAGACGACACTGGGCGACGACGGCGTGACAGTGGGTGCGAACGACTTGCCCGATACCCATCCGACATACGAAGATCGAGCTTACGGTGGTGCGGGGCGTGATGTGCTTATCGCCAACACCGGCGGCGACCGGTTGATCGACTGGGTGGGCGAGTACAACTCCTACTTGGTACCGTATGCACCGTTTGGCATGGCCACAGTGAGTCGGACGCTTCAGCCGTTCCTGCCCGATTTCCTGTATGCGTTGTCAGCAGGCGACGGTGCGGACCCGACGCGACATGACGACACGGGCGCCAACCCGTTGCGCAACGGCGAGCCAGATGCCGAGATGGGCCTTGTGCTGCAAAAAGACTTTGCCTGGCATGATCAGACAGGTCCTCCGGCGGATCCCCAGGCCGGCAACATCCCGGGCGGCAAGAGAGACGTGCTGCGCTCGGCTGGCTTCAATGATGGAACCACCGGGGCCATGTTCGCAGACAGCGGCGTGTGGGAGGTTGAAGAAGGCGCTATGACGGTGACCGCCAAGACCATTGGTGAAGACGCCGTTTCGGTCCTTGACCTGGACGACTATCTTCCCAGCTACTTTGAGGTAGCGGCCACCCTCACGATGGAGAAACCCACCAGCGGGTGGAAGGCCAACGCCTATGTGATATTCGACTACCAGAGCTCGACGGACTTCAAGTTCGCTGGCATTGATGCTTCCAGGGACAAGATTCAGCTGGGTCACCGTACGGCTGAAGGCTGGATCATTGATGCCGAGACGCCTTCCAAAATTAAACCCGGCGAATATTACAATGTGCTGGTGGCGGTAAACGGAACCAACGTCACCGTGGTGGTGGATGGCACCGAATACTTCTCACATACCTATACGGCACGGGTGGATGCTGACGGCTGGGTATACGGATTAAACGCCGGCATGGTAGGACTGGGCAGTGACAACTCCCGTGGCACTTTTGACAACATCGCCGTCCAGGTGCTGCCACCGGATTACACTTTCGAGGCCACCGAGGACTTTGAAGACGCGGATATGGCGTTTCTGACCGTGCCACAGAGCGGTGACTGGATCATGGCCGACGGCAGCTACAACGGCATTCCCGTGGGAGGTGATCTGGCCGTCAGTCTGGTGGATCTGGGATTGCGGTCCGGCCTGGCGGCAAACTCTATTCTGGACCTGGCGGCGACTGTCAACACCGATGCCACTACCGGCATTGTGTTCGATTACTATGACAGCGATGACTTTAAGTATGCAGGGCTGTCTGCCGACGGTGATACCGTGATTATCGGCCATTACAGGTCAGGTAAGTGGGTGGTGGAAGCCAGTATTGATGTAGAGATTGAGGTCGGTAATGACTACGAAATCGCTTTATCCCTCAAGGGCACTACTGTTGATTTGTCCCTCAAATCTGTTGGCGCGGCAAACTGGCAAGCCAATGTGGGTCATGTATTCAATGCGGTAACCGTGGACGGCGCTTTCGGCCTACTGGCGAAAGAGGGAGCGGCCATTTTCAACACGCTTACGGTCAAGACCGACGATCCTGACTTTTAAGAGATAAACCTTATGACCCTTGACTTCTCCTATAGCTTCTGTAAGTGTTGAATGTGTTTGTTGAAATAGAATGAATGATAAAGTTATTGTATAGTTGCCGCTTTTGATGAAAATAATGCCGGTTTGAAATGATATATGGCCATAGTATTATGTTATGGTTATTAGTAATTGTCGGATTTGTTTATTGAAACACCCCCAAAAAGAAGACAGGAGCTGAGCATGACGCAACCAGATAATCCACCAAACGGAAAAGATCAATCAAAGATATCGCCGACCGAAACCACAGGTACCGATGCGCCGACGGTTAAATGGGATGATTCCGATTTGAACACATCTTACGCAAATGTTTGCAATGCAGCTATTACGCGTGAAGAGTTTACATTATTTTTTGGCACAAATCAGACGTGGAACCTTCGGGAAGGAGACGATATAAAAGTTCAATTATCAAATCGTGTGGTTGTGAGTCCTTTTGCAGCCAAGCGACTCTCCATACTGCTGGATCGTGTTTTAAAAGAATATGAATCACGCTTTGGAAAATTGGATATCGGTCCACCGCGAAAAGAATAACATCATGGTTTTGATACTTGAGTTCAACGCAACTGTTGAGGCCAATACGGAGGAAAGGGAAAAATGCAAAATCCGAAAGTAACATGGGACGATTCAAATATGAATATCGCATATGCCAATGTCTGCAATGCCCTGAGCACCAGAGAAGAAGTAACTTTACTATTTGGGGCCCGTCAAAATTGGGATGCCGAAAAAAAAGAACTTGAGGTGAAACTGACAGATCGAATTATTCTGAATCCGTTTGCCGCCAAACGAGTATTGCTTCTGTTAAACCGTTTTTTGCAGGAATATGAATCACGTTTTGGCAAATTAGAAATTCAGGAACTTGAAAAAGTTGCCGGCACTTTAACAAAATAAAAACAAAAGGGCTTTTAACGCAATAAATCATCGATAAAGAGTATAAAATTTTACTACGATTTTATTGAAGAGCAGGCATGCGGTTTTTTTCCCATGCCTGTTTCTTTGTCTGTTAACATCATTATCAAGTAACTAACTTAAATCGTTTATTTTTTGTATTACGTAATAAAGTTTTGCCTATTATTTTTATTTCTGTTAAAATTTAAATTTAGCATTTATTTTTGACCGTATAACTTTATTTATAAATAAAATTAGTTCCATATAAGGTGAAATGGTTAAACAAGCACAGGCGACATCAATTAATCCGCAATCCTTTATTTTAGACCCGATTCTCTGGAATAATCTGCAGCATTCTGATTCAGAACCCCTGTTTTGTCAAAGCTGGATACAGCTGCAATGTTCCATGATTCAGGGGATATTTCGGGCGGTTGTTCTATGGCAAGTTCCTGAAAAAGCACATCTTTCTCCCATTGCTTTTTATCCAGACAACCAGGGTAATTATGAGCACTATAAAAAAATCACTGAGACTGTGATCCGAGAAAAAAAGGGGGTTGTAATTCGGGAAAAAGATGAAAAAGAATCAGCTGAAAAATTCCATTTCCAGTTGGGGTACCCGGTTCAGGTGGAGGATAAATTATATGGTGTTGTTGTGCTGGAAGTCAGTATACAGGAGAAGCTTTCTCTACAGGCGAATATGCGCAAACTCCAATGGGGTGTCGGCTGGCTGGAAAATTATGTTCGTAAAACCAGTTTGAAACAATATTCCGATTCCGACAAATATCTCAAGATATCATTGGATTTAACCGCTCTTGTTCTTCAGCAGGATTCATTTCGTAATGCATCAACAATTACTGCCAACGAATTGTCAAACCAGTTTAATTGTCATCGGGTCAGTATTGGATTTTTAAAAAATAAACGATCCAAACTGGTAGCGATTTCTCACAGTGCTTTTTTTCAAAAACAAATGAATCTGGTTCAGCTTATTGAATCTGCAATGGATGAAAGCATTGATCAACTTTGCCCCATTTGGGTTCCTGAAAACGAAATCGAACAAAACAGGGTGACGCATGGACACGACGAATTGGCGAAAACCGAAAATACTGGTGCAATCTGCACCGTTCCAATGCTGAATAATAATGGAGATGCCTACGGTGCTATTACCTTTGAAAGGACCAATGCTGATGTTTTTGATGCTTATACCATTGAAGCGTTTGAATTTATTGTTGCTGTGATCGGTTCAATTTTAGAGGAAAAGAGAAAGAATGACCGATGGATTGGAGCCCAAATTTATCATTCGATTGAAGCGCAAGTGAAAAAACTGATTGGGGCCGGGCATCTGGTTTTGAAATTGTCCGTTCTTTTTTTGTTAGCCCTGGTTATATTTTTTGGTTTCGCGACAGGCGAATATCGGGTAACAGCTAAGACTGCCTTAGAGGGCGAAATACAACGGGCGATGGTTGCTCCTTTTAATGGATACATTGAGGATGCATTTGCCCGCGCAGGAGATGTGGTCGAAGAAGGGGAAGTCTTATGCACTCTGGATGACAAGGATTTGCGGTTAGAACGTCTGGATGCTATAAGCAAACGGGAGCAATTTACCCGTGAACTGCGAAAAGCAATGGCGGTTAATGAACGCGCCCAGGTTAAAATTTTACAGCAGCAAATCATCCAGGCTGACGTACAGAGCGATTTGTTTACACAACAAATTGACCGTGCGGAGATGAAGTCACCATTTAACGGTGTCGTCGTTGCAGGAGATTTGAGTCAGATGCTTGGCGCACCGGTTGATAAAGGGCAGGTTTTATATGAAATTGCGCCGCTGAAATCTTATCGTGTAATTTTAGAAGTTGATGAATCAGATATTCGGGATCTTAAAAAAGGCCAGCAAGGCACCCTAATATTGACTTCCATTCCTCGTCAGAAATTAAGACTGATTGTTGAAAAAATCACTCCAATAGCATCCGCGAAAGAAGGTCATTCTTTTTTCATTGTTGAGGCAAGCCTTCAGGATATCTTAGATGAACTGCGTCCGGGAATGGAAGGATATAGCAAAATTTATATTGATCGAAGAAAGCTGATCTGGATCTGGACTCACGATATGATTCAATGGGTCCGTTTGAAGCTTTGGTATTGGATGCCATAAGAAATTATGAGTAAAGATTTTTTTAGTCCATATTGGTATCGTGTCGCTGAGCTTAGTCCCAATCTTAGACTCCACATTCAATTTCATCGATATCATTACCGTGGCGAACTCTGGTATGTTCAGCAGAACAAGGTGACCGGCCAGTTTTCCCGAATGACTCCTGTTGCCTATCATTTTATTAAAATGATGAATGGTAAACGGACCGTACGGCAATTATGGGAACTGTCGATGGATCGATTCGGTGATGAGGCGCCGACCCAGGAGGAAGTTATAAGGCTTTTAAGTCAGCTTTTCGTCTCCGATTCAATGATTTGTGATGTTCCCCCTGATACCAGGGAAATTTTTAAACGACAGCAAAAAACTGAAAAGACCCAGTGGAAACAGAAGTTTTTAAATCCTTTATCAGTACGTTTCCCGTTATGGGATCCTGAAACATTTCTCAATAAAACATTTAATTTTATTCGTCCATTTTGGAGCTGGATTGGTCTTGGTGTCTGGTGCCTGGTTGTCATTGCAGCCATTGTTCTGGCTGCACAAAACTGGTCAGCCTTGACTGAGAATGTTATTGACCGGATTTTATCCGCCCACAATTTGTTGTATTTGTGGATTGCTTACCCACTGATAAAGTTGTTTCATGAACTGGGGCACGCTTATTCTGTAAAACGGTGGGGTGGAGAAGTTCATGAGATTGGGATTATGTTTTTGGTACTAATGCCGGTTCCTTATGTAGATGCTTCCGCTGCTTCAGCGTTTCGTGAAAAATGGAAGCGTATACTGGTGGGATTGTCAGGAATTTTTATTGAAGTTTTTATTGCCTCTCTTGCTTTATTTGTCTGGTTGAATATAGACTCCGTGATCGTGAAAGCAATCTCGTTTAACATAATATTTATAGCCAGTGTTTCGACTGTTCTGTTTAACGGTAATCCGCTGTTGCGATATGATGGTTATTATGCGTTCTCTGATTTGCTTGAAATTCCAAATTTGGCACAGCGGGGGATACAATATGTCGGTTATCTTATTAATAGATATATCTTCGGCATTAATGAAATTACCCCCCCTTCTTTATTATCATCCGGTGAACGATTCTGGTTGGTTGGATATACCATTGCGTCTTTCTGCTATCGGATTTTTATTTACTGCGCTATTCTTTTATTTATAACCAAGAAATTTTTTATCATCGGAATCTTACTGGGAATCTGGGGAGGTGTGATGATGGTGGGGCTTCCTCTTGTGAAAAAGACCCATTACATTTTATTCGGTAAAAAGCTGTATAGACACCGTTTTCGGGCTGTATCTGCAACCATTGTATTCATTGGCATATTTACAGGATTTATATTTCTGGTACCTTTTCCATCTTTTACGAAGGCAGAAGGCGTAATATGGGCTTCAGAAGATTCTATGGTGCGTGCCGGTTCACATGGATTTATTCAGCAACTTTTGGTCGAACCTAATTCCATTGTTGAAAAAGGGGAGTTGTTGATTCTATGTCAAGACCCTCAGTTATCTGCTGAATTGAAGATTAGATCTGCTCTGGTGAAAGAGATGGAAGCCAGATATGATGCTTTTTTACAGGCAGATCACGTTCAGGCCTTGATTATTCAGGAAGAAATTAAAAATGCAAAAGAGAAATTGCTCCGTGCAAAAGAACAATTTGAAGAATTGGAAATCTGCAGTCCCAAGAGAGGTCTTTTTGTCCTTCCGCACTCACAGGATTTGGCAGGTAGGTTTGTAAGAAATGGAGATCTCCTTGGATATATTCTTACATATAAAAATTTAACTGTTCGAGTCGTTGTAAAGCAGGATGTGGTCAATTTGGTTCGATATCAAAATCATGGTGTTGAAATTCGTATGGCTGATTACATAGAAAAAGAAATTCCAGCTGTTATCCAAAAAGAAGTCCCCGGAGCCATAGAAAAACTCCCTAGTCCTGTATTGAGTATGCAGGGTGGTGGAGATATTGTCATTGACCCATTTGATCAAAGCGGATTGAAATCGTATGAAAAACTTTTTCAGTTTGATTTAATACTGGATGCCCCTATCGATTTTGTCAGTGTCGGTGGGCGGGCTTATATCCGTTTCGATCATGGGCTTGAACCACTTGCTCAACAATGGTTCCGGGATCTTCGCCAACTCTTTTTGAGGCATTTTAATGTATAGTCTTATTTTAGATAATAAGTTTATTCGTTCTTCTTTTTATCCTGAAAAGGAAGAATCAACCGGGTTCAAGTTTGAACAGTGGATATATGAACATTTCGGTTATTTTTCTTTACCGCTTAAAACTCGTTTTCGTCCTTATTGGGCATTTGTAAATAGAGTAAATGAGATCGAAGCATCTTATAAGGCCGCTAATGATTTAGAATTGAAAAATGAAATAAGAATTGATGCGTTTTCAAAACAACAATTTGATCAGGAAGATACCATTGCTCGAATTTTTGCAGGAGTTCGTATTGTTTCTAAACGAAAACTTGGCCTGCGCCATTATGATGAACAACTGATAGGCGGACGTTTGCTATTAAAAGGTATGGTTGCGGAGATGGAAACCGGCTCAGGAAAAACGCTAACAGCAACCTTGCCGGCATGTTGTGCCGCCCTTGCCGGAATTCCAGTTCATATTATCACGGTCAATGATTATCTCGCTCAACGTGACGCGGAATGGATGAAGCCGATTTATGAATTTTTTAATCTTCGTGTCGGTGTTGTTACTCCGGGGATGTCACTGGAGGAACGGCGAAGTGCTTACCGGTGCTCGATTACTTACTGTACGAATAAGGAAATTGTGTTTGACTATCTACGTGATCGGTTATTGCTTGGTAAACGTCCAGGTTTTATCCAAGCAAAGCTCGAAAATTTTTACAGTAAGAATTCTCTGTTGCAATCTCTACGTTTAAGAGGACTACCTTTTGCAATTGTCGATGAAGCAGACAGTATCTTAATTGATGAAGCCCGAACACCATTGATTTTATCGGGGAAAAGTGATGATTCCTATGAAAATAAGATGTACCTGGATGCGTTAGATATTGCCCGACAACTGGAACGAAAAAAAGATTATACATATGATTCTTCTCAACATTCGATGCGGTTGACGGAAGAAGGCAAGCAAACCTTGGAAAACCTGGTGGAGTATTTGAGGGGGATATGGAATCACAGACGATGGCGTGAGGATATTACAACAAAAGCTTTGAATGCCATAAATATTTTCCATAATGATCATGATTATATTGTACGTGATGACAAAGTATTAATTGTCGATCCGCATACTGGTAGAATAATGCCGGACAGGTCTTGGGAACATGGGCTTCATCAATTAATTGAAACAAAGGAAAGCTGTAAGGTTACAGCTAGGAACGAACCGCTCGCCCGTCTGAGCTACCAAAAGTTTTTCCGTCGGTATTACCACCTTTCTGGCATGACTGGCACAGCCCGGGAAGTCGATAGGGAATTGTGGCGGGTGTATCGCCTTCCGGTCGTAACTGTACCTAGTCATCGCCCGAGCCGAAGAAAAAAATGTCCCGATCAGCTTTATTCGACTGAGGAGAAAAAATTAGAAGCTATATTAATGCGCGTAAAGCAACTAAATTCGGAAGGACGCCCGGTTTTGATAGGCACGCGCACGGTTGAATCATCTGAAAGAATTTGCGGTTATCTTAAACGGGACGGGTTGTCTCATCGTGTCCTTAATGCTCGTCAGGATAAACATGAGGCAGAAATCATAAAAGAGGCGGGATTAAAAGGAAAAATCACCGTAGCAACCAATATGGCAGGGAGGGGCACGGATATTTCATTGCCCGAGGAGGTAAAAGAGTTGGGTGGATTTCACATTATTTGCACAGAACGTCATGATTCAAGCCGCGTAGACCGTCAACTTTTTGGGCGCTGTGGTCGACAGGGAGATCGGGGGTCTTATGAATATATTTCTTCACTTGAAGACAATCTGTTGAAACCTTATGCAGAAAAGAGAATCTTTCACATTCTTAAAAGTTTTGTTCACAACAACATGCCTTTCGGAAAAGAGCTTGCAATTATTTTCGTGAAATTGGCGCAAAAATCAATTGAACGTAAACATTATTTTATGCGCTGGAATTTAATGAAATTTGATGAAAGCATGGAAAGTGCTATTGCGTTTTCCGGGGAGCAGGAATAGCTATTGTATATGATTACGTTCCTGTAATAATTTACTTTGAGCAACTATCCATTCATTGGTAAGATAACTAATATGTTCTACCGGAAGGGCGCCGAGGGCAGAAAGAAGTTGAGCCATCCCACGCAAATAATTATATCGTGATATAACAATTTCGGTCTGGGCGCCTACCAAATCAGTCAATGCTTTAATTAAATCCAGACTTTCAGCCATGCCACTTTCATAAAGATCAAAAAAAACCTGGTAGTTCTTTTGCGCGACTTTTTCAGCTTGAACGGCTATAATAAAATTATTTTTTGCCTCTCGCATAACAAAAAAGGCTTCTTCAATCTCACCATGTATGTCAAGAACTACGTTTTCATATCGATTAGTCTCAGCATTCAACTGTTCAAGGGTCCGTTGGAGCTTGCCAATTCTTCGACCTCCCTCAAATATGGGAATTTCCGCAACAAGTTGTACTAACCATTCTTCGTCTTCCCAATTCAGTTTGTCCGTGTCATAATAACCCCAACTTCCTGTAGCCGACAAACTTGGATAAAATTCTCCTTTGGCAATTTTAACAGACTCTTCCTGTTGCTGAACCAAAAGTTGAGCTATTTGAATAGCGGGATTTTGTTTTTCGGCGATCGCAAACAGAGAGTCCTTGGCGTTTAATTCGATTGAATCCATTGAAGAAGGGTCGAAAGTTGTCAAATAATCACTTTTAAATGAATGACGCAATTCAACCGACAATCCCATCCTTTGATTGAGATAAACCTGGGCGCGTTCCATGGCAACCTTTGCTATATTGATGTCTCTTGCAGACGAAGCTTTTGTTAATTGTGCTCTAGCAACGTCCGTGTTGATATGATAACCGGCTTCAAATTTCGAATGGGCCGTCTGAAGTTGTTTTTCGGCCAATTCAAGACGTTGTGTCTGAACATTGATTATTTCTTCAGCGCGCAGAATTTCAATATACAAATTAATTGTATCAAAAACTGTCTGCTGTTTCTGTCCAATTAATTGCAATTCAGCCGTTTCTTTTTTTAAGTCTGCAAGAAATATATTGCTTATAACAGAACGGTTGAAAATCAGTTGGCTAACTTCAATCTTGTTATTGTATATTTCCCCGCTAAAGCCTGCTTCTTGAAATGGGGAAGTATAACGATCTGATTCAGTTCTTGTGAATTCACTCTGAAAGGATAGGTGGGGCAGATAGGAACTTACTGCCTCTAATTTAGCATTCCGGGCTGCTTCTTTTTCATGATAAGCAACTTTTATTTCTTTATTATATATAAGCGCATTATCTACTGCATCGGCAAGTGTTAAGAATGTGGATTCCTCACTGAAAGCAGAATAGTCATGAATAGTTATATTGAAGATAAAAAGAATAATTCCGAAATAAAGAAAAGTACGAATAAAAATGATCTTGCTATGATTATTCATTATTCTCAAGGTCTGTATTTTTATTAAAGACAACTCTGCACTTTAAGCCTGCTGGGAGTGCATAGTCCTGATTGAGCAGTTCAATTCGAACTCCGAACATTCCGCTTTCGGCATCGATAATTTGATCCACAATAGTCACGACTCCTTCAAAATTTTCAATCTGAGGAATTTCCGGATATATTTTAACTTTCGTGTCTTTCTGTATTGTTCCCCAGTAACGTGAAGAAACTATAGTTTCAACAAGCAGAGGATCTAATTGCGCCAATTTTAGAATCGGCTGTTCATTAACAAGTTCGCCACTGGTGAGATAACGTTCTACAACAACCCCTGCAATTGGACTTTTAATGGTTAAGCGATTGACAATTTCTTGAATATGCTTAAGCTCAAATTGAGCTACTTGTTTTTGTTCTATGGCTTCAGCCAGGTTTTTTTCAGCAGCTTTCATATTTGTTTCTGCTTCATCTCTTTCATAGAAAGAGATAGCATCCTTTTGATATAGAGCCTTCTTTCGATCATATTCCCGCTTGATAAATTCATAGCGTACTTGCTGTAAATCAATCGATGTATCAACCATTTCAAGTTTGGCCATAACGAGATTTACTTGGGCCTTTTCGACGCTGGCATCCAGCGTGCAGAGAACCTGATTTTTTTTTACGAAATCACTTCTATCGACTTTCATACAATCTATTACACCTACCACACTGCAGCCCACCTCGACAGTTTCATAGGGTGTCGTAATCCCTTCGAATTCAAGATCCCAATTTTCTTCGAGAAAGGCTGATTGAGGGATGATGAGCATTAAAAATAATATTAAAAAGTTAAATATTATTTTTTTAAAACAAGTTTTTAATCCTTTTTTCATTGTTTTTTACCGGATTTAGGTTTTATCAGATACAGAATAAATAATTCAGGGTTAGGCAATTTTAGCCATTTTTTTTAAAATTCTATATATGATTTTAATTACCTATACTATATTTTAACAAAAAAAGATAGTGTTTGTATTTAAAAAACTTTCAAACAAGGAAACCATTGTCAAGGGCCTTTAGGTAAATTATAATATTTTCCGAATTAAAAGTAGAAGTTAGGCCGCATATAGTATTGGGGTATGTTTAAAATACTTTTTTACCCTTTGCAGTCTTTTTTGCAGCATCCACAAGCCCTGATAAAACTTCGGTGCCGGAGTTGAAGAAGGCCGGAATTACACACGTTGTGAGTTGTCTATATGAAGGAGAACGCTCAAGTGTTGAATTTTTAGAACAGGACTTTGATCATTTGTTTTTAGGGATTTATGATGGAATACATGAGGATATTGCAGCAAAATTTCCACAGGTTTTTGATTTTACGGCAAACCTGACGCACCGTTATTCAAGTTCAAAGTTATTTGTTCATTGTGAGGCAGGGGTGAGTCGATCTCCCACATTGGTAATTGCCCTAATCATGAAGCTGGAGACCAAAAGATTTTTTGATGCCTACAATTCGGTTAAATCCAGCAGACGTCAAATCTTTCCCAATATAGGTTTTGCGTCTCAGCTTCAACGATTGGAAAGTGATTTGCTGACAGAGGAGCGGATCAAATCGCCTTCTTCTCTTGCGCTTTATCTGCACCAAGTATGCAATCTTCCAGCAGATGTTGAACTTATCCAATCAGCTACTGGAACAAAAAAGTTTTAACGCTATAGAGGCTACTATGGCTATTTTTGGCGGTGAAATCCCTAGAGTAATGCAAGGCGTAAAGCTATAAAATGCTGAACGGGGAATGTGTCCTGCGATGCACCCTACTTGCCCAAATAGGGTATTGCGACTCTTTTTTAATTTTGCACACTGAATCTTCTAATCTACAATTATTTACTGACTGCTTTTTGTGCATGTACATCATCAACCCATCTTCCTCGAAAGCTTCAGCTTCAGGAAGATGGGACCGCATAAAAAGGTTAACATCACGTTAGGAGCCAAATGCCATAAGAGTTATGGTTAAGGTGATGGATTTTGTCTCCCTTGACTCTTTTTGGGCACTCACAATGCAACATTTGTTTTTTAGGCATATCCACTTGCACACAACACACAGACCGCAACAATACAAGGCCTCCATAAGGATACTAATATGAAAAATTCGTTTAAGGACTTGCCGTTGGTGCCATTATGAATTGTCGTTTAACGGGTTGTAATCACGATCAGGTAGTTCCTGCCACAGCAGGCACCATCCTCAATCCTCAAGAGGCCATCAATTCAGCGGGCAATCTTGGTCGACTAAACCATCGAAGGCATCCCAGTTTAGAACCAAAAAAGAATTATATGCTAAATCGATGACCTCTCCGACTGTATCTACTGAAGAATCAGGCTGCACATCCGGGTGGGCTGCGTTTAAGAGGGCTGCTGTCGAGAACCTAAGCAGTTTGTTTAATTGGCCCCCTTTGGCTCGGATGGCCTCTCCAAGGGTCAGATCGCGCGATCCAAACCCAAAGATTTCGATAAAGAGATCATTAGGATCATACCCAGCCACCGCCCATTCATCTCCATGCTTCCTGATATTTTTCCAGTAGCCGGGAGTGCATCCCTCAAGCATTTCACAGGGGCACCTGACTGTTAGTGGCCCAAGAGTACACATATAAATTCCTGGATATATTGCAAGTTCGACTGATCCTGTTATAACATAGTCTCCGCATCCTGAAACGGATATCGATCCACTACCAGAACCTGTACCTGCCGTAAAAGTCCCTGTCACAGGAGGTAATTCAGAAGGACCTGTGATTATTAATGCATAATTGACGTTCAATGGTCCGGGCAAGGTATTTGCGGTAACTTCATAGGTGATAGAATACTGTTCTCCGGATTCAACACAAGAAGCTGTAATATTGCAATCCGTTATCTGCTCAGGAGCCCAAGCCTGTATGGAATATCCAAACATTACCACAGAAAAAATAGCCAAAATTATAAGTCTTTTTTTCATAACTATCCTCCTTTTTTAATTGGTGTTCATCCATAAGCAACGATTTTTGTTGTGCAAACTGATCAATTGAGTATTTATCGCTTAGTAGATTTGAGGCGAAAGCGCTTTGAAATTTTTGTTGTGCACCGATTTCTTGAAACCTTTTCAGCAAAACCGATGCGGCAGAACTGACGTATACTTTGGGTGTCCATAATATGATATAAGAAATCCATATAACTGAAACCAAATAATAGCTTGATAATAGCAGCAAAGTATAAAATGCGACGATAAAACAAATAAATATCTATTATTTATTAAATACGAATAGAAAAAAAATACAATTAGTCAGTGGTATGATTTTTGAGTAAAAAAGGCCTATAATTCAAAGTGCGTTTGAAACTTGAGGCCTAATACTTTTAGTCATATGATTGATTAAGAATTGATTTTGCACAGATTTCAGTTGCAAACCGGGGTCACAAACCGGGGTCCACAAACCGGGGTCAGGTCTTCATTCTTGACAGATTCACCAGCGGTTAATGATTTTTCTTTAACCGCCGTTTTCTTTTGGAGTGGCTACATTGCTTTTTATTGCTAATCTTTTCCACAAAAGTTTTGACGTCAATTAGTTTCACCCCGTGAAAATGCTTAATCTCCGGTGGTGATTGTCGGTGGAAACGATAAAATTCGCTTTGGCTTCCAGCGCACATGCTAAAAATTTGCTAAAAATTTGACTTGACTGCCGGGCATTGCTAAGTTACTAATATAGGTTACTTGATGAGGGTTAGTGTAGTGGTATCACGACGGGTTCTGGCCCCGTTAACATAGGTTCGAATCCTATACCCTCAGCCAGAATAATTCCAAGGGGGTGCAGTTTATAATTGCAACCCCTTTTTTTACTTTCCCACCAGGTTGCAGACCAGATCCACCGCCTTTTCAAGGGAAACCCGGCTCATGTTAAGGACAAGATGGTAATGATTAGGATCGTTATAATCCTTTTTGCCGAATTTTTTATAAAGATTGGTGCGCCTCTTTTCACCGCTCAGGACAGCGGCTTTTGCCTTTGCTTCAGACAGTTTGTAATGTTTCAGCATAAAGTTCACTCGGTCTTTTTTGTTTGCCACCAGAAGAATATGAAAGGCGCCTTCAAAATCCTCCAGAATATACTGTCCGCCGCGTCCGGTGAGGATGACATTGTCCTCGGACGCCAGTTTCAGCATGACGTCATACAGAACCTGTACATAGACTTCTTCATCCATATACCCTTTGCCTTCACCCATCATCCGTTCAATATAGCCACTTGAGAGGAGACCGGAGATCATCTTGGAAAGCATGCTGCCCGCAGTCCTTTCCATGGAAATGACCATGTTTTTAGAAACTTTAGCCTGATTCGCTATCTCCTGAAGAATGAGATCATCAAGAAAGCGATAATCCAGTTTTTTACCAATCATTTTTCCGAGGGTTCTGCCTCCGGCACCAAATTGTCTTGAAATGGTTATCACAGCCATTGTTCAACTCCTTTTTTGTTAGGTGATGCTTGACCGGGTTGGGCTTGTTAATTGATCATGTTTAAGATACTAATATTAATAATTAAACGGTTGCATAGCGATGATTTTTTGATTTTTGTTGAAAATTTTTTGAACAATAATCATATTGGATTTTCCGTCAAAACGGCGTCTGAATATTGAGGCGGTTTGAAAAGGATGTGAACGGTCTTGGGGAAATGTAACGCCATTCGTTTATCCGATTATATCAGAATTTACGAATCGCTTCAACGAGATTTATATTTTTAATATGCGGCAAAAGACCGGTTTGTACGTTGACAGTAAAAAATATTTCTGTCATGTAAAAAATTCAATCAGCTTCCCTGCAGTGATTTGTAATGGATTTTAATAAACTTTTTAAAACTATAGCCGCTTGGGATTAAAAAAATAAAATATTTAAGCCCTTCAAACGAACTCAGTGAGACCTGTATATGAAAGTTGCGTTGATTACCCCGCCATATCCTTTGGAAGAAGCGCCGTCCCCGCCCCTGGGCATTTGCTATGTTGCCGCGGCGTGTGAAGCGGCCGGGGCGGAAGTGATGATTATTGATTATATTGTCAGCCGGTACACACCTGAAAAATTATGGCGCCAGCTGGATGAATTCCAGCCGGATGTGGTGGGTGCCACGTCTGTGACGCTGAATTTCCCGGCAGGGGCTGAGATCTTAAAGGCTGTCAAACATCACTGTCCATCTGTTATTACGGTCATGGGCGGGCCGCATGTCTCGTTTGATGCCCGCAACACCCTGACCCGATTTCCTGATATCGATGCCATTATTATCGGGGAAGCAGAAAACACATTAATGCAATGGCTGCCGGCGGCGAAAAACCGGTCCGCATGGCATGGCATCAAGGGGCTGGCTTTTTTTGAAGATGAAAAATTTATTTCTACCGGTCCCGGGGACTTTATTGAAAATCTGGATGTGTTGCCACTGCCGTCCCGACACTTGCTTCCGCTGTCCAAATATAAGGCATTGGGTTTTCCGATCAGTATTATTACCAGCCGGGGGTGTCCCAATAAATGCATTTTTTGCCTGGGCAGAAAAATGGTTGGATTCAAAGTCCGGTATCGTGATCCGGTGCGGGTGGCCGATGAAATTGAAATGATTTTAGACAGTGGGTTTGAGAGAATAAATATTGCAGACGATTTGTTTACCGCAAATAAAAAACGGGTAAAAGCCGTATGTGAAGAAATTATCAACCGGGGCCTCCGGTTCGGCTGGAGCGCATTTGCCAGAGTCGATACGGTGGATGAAGAAACACTGGGAATCATGAAAAAAGCCGGGTGCGACGCGGTCAGTTTCGGCATTGAATCCGGTAATCCGGAAATGCTGAAGCGGGTTAAAAAAAGAATTACCCTGGATCAGGCCCGGAAAGCGGTCCAGGCGTGCAAACAAGTGGGAATGATTGCCCATGCCTCATTTATGGTCGGTCTTCCAGGGGAAACTCAGCAGACCATGCAGGATTCACTGGATTTTGCCCGTGAGCTGGATATTGAGCATGGCTACCATTTTCTTGCCCCGTTTCCCGGGACAACGGTCAGAGACCATCTGGATGACTATGACCTCCAAATACTGACGGATAACTGGACGCGGTATGATGCCAATAAAGCGATTGTCAAAACCTCGCATCTGGATCCGGCTACCATGGAATCTTTTGTTGCCAGGGCATATCGTCCTATGATTGAGCGGTGGGAGACATTAAAACAGAAATGTGCCAAAGGAAAATGCACGCCGGAAGAAGGCCTGGCCGTGGAAAGTGAACAGCGGCTGAAATTGATTTTTGATATATTGTCAAAAGATATGATTGAAGATATTGGTAGTTCCCAAAATACGGAAAATGACCCGGTCACAGACTTGAGCACTCGGGTTGCCCGAAAAACCGAAATGGATCCGGATTTTGTTTGCCGTTATATCCGGCAATGGCATGAAAAAGGCTATTTGGGATATTCACAAACCAATGGCCGGATTAAATGGGGGTGGACGCTTAACAAGTCTCTGAATTAAGAACCGGCGGAGGTAATTGTGGATTGAATTTATTTTAAAACATAATTCCCATGTCGATTCGGCCAATAACAAAAGAGGGTGTTCCCCTGGCATTTCTAATATCAACCCATGTGTTGTTAATACTTCCCTTTAAAAAGAATGATTCAGTAACATCCCACCGCAGGCCGAGCCCGAGGTTATAGGAAAAGCTTGTCTCTGTATGTGTTGATCTGTAACAGATCCATCCATACCACGGATCCAACCAGCAGTAGTCATCCCCAGTAGGTATGTTGGAGTCGATAAACGTCCAGCCAAAGCCGCCGGTGATAAACGGGGTGAGTGCTCTTGGCAAGAGGTTGTATGTTGCATTAAAGAAAACTTTATCTGTGTAGAGTGTTCCGCTTTTTTTAACCGGTTTATTGTCTTCGTCATAGCCATGGGCAGTATAATTTGAGGAATTCCATCCAAAATCAGCGCCGAGTTCAACATGTTCATTCAAATTATATGCAAATCCGAATCCCCAGCCGAGATCGCCGTTGAGATCGATCTTGGTGTCTCCCTTAAAATCGATTGTTTCGTCATCAAACCAGTTGGTAAAAAGATACATTTCCCAGCGATCCTCCCGGTCGGAATATCTTATTTCAGCATTTGCACTGGTTGACAGTACAGCCACGACCATAATTATTGATAAAGTAACAGCATAAAGTGTTCTTCCCATCATGTCCTCCTTAACTATATAATTGTAATCAGTTGTGTTTGGTCGTCAGGTATTTGGTGATTATTGTCAGGTTTATATAACAGATATTGCTTAAATTTTCTATAAAAATGATTTTTTTAAAAGTGTTAAAGTCCATGTTCAGGTTTTTTGAGGGGTAATCGTTATTCGTTCTGTAACAGTTTTCACATGCCAGGTTGCACTTTGAAGAAATTTCTGTAAAAACAGTGAACAGCCTTCCTTTTTTTCTAATGCTTAACCAGCGTGCATAGGCTAACTGTAGCAGGCGGTCAACCGCAACACCGCGGATAAGATTCTGTTTGCTGTAAATTCTTCGTAACAGACCAATCATCATAAATTTCTGCCGTTAGTTATAATTCGAATGAGCCCTGTCAATATTCAACCATAAGGAAATATCTTGAATGCCGTCCGTTATTGTATTTAAATGAAATAAAGGCTTACGGAAAGCATTTTATTTTACTATTGGGTTAAAATAGGCTGACTGATAAATAGGAATCCATCAAAATAAAGATCATGAATCATGCAATATTCATTAAGAACAGTAGAAGCCATTGCCCAAAAAACAATTCCATTTCCGGTGAAACTGTTTTTGCGAAAATTAAACTGGCGATTTTTTTATCTCAATTTGAAGATCCGAAACTTTGCCCGGGGACGAAAAACATCCCCAAAGGTTTTTTGTCCGATCAGTGAAACATTTTTTGATGAATTTGTTCCACTGTTTAAGGC
The DNA here is from genome assembly GCA_014237465.1 of Desulfobacteraceae bacterium. Lineage (GTDB taxonomy): Bacteria > Desulfobacterota > Desulfobacteria > Desulfobacterales > Desulfosalsimonadaceae > SURF-3. The sequence goes on along the minus strand of JABZFM010000006.1, from coordinate 288,874 downwards.
GTATGATCCAGGTCTTTCTACTTGCGAACAGCCGAGAATCAGTCCGGACTCAGGGGCCAGGGACGGCCTCCGGCTGCAGTGGTTATACCTTAAAAATGAAACCGAATTGTTTAAAAGTAATATCAGGTTACTGCATTTCGGTCCGGAGTACGGTTTCTACAAAAGATTCATAACCATGGACAATATCAGATATTTTCCAGTGGATAAAAATAATAGGAAATACAGCAGGGACGTTGGTTATGCAGATTTAGCCGGACTTGATTTTCAAACAGATGCGTTTGATATGATCATATGCAATCATATTTTAGAGCATGTTGATGATGATAAACAGGCAATCAGGGAAATGTATCGTGTATTAAAACCCGGCGGCACTGCCATTATAACCGTTCCGATTGATCATTCGAGAAGCAGGTCACATGAAGACGCTTCCATCACAAACCCCAAAGACAGGGAAAGGGAATTCGGCCAATGGGATCATCTGAGGTATTATGGTTTGGATTTTCATCAAAAACTGGCATCAAAAGGCTTTACGGTGAAGACAGTGTATTATGCGAAAACGTTTTCTTCTGAGGATGTTGCAAAATTTGGTCTGGTGAACGAACCTGTTTTCGTGTGTCAGAAGCCACTGATACAAAATGAATAAGCCTTCAAGAACCATACAGGTTATCTGGGTGGGTTTTCCTCTTTTTGGGGATCACTGTTAGATGGCTTTCTCAGCAATGCCATGTATAACGAGTAAATTCTTTTATCAAACGGCATGATCATATCCAAAAGAATTGCCGCCAGGTTGAAAAATGGAGAAACAACGAGTGAAATGCCGAAGATTATCAGCTGAAGCAGCTTGGTGAATTGATTTTTATTATAGCAGCTGTTCCGCACCATGGTCGTGTAACACAGATATAAAATCGACATCCATGATTTTGCCGGAAAATATTCTTCAACCAGTTCCAGGTTATTTTCTTTGAACATTTCATGATACCCATACCGGATAATATTGAAATAATTGTAAGGTACCCGGTGAGACGGATAGACATCTCCCGGTCCGCTTAAGATGATATAGCCTCCGGGCTTGAGGATTCTTTGGATCTCACTGAAATGACGCCTCGGGTTCCTGACATGTTCGACGACAAAAAAACTGATGATGTTTTGAAATGAAGATGACCGAATCGGTAATTGTTCATGTGACGCATTCAGGTTCGGATAGTCTTCTGCCAACGGCATCACATTCCTGCTGGCAAGGTCTTCAACCGTCATGCATTTATCCGGACCGATATAAGAGAATAGACGTTTGTCGTCCGGTTCCAGAAACAGGGTTTTATCTTTTGCTACCTGATCAATCCACTGTTTTGTTTTCTTTCTTACATTCATAAAACCAACCCCGCCGCCGGCAAAAAATGACGTCAGGATCATAAAATCAAGATATTTACTGAATATCGTATTTAACTTAAACATCAGGCCTTTTTTGACGTCATCGCTTTCTGTTTTAACGCTGGCCTGAAAATCTATCATTTTGTGGATAATCGGATATTTTCTGCCTGAGTTTTTATCGACTAAAAATCCGTCTCTGGTGATAAATTCTGCGACCGCATCTGAGTCAGGATGTTTTAAAAAAGGGAGGCAGTCTTTGATTTTCATTTTCATCTCACCTGTGTTTCAAATATTTTTTTGCCTGATGATATAAATTGATCGAATGATATTTGGACATACGGAAAAAATGCGTCAAGAGATCCTCATCATTTCCAATCCACTCATTGATATCTTTTTTTGATTTGTCCCATTTCATGAAACTTCTTCTTGTGACACACCATCTACACATAGGGATCGGACGATTTGTAAATTCGATAATATCGGATGGATCCACATCCTCAAAAATATTGATATAATCATTTTCAGATACATGGATATCTTTATGAAAATATTCATTGAACAGGTGGATATGAGGGGGAAGGGAACACGAATATAATTTCCCATTGCCGAGAAACAAGCATTTATACATCGCCCGACAACTTTTAAAGCTTTGATGCGGGTCTGAATTTCCGTTAATATTTAACAGTTTTGAAAACTGTTTTATCTGTTTCGGGATTTTAATGCGCACATGATGCGTTTTTGCTTTTTGTTTTATTTTATCAATAGGCAGATCAATCGGATAATAACTTAACTTAATGAGGATATTTTTTTCCGAACATGTGTTCCAGAAAACATCCGGCATACCTGATAATCGCTTGCCGTTTGTAAAGATTGAAATATTTGCCTTGGGGTAAATATCACGGGTAAATTCACAAAAAGCGACTAAATCAGGATGTAGAAGCGGTTCGCCGCCGATTAAACGGATTTCATAAATATCTGAAAAAAGCTGTTTGAATCTTTTAAAATCGCGTTTGAAAATTTCAATATCGGTAAACGCTTCGCCTTTTACCAGCGGCGCGAAATGCGAACACCCTTTACAATTAAGATTACAATGATCCGTAAGGTGTGTTTCCAGTATATAGGGAAAGTAGTTACGGTCCTTCATGATTTCTGCTTTTCTAAAATCCTTTTAAAAATATGGGTATTTCCCTGCAGGCAGTATTTGTTAAAAATATCATTTAAATCGATGCTGTCTGGTTTTTTGAGTCTGTTGATTTCCTCAAGTGTCGTATTTAACAGGTCTTTATTATCCTTTTTTACCAGAGCATAGTCTTTGGTTTTTAAATCTATTCCGAAATCACCGATTGATTCCAATAAAACCAGACTGTTTTGTGTGGCCAGATACTCAGGAATTTTAACCGGTGACGACACTTTGCTGACCAGGTCGGAACTGCGGCAGGAAATGCCGATATCAGCGGCATTATATACACCGTTTAGATCGTCGCCGCTCCCGGCGTCAATGATCAGGTGCTTGATTTCATACTTTGAAGCATACTGTCGGGCTTTTTCCTGATCAAACGTCATTATCATAAACCGGAATGCCTGATGAACATCCTGCATCTGTAATTTTTTTATAAATGCGAATAGCACATCCGGTTTCTGCCATTTCTGAAGCATTCCGCTGTATAGAACAAGCTTTTGGTGGTCATTAATCCCATATTTTGAGCGGAACCGTGTTCTTGCTTCCTGGCTCGGGAAAAATATTTTATCATCATAAACACAGGGTGTTATATCAACGGTCCCCGGTCTGAGGTGATATTTGGAAATGATATATTCCTTAAATCGTTTTGACACAACAGATACGGAATCTGAAAATTTTAAATCTATCCGGCCGATAATTTTCAACACCAAAAATTTTGCCAGCCGAAACACAACATTTGACTCGGAATAATAAAGTTCTTCTTCCGGTACTAAACCCAACAATTCGAAATGAAGATATGAGTCCGGCAGCTGTTTTTTAACCAGTGTGCCCAGTAAGCAATTATAGTAGTTTTGGGACCAGATATATCTTTTTTCATAAGCGTTTGTTTTTTGAAAAATTTCTTTTGAGGCGCTCAGCAGGTTCCTGATCGTCCTTCCGTTGATATGGCAGAAATCAATCGTGGCCCCGTAGTGATGCGCTATTTTTTTTAACTGCGTTTTTTTTTCTAATAAAATTTTGTGCTGATCAAATGATAATTGTTTGGGTGTGATTATCGTCATCAGTATATGCGAAAAATCTGCCATCTTTAATTCAAACAGATTTTTGATAAATTTGATATTATTGGTGTCGAAAAGCCCTTCCCAGAAATTATTGCCACCTAAAAAAACAAATATTTTTTTATTATCTGAAGATTGCATAATCAATTATTCAAACTTGTTTTAAAGCTGCTTTCAGACCGTTTCGAACATTCGGTTGATGTCTGTAACGGACCTGTTTTTATCCGGACAATTCTATCAAATGTATCATTAAGAAAGTTTCATGTCCAAAAAATAATAGAATCCATTTTAGACAGAGTATTTGAAAGGTCAACATTGCCGATGATCTGTTCATAGCCGGCAAAAACGCGTCAGGGAGCTGTGCGAGGAAATTTTAAACCGGGATATGCAGTTTCCGGAAGGGTATATTTAGGATGTTGAAAATTTACTTGTATAAGATGAGAATTTTTTTCGAGAAAGTGTAACGGGCATGTCGGATTCACTGAATATGTGCTTGTGGTAACAATCCGGATATGTTATCAATCATAACAGCTTTGTAGAAAGCCCGACATCAGTGGTATCATTATTTTTTTAATTGGAGGTTGTGCCAAATGAATAAGACAATCCGGTTGATATTTGCTGCGATAATTTTTTGCATGGTTTGCGGATGCACGTCCAAACTGGTGAGGATCGATTCCAAACCTGCATTTGCAGATATTCGGATAAATAATGAATATATAGGCAAGACACCCATGTATCATCGGTTTTATGATAAATGGTATCCCTGGCCCATGAAAAAGACGGATGACTATTTGGTTCAGGCCCAGCTGCCGGGGTATGAACCTGAAGTCCAGATTTTCCAGGAGACCCCGGTCCGGGCGGATATCAGTTATGTTCCGGATGAGATTTTTTTCAAGATGCATCCTCTTGAACCGGAAGCGGATATGGAATAATCGCTGTTTGCACTCACATGGCTAACCCTGATAAACCGGAAAAGGATAAACCGGAAAAGAATGATTAAAAACTGAAATTTAAACATCCAACATCCAACATCCAACATCCAACATCGAACATCCAACATCGAACGTTGAAGACGGATATCGCTTCGCTCTATTATTTATAATATAGGGAACATAAATTATCGATTTGAATAGTTGATGCCCTCCTTTAAATAAACTCACCATCCAGACGATCAACACATTGCTGTCACTTAAACCAAGCACTTTAAGGTCAACGGGCACATAGGCGCCGACGACAACAAATATGTACATTAAAATAATGTTTATAACCATCTATAATGTTTAAAAAATTAAAAATGGGTTTGCAATTAGCGTGAAAGCATTTATTTTAATTAAGCGTAGAAAGAAAAAAGATCAAATTTAAAAGAAGGTTCAAATATTGCTTAAGGATCGGATCATAACGAAAAAAGCGGGCGCGGAATGAAAAATATACTGGTCAGGCAAATTTATATGTTTGCCGCAGGCCTTTTGCTGGCAGCAAGTATCAGCGGGACAGCGTGGGGAATGGAAAAAAAAGCAGAAGATTCGGAAAATTATGTTTCCCATGAAATACTGGTAAAATTTTATGACTGGGCAAATGAGAGTGAAAAGTTTCATGCCCGGCAAATGGTGGGCGCCGTATTGATCAAAGAGATTAAAATACTCCGGGTGGAGTACTGGCAGCTGCCGGAAAATCCGGAAGATATGGAAGATATGAATACGCTTGATGCCGTCGAGCTGATTTCCGGCATGTCTTCAGTGGAATATGCAGAGCCCAATTATTTATACGGGCCCTGGATGGTTCCCGATGACACGCATTTTAACCGCCTGTGGTATCTGGATAATAACGGCCAGCAGGTGAATGGAAAAACCGGAACATCGGGTGCGGATATTTCAGCACCGGAAGCCTGGAATATGGAAACCGGCAGCAGCAATATCGTTATTGCGGTTATTGATTCCGGTGTGGCGTTTGATCACCCGGATTTGATGAACAACATATGGCGCAACCCGGAAGAAATCCCGGATAATGGAAAAGATGACGATCATAATGGTTTTGTTGATGATATTCATGGGTGGGATTTTGTGAACAATGACAATAACCCGTCCGATTACTCCAAAGACCTTTATGGCGACGGTCATGGCACTCATGTGGCCGGTATTATTGCAGCCGAAGGGGATAATGGGATTGGCGCAACCGGGGTGATGTGGCATGCGAAGATTATGCCGGTCCAGATCTTTGATCTGTTTGAGGCCAGTCCGTTTAATGCAACAACAGTGGTTATCCTTGACGCGGTTTTGTATGCAGTGGAAAACGGGGCAAACATCATTAACTGCAGCTTTGGCGGGCCGTCGTTCAGTTGGTCATTATTTGAAGTTTACCAGTTGGCCGGGGAAAACGGGGTACTGGTGGTGGCTGCCGCTGGAAATGACGGGCAGGACAATGACAGTTTTTTTACTTATCCGGCAAGCTATGATCTTGACAATATTATCAGTGTGGCGGCCACCGATGAAAATGATGTGTTGGCGTCCTATTCCAATTACGGGAAAAATTCAGTGGATGTGGCAGCACCCGGCGGGAGCGGTTCGATTTCAAATATTTACAGTACCACGCCGCCGCCAAGGGAGGTACTGTTTGCAGAAGACTTTGAGACAGCAGATGATCAATGGGTGACCGGCGGTGAATATGAGAGCTGGGCAACGGTCTATGACGAAAATTTCAACTCCTTCGTGGTGATCGATTCGGTCAACGATTATCATGAAAATGAATTTTCCTACATCAGAACCGCAGATCCGGTTCAGGCGCAGAATTTCCGTGGGTTAAATTTGCAGTTTGGTATTTTATATTCTCTTGGGCCTCGGGGTGATAATTTAAAAATCGAGATTTCCGAGGGGGAAAGCGGCGAATATTCAGTGATTCACTCGGTTAGCGGGTTTTCATCCGGGATCGAACGAATGATAATCTGGAGCAATGATGCTGATTATGATGATTTTTATTTAAGATTCAGCCTGACTTCGGATAAAGGTACCAATTATGACGGCATTTATCTGGATGATATCTCATTGAGCGGAATCAACTGGGAATTTATCGGAGATGAATATGGATTCAAGAGCGGAACTTCCATGGCAACCCCGGTTGTATCCGGGATTGCCGGTCTGGTCTGGTCTGCCAAGCTGGATTTAAGCTGCCTGGAAGTCAAACAGATTCTTGCGGATTCTGTTGACCAGGTCCCTGACCTGGCCGGAAAGCTGCTTTCCGGCGGCCGGGTCAATGCTGCGGCCGCTGTCAATTTAGCCGCAACCTCCCCGCCACCTGAAGTAATACCTGAACCGGATAATCCGCTTTCAAATGCAGCAACTGATGGCGGCAATGACAGCGGATGTTTTGTTTCTTCATTATATAATTAATATTGCTTACAGATACTAAAAGCTGTATACAAGCGTCAGCGCGGTGATCGTATCTGTTTTTTCCGTACCCGCAGGAACCTTAGATGAGTGATCAAAAGTATATGAAAGCTTCATTGCCAGAGCTCCGACGATCTGGGCTTTTATGGAGGAGACGGATATTGTCCGGGTTAATTCAGAACTGTACACGACGTTGAGTTCTTCTTCAAACATTGAAGTCTCTGTCAGGTTCCATTCAAATTTGCCGAATCCCCGGAGTGTAGCCTCGTCATTCTTTTCTCCGGAATCAAGTTTGTCATATCGATACCCGGGACCGATTTCAACCTTAAGCATTATCTTGTCATTTTTAAAAAGTCTTCGTCCATAACCGGCTGATACCATTGACTGGTAGTCATAACCATTAAACCGGTCTTTTTCATAAGCACCGGCAATATAGATATAGTCATTTTCATTGAATTTATATCCGGCTTTATCTGTAAAAGTATAAGCTTCTGCAGAAGTCTTATCTTTTGTACTGCCATCATCGTTTTCAATTTTTTCAGAGTTGTTGATAGCTATAAATTTCGCTTCATTGAACCAGTGACTGGTTTCATAGTTGATGCTTAACTTTGCATTTAAAGATGATGTTTCCGTGTTTCCGGTTGTGAGGAAATAGCCGACTTCACCTTCGCCGCTCCATGGTGTTTTTTCTTCTTCCGCAGAAGCACTGAAAAAAAATCCTGAAATGATGATGATTAATGCAAGCATCGTAAAAATTCGCAACTTCATAAAACCCTCCATACTTTAAGTGAATAACGATGATTTTTTTGTTTTCTATAGATTTTTATAAATGGAAAAATCAGCCTCATCTTATTGTGATTGACCCGGCGGCCTCTCTATTCTTTATGCCCAATATGAACAGTGGCGATGCCCATTGTCAGGCGGCGCCACTTTATTTTTGTAAATTCCGCCTGTTTCATAATAGCGGCAAATTTATCCGGCGGCGGGAAGTTGATGACTGATGCGGGAAGATAATCATAGGCTTTCATGTGTTTTGAAAAAAAAGCGCCGATGAGCGGGAGTATCCGGGAGAAATAGAAAAGATAAAGGGACAAAAAGAATTTGCTTCCGGGAGTGGCCAGTTCCAGGACCGCCAACTTGCCCCCGGATTTTAAACAATTGAAAAAATTGCTCAAAGCCGATTTCCGGTCCATAATATTGCGAATTCCGAATGCGATGGTAACCGCATCAAAGGTATCGGGGGCAAACGGCAGGTACAGAGCATTGCCGGCAATGAGTTGAATATCAGGGCTGAAATTTTCCCGTAACAGTTTGATTTTGGCCTGTTTCAGCATCTCGGGCGCAAAGTCGGCGCCGACGACGAGTTTTTGATTTCCGGTCTGGTTTAAGATTTCAATCAGGACATCTCCGGTTCCGCAGGCAACATCGAGAACTGTTGCATTATCGGGTAAATCCAGTGCAGAGATCATGGTCCGGCGCCAGTAAACATCCTGCCTTAAGCTGAGCAGGCGGTTTAGAAAATCATACCGCGGCGCAATTGAATCGAACATCTCTTTGATAAAATCGAGTTCCATATTGACAATCTTAATTTATGCATTATTGTATCGCCAAGGATAATAGCAGTATCCGTTCTCATACCATAATATCATCTGCTGTCAAATGTTTTAGATATTACCGGAATTGTTATGCATTCTGTCAATCTCAATCAGGTGGAATGTTTTTTTATGTATAATAAATCAGTTATGTGGAATATTCTGGAAGATAAATGAGTTCAAAAAGAGATTACTATGAAGTCCTCGGTGTCAGCCGGGATGTGGATACCAATGAATTAAAGTCCCGATACCGTAAGGTTGCCTTAAAGTATCATCCGGATAGAAACTCGGGGGATAAGAAGGCGGAGGGTCTTTTCAAGGAAGCGTCGGAAGCTTACAGTGTATTGTCTGATCCTGAAAAACGTCAGGTTTACGATCAGTTCGGTCATCGGGGGCTTGAGGGGATGGGCGGTGGTTCTGCCGGCGGGTTTGAAGATGTTTTTTCCAGTTTCGGGGATATTTTTGAGGATTTTTTTGGTTTCCGAACCGGCAGAAGTTCCAGAAGCAGCGCCCAGCGGGGGAGCGATCTGCGCTATGATCTGACCATCGATTTTTTGGAAGCTGCCTTTGGAATGGAAACGGAAATCGATATTGAAAAGTATGAAACCTGTCCGACTTGTGAAGGCAGTGGCGCCAAACCGGGTACATATCCTGAAACATGTTCCCAGTGCCGTGGAACCGGACAGTTTGTGAGAACCCAGGGCTTTTTCTCAGTCAAAAGTACGTGTCCCGGCTGCCGGGGCGGCGGTCAGGTCATCAAGGACCCGTGTCCCCAGTGCAGGGGGCAGCAGCGGATCATTGTCAATAAAAGAGTGTCTATAAAAATTCCCGCCGGCGTGGATAACGGATCAAAACTCAGGCTGACCGGAGAAGGCGAAGCCGGTGTCAAAGGAGGGCCGCCAGGGGATCTGTATGTATTTATCGGGGTAAAACCGCACGAGTTTTTCAGGCGCAGCAATACCGATGTCATCTGTACGGTTGAACTTTCATTTATTCTGGCCGCATTGGGGGGCGAAATAAAGGTACAGACATTGACCGGAGAGGAAACCCTCAAAATTCCAAAAGGCACCCAGTATGCGGATACCTTCCGGTTGCCCGGACAGGGGATTCCATCAATCCGGTCAAACATCCGGTCAAACAATCGGGGGGATCAGATCGTTCAGGTTGATTTGAAAACCCCGAAACATATAAGTAAAAAGCAGGAAGCGCTTTTAAAGGAATTTTCCAAGCTGGAGTCTGAAAAATTAACCAAAAAATTCAAGCGCCTGTTTAAGGGCGGGTCTGCCAAGGCCGCCAAATAAATATTTCGTAAGCATTCACAGGACACCGCATCTGCTTTGTTGCCGGGCACTTGAAGTATAAAAAATACGTCTACGTACCCGGCGCCTCACATCTACGGCACCCTATGAATGCTTCCAATCCTGTGGTCGGCATCATATCAAACCTTATAACTGCTTGAGTTTAGTGTATTGGAATGTCGATCAGTTTTGAAAAATCAATTAAACAGGAAAAAATATAAAATGTATGAATTGAAAGTCGTTTCCCGGTTTGCCGCCGCCCATCAGCTGAAAATGGTTGCGAAAAAATGTGAAAATCTTCATGGGCACAACTGGCGGGTGGAAGTATATATTGCCGGAAAAGAATTAAATACCGCCGGAGTGTTAATGGACTTTGGTGAAATCAAAGTGCACCTGAGTGAAATCATCGACTCCCTGGACCACAAATTTTTAAATGAACTTGATTTTTTTGATGATGGAAACCCTTCATCGGAAAATGTTGCCAGATATATCGCCGAAACGCTTCAATCGAAAATTTCAACCCCCGGCGTGGGGGTCTCCCGGGTGGGTGTCTGGGAATCAGACGATTCCTGCGCAACGTATATCCTGCCGTAATGACCAATACTTCTTAATCGTAATCATTCCTATATTATGTTGAAATGGATTATGTTCTTGATATCGCAGAAGATAATTTGGCCGGACGCATTGACAAGGAAGTCGGGACATACCAGCCGGCAGCATAAAGCTTGTTTAATTCAGGATAATTCCAGGAGCGCCTTACCCATTTCGAAACATCGTGAACCGGCATTGCCGACATAACTTTATGCTTCATAAACCTCCAGCAGTTCATCCCGGGTGATCAGGGAAACAACATCCGGCACGAGGTCTTTGATTGCCTGTATACCGCCTTCCTGTCGGTCAATTAGAACGATAATCCGTTCTACCTTTAAACCTTCAACACGGGCGCGTTCAATGGCCTTGATGGTGGAACCGCCTGTTGTAACGACATCTTCAACAATGGCGACACTGTCACCGGCAGCCAGGTCCCCTTCAATCCATTTAATGATACCATGGTCCTTCTGGTTTTTGCGGATGGAAAAGGCTTTGACCGGTTTTGCTTTTATCTCGGAAACAAAAGATGTTGCCATGGCAATGGGGTCCGCGCCAAAAGTGAGTCCGCCGACGCCGGCAATAGTCATATCGCTGACGGCATCAAAAACAAGGTGGCCGATCAGGTACATGCCCCGGGGGCTTAATGTCACCGGCTTGCAGTTGACATAAAAACTGCTCATTTTTCCTGACGCCAGTTTGAATGCCGGTTCTTTGCTGTATTGAAAAGATTTTTCGCACAGAAGATCGATGAGCTCTTTTTTCATTAAAAAAATCCTTTTTGCCGGAAGCGATGATCATTGCTAACCGGTAATTTGCCTTTTATGCGTGGCAAAAAATGTTGATTGTATGGGAAATATTCGATAAATAATAACCCCCACCGAGTGGAAGAAGCTTTTTATGGGATCAGTGGGGGGAGCAAGAAAAACTGGAAACAGCACTCCTTGACTCGGAAAAGACCTATCAGCAAAATCAGGTTGGGTCAATGTTTAATATGAGGTGTTTAATATGAGGTGGATAGGCTGAAGGTGGAAGGTTTTTAGGGACAAATCATGTTGGAAGTTTATCTTTTTAGATAGCATATTGACCGATTGATTATTCATTGATTTAAATTTTGTTTCCTTTTTGCACAACTTTTGAGAAGCTATAGCCTAAGTTATTGTCCTAATATATTAATATTATTAATAAATAGTTTTAGAAGGGCGTTTTGAATGTATGCTGTGCAGGGTAACAATTCGATTATCCGAATGTTTCATGTGAGCAAGTGGTATGGAAAAATGGTGGCATTGAGTGATGTAACCCTTAATGTCTGTCAAAATGAATTTATTTTTGTTACCGGCCCTAGTGGTGCGGGCAAATCGACCATGATTAAATTGCTGTATATGGGCGAAACCGTGTCTTCCGGTTCCATCCTGGTGGATGGAATGAATCTGGCCCGGATTTCGAAAAAGCAGATTCCCATGCTTCGCCGTAAGTTTGGCGTTATTTTTCAAGATTTTAAACTGATCCCCACAAAAACGGTTTTTCAGAATGTTTCGCTGGTGCTGGAGGTTGCCGGTTTTAAGCCAAAGGAGATCTATCCGCTCGTTATGGACGTCCTTGAGCGTGTCGGAATCGAAGACCGGTCAGAAGAATTTCCGCCGGTGCTGTCGGGCGGAGAGAAGCAACGGGTGGCCATTGCCCGGGCAATGGTGGGTACGCCTAAAATTGTTCTGGCCGATGAACCCACCGGCAGTCTGGATCCGGATTCAGCGGCGCACATTTTTCAGCTTTTACGGTCTGTTCATGAAAGAGGGGCGACGGTTATTATCGCCACCCATGATCAGCAGATGATCAATAATCATCATGGACGGGTGGTCCGGCTGGTGAAGGGCCGGATGGCCTGAATGTGATTTTTTACAGTATCATCATCAAAAATTTAGACGGGAATAAAAATTTATGTTGATATTCGCTGCCAGACGCGCGCTTACGGATATTGTGAATAATAAATTTCTTCACATTGTAAGCATCGTGACAATCGCCTTATCCGTATTTATTGTCAGCGCATTCTCTCTTTTTTTCAATAATGCCACGGATTTTCTGGATGCTTGGCGAAAAGGCGTACGCATTATCGCTTATATGAGTAACAATGTGGCTGAACCTCAGCGAACCGAATTGATGGAAACAATACGAAACTCAAGCGGTGTGGCAGCGATTGAATTTATTTCCAAAGACGATGCATACAATGATTTAAAAGAAAAGATCGGGCAGCAGTCTTCTCTTCTTGACGGCCTTGATAAAAATCCATTGCCGGATTCTTTGGAAATCACTTTGGCGGATTCTTGCCGCAAGCTTGAAGATATTGAAGAACTGTCACAAAATATTGGTGGCCTGCCGTATGTTGCAGATGTCGAATATGCCCAGAAGTGGCTTCATCGATTTAACGGGATCTATAATCTTTTCAAGGTTACCGGGCTGGTGCTGGTGAGCATTTTTTTTATTGCCACGCTTTTGATCATTGCCAACACCATCCGCCTGACAATGTATTCCCGCCGGGAAGAAATTGAAATTATAAGAATTATCGGTGCTGATGAGGAATTTATCAAATACCCGCTTTTTTTTGAAGCTGTGGCACAAGGTTTTTTAGGTGGGGTTGCTGGTATTTTGATGCTTTACCTGGCATTTGTTTTGACGGTGCCGAACTTTGCACCGGAAACGGTATTTTCTTTTTTTGAAATACGCTTTATCTCTGTAAAGTTTTCTTTGGCCATAGTCCTGTGCAGTATGATGATTGGATGGGTGGGGTGTTTTTTTTCTATCAGAAAATTTTTAAAACTGTAATTTTTTTTGGAGTTCTGCTTTCCTGTCTGGTGATGCCGGTTACGGCAGAAAGCCTTGAAACCCGTGAAATCGGTGTTGTCACGGTTGGCCGCCTGAACATGAGGCTTGGTGCAGGGGGGGGATATCCAGTCATCAAAGTCCTGGAAAAAGATACCCAGGTCCAGGTGCTGGATCATGTGAAGGGCTGGCTCCAGGTGCTCCATGATTCTGATGTAGGTTATGTATCAAGTCGAAATAATTATATAAAATTACATACCATTCATTCTGTCAGTGGTGGCAAACGAACGGATTTGGATAAAGCCACTGCCAAATCGGACGACATCAACCGGAAAATAAAGCAGCAGACCGCTGAAGTTTTCAAATACAATAAGCAGGAAAAAGAGGTCATTGCTCAGCTTCACAAAACAGATCTAACACTCAACAAAGCCAGACGCCAGGCGGGTGTTATTGAAGCTGAACTGGTAGTTGTGTCCGGTAATATTTCAGAAATGCAGAAAAAAGTTGATCAGGCCCAGAGTGCCATAGACAGGAACAGTGGATATGCCGTTAATCGCGTGGTTTCGCTTTATAAGTTGAATAAACTGGGGGAAGTCAACCTGCTTGCTTCAGCGACCTCTCTTCATGATCTGATGAAGCGTAGAGCAGCAGTTAAAAAAATACTTCAATACGATTATCAGGTTGTCGGAAAATTAGTAGAGAAAAAAAATGATCTCGCCGGCCTGATTGATCAGCAGAATCAGCAGAAAAAGAAAAAAGAGTCGCTAAACGCAGAATATCAGGAAACCATTGCTCGGCTGGCGAAAGAACAAAAGCAGCGTAACCGGCTGCTGGCCGAGATTAAACAGAAAAAGACAAATCGTCTGGCGACAATAAAATATTTGAAAAAGGCTTCCGTCAACCTGGATAAAACCATCAATGCCTTGCGACAGGGAAGCTCTTTTGATCAGGAAAATATTAACAATTTTTACGCTTATCAGGGCTTGCTAAAAATGCCGGTTAACGGTAAAGTTATTTCGAAATATGGGAAATATGTAGAGTCCCATTCGGGGGCTTCCAGTTTTCGAAACGGCATTGAGATTCAATCCAAACAGGGAACCCCGATACGGGCCGTTTTCTCAGGACAAACGATATATTCAAGCTGGTTAAAAGGTTATGGCAATGTAATTATCATTGCTCACGGAAAAAATTTTCATACGGTTTATGCGCATGCCGAGGAACTTTTCAGATCAAAAGGCGAACAGGTGGAAACCGGAGAAGTAATTGCCACTGTGGGGGATACCGGCTCTATGAACGGGCCGTCTCTTTATTTTGAAATCCGGCATCAGGGAAATCCCATTGATCCGCTTGAATGGATAAATAAAAGTTAAAAGGAGATCCTTATGATCCAGAAACAGAATCAGTTGTTGAAAAGCGGGTTGCTCATCGTTCTCATTGCCTTGATGGTCGTCTCCACGACAGTCGTGTATGGGGATTTGAATAAGCAGAATAGTGAGACATATGAAGGGCTTAGACTTTTTTCTGATGTGATCGCAGAAATTGAAAATAATTATGTGGAACCGGTGGAGACCAAGGAACTGATCGAAAAGGCGATTCAGGGAATGGTTCACAGCCTGGACCCCCATTCGTCTTTTTTACCGCCGGAAGCGTTTGACGATCTCCAGTCGGAAACCAAGGGAGAATTCGGCGGCATCGGCATTGTAATCACCATGCGTGACGGCCGTTTGACGGTCATTTCCCCCATCGAGGGAACACCGGCTTATAAAGCCGGTGTCCAGGCACAGGATATCATCATTAAAGTCGATGGCGAGCCGACAAAAGACATGATGCTCTGGGAAGCGGTTAAAAAAATGCGGGGTGAGCCGGGAGCACCTGTTGAAATAGGTATTTACAGGAAAGGCGAGTCAGAAATACTTGAATTAACGCTGGTTCGGGCGGTCATTCCCCTGGACAGTGTGCGCTCATTGACCTTGAAATCCGGGTATGGATATTTATGGATCACCAATTTCAGGGAAAACACAACCGATGAAGTCAAAAAAGCCTTAAAAGAACTGGAAAAAGAGAATTCCCCATTAAAAGGTCTGATTCTGGATTTACGGGATAATCCCGGCGGTTTACTGGATCAGGCAGTCACGGTATCTGATATTTTTCTTGAAACCGGAACAATTGTGAGCATCAAGGGCCGGGAAGGCAAAGAAAGCGAGGAATTCACGGCCCACCAGGATATCGGCCACAACGATTATCCGATTGTCCTTCTTATCAACGGCGGCAGTGCCAGTGCCTCGGAAATTGTTGCCGGTGCGTTGCAGGACAACCATCGTGCACTGGTTCTCGGTACCACATCATTCGGCAAGGGATCTGTTCAGACAGTCCGGCCGTTGCGTGACGGTTATGCGTTAAAATACACCATTGCCAGGTATTATACACCGAGCGGCAAGTCCATTCAGGCGGAAGGTATTCAGCCGGACCTGTTTGTTAAACGACGGGTGCTGGATGAGACTGCCGGTGATGGATTTGATGCCAACCTGATCAAGGAAGGGGATCTAAAAAATCACCTGACGGCCGGGGATCCGGATGAGGATCTGGAGGCCATTGAGGATGTCGAAGACAATGATGATGCAAAGGATAACAGTGAAGATGATTTGACGGATGTTGAAAAAATCATGCGTTTGCGTGATGCGGTTTATGAGCACAGTTCTACGGACTCCAATGCATTGCTTTTAGATTCCCAGGTTAATCGGGCGTATGAAATCCTGAAAGGCTATGAAATTTTTCAGGGGCTGTCTCAGAAATAGGGAGTGTTAAATCTGTTCAGATTTAACAAATCTGATTTGATAATCGGAATTCGAATAATAATAGGCGCAATGGATGATATATTGCGCCTATTATTTAGCGACCGGCCAAAAACCGCTAATTTTTAAAATTTCAGCGTTGGATTTCAAATTTTAATCCTCAAAATACAACTTGTATTCCTCCGGTTAAAATTCTTATCCGCCTTGAACTTTTAAAAAATTTTCAGTTTTTTGTCTCGGCACTATTCCTAAAATGTAAAAGGGGCCAGATGGTAACGAAAAAAACAACACCCCCCAAAAAGAAAGCACCGCCCAGCAAAGGGTCAGCTGGTTCAAAGAAATCAGTGTCTCCCAAAAAGGCGGCGCCACGGAAAAAGCCGGCGCCGGCAAAAAAGAAGGGCACAACGCGTAAAAAGAAACAGAGCCAAACGCAAGGCAGGCTGGGGGACAGAATTGTCACTATAATGACCACGTCGTTTTTTGTGGTATTCGGTTTGTTTGTGGCTTACGTGCTGCTTCATCCGCAAAGCGTTGAAAAAGTGCCGGAATCGGTATCCGCTCCGCCGAAAAAGGTGCTTCCCCTTAAAATAGCCAAGTTTGAAAAGCCGGATTTTGAAATTTTCCCGGCAGAACAGATTCTGTCCCGCCGTGCCGCCGCAACCCCGCGGGCGGCCAAGACGGCACCGCCGGATACACGGATACTACCGAAAGACGAACGGCCGGTGGTGGCAATTATCATAGATGATTTCGGATATGATATGGACCTGGCAAAAAGGTTCCTGGCGCTGGATGCGAAACTGACCTGCGCGGTTTTGCCCCATAGTGTTTATTATAAGCAGATTGCCTTGCTGGCTCGAAAAGAAGGGCATGAAGTGATGCTTCATCAACCCATGGAACCCAATGAATATCCGCTGATTGACCCGGGGCCGGGTGCATTGCTGTCTGTGATGACACCGGATGAGCGGATACAACAGTTAAACGCCAATATTGACTTGATTCCGGGAATCTGCGGCGTGAATAATCATATGGGATCAAAAACCACAACCATGTCCGATGAAATGAACCAGATTTTTACGGTGTTGAAAAAGCGGGGATTGTTTTTTATCGACAGCCGGACCACGGCGGCCACGTTAAGCCAGTCTTCCGCCAGGCTTTTCAAGGTTCCGTTTGCGGAGCGGGATGTGTTTTTGGATCATGTCCGAAAGGAGTCGGAAATCCGGGCGCAGATAGAGCACCTGGTTAATATTGCCGAGGTCCATGGAAAAGCGTTGGGCATCGGGCATCCCTATGAGGTAACGTATCAGGTGTTGAAGAAAGCCCTGCCGGACATGAAAAAACGGGTCCGGCTGATTCCGGCGTCGGAAATTGTGGAGGTGTTCTAGTGTCGAGCCACAGGAAAAACCAGTGCGGGAAAAGCGGTAAAAAAATAATTAAAAAAAATTAAAAAAAAACTTGCTATTCCCTCACATTATGATAAAAGGTGGGGCAATCAATAAAGGCCCGCTCTTAATTGGCGGGCCAGTTTCGTTCTGAAGGAATTATCCATTTGTCAAAGTGGCATCCTGCAGTCTGGAACCATGAGAATTTTTTTAAAGGAGGATGTTACAATGGCTAATGGAACAGTAAAATGGTTTAACAGCACCAAGGGTTTTGGTTTTATTGAGCAGGAAGACGGCGGACCGGATGTGTTCGTTCATCATTCAGCGATCAATGCGACCGGTTACAAGTCTCTCAATGACGGCGACCGCGTTACTTTTGACATTGAGCAGGGTCAAAAAGGTCCTGCAGCTGCAAATGTGACGGTCGTTTAAAAGTCCATTTTTCAGTAAAAAGCAAAAAAGGCATTTCATCGAATTTCGGTGAAATGCCTTTTGTTGTTTTTAACCGCTTTTTTGTTTAAGCTCCCAATTCCCGGGCAACGATGGGAAATACTTTGTCGGCAGTTTTCAGTGTATAGTCAATATCCGCATCCGTGTGGGCCGCGCAGATGAACCAGTTGTGGTGGGGATGCAGGAAAATTCCCCGGGCAATCATTTCCCGGCAAAAGACCTGGATATGGTACAGGTCCGGATCATCGTCAAACGTCATATAGGGCAACGCCGACGGCCCGGAAACGGTCACATTATATCCATGTTTTTTGCCCAGATCTTCCAGCCCGTTTTTCAGGCGCATCCCCAGCTGTTTCATTTTGGGTATGGCGTCCGATGTTTCTAAAATATTCAGTGTGGTCAGCGCCGCTGCCATGGGCACCGGCGAGAACCAGAAGGTGCCGGCAAAAAAAACCGCTTCCGCCGCCTCCCGGTACCGGTCGCGCCCGACTGCCGTTGATATGGGATGACCGTTGGCCATGGCCTTGGCAAAGCAGATCATATCCGGTTTAATTCCGAATACTTCATGGCTTCCATGGATGTCTAAACGAAAGCAGGCCCGGATGTCATCAATGATCAGCAGGATGCCTTCCCGGTCACAGATCTTGCGTATTTTTTTCCAGAACCCGTCGACCGGCATTTCCTGAGCGGCAAAGGTCGGATGGTGATAGGGGGTGAGAATGATGCCGGCAATGTCTCCCGGATGCGTGGCCGTTAATTTTTCCAGCTCATCAATCCGGTTCCAGTTCATTGCAAGGATATTTTCTTTTTCTTCCGGTAACACACCGCCGGGATAGTCCGTACACCAGGCATGAGCCCCGTGATAGGCGCCTTTGGCCATGATGATCTTTTTTCGGTTGGTAAATTCCCTGGCCACCCGGATCGCCCAGGTGGTGACATCCGAACCGTTTTTGGCAAAGATCGCCCAATCCGCCAGGTCGACCAGAGACGTTATTTTTTCAGCCAGCTGCACCATCAGTTCTCCGGGGTGGTTAAAGCAGCTGCCTTTTGCCATCTGTTTCCTCACCGCGTTTTCAACTTCCGGATGGTTGTGACCCAGTACCACCGGGCCGTAACCGCACAGGAAATCGATAAATTCGTTTCCGTCCACGTCCCGGAAATAACCGCCTTCCGCCCGGTCAGCGAAATAGGGGGATGCGCCGGGAATCACAAACGCGGGGTTCTGATGTCCGTAGATGCCTTCGGGGATGATTTTGGCAGCCCGGGCAAAAAGATTCAGGGAATTTTCATATGAATATCGTTCGTTATTTTTCTGCGACATGAGAATTTCCTTTAATTATTAATCACTTTATCAAACTGGTAAAGAAAGATACTGGCTTTATCTATTAAAGGAAGAAGCCCCCCTATTTTAATGTCTTTTCCCAGTCCAATGGTGGTCACTGCATTTAATTTTCCGTCAATCAGCTGTTTGGCAACATCGGCACTGGCAAATTCCATGACGGCATTGGCGTGCTTGACGGGTTGATTAAATGATACGGAAAATATGAAATTTCCATTTTGCCGGATTTTTGAAAATGTGCCAAACGGGCCGTCCGGTAGAACATTGATCAGAAGTGTTCCAAACGGGGTGCTGTCTGCAATATTCCGGAGATCCGGGTCATCGGTCGCAACGGCCGCCATTCCGCACAGCATGGCATGAAGGCCGATTTTTACCTGAAAATCGATCACGGCCGGATCTGTTGCGTTTTTCCCGGCACCTTCCAGATAATAGGTGAGGCGGTCGGCCAGTATCGGGAATTTTTTTATTAAAAAATAAAGATGGGGGATTCCTTTTCGAAGCCCCGGGCGCACATCTTCGCCCTCAAACATGCGGTTGAACAGATCCGGGGTTTTAAACGTCAAACGTACACTGGGGAGGGGGTGCTTTCCGGTTCCGTGGCAGATGGTACCGTCACGAATGATTATATGCGCCGACGGTCCGTTTTTGATTTCAAATTGAAGAATTAAACGTTTCCCTTTGATGGCCTGAGCGGCTGTCTGATCAAATGCCACCAGGTCTTCCATTAACGGGAGAATGCCTTTAAGGTAGATACTGGCTTTTAGCATTTCGTTCACCGGAGCCTCCTTTGGTGAAGGGTGATCGGTTCGTTGCTAAACAGTTATGTCCGCGCTTTTTGATGCAAAAAATTTCAAAACTGAAAAAGTGTACGTGATTTAAGTAAAAGAAGTTTAAAGTGTCTAAAGTGATCTAAAGTGTCTAAAGTTCCGGACTGCGCTAAACGCGCAATCATTTTTAAAATTAAAATTGATAATGCCGGAGACATTAACCACAACTTTAGATCACTTCAAACTTTAGATCACTTTTAATTTTTCCGGTTTATCCGGGTTGGGAGATTGAGTGATTGTATTCACCAGCGTCCCGACTTTTTCAATTTCTAACTCAACGGTATCATCCGGCGCAAGCCAGCAACCGTTTTCCATGCCGCAGCCGCCCGGCAGGGTGCCGGAGCCGAAAAATTCTCCGGGATACAGCTGTTCGTCCATGGATGCGTAGGCAATGGCTTCCCCCAGGGTATAATCCATGTCCGATGTGGACGTTGTGACAATGGTCTGGTCATTAATCCGAACCTCACCTGTTAAATTGTAAAGGTGGGGCATAATTTCATCGGCGGTAACCACCGCACTGGAAATGGCATTGATAAAATGTTTGGCCTTCACCGGACCGAACCCGCTTCGCATTTCCGGCAGTTGAACATCCCGGGCGGAAAAATCATTAAACACAACAAATCCGCCGATGGCATCCATGGCTTCTTTTTCAGAAGCGTTTTTTAAATGCTTTACAATGATGACGCCCAGTTCCAGTTCATAATCAAGGGCCCGGCTGTAGGAAGGAAACGCCACCGGGTGCTGGTCGGTGACAAAGTTTAAATGGTTGCCCATATAATAAATGGGCTTTTTATACCATAACGGGTGGGGCCGGAATTTGGGGAATGTCAGTTTAAACAGATGTTCATAGACGGCGGCGATTTTATAGGACATCGGCAAAAACCGACGGGCATATCCGCGGCTGGCATTAATCACATGCTGTTCAAACAGCATAAAATCGCGATAAGATCGGGGTTGGAAAGGGAGCAGGGGGGTATTTTCAATTTTCGGCAGTTCACCATCAAAGTCATCGGCCAATGCCTGCCATTTGTCCCGCATGGATTGCCCGGCCTGCAGAACGGCAATCATGTCAGTGGATAACCGGTTGTTCTCTTCTGTTATCGATTCGCCGGCAAGGGATAGAACCTGATCCATGGGAATCCAGCGGTCATGGCTTTTAACGGCTATGGTCGAAGAAGTGGCGTTTTGCAGTCGGACGCGTTTTAACTTCATATATAGCCCCTTTCCGGCATGTTAAAACGAAATCTCTTAAACAATAAATAATATTATTTTTTTTATAAAACGAATCCCTGAGTTTTGCAAGACTCGGGAATATGTATAGAATTGGTTCGGCTTTCTCTCGGGTCAGGCAATCTGCCGCAAAATATCCCAAAAAGCGCCCCGGTGTCCTCTGGCGATGGCCTGAACAAGCAGGTCATTGGCATTATAATTATAGTTCTGATTCGGTTTGTCCGGGTTGAAAAATAAAAACCGTTCATCTCCTTTGATTAAATCGTCCAGCAGATCATAAATAACAGGTGCGATTTCCGGTTCAAGGAAAAATAACGGATCATGAATTGATGTGCCACCGGAAAGACCATTTCTAATTTTTCCGTTCTCTACCATATCCGCCATTTCTGTTTTCGGATAGATTCTCACACCCAGGCTCACGCCCACCCGGTCCGGTGTTGCTTTTTTCATCAGCTCAATTGTGGTTGTAATACTCGATTTGGTCTCTCCCGGTGCGCCCAGGAGCAGGTCAAACATTACCGTGATGTTTGACTCTTTGCAAAACCGGGCTGCATTGATGATATCATCAGGCGTAAAGTCACGCTTTAAGGATTTCAACATGGATTCATCGCCGTTGTCCACCCCGAAATTAATCCCCACACAACCGGCTTCACGCATGAGTTCTGCAAGTTTCCGAGAAAATGATTGCGGTGAACAATAGGCGTACCAGCGAAGTTTATCTCCTATGTTGCGTGTGATGATTTCGGCGCAAACTTTTTCAGCGTGCCGGGCCGGGAGATTAAATTCGCTGTCGCAGGTGTGAAGATGATCAATTCCCTGTTTTAAAAGATTTTCAATCTCATCCACCACCGCTTTTGCCGGCCGGACCCGTATTTCATGCCCTTTGGCTATGGGATCAGCACAATAAATGCATTTTCCCGGGCATCCCCGTTTGGTTTCAACCCCGGCCTGCCCCCCTTCTGCAAAATAGCGGCGGTTGTCAATCAGGTTGCGGCGCATTGTCGGAAGATTATCCAGAGAGCGGAACCGGGGCGGATGGCGGTGCCATTTTTTGTTGTGCGGGAAAATAATACCGGGCAGATCGGTCCAGTCTTTGTTTGCTTCAATTCTGTCGGCCAGTTCCGGAAATGTAAATTCACCATCTCCACATATTCCGACATCAAGGTTACAAAGTGTCATGATATGTTCGGGCATGGTTGAAAATCCGACCCCGCCCACAGCGATCACCGCATCGGTAAGATTGCGGATTTTGTTTGCCGTATCGGCAAATTCTTCTAAAAATGACTGGCGGCTTGTAAGCGCGCAGTCATCCGTATTGCGTAATGTTAATCCAACCAGGGCAAAGCGGTTATTCAAAAAAAACCGGGAAATGGATTGATCCGTATCATCCGACCAGCAAGTATCTAATATCTCCACTTGATGTCCGGACGATATCAGGGTCTCAGCGATATATTCAAGACCGATGGGGGCAATCGGGGGTTTTATGCGGTTCGTATTTATCAGTGCAATTTTCATGTATGTTTCTCACCAATTATTTCGTTTAAGCCGCAGAAACCCTTTAACCCGGTTTTCATGAGAAATGCGGGTTAATCCTCTTCATGTGAAATTTGCTTATTTCAGTTTTGAAGCAATCGCCACCCATTCCTCTTTTATCTGCACATCAATGATTTCAAATCCCCGGGCAAGCAGTTTTTCTTCAACCATTGCCCGCTTTGGTTCAATGATGCCCGAGCAGATGAAGATGCCGCTTTTTTTCAGAACAGGATGGATGCCGTCAAGCAGGTGAACAATGATTTCAGAAAGGATATTGGCGGTTACCAGTGAAAATTGGCCGCTTACATTGCTCACCAGGTCCCCTGTTTGAATATTACATTTTCCCGGGGGGATGTTATTTTTCAAAAGGTTGTGCCCGGCAATCGAAACAGCCGCTTCGTCGTTATCGATCCCCGTCATCATCGCTGCGCCGAGCCTGGCCGCGGCAATCATCAGGATGCCGGATCCGGTCCCAATGTCTAAAAAGGAGTCTTTCGGCTGAATGTATTTTTCAATCAGGGCGATGCACATGCGGGTCGTGGGATGCGTCCCGGTGCCGAACGCCATTCCCGGATCAATTTCTAATATGATTTCATCCGGTTTCGGTGTGTACTCCCGCCAGGAAGGCTTGATGACAATGGTATCCGTGATTTTTTCCGTAAAAAAATATTGTTTCCATGATTCCGCCCAATCCTGTTCATCAATATTATGGTAAACAATTTGATACGTCATATCGATGTTTTGCTTCAGGCGGGTCAGCTGGTGCTCCAGCATCCGGCATCGCTCGGGCAGCTGGTCGTTTTTGGAAAAATATCCGATGACGGCATTGTCAGCCGGTAAGGTTGTATGATGCTCTGCCCAGTCGATGCCGGTTTCCACTTCCGGAGATTCAATAATGACCCCCTGCAGTCCGAAATCGTAAAATATTTCCGAAATAAGATCCGACGCAGCGATCATATCATCAGATTCAAATATTATCCTGGCTTCTACCCATTTCATCGTTTGCCGCTGTTCCTGTCCCTGGGACGTAATATTTTTTCAAATTCAATGAGGTTGTCACCTTTGCCCATGGCAATGACCGTGTCTCCGCTCTTGATGACAGTTTCAAAGGACGGGTTGAACATCATCTCGCCGTTGGGTTTTTTAATGGCAATGATAATCAGGTTGAATCGCTGACGGATTCCGGAATCCTTGAGCATGATATTCACCAAAGAAGATGCCGGATCCACCGGGATCTCTTCCATTTGAATATCCTTGCGGTTGTAAGCAAAGACAAGGTCTAAAAAAGACGTGACGGACGGCCGGAGAACGCGATACGCCATACTGACCGCGCCGACATCATAGGGTGATTCCACCCGGTTTGCGCCGGCGGCATGCAGTTTTGACTTTGCGCCTTTCTCGCATGCTCTGGCCACGATAAAAATGTTGGGATTCAACTGTTTTGCGGTCAGCACCAGAAAAACATTGTCAATATCCGTGGCAAGAGCGGCGATCAGGACTCTTGCCTGTTTGATGCCTGCCTTTATCAGATTTTCTTCTTCAGACGCATCACCTGAAATATAAAGCATACTATCTGATTCCATTTCAGGAATCATTTCCGGGTCTTTTTCGACCACGACCAGCTTGATGGCCGGGTGTGAGTTAAGATGTTTGCACAGCACCCTGCCGATTCGTCCATATCCGCAGACAATGTAATGATTTTTAAGGTGTTCGATTTTATGATTCAATGTTCGTCTCCCCATAATTTCCCGGATTCGTCCTTCAACCATGAACTGGACCATTGAACTGGCGACATACAGAAAAAAAGATACACCGGAAAATACCAGCCCGATGGTAAAAACCCGTCCTAATTTGCTCATATTATGAACTTCACCGAACCCAACAGTGGTAATGGTAATGATGGTCATATAGATGGAATCAACCAGGTCCCACCCTTCGATCAGCATATAGCCGATAGTGCCGATTGTGAAAATAACCAAAGACAGGGCAATGGATATGAGAAGGTGTTTTGTGCTTTCCATTTTAAATATCTGTATTCATTAATCAAGTAATTATTTTTTTTTAGAATAGGGTTAATTATAATGAAAGGCAAATGCTTTTTGTGAAGCCATCAAAATTGTTTCGGCATATTATCATATTATATTTATTCTGCATACCATAATCCCTGCCAACACCATATCGCTTGACGGGAGCTGGTTGAATTGCTAATTGTCTTTTTACAATGACAATCGATTCGAGAAAATATCAGCGTTTGCGCGAATCCATGGTGAAAAATCAGATTGAGGCCCGTGGGATCACCGATCCGAAAGTCCTGGCAGCAATGCGTAAGGTGCCGCGGCACCTTTTTGTCAGTGAAGCCCTCATGGATCAGGCGTATGCGGATCATCCCCTCCCGATCGGTGAGCAGCAGACCATTTCCCAGCCATATATCGTCGCGCATATGACCCAGGCACTTCAGCTGGGTCCTGATGACCGTGTTCTGGAGATCGGGACAGGGTCCGGCTATCAGGCCGCCATTCTGGCCCGGATCGTATTCCGGGTATACACCATTGAAACAATACGGTCATTGCATATGCAGGCCCGTAAACTGTTTGATGAGCTGAACTATTCAAATATCGTCACCCGTTATGCGGACGGGACAAACGGCTGGAAAGATGAAAGCCCCTTTGATGCGATTATTGTTACCGCCGGTGCCCCTGATATACCGATACCCCTTGTTAATCAGCTTGAGATGGGTGGGCGGATGGTTCTGCCGATGGGCGGCCGGCTGACCCAGGATATGGTGAAACTTTACAAAGATGAAGGCGGAATACACCAGTCAATGCTCGGCGGATGCCGGTTTGTCAAACTGGTGGGGGAATATGGATGGGATAAACAGTGATGGCGTCGTTAAAAATCCCATCTACTGCGTTATAGTGATTTTTCAGCCCCTCAATATACTATATGTATTATCTTAGGTCTGAAAAACCACTACGCCTTGTATATGGAATTTTTTACTTAGCCATCCAAGTACTTTTTACGAGATTATCTTCGTAAAAAGTTAAAATTCTAATTTAGTTTTGGGTTGACCTGCATTCTTCGTCACTGCGGAGTAGGCTCGCTACAACTCATTTCCGATATATTTGTGTGCCGTTCCATTTTTTTCTACAAATGGAGGGGCTTTTTTTCTGTCCATCTAAATTACATAGGATTGTTAAGATTGAAAAAAAAATCAGATGTTTCATGGAAAGACGCTTTTTTTCATAGTCCGGGGCCGAGATCAATAAAAAGTTCAATGTTGTTGACATTAAAAGGTCTGTGTATGGGGGCGGCGGATACGGTTCCGGGCGTTTCCGGCGGAACCATCGCATTGATCACCGGGATTTATGAAGACCTCCTGACTGCCATTAAATCGGCAAACGCAAAGATGGTGGGCAATATCCTGAGTTTCGATCTCAAGGGAGCGCTTTGTGAACTTCATATCCGTTTCATTCTTTCCCTTTTTTTAGGTATTGGTATTGCTGTTCTCAGTCTGGCCCGTCTGATGAACTATCTGCTTGCCTATCATGCCATGCTGACCTGGAGTCTTTTTTTCGGGCTGATCGTCGCATCCATCTGGGTGGTGGGAAAGCAGGTGGAAAAATGGACGCCGGGTACCGGCGTCTCGTTCCTGGCAGGGGCCGGAGCGGCTTTTGTTATCGTAAATTTAATGCCCGCATCCACGCCTGAAGATTTGTGGTTTATCTTTCTGTCCGGACTGGTGGCAATATGCGCCATGATTCTTCCCGGGTTGAGCGGTGCGTTCATATTGCTGATACTGGGAAAATACGAATTTATCATTGCCACGTTAGAAAATCCGTTTTTGCTTGAAAATATTCAGGTCATAATTGTTTTTATTTCCGGGTGCGCGGTGGGACTGGCGGGTTTTGCTCGATTTCTCAAGTTGCTGCTTCAGAAATATCATAACCTGACACTGGCATTTCTCACCGGCCTGATGTTCGGTTCCATGCGAAAAATCTGGCCCTGGAAAGAGACATTGGAAACCGCAATGATTCACGGGAAACTGCGTGTGCTAAAAGAACGCAATATCTGGCCGGAAACGTTTGATTCGGATCTGGCGCTTGCCGTATGTCTAATCATCGCCGGTTTTATTGCCGTGCTTGCGCTTGAGCAGCTGTCGCACTCGAAAGAGACAGAGTAGAATTTTTTTTGCGGTGTTTCGGGATTACGTTTTTTTTAAATTAGTGATTCACTGAGAACATGAAAATTTTATCAATTTCAAGGCGGGCGAGAATTTTAACCGGAGGAATACATTTTGTATTTTGAGGATTAAAATTTGAGCCCAACGCAGAAACTGGGAAAATTAGCTGTTTTCATCAGGGCACAAATTGTATTTCTTCTTCAACTCCGCGTATACCACCGGCGGCACCATACTTTCAATATCTCCGCCGAATTGTACGGCCTCTTTTATGATAGATGAACTGGTGAATATCCAGCGAAGCCCTGTCATGAGAAAGACGGTCTGGACCTCACGGTTTAATTTCCGGTTCATCAGCGCCATTTGAAATTCATACTCAAAATCTGAAACCGCCCGCATCCCGCGCAAAATTGCCTGAGCTTCCCTTTTTATCGCATAGTCCACGAGTAGTCCACCATAGGCGGCGATTTCAATGTTTCCAACATCTTTTAAGGATTCTTCAAGCAATTCCACTCGTTTTTGTGTCGTAAAAAGGGTTTTTTTTGCCGGATTTTCCAGAATTGTCACGATAATTTTATCAAACAGTTTCAGGCCGCGTGTGATGATATCAATGTGCCCGTTGGTTACCGGATCGAATGTCCCGGGATAAATTGCGGTTCGTTTCATTTGTCAATTTCCCATTTTAAAGATAAGAGCTGGTTGATGGTCTTAAGAATATTTCAATTTCACCGCATCTACGGTGTCAAATGCCGCTTCGCATAGCTGACTAAAGCGAGGCAGTATTTTCCTTGTATCTTCGGCAAACTTGAAAATCATTCAACTTAGGTTCCTTTAAGTTTGATTTTAAAGTGCCCCGGAAAGGTTTTCCTGTAACATAACCGACAAAAAGGAAACAAGCGTTTTTCCGTAAATTCTATGGTCAGTCATGTGCAACCCCATGAGGTCTTTCGGAACAGCCTCAGCCGCAGAGTGTTCAATGATGATCGTTGCGCCGTTCTTTAAGGCATCCCTTTTCATCAGTTTTTTCAATGTCGGCACAATGTAATTTTTGTTGTAGGGCGGGTCCATGAATACCAGGTCAACCGCCGAAGCCTCTGATTGCAGGCAGTTCAGGTTTTTGGTAATATCCCACCGGATGACCCGGGCACGGGTTTCCGCTCTGCAGGCCGTGATGTTTTTCTGAATTGTTTTTACGGCAGATGCTGATGAATCAATGAAAACAGCGCTGGCCGCCCCCCGGCTCAGGGCTTCAAGGCCGAGGGCCCCGGTTCCGGAAAAAAGATCAAGCACCGATGCATTGAATATATTCGGCGTCAGGATGTTAAATATTGATTCCCGCACCCGGTCCGCGGTGGGACGTGTGGCCGCCCCCCGGAGTGAAACCAGTTTTTTGCCTTTAAACTCGCCGCTGATGATTCGCATGATATATCATTCAAGATGGTTTTATTTTCTGGAGATATGTTTTATCCACCCCCATTATTTTCGCCGTTTTGGCAATATCATGGTTGTTTTCTTCAAGCTTACGGGCAATGAATTCTTTTTCAAAATTTTTTCTGGCCTCGTCCAGTCGATCAATGGAAAAAATGGATGATTCCCTGGAGTGGGCCGCCTGTTTTTTCGGGTTGTAGGGTGCCGGGATATCATCTGCTTCTATTGTTTCATTTTCAACAATAATGGACAGGCGATCCAGCAGGTTTTTAAGTTCCCGGACGTTTCCCGGCCATGTGGAGTTCTGTAATATTCTCAGCGCATCCGGTGTCATTTTTTTCGGAATCGTCCGGCTCTTATCAGCAATCTGTTTCAGGAAGGTATTGACCAGGTCCGGGATGTCTTCCCGGCGCTCTCTTAACGCCGGGACAGTTATGGGGACGACATTCAGGCGGTAGTACAAATCCTCCCGGAAACGGCCGGATTCGATCTCTTTTTCCAAATCCTTGTTGGTGGATGCGATGATGCGCACATCAGCGGTTAACATTCGGCTGCCGCCGACACGCTGAAATTGTTTTTCCTGGAGAATGCGTAAGATAGAGGCCTGTGTTTTAAGCCCCAGGTCGCCGATTTCATCAAAAAAAAGCGTGCCCTGGTGCGCGAGTTCCAGCTTTCCTTTTTTTTTGGCTGTAGCTTCGGTAAAGGCGCCTTTCTCCTGGCCCAGCAATTCACTTTCAATGATTTCATCGGACAGGGCGGCACAGTTAACGTCAATCAACGGGTATTCGGACCTTGAACTGAATTGATGGATCATGCGGGCAACCAGTTCTTTTCCGGTGCCGTTTTCGCCGTTAATGAGAACCCAGGCATCCGTTGGCGCGGTAATGCCGACTTGATTTTTCAATTCCTGCATCGCCTGGCAGTTTCCGGTGATGGAATTTTTTTCAATGGTTTTTTTTCTTAAAAACCGGTTTTCTTCTTCCAGACGTCTGAAATTCAGGGCATTATTAATCCCCACAATTACTTTGTCGATGGAGAGCGGTTTTTCAATAAAATCAAATGCGCCGATTTTTGTCGCATTGACTGCGGTTTCAATGGTTCCGTGTCCGGTAATCATAATGACCGGGGTCGAGGGGAAACTCTTTTTGATTTCTTTTAACGTATCAATGCCGTCAATGCCGGGCATCCAGATGTCTAAGAGAACCAGGTCCGGGGATTCTGATTCAAGCGTTTTTAAGGCCTCATATCCATTTGAGACGGTGATGGTTTCAAACCCCTCATCAGAGAGTATGCCGGAAAGGGACTTTAAAATGGAAGCTTCGTCATCAACGATCAGGATGGATGGAAACATGGAAAAGGCTCCTTTTTATAGCGATTGCGTATTTAAGCATGAGTATGTGGTGGTACGACATCAAGCTTAACACCAAGTGCAACAAGTAAACGACGTACTGTATCAAAACGTGGTTGTGCTCCTGGTTTTAATGCCTTATACAAGCTTTCCCGCCCAAGGCCGGCCGTTGCTGCAACAGCTGAGATTCCACGAGCTTTTGCCACATCGCGAACTGCTACTAAAAAAGCATCTGGATCTGGATTTTCCAATGAGGCTGAGAGGTACTCGGCTATTATTTCTTCACTGTCCAAGTAGTCGCTAGCATCGAATGAGGCGAGTTTTAATTGTTTATCGTTTTTCATGATTTATTTCTCCTTCAGCAACTTTGCCAATTCTTGAGCTTTTGCAATATCACGTTGTTGTCCACGCTTACTACCACCGCAAAGTAACACATAAACGACATCTCCAACGCAACTAAAATACACCCGGTAGCCTGGGCCAAAATGAATGCGCATTTCGGACACACCGCTCCCGATATTTTTACAATCCCCAAAATTTCCACGCTCAGCGGAACGAATCCTTTCAATAATCCGAGCTTTTCCACGAGCATCTTTAAGTTTTCTAAGCCAAATATCAAAGGCTTCTGTGCGGAGAATTGTATTCATGTTTTAACTGTATCCGATTAGATACTATTTAGCAAGTTCAATCATATATTTTTTAACGCGGCAATGGAGCGAAGCGCAACCGCCGCGATAAGCTGATGAGCGTAGCGAAAGTGAGCGCAGCGAGCGGTCAGCTTATCGTATAGGGTGTGCAGACCGGGCCGATATCTTGGATATCTCGACACCGGCCCTACCGGTCTGCACGACCCGCAGGTTATGCGCTCTTAGTTTCTGGTGTAGAGTCAAACTTGTAAGCACAGTGTTTGCATACTTTTGCCTCAGGCATTATTTTTTCGGCACACTGGGGGCATGTTTTCATTGCAGCATTAATTTTAGCTTCAAGTTTTTTGTTGTAGCGCCCAGCTGCAAGAAACCCATCGATGATAAGAACTATCCATATTGTAATGGCTGCGTATGGTTGAACGTATATAAGTCCTATCACAAATGGCAAAACTATGATTCCCAGAATGACCCGACCACAGTACAGATAGCCCACACCGGGCAATAGGATATTGAGGCCAGCAGCCAAAGACCCACTTTTGCTTTTACCTTTCAGTTTTTCAATTGTTTCAGACATTCCTTCCCCCCCTTTAAGAAATTTTAATTGGAAATTAAATTCACTACAGCCCCTACAACACCAGCGATGCTTGTAATTGGGATTTCTGGCCCCTGACGAAGATGACCGTTCTCATCACGTATCTGGATGCGAACTGATGGACTATCATCCCATCCATTTTCAATGTAGGTTACCCTTACCTGACCATCTGGTATTGGAACTTCTTGAAACATCTGATCACTTGAATCGATAGACATAGCGCTCGGCAACTTTTTGCCGTCGCTCTTAATGTCGATATTATGGGATAAACATCTCAATACATAATATGCGCTACTTGAAAAGATTTTGATCCTTGGCGGTCTTACGAGCTTTTTCAAACTCATTTTCAATATTATCAACAACATTAAGCATTTTTTTCATCTCAATCATATCAATATAAATGCTTGTTTTTATGAATTGATTATCACGATCCACTATATTTATTACTAAGTTTGTTTGTTTCCCGCTATTTGCTGCAAAAAAACTTAACCCCATTTGATTTTCTTTATAAGCCGACCCGTCCTTTCCACACAAATTATATTCATCATCTCCGAAGCAACCTAAGCCTTTCGAGGTATCTGCTTGATTTTTTCTGGCAACATCAGACCATTCAAGAGCTTTCGTTACAGCTCCTTTCAGCTTATCCATTCTGGCTTTGCTGTTTTGCACCATAACTGTTGCGTCACCCAGCCCAGTTTCACCCTTGAAAAATATATACTCTTTGTTGTTATTATTTACGCCAACCCAAATGCTAAACTTTCTATCAAACCAACTCTTCCACACGTCATTATATTCCTGGCCCACTATTTCATCTCCAACACGATAAATATTAAATGCCTGTGCTTTTGGTAAACCAAACGAAAAAGAGAGGCCAAACAAAAATACAAAAACAATAACACGATTCATCCTTATACCCTCCTTGTTTTCTGCCTACGCATAACGCGGCGGTTGAGCCGCTAATCAGCCGCGCGGCTTTTTGCGTCGGCTGAATTAGCCTTGTTGGGCACTTCTAATTATTTTTAATACATACTCGCTCAACAACCTATGTTGATAGGTTCATCGAAACATCAACCCATGGGGTCTGTTTTGCATTTACAAATTCGGCAACATCAATTGATGACAAATTTATGAATCCGTTTTTATACTGTAACCTACGTTGGTTATTTATTTGTGGCCGCTTTGTTCTATCAACTTCAAATGTCTCATGTTCGAGAATCCAGAGCTGGCTTTCTTGAAACCCAGTACTCTTCCTCCCAACTTTTCCAGAAGCCACATCAATTTTATCTCGCTCGACAATTTTTCCTTTTAACCAGTGGCCGGACATATCAAGAATGGTCCCCGACGAATTACCGATGGAATCGACTTTAAAGTTACCTTGTGTGATGACAATACCAAGAGCTTCAGGCCCTGTTGGAAAACAATTAGTATGATTCAGTTGTTCAATGTGATGTAGGATCCAGCATCCTGCATTAATTGCTTCGTCAAGATTTTGAAAGAATCCGAACCTTAAATCACCAGCGTTCATTCCAGATGTCGACAACTTACCATTGAATGCTATTATCCAATTTGCGATGAATTTATGTAGTTCGTCGTCATATCTTGTGAGTTCTTCCCCATCAGGAACAACTTTTCTTCTTTCACCAGTCAGGTCATAGCCTAAAATATAATTAAAACTGTCTCGTTGTCCGATCAAATATTGTTCATAATATTGCCAATAATAAGTATGCCCCCTGATCGCATTAAGGGTCGGATAGATTGTCTGTGCAATTTTGGCCAACAAATTTCTAAGGTTGCGACTTCGTTCCACAGATCTAATGCCTATGGATTCAAGGGCTATTTCAAATCCGTGTAAATCGTTTTTATTCGCAGCAATTACGGCCCCACTTATGCCACTCTTAAGTGTTTTAAGAGCGTCGTACAATATTCTTGAAGTAAATGGGCGAGACTTTTTTACAGCTTTCTCGGCTTGTAATTGAATTAAGTAGGAGCTTTGAAGGCGAGTACTTCGCCTCATAAGTTTCTCTATCAAATTATCTTCATTATCGAAAAGTTCAAATATTATATCCAGCTTTTCATCAGCTCCTTTGGAGTGCCACTTTAAATTTTTGGTAGAATTGTCATCTGGATACTTTAACCCAAATGATAATATCTTTTCTATGTTATGCACTATGTAATCAGTACCACCATAACCCGGTGTTAATATGTCAAGTAGTATTCCAGCTTTTCGACCTCCGTTTTCTAATAAAAATATTACTGCTGCAAGCGTGTCTCGAAACCCAGAAAGGCGTGGGTCATCAAGAATACTTGTAACTTTTTCTTCAATTAAGGGGTCTTCTTTTTTTCTATAGCGAACACCTCCCCCAAATTCTTCAATATCCCAAAGTTCAGTTTGTACATCTTTCCAAGAGCAAGATGAATCTTCGCTCTGTTTAATACGTGTGATATCTCCAAAATAGGCTTTAGTAATTACAAAGTGCCCGTCATTAATACGGCCAGGTGTTATACTACGAAGTATTGGAAACACTTTGTTGATAAGCCAATCTGGGGTGGGACCCTTGATGCTGTATATAATAGCGGCACCGTAGATTTCTTCAGGTAAATAGGCACCCGAGATTTCAGTTGTTCTATAACATCTTGAAAATCCTGCTGCGTCTCTTCTTCGAAAGACAGCCAGGTAGTGAAAATCAAAACAATAATCAAGCGCAGCATGTAATGCCATTGCACTATAATCTGTTAAAATGTTAAAAATTTCGGAGGCTGTATATCCATTCTGGCCTCGATCCTTACGGTGCTTGACAGGTTGAGTCTCCCAAGCCTGCCTGTTTAATTTTAGGACGGCGGTTATAGCACTACTGTAACCTTGATCTTCGTAGATTTCAGAGCGAGTAGGAAGCTCCGCCATGTTACCTTCCTTTAAAATCTTTTTTATCTTTTCAGCAACATTAAGCTTCGGATAATATCTATTCAAATGTTCATTATCAAAAGTAAACTTGAGTCTTAAATCATAGAGAATTTTTTTTAATAAAATCAGCTGCTGCAATCGACCAGCTATCACCACTGCCTCATATTTAGCTGCTTCTATGTCAGTTTCTGATTCAGTAACAACAGTTTCAACAATTGCTTCGTATAAACAGTTAGAAGAGCTGAAATTGTTAATGTCAATTTTGCCAGAAATAAATCCGACAGGAGTTATTCTAAGCATCTTTTTATCAGGATTATACCACAAGCGTGCCTTCGCCGGGACGTCCCACTCACCATCAAATAGATCATCGAGCAGTATTGAACTCGCTTGGTAAGCCCCTCTCTGTCCGTAATGTAACAATCTATTGGTTTCACTGAATATTGCTAATATATTTATATATGTATCTCTTTCTACCCCTTGCGCTTCAATTGTTAAATGATCGTAGACAGAAGGCATTGTTTTCTCAAGCATTTCATTTTGTAAAAATAACAAGGTCTCTGATCTTTTAAGAGGGGATCCGGGAAGAATGTTTTCGCAAATTCGATCATGCATATCACCTTCATAGTCCTTATCTCTATCTCCACATGAAAAATCTAGAAGTGCTAAGCATTGAATGTTCTCAGGTTTTGCTCCATAGGATTGAACTCGTTCATAAACGCGTTTTAGATGCCTACCAGAGAAATAAATATCATCCACCAAAAGAATCCGGCTTTTTGCAATATCATTTGGTTGAATATATCTAAGTGCTCTTGGGTATATGATATTTAAAGATTCAGGCAGAGCATCCTTCCCGCAGGCAACATCAACTAAGAGCGCCCCTTTAGTTTCTAAAGGTATAAGATATTTGATACCTTTTTCCTCGATTATGTTTTTTAAATGCTCACCAAAACATTTAATACGGTTTGTAAGCTCCGTCCCAATGGCGTATTTATTTTGCTCCTGTTCCATGTTATAGACTCCTACAGCTATCTTATTGATTTACAGATATATATGAAAATATATATTTATCTCTTTCTATGCCCAACGCGGCGGATGAGCCGCGAGCATTGGGGTTATTGATGCCGGAGCGGAGCGAAGGGATTAATAACCCCAAGCGCAGTCGGCTCCATTGCCCTTGATAGGCGGAGCGAGAGCGACGCCGATCAAGGGCAATGGAGCGAAGCGCAACCGCCGCGATAAGCTGATGAGCGAAGCGAGAGTGAGCGCAGCGAGCGGTCAGCTTATCAGTGTTAATAAATGTAAAATTTTTCCATGATATAGGACTATATATCTGGAAAGTATTTCCATATATCCTTATATTTAAGCCCAACCACGGAAAATATTTCTCTTGAATTTTTTAACTCTTTTATCTGGTTTAATTTCACTCTTTCATCTCCCGATGTCCCCGTGTACCGCCGATTCTTTTAAGACCCCCCTTATTCATTAAACCATCCATTTTTCATTTTCATATTGTGCGGTTAGTTCCATAACTGTATTGCCAATTCCGTTATTTAATTTATCATTATCCCAATTATGGGGATTATTTTTGATGTAATTCTGTATACGAAAATAATCATTTTCGTTGCGAATAATATGGTCGTAAAATCGTGTTTGCCATTCAAATTCATGTCCCAAACGGTGGGCGTGTTTTGTAACCGCAGATTTGTATGAACCTATAACACGCGACACCGAACCCGATTTTGGTGATATTGCCGCCATTTTGTGGGTTTCGGATTGTTGTGGATTCGTTGACGATTCATCCGTACCGTCCATTTGCCCCATCGGGTTTGTTGCCACCGTCGTAGAGACGATGCATGTAGAGACGATGCATGCATCGTCTCTACGA
Organism: Desulfobacteraceae bacterium; assembly: GCA_014237465.1. Taxonomy (GTDB): domain Bacteria; phylum Desulfobacterota; class Desulfobacteria; order Desulfobacterales; family Desulfosalsimonadaceae; genus SURF-3. The sequence continues at coordinate 253,064 of JABZFM010000006.1, read as the reverse complement.
CACCCAACGCCATTACCACCATCCACAATTTCCAAAATTCCATGAATATGGTTGGGCATTACAACAAATTGATGTAATTCGATATTTTTTTTGTGATTTTTTATTTCATGCCAAAACACATCCGTCAATACGCCAATGTTTGATAATTGCATTTCGCTATCAACAATTTCGCCAAAATAATGTTCGCGGTTATACGTGCAGATGGTAATAAAATACAAACCCGCCTGCCTGTAATCGTAGCCCTCTAATCGGGCAGATTTTATGCGATATTTATTTTGATATGTGTTATTCATAATTCCCTTATGCCTTTGATTCAACTTTTCCACGCCGTATGGTCAACCGTCAATTTTTCACCTTCTACCTTCCACCTTCAACCTGTTTTTCAAACCGGGAATTCAATAATAAATTTGGCCCCATGCGGGTCGTTGTCCTCAACGTGGATTTTGCCGTTATGGTCGGAAATAATGGTGCTCACAATGGCCAACCCAAGGCCCATACCGGATTTTTTGGTGGTAAAGTCAGGTTCAAACAAAGAGGGCTTGACCGCATCAGATATCCCCAATCCCGTATCTGCCACGATTAGTTTAACGATGTTTTCATTAGCGTCGTGCTCAATCGTTACATTAATCTGGCCCTGAGTGCGAATGGATGCAATGGCATTGTCGATTAAGTTGATTAAGGTCTGTTTGATTTGCTGCCGGTCGAGCAGCAATATCGGAATGTTGTCCGGTATATGAGCCACAAACTGAATATTCGGGTGGCCTTCTTTATACAGCGCAATCGTTTCATGTATGATCGGCGGCAGTTCACATGGTTCCGGGTTGGCCGTGGGAAACCGTGCGAATGTTGCAAATTCATTAATCAGATTTTTGATCAGTTCCGTGTGATCGATAATTGTCTGGGTGCAGTCTTCAAAAACCGGGTCATCAATGATATGTTTATATTTTCGTTTCAGCCGTTGCGCGGACAGGGAAATCGGGGTCAGCGGATTTTTGACTTCATGGGCAACCCTTCGGGCAACTTCCCGCCAGGCGGACATTCGCTGTGCTTTTTCCAGTTCGGTCATGTCGTCAAAAACCATCACCAGGCCGATCTGATGTCCGGCATCATCTTTTAATGAATTAAAGTTTACTTTGAAACTTCTGGGCACGCCCTCGATGGTCATGTTTAATGACCTGGACATACTTTCTTCCCGTTTGTTCCAGAACCGGTCATAGATTTCATCCGCCAGATCATTGTGCTGATTTTTCAAAATATATTTATAGCTTTTTTTGGTAATAGTGGAAGCGTTAATATCGAGCATTTTTTCGGCGGAATGGTTTGTTGTGGCCACAAGTCCCCTGGCGTCCAGAGAAACAACACCGGTGGACACATTGTTTAAAACGATTTCCATGTACCGCCGTCTTTCATCAATTTCGATATTCTTCTCAAACAGTTTCCGGGCGGAGAGTTCCAGTTCTTTTCGGCTGAAACGCAGGTCCCGGGTCATTTTATTAAATGAATCGACCAGGGTTTTTATTTCATCATCAGCCACCACATTGATATTATAAGTCAGGTCGCCGCCGGCAACGCGTCTTGTGCCTTCCGCCAGTTCCATGATCGGGATGGTAATGCTTTTGGACAGATACATGCCGAACCAGATGGCGCAAAAGACAACCAGCAGGGCGACAACCGTCAGGATAATATAATATGTAAACTGTACGGGCTGTTTCAGCATCTTCGTCTGCTGGTATTCTTCAAACCCTTTTGAGATAGATGCCAGGTTTCTGACCAGGTCCGGGGGAAGCAGAACGCTGATGACAACAAATCCTTTGATTTCGTCTTCGGCCGCGCCGAACGGAATAGCGGAAATATTGCGAATGACTTCCCCGCCATCGATATTTTCTGAAACTGACCAGGTATCGACTTTTCTTTTGATGCCGTTTTGAAACGCATCCCCGGTGATCGGCGTAAATGTTTTGTCCCCGAGCTTTGAATCCACGGAAACGGTCAGCCGTTTGAAATCGGCATTGTATACTTCAACGACATTTAAATTAAATGCCCGCTGAACAACCTGGGTATAGTTTGAAAGCTCTTTTTTGTTTCTATTGGATAGCAGGTCGCGGCTGATGACCTGGTAGGCTGCCTTGTCCAAAAAGAAGGTGTTATTGTCTTCCACGAGTTTGTATATATTCCGTCCCACGGCCAGTGAATTATTCAGGGACTGGTCAATGGGAATTTGAAACCAGAATTCGATGCTTGATGTAATGAAATGGAGTGAAAAAAAGAACAGGACGGTGGACGGCAGAAGCGTCAGTGCAATGAATGTGGCCACGAGCTTTGTTCTAAGCTTGCTCCCCTCGACTTTTTTCCGCCGTTCATAAATCAGTTTAACCAGGTTTCTGAATACCAGGAAAATGAGCAGCACAACCAGCAGCATGTTGATGTTGATCAGAATAAACATCAATACCATATTCGATACCGGGATGTCGCTGCTGAACTGCAGTGTTTTGACGGTGAAAAACGACAGAATCGTAACGATTGCAATGACGATTCCGATGATGATGAAATCGCGCTTACGGCGTCTGCGGTCGTCTTGAGGTTCAGAAATTACAGAGCTTTTATATTTATTTCGCCTCAAGGCGATAGCTGCTTTTAAAGTATGGGTCCTGCGGGAAGGTCGTTTAGTAAACAAATTCATGAGAGTGCCATTCGGTTTCAAAGTCCCACAGGGAAGCAAAAAATAAAATATAATTAAGAAGAAACGGCAGCTTGACTTTGTCAAGTTCCGCCTTAGCCATGATCTGGTATCGGCTTCCTTTCCGCAGTCTGTTTAAAGGGACTATTTTCAGGCCGTTGATCTCAGACATTATTTTTTTTGCTTCATCAAATGATTCCGTGATAACCGGTTTATTGTCTTCCCGGGATTTTTTGATGATATAATGATTTTTCAGGTTATGATATTTCAGCGTATGGGTCACATTCAGCTCAACGATCTGTTCGTCCGCCCAAAGGGTCCGCTTACGGTTTACGTTAATAAAAAAAGAAAAAGTTGCCGGAATGCCGTTTAATATCGCCTCTTCCAGTTTTTCATTAAACGCGCCTTCGACTTTAAGAGAAAGCAGCAGATTATCGGCGGCGTCGGTCACCTTCATGCCACTTATTTGTACATCGATGGCCCAAGCGAATAATGGGAACAGCAGGGTGAAGCATAAAAGTATAGTGAAAACTTTAATATGCTTTTGCATTTTTATCCTTAGACGGTTCCGGGATGTTCTGATTTGCGGCTTCAAATGCTTCCAGCGTCATGGTTTCCCATGCGGATTTTTGTTTAAAGAATTCTTTTAAGAATTCATGGTTGAACAGATGACCGGATTTATACAATACGGCGTGCCCAATGATCGGCATTCCCAGAAGCGAGAAGTCGCCGATGCAGTCAAGGATTTTATGGCGCACGAATTCGTCGGCAAACCGGAGTCCCCCCTCATTCATTACACCATTTTCATCGATAACCACGGCATTGTCAAGGGATCCGCCTTTTGCCAGGCCATAGAATTTCATGTATTCCACCTCATGCAGAAAACCAAACGTCCGGGCCCGGCAAATTTCTTCTTCAAACGTTTTTTCTGTTAAATCAATTGAGAAGGTCTGATTTCCGATTGCCGGATGATCAAATTCAATGGTGCAGGTGATTTTAAAGTTCCGGGCCGGGTATAGCTTGACGGATTTTCCATCTTTTTCCAGTACAATGGGTTTTTTAATGGCAAAATACATTCTCGGCGCGTCCTGAGAGACGACGCCGGCGTCTTTAATTTTTTGGGTGAACAGGGCGGCACTGCCGTCCATGATCGGGGTTTCATGGCCGTCAATTTCAATCACCACATTGTCAATGGAAAGTCCTGCGAGGCAGGCCATGACATGTTCGATGGTGGATACAATACACCCTTCCTCCTCTTCTCCGATGACGGTGGCCAGGCTGGTATCGACCACCCGGTTAAAATGGGCTTTTATCGTGGGCTGTGCCGGAAGATCGACACGTTTGAAATTAATGCCGTAGTTCGGGGGGGCGGGCTTGATCGTCAGATTGACTTTTTCCCCTGAATGGACCCCCACGCCGGTAAAATGCGCCGGTTTTTTTAAGGTCCGCTGTTTGTGTGCCATAACCATATTCGTTTGTATTGTCCTTATAGTTTTAATACATTCCATATACCGTCAATTGAGCGGGTGGATACGGAATTAATATATAAATATAGCCGATCAGATCAAAAAATGCAATCTGCATATGATATTTTGGTTTTGAGAGTATATTTATACGTTGTTCTCTTAAACCGGCTTTGTTATATTCCATATTTTTAAATGAATGAAAAGCGTATAATTTTGTTTTTAAGCATTCCTTTTTTTATTGATTTAGGCTGGCTTATATTTCAATTCTGATTGAGAGGGGGACCATTGCTTTCCAGGGTTTTGACCAGCGCGGTTGTCGGAATCGATGCATATTTAATGGAAGTTGAGGTGGATATTGCCCGGGGTCTTCCCGCGTTTACCACCGTGGGGTTGCCGGAAGTTTCCGTTCGGGAAAGCAAGGAACGGGTAAAAGCTGCCATTCATAACTCCGGTTATACGTTTCCGGATGACCGGATTACGGTCAATCTGGCGCCGGCAAATATTAAAAAAGATGGAACCGGTTTTGACCTGCCCATTGCCATGGGCATTCTTACGGCAACCGGTATTATTCCGAAAAAAGAAGTCGATAGATTCCTGATGATCGGGGAGCTGTCGTTAGATGGCCGGATCAAACCGGTCAACGGTTCGCTTCCCATGGCCATTGAAGCAAAACGGCTGGATTATTCGTCAATCCTGGTGCCGTATGACAACCGCCGGGAAGCTTCGGTGGTGGACGGCATTTCGGTTGTGGGCGTAAAAACGCTTTCAGAAGCCGTGGATTATGTCCGCGGTGAAAAGCAAATCAGTCCGGAATTATTTGATTTAAATAATATGTTTAATGAAAATCATTTGTCGGAATCTGATTTTTTCGAAGTTTCGGGCCAGCAGCATGTTAAACGGGCCATGGAGATTGCGGCCGCCGGCGGTCATAATTTGATCATGATCGGGCCTCCCGGTTCCGGGAAAACAATGATGGCCAAGCGGTTTTCCGGAATTGTTCCGGATATGTCCTTTGAAGAAGCCATTGAAACCACGAAAATTTTCAGTGTTGCAGGGCTGCTCGAAAAGGACCAGGCCCTTGTCACCAAAAGACCTTTCAGGGCGCCCCATCATACCATATCGGATGCCGGCATGATCGGCGGGGGGAATATCCCGAGGCCGGGTGAAGTGAGCCTTGCACACAACGGCGTCCTTTTTTTAGATGAGCTGGCGGAATTCAAGAAACCGGTTTTAGAAGCCCTCCGCCAGCCCCTTGAGGACGGGCGGGTGACCATATCCCGTGCGGCAACATCCATTACCTACCCCTCCGGTTTTATGCTGATTGCAGCTTTGAATCCTTGTCCGTGCGGCTATTATACTCATCCAAAACAGCAGTGCCGCTGTTCATTTCACCAGATACAGAAATACAGAAATAAAATTTCCGGCCCGTTGCTGGACCGGATTGATATCCATATCGAAGTACCGCCGGTCGCGTATCGGGATTTGCGAAACGCTGTTCCTGAAGAATCTTCCGAAGGTATTCGTGATCGGGTGACAAAAGCCAGAAAACATCAAACCCGGCGGTTTGGCGCTGAAAATATTCTGACCAACGCGCAAATGAAAAATCGCCATTTAAAGAAGTTTTGCCCAATTGATCAGGATTCGGCGCACCTGCTGGAAGCGGCGGTTGATAAACTGAACCTGTCGGCCCGCGCATATAACCGGGTGTTAAAAATTGCCCGGACCATCGCGGACCTTGACGATGATGAAAACATTCGGGCGGATCATATTGCCGAGGCGGTTCAATACCGGAGCCTGGATCGGAATGTTTAAATTTGATTGAAAACTTATCAAGACAAACCCCTGTTTTGCGGGGGGAAAAATCGTGGGGTTCCAGTGATAATAGATGATGTATGGGCGGAAGTTAACTTACAGTCCATTTCTCACAATATCAAACAGCTAAAGAGTTTGTTAAGCCCTTCAAGCCGGTTGATGGCGGTGGTGAAGGCAAATGCCTACGGACATGGCATATTAGAGGTTGCCGGCCAGGTCATATCTGCCGGTGCGCATGTGCTGGGTGTGGCACGGATCAATGAAGCGATTCAACTCCGGGAGTTCGGCCTTGACGTGCCCATTCTTATCTTCGGGCACACGCCGCCGGAAATGGCCGGCGCATTGATTGATTATCATTTGACACAGACTTTCTGGTCATATCAAACAGCTCGCCTGTTGTCTGATGCGGCCCAGTCCATGAACCAGAAGATAAAAGCACACCTGAAGGTGGATACCGGGATGGGACGCTTAGGCGTTGTCCCCTGTGACCTTTGCCGGACTCCTGAGAGTCCGTATATATCGGACCATGCCGTTAAGGAAGTTGAGTTGATCAAAAGACTCCCGGGAATTGATCTGGAGGGGATTTATACGCATTTTGCGACAGCGGATGCCGCAGATAAAACTCTGGCCCTTCGGCAGTTTGACATTTTTAATCAATTCCTGGGGCATTTAAAAAAACAGGGAATAGAATTTAAAACCCGGCATGCCGCAAACAGCGCGGCGATCATTGATATGCCGGAAACCCACCTGGATATGGTCAGGGCGGGCATATCCGTTTACGGCTACTATCCTTCAGGCTCTGTTTATTCAAATAAAATTGATATTTTGCCGGCAATGACGTTAAAATCCCGGATTATTCATTTAAAAGAAGTGAATTCAGGGTTTGCGGTAAGTTACGGGGCAACCGAAAAAACTTTCCGTCCAACGGTGATTGCCACGGTTTCGATTGGATATGCAGACGGATACCGCCGCTTATTATCCTCAAAGGGAAAAATGCTGGTTTGCAACCGGCTTGCCCCGGTGATCGGTAGAATTTGCATGGATCAGACAATGCTGGATGTGGGGGAAATCCCGGACGTGGCAATGGGTGATGAGGTGGTGGTGTTCGGGCCCCATGAAAAGTTGTCCATCGGGGCGGACAATATTGCAAAACATATAAATACAATCAGTTACGAAGTCCTGACAGGGGTTTCCGATCGGGTTTCCCGGGTGTATATCCGGTAAATCAGTTTTAAAGTTCGGGTATACACGATATGTTGTGTATGTCGATGAATTTACACCTATATATGGCGAAAAATCATACTTGTAACTATGTGTAACTGTTCATAAAAATGATATTCCAAAATCTCTTGACAAGAAATATGGAGGGTGTTAAATATTCTATTTTTTATGGTGAAAATGCTTACCCATTTGATATTTTTGGGTATATTGAATTTGTGGATATGAATGCGATGGTTCATAACCATTGAAAAATAAGAAAGATAGAAATGATCGACAGGATAGATTGATCAAACAATGACTAATTATTTGTTTAATGACTAATTATTTGTTTTTGGTAAGAGTGAGAAAGGAGGTGCGCCAGCTTAGGCACTATCGGATTTGGACAGTATAGATAAAAGTGGAATTGTTATTCACTTTCTTTAAACTTAAATAGGAGGTAAAGAATGCCAAGTTTCGTAATTGCTGAAAAATGCGACGGATGTAAAGGCGGGGATAAAACAGCATGTGAGTATATTTGTCCCAACGACCTGATGGTTCTGGAACCCAATTCAATGAAGGCCTATAACCAGGAGCCGGATCAGTGCTGGGAATGTTTTTCCTGTGTAAAAATCTGCCCGACCCAGGCAATCGAAGTTAGAGGGTATGCGGACTTTGTGCCGCTGGGAAGCAGCATCATGCCCATGATGGGTACCGAGGATGTAATGTGGACCTGTAAGTTCAGAAACGGCCTCATCAAACGCTTTAAGTTCCCCATTCGGACGACTCCGGAAGGAACTGCAAATGCGTATCCGGATCTGAAAGGCAAAGACCTTGACAGCGGCCTGCTTTCAACCGAGGAAGCCGATGGCTACCAACTGTCAACACCGCAAACGATCTAGTTGTCTTTAAGTTTTTGAATCCTAAGATAATGACAAATCGCGAATTATAAATATTTAAGGAGGATGTAATATGGCATTACCAAATAAACCGACAGGAGAACGCAAAGCCGTAAGAGATCCGGAAGTGGAAGAGCGTGAAGTTGATATTCTGATCGTGGGCGGCGGTATGGCAGCCTGCGGTACTGCTTTTGAGGTCAAAAAATGGATGAGCGAAGGTCAGACCGTTCTTTTGTGTGACAAGGCGGCCATGGAAAGAAGTGGCGCGGTTGCCCAGGGACTGTCCGCTATTAATACCTATATCGGCGATAATTCAGTGGAAGACTATGTCCGGATGGTTCGCAACGACCTGATGGGTATTGTCCGTGAGGATTTGATTTACGATCTGGGCTGTCACATTGACGACTCGGTTCATCTGTTTGAGGAATGGGGCCTGCCCATTTGGAAAAAAACCGAGGACAACAAGAATCTGGACGGTAAAAAAGGTCAGAAACTGGGGACCTTAAAAGGCGGTTCAGCCCCGGTACGCACCGGTAAATGGCAGATCATGATCAACGGTGAATCTTACAAGAGAGTTGTTGCGGAAGCAGCTAAACTGGCGATAGGCGATGACAACATTCTTGAGCGATGCTTTATTGTTGAACTGCTCACCGATGCCAACAATCCGGGGCAGATTGCCGGTGCGGTTGGCTTTTCTGTTCGTGAAAATAAAGTATACATCATCAAATGTAAAACCATGATGGTTGCCTGCGGCGGCGCGGTTAATATTTATCAGCCGCGTTCGGTTGGTGAAGGTAAAGGTCGTGCATGGTATCCGGTATGGAATGCCGGTTCCACATACACCATGGCACTGCGCGCCGGTGCTGAACTTTCCATGATGGAAAACCGTTTCACCCCGGCTCGTTTTAAAGATGGATATGGCCCGGTTGGCGCCTGGTTCCTACTGTTCAAGGCAAAAGCATTGAACGGTCTGGGCGAAAACTTTGCCGCAGGTGATGCTGCCAAAGCAGAGCTTGAAAAATATGCACCTTATGGAACCGCAGCCATTACACCGACCTGTCTGCGTAACCATTTGATGCTGTTTGAAATGAAAGAAGGCCGTGGTCCGATTATGATGGATACCGTGACCGCCCTTGCCACACTCGGCGAAACCATGGACAAGAAAGAACTCAAGCATCTGGAATCAGAAGCATGGGAAGATTTCCTTGACATGACATGCGGTCAGGCCAACCTGTGGTGTGCCCAGGACTGTGAACCGGAAAAGAAGAATTCCGAAGTTATGCCGACAGAACCGTACCTGCTGGGTTCTCACTCCGGCTGCTGCGGTATCTGGACGTCCGGCCCGGATTATGACTGGGTCCCGGATGCATACAAAATCAAACACAATGGCAAAGTCTACAACAGAATGACCACAATTGCCGGTCTGTTCACCTCCGGTGACGGGGTCGCATGTTCCGGTCACAAGTTCTCTTCCGGTTCTCATGCGGAAGGACGAATAGTTGCCAAGGAAATGGCGAAATTTGCCCGTGACAATGCGGATTTCACACCGACCCTCAAAGAGACCAAGGAAGAGCTGGTTGACCTGGTTTACAAACCAGTCAGAACGTATCTTGACAATGTTGAGTACACAACCGCTGAAGACATCAACCCGAATTACCTCAAACCCAACGGAATGATGTATCGGATGATGAAAGCCACCCATGAATATGGTGCAGGCACCGCAACATTCTACATGACCACCAGCAAGAATCTTGAGATTGTTCTTGACCTGCTGGAAACCATGCGCGCTGACTGTGAAAAACTGGCTGCCGGCGATCTTCATGAGCTCATGAGAGCTTGGGAAATCTACCACAGACTGTACACCGTTGAAGCGCATCTGCGTCACATCCAGTACAGAAAAGAAACCCGTTACCCGGGCTTCTACTATCAGGCAGACCATCCGGGACAGGATGATGAAAACTGGTTTTGCTTCACAAACTCTACTTATGACAGAGCAACAAATCAGTGGAGTCTGAAGAAAGTTCCATACACCAAGATCATCCCTGACTAAACCCAGGCGACGACGAATAAGTCGTTAACAATACCTCCAGGTGCCGCTTTAGGCACCTGGAGGTTTTTATTAATAAACATCATGGCTTCGTAAAAAGTCCAACTTCTATTTTAGCTTTGGGTTGCGTTGCGTTCTTCGTTTTTTCATTGTACGCTAAGTACGAATCATTACTCAGGATTTGCGCGCCTTGCCAATTTTATGAGATTGGTGAACTTTTATACTTTGCCGCCGAAATTTGATTTTTTCCGGGACGATCAAACATCCCGCTTTTTTCGGCCTGAAAAAGGCATCTGAAGGTCTGGGATCTTAAAACTGGGAGCCGGAAATCAGTAAGGGACGATTTTGTCTGAGTCCGGCGTCGGGTTTTAAGTTTCGAGCCACAGTTGTATTTCGAAATATCGAATAAATTTAAGGGCTTCGCGTGAAGCGACCCCCGCAGTATCAATAAAAATACAGAAATTATTTTAAGGTTATTTTATTAGAAACATTAAATGCACGGAGGGATAGCATGACTGAAGACAAATCAGCCCCTTTAAGCGGAAGCATTATGGTGGTTGGCGGGGGAATCAGTGGGTTGACCACAGCCCTTGAAGCCGCCGAAGTGGGGTACGAAGTGTTCATCGTTGAAAAAAATCCTTATCTGGGCGGAAGAGTAGCACAGCTGAATCAGTATTTTCCAAAGCTGTGTCCCCCCACCTGTGGTCTGGAAATTAACTTCAGACGGATTAAAGACAATCCGAACATTAAATTTTTTACGCTGGCTGAAGTTGAAAAAGTAAGCGGAAGCCCCGGCAGCTACAATGTAACAGTTAAATTGAACCCGAGATATGTCAATGAAAACTGTACGAGCTGCGGCGAGTGTGCGGATGCCTGCCAGGCGGAATTGCCCAATGAGTTCAATTTTGGATTGAATAAAACAAAAGGTGCGTATCTGTCCCATGAAATGGCATTTCCGGCACGATATGTGATATCGCCCCAGATCATCGGAACCGAAGATGCCAAGCGCTGCGCCGAAGCCTGCAAGTATGATGCGATCGACCTGGAAATGCAGGCCAAGACCATTGATCTGAACGTCGGCGCCATCGTCTGGGCAACCGGATGGGAACCCTATGATGCTTCAAAAATCGACAATCTTGGTTTTGGACGGTATCCGAACATCATCACCAACATGATGCTGGAAAGACTTGCCGCGCCCAACGGGCCGACCAAGGGCAAAATTGTCCGTCCCTCGGATGATAAAGAACCGGAAAGTGTGGCATTTGTACAGTGTGCCGGTTCCCGTGACGAGAACCATCTGCCGTATTGTTCCTATATCTGCTGTATGGCTTCATTAAAGCATGCCACATATATCCGGGAACGCTATCCGGAAGCCAAGATCTATATTTTCTATATTGATATGCGGGCTCCGGGCTACCGGTATGAAAAATTTTATAAGAAGATTAAAGAAGATGAAAACGTCTTTTTTATTAAGGGCAAAGTCGCGGAAGTGGAACAGGCGGCGGATAACAATCAAATTACCGTGGTTGCTGAAAATGCCGTTACCGGAGAAAAAGTTCGTGAAACAGTGGACATGGTAGTCCTTGCCACCGGCATGCAGCCCACAGCCGCAGATGCAAAGCTTCCTGCTGCTGATCTTAAATATACGGAAGACGGGTTTATCATTAATGATTTTGAACAAGGTGGTATGTTCGCTGCAGGCTGTGCCAATAAACCGGCTGATGTGGTATCGTCAAACCAGAATGCGACCGGTATGGCGTTAAAGGCGATTCAAACCCTGGTGAGGAGATAGGAGGTTAACCATGGATAAAAAATATGGTGTATATATCTGCACAGGCTGCGGCATCGGTGATGCCCTTGACATAAAAAGTCTTAGTGATGTCGCTGAAGAGGAAGGGCTTTCCTGTCAATCCCACCCGTTTCTTTGCGGCAAGGAAGGTGTTGAACTACTCAAAAAGGATATCGAAGAAAAAGGGACAAACACGCTGGTGCTGGCCGCATGCTCCCGCCGCGTCAACTATGATGTGTTCCGTTTTGACGGCTGCATCGTTGACCGGGTAAATATCAGGGAAGGTGTGGTATGGTCACATCCCCGTTCTGAATTTCCGGCATTAACGGAAGAGGAAAAAGAAGACGAGGAAAAATTTGATCGTGTTCAGATGATGGCTGAAGATTACCTGCGCATGGGCATGGCCAAGGTCGAAAAAGTTAATCTACCGGAACCCTATGTGCTTGAAAATTTTACCAAAAAAATCCTGGTGCTCGGCGGTGGTGTGACCGGCATGTCGGCAGCACTTGATGCGGCAAAGACGGGTTATGAAGTCACCATCGTGGAAAAAGAAGCACAACTTGGGGGAAATGCGGCAAAGTGGCGTCAGCAGCTGCCGGTTTCCGCGCCTTATGAAAATCTGATTCCGACCGTGGTCGCCGATAAAATCGCGGCGGTTGAAGCAAACGATAAAATCACGGTGAAAACGGAAACAGAAGTCGCCCGTATCGCCGGCGAACCGGGTAATTTCACGGTCACAATGAAAAAGCCGGGTGAAAAGATCGAGTTTGACGTTCCCTTTCCCCTGCCGGATGACATGAAAGTGGATGAAAACGGCAAAGATCTGGATGTGGAAGTACAGCATGCGAAATATCTGGAATACAACGAAGGCAGACAAGATATCCTTCAGCTGGACCCGGCTGGCGAAAATTTCGGCGCGGTCATCCTGGCTGCCGGTTGGCGGCCGTATCAGCCCGAAGAAGGTGAGTTTGATCATCTCGGGCTGGGCCAGGTACCCAATGTGGTGACCAATTACGAGTTTGAGGAAATTGCGGCAAAAGGCAAGATCGTTCGTCCGTCTGACGGAAAAGAAGCCAAGTCCGTCGTGTTTATCCAGAGCCCTGGTAACGGCGATGATTCAGATTTCGCTTATACCGGCTCGGTCACCAGCCTGGTGGCATTGAAACAGGCAAAATATGTGTGTGACGATTATGATGATGGGAAAGCCTATGTATTTTATCAGCATATGCGGACACCGGGCCTGTCTGAGAATTTTTATAAAAACATTCAGCAGACACCCGGTATTTTCCTGACAAAAGGCGATGTGACCGGTGTTTCCAAAAGCGGAAGCAGGCTGGCAATCGAGGCCAGTGATACGCTGCTGGGTGAAAGCATTCAGGTGAATGCCGACATGGTGGTTCTTGCCACCGGTATGGTGCCGGTCACGGTTGATAGCCCGGTGGTGAACCTGGCATATCGGCAGGGCCCGGGATTCCGTGATAATGATCTTTATGACGGATACGCGGATTCCAACTTTATCTGCTTTCCCTATGAAACCCAGCGGACCGGCGTTTATGCGGCAGGTGCCATTCGCCGAAGCATGACGGTTGAAGAATCAATAGAAGATGCATCCGGTGCGGCGTTAAAAGCCATCCAGTGCCTGGAATCTGTCTACCGGGGCGTATCAGTCCATCCCCGATCCGGAGATATGACATTTCCGGACTTCTTTTTTCAGAGATGCACCCAGTGCAAACGATGCACGGAGGAATGTCCGTTTGGTGCCTTGGATGATGATGAGAAAGGAACCCCAAAACCGAATCCCACCCGGTGCAGACGCTGTGGAATCTGTATGGGGGCCTGTCCGGAACGGATTATCGGGTTTGCCGATTACAATATTGACAGTATCGGCTCGATGGTGAAAGCGGTTCAGGTACCGTCTGAAGATGATTATGATGAGCCGCCGTTTCGGATTCTCGGCCTGGTCTGTGAAAATGATGCCTATCCGGCGCTGGATATTGCCGGATTGAATAACCTGTCCTATTCCGCCGATGTTCGTCTGATTCCGGTTCGATGCCTGGGTTCCGTAAATGTGATCTGGATTAAGGATGCCATGGCGCAGGGCATGGATGGTGTTTTCCTGCTGGGATGCAAGCATGGGGATGATTATCAGTGCCACTTTGTCAAAGGGAGTGAACTGGCGGATATTCGGATGAAGAAAATCGGTGAGGCATTGTCGAGCCTTGCGCTTGAGGAAGAACGGGTTGCACAGTTTGAAGTGGCCATTGATGATTATGATAAGCTCCCCAAGATTATCAATGACTTTGTTGAAATGGTTGAAGATCTTGGACCAAACCCGTTCAAGGGATTCTAATGTTATTTTGCACGGCCGCTTTTTTTCGTGAAAAGCGGCTGTGCTAAAAATATGATATTCTATAAATGGCGTTAATATGCCAATGCCAATATGGGAGGTACCAAAATGGCAGATAAATACCTGGTCGAACCAGATGTCGGTTTTATAAAAGAGATCGGCGAATATGGCGGAGATTCATTGAAAAAGTGCTTCCAGTGCGCAACATGTTCAGTGGCCTGTCCCATTTCGCCGGATAACAAACCATTTCCCAGAAAAGAAATGATTGCTGCATCCTGGGGATTAAAAGATAAACTGATCGGCAATGGTGACATCTGGCTGTGTCATAATTGCGGTGACTGTTCAACCCTTTGCCCGCGCGGCGCAAAACCCGGAGATGTGCTGGCAGCCATTCGGGCATATGCCATTTCTCATTATGCCGGTTTTCCCGCATTGGGAAAAATTGTCAATGACCCGAAAAAACTTCCCATTCTGGCGGCGATTCCAGCGGTTTTATTCCTGGTCATTGGGATGATCTTTAAACTGTTCGGTGTCCACTGGCTGAATTTTAGTCCCCAAAGGGTTGTTGAGCACGGAGATACGGTTGGGCATATCGCGCATCATATGTTTTTTCACACCTGGCTCGTAGACCTGATTTTTATTCCCACATCTATTTTCGTTGTTGCGATATTTGCGCTGGGATTAAAACGGATGCTTGCGGATATGCATGCCAATGCATTGCTGGAAGGAAAAACAGATAAGCAGACAATCGATCCCAAGGGATTTATTATGGCATTAATCAAGATTGTCCCGACAGTTTTAAAGCATAATAAATTTTCCGAATGCGGCGAAAACACGGAACGGGCCACCCCGCATATGATGGTGTTCTTCGGGTTTATCGGCCTGGCGTTTGTTACCGGATTTTTCTTTCTGGTGCTTTATGGAATCGGTATTCATGGCCCCTATGATGCATTGATATGGTCGCCAATTAAATTAATCGCCAATGTCAGCGGTATTGCGTTGATTATTGGTAGTTTGCTGATGTTCAAAAACCGAAAGGCAAAACAGGAAGATCAGGTGAGTACCTATAGAGACTGGTTTTTAATTGGTCTGGTATGTGCCCTGGGTATCACCGGTATGCTCACCGAATTAACCCGCCTGGCAGATGCGGCGTTTCTAACCTATCTGATTTATTATATCCATTTGATGTGTGTCTTTATCCTGTTTATTTCGTTGCCGTTTTCCAAGCTGGCCCATCTGGTCTACAGAACCACTGCCATGGCATATAATGAATATGCCGGAAGAAAATAATATTTTTTTATTATAAAAAAATAGATTAATTAAAAAAGGGAGCTCCGGTTTACCGGATCTCCCTTTTTTAATTTAATCCGTAAAACCAACGGTGGAAAAAATGCTTGGTGCTATTGCCGGAGACATCATCGGATCAGTATATGAGGCGCATCCGATTAAAACCATGGCGTTTGATTTATTTTCAGATGCATCACGTTTTACGGATGACACGGTGTTAACGGTGGCGATTGCGGATGCCATTCTAAATCAAGAAGATTACGGGAAAACCCTTCAAACATACGGCCGAAAATACCCAAATGCCGGATACGGGTTTTTATTTTACAACTGGCTGTTTTCTGAAAACCGTGCACCGTATAAAAGCTGGGGAAACGGGTCCGCCATGCGCGTGTCGCCAGTGGGGTTTGCCTTTGATACTATTGATAAAGTTCTGGCAGAAGCGGAAAGAACCGCGGCGGTCACCCACAATCATCCCCACGGGATTGCCGGCGCCCAGACCATTGCGCTTTCAGTTTTTCTGGCGCGAAAAGGGGCTTCAAAAGATGTGATTCGAAACGAAGTTTCGCACCGGTTCGGGTATGATCTGGACCGGACAATTGCCGAAATCCGTCCCGCTTACCAGTTTGACGTGACGTGCCAGGGATCGGTGCCGGAGGCGATCATCGCGTTTCTCGAATCTGCAGATTTTGAAGATGCCGTCCGACTGGCGGTTTCCCTGGGCGGAGACAGTGATACGCTGGCGTGTATGGCCGGGGCTGTTGCCCAGGCGTATTATCAAAAGATCCCGGAAGATATTGTTTCAAATGTGGTTGAACGGCTGCCGGAGGAGTTTGTTGCGGTGATTGATGCCTTTAATCATAAATTTAAAGTTTTGGGTTAGCGCCCGCCATCACCAGTGGGCAGGGTGAACGAGAGTCTTTGGAAATAGCTATAAAATAGTGGGGTCTGCTCTTGACTTTTGTAAAAATTTGCAATGAGTCAAGAGCAGATCTGACCCTTTCTTTTGATCTGTCATAAAAAAAAGGGGCTGTCACGAGGACAGCCCCTTTGCATTAACCCAGAACCAAGTTCTCTTTTAAGTAGAAAAACGTATCACTTTTTATTCCGGCAATATTTCTACGGCCCAGACTTCTACAATTTCAGAAAATACATTATTCTGACGCTTTCCTTTGGCAGGCGCCAGGCCTTTAACCTTTGCCCAGACGGTTCCCAATTCATATGTTGCCTCACATTCACAGATAGGGGTTGCAGAAATAGCAAAGTTTTCAAGTTCGCCTTCAACCATGCCCTGATCAACTGTCAGGCAAAGCGCCACATCATCAAACTCAACATCTTCATCCATAGTCCCGTAATCAACCTCAACGACCATTTCGCCATCAACGCAATAAGTATCTTCACATGACTCATCATAAGTATAGGTAACGGATTGAAAAAATACCACGGACCATTTGGTTGCAGGATTGACTACTTCTTCTTCTCCTGTGGGAACGTCCCAGCAAATAACTGTCTCCACTTCTCCAGCATCAACAGTAACATTAATCGGTACATCCACATCGCCATAGATTTTGGGTTTTGCCATAGACGGAACTACTGTGATAACAAATACCAATGCCAATGCGATAATAAGAATCTTTGCTTTCATGCAATCCTCCTTAAATTAAAGTTTAATTTTATGTGTTGCCTTTCAGAATCATGCAAAATAGTGATAATAAACATAACGGTAAACACTGTTTTGTCACATGAATATTAAGCAAAACATATGCCAGCCCCGGTCGAATTGACGGTGCAAATTATTCCATCATTCTGCCGGATTTATATGAAATTAGAGACATAACCTTGTGATAAATCTTAACGGCTCAAAACTGACTGTATATTTTATAAAATATAGATCCGGAAAAAATAAAATGTGTTTGAAGCAGGTGTGAAACGGCCTGCCAAACAAGCATACCACGCATGAGGGGATGGAAATAATGAATTTTCGCCGCTTTTAAATGTGTACTTTTATGCACATGTGTGTGTAAAAAGTAAACCGATAGCTATCAATATTTATTTATACCTTATCAATTATTTATTATGAGGGAGAAAGATGAAGAAATCCGTTCTATTCTGCCGACTTGTGATGATCATCATTCTAATCGGCATCATGCCTGATGACGGGCGGTCTGATGAACAGCCCGACTATATCGGGACCGAAACCTGCCTGTCCTGCCATGACGATATGATAAAGGCATTTGACCGGTCTGTTCACAGTAAAGCTTTATTAAGTAATGACAAATATTCAGAAAAACAGTGTGAAGCGTGTCACGGCCCCGGAAGCGAACACATGGTCACACCGGAAGCCTCTACGATCATTACTTTCGGCAGCCAGTCCCCCAGCCAGAAAGCACAAAACAACCGGTGTTTATCCTGCCACGCTTCCAGCCAGCATGTCGCTATGTGGGAAACAGACCTGCATGCCAAACAAGATGTTTCCTGTATCGCGTGCCATCCCGTACACAAGGACGCCCGCCCCATTGCCCCCATGCCGGAGACCTGCTATAGTTGTCATCTGGACATCAAAATTGACGCAAACAAACAGTCCCGGCACCCCATCAGGGAAGGAAAAGTAGAATGCCAGGACTGCCATAACCCCCACGGCACTCTGACAGATGATATGCTGAGAGCCGACTTTCTAAACGAATTGTGCTACCGGTGCCATGCTGAGAAAAGGGGGCCGTTTATGTGGGAGCATCCGCCGGTGGAAGAAAACTGCGGTACCTGTCACAAATCCCACGGCAGCAACCACAAAAAGCTTTTGAACCAGAAGGTCCCGAATCTCTGCCAGGGCTGCCACTTCAGCAGCCATATCAATTCAACCGCATTAGACCGGAATAGCAGTTTTAACGGATCCAAACCGAGCAACAAATTTTACGGCCGGTCCTGTCTGAACTGCCACCCGAATGTTCATGGAAGCTGGTCACCCACCCGACGCGGTAAACGGCTCATTTACTAGGTAAGGAGGAAGGCATGAAGAAAATTGCTTTGATGATGCTCGCTGCGACTTTCATTCTTTGCCCGTTAACTCTGTGGGCCGAAGAAGTCGAAATCCATGGAAGCATTGATTCTGAAGTCCGTGGGGTACATGTAAACAATGACAGCGCAAAATTTGAGGAATACCGGGACATGAGCGGCGGCCTTTCCGGCGACGCTGAAATCAATGTATCAAAAGAAAGTAATTATTTAGATATAATCGCTGAAAATATCGCCCGGGATGACCAGTCCTACCTATTTAGAGGCGGCCGTTACGGTAATTATAAAATATCAGTATTCTATGATGAAATTCCGCATAATCTCACATATGATGCCAGGTCATATTATACCGGTATCGGTTCCGGAAACCTGAAGGCGAATTCAGAGATTGCTGATGCCCCCAAGCTGTGGACTGTATTTGACTATACCAAAAAGCGTGAAAAAGCCGGTGCTGATGCTGAATTGTATTTTAAAACTCCGTTTTATATTGAGTTTGGTGGAAAAAATGAAAAATCAAACGGTCTCTATCCGTACAGCGGTTTTCGGCCCACAGAAGAGTTTCCCGCACCCATTGACTGGCAAGAAGAGAGCGCGTTTATCGGTGGTGGGTACAGGACTCAGTCTCTGCTGGTAAGTCTCCGGGGAGACTTCAGTGAATTTGAGAATAAAAATGATACCGTCTCAAGAGACGGCACCATCACTTCCCTTGCCCCGGATAATGACTACTGGAAAATGTCCGGTAAACTGACCTGGAAGCCGGATTTTTTATCATCCGTTCTATCTTTACGTGCCAGTAATTCCCGCATGGAAAACGATTTAAACCTTCTTGAATTCGATCCTTCCCTTGAAACGGAAAATTTTGAAGGTGAAGTTTTAAACACCCATATCAACGCGGCCTGGAATTTTACCCCTGCAAACCCTTTAGACATTAAGATTTATACAAAATACCATGACCGTGACAATAAAAGCCAAGAAGTGACTTTTGATTCTGTCGACTCAACCCCATATAGCTACACCAAATGCGCCACCGGTTTTGATACCATCCTTGCCCTTCCGGCCCGGACCAGTATGGACGCCGGCTACAGCTACACGGACACAGAACGCGAAGGAAGAAGCGATAATGATAAAACCAAAGATCACCTGGCCTTTCTGCAGTTCCGTAACAGGTACTGGGACCGTGTGCAGTTTCGCGCCCGGTATGAATTTTTAAACCGTGACGGCAGTTATACTGTTCCAGAAGGAAACGATAACACGACGATGAATGAGGAAGATCTGGAAGAATATTTTGAACTCGATGGGAGCCTGCTTGACCCTTATAGTAGCACTGGCGCCATTATGTATGATGTGGCCCCACAGCAGAAAAACAGCATTGAATTGGAAACAGAATTCTATTTAATGGACCAGTTGGGATGCGGGTTGGAATATGCGTGGTTGGATACTGATTATGAGAATACAGTCTACGGCCTGACAGGTGTAACCCACCATGAAGTCTACCTTTCATCTTATTATGGGTATAATACGTTCCTTTATTCAACCATATATTTCGGTTATGAATATGATGAGACTGACCTTGAATCCATGTATGAGTGGGACGAAACAACATCCTTTGATACCTGGGCGTACGGAATTTTATTTGATATTCCGCAAGTAACAGACGAGCTTGGATTCGAAATCTCATGGAATCATATTTTCGTTGACGGGAAAGCGGAATTTTCACCCGATTCCGGTGATTATGAAAATCTTTATAATGTTGAAGACTTTTCCAGGCAGGAGTTTGAGGCCAAATGTTTTTACACGCTTGCCGATAATATTTTTCTGACAACAGGATATCTGTTTGAAAAATATGAATTCAAAGATGACCAGTGGGAAGGTTATACCTATCTCTCCTCAGGCGCCACACTAACCGGTGCTTATGCTGGTGAGGATTATGAGGCGCATATCGTATATCTTACAGCCTCTTTCCGATTTTAGGCTGCACGGCAAATCCATAAAAAAACGGGACTCATTTTAAAAAATAAAGATAAAAAGGTTTGGGGTCAAAAAAGGTTTGGGTTTGGGGTTATCAAATCTGCTCTTGACCCATTGCCATTTATTTACAAGAGTCAAGGGCAGTTGACCCCCGGCATATGGGGTCACCCATTTAAAAGACGTGCTCTTGACCCATTGTTATTTTTTACAAGAGTCAAGGGCAGATCCCCTTGTCGGGATTGGAGTCGGTAATGAAAGTACTTCATATTAGTGAAGTTTAAATTGGAAAATAAATAAGGGATCGGGAAAACACCCCGACCCCTCAAATAAATAAAACGGGTAGTATGAAAATTTGTTTTATTTGCAGTGAATTCTTTGCGTGGGGAAAATACGGCGGCTTTGGGCGTGCAACTCGCATGCTGAGTCGTGAGCTCGTCAAGCGTGATGTTGACGTATGCGCTGTTGTACCGAGACGGCGCGCGCAGCAACCGGTTGAAATCCTCGATGGTATAACGGTGTATAGTTATCCCTTTCGCACGATTATGTCATGTGGCGAATTATTCAAAACATGTGATGCCGACGTGTATCATTCTGAACAACCAAGCCTTACGACCTATAATGCAATGAAGGCAATGCCATCGAAAAAGCACCTTATTACTTTTCGAGATCCAAAAGGGTGGCATGATTGGCTGGAGGAGATAAAAGCGCCATCGGTCAATAGAATACGGGCCCTCTTAGCGTTGCTGTATGAACATAATTATTTCGTTACAAAAGCATTACAACGGGCAGATGCATTATGTTATTGTTCCCGGTATCTTGGCGCTATTGTGCCGCGTGTGTATTCCATCAATAAAAAAGTTTCTTTTCTTCCCAATCCGATTTATGTGCCGGATGTGGTACCGAAAAAGAGGCAAACACCAACCGTTGCTTTTGTGGGGCGGTGGGATCGGCGCAAACGGCCGCAACTTTTTTTCGAACTCGCCAGAAGACACCCGTCGGTTCGATTTATTGCGCCGGGTAAAAGTCAGGACCAGACATGGGACCGGTTTTTGCGGGAAACGTATGGCTCACTTCCCAATGTCGAAATGCCCGGATTCATTGACCAATTTACGACCACAACGTTATTCGAAATATTAGAAAAAAGTTGGATTGTGGTGAATACCTCAACGCGTGAGGGGTTGCCGACATCATTCCTTGAGGCCTTAGCACATAAATGCGCGCTCTTAAGCGCGGTCAATCCTGAGCGCTTAAGCGAACGGTATGGCTATCATGTGCATGACGGTAATTTCGACCGGGGACTTTCTCTTCTACTTCAGAACGGCCAATGGCGCGTGAAGGGAGAAGAGGGATATCAGTATGTAAAGGAACATTATGAATTAGAGAACACGATAGCGGCTCATATCGCTACGTATAATGCATTACTGGAAAAGTAAAATCGCATACCTCGCTGATCAAGAAGATTGATGGGAAATAAGTTGTGAAATTTAAAAAGAAAATTTTAGTTACAACGATTATGTGTTTCGTGATTTTCTGTGTAGGGTTATTCACAATGCATACGGTTACGTTTAAAATGGTAACAAAAACAATTTTACGAAAAGCGGGAGCTACACCACTTGGTCAGAAAATTATGCGGGAAATTGTAGGGGATCAGTTTATAAGGAACTATGAATTAATTCTTCCGGAAGATCGTGTGAGCGCTCGTCGGCATATAGTAGCCTCATTATATAGGAGTATCAAGCGGGATGAGCTGGAGCACGCCGCTTTTCTCAATTCTATTCTGGCGCAGGAGGCGTTTCAACGTGCGTATCGTACGTTGAAAGCGTGGGAAAAAGTGCGGGACGCGGAGACAGGGCTTGTCCCGAAATATAGTAATGCCAAGAAACGTTATTGGAATACAAAAGATACTGCCGCTGATTTGTTTTCTTTTTTATTGTTGGCAAGTTTGCGTCTTGATACGGATAATACAGAAGAGTGGCTCGATGCGTTGGCTAAAGAAAGAGAACTGTGTGGGGTAATGCCGTATACGATACACTTTAAACCAACGAGGGTGGTGAAAGAAGATTTACCAATAGTTATCTTCGGTGCCTCTGAATATGCTAAGGATGGTTTATTGGCGATAAGTGAATGTATCGGATCTGGGCCGTGGTTTACCCGGTTAGAAGAAATTATAGGAGCTCTTATAGATGGTGCCTCAGTGCAGACTCCTGAAGGCGCACTGTGCTCGTCAAATTGTGAAGTCAATGGGGAGATGCTTCAAGTCCTCTCGCGGCTTTATTGGGTAACACAAAAAGACAAGTATCTGGAAATGGCTGAGCGTATTGCGCAGGCATATCTCTTTGAAATATTGCCTCATAATAACTATTTACCGCCTGAAGATTGGGAATTTTCAAGAAAACAGCCGGTTGTTCCCCTTTGTACGCTGCGAGATCACGGAAGTGAGATAATTGCGGGTTTGTCAGAATTGTATTTTTTAGAAAAAATACAGAAGCGGCCTCAAGCCGTCCGTTATCGTAAACCACTTAAAAAATTTCTCGATCATATTCTTACGATAGGGCGGACTGAAGACGGACTGTGGTATAGCAAAATCAATACCAACACCGGTAAACCAATTGATAAGGTAATAATAGATACTTGGGGGTATATACTGAATGCGTACCAAATTTTTGATATCGCGGAAGGTACCCATAGGTACGAAGCAGAAATTAGACGGACAATGAAAGCCGTGGCATCCCGTAAGTCATTCCTGTGGGAAGGGTATTTTCAAGACGGCTATGCTGATACGATTGAATCGATGTTATATTTATTGGCTTGGTTTGATATGCCGGAATGCCATCGTTGGGTGGATGATGAGATTGAAATTATGTTTAACAAACAGCACCCTTCCGGTTTTGTTGAAGAAATGTATCTGGATGGAAACTTCATTCGGACCGCGCTCTTATACGCCACGTACAAAACACAAGGTATTGTTGCCGCGCCATGGCGTGAAGATGTATGTGTTGGTGCTATTTACGATAAAAATAACGAAGAATTATATATCCACGTTAGCACTGATAATAAATGGAAAGGTATTTTAAAGTTCGATGTACCCCGCCATCGTACGATATGGAGACTTCCCGTTAACTATCCGCGTCTCAATGCAACACCAGAATGGTTTGTTGTTGAACCTCGGAAATCGTATACGGTGGTTAATAGTAATACCGGTGAGCAATTGCATTATTCCGTGCAGGCACTTGCGGCAGGATTACCAATCGAATTGAGCAAAGATTCTTCACTGTATTTGAAAGTACGCAGGGGGTCCCCGTCTTACACGGGTAATATTCCAAATGCGGTTACCCGAACACAGACTCATTAAATAAAAGCTTTCCCATAGAAGTGTCAAAAGACGTATTAATCCCAAAAGGAACGGTTAAATTCGGCTCATCATGCCCAACGTCAAAACCGGCCAGAATCGGAAAACAATCTCTGGAAAAAATATCATCAAAAGTCTGATAAACAAAGTTTGGGATCAAATCTGCTCTTGACCCATTACCATTTTTTTACAAGAGTCAAGGGCCAAGGTCAGACCCCAATCACTCTATTTGAACTGTCAAGAATGAACGGCCGGACCCTTTATCCTTTCTCTATCTTCTGCTTAATCGTAACTTGCACGGGTTACTTCATCATTCATGGTCGGCGCGACAAGTGGGTTCCATGCGGGGTTCTTCCATGTCCCAAGATGAGTATGCATATCAAGATACTTTTTCGGTATCGGGTGCGTGCCTAAAAATCTGGGAACAGCATACTTATTTCTTCAATAAATAGGTATGTCCCCAGATTTTCGCAGATTTTCCCCAGATTTGGTCCCCAGATTTAGATTTTCCATATAAACGCACTACAGACATTATCTATAAATAAATCTATTTACTATTCACTCTTTTAAAGGGATTATCGGCTTTTCATTATCGGCATCAATATTCTAAATATCTTTGCATACAAGCTTCTAAACATAGGGATATCAAACAACATCCTAATAAATCTCAGCAATCTATATTTCTTGGGCCTGAACGTACTCAAGTCTGCATCGTATGTAATGTCCTCAATAAAGAAATTTTTCTGAAAAACAGAAATAAGCAATTGATATGTCATTGTTGCGATTATATCCCAGGCTCGCTTAACATGGTCATGTGGATAATTTATCTTCTCTCCCATAGCCATTCTCACTATTTCTATAGAATGATAGACATCTATCTTGCTACCAAAGAGTTCTCTCATTGCCCATAGCGTGTAGATACATCCCCCACAATACGAGACCAATGCCTTTGCCCCGGTTTTTTCTGCTTCTTTAAATTTTTTTGCTCCTTCAGAGACAATGTCAAATGGTATAGAGATATTTTTTACCCAGGAAGCACCTGCTCCAAATCCACAACACAGCGAATCTTTCCTATTGTGTTGCATTTCCAGGATTTTGCAGCCGCATTTCTCTAAAATTTCTCGATGTTTATTCCAACCATCATCGCCGAAAGGCTTTGAATAGCAATTATCATGAACTGTAATGGTAAGATTTAATTGATTAGGTAATTCTATTTCACCTTCATTAATCTTTTCTAATAACCAATCATGAAAATTTATAAAGGTTTGGTCATGTTTTATCCCCATTTCTTTAGGATGCACTTGAGTGAACATGTTGTGAACAGCGTCTAATATCGGAACAACTGTTTGAACACCCCATCCATCAAAATCATTTTTAGTCCTTTCAGCGATTTTTTGAATAATATCTAAATATCCGCTTTGATATAGATAAGCACCTCCTTCCCATTGATCGATTCTGTCTATAGGTTTAAAATAATCTAATAATTTACTTCCCCCGATTATAAAGGGAAATAAATGTATAAAATTTCCGATTAATAAAACTTTATCCCTTGGCTCAGGAACATAATCCATCCATTGGGAAATCCATTTCTTTTCCCTTTCTGATAAAAATATATTAAGCAGTTGCCATACATTCGATTCTTGTGTCGGACATACACCTTTATAGATGGACGGGGCACCTCTGGTCTTATACAAATCATTCCATCTTTCCTGTATCAGTTGATACGGATTGGCCTGCTCAGGACAATATAGATTACATGACATACATGAGGTACATTTACTCAGGACATATCGGGATTGTCTCCCCTCTATGAGGTTCTTCCTTTCTATTTTTGCCTCTTCTATGGATAATTCTAAGACAGGACATTGATAAAGGCATTGCCCACATAGAATGCATTTATCTTGATGAAAAGCCGAAATTCTCTCTTTCATGATCATCTCCTTTTAGGCACAAAGTTGATGAGGGAGGTTTGTCCAACTTGTGACTCTTCAACTTTGTGCATGCCTACTGTTATTTTTGTACTAAACCTCAATACGGGTTCTGGTGATGTGCGGCATCGGGAAGGTCATCGAAGTATGCGCAGTAACCAGCTATACGTACCACATCCGGGTCATCCGGCATTCGCATCCGGGGGCATCCGGGGGTCGGCCCAAGCTATATTTTTGCTTTCTTTACAAAATCGTTCAAAAAATAGGTATTATCAGGCCCTATATCACGCTTTTTGACCCCGAAATGGGCTTTATAAGAAATGTCCTGCACCGTCGATTAATTGAATAATTCCGTTTTTACCCCTAAAAAGGGCGATATAGCTTACATTTCGCTCCTTCAAAAAATATTTTTTGAATATTCTCACTAAATCTTTCGATAAATCAATCATGTTTCTCTAAACTGCCACCAACTGTCCTCAAGGTTTTTATACACTGAGTCGGAAATTTCTAAAAGCCGGTTGATATCTTCATGCAAGGCACTTAGCCCTTTCACCATTGTTTGTATGCATGTGCCATCCCGGATTATTTTCGAGTAGTGGACATTTCGAAAAAAGTATCGAATATTGTTCCATGTTGGTTTTTTAGAATTCATGCCCTGCGGTAAAATAGGCAGTTTCTCTATATTTTCCCTTGCCATATTCATACGAATCTTTCGTTCAAGAAGCGACACTATCATCAGTGCCACAAAATAAAGAAAAAGCATGGCTTCAATGCGTTTCTCCTTTTTTAGAAAAACAGGGGCTACTTCAAGAACCGTCTTTTTGGTGTACATTCGCTTTTCAAGGAACGGTTGGTTTTTATATTTTCTCAATACCTCACTGGCTTCCAATGCCGTATTGGTAATCAATGGAAAGATCCCACCGGTCTTTGATGCTTCGGCAAGGGCCTGTTCATTTAATTCCCATTGAATACTGTGTGTGAACTCCCATTTGTTTTTATAGACGCTTTTTGTCAGGGAGGGCCTGCCGGGAGATATTTTCACTTTAACCTGCTTGCGTTTGGTTAAGATCTTAACGTCGATCAACCCTTTAACCCCCTTGCAAATTTTATCCACGGCTGCCTTGATCTCTTTTTTGGTTTTTAAATGATAGGCATTCAGTTTTGGTGATAGCTCCTCTAAATTCGCAATTGCCTTCTCTATCTTTTTCTGTCTTCGGGCTTCATCGTCTCTCTGTTTTAAGCTGCTGTGAACAAAAATGATGCGGAATCCTTCTTTTGTCCGTCCGGACTCATATGTTTTATAAATATTCATCTCACCTTTTTTACGTGAGCTTTCGATGCTAAAAGCGTCTTTCCATGTGACATTATTTCTTTTCAGATATTTTAAGAATCGTTTGACTTCCTTTCGGTCTTTCGGGACGATGGTGATAAAAAAACCGTTATTTCCTGAAATGTGGGTTAAATTTTTCTGGCTGCACAACTTGCAGTCGGCCACGTAAAGAAAATCTTCTTTTTCCAATAATGTGCGCAGTCCGTTCCAGTTCGGTATATGCGTGACATCATCATTGGTATTGCCGTTAAAAAGTTTATAGCTGATCGGGACATGGCCGTCTGCCGTAATGTTCAAACCAAATACGACCTGCTTGCAGTCAGGCCGGAAATCCTTGTTGTGACCATGCTTGAGCTTGACCGCTTCCGGATCTGGCGTGTCGTACTTACCGATGAATGTCACGGTTGTGCTGTCATTGTGTATTTCATCAGTAAGCAGTTTGTGAACAGCAATCGCGTTACAGGATACCTCGGTCATTATTGAATGGCGGTCTGACTGGAAAAGTGCCGAGAGTGCTCTGGCGAGTCGATCATCATTAAAGAGACTCGCATCTACCGGTTCTCCGTCAAGACCATCGGAATATCTGCTCAGCCATTCTTGAACCTTGTAAAGCGGCTTGTTCTCGCATATGATATTCGCTGTTAATATGCACAGGCTTTCGGCATGATCCGCCAGGCAATCCGGTGCTGCAGGAACATATTTTGTAAAGAGATTAAACAGGTTAAGTTCATCCATGAAATGCTTGACCATTGGAAATACATCGACTTGTTTGAACCGTGTTTCAAATTGCTCCATAGCACCCCCTTATGTCTCGTTTATGGGATGTTATAAAGCAATCTAAGGGAAAAGTCTAGATTTTTTTTATTTAAATTAATTACAAGCACTTATATGACTTTTTGGCAGCTTGCCGCATGATATTTGACCGCTTGTCGCATAATAAACCAGAAACTTTTTTTCATAGTGCGAAATGTAAGATATAGGCCTATAAAGAGGAAATTTTTCAAGCGTATTACACATAATTCCTGTCAGTTAGCTTGGTCCGACCCCATTTCCCCCCCATTTCCCCATTTCCCCATTTCCCTCGACCCCATTTCCCCCATTTCCGAACAAGCACTACTCAATCGTAACTGGCACGGGTTACTTCATCATTCATGGTCGGCGCGATAAGTGGGTTCCATACGGAGTTCTCCCATGTCCCAAGATGATTATGCATATCAAGATACTTTTTTGGTATCGGGTGCGTGCCGACAACGACCTTGACCTCATGGCGTTTTTCAAGAAAGGCTTTGAATGTATTGATATAGGGACAGGGGGGATAACCAACCACCAGGCCGGTAGCTAAATGAATAACTTCTGCGCCATTCTTTACCATCTCTTCGCCCGCATATTCTATATTGCCACCAGGACACCCATCGCACGTTGTAAAACCAACCAACTCAACTTCAGTGTCCCTGTATATGCTGAAAGCCCCTTCCTTGTTCTTCATCGCCCGGAAACACTTTCCACCCGCACAGCGGCGGTAGCGATCGCAGATAACTATTCCAATCTTTGTCTTTGAATTCATTTCAACACCTTTTTAATACATTTATTTTGTCTAAAAAACAATGATGCATAAATAAACATGATGCATAGATAAACTTTAAATTTAAGTGGTTCTAATGATAATTAATCAAACTCAATTTTGTTTAAAATCAGACCGGAAGCCGGGACAATATGTCTGAGCGGCTGATTATCATTTCCTTTAAGAGATTTTCTGATATCGTTTAAACTGATTTCTCCCCGACCAAGACTGAGGAGTTGTCCCATGATTAAACGGACCTGGTACCGCAAAAATCCTTTGGAGCGGATGACGTATGCATAACTTTTATCCGGGAAAAAACTGGCTTTATACATCGTATTTTCTTTGATTTTGCTCACCAGGATTTCCCTTTCAAACGTGGCGCCCGGTTTCGGTTTGGTGCAGTATTTGGTAAAATTATGCTTTCCCTGAAATAATAAAGCGCCGGCTTTCATCAATTCAATATCCAGATGATCCTGAAATGAGCTGATCAGCGGCGCGCAGAAGGGATGGCATTTTTCTTCAAAAGAAAACAGATAGATGTATTCTTTGGTTTTCGGGGCGTTGATAATACTGAAGTTTTTATCCTTTTCTTCAATTTTTAACACTTTGATATCGTTTGGTAAATTTAGATTAAAATCGGTCAGTAATTGATCCGGGTTCAAGGGCTCATTAACAAAAAGTTCAAATGCGGAATGGTTGGCAGATACTTTGGCATCCGTCCGGCTGGCGACTAAAATTTTAAACCTGTTATGGTCTAAAATAAATTTGAGCGTTTTCTCAATCATATATCCGACAGTTCTTAACTCCGGCTGTTTAAGCCAGCCGTGATATCGGAACCCCAGATATTGAAAATGAATCAGGTAGTAATGTTTTTGCATAATTTTATTGTTGCTGGCTTCGTAAAAAGTATTGAAATTAAAATAAATTGTCAGATTTTTATAAAGATCTTATTGCGGTATAAAATGAATAGTACACTCCAGAAGATAAAAACATGGAAGACCGCAAACAGGAAAGAGCCGTTAAAATTTCCGGCAACCGGCACGAACAGTTGATTGAAAATCCAGTCGTACCCACTGGTAAGGGAACCATCCGCAGTTGTGATTTTAATTAAGTGGAAAAATATTTTTATCCAGAGGATGGAAATTATATAAACAAACAAGGAATTGGTTCCAAAAACCACAAATGGATAATTCCATTTTTGATGTCCTTTAATATCGATAACCCATAACAAAAAGGCGAGACATATCAGGGCCCAGCCAGTGGTATACAGGACATAGGAACTGGTCCAGAGATACTTGTTAATCGGGAAAATAATCCCCCACACGCTTCCCAGTAATACGGCGCAAACACCACTGAAAAACATTTTATAAACAGCCGGCTTCAGATGGGATTCCGTTTGAAGCAATTGACCGGTCAAAAAGCCGGAAATGACGGTGACAACAGCCGGCAGTGTGCTCAGCAATCCTTCCGGGTCAAAGGCAATCCCTTTTCCCTGCCATAGATGATGTTCGCCAAAAATTTTGAGGTCTATGATGCGAACCAGGTTGGTTTCCACGGCATACGGGTCCCCTTGTCCAAACCCGAATAACAGCAGCCAGTAGCCGATCAATATTATGACGGATACGATCATCAGTTTTTTGGGGTTGAACCAGAGACACAGCAGGGCCGCAATGCCGTACGCGATGGCGATTCGCTGCAATACGCCCAATATTCGCAGATTTGATATGTCGATTTTAAAGGGAAACGCGTTTAATGCCAATCCGATCACAAAAATCACCACCACCCGTTTCAATATTTTTCCAATAATGGCAGGCGAGACGTTATCGTTGAATTTTTTAAAGGAATAGCGCATTGCCGCACCGACAATAAAAAGGAAAAACGGAAAAATTAAATCCGTCGGCGTACAGCCATGCCATTGGGAATGTTTAAGGGGCGCATAGGCAAAAGACCAGTTTCCCGGAGTGTTAACAAGAATCATTGCGGCAATGGTCATGCCCCGAAAGGTATCCAGCGCTTTTAAACGATTTGTATTAATAACTTCAAAACCTTTTTCTTTACAATCGAAATCTGATTTTTTACAGGATCATAAAAAAAGCCCGCTCTTTTTTTTAAAGAGCGGGCTGTTGAATCTCAATCAGTTTTAAAAAACCTGAAAGACTGATTTGTTACTTATTCAGGGACTGGTAGTACTCGATCAGGATGTCTGCGACTTCCGGACGTGAGAATTCTTTCGGCGGTTTGATTCCCTGGCCCAGCATTTCACGAACCTTGGTTCCGGAAAGCAGTACGAAATCATCTTTGGTGTGATTTTCAACGCGGCTCATCATGACAACCTTATTCAGTTTCTTTGAATAAGCGGTATGATCTGCTCTGTAGATGTCAATCTGCAGGTCGTCTTTAGAGATATCGTCGAAGATGGTCTGTGCATCAAACGGACCATAGTAGTCGCCAACGCCGGCATGGTCACGGCCGACGATCAGGTGTGTGCAGCCGGAGTTCTGACGGAAGCAGGCATGCAGAACAGCTTCACGGGGACCGGCATACAGCATATCAAATCCGTAACCGGTGATCAGCACGGTGTTGGGTTCGAAATAAGCTTCTGCCATTTTGCGGATACATTTGTCACGAACGTCAGCCGGGATGTCGCCTTTTTTCAGTTTTCCAAGCAGCATGTGAACGAGGATGCCATCGGCTTTTTCATCGTTATAAGCCATGCGGCAGAGTTCTTCGTGGGCCAGATGCATCGGGTTACGGGTCTGGAAAGCAACCACTTTTTCCCAGCCGAGTTTGCCCATTTCTTCGCGGATTTCAACGGCGGTTTTGAAGGTGCCGGCGAATTCTTTGTCAAAATAAGAGTAGTTGAGTACCTGGATCGGACCGGCGATGCAGGTTTTGCCGACCGTGTTAAACGCTTTGACGCCAGGGTGATCCATGTCATCGGTGCCGAAGATCTCTTTGGTCATTGTTGCCATCTGTGCGTCTGTGAATTCTTCAATGGATTCGACATCCTGGATGGCGATAACCGGATTGCCTTCTACATTGGGATCCTTTAGAGCGATTCTTTTTGCGTCTTTGATGGCGGATGCGTCTTCAACAACGTTTAGGAGCGGGGTCGGCCAGAACTGACCGGAAGTTGTTCTTATGTTTTCGGCAACGCTCATGGAATCAGCAACGTTCATGTAGCCTGTCATCGGGGTAAAATAACCGCCGGCCAGCATTACGGCATTACCGGCAGCGGCGGAGCTGATGACGATTGAAGGCAGGCCTTCGGCTTCTTTGATCAATTCGGCGCGTTTTTCGTCGTCTGCTACGTACAGCGGCATTAATTTGTCTGAACCAAGTGGTTTAATCATAGTGTTCTCCTCTTGTGGATTAATTTAATAGCCTGATTTATGTCTCTAATCTAATGGTGTTTTGATCACCAATTATATATTCGATCAAATAAGATGGCTTCGTAAAAAGTCCAACTTCTGTGTTGCACTGCATTCTTCGTTTCTTCATGGCGCGATAAGTACGAATTATCACTCAGAATTTGTGCGCCTTGCCAATTTTTATAAGAATGGTGAAACTTTTTTCTTTGCCATCCGGAATTTACTTTTTATAAATTTCACTTTAAAAGCAATTTTTTTATCAATTGATTTTCCCGATGTCAAGATGATATTGAAAATTCCCGTCGCATTGTCGGGGTATCTGCATAAATTATTGTTAATTAAGTAAAGATTATTGAAATGGATGTTGCCTGATAATCGGATGGTCTTCGCTTGACGGGGTTTACGAAAACAATGATAAAAAATCAGATTGTTCGAGAAAGGCCAGGCTTGCGATGAAATCTTCCTGTTCATGGGGTTCAAGGGTTACGACCGGTTTTTTTGTCATGCGTTTGATATATTCGAATAAGGGATCAAAATTGATGGATCCTTTTCCCATTCCCAGGTGACTGTCATGGTCGCCGTAGTTGTCGTGAAGGTGGAGTTGTCCGATATATTTCCCGGTCGCGTTGAGCCATTGATCCAGGGGATATTTTCCAAAAGACGCCAGGTGCCCCACATCCAGGCAGTAGCCGATATATGCCGGGTCAAGGGGGTCTATCACCTGCATCAGTTCAGCCGGGTCGGTTTCATAGACATTTTCAAGCATCAACCGGGTTCCCCGGTCGTACAGTTCTTTGCCCAGCCACTTCCATGTATCAACCGCGTGTTCAAGCCATTTTTCCTTGCAGAAACCATACCTGGCATGCTCATACCCGGCATGGCAGACCACGGTTTTGGGTTTAAAAACAGAGACCGCGTCAATGAGCTGTTTAAACCGGGAAACGGTCAGTTCCCGGATTTTGGGGTCCGGTGATCCGGGCGACAGGTCCATAAACGGTCCGTGGATGGTAATTGATCGGTTGCGATTGTGAAACCGGTCCGCAAAGCCT
Organism: Desulfobacteraceae bacterium; assembly: GCA_014237465.1. GTDB lineage: Bacteria > Desulfobacterota > Desulfobacteria > Desulfobacterales > Desulfosalsimonadaceae > SURF-3. The sequence goes on along the minus strand of JABZFM010000006.1, from coordinate 219,978 downwards.
TTGAAATCCGATAAGGAGAAGGCGTCCAGCGCTTCAGCCGCCAGCCCGATTTCAGGGTTTAATCCGGAATTGAAAAAAAGGTCCTGCCATTGCCTTTCAACCAGCATGGTAAAAGGAATGTTGACCTGGATTTTTTCAATAATCTGCTGCTGGGTAAGGGAGTATAATGGTTTTTTAGAATTCATATGGTTGTATCCAGTCAGATTCAAGTCGGTCCATTGTATTAAAGCTGTAATGGCCGCGTGATGCCTTCCTCTTTAGCCATCTGTAACGCCTGTTTGTATTCCTCTACGGATAGTGTTTTAGAAAGGCCCGGCGTTTCATAAGCCCTGCCGCAGGGCCGGTACTGGGACATGACGTTAACATAGGTATTCGGGGAAACAGCGTCATGGATAAATTTCATGATGTCCCGGGTTCCGGCAAGGTTGTCCGGAAGCACCAGGTGCCGGATCAGCAATCCGCGTTGGGCTATGCCGGTTTCATCAATTACCAGGTCGCCCACCTGCCGATGCATTTCAAGGACGGCATGCCGGGCGATTTCCGGATAATCCGGGGCGCTGCAGGTGACATCGGCGATCTTCGAGTCCTGGAATTTAAAATCCGGCATGTAGATATCGATCACGCCGTCAAGCAATTTCAGGGTTTTTGTATCATCATAGCCGCCGGAATTATAGACAATGGGAATCGTCAGTCCCTTGTCAACGGCTGTTTCAAGTGCGGATAGAATTTGCGGAACCACGTGCGTGGGGGTCACCAGGTTGATATTGTGGCAGCCCTGCTCTTGGAGGGTGAGCATCATGGATGCAAGTTCATTATCTGATACTTCCCGGCCACATCCTTCATGGCTGATGTCGTAATTCTGACAGAAACTGCACATCAGGTTACAGTGGGTAAAAAATATGGTGCCGGAACCATTGGTTCCCACGAGAGGGGCTTCTTCTCCAAAATGGGCGTGGATGGATGAAACAACCGCCTGTTGGCCGGTTTTACAGATGCCGGTTTCCCCGGCAAGCCGATCAACCCTGCATTCTCTCGGGCATAACACACATTGGTTTAAAATCGCCCGGGCCGACGCAATTTTTCTCGCCAGCAGACCGTCCCTGGCGGTTTTTATATATGCGGGTTCAAACGCTTTCATTATCTGTGAACCTTTTTCTCATGGGTCGGAGCGGTTTAGGAACAAGGCATTTCAGCGACGAAGACATAGTTTTCTATTTCAATGGCTGAATAACGCAGTTCCTGATCTGCTCCGGTTCATGAGAAATCGGGTTAATCTGATGGAAGGTCGGACTCGGAAATAAATTCCTGGATCAGGGTGTCAACGTAATTAAAATCCAAATCTGATTGTTTTTCAAGCACCAGGTCTTCATTGGCGTGTCTGAGTTTGTTTAACAGGTTGAGAATCATCAGCATCAGGAGCTTGTTGCCGGCGTGGGGATAGGTTTTAAAGTAAAAGATCAGATTTTTTCGGCTGATTTTCATGACAATGGTATCGCTGGAGCAGGTGACGCTGGCGGTCCTTTTGGTTGCCAGGAAGATAGCGGATTCCCCGAAGATTTCGCCTTTCTGGATTTTGCTGATGGCAATATCCTTTTTGTTTTTATCCTCAACAGAAACCTCAACACTCCCGTTGACAACCGCGTACAGACAATCGCCCACTTCCCCCTGGGTAATGATTTTTTCCCCTTTTTCATAATGCTGGATGGCGGATATCAACAGCATTTTTTGAAGTTCATCTTCGTGCAGCCAGTGGAAGATTTGAATATTTTTAACGATCGGCAGGTACTGTAAAATATTGGTTTCTATTTCCATGGCTTGTCCTCATTGCAACGCGTTGTTTTTTCCCAGTTGTCCAGCATCTGTTCCGCTTTATCCAGTGTTGCCGCATCCGTGGCAATATATTCTGTGCCTTTCCCAACCTGCTTGAGCAGCAGTTTTCCATTTTCCACCCCGACACGGATCGCTTTTGACATCCCGAGGTCAGCCAGCATCATCTGTATTCTTATAATTTCATCAATGTCGTTTTGATCAATGTCCCTTGCGTCTATGATCCGTGTGACACAGGTGAACCCGGACGCCAGTTTTTTCGCTGCTTTTTCGACCACTTCATAAGCGTTTTTGACTCTGTTTTTCTGGATTCGACCCAGGGTGATATAGAGTCTGTTTTTTAAAAGGTCAACTTTGACTTCCAGCATTTTTACTCTCTTGTATGAAGGGGTTGAAGGACAGGTGTTAAAAATCAAGTTTTTATTATGATAAACACTGCTCTCTGTCAAGAAACATTTATTATTGTTATTATTTTGTTTATTGACCGGTTCTCGGATGGATTGATGCCGGCACATCCGGCATTTTTTGAGCGATCCCATATTTTAATAATTTACATTGCAAATCGGCAGGTTATTTTGATATTTTGATTAAATATTCTGTCAGGACGCTCTTTTTCATTTAAACATTTTAAATACAAAAGGCAAGTAAAGAGATGGCATATTGTAATGACTGTGATTCAGTTCATAATGTAGGGTTTATTTCAACTAGGTTTATGGGAACAGATGGTGTTTCACTGGAGACCGCAAAATGGGCGGAGGTATTTGAAGCCAGACGGTTTACCTGTTATTATTTTGCAGGTGAGCTGGACTTGCCGCCGGAAAGGTCATATCTTTCACCGGAGGCCCATTTCAGACATCCGGCAATTGATGAAATCAGTCAGAGTGTTTTCGGCGTTGATGAACGGGGGCGATATCTGACAGATCAGATCCAGTCCATAAAAAATAAGATTAAGGATGATCTGTATGAATTTATCGGAAAATTTGAAGTTGAACTTCTGGTCATCGAAAATGCGCTGGCGATTCCGATGAATATTCCTCTGGGGCTTGCAATAACAGAAGTGTTATCGGAGATTCAAATGCCGGCCATTGCCCATCATCATGATTTTTTTTGGGAACGACAACGGTTTTTGATAAATGCGATCAGTGATTATATGCGAATGGCGTTCCCCCCCCATTTGCCGGGGATGGAACATGTGGTGATCAGTTCTGCCGCAGGAGGCCAGCTAAGCTTACGTACCGGCATATCTTCCCATCTCATACCGAACGTGATGGATTTTGAAACGCCGCCGAATGGTATTGATGACTATAATCAAGATGCTCGTGCGGCCCTGGGCATTGAAAAGGATGAACTTCTGGTGCTTCAGCCGACCCGCGTGGTTAAACGAAAAGGAATTGAACATGCCATTGAGCTGGTTCATCGGTTGGGCCGAAAGGCAAAACTGGTCATTTCGCATGCGTCCGGAGATGAGGGGTATCAGTATGAAAATCGGATCCGGGAATATTCCAGACTGATGAAAGTGGATACGGTGTTTGTGTCAGATATTATTAATGATAACAGGGGGATCACTCCGGATGGCAGGAAAATTTATACGTTAAACGATATCTATCCCCATGCGGACCTGGTGACATATCCGTCTAATTATGAAGGGTTCGGCAATGCGTTTTTGGAGGCGATTTACTTTAAAAAGCCAATCGTTGTCAATACTTATTCAATCTATGCCGTTGATATCAAACCCAAGGGTTTTTCAGTCATTGAATTCGACGGGTACGTTACTGAAGAAGCAATACAGAACACCTTGAAGGTTCTGGATGATCCAAAACTGTGTGAACGACTGGTGAATCATAATTATGAAATCGCCAGTAAGCATTATTCCTATAATGTGTTGTTTAAGGAGTTGAGCAACCTGATTGTGAAATGCTCAGGCTGCCGCTATGATCCTTGATGGCTTCGTAAAAAGTCGGATTTTGGGGAAATTGTTTTTTTAAAACCTATTAAATTTATTGATGGCCAAAGTCAATAAACAGCCGTTTTTTGGCTTTTTCCGAATCCATCAAATTTGCGAATGACATTGTAAAAGAAAAAAATATGCGAAAAAAAGTATGGAAGCTGGCCTCATGGAATGTCAATGGGCTCCGGGCGGTTGTAAAAAAAGGATTTTTTGAATCGTTTCATCAGCTGGATGCGGACGTGGTCTGTGTCCAGGAAACAAAACTCCAGGATCATCAATTGGCGGATGATGTCCGGCATATTGACGGATATGAGTCCTTCTGGTCATACAGTATCGTAAAAAAAGGCTACAGCGGGGTGGGGGCCTGGACGAAAATTCAGCCCAATTCCGTAAAAAACGGTATGGGTATTGAAGAATACGACCGGGAAGGGCGGATCGTCGAACTTGATTTTGATGAATTTATTTTATTTAATATTTATTTTCCCAACGGTCAGATGGATGATGATCGCCTGAACTTTAAGCTAAATTTTTATAAAGACTTTTTTGTCTATGCGGACAATCTTCGGAAATCCGGAAGAAGTCTTGTGATTACAGGTGATTATAATACCGCCCACAATGAAATCGATTTGAAAAATCCCAAGGCAAATGAAAAAACTTCCGGGTTTTTGAGAATCGAAAGGGACTGGCTGGATAAAATTTTATCAGAAGGGTATGTGGACACGTTCCGGTACCTGTATCCTGAAGCCATCAAATATTCGTGGTGGACCTACCGGTTTAAGGCAAGAGATCGAAATGCCGGGTGGCGTATTGATTATTTTTTTGTGACACAGGATCTTATTGACAGTGGGCGGGTAAAAGAGGCGTTTATTGACAATGACATTTTTGGATCCGATCATTGTCCAATAGGGTTGGTCTTGGATTTTTCATAAGGTGGTAAAAAATGTCTGAAATAGTCGCGGTTTATGGAAGTCCGAGAAGAAAGGGGAATACGGCAACACTCCTGAAAAGGGCGGTGAATGGCGCAAGGGACGCGGGTGCCGAAGTCGATGAAATTGTATTAAGAGATTATAAAATGTCCCCGTGCCTGGAAATCTACGGGTGCAAAAAACAAGGCGAATGCGCGATTAAAGATGATTTTCAGCAGGTGCGGGACCGGATACTGGCCGGCAAAGGCCTGATGATTGCCTCGCCCATGTTTTTTTACACGGTCAGCGCGCATGTTAAAATATTAATGGACCGCTGCCAGTCGTTATGGGTAAAAAAATACTGGATTGAAAAGAAGGCTTACGGAATGTGGGAACCGTCGCGCAAGGGGATGGTGATCGGGGTCGGGGCCACCCGTGGCAAAAAGCTGTTTGACGGGATGCTGCTCTCCATGCGGTATTTTTTTGATGTCCTGGACATGGAAATCTGGGATTCTTTGCTTTACCGGCAGCTTGATTTTGAAGGCGATGTGTTCAAGCATCCGGAATATCTTGATCAGGCGTATCAGCGGGGACAGGACTTTGTCAAAGCGGTCAGGGGAATTTGATGGACCTTGAATTTAAGCCGATTGCGCTGTCTGATCAGGAAATATTTCAAACCTATCGGGCGCAATGCCCACAGGTGACGTCGGATTACAGTTTTGTCAATGTATGGAGTTGGGCACCGGCATATGACCTTGAATGGGCCCAAGTCGATGAATTATTTTGGCTGCGGCAGAATCGGCCGTCACCGCAATACTGGGCGCCGGTGGGAAACTGGCAGGACGTTGACTGGCCCCGGTATTTTGACCGCTTTCCCCAGCTTAAATCTTCAATGATCCGTGTGCCGGAACAGCTTGCCCGGTTGTGGGAATCTATTTTCAATAAAACGGTATCAGTTTCCGCGGACCGGGACCAGTTTGATTATATCTATGATGCGGATGAACTTATCACATTAAAAGGCAACCGGTTTCACAAAAAACGGAATTTGCTTTATCAGTTTAAGAAAAATTATGAATACCGGTATGTTGAGATGATGCCGGAGTTTGTGGACGCGGCCATGGCTTTACAGAATAACTGGTGTACCTGGCGCGAATGCGATTCAGATGATCAGCTGGAAAATGAAAATATGGCCATTGCAAAGGTATTATCCCACTGGGAAGAACTGGCGGATATCACCGGCGGGTGCATTCTGGTCAAAGATACAATGGTTGCCTATACCATTGGAGAGCGGCTTACCGATGATACACTGGTGGTTCATTTTGAAAAGGGCAGTACGGATTACAAAGGGGTGTACCAGGCGGTGAATCAAATGTTTGTCGAACATGAGGCATTGGATTCAAACTCCGGCATCAGGCGGGTGAACCGGGAGCAGGATCTGGGAGACGCGGGTTTGCGAAAATCCAAGGAGTCATACCATCCGGTTGAATTTTTGAGAAAATACCGGGTTGATTTTCAGGTGAATTAAAATATGCGTATTTTGCTTGTTGAAGATGAAAAGAAAATTGCCTCCTTTATCGAAAAGGGTTTAATTGAACAGCACTACAGCGTTGATGTCGCTTATGACGGGGACAGGGGACTGTATCTGGCTGAAATAAACCCGTATGATCTGATTATTCTGGATATTATGCTCCCCGGCAAAGACGGGTTTGCGATCTGCCAGGAATTGAGAAAACAAAATAACGATGTCCCGATTCTCATGCTCACTGCGCGCGATGATGTCCGGGATAAAATATACGGCCTGGATTCCGGGGCGGACGATTATCTGACCAAACCCTTTGCATTCGGGGAGTTTCTGGCCCGGGTCCGGGTATTATTACGACGACAGCGGGCGAGCAAGACCACAACACTGAAAGTGGCGGACCTGGAACTGGATCAGCTGACCCATACGGTGACCCGGGCCGGGAAAAAGATTGAACTGACCAGCACTGAATACGCATTGCTGGAATATTTGATGATTCATGCCGAACAGGTGGTGACGCGAACCATGATTTCCGAGCATGTGTGGGACCAGGATTTTGACAGTTATTCCAATGTGATTAATGTGTATGTGAATTATGTGCGCAAGAAGATCGATGCCGGGTTTCCCCAAAAACTGATCCATTCGGTGCGGGGCAGGGGGTATATGATAAAAGAATAAGGTAGAAGGTAGAAGGTATAAGGTATAAGGTGAAAAAATGAACGTTGAACATTCAACTTCCAACATCGAACGTCGAAGAAGGATATCGCTTCGCTCTATTTTTTTAATGAGAAAAATAGACATACATATTAAATTATCCGTCAATGTCAGGAACAAAAGGCTCTTCCTTCAACCTTCAGCCTTATACCTAATCCCCTATTAATATGAAACTCAATTCTATCCGATTCAAGGCCAGCATCCTGTATACATCCATTTTGTGTATTATCCTGGTTCTTTTCAGCGGGGTCCTGTTCAGCATTACCCGGCATATCCTTTACCGGGACGTGGATGAAGAACTCCAGATCAAAGCCGCTGAAATCGTCAATATTTTAAAGTCTTATGAAAAACTCAAGCAGACGGAATCCCGTCACCAGCATTTAATCAACAAGCTCCTTGGCGTTGAGGACAGGGCGCGGCTGATTATTGATGACCTCTGGCGTTCGGATATGCAGGCACTCAATTTAAAAAGCGATTACATCAATATTTTAAACGTTCGCGGTCAGCCCATCATTAAATCCCAGAATTTTAATGAAGAAATCACTGCATTGTTTCGAAACAAATTCCCCTTGTCTTTAAATTATGCTGTTTTTAAAAATCTTAAGAATTCAAAGTACCGGTTAAGGGCCATCAATATGCCGTTTTCATTTGGAAATCAGCATCTTCTGGTGATTCAGATCGGCACGCCCCTGGATTCCGTGATCCGAATTCTGAATAAATTAATGTACTTTATAGGGGCGGGCATTTTGTTTATTCTGGGCCTGACAAGTTTTCTGGGCAGCTTTTTTGCCAGACGTATTTTAAAGCCCGTGTTGAATGTCACGAATATCGTCGATGATATTTCACATACCGACCTGAACCTGAGAATTCCGGAAATGGAAGTGGATGAGGAGATGAAACACCTGATCAGCTCTTGCAATGCCATGATCGAGCGCCTTGAGAAATCGTTTGAACATGTCAATGAGTTCAGTTCCCATGTGGCCCATGAATTAAAGACACCCCTTGCGATCATCCGGGGTGAGGTGGAACTCGCACTCAGTGAAACCCGGGATGTTGATGAATATCAAAGGGTTTTAAATGTCAGTCTGGAGGAGATCGACCGTCTGATCCGAATCATTAAAGATCTGCTGCTCCTGGCGCGGCTGGATTATAACCCGGATGTGTTTCAGTTTGAAAATATCAACCTAAAGGCGTTTCTTGAGGAAATTCATGAATACAGCAGCATCCTGGCCGAACAAAAAGGTCTGGCGTCTGAGTTGAAAATCCCGGAATCAGCGCATTATATTGATGGTGATAAAATTCATTTAAGACGCCTGTTCCTGAACCTGATTAATAATGCGGTGAAGTTTACCCCCACGGGCGGAAAAATCAGCATTACCCTGGCCATTAAGGAAAACAGGGCGGAAATCGTTGTTTCAGATACAGGGGCAGGGATTTTTCGGGAAGATCTGGAAGCAATTTTTGATAAATTTTTCCGTTCTCATTCCCATGGTCATAAAGCGGAACCCGGCAGTGGACTGGGTTTGAGCATCGCCCGTTCCATTGCCAGGGCCCACAAAGGTCAGATCACCGTCCAAAGCCGGCCCGGGCAGGGCTCTGCCTTTACCGTCAGTCTGCCGGTTGCCTGATTTCTGGCATATCAGCCCGTGGCAACGCCCTGGGAGCAGATAGAAAAAAGATTCAGCCATGAAAGGGCGTAACATAATGTTAATGATAAGAAAATTTTAATCTAATTTTAACCTTCCTTTAACCTTGCTTGCCTTATACTTGAACTGTGCTCATGAAATGATTAATTTCAATAAAAAGCAGGTTCAAAATGAATATCCTGGTTGTGGATGATGAAGAAAGAATCAGAAGCGTTTTTGTCAAAATCATGCAAAGGGACGGTTTTCATGTAATTGAGGCCGCTAATGTGGCTGACGCGTATGAGTTATTATTGGAAAATCCGGTGGATCTTATTTTGCTGGATATTAATATGATGGACGTTGACGGTACGGTCCTTTATGAAATTGCGCAGATATTTTGCGAAAAATCCAAAATCATTATTACCAGCGTCTATCCGCTCGAAGATCAGAAAAGACTCATCCGGGGGGCGGCGGATTACTATGACAAGTCAGACAGTCTCCAGGTCCTGATTCGCAAAGTTAACAGGTTAAATCAAATATAATTGAAGAAAAGGAGAGCGATGATGAAGTCTATGAAAAAAACCTGGTTAAATAACCGGGGAAAAACTTTTGGAGTTCTGGCGGGTGTGGCCATTGCGGCTGCTTATCTGTTGGTTCTATCCCCTTACACAACAATCGCGGGCTGCTCCCAGGCACCGGCCGTTAAAATGGTCCCCCAGAACTTTACGCAGCTGGCTAAAAACTGCGGTCCGGCAGTGGTGAACATTAGTACCGTCAAAACCCTCACCAGCGGGGGTGGCCGAGTGTTTGAACATTTTTTCCGCGGTCCCCAGGGCCGGCAGGATCCGTTTGGCCGGTTTTTCGATGATTTTTTTAAAAACCAGCCCCGGCGGGAATTCAAACAAAGTAGCCTGGGATCCGGATTTATCATGGATACGGACGGTTATATCGTCACCAACAATCACGTGATCGAAGGCGCGGATGAAATCCAGGTCAAGCTGAAAGACGGCAAGGAATATCCTGCTGAAATTATCGGAAAAGACGCATCCACGGACCTGGCGCTGATTAAAATTAAGGCGGATCATGATCTGCCCGTACTGAATCTGGGCGACTCGGACAAGCTGGAAATCGGTCAGTGGGTGCTTGCCATCGGCAGCCCGTTCGGACTGGAACATACGGTCACCGCGGGGATCATCAGCGCAAAAGGCCGGGTTATCGGCGCCGGCCCCTATGATGATTTTATTCAGACCGATGCGTCCATTAATCCCGGAAACAGCGGCGGCCCCCTGATCAACATGTATGGAGAGGTCGTGGGGATTAACACCGCCATCATTGCCGGCGGCGACGGCATCGGTTTTGCCATTCCAGTCAATATCGCCAAGGAAATCTTCGCACAATTGAAGGACAACGGCGAGGTGACCCGCGGATGGCTGGGAGTCGCGATCCAGGATCTGGATCAGGATCTTAAGGACTATTATGGCGTGGAAAAGGGCGTGCTGATCTCGGAAGTTTTTGAAGATGATCCGGCGGATAAAGCCGGAATTAAGATAAACGACATCATTCTGTCCATCAACGGGAAACCCGTTGAATCCAGTCGGGACCTGACAAGATTAATCGCCGGCCTTTCTGTTGGCAGCAAAGCGGAAATCAAAGTGAATCGGGCCGGCAAAATAAAGAAATTCAAGGTTATAATCGGCCGGCGGGATGTCGAGAAACTTTATGCATCCGGCAGCGGCCATCCGGGACGCATGGAAAGCGAGCTGGGAATTGAAATTACAGACATCACTCCTGAAATGTCAAAGCAATTTAATCTTGGCGACTCGGACGGTGTACTCGTGGTGAATGTGAAACCTGACAGTAAAGGGGCCAAAACCGGTATCGTCAAAGGCGATATCATTAAGGAAATTAATCATCAGCCGGTTGAAAATGTTTCCGATTATAACCGGATCGTTGATGATGTGAAAAAAGGAGATGCCATCCACTTGTATCTCCGGCGGTTAAATAAAGGGTTCATGGTCGTAAAAATAATCAAATAATGATGGCTTCGTAAAAAGTCCAACTTCTGCGTTGCGCTGCATCCTTCGTTTCTTCAAAGTACAATAAGTACGAATCATCACTCAGGATTTGCGCGCCTTGAATTTGGAGCTTTTTTCTTTGCCATCGATATTTCACTTTTTTTGATAAAAGGTGATTTCCGGATTTGGATGGACCACGGTCGATGAGATTGTCTGCAAAGGCGGCGTGTTGCATACCATGAGAAAAGAGCGTACCCGCTATATTTTGAATAGCTGTCCGAACGCGCACAAAGACGAATATTAAAAGGTTGGGGCGTTTTTCGGTACAGGCATGGTCAGGCATAAAGCCGGCAACGATGTGTTGATCATTACCGGCCTGTCATTAAGCTTTCACCCTGTTGTTTAAAATCCCTGGTTTTTTAAATCAGCTACCAAATTCACATAAAAATCAGGTGCATTAAATCCGGGTGTCACCCCAAACAAGTGACCGATAATATTGAGATGATCACAACCCGGGCTCCACCATGCCGCCGATTCAACACCGCGAAAATTTCCCCATTTGGCGCTTTCAACGCTTACCAGCCCGTCATTGGGTCCTTCACAGGCAGCCAGCATCCGCCATATGGGGTCCAGAATAATATTCGGGCAGCCATACTTTACTTTTGCCGCCCAGCTTTGGTAATACACAGTCTCCACATCAGGCGTGTTCGGGTTGAAAATATTCTGCATGTGAGCTGTTGTGACATCATACGCGTTTTGAAGGCTGTTGGGGTTCGTATCTCCAAGGATATAGGCATAAATAAAGTTCAATGTGTCACCGGTGATCGATTTTACAGGGCCTGGAACGGTTTTGACAATCATATCGGCCAGCATCATGCCCTGATGGGGACCGGCGATACTCGTAAGGCTTTTCACGTAGGGTGATAGCTCAAGGTTTGATATCGCATAACGGGCATAGAGTGCCCCGTGGGAGTGGGCAATGATATTAAATTCAGAAGCACTGGAAATTGCCTGGATCTGTAAAAACTGCACCTTGAATTGTTCCGCCTTGGCCACAGTGCCATCCATTCCGTTTACCGTGGTCATATAGACTTCAGCACCTTCATTTTCAAGCGCATCCGGAATACCCCACCAGTAATCAATAAAGCCGAGCATTTCTGCCGCTCCCCCTGTTCCGTGGGCCAGAATAACCGGATATTTTGTATCGCATGTGTTAATTCTGTTTCCTGCTGCAAACCCCATTGCTGGAATTAAAAGCATTGAGGCACAAACAACCCACAAAACGGTTCTAAATATTTTTTTCATTTTTTTTCCTTAAAGTCAGTTTTGTTTCAACGCAACCGACACTTTAGAAATCATTTAGTTGTGTTTTTGTACACACTAATATCTAAAAATATAATATTTCTGCAACAAATTCAAGCATAAAAAGCCTGCCTGGACGGAGCACCGGCGATCCGGAAAGTGGTGATGTTTCTTCAGTCTCGCGGAATCAGTACCCTTTTCTCCTTCAGTCTTCAGCGTTCTACCTTCCACATTTTTTCCTTCCTTTGCCATTATTTTGCAAAAAGCATGCCCCAGTGAAGGCATGGGCCGGGAATCCAGAATAAAATTGACCCAAATCCGCCTCCAATTCTGATTTATTGTTAATATTTGAATTTTGGGCTGTGAATTTTGAATTCTGGTCGGACCAAATTAACTTTTTGAAAATATAATAAAAAATGTTAAAGAGGGGTTCGATAGAGGCTTAAAATTACCTTTTTGATGTCAAAAAATCGGTTACATCCCTTTTGTCTTTGGCGCCCTGTCAATCATTAATCATGTTTGGCCCTCTTGCCTTCCCATATCGTTATGTTTTTTTTTGCGTTGACTTATTTATTATGTATTTTTTAGTTTACGCGGTTGTTTTTTTCTCTTCATTGCTAACGCAGCCGATCCGATCAAAAGCATTGACAGGATGATGCCCCCCCACTGATTCAATGTGGGAATAGCCCCCCCCTGCTCTTGCCAGGCCTGAGCAACGCCACCAGGGTCAACGATTATTCCATTGATTGCATTATCTGTATCACCAGCCGCACCGTCCGTCTTGGTGATTGTGATCACATTATCTCCGTCATCACTGCCGATGGGGATGGAATTCCATCCTTCTCTATCGACATAGTACCACCACACCCATCCTGCCGGAACATTGGAGGGGAGGGTAATGGTGAGGTTAACTGTCGCACCGTCCTGGAGATCTGTTATAGTGATATCAAAGAATCCATGTGGGAAATTAACGGGCGGCAAGGTGTTCTGAGCTTCAATGGGAAGGTCCCCTGCAGCAAGGGGATCTACGGTTTCAATCGTTCCTGCATCTGAATAAAAATCAGCAGTGCCGCTTCCGGTACCTGTCGTAATATTATCCTGATGTGCATCTGTGTCGTAGCAGACCTCAAAGAAAAGGTCGGATTGATCATCAGACATGGTAGCCCATCCAGAGTTCGTAAAATAAACGATACGTCCTGAAGTATACGGATTCGTAAACCCCCGCTGTATGCTCCAATAGTTCGGCGGCGGAGTCGGTGGCGCCGGCGGGGATGCCGGATAGTCAACCCGCAGGGTAACGGCATAAACCGTGCCTGCTGTCAGGTTGACCGGCTTGTCCAGGCGAAAGGAGACCCATTCATTACTTGGGCCGGCCGTATTAACCGTCGCCATGCCTTCCGCCGGTACACTCAGCGGCATGTGGGCATAGTAAGGGGAATATGGACCGGAAGTTCTCCAGATTCCCAGAATCGCATCCCCGGGAGAGCCGGTTATAGAAAGGTTGTAGAGCTTTATTGTGTTGACTGTACGATTCGTGGTCGTCTGAAATTGTTGCGCGATGGTGCTGTAAGTCCGCCAGCCGGTGAGCGAGTCATAACTGACACCCGGAAAATGAATTTCACCATTGTTTGGGTTCCCGGAAGTACAGCTTTGATAACAGGTCACAATGGCCTGTACCTGGGTGATCCATACGCTTCCTGTCACGAAAGTAAAAAAGAATAAAGTGAATAAAGGTACTAAAAAAAATTTTCCTTTAGCCATTTCCCTCCCCCCCCTTTGAGATAGGTTTATAGATGTTATTAAAATCTATTTAATATGAATTATAAATCATACCTTATCGACACTGCAAGCATATTTTTGGTCAAAGATCCAGCACATATTCCCTAATCAAGGTTTGCGCCTCTTTTTCCAAATTCCGGGATCAAATTTTCAAATTCCGGTCTTTCAAATTTCAAATTCCGGCTCAAATTCCGGTCGGACCAAGTCAGTGGCTCAAATTCCGGTCGGACCAAGTCAGGGTCCAAATTCCGGTCGGACCAAGTCAGCTATTTGGAAATAAATAAAATAGATGGCAAAATAGCCCTCAAAAATGGCTTAAACCTTCTTTTTTGATATCAAAAAAGTGTTTTTAAGGAGAATTAAACGTTGAAAAAGGATTAATTGATTTTTCTGATTATAGTGTTGGCTTCCGTAACTGGGACGCCGGGAAAGAATCCCGGCTTACGGGTGGATGGTAGAAGGTGAAAGGGACAGGGTGCTTTTTATTCTATATGCCCGACTGCTCGGCTCGGGAATGACGATGGGTTTGCTTATGGAGTATGTTTTATTACCGGTTTAATATGTTATAATAATGGTGACATCAAGATATTCATCAGGTATATATTATTTATAGACTACGCTTCCGGCCCTTTTTTTATTTATAAAAATAATCCTGCATGAAAATTTTTAAAAAAGGAGTGCATTATGGCTGAGACAATGACAAATGCGGACAATTTCTGGCTCCACATGGATCATCCCACCAACCTGATGGTGATTACCGGAATTATGGAATTTAAGGAGATAATTGATTATGACCAGGCATGTTTAACACTGGAAAATCGGTTGTGCGCGTTTGACCGTTTCAAACAGCGCGTTGTCATGCCATTATCAGGCGTCGGTGTTGCCAGTTGGGAGGTTGATCCTTTTTTTGATATCCGGTCTCATTTTCACCGGGTGGCCCTGCCGGGAGCTGGCGGGAAGCAGGAGCTTCAACGCATGGTCAGTGATTTAATGACCATCCCCATGGACCGGACCAAACCCCTGTGGTCATGCCATCTTATTGAAAATTATAAAAAAGGATGTGCGCTGTTTTTTCGGCTCCATCATTGCATTGCGGACGGTGTTGCCCTGGTCTATGTGATACTTTCCACCACGGACAAAGAGCCGGGGGGTACGCCCTTATTTGAAAATAAACGATCAAAAAAGAAAAAGAAATGGTCTCCACCGTCTTTCATTCCTATGGGGCAATTGCTGACGAGTGTGTCCGGGGTTATCGACAAAACCCAGGTGGTGGGCGGAAAGATGATTGAGGAGTGGTCAAAATTGATATCAAAGCCGGCCCATGTGAAAAAACTTGCGAAAACAACATCCAGGCTATCTGTTGATACGGCCACGGTACTGGGAAAGCTTGCCATGATGCCGTCTGATCCCAAAACATCTTTAAGAGGGAAGCTGAAGGTGCGAAAGTGTGTCGCATGGACGAACCTCATATCTTTAAATAAAGTAAAAATCGTCAGCAAGGCGGTGAATGCCACGATCAATGATGTACTGATTGCGTCGGTCACCGGGGCCCTTCGGCGGTATCTCATTGACCGAGGTGACAGGACAAAGGAAACTGAACTGCGCGCTGCGATTCCTGTCAACATTCGTGAACCCGGAACCGCGTTTGAGCTGGGTAATAAATTCAGCCTGGTTTTCCTTGCCCTGCCGGTATATATCGAAGACCCGATTTTACGCTTAAGAGAAGTCAAAAAACGCATGGATCATCTCAAGGAGTCGCCGGATGCGTTTGTTGCATTTATGGTGCTAAGCGCGCTGGGCATATCGTCCGCCAGTATTGCCAAGACAGCTTCCAATTTCTTTGCCAACAAGGCGTCAACGGTGATGACCAATGTTCCCGGACCCCGGGAGCCGCTTTATTTTGCGGGAAAAAAGATTGAAAACTTTATCGGCTGGGTTCCCAGAACCGGTCGGGTTGGCATGGGAATCAGCATTTTCAGCTACGCCGGCAAGGTCGGGATCGGGCTTGTGACCGATGAGGGACTGGTGCCTGACCCGGATACTATTTTGAAAAATTTTGAAGAAGAATTTGATTTTCTGTTTGATATTGCAAAAACCGGCAAAGTGGACATCCAGCCGCTGGTTGAAGAAGGCAGAGGTAGGGCTGCGGCAAAATCCGTCAAACCTGGAAAGAAAAAAACGCTCCCAAAAAAGGAAAAAGCAGGCGCTAAAGTAGCTTCGCCTAAAAAACCGGGAATATGCATTGCGCAGACTAAAAGTGGCAGACCATGTAAAAATAAGTCTGCCCCGGGATCTAAATACTGCAACGTGCATCAGGCTTTAGCAAAAAGGTAGAAGGGGATGAACGTTCAACATTGAACATCGAACGCTCAACGTTGAATAAAAGCGGAATTGGGCGTTTTATACTTCCTCACCCGGCCCTCTCCCTCAGAAAAACCGGGGAGAGAGTGGGATAAAGAACTGGGCCGTTTTTATTCCGGATTCCCGATTGCTTGGGAGTGACGGCGGAAATGCCCTTTTCTGAAATCGCATCAGCTTGTGGGAAAACCGGCTCCCTGAGCTGTTCTTCCCATTTGTATAAAATTGGCCTTGGAACCTCCGTCTGAGGATATTCAAATAGAGTAATCTGGTTCAATATGGCAAGGGAGTGGCCGTGAAAGAAAAGAATTTTTGTATTGTCTTCATTATCCTGTTGTTTTGTATCCTTTGCACAACCGGCAGGTCTGCTGCAATGAGCGATGCAATTTCCGTTTACTATTATGACCGCCCGCCTTACCGGATTAAAATATCTGAAGCAGAAGTTTCAGGTATAATGGTGGATATTACAAAGCTCATTTTCCAAAACATGGGAATCAGCTATAAATTCGAAGAAATCCCGTTTAAACGGCTGCTGGAGGAATTAAAAAGTCCCATCCCCGCGTGTTTTCCAGGAATACTTCAAACAAAAGACAGAAAAGAATTTTATTTATACAGTGATCCTGTTTTTAAAAATGAACCGCTGTTGATCCTCATTAACAGTTGGTCAAGAAAAAGTTTATCGGAAAAACCGACGATTGAAGAGGTGTTGACATCACACCTGAAACTGGGAGTTGTGGACGGATACTCTTATGGAAGCTGGTATGATGAGAAAATAAAGCAATACCATACGAATCAGGAGAAATGATGGACATAATTTACGAGCCAAAAGGCAAGGCCAGAGAATACGCTGACCTTGCCTGCGACATATATAATGGGTGCACTCACGGCTGTAAATATAAGTGATGATTTGCCATGAAAAACTCCATAACAACGAACCTGGAGGATCACTTTGATTATAATCTATTTACTTGTATCTGTTTTATTGATTACCACCTGGGTAACCACCTCGTTATATATTGTCGTATGGTATGATGCTGTCAATCTCAGAACCAGGGCAGACGAAGGGCAATGGCGAAAAGGAATCCGGTTCTTTTCGATTTTGCAAGGCGTCTTTATAGAATCCCTGTGCCTGTTTTTTATTATTATCACCACACCGCTCAGGTTCTATTTTGACCGGATCCCGAAAAATCCCCAGCGGGATTCACGCCCGCCGATTCTCTTTGTTCACGGCTGGGGTTCCGGAAGTCATGCGTTCATGCTTATTTATCTGTTATTAAAAAAGCATGGATTTAAGAATCTGTATTTCATGACATACCGCCCGATTTTTGCCGATGCCGGCGAACTGGCAAATCAGGTGGCTGAAAAAATTGATTTTGTGCGGCAAAAAACAGGTTCCCCAAAAATTAATGTTATTTCACACAGCATGGGCGGTGTGCTGACAAGGTATGCCGTTAAAAACGCCGGTGCAAACGAAAAAGTTGAAAAACTCATTGCCCTTGGCGGCCCACACTTGGGGAGCCGTGTGTCGGCATTTATGCCCATGGGTAAAAATACCCTTCAGATGGCTTATAAAAGCGCGTTTATAACCGAACTGGCGAGCGATGGCATGACCCCCGGAGATACGGATTATATCTCCATCTATTCAGATTTTGATAATTTTGTTATCCCTCAGGATTCCGCCCACCTGGGGGAAAATGCGAAAAACATAAAAGTCCCGTTCCACGGTCACATTCGTCTTCTCTACAGTTATCACGTAATCCAATTGATCATCGAAGAACTTCGGCGGGAATGATCTGATTTTTTACCGGTTTATTAAGGTTGATGATTAAAAATTCCGGGGATAGTATACTTACTTAAAAGTTTTTTTCAGTGAATTCCGATCATATTTGGAGTAGATGATATATGTCTTTTGGAAAACTGGGCCTTCGGGCCGAACTGCTGAGTGCTGTCGCCGCCCAGGGTTACACAGCGCCCACGCCCATTCAAACCCAGGCGATCCCTGTTATTCTGGAAGGATATGACATTCTTGCCGGCGCTCAGACCGGCACCGGAAAAACCGCGGCTTTTGCCCTGCCCATCGTTCAGATGCTGAGTGAAGATCCACCCGCGAAAAAAAAGAGACAACCACGCGCCCTGGTTCTGGTTCCCACCCGTGAACTGGCGGCCCAGGTGGGAAAAGCCATGCAGGATTACGGCCGGCGTTTGTCCCTGCGCGCAACGGTTATTTATGGCGGGATCAACATTAACGCGCAAATCGTGAGATTAAACCGCGGGGTGGATATTGTGGTGGCAACCCCCGGCCGGCTGCTGGATCACGCCAACCGGGGGACCCTGGATCTTTCCAGAGTGAAGATTTTAGTGCTTGACGAGGCCGACCGAATGCTGGACATGGGATTTATTGACGAGATCCTTGAGGTGACGGCGTTCTTACCCGACAAGCGCCAGACCCTGCTGTTTTCCGCGACTTATCCGGACAGCATTAAACGTCTGGCCGACGAGCTGTTGAACAATCCCCGGCAGATTGAAGCGGCGCGTCCGAATCGGGCGGCTGACGGGGTGACCCAGGTGGTATATCGGGTAGAGCGGCTGCGCAAACGCGAGTTGCTCGCACATCTGATCAAAAAGGAGAACTGGCGCCGTGTGATGGTGTTCACGCGAACCCGATACGGCGCGGACAAGCTGACCCAACAATTGATCACGGACGATATCGTTGCCGCAGCCATCCACAGCAGCAAGAGCCAGTCTCTTCGAACCAGAACGCTGGCGGACTTCAAGCGCGGATTGGTGCGGATTCTGGTCGCCACTGATGTGGCGGCTAGGGGCCTGGACATCGACGGTCTGCCGCGGGTTGTGAACTTTGATATGCCGGATATCCCCGAAAATTATGTGCATCGTATCGGCCGCACAGGCCGTGCTGGAGAAAAGGGCGTTGCCATCTCGCTGGTGTGCGACCAGGAACAGGCGTTGCTGATCGAAATTGAGCGGCTGCTGAACCATAAAATCCCGGTAAAACGCCTGGCCGGGTTTCAGCCGAAAAACGATTATGATCCGGATATCATCGCAGCTAAACGGAAACTCAAAGAAAAGGCCGCCCAAAAACAGAAAAAAGCCATCGCTAAATCATCTGGAAAAACACGCAAGACACAAAAAGCAGGAAAGACACGAAAAAATACAAAAAGGCGGTAACCATTTTTTTACCGTAAAAATTTCAATTTATTATTTGTCAATTATTTGTATTTTAAAATTTAATTATTGGTAAAGTTTATAATTCAAAAAAAGTATTGACAGGGTTTATATATCGTTATATTACGATATATAAAGGAGACAAAATGAAATCGTTTATAAAAGCCATGAAGGCGCTTTCGGACCCCAGCCGGGTTAAAATCATGAAAATGTTACAGAATCGAATGATGTGTGTTTGTGAAATTCAGGCTGCATTGCAATTTGCCCAGTCAACGACCAGTAAACATCTTCAGATTTTAGAAGAGGCCGGTTTGATATCGTCAAAAAAAGACGGGTTATGGGTAAATTATATGGTAGCGGATGGCAATGAAAGTCCATATGCTGCCAGCCTGATCGGCAGTCTCAAACACTGGCTTGATGCTGATACGGAAGTTCAGGCGTTGATTGAGCGGTTGCCTGATATCAATCGGGAAAATATCTGTAAAAGGTAATTTTTTTTATTTAACAATATCGATATAATGCGATTTTACGTTTTATTGATTTGAATGGGAAGAGGAAGTTTTTTTAAATGAAGGAAAGAACAAAGCTTTTCTGGCTGATCGTCTTGTATCTTGGCGCGTATTTTATTCCCTGGGCAGACCCGAAAATTCGTCAGGCCGGGTTTGAATCATTCATGATGCTGCAGGAATACGCCCGGGAGCATGTATTGACCTGTTTGATCCCGGCCTTTTTTATTGCCGGTGCCATTGCCGTATTCGTGTCCCAGGCGGCGGTGCTGAAATATTTTGGCGCCCAGGCGAAGAAAGTTCTGGCCTACTCCGTCGCGTCCGTGTCCGGAACGGTGCTGGCGGTCTGTTCCTGTACCGTGCTGCCTCTGTTTGCGGGTATTTACACCCGGGGCGCCGGAATCGGTCCGGCGACCGCGTTTCTGTATTCAGGTCCGGCTATCAATGTACTGGCGATCGTGCTGACCGCCCGGATATTGGGATGGCAATTAGGACTTGCCCGGGCAGTGGGCGCAATCATTTTTGCCGTGGCAATTGGCCTCTTCATGGCGTTTGTTTTTAGAAAAGATGATGCCCGGCGCACGGCCGGGGATTTTTATCTGCCGGATGAAGAAGAAAAGGGCCGGACACTGACCCAAGATGCCCTGTATATGATGACCATGGTGCTGATCCTGGTGTTCGCGGCGTTCGCCAAACCCGGACCGGATGCCGCAATGGTATGGAAAGGTATTTTTGCCGCCAAATGGATCGTGACAATTATCCTGCTGATCATACTGGCATGGATGCTCAAAGCCTGGTTTAAAAAAGACGAACTGACCTCCTGTGTGGAATCCACCTGGGGATTTATGAAACAGATTTTCCCACTCCTGGCCATCGGCGTGATTGCCGCCGGGTTTCTTCTGGGACGTCCGGGGCACCCGGCCCTGATTCCGGAAAAATACATCGCGGCGCTGGTCGGCGGTAATTCGTTGTGGGCCAACCTGTTTGCTTCGCTTGCCGGTGCATTTATGTATTTTGCCACATTGACCGAAGTTCCCATTTTACAGGGGCTTTTAGGGTCCGGCATGGGGCAGGGGCCGGCCCTTGCGCTGCTTCTTGCCGGTCCGGCATTGTCTCTGCCGAATATGATTGTTATCGGAGGCGTGCTGGGATTCAAAAAAACAGCTGTTTTTGTAGCCGTTGTGGTGGTGATGTCCACAGTTGCCGGTATGGCATACGGCACCTTTGCGGGATAAGAAAGCCATGTCATGGATTATTAAATAACGGGCAGATAAAAGGTGCAATTAAAATTGACAGAAGTTATAAAAAATAAAGGAGAGAACTTATGGATATTAAAGTATTGGGGCCCGGCTGCCCGAAATGCAAGCAAGCCGAAGCCATCGTCAGGGAAGCGGTGGCTGAATCCGGTGTAGCGGCGAATGTGGAAAAAGTTACCGACATAATGGAAATCGCACAGTACGGCGTTTTCGGAACCCCGGCGGTAATCGTTGACGGCGAAGTGAAAACAGTCGGAAAAATTCCCAAAAAAGAAGATATTTTGTCCTGGATCAAAAAGTAACCGAAATCCGGGGCGGATACATCAGATATTCGAGATGCTCCAAAAGAAACCGGAGAAATTGTGTAGCAGAATTTATGCCGCATCATCAATATTTAGGAGGTTATATTCATGCAGTTTATTCAAAAATATATTTATTCCTTAATTTTTCTTGTCCTTTTTGTGCTCGCGGTATCGATTTCGACCGCTCATGCTGGCCAGGCCGCTTCTGAGGAAGCCGTTGCAGAAAAGCCGACACATTATATTGTTGCCACGTATTTTCATACCACCGCCCGATGCTCCACCTGCCACAAGATTGAGGAATTATCATCACAGGCAGTCAATTTAAATTTTGAAAATGAACTAAAAAGCGGCAAAGTGGTCTGGCGGGCCATCAATGTGGATGAACCGGAAAACAAGCACTATAACAAGGATTATCAGCTTTATACCAAGTCCCTGATTATTTCCGAAGTCAAAGACGGCAAGGAAATCCAGTGGAAAAACCTGGAAAAAATCTGGACCTATGTCAGAGACGAGGAAAAATTTGACGCGTATGTAAAAGACGAAATCAAGGATTGGATAGAGGAATAATCATGGAATTCGGTGTCGCACAAATATTATCCGTTATATGGCTTGGAATTCTGACGTCCATCAGTCCATGTCCATTGGCAACCAACATTGCCGCCACCACCTATATCGGCAAACAGATTGACTCGCCGTATGCCACGATACTGGCGGCGAGTGCCTATACGATCGGCCGGACGTTCTCTTATGTCTTGATTGCGACAGCCATTATCGCCGGTCTCATTTCTATCCCCGGTGTGGCCAATTTTCTCCAGACGCGCATGAATCAAATCCTGGGCCCCATACTTCTGGTGACCGGCCTGTTTATCCTGGAGCTGGTGCCGGTCATGCTGCCCACGGTCAGCATTAATGCCAATTTGCTGAAAAAGCTCGGGAACAGCGGCATTGGTGGTGCGGTCGCCCTGGGTTTTTTGTTCGCCCTGACGTTTTGTCCGGTATCCGCCGCCTTGTTTTTCGGCGGCGTGATCCCGCTGTCTCTAGAATTCAAATCCCGCATGTTACTGCCGCTTTTTTTCGGCGTCGGCACCGCCGCGCCGGTGATCGGGTTTGCAGTGATCATCGCATACAGCACACGCTTTGCCGGCATTTTTTTCAACCGGCTGGCGGTAATAGAAATCTGGTTCCGCCGCATCACCGGGGTTCTTTTTGTGATTATCGGGTTGTATTTTTGTTTAAAATATATTTTTCACATTATCAATTTTTAAAGTAAATTTAGAAATTTAGGGTCAAGTCTACCCTTGACTCTTGCATTGCAGTCGGTTATAAATGAAATATGTCAAGACCACTTAGAATTCAATATCCGGGCGCCTGGTACCACATAATGAATCGTGGCAGGCGCCTTGAGAAGATTTTTAACAGCACGGATGATTATGAAGTGTTTGTTGAACTTCTCCGGGAAACATCGGAGATGTGGAACATTCGTATTGCCGCATATTGTTTAATGCCGAACCATTATCATATTCTCGTCCAGACACCGGAAGCCAATCTTTCAAGAAGTATGCGCCATCTTAACGGTATTTATACCCAGAACTTTAACCGGCGGAATAATTATGACGGCACCCTGTTTCGCGGCCGGTATAAATCAATACTTGTCAGCGCCGATGACTACCTTTTGCAACTGGTCAGATATATCCATCGAAGTCCGCTGAAGGCCGGGCTGGTCAAAACTATTAATAAATATAGATGGAGCAGCCACAAAGGCTATCTGTCAGCTGCCGGAAAATGGGACTGGCTCGATAAAAAATTTATTTTGTCAATGTTGACTCCCAAAAAGAAGGATTGGTTGAAAGAATATCGAAAGTTTATAAAAAAAGACTGTGACGAAAGTGTAAGCGGGGCACTTGACGGGAAAAGATGGCCGGTATTCCTGGGGCCGGACAGTTTCATTGACCGGGTAAAAAGTGAATACGATGCCGGCAAAACAGATGATGAGATTCCCCAGGCCAGGTCCCTTGTACCTGAAAAGGAACAGATAATTAACAGCGTATGCGGCTATTACAGCATAGATACGGATGAACTGTTTGTTTCAAGAAGGGGCCAGTTCAATGAGCCCAGAAATGTCGCGATTTATTTATTCCGCAGGTTACGGCGTGACCGTTTAACTCAGATTTGTGAAGAGTTTAAGATGCAGAAATACAGTTCAGTGAGCAGTGTCATTGAAAGAGTAAAAGCGCGGTTGGCGGTTGATAAACAACTGAAAAAATGTGTGGAGAAAATATCAGACGACGTCATTAAGAGTCAAGAGCAGATTTGACCTCAATTCCTCTCGCAGGGTCCAGTCCGTAGTGTTTGAAAAGGGTGTTTTAACGGGATTCAGCTCCAGCTTTTTCACCAGTTCCGTGAGTTTTTTTTCGGAAATATCCGGCCGTTTTGCCTTGATCTCTTTTGCCTGTCGGCTGCGCCAGTCGATCAAAACGCATTCCAGGCGGCGAATCACGATAATCGGCAAAATTACCGTCTGGTACTCGTACGCCTTGAATTTGCCCCGCAGCCGCTCGGCGGATTTCCAGATTTCGCCGGCCAGGTTGTTTAACTTGTCTTTGTTAATGATAACGGGCATGAATTTTTTATTTCTGTTTTGGTTTATTGTTTTTATGCGTGCGAAATAGATGCACGGGTGCGACAAATGGCATGAAATTCTATTATTATCAAAAAAATTAGATATGTTAAAGCATTATCAGTAAATATAATTCCGCAATGTTCTTGAAATCACAATTTGTGACCTCCAGTTTATAGTTTGCTGCCTCTTTCTACTTAAACAAAATGATTTTTTTACCGGATGTCCGATCAGATTTTGCATGACAGGCAGGAACTGTCAAAAATTTTAGGGAAGGGGATGATTATGAATGAATAAAAAAACAGGGAATCAGAAACATCAGATCCTCCACAAAAAGTGGAGGATCTGAAGTCTTTATTTTTCCTGTGAAAATGATTCAGGAGAGTTATCGGGAGTTCATCACCAGCCGGGAAAAGTGCATGGGGTTTCCGGCTGGTGATACGGGGTGATACGCTTTTTTTGACCGGCGACCTTACCAGCCTTTTCGGGTGAGAAGTTCCCGGATGCGTTTTTCGCTCTTTTTTTCCACCAGGATGATTTTCTCCGCCTTGGCGCGTTTGATCCGTTCCACGATTGCCGACAGATCCGCCGGTTTTTCAATCAGGTCCATGGCGCCGAGTTTCATTGCTTCAATCCCTTTTTCCACCGTGGCGTGGCCGGTCAGTAAAATGACCTGCAGGTCCGGGTTTTTCTCTTTCATGATCTTGAGGGTTTCCAGTCCGTCCATTTCCGGCATCATCAGATCCAGCACCACCGCGTCAAAGGATTCTTCATCGATTTTTTTTATCGCGTCTTTTGCGGAAGAGGCGGTCGAAACATTCATGTCACGAGCGGTCAGGCGGTCAGAGATAACATCTAAGAAATCCTGCTCATCATCCACGATTAAGACTTTGTCAGTCATGATAGGTCTCCTGTTTATTTTTTTTCAGGTTACTTTCATCTTGTATGTTTCCGGTGTGCTTCCGGCGGGTTTATTGCACCGGCTGAGTGATAGTTTCGGGCAAGTTTATCGTTATTATACCTTTATTTTCATCCGTCTGCAATGTGCAATTCAGCGCAGCCAGCATCAGGCGGACACGTTCTGTCTGAAAATCGTTAAATTCGCTTGCCGTCAGTTTTTCAAGTCCCGTGAAACTGATTCTAGCCCCTGATTCCGCTTTTACCGGCAGCAGTTCAATGGTTTTTGCATCGCCTGTGACGTTCATGGCAAAATCAAGTATCAGCCAGATCAGGTTTTCCAGGAAAAACGGGTGGGTGGTGATTGTTAACGCGGTATCGGAAAATGCAGCGGATACTTTAAAACCCCGGGTCACCGTCGTTCGTTCCGAAAGGTTTATCATCAGTTCAATTAAAGCGTTTAAATCCACCTGGCTTGCGGGATCATCCAGGCTGTGGGCCAGGCGGTTCATGTTTTTAATAATGGTGTTGGTGCGCTGGACCTGTTTTAACATGGTGCCGGCCAGTGACTGAAGCCGGTCCATATCAAGATTCATGCCTTTTTTGGCCATCAGGGTGACGTCTTCGAGATAACCAGCGCTTTCGTTGATGACAGCCAGTGAATTTTTTATCTCATGGGAGATGGACGCAGAAACTTTGGAATAAAACTCGAGGCCTGCCTCACCTAAAGGGTCAATTCTGTTGGACATGATTCAGCCTCCTTGCTTACCCAGCGCATTATTGATCTTTTCGATCAGGTCATTGATGTTGATCGGTTTCATCAGGTAATATTCCGCCTCGGCACTGCCGGTCTGGTAGTCTTCCTCGGAACCGTGACCGGTCAGGTAGATCGTTTTAATGCCGGGCAGCTTTTTTTCGATAATTTTTTTCAATTCCCGTCCGCCCACCTTGGGCATTTTCACATCCAGCAGCACCAGATCATAATGCGTGGTTTCGATCATTTTTTCCGCATCTTTCGCACTGGTCACCCAGTCCGCCTCAATGCTTCTTAAAGAAAGGCGTTCAGCCAGGGTGGCCACAAATTCTTCTTCATCATCAACGAGGAGTAAGCGCATTATTTTTTCTCCTTAATATTCTTGGCATTCAACGGCAGTGTTATAATAAATCGGGTTCCAACATCAACCGTGCTGTTCACATCAACCGTACCGCCGATTTCCTGGATCAGGGAGTAAGTGATTGAAAGGCCTAAACCGGTACCGCCGACGTTGGCTCGGGTTGAGAAAAAAGGTTCGAAAATTTTTTTAAGATCTTTTTTCGGAATCCCGCAGCCGTTATCTTCAACCGTGATCCGGACGCATTCGTCCCTCAGCAGGATTGCGGAGATATCCAGATTGCCGCCGTCAGACAGCGCGGCAAAGGCGTTGTTGAGCAGGTTTAGAAAAATCTGCTGCAGTTTTCCGCGGTCACTTTCAAACTGAGGAACATCTTCTGACACATTAATTGAAATTATAATGTTGCGGTATTCTGCTTCTCTTCCCAGAAAACCAAAGACTTCCTGGATGATTTTTTTCAGGTCCACCAGCTGAAAAGAAAAATCCATGTGCCGGGAAAAACTTAAGAGCTGTTTGGTGATGGCCCCGCAGCGGACCACGGAAGCGTGGATCGCATCAACCAGGCCGATGAGTTTTTCGTCTTTGGCATAAGTGTCTCTGAGTTGGAAAATATCTTTGATCAGGCCGGATTTTTCGTTGATGATGGCCAGCGGGTTATTAATTTCATGCGCTACCCCGGCTGCCAGCCGCCCGATGGACGCCAGCTTGTTGGAATATTCCACCTGGTGCAGCGTTTTAATCCGTCGCTGATCAGCAATAAAGATGTTGTTTACAAAAAAAGTCGCAAAACCGATCACCCCAGCCATGACAATGATGATGCCGATGGATAAAAAAATTAAAATTTCGATGCGCGTCTTGTGCCAGGACTTCATGATTTCATTCTGATTTTTGACGATCATCAAAATAAATGGCGTATCCGGGATGTAGGCATACCCCAGTATATAGGTGGCTTCATAGGGGTCTTTGTATTCAAATGCCTCGGTTTTGGGCGAGTGTTCGGGAACCGGAATAGCGATTTTTTCAAACACTTTTTCATGATGCCGCGACGGGGTCTGCAGCACGCCTTTGGTATTGATAATAAAGGCATCGCCCTGGGCCCCCAGTTCAAGGGTCAATAACTGTTCATTCAAACGGTCCGTATCAATGGAGGTGCGTAAGAGGTAAAAAGAACCGTCCGGCAATTCATAACTGATGGCAATAACCAGATGGGGTTCATTCCGGAAGCCTAAAAAAACATCACTGATATAAATTCCCCTTTCCACGACCTCCTTGAACCAGTCCTGGTCGCTGTAATTTTTGCCTTCAAGGAGGTATGGACCGATGTAAGCAATCTGCTGTCCGCCGGCGTCGATCACACCGATATCGCTGATGCCGCCAAAAGCTTTTCTAAGATTTTCCAGAATAACGGCAAGGCGCACCGGATCAATCAGTTCTTCATAGATATTATCATGAACAATAAAATCCAGTGCGGATTTCCGTTCCGTCAGAAAAGCGGAAATCGTTCTTTTGGTATTTGAAACCGTCCGGGAAGTCCGTGACAGGGCCTCGGATTCCACCGCTTTCCGGGTAACATTGTAGTCAAACCACGAAATGGCCAGCAGCGGCAGGATGGCTGAAAGCGCCGTCAGCATCACAGCCGATCGCCATAGCCGGCTGTAATTGAACATGTGCCTGTAACGCGGGCCTTTGCCCTGTTTACCGCCCCACAAAAAGTTGGGGTTAAAAAGTTTCTGCAGCTTTTCCATATGGTTTCAGCTCAAAAAAATGGGTTTTTTATTTTTTATTCCTGACTTTTTCATTGGCCTGCTTTAAGGTAGTGCTCAGCAAATCAATATCCACCGGTTTATGCAGATAGGCAAAAGCGCCCAGTCCCATGCAGATCTCCCGGTCCGCTTCGGATCCATGGCCGGTCAGGATGATGACCTCGATATCCGGACGGCTTGCCTTGACTTTGCGCAATACTTCAATTCCGTCGATACCCGGCATTTTCAAATCCAGAATCATGACTTCCGGTTCTTCCTCATTCACCATGTTCAGGGCTGATTCGCCGTCATAGGCCACGGCCGACCCCATATCCCGCATGATCAGGCGTTCGGACAGGGTCTGGACGAATTCGCGTTCATCATCCACCAGGAGAATCTTGGACGGCATCTGAAAATCGTATTTTCTGTATATGTCCGGCTGATAAAAATTTTCGCCAACACTGGTTTCCACGCCTTTTACACCGGGGATTTTTTCCACGATCTGCTTCAGTTCTTCTTCTAAGCGGGCGAGCATCAATACATTCTTGTTGATGGTAATGAAAATGGTGCCGTTTTTGGCGTCAGTCGTTACATTATGCCCGGCATTTGCCAGGGCTTCGCCGGCTTTTGTGGCCAGTTGGAAATCGGATATGGCCTGTTTTGACGCATCCGTCACCTGGATAACATCGGATTCCGAATGCTGGGAGATCAGCTGCAC
Organism: Desulfobacteraceae bacterium; assembly: GCA_014237465.1. Lineage (GTDB taxonomy): Bacteria > Desulfobacterota > Desulfobacteria > Desulfobacterales > Desulfosalsimonadaceae > SURF-3. The sequence continues at coordinate 191,653 of JABZFM010000006.1, read as the reverse complement.
AGATTCATCCGCGCCTGTTTTGTCCGTGGGAATCATGATGTCATAGGAGGACGACGCCCACGGGTCGTTTATACCCAGTATGGTGTTGACCCAGGCGGCCATGTTTTCATCATCTTTGTGAATCCGGACGGTTGCTTCTTTTTCCGAAATTTGTTCCTGCTTTTGCGCGTTCGCAATTCGTGATTTCATGTCCGCAATCAAACACACCCGGAGAACATGACTGATGTTTTTCGGAATCAGCAGGCTGGATGCGCCGGAAATGATCAGATTATCAGCGTCCAGCATTCCCGCCAGCGCCAGTCTCAGGTGCGCGATGGAGCGTTCTTTCTCATGGGTGAACTGATTGAAAATAGATGTTTTGGCAGAAAAAGCACCTTGGATTTTCTTTTCCGAAAGACCGGATGCACGGCTGGCTTCGGCCATGATCATACGATCATCGACCACCGGGTATCCTGATTTTTGCATGAATTTGTCTAAGACAGCCGCATCATTACAATAGGAACCGCTGAAAAAAGTGATAATTGACATATGAGCCTTCCTTATTATTAATGTTTCTTAATTCTAAGCGATATGGCAAACCGTTGTCAACGGGCAGAGGGTTTCCTCGCCGTTTTGATGGGCATGTGCGTGGACCGCACAAATCGCTTGTTCCATTGTCGGATAGATATTCTCCGGCCGAATCATCGCCATCAGGTGCGTCCGTTCAAATACCTTCATCACCGATTCATTGACCCCGGAAAAGGAAATCTCAACCCCGGCGCTGCGGACGTTTTCGATCAGCAGGGACAGGACTTCCTCACCGGATGCGTCGATATCGTTAATCGCATTGGATACAATGATAATATGTTTCAGGTTTTTCCGGTTCATCATGCGTTCGTTGATTTTGTCTTCCAGGTAGGTGGCATTGGCAAAGAAAAGCGGGCCCTCAAAACGGACCATATCAATATATTCGCATTGCTGCAATCCGTGAACCACGGCATCGCGCATGCCATCATCTTCATGCCGGGACAGGGAGGTAACCGTGGGCCGCATGCTTTTATACAAAAAGACCATCAAAGAAAGCAATACCCCGATCATAATCCCCCGGTCCAGGTGGGGCGCAAAAATCAGTGTGGACACAAATGCAATAATGGAGATGGCCCCATCGTACCACTGGACTTTCCAGGCATGGACAAAACCGCTGATATTGACCAGGCCGATAACCGCCATCATAATAACTGCAGCCAGAACCGCCTGGGGCAGGTGGTACAGCAACGGCGTGAAAAAGAGCAGCACAATGACCACCGCCAGAGAGGTAAACGCGCTGGACAGGCCGGTCATTGCCCCGGCCTGGAGATTGACGGCGGATCGTGAAAAAGAACCGGACGTGGGATAGCTTTTACTCATCGCACCCATCATATTGGCCAGGCCCTGCCCGATGAGTTCCTGATTGGGATCCAGGCGCTGCCCGGTTTTGGCGGCCATGGCTTTGGCAATGGAGATGGCCTCCATGAATCCCAGCAGGGAGATGATGGCGGCATACGGGAACAGTTGCAGCATGACCTTGAAATTGACCTCAGGCATTGTAAACGCAGGCAACCCCTTGGGAATAGACCCGACCACAGCACCGCCGCCGGTCATGAGCAGGTTTTGTGTATCCAGGGCTCTGTTCCCGATCTTGATGCGCCATATGCGAGTATCTTTCGGATCTTTTAACGCCGGATCGTTTTTTAAGCGGAATACCTGTTGGGAACCGGTATCATCCGCGTAAAACATCATATCCCTGAGGTCTTTACGATATGTATGGGCTTCTTCCTTTAGCTGGTCAATTTTAAAATTAACCACATTGATGGCGTGTTGTGCGTCCAGGCCCGCGATATTGTCGTGATGGGTCTTTGCATCATCTAACGTTTTCATAAATCGCGTGCGTTCTTCCGTGGCTGTATTGATTCCGACGACGGACCGGTTGAAACCGACGACCATCTCATGCACCTGCGGCGCTTTAATGGCGTTTAAATCCACGAGATTGTCATGCTGAAAGCCAATCGCCCAGGAAATGATCGTGGTAACAGCAACGGCAACGAGAACATTGGGGATTTTCGGGTTAAAGCGTTTTAAGCCGTACATGATGCCAAAAGCCAGAACCCCCATAATCAGGGTCGGCCAGTGGGTATAATGTCCGGCAGCCATGCATACCCGGAAAATCGTTTCATAATGATGGGCCGCCTTGTCCACATATATCCCAAACATCTTGGATAGCTGGGAAGATGCGATGATAATGGCAGCCGCGTTGGTAAACCCGTTGACCACCGGATGGGAGAGAAAGTTGACCACCACGCCGAGCCGCAGAACCCCTAATGAAAACTGGAAGACGCCGACCATGAGGGCCAGCAGGATCGCGTAGGCAATATATCCTTCACTGCCGGCGGTGGCCAGGGGTTCCAGTGAGGCGGCTGTCATCAGGGAGACTACGGCAACAGGGCCGGTTGCCAGCTGACGGCTGGAGCCGAACAGGGATGCGATAATGGGTGGAAGAAACGAGGCATACAAACCATAGTAGGAAGGCATGCCGGCCAGCTGGGCATAGGCCATGGATTGGGGAATCAGGACCAGGGCGACCGTGAGGCCGGACAGCGAATCAATTTTCAGTTTTTCAAAGCTGTAGTCTTTCAGCCATTCGATAAAGGGAAAAAACATTTTGATCATTGAAAATACCTATATTTTTTGATTTTGGTTTGCCGCCATTCGTCGAATGGTGGCGATCAGTTCATTATAAAGTGCACCGGCATCATATAAATTACAGTTTTTAAACCGGACAATGCCGTCTAAGGTTGACAGTATGAGCAACGCTGTTTTGCGCGGCGACAGTTTGGCGATGGACCCATCGGCCTGCCCCTGCACCAGCGCTTTTTCAAATATGTCCACAAAGCAGTTGTAAATATCTTCAAGGGAATGCCGGCAGGCAATGTTATCCTTGGCGAGCTTGTAAGGATAGTAACGGTGAAGCAGCAAAAACCATTCGGCCTTGTTTCCGGCAAGATAGAGGTAAAAAGAGACAGTGCCTTCCAGCATTTCCAGGCCATTGGCAAATTTTTTTTCACCGAAATAATGGGAAAACTCATCAAGGATACCGTCTTTGACACTGTTTAATACAGCCAAAAATAGCTCTTCCTTGCTTTTAAAATGGTAAAAGACCGTGGCGCTGGCCGTGCCGGTCATATTGGCGACTTCCGCCATGGAGGTGTCTTTAAATCCATTGGTGGCAAAAAGGAGGGTGGCGGCTTTCAGTATGTCTTCTTTTTTTGACATGGTAAGGGGTTGTACCTTTATCAAATATTATTTTTATTAAAAATACTGACTGATCGATCAGATAGGCTGACTGATTAATCAGTTATATTTTATACCCAGCTTCTTGTCAAGCATTTTTTCAAATTGTCAAAACTCCGGTTTGCGGGGGAAAAACAGGTTTTCTGCCGGGATTTTTGTAATTAACTTATTTAAATTCAATTAGTTGTGGTTGATTTTGATGGGTTTTGATTCCGGTGAGTTTTTCGGTCATCAGGTCATCAGGATGGCCGGATCTGGAATCATGCCCGGTTTTTTTGGGGGATAAATAATTTTTCTTTTGCATGATCTTCTGTTTTATGAATAATTAAGCTAATTATTGTTTAGTTTTAATAAAAAACTGGAGACTTTATTAGTATGGGTGGATTTTTTGGATGTGTATCTAAAAAGGATTGTACTCAGGATGTGTTTTACGGGACAGATTACCATTCCCACCTGGGAACAAAACGGGGTGGCCTTGCCGTCAGAAACAGGGACGGTATTAAAAAAACGATTAAAAATATAGAGAATAGCTATTTTCGGACAAAGCTGGAACCCGAGCTTCCGAATCTTGCTGGTAAAAAAGGGATCGGGGTGATTAGTGATACGGATTCCCAGCCGCTGATTATCGGTTCGCATTTGGGAACATTCGGGATTGCCACGGTGGGGAAAATTAATAATCTGTCGGAACTTGCGCAAAATGCCTTTAATCAGAAGATCAATTTTTCAGAATCCGGTGAAAGCCAGGTCAATCCCACGGAACTGGTCGCCATGCTGATCAGCCGGGGGAGTTCTTTTGAGGACGGTATTGCGAGCGCCCAGGAGGCCATTTCCGGTTCCTGTTCCATTCTTTTGCTGACGGAAAAAGGGATTTACGCGGCCCGGGACAAGCTGGGCAGGACGCCCATTGCCATTGGCAAAAAAGAAGATGCCCATGCGGCAAGCTTTGAAACCTGTGCGTTTTTTAACTTAGGCTACAAAATTGAAAAATATCTCGGCCCGGGTGAAATTGTTTTTTTTGATGCCGACGGATATGAGCAGGTGAAAAAACCGGGCGATGAGATGCAGGTCTGTTCATTTTTGTGGGTATATTACGGATATCCCGCCTCTGGTTATGAACAGATCAATGTTGAAGATGTGCGATATCGGTGCGGGTGCGCCCTTGCTCGAAACGACACGGTGGAAGTTGATACTGTTTCAGGAATTCCTGATTCCGGGATTGGTCATGCCCTGGGTTATGCGAATGAGAAAAAAGTGCCGTATTGCCGGCCGTTTGTGAAATATACCCCCACCTGGCCGAGAAGTTTTATGCCCCAGGACCAGGGGACCCGGGACCTGGTTGCCCGGATGAAATTGATTCCCGTCCAGGAATTGATTAACGGCAAACGGCTGTTATTCTGTGATGATTCCATTGTGCGGGGGACGCAGCTGAAGGAGAACATTCAGCTATTGTTTGATGCCGGTGCGAAAGAAGTCCATATGCGGACTGCTTGTCCCACATTGATTTTTCCGTGTGAATTTTTGAATTTCTCAACGTCTCGTTCCACCCTGGATTTGATCGGGAGAAAAGTAATCCATGAAATCGAGGGGCCGGATTTTCTGGACATAGAAAAATATGCGGTTTCAGGCTCAGCTGAGAATCTTGCCATGGTGGAACGCACCCGGGACCGGTTAAAGATGACATCACTGAAATATCAAACCATGGAAGATCTGGTGACGGCCATTGGTCTGCCCAAGGAAAGGCTATGCACCCACTGCTGGGATGGCACCAGCCACTTTTGATGGCGTCGTTAAAAGCCCCATCTACTGCGTTGTAGTGATTTTTCAGCCAATCAAAATACTACATGTATGATTTCTTGCCTGAAAAATCACTACGCCTTGTATATGGAACTTTTAACTTAGCCATTCGAGTTTTTATGAGAGTATCACTTTTCTGGTTCCCACGGTCCGTGGGAATCCATACTGAATAAATTATAAATCGAATAAAATATAAGGAGAAGATATGCCCAGATTAGATGATATCAAAAAGGTAATGATCATCGGGTCCGGTCCGATCATAATCGGTCAGGCCTGTGAATTTGATTACTCAGGCACTCAGGCGTGTAAGGCATTGCGTTCTCTGGGTTATGAGATTGTGCTGGTGAATTCAAATCCGGCAACCATTATGACTGATCCGGGCATGGCGGATGTAACATATATTGAACCGTTGAATTTACAGACAATGACGTGGATTATTGAAAAAGAGCGTCCGGATGCGCTGCTACCGAACCTCGGCGGGCAATCCGCACTGAACCTGACCTCTGAACTGGCTGAAAACGGGGTGCTGGAAAAATATGGCGTCAAAATTATCGGGGTAAACCTGGGGGCCATTGAGCGGGGCGAGGACCGGACGGCCTTTAAGGAAACCATGGATAAAATCGGCATTGAAATGCCGGAAAGTCAGGCGGTCAATACTTTAGAAGACGCGGAAAAGGTGGCGGAGTCCCTGGGATATCCGGTGGTTATCCGGCCGGCATATACAATGGGGGGAACCGGCGGCGGCCTGGTCTACAATATTGAAGAGCTCAGAACCATTGCCGCCCGTGGATTGGCCGCAAGCCTCGTGCATCAGGTTCTTGTGGAAGAATCCGTGCTTGGATGGGAGGAACTGGAGCTTGAAGTGGTTCGTGACGCCAAAAATCAGATGATCACCGTGTGTTTTATTGAAAATGTCGATGCAATGGGGGTTCATACGGGTGATTCTTATTGCACGGCCCCTATGTTGACCATCTCACCGGAACTGCAGAAACGTCTTCAGGACTATTCATACGCCATCGTTGAGGCCATTGAGGTGATCGGCGGCACAAATGTTCAGTTTGCCCATGATCCGAAAACCGGACGGGTGGTGGTCATTGAGATCAATCCCCGAACATCCCGTTCCTCGGCACTGGCATCCAAGGCCACGGGTTTTCCCATTGCCATGGTATCCTCCTTACTGGCCGGCGGTTTGACTATGGATGAAATTCCCTACTGGCGGGACGGTACTTTGGAAAAATACACGCCGTCCGGAGAATACGTGGTGGTAAAGTTTGCCCGGTGGGCTTTTGAAAAGTTTGAAGGGGTTGAAGATAAGCTCGGTACCCAGATGCGCGCTGTCGGCGAGGTCATGAGTATCGGTAAAAATTACAAGGAAGGGTTTCAAAAAGCCATCCGGTCCCTTGAGAACAGCCGGTACGGGCTGGGATTTGCAAAGGATTTTAATGAAAAATCCTTAGATGAATTGATGACACTGGTGAGCACGCCGACCAGCGAACGCCAGTTTATCATGTACGAAGCCTTGCGAAAAGGGGCGGATATTGACGAACTGCATGAAGTAACGCATATCAAGGCCTGGTTTATCGAGCAGATGAAAGAAATGGTGGAACTTGAAGAAAAGATCCTGAAATACAAGAGGAAATTGCCGCCGGATGATCTTTTGACGCAGGCGAAAAAAGACGGGTTTTCGGACAAATACCTGGCACAGATCCTGAGCGTTTCCGAAAAGGGAATCCGGGAAAAACGGTTATCGCTGGGTATTAATGAAGCATGGGAACCGGTGCCGGTCAGCGGTGTGGAAGATGCGGCATATTATTATTCCACCTACAATGCCCCAGATAAGGTGGCTGTTAGTGATAACAAGAAAATTATGGTGCTTGGCGGCGGCCCGAACCGGATCGGACAGGGGATTGAATTTGATTATTGCTGTGTTCATGCGGCTTTTGCCATTCGGGACGCGAAATTCGAATCCATCATGGTCAACTGCAATCCGGAAACCGTGTCCACCGATTATGACACGTCTGAAAAACTGTATTTTGAACCCCTGACGGTTGAAGACGTTTTAAGTATTTATGAAAAAGAAAAACCCGAAGGGGTGATTGTTCAGTTCGGCGGTCAGACGCCTTTAAATATTGCCAGGGAGCTGGAAGACGCCGGGGTTAAAATTTTGGGAACATCGCCGGAAACCATCGATTTGGCGGAAGACCGGGATCGTTTCCGGCAGGTGATTAAAAAACTGGGCATTCCCCAGCCGGAATCCGGGATGGCGCATTCGGAAGCACAGGCCCTGGATGTGGCCAAGCGAATCGGATACCCGTTGATGGTCCGCCCCTCTTATGTACTGGGCGGCCGTGCCATGATGGTGGTGTCTGATGAAGAGATGCTAAAACATTACATGGCGGCGGCCGTGGATGTGTCCCCGGAGCGGCCGATTCTGATTGATAGATTCCTGCAAAATGCCATTGAGGCGGAAGCGGATGCGATTGCCGACGGCACGGACGCGTTTGTACCGGCAGTGATGGAGCATATCGAACTGGCCGGTGTCCATTCCGGCGACTCGGCCTGCGTGATTCCGCCGGTCAGTATTCCCGTCAAGCATATTGAAACCATCAATGAATATACCCGTAAAATTGCCATCGAACTGGGGGTCGTCGGATTGATGAATATCCAGTATGCCATTGCCGATGATACGGTCTATATTCTTGAAGCCAATCCCCGGGCTTCCCGGACAGTGCCCCTGGTATCCAAGGTCTGCAATATTTCAATGGCCAATATTGCCACCCAGATTTTGCTGGGCAAAAAGCTGTCCGAATTTGATTTAAAGCACAAACCCATTCCGCATTTTGGCGTCAAGGAAGCGGTCTTCCCGTTTAACATGTTCCCGGAAGTGGATCCCGTGCTGGGCCCTGAAATGCGATCCACTGGTGAAGTTTTAGGGATGGCGGATTCTTTCGGACTGGCATTTTTCAAATCACAGGAAGCCACAAAGGTGGTCCTGCCGCTGGAAGGATCGGTTTTGATCACCCTGGCGGATGCTGATAAAACCAGTGCCCTGGAAACGGCCCGGTTGTTTAAAGAGCTGAATTTTAAAATTTACGCCACCAATGGAACCCATAAATTTCTTCAAGCGCAGGGGATTGATTCAGAACCGATCAAAAAGCTCGGTTATGGCCGGCCGGATATTGTTGATGAGATTAAAAACGGGAATATTCATCTGGTGATTAATACCCCTAGCGGCAAAGAAAGCCAGGATGATGATTCCTATATCCGCAAGGCGGCGATTAATTACAAGGTGCTCCATATTACCACGATTGCTTCGGCCCAGGCTGCGGCAAAGGGTATCCGTGCGCGGAGGCAGGGGGCTTCAATGCCCAAGTCTTTACAGGAGTATCATGCGGATATTCAATAAGATACAGCAAACTTTCTGATTTTGTGATAAATCAATAAAGCCCTGCAGTTGGAGTTATTTTACGCTAAATTGAGCTGCGCCGAGTAAATACCGGAAACAATTAATATCGAAAGATATAAGTTGAAAGCAATAACTTCCAAAACCGCGAGATATTAGGCGTCAGGCTCAAATGATTTGTTCGGCCTTGGTTTTTCTATAAGATAGCCGGAAACATAACGGTGCAGAACACTAGACATAAGTGTTTGATATGGAATCCCATTTTCTACAGCAAGAGCTTTGATTTCCTCCAGAACTTTTGAAGATATTCTGATATTAACTCTTTTATCCTTTTTCAAGGTTTTGCGTGCATACTGCTGGTGTTGCATTATTTCTGCTTTAACATTTTGCACCGACTTCCACTCACCTCGCTCAAAGGATTCGAGAATTTCTTGTTCGTCTTTATCGAGTTTAATTTTATCCATTCTTGCCTCCTAAATAATCACGAGTGGCTTTGTGACTTGGAATTATTGTTTTTAAAAACTTACCATTTTCATTTTCCACAAATGGAACAAGATAAACATAATCATTAATTTCAACCACGAGTAATTGCTGGTTAGGATATTTTTCTTGGTTGGGATGAGTTACAATATCAAGCACATCACCTCGCTCAATATGCATGGTTATTTGCTCAAAACTCACACCACGTTCTATTTTAAGCCGTTCATTTTTTTCTTTATTCCATCTATAATGGTCCATAAATTAAACCTAATAGAATGTGTGCCTAATGTCAACGGAATTTTGTGGTTTGAAGGCCGAACTTATTTAAAGACTCAGATGATCGCAGGAAGTCTGTAGCAGATGAAATAAAAATATATTGCCAATTCTATATGTCCAGATGGTATGTTCACAGATGAAATTTAAAATATGGCGCATTAAAATTTTTTTTAACCACAAAAAACCTTTCAAATTCTGATGTTTATGTATATAAAATTATAATAAATTATTCCGGTTCATTTACGGACAGCAATAATGTCATTATGAAAAGGAAGAATAGATCATTGGCAAATGTTCTGATTATAGATGATGAAGAGGCGATATGTAACCTGCTGGCCAGACCAATTCAGCGGGAACAACATCATGTGGAGTATGCCCTGACACTCAAGCAAGGCAAGACGTGTGCTGCTGACGGAAACTTTGATGTTATTTTTCTGGATGTCAACCTTCCGGACGGGAATGGTCTGGATGCCCTGTCGGCTTTCAAGAAAGCCCCGTCATCACCGGATGTCATTATTATTACAGGTGCCGGAAACCCGGACGGAGCGGAACTCGCCATCAGAAGCGGTGCCTGGACATATATACAAAAACCCCCTTTAATGTCTGATATCATTCTGCAGCTGAACCGGGTCCTTCAATACCGTGAAGAAAAAGAGCAGCGGCAACGGCCCTCAATCCTTAAACGGGAAGGTATTGTCGGCAGCAGCCCCCAGCTGGAATCCTGCCTTTCCCAGGTGGCACAGGTGGCGGGTAGTGACGTGAATGTCCTGATCACCGGTGAAACCGGAACCGGCAAGGAACTTTTCGCGCGTACCATTCATAATAACAGTTTTCGGGCGGGTAAAAATTTTGTTGTGGTTGATTGCGCTTCTCTTCCGGAGATGCTTGTTAACAGTATGCTTTTCGGGCACAAGAAAGGGTCTTTTACCGGTGCTCAGATGGATCGGTCCGGGTTAATCAAAGAGGCGGATGGCGGGACGCTTTTTTTAGATGAAGTGGGAGAGCTTTCCCTGGCGCATCAAAAAGAGTTTTTAAGGGTTCTGCAGGAAAATCGTTTTCGGCCCATCGGGAGTAACCGGGAAATTGAAAGTGACTTCCGGCTGATTGCCGCCACCAACCGGGATTTGAATGAAATGGTAAATTCAGGACAGTTCCGGAAGGACCTGCTTTACCGGATTCAGTCCTTTAATATTCATTTGCCGCCTTTAAAATCAAGGCCCCAGGACATCAAGGAAATGTCACAGCATTGGATTAACATTTTATGTGAGAAACAGGGGATTGAAACCAAGGGCTTTTCTCCTGATTTTTTTGAAACACTCATGACATACGACTGGCCGGGGAATATCCGGGAACTCATTCATACCATGGAAAGAGTGTTTACCGTTGCACGTTTTGATCCGACATTATTTTCCCGCCATCTTCCCACAAAGATCAGGGTTCACCAGGCCCGGAGTTCAGTAAACAGAGATGAAGTGAAAAATGAAAATATTCCGTCTGAAAAGCACGTGAACACTTTTCGCAAGCTCCAGGAGGTCCGGGAATCTGCTGTGGCAGAAGCGGAAAAACAGTATCTGAAAGATCTCATGGAACATACGAAAAGAAATATGAAAGAAGCCATCCGGATCTCCGGCCTGTCCCAATCACGCCTGTATTCCCTTTTGAAGAAGTATCAAATTCCCCGTTCCTGACGCACCTTGTTTTTCAAATCAAGCCTGATGGCTTCGCAAAAAGTCCAAATTCTGTGTTGCACTGCATTCTTCGTCACTGCGGAGTAGGCGAGCTACGCCTCATTCCTTAGAATTTGTGCGCCTTGAATTTGGAGCTTTTTTCTTTGCCATCCGAATTTGACTTTTTACAGGATCATCAAGTCTCTTGTCTATTTTTTTTAAAATTTTATTCAGTTTCCTCTCAAGTTCCCAACAAGTTCAGGCCGAAAGGCCTTGTTCCTGAATCGCTTCAAATCGTGGGAAAACCGGGATGAATTCCTGCCAGGCAGGAAAAAATTCCTGCTTTACAATAAAATTACAGCAAACCGATGGGAAAATTTTATCGGTGTTTGTGTCGTTATATGTCTAACTATTTGATAATATAATAATATTTTATTTTTAAGGGGGGTTGGCATACTTTTTGTAATATATATTCATGGCGTATGGATTTAATTGTCTAACAGAACATGGGATCAACATGAAATTACAATCCCCGCATCATCAAAATCAAGCTTCAGGTAAACGGATGAATCCTGACAATCTATCTGAAAAAAAAAGGAATATAATTCATTTGCATGAGGTGGCATCGCCTGAAAATCGATTAAAAAAGAAAAAAAGACATTATATTTAACATGCTTTAATATACAATAATATATTATTAATGTTGATTTTGGGGGAGCGAAAATCATGTTGCACACGCAGCTTAAAGAAAAAGGCAATTCAGAGAGAAAAACGTTTAAAAGGGAAAAAATATTAATCGTTGATGATGATGAAGCCATACGCGACCTGCTAAGGAGAATCCTGGCGAAGGAAGGATATACCTGTGAACGGGCCTGTGATGCCGAGGAAGCGATTGATTTTTTGAAAACCCAGAGCGTTGATCTGGTTATCAGTGATGTGGCCATGCCCGGAAAATCAGGTATTCAATTATTGAAAGAAATCAAGAAGAATCATCCGAATGTACCGACCTTGATGATTTCCGGCATCAGCACCAGAAAAACAGCGGAATCGGTCATCTCAATGGGCGCTTATGATTTTTTGTTAAAGCCGTTTCAAAAAAAACAGGTGCTGATCAGTGTTTCCAATGCACTCAGGCGCAGGGCACTGGATCTCCAGAGTCAGTTTGAAGTTCAGAATCTGGAAAATATCATTCAAGACCAGACCCAGGATTTATTTAAGGCAAATGAAAGACTGAACAATATTCTTGACGGTATCATAAAAGCAATGTCGCTGGCCGTTGAATCAAGGGACCCTTACACGGCAGGCCATCAGCAGCGGGTTGCGGATATCGCAGTGGCCATTGCCATCCGAATGAATTTTTCCCTGGAAAGAATTCAGTACCTGAAAATGGCCGGCTTGATTCATGATATCGGCAAAATTTCGGTGCCCGCGGAAATTCTCTGCAAGCCGACCCGCCTGTCGGATTCAGAGTTTAACATTATGAAAGAACATCCGTTAACCGGATTTAAGATTCTGAAAGAAATTGAATTTCCATATCCTCTGGCTAAAATTGTCTATCAGCACCATGAAAGGTTGGATGGATCCGGATATCCGAATGGACTGTCTGGTGATGAAACCTATATGGAAGCAAAGATTCTTGCCGTTGCCGATGTTGTAGAAGCCATGGCATCCCACCGTCCGTACCGTCCGTCCCTTGGTGTTGATATTGCGCTTGATGAAATTAGAAAGAACAGGGGCCGGATGTTTGATCCGGATGTCGTGGATACCTGCTGCTACCTGTTTGAGAATAATCTGATCAAGCTGAGTTAATTATTGGCAGTCTTTCCGGTTCAATTGAATTTGAATGATTTTGGTTTAAATATGGATATGATAAACATTCAATATGCTTTCAAGCTGGATAAACAACGATCTGAGATTATTGATTTGCAGCTGGATCCGCTAACACTGGAGCTGGTTAACGGTCCCGGTGACGATTTACCGTTCTGGACAAAGCTTGATTTCCATCAATGCCCGCATTGTCCGCTGAATCTAATAACAAATTCGCTTTGTCCGGTTGCGGCATACCTCGTTGATGTTGTGAAGCGATTTGAAAATGTATTGTCTTACGATGAAGTTGACCTGGAGGTCACCACGTCAGCGCGTCATGTTTTTCAGCGTACCACGGCACAAAGAGGCATCAGTTCCCTTCTCGGGGTATTGTTCCCGGCCAGCGGCTGCCCGCACACTGCATTTTTTAAACCAATGGTTCGCTTTCATTTGCCGCTGGCCACTGAACAAGACACGATATTCCGCGCCAGCGGCATGTTTTTGCTGGCCCAGTATTTTTTAGGGGAAACAGGTTTGGTCAGGGATTTAAATCTGCAGGGGCTTAAGCAAATATACAACAATATGAATCTGTTGAACATGAATATTGCCGAGCGCCTGCGCAATGCAGCCTGTACTGAGTCTTCAATCAATGCCATCGTTTTACTGGATGTTTTTGCCCACACAATGCCACTTGTAATTGAAGAGCAATTAGAAGAAATACGCCATTTGTTTGCCCCGTATTTTTCTATCCCAACAGAAGCTTCGTAAATAATTAAAACGTGTCTGGTTAAAATTAAATTCAGCGTTTTACTGTCTCAGTTATTTTATTTAAAGCGTTTTTGCGATATATTAAATGACCAATGAGCGGAATGCTCCGCCCGAATTTCCCGAAAGTCTGATTTTTTATTATCATCGAAATAAATTCTGTTTAAGTGGAGACTACGTTAAATGAAGGAAAATCCGGAATGCGGTGCGCTGGAAAAAAGGGTGGCTGAACTGGAAGAACTGATTGCCCGTCAGAATCAAACCGAAAAAATGCTGAAAGATAGTGAAGAAAAATACAAGCGCCTGTATTTCATGATGCGTATGATATGTGACAATGTCCCGGACATGATCTGGGCAAAAGACATGGATCAAAAATACATTTTTACCAATAAAGCGATGTGTGAGAATTTGTTAAATGTCAAAAATACCGATGAGCCGGTCGGAAAAACAGATTTTGATTTTATGCCGCATGAAGTGGCTGAAAATTTTCAGAAGAGTGATCTGGCAGCCTTGAAGAATGGATATATTTCCGATGAAATAAAATTCGAAAATTGGTCATTCCATGTGGTCAAACAGCGGCTATCGGACAGTGACGAAAAGGACATCGGAATAACGGCTGTGATCCGGGATACGACAGATATTAAAAGAGAGAAATCAGAAAAGATTGAGTTGGAGAAAAAATTACGTCAATCCCAGAAGCTGGAAGCCATCGGGACATTGGCGGGCGGCATTTCTCATGATTTTAATAATATCTTGACAGCGATTCTGGGATATACGGAAATTGCCTTAGAAGAGGTTGATGGCGAATCAGGCGTTAGAGAGCTACTGGATGAAGTCTACAACGCCGGAATCCGCGCGCGCGATCTGGTCAAGCAAATCCTGGCATTTGCCCGGCAGACGGAGCAGGAACTCAAGCCGATACGGCTTGACCTGATTGCCAAGGAAGCGCTTAAGCTGATTCGTTCAACCGTTCCGACAACCATAGAGATCGTGCATTATTTTAAAAGCAAATCCCTGGTGATGGCGGATCCCGTTCAGATTCACCAGATCATTATGAATTTGTGCGGCAATGCCGCGCACGCCATGGAAGCGGAGGGGGGAACGCTCAAGGTAAGTATTAAGGATGCAGTTCTGGGGCCGCAGATTACAGACCATTATCCGGACCTTGTGCCCGGTTTTTTTTTAAAGCTGGAGGTTGAAGACACAGGCGTCGGTATTGAGGAGAAAATTTTAGACTCCATATTTGAGCCGTATTTTACGACCAAGGAATCCGGGGAAGGGACCGGGTTGGGACTTGCGGTAGTTCACGGCATTGTTAAAAGTTACGGCGGGGAAGTCTTTGTTACCAGCCAGGTCGGCAAAGGGTCTTTGTTTAAAATTTATTTGCCGGTGATCAAAAGTATTGGAACGGAAAAGCGGTTTGACCCAACGGAGGTTCTCATGGGCAGCGAGCATATTCTGTTCGTTGACGATGAAGTAACGATCGCGCGGCTGGGTCAAAGGATGCTGGAATCTCTTGGATACCGTGTAACAACCCGTACCAGCAGCATAGAAGCACTGGAATTGTTCAAGTACAGGGCGGATATTTTTGATCTGGTCATTACGGACATGACGATGCCCAATATGACCGGTGACCGGCTTTCATTTGAAATGATGAAAATACGGCCGGATATTCCTGTTATTTTATGTACCGGGTACAGTAAAAAATTTTCAGACGTTGAAGCGCTTGAAAACGGCATTAAAGCATTTCAAATGAAACCGCTGATCAAAAAAGAACTGGCAAAAACCGTTCGCAAAGTTTTAGACGATGCCGGATTATGATATTGATGAGATTCAGCGAATGATTTTTTTAACTGCCGTGTCATATTAAAACAGCTGAACCGGACAGGGTTAACGAAGAACCGGGGGGGGGGGGGGGGGGCAATATATAAGGCCCTCGGTTCGGTAAATCAGCTATGGTAAATTAGACATTTTATCGTAGTTAATTGCCTTGGCATAGTCTTTCAGGACTTTATTGGTAATGCCTTGACCCTCAATCGATACCAGAAAACGGTTGGCAACAACAATCTGAATATCGCCTTCTTTGGTGTTGGGGTTAAATTTGACAATCGCCTTCTGCTTTCCGATGCGTTCCATTTTCCCGCCGTCTGATGTGGCAAACATGGGGTTTGACATCATCATCAGCACGCCCTGCAGCATTGGTGAATCCGCCATGATTTGAATCTGAATCGAACTGTCGCCTTTGCTGTATTCACGCTCGGCAGTGATGCCGCCGCCCAGCATGGCGGAACTGGCTGCCTGGGATGTTGCGATTGTGGCATTCCAGCCCTTGAGCGGTTCCGGGAGAAAGGCTTCCAGGCCGGCGCTTTTTTTCTGCTGAATCAGCTGCTCGGCAAAATTCAGACTGTCCACGGCATCTGAATACTGCCCGTCCTTGTAGTATTGAAGCGATTCATTGATATAATCGGTGACGTCGTCGGCAACTGCTGCGGTTGAAAAAGCAAAGGTGACAACTGAAAAAACAGCCAGTATAAGAATGGTTTTTGAAAATTTCATCATTAAAAATCTCCTTTAAGAATTGTTTAAATTAGCTCATTACGATATCTTCACTCATGAATTTCAATAATTTTAGGCGTTATTCTGCCGTTTTCTATTTCAAGCCTGCCGACGGAAATCGGCAGCGTGAATCTTCTGGGGCCCGCGCTGCCCGGGTTAATGTATAAAACACCGTCCCTGTATTCTATCTTTGGCCGGTGAGAATGACCCGATACAACCACATCAAAACCGGCCGTCGCCGGGTCTAAATCCAGTTGATAAAGATCGTGTAATACATAGATGGCAATTTCATCCATCTCAACAATTTCATATTTGGGAAGGACGGCACCTTTGGGATTTCTGTCCATGTTGCCGCGTACCGGAAATACCGGTGCGATTTTTTTCAGCGTGTCGATGATGTCCGGCGTGTCAATATCGCCGGCGTGAATGATGATGTCGGAATCCGCTAATGCCTTCACAGCACTGTCTCTTAACAGGCCGTGAGTATCTGAAATCAGTCCGATGCGTTTGAGTTTGTCATCCATTATTTACATCCAGGGTCAGTGCCGCTAACCCGAACTTCTCATGAAAAAATTAAAAAATTTAAAGAAAATGATTTCAATAAATTAAACTAAACATAAACATATATTTATAAAACAGTTCGCGCGATCGAGCCTTAAAGAAATTTTTTTTAATTTTCTTCACCAAAGGCAAGCCTGATTCGCCCATTTGCTGCGTTATAAGCGGATCGCGGTAAACCATTACAGCTTCTCCCCTTATGCCTTGCAAATGAACGAATCAAGCTTGTGAGAATCCGGGCTAACAATCTGATGGTTCTTGTTATCAGAAAAATAAAAATATAGTCGAATTAATTCGTTGCATCAACCTATAAAAGGATTTGTTGCAGTTTATCGTAAATACTCATGACGGATTCTCCTTTATGAAATAAATTGTCAAGAGGGAAACTCAGGGTTTTAAAATATGTGTTTTGCCGAATTCCGGCACAAAAAAATCTGTTTCCGGAATTTGTTTATCCTTTAACGCTTTTTTCAGGTCCATGATCGGCTGATCAATGCTTTCATACGTAAGCTGAAAGGTGCCGAAATGGATGCCCATGCTTTTTTGCGCGTTTAAATCCATGTG
Source organism: Desulfobacteraceae bacterium (assembly GCA_014237465.1). Taxonomy (GTDB): domain Bacteria; phylum Desulfobacterota; class Desulfobacteria; order Desulfobacterales; family Desulfosalsimonadaceae; genus SURF-3. The sequence goes on along the minus strand of JABZFM010000006.1, from coordinate 174,478 downwards.
CGCGGATACCGCCTCTTCAGGGTTTAAATGGGCGATTTTCATAAACCAGCGGGGTTCATATGCGCCGATGGGCAGGAGGGACAGGATAAAACCGCCATGGGTTTTTCGGGCATTTTTAAAATGGGGGCCGTAACCCGTATCACCAGCAAAATAAATATTGCCCAAACGGGTTTTAATGACAAATCCCCCCCACAGGGTTTTGTTCTGGTCCGTGATACCCCTTCCGCTGCGGTGCCGGGTTTCCGTAAAGACAAATTCAATGTTCTTAAATTGAAACAACTGTTCCCAGTCCAGATCTTTGAAATCGGTTAACTGGCTGTCTTTAAAAAGCAATCCATTCCCCAGGCCGGACAGGATCAAGGGCGGCTGCTTTTCCGGGTTTTGAGCCTGCAGAAGCTGCAATGACTCAATGTCTAAATGATCATAGTGGTTATGGGTGACCAGGATGACGTCAAGGGGCGGCAGGTCCTCTATATTCACACCCGGGTTGCGTACCCGTTTGGGACCGATCCATGACAATGAACTGGTCCGTTGGGTAAAAATCGGGTCTGTGAGAATATTGACCCCGTCCACCTGGATGAGGACTGTTGAATGGTTAATAAATGTGACGGATATTTCGTCTCCTGTTTGCCTTGGCTGTGATATTTTTCGAGGGGTTGAGTCAATCCAGTCCGGCCAGTCTTCCTTGATAAAGTTAAAAGGCAGGCTGAATCTGAAAAAATCGATTAACCCGACATCGCTGTCAACACGGTTGTAGAATTTTTCTCCATCAAAATGATCGGTCACCGGGCCTTTGTATCCTGGGGCTGCAAAACCCGGGGTATCACTAAAGACGCCCAAGAGCATCGAGCTGATCAGCAGGAGTATATTCTGTTTATTCTTTTTTGACATTTTTTTTACACGTCCGATTTTTTATGGAGACATCAATTTTAACCACAATAAAGAATTTGTAAACAAGAAGATATTTTCCTGTTTTATGCTTAATATGAATAAATTGTTTATGGTGCTGTTATTATGTGCTATTTTATTGTCTCCATGAAAATTTTACTGGAATCCGGTTTAAGAATCATACTCAATTTGAAATGCGCGGCTATGTATTAAAAATAACTTCTATGGGGTAGGCCGGGTTTCTTACCCGGCGATTGACATGACATTTTTATTTGTCGGGAAAGAATCCCGACCTACGAATTATTTGATCGAACATTATGAAGTTATTTGGAGGGTGAAAAATGGCCAAAGAGATAGAAAGAAAGTTTACAGTAGATAAAAGTAGCTGGAATCCCGGTGATGCAGGCGTACGGGTCCGGCAGGGATATCTGCCGATATCCGGCAAAACAGCGGTCCGTGTCCGCGTTACCGGGGACAGTGCCTGGCTGACCATCAAAGGTGAAAACAAGGGGCCTGTCCGGTCTGAATTTGAATACCCCATCCCGTTAACAGATGCGCATCAGATCCTGGATGAACTGTGTGAGCGGCCCTTTATCGAAAAAACACGGTATCTTGTCAATTATGCCGGGGCAACCTGGGAAGTGGATGTGTTTGATGGTGAGAATGCGGGGCTGATCATAGCGGAAATTGAACTGGCATCTGAAAATCAGAAAATTGAACTGCCGCCATGGGTGCTGACGGAAGTGACCGATGACCCAAGGTATTATAATGCCAATTTGATCAAATATCCGTTTAAAGATTGGCTAAAGGCTTCTTAAAAACTGGTCGGAAGATGTGTGATAACCCGGAATGGGTTTTGACGTATGGCCTTAGTAAAAACCCGGGCCCGCTGGACCCGGATCTTTATTTGATAATGTAATTACAAAGGGATAACACTGCCCGAATACATCACTTCTTCTATGTTTTCTTTTTTTATCCGCAGGCCGCCATCTTTGGCCAGTCCCAGAATGATTGCTTCAAAAATATCCGCGTTCATTTGGCGGATCAGGACTTTTTTGCCGACCCATGCCATCTGCGTATCAATCATCTTGATAAACTCAGCCGGCGTTGAAGTTTGAACCAGTTTTTCAAACAAAGATTTTCCCTTTTCCACCAGCATCATCCATAAGGAAAGCGGCGACATTTCACATCCCTGAGCAGCAAGATGCGTGGCGGGTACGGCAAACTCATCACGCAACAGTCTGTCTTCCGGTGAATAATTTATATTGATGCCGGTTCCCACCAGAATATGGTGGTCTCGTCTTTCCACCAGGATGCCGCCGAACTTCCGGTCACCTCCGAATTTTTGCTCATAGAGCAGCAGGTCGTTGGGCCATTTGATTCGCACCGGTACATTCAGTTCCTTAAAAACCCGGGCAAAAACAAACCCCACCACCAGGGACAGCAAACCGCCCCAGTCCGCCTTATTTTTTTCGTCAAAATCCGGCAAAGGCCAGAGCCAGGACGCGTGGATATTTCCGGCAGGGGAAATCCATTGCCGTTTCTGCTGACCGCGGCCGGCAGTCTGTTCAACGGCAATCACCGAATCCCAAATGTTCATCTGACGGTTTTCAATAAAATGCCACGCCGCATCCATGGTCGAAGTGCAATGACCGCACACAAGGACGGCCGGTCCGTCACCGGCATTTTCCGGCTGCCAGGTCCATGTATCGTCATTGTCGTCAAATCCAGGTGAGCAGACTTTCCCCCAGGGGCTGAGTAATTGGATATCTTTTTCCCATAGCTCGCTGGTCCGGGCTATTGTGTTCGGGTCAGTCGCTTGAAACAGTCCCTGTTTGTCAAAATCAAGAATTAAAATTCTGCATGTCATTTTGGTCGACGCTTTCAACATTTATTTAGTTTTTAAAAATGACGGTTTACTTATTTTTATGATCAATAAATTCGGAATGTTAAGAATATATTCCGTAACATCTCAATAAACCAGGGCAAAACGTTGATTCAGTATCTGGCTGGGATAAACCCCGCCACTACGATATTTATCGTAAAACTGTGTAGCGGAGGTCTTTAGACCTCCATTTGTAACTGACTTATGGAAGGCTCAAGCCTTCCGCTACATTGAGTTATATGTGAAATGACATATTATAGCCCAGACTTATTGAGAAGTTACGATATTCCTCTTAATATCCGACTTTTTTCCGGGAACATCAACTTTGATCGTGCCTGACAATTTGAAAAAAGCAATCAATTTATAGATTTTTATTCATCCCTGACAAGAGGCATATAATTCTATAACATATTAATTTATATGAAGATTTCCGTTAAATATCTGTTCGTGTCAAATCGGTATCTTTGATATTGAGCCTGGTTTGCCATTGGATGCGGATCAGTTCTGGAGTCAGCGTAAACAGGTGAAATGTTTTATGTTGATCCGAATATGAGCGTATGCTATTTACTTTAACCAATATGGGCTTTATAGAGTGGTTTTCTGGTGAATGTGCGCTTAAATAGATTAAGGGCATATAACTTTTTTGATTCGGGGGATAAGGTGTTCTTGCGGCCTTATGAATTCCTTGGGGAGGTGTTTTATGAAGTTAATAAAAATAGCAGTATTGGCCCTTTTTATAATGGCTTCTGTTTTTGTATGTACCGACGGCGGATTTGCCGAATCATTGGACTGCGAAGGATGCCATATAAAAATTTCCCCGGCCATGGTGAAGGATTTTCATCGCGGTAAAATGTCCGAATCATTGACCTGTGCGAGTTGTCATGGTGAAGCCCACATGAGTAAAAATGATGTGGAAAAGGCAGTGCTGCCAACCATCGCAACCTGCAGTCAATGCCATGAAGACCAGGCAAAACAATATTTAAGCGGAAAGCATGCCCTGGGCTTGATCGCCCTGGAAGCCATGCCTTACACCCACATGCAGCCAAAATCTTTTATTGAAGGCCAGAAAGGTTGCGGTGGTTGCCATACACTGGGTTTAACCGATGAAACAAAACGGCAGACCGAAGGCAGGCATTACTATAAGTATGGTATGGACTGTCAGAACTGTCATACCCGGCATTCATTTTCCAAAGCCGAGGCGTCCGAGCCGGAAGCCTGTATGACCTGCCACATGGGTTTTGATCATGCCCAATGGGAAATGTGGTCCGGTTCAAAACATGGTGTCACTTATCTGATGAACCGGGACATTGATCCTGAAAATCGGGACCGGGCGCCGAAATGCCAGACATGTCATATGTCTGGCGGTGACCATCGCGTTTACTCGGCATGGGGATTTCTTGGGGTCCGTTTGCCTGAAGCGGATGCGGAATGGATGGGGTACCGCGCAACGATCCTGAAGGGTCTCGGCGTACTGGATCCGGAAGGAAAACCCACGGCACGTCTTGACGTCGTGAAGGCCGGCCAGGTTGCCCGGTTGACCAAAGAAGCATTTGATGCGGAACGCGCGCGCTTTACCGCAATTTGCGCCCAATGCCATTCTCCGAATTTTGTTTCGGAAAATATGAAAAATGCCGATGCGCTTCTCAAAGAGGGAGATAAACTTTTTGCCCAGGCCATTGAGATTGTAGCTGGTTTGTATGTTGACGGGATTATCACGCCCAAGGAGGGACAGTTGAAGTATGTTGATCTCCTGACATTTTATGATGTCAATACCAAGATCGAAGGAATTCTGTATGAGATGTTCATGGATCACCGGATGAAAACTTTCCAGGGCGCATTCCATCTCAATTATGATTATTCCACCTGGTATGGCTATGCCAAACTGAAAAAAGATCTGGTGGAAATTAAAGAACTCGCACAAAAGATGCGGGCAACAGCCGGAAAATAAATATTTCTGACCTTTAATTCGGGAGGGGGGTTGTTTAGCGACCGTCCACTCCCGTCAAAATAAACCCGGTCGCCCTGGTGGATGGTTTTCTATTAGCAGCTGAATGTTGATTTAATCCTGTTTACCGGTGTAAGCATTGTCGGTTGCCGAGACCCCTGTCGGCGGTGACGGCGGATCCATGCTCGCAAGGTCTGAGCCGTTACAGTCCTGGTCGATGCCGTCCCCGCATATTTCAATGGCACCCGGATAAATCGCATTGTCATTGCAATCCCCCTGGCCTGTCGAAACCCCATCGCCATCATTATTTTCCGGCTCTTCACCGGAACCATTGCCGCTATCGTTTGCAATAAAGAAACCTTGCCTTGTAAGAAGCAAATAAACTGTCCGGAGTTGCAGCACATAATCTGTCTGGTTTAAAATGGTTGTTGGTTTATTTAATAGCCTTAAATAAGTATTTTAATCTGAATAAATTCTTTTATCAGTCTTTTTTAGGTCTTTTATTTATTTGTACCTTGACATTTTTTGTTTACTGAATATAATAGCCTTAAATAAGTATTTTATTTTTTAAATTAAGAAATAACAGATTTTAAAAAGGCTTTTATGGATTTTTATTCAATGACAGACAGGGGGATCGGGGTGGAACTGGGGAACCGTGTCCGGTCCCAGCGTTTGCGCCGGGACCGGACCCAGCAGCAGGTGGCGGATGCGGCCGCATTATCGCTCAATGCCGTTAAGTCCGTTGAATCCGGAAAGGGAAAGCTGCTGACCCTGATTGCGGTGCTCCGGGAACTGGGTGCCCTGGATGCGCTGGACAGCTTTATCCCTGAACCGGCAATCAGCCCCATGCAGCTGGTCCGACAGCAGGGGAAAAAACGACAGCGGGCATCCGGCCGGCGTTTGAAACGGGATTTGCCGGAGAATGAGCAATGGTAGATAAGGTGGAGACCGCCGTTGTTCGTCTGTGGGGGGAAATCGCCGGTGCCGTGGCGTGGCTGGAAGATCGCGGTGTTGGTGTGTTTGAATATGATCCGGTGTTTCTGAAAAAAGGGCTTGATATCTCACCGCTGCATATGGGTCTGGATGCCGCCCGGCAGGGGGACGGTATATTCTCATTTCCGGGCTTAAACAGGGAAACTTTTATCGGCCTGCCCGGGCTGCTTGCAGATGCTTTACCGGATAAGTTCGGCAACAGTATTATTGATGCGTGGCTGGCCCGAAACGGACGGGATGCCGCCGGTTTCAGCCCTGTGGAGCGCCTGTGTTATACCGGCAGACGAGCAATGGGCGCACTGGAGTTCGCGCCACCGGTTTACCGGGATCTGGAGCGTCCGGTTCATGTGGAAGTTTCGGAAATGGTCGAGCTGGCCCGGCAGGTGATGAATCGGCGGCTGGCATTAGATGTTGAGATCGGTATGAATGAAAAGGAAAACGCGGATGCTGTTATGGATATCCTGCGTGTCGGCACTTCGGCCGGCGGCGCACGGCCCAAGGCGGTCATAGCAATTAATGACAAAGATAACGTACTGTCCGGCCAGGCGGATGTGCCAGCGGGTTATGATTACTGGATATTGAAATTTGACGGGGTGACCGACCTTGAGCTGGGGGAACCCAAAGGATTCGGCCGTATCGAATATGCCTATTATTTAATGGCGAAAGATGCCGGAATCGAGATGGCCGCCTGCCGTCTGCTCGAGGAAAACGGGCGGGCCCATTTTTTGACCAGACGGTTTGACCGCAGCAATGGTGAAAAAATACACATGCAGTCATTGTGCGGTGTGGCACATTATGATTTTAATGCTGCCGGTGCCTACGGTTATGAACAGGCTTTTTCCGTGATGAGGAAACTCCGGCTGAGCAGGGCCGATGCCATTGCGCAGTACCGGCGGATGGTGTTTAATGTGATTGCCCGAAACCAGGATGATCACACAAAGAATATCGCGTTTCTGATGGAACAAGACGGGCGCTGGCGATTATCGCCCGCCTTTGACGTGATTTATTCACACAACCCGGTCGGCAAATGGACGAACCAACACCAGATGAGTATTAACGGCAAACGGGATCACTTTACGGCAGCGGATCTGATGGCTGTGGGCGAATTAATCAGCATTCCAAAGCCGCTGGAAATTATCCGCCAGGTGGGTGATTCCGTGAAACAATGGCCGGAGTTTGCCCGCAAAGCCGGTGTCGGAAATGACTATATTGCTGAAATCGCACGACATCATCGCGTAAATATAGTGCCGGGATAAAAAATTTATCTGAAAACCTGTTTTTGGCTGACATGAAGTATTCTAAACAAGGTGACAAGAGTTATAAATTGACGGTAAACCCACATATAAAAAATCCGGTCTGCCCTTTATGTAAAATACCGGGTAGCAATGTGTTTTTTTCCGACCGGCACCGGGACTATTTTCAATGCCGTACCTGCTGTCTGATTTTTGTGCCGCCGGATCAGTTTTTATCTGCGGACGATGAAAAGGCTGAATATGATCTGCACGAAAACATACCGGGTGATCCGGCATATCGAAGGTTTTTGAATCGGCTGTTTACGCCCATACAGGAGCGGATTCAGGCGAACAGCCGTGGCCTGGATTTTGGTTCCGGCCCGGGCCCGACCCTTTCGCTGATGTTTGAAGAGTCCGGATATTTGATGGAAATTTACGACAAATTTTATGCCAAAAATTCCCAGGCACTGGAAAAACAATATGATTTTATCACCGCCACTGAAGTGGTGGAACATCTTCACAATCCGGAGAAAACATTGGCCAGGTTGTGGGGGTGCTTGAAGACCAGCGGCTGGTTCGGCATTATGACCAAACTCGCCATTGGCAAAAAGGCGTTTGCACAATGGCATTATAAGAACGATCTCACCCATGTCTGCTTTTTTTCCCGCAGGACCTTTGCGTGGTTGGCTGGCCGATGGCAGGCGGACCTGGTGCTTCTTGATAAAGATGTGATTCTGTTTAATAAACCAAAAATAACGGATATCCTGTAAAATCAGGGATTTTAAATTTAAAAGCCCCTGAAAAGACAGTTAAGGCGAACTTTTACAATATTAAACCAGCAGATGGTTCCGGGTTTGCTATCGTCGCCCGCTATTTTGCATTAGAAAAGAATTTTATTATCTGATATATAATTAGAAATTGAACAAAAACCTTTAAATCCAAGTTGCCATTACGAGCCACGCCGTTGGCGTGGCAGGGAGGGAACGAACGACAAAGTAATCCGTAGGTTTTAATGAGATTGCTTTGGTCGTACTTTCCCCGGTGGAAAGGACATCAGATGTCAGAAGTCAAAACTGAAAAACTGGCGGTATTAATCGATGCGGATAACGCGCAGCCTTCCATTGTGGAAGGGCTTATGGCGGAAATCGCAAAATATGGGACTGCCAATGTCAAAAGGATTTACGGTGATTGGACAGCACCGGGCTTAAAAGGGTGGAAGGAAGTTTTACTGAAGTATTCCATTCAGCCCATCCAGCAGTTTGGGTATACCACGGGAAAAAATGCCACTGACAGCGCCATGATTATCGACGCAATGGACCTGCTGTACTCGGCAAAATTTGACGGGTTTTGCATTGTTTCCAGTGACAGTGATTTTACCAAGCTGGCATCACGGATCAGGGAAGCCGGTTTGTTTGTTTATGGATTTGGTGAGAAAAAAACACCCGAACCGTTTGTTGCCGCCTGTGATAAATTCATATTCACGGAAGTGCTTCGTTTCAAAGATGATGATGATGTTGAGAAAATGAATCGAAAAACAACCACTGAATTAAAGCGGGATACAAAGCTGGTCAATTTGTTGAGAAACGCGGTGGATGCCTCATCGGACGACAGCGGCTGGGCCCACCTGGCAGCCGTCGGCAGCAATATTGCCAAACAGTCTTCTGAATTTGATCCGAGAAATTACGGATATAAAAAGCTGGGCGGGCTAGTGGTAGCTATAAAACTGTTCCAGATTGAAGAAAGATCAGTCGGAGACGGCACGTCAAAGTCTGTTTATTTGAAAGATATGCGGAAGAAATAAAAAAAATTAAAATCGGAAACATCACATGAGATACGAAGGACAGATTTTCAGACCGTTTAGCGAGGCCAACAGCTACCTGCTTCAGTGCACCATCGGATGCTCCCATAACCAGTGTACGTTCTGCGGCATGTACAAGGACCGCAAATACCGGGTGCGCAGCCTTGAGGAAATAAAAGAAGATATTCAAATGGCAAAAGCCCATTACGGCGACCTTGAAAAAGTGTTTTTATGCGACGGCGACGCCGTGGCCATTGAAACCGATAAACTTTTGGAGATTTTAAAAGATCTTTATCAGGCATTCCCGTCCCTGAGACATGTGGGCACCTATGTGGGACCCCAGAGCACACTGGCAAAATCCATGTCCGAACTGACCGCCTTGCGGGCGGCCGGGCTGACCAAGGCCTACCTGGGGGTGGAGACCGGAGACGACCGGCTGCTTGCGGAAATTAAAAAAGGGGTGACTGCCGCTCAGATGCTCGAAGCCGGACAGAACCTGGTCAGCGCGGATATTAACCTGTCTTCCATGGTACTGCTGGGAATTGCCGGAAAAGGGGAGCGTGCCCGGGAGCATGCCATTGCCACGGCCGAAATTACCAACAAAATGAAACCCCGGTATCTGGCGGCCCTGACCACCACCCCGGTGCCCGGCACGGTGTTGTATCACAAGGTGCAAAAAGGAGAGTTTGAACTGCCGGACCCGTTTGATACGCTTGAAGAAATGAAGCTGATGTTTGAAAATATCACCATGGACAATTTAAAATTTGTCGGGGTCCATGCATCTAACTATCTGCCGGTCAGCGGCACGCTTCAGAAAGACAAGGCAAAGATGCTGGATGCGGTGAATGCGGTTCTTGAGACAAGGGATACGGGGGCACTACGTTCTGAACAAATGCGGGGCCTCTAACGATGGCTTCGTAAAAAGTCCAACTTCTGCGTTGCTCTGCATTCTTCGTCACTGCGGAGTAGCAAGCTATGCCTCATTCCTCAGAATTTGTGCGCCTTGAATTTGGACCTTTTTTCTTTGCCATCGCCCCGTGAAAGTTGTTGAATAGGATAAAAATCGCGGCAGCGGGCTACAGCTTCATCCCGGAAGCCTTGCAAAAGAACGAATCCCATCCGCTTTAGTTGATTGCTATAGTTGCAATTGAAGCATTTATATGCTAATAATTCAAAGTGTTAAAAATAAAATGTAATCTAAAATGCTCAACTGCAAAAAAGATGTAAATGAATTGTAATGCAGCAAATTGATCATATTGAGAAATGTGGTATCCGGAAAAAAAGCGGGTTTGCACTCTTTTTTGATGGGATAGCCCGCCACCTGGCGTCATATGACCACTTCGCGATAGTAGCGACATCATCCGGTAGGCTAATGCACAAACTTATATAAAGGTGATTTTTATGGAAGAACAAAAAAAATATATTAGGGCGCTTATCGAATTACATCGAGGCCTTGAGAGGCAAGGCCCTGGTGATACAGATTATTCGAACTATATAATTTCACAAATTCCAGAGCTGCCAACAAATCCACGTATAGCAGACATCGGTTGCGGTGCTGGTGCAGGAACACTAATTCTGGCGGACAAATTTAAATCAAAGATACGGGCAGTAGACTTCTCGCGAGAATTTTTAGATGAACTCGAAGATCGAGCAAAACAGCGAGGGCTTGAACATTTGGTAGAAACTATCGAATGTGACATGGGAAATCTTGATTGGGAGTCAGGAACCATTAATTTTCTATGGTCTGAGGGAGCCGCTTATAACATAACATTTGAAGGTGCGTTGAAAGCTTGGAGGCCATTAATGGCATCTAATGGAATCGCTGTCATTTCGGAAATGAACTATTTCACAAGTGAAGTGCCAGAACATGTAAAAATATTTATGCAAAACGCTTACCCTGCTATCAAAACCGAGTCAGAAAACTCCGATATTGTAAATTCATCAGGTTTTGAAGTCTTAGGAATACACCGTTTGCCGTCAAATGCGTGGTGGAATAATTACTATGAGCCACTTCGAAAAAACATGAAATCTTTTAAGAATTCAAATGACAGCATCATGCAATCCGTTATTAGTGAAACAGAAGAGGAAATGAAATTCTTCGAAGAATATGAAAAATTTTATGGGTACTCGTTTTATATCATGAAAGCCGTATAATGTGTTTTCGAGCGGTTTCACCAGATCGCAGGGGCTGAGCCGTTTAGAAAGTATTTGGGTTAGCGAAATGTTTCAATATTTAGAATTTTCTGGAATCCCCTGTGCCAGGTGAACCGCAGCGTTATCTTCCGCATAATTTTGCATTCCGCATAATTTTATTTGTATACACATAATTTTCATGATAAGGTGTATATAAAAGTGTAAAGGAGGTGTTAAGTGAAACGTACAAATATTGTGCTTGATGATAAACTTGTGGAAGATTGCTTAAGAGCGACCGGAATAAAAACTCGCAAAGCTCTGATTGATCATGCATTGCGTGAGTTGTACCGTCATGAATCTCAAGCTAAAATTCTTGAACTCAAAGGCAAAATCAATTGGGAGGGTGATCTTAACGAGTGGCGGCAAGGTCGAGATATATGATAATCCTCATCGATACGACTGTATGGATTGATTTTTTTGCAGCACGATCATTACCACATGTGGCAGTTTTAGAGGATCTTATTGAACACAGAGAAGACATTTGTACCTGTGGAATCATTCTGACAGAGGTACTTCAAGGCATTCGAAAAGACACTGAATTCAGAAAAACAAGGGACTTGTTCAATACTTTGATTTGGCTTCCAATGCCCTACACTGTCTTTTTACGTTCTGCAGAAATTTACCGAAAATTACGTAAAAAAGGTATAACTATTCGAAAACCCTTAGACTGCATGATTGCCTCAACTGCCATTGAAAAGGATATACCACTTCTACACAATGATAAGGATTTTCAGCCTATTGAGAATCATTGCGGTTTAAAAGTGTTGTCATCAAATGAAAAAAGATAGGACTGGGGTCAAGTCTGCCCTTGACTCTTGATAAAATTTTAAAATGAGTTAAGAGCAGACCCCTAAATTTTGACGGTTTTCGGTCGGGGAACTAAACATGAAGAAAAGCAGTATACTCCCCAAATTATATATAACAACCGGCATAGTCATGTTTATATTCTGTTCCGGCTGCTTCTGCTTCATCCCTCTTTCATCTGCAGATTCTTCTATTGAAAATACCACAGCTATTTCAGAAAACAGCACAAAAACGGATTCAGACTCCCAGGATACTATCTCAACCCAAGAGATTAAAATTAACGAAAATATCTTTGCCGGCGAAAAAGCCGATGACAACGCGACGGATAAAACCACTGGAGAGGACAAGCTTGACTCTTTTTATGATCAAACAACTGTTTTATTTCGTGGGGCTGTCTATAAAACGGATATGTTCCTGAGCGCCTCCAATGAAGATGATATATATCCTTTAAACTCATCGCGATTTAATGTGACAACCGGATTGAAGATCGAAGACAATAACGGTACCCCATTAAAACTTGACTTTAACATTTCAGCAGATATCAACCTGCCTAAAACCGAAGATCGTCTGGGTATTTTCCTGGAAACAACCGCACCTGAGGCCCTTCCCGGAAGAAACCCTGATGAAGTTGATGATGCTCTTTATGTTGGTTTGAGGAGTACCCTTGGACCACGCAAGATTCCTTTCGGATCTGTGCGCGTTGGTGTCAAGGCGAGAATTCCGCCCGTGTTATATACAGAACTTCTTTTCAGGAAAAAAGTTAGCAGGGGACGACTCCATATTGTGCCCCAAATAAAAGGCTTCTGGCTCAGCGATGATGGTTTTGGCCAAATCACCTCGGTTGTTTTTGAATGGTGGCCGGATGATGCTTTCGTAACAAGTTCTTTAACCGCCGCAAAGTGGGGAGACGTGACAACAGGTGTTGAATGGGAACAGAGTTTTCGTATCGGTTACAAAATTGGAAAAGAGTTTAAACAGCATCCCCAAAGTGTCTGGGGAAAATGCAGCGTATTTGGATACAAAACCGGAACAGGCATTATAGACAAATATCGCCTCTCACTAGAACACAGAAGACTTATTTACAGACAATGGCTGTTTTTTTATCTCGGGCCTGAGCTGGAATACCGCAATGAAAGCGACTGGGAACCAATACCCGCACTAAGGTTTGGCTTTGACATGCTATTCTGGGAATTATAAGCATCATGTACATTCACTGTATTGAATGCGGCCGGGTTGGCATAAATTCAAGGTAATAATGAACCATGCCTGACAATATTAATAAAAATTTTTCCATGAAAACGAACTCCAAAAGAATACCGCTGATGGCATTATTGGTTATTTTTATTCTTTCACCTTACGGATATGCCATGGGAGAAAGCAGCAATTTTCTGTGGCCGGAAACAGATTATAAAGGGGAGTGGACCGCCAGACCGATGCTGACAGGAAACTGGGGAGGCGTGAGAACGAATTTAGCTGACAAAGGATTTATCTTGAATGTTGATACGACCGGGACATACCAGAGTATCATCAATGGCGGGCTTAAAGAGACCGGTGCCTTTGGCGGATCTGTAGATTATGAGCTTCGGATGAATTTTAAAAAAATGGGTCTTTGGGAGGGCGCTTTTATCAGGCTATATGGTAAAACCCGTTACGGCAACTTTGTTAACAAATATACAGGGGCCTTAACTGCCGCCAATATGGACGGCCTGTTCCCGCTTGCCGATGAGAACACGACTGAATTAATGAGTGCTACTTATTACCAGTACATCCTGGAAAATCTGGGGTTCTATTTAGGAAAGTTGGACACCCTTGATAGGGATACCAATGAATTTGCCGGGGGAAAAGGGAAAGTCAATTTTTTAAACCAGAATTTTGTATTTAACCCGGTGACGATGGTAACAGTACCTGATTCTGCGCTTGGCGCCGGCCTTTTCTTTTTGTTTCCGGATAATGAAGATAAGTTTTCACTTACTGTCATGGATGCCGATGGGCATCCTGATGATACACGTTTTGATGATGCCTTTAGTGATGGTATTTCCTTTATGCTGGAATATCGCATGCATTTTGAACCTTTGGGACTGAGGGCGCACCAGTTGTTCGGTATTTCATATGGCACAAAGGATTATGCGCTGGTTGACAACGCTCCCTGGCTAACCATTGCCGGCATAGAAAGTTCTGACGTTACCGAGAGTGACAAACGTAATTCCTGGAGTATCTATTATAATTATGATCAAATTTTATATTACGAGAAAAACGATCCCAAACAGGGCCTCGGTTATTTCTTAAAGCTGGGGATTTCTGATAAAAAATCAAATCCCATTGACTGGTGTTACAGTTTTGGTATTTTCGGGACCGGTGTCATTCCTACCAGAAACAGGGACACTTTCGGCATTGGTTACTATTATACAGGTGTCAGCGATGATACACCGGGTTACCCGGATATAATAAGCAATGCAGAGGGTTTTGAATTTTTCTACAATTTTGAAGTGACTCCCTGGATGCATATCACTCCGGATATTCAAGTCATTAGCTCAGCTTTTAATGATATAAATACGGCAATTGTTGGCGGTGTGAGGGTTAAAATAGATATTTGATCAGAATCATAATTTTTATGGACACCTGCTAATCTCTTTTTCCACATTTTTTTCAAAATCCACTTTTTTCCAGCGAATCATCGGCAACATATTCTTTTGTGAAAGTCTCTATGATCGCATCGATGGGAACATCATCAAAGTCGCCGCGGTCATTTAAATATTCCATGTGCCGGTTGCCGTTTAAATCAAACGGATGATAGATCGTGTCCCTGACAAAACAGTCAGTGAACCCCGCAACAAAATCTATTCCGATCAATTCGATCGATTTTCCTGAATATAGATATTTTCAATTATTCAAGTGATTAATATTGAAAATATCAATTTTACAAATCGAAAAAATCCATATATGAGATACGCATTAAAATATTACGGCAATGATGAAGGTCTTTTTGTGCCACATTATTCGCTTAAGTGATGAAACAACTGATTAAAAAAAGGCAGGATATAATGAAGAATGTTTTTGTAACACGATGGGGAATCATTGGTGTGGGGGGATTTATCGGTGTGATTGCCGCACTGCTTCAGTATTGGGGGAATCCGGGGAACATGGGAATCTGTGTCGCCTGTTTCGTGAGGGATATCACCGGAGCGCTGGGGCTGCACCGGGCCGGGGTGGTGCAGTACCTGCGGCCCGAAATCATCGGATTTGTGATCGGCTCTTTAGCGGCTGCGCTGATTTTCAAGGAGTTTCGGCCGCGGGGCGGTTCCGCGCCGATTGTCCGGTTTGTTCTCGGCGTATTTGCCATGATCGGGGCGCTTGTTTTTCTGGGATGTCCGTGGCGGGCGATGCTGAGACTGGCCGGCGGTGATGGGAATGCCATTTTAGGAATTATCGGCCTGATTGCCGGAATATGGATCGGGACCCGGTTTTTAAAAAATGGGTATACCCTGGGACGTACCCATAAGTTTTCTTCGGCTGCCGGGTGGATTCTGCCGGTCATTTTTGCCGGTTTTTTCCTGTTAATGCTTTTAAGTCCACAATCCGAAGGCATGGCAAAAAGCGGGGTCCTGTTGTACAGCCTCAAAGGGCCTGGGGCCATGCATGCGCCGGTCATTGTTTCAATTGTGGTTGGTTTAATCATCGGTTTTATTGCCCAGAGAAGCCGTTTCTGCACCATGGGTGCCTTCCGGGACTTGATTTTGTTCAAGCAAATCCATCTGTTTTCCGGCGTGATCGCGCTGGTTATCACCGCATTTATCACCAATTTTTTTCTCGGACAGTTTCATCCCGGTTTTGAGGGTCAGCCGGTCGCGCATACCCTGCATTTCTGGAACGCCTTGGGGATGGTCCTGGCCGGACTTGCCTTTGCGCTTGCCGGCGGATGCCCGGGCCGGCAGTTATTCTTATCCGGAGAGGGGGATGCGGATGCGGCGATTTTTGTCATCGGAATGGTGGCCGGCGCTGCTTTTTCGCATAATTTCGGATTGGCCAGTTCGCCCAACGGTTTGGGACCCCACGGCATCGCAGTTGTTGTCATCGGCCTGGCCGTTTGTATGGTGATCGGTTTCACAATGAAACAAAGACAGTAAGGAGGTAAACAATGGAAACAACAGTTGATGCCCGGGGGCTTTCCTGCCCGCAACCGGTATTAATGACCCTTGATGAATTAAAAAAAACAACCGCAGCTGAAATCGTGGTTCTGGTGGATACGGAAGCTTCTAAAGAAAATGTCAGCCGTGCGGTTGAGAGCCAGGGGTGGAAAGTTCTAAATATCACGGAAGAAGAAGACTCTTACCGATTAGAGATTCACAGGGGATAAAGCGTGGGCCTTTTAACACTTTTCAAAAAAAAGAAGCACTCTCCGGTCAAAGTGATCAAAGACCGAGGAATAATGGTATTTGAAAATACCAGTGAAGTGATCCGGTGCGAAACCATCCTGAAAAAAGGAGATTGGCGGATCCGTGTCATGGGACCGCCGCCGGAAATTCGCACCGGGTGTGATCTGGTGATTGAATTTCCATTGATAGAGGAGCTTGAAATCCTCAGGGCTCTGGAAACGGAAAATATTTTCCCCCTGAAAGTGGTGCCGGTCTCAGGGCCTTTGCTGGAGCCGGTGAATATTTTTTTTACCAAAGATTACGGACAGTTTCTGATGGTCCGAGCCGCGAATATGAAAATCACCGTAGATAAAACATCCATGACGGTGGTGAATATTTCCGGCGGCGGATGTCCGGATGTGCCGTATCTGGCCGGCGAAATGATCGGTAAACCTCTGGATGAGGCACCTGCCCCGCGCAGTATCGGTCACACGTTATGCGGCTATGCCCTTCAACTAGCCTATGAAGAAATGATACGAAAATGTTCGCAATAGTCGGTACGGTGCCGAATGAAAATTTTCCATTGACCTGCGGCCCGGTAACCCTGTCCGGCCGGAAATTGATCATAGAAAATCAGACGGTTGACATCAATCGGGGCACCCCTGCGTTGCTGGCAACTGCCGTGCAGGTGTGTGAATTTTTTGATGCGCAACCTCCGGTCGCATACCTCATTGGTGATATCGGAAGGGGAGCGGGCAGCCGCAAACTCTATGCATATCTTGAAAAGACACTTCCCGGCCGGGAATATGACGGTTTAACGTTTCATTATATTCAGCCGGATGTGGACTGGCATAATCGGGTGCTGTTTGCTGTTTCTGAAATGTCCGAGCGACCGGTGCTGATCGCTGATGCCGGTTTTATGTATGCGGCAAAAATGAGCGGACAGGCAGATGCCTATGATGTGTTCACTCCGGACATCGGAGAACTGGCGTTTCTGGCCGATGAATCAGCGCCCCATCCGTTTTATACGCGTGGATTTATTTTTCATGAAGAAAACCGCGTGTCGGAATTGATTGCAAAGGCGTATCAATACAGCAATGCGGCCCGCTATCTGCTGGTAAAGGGGGAACAGGATATTCTGGCGGATGCAACCGGAATTTTAAAAATCGTTTCAGAACCGATGATTCCTTCGCTGGAAGCCATCGGCGGCACCGGTGATATTATTACCGGTCTGGTTGCCGCTTTGACAGGGATGGGAAAAGATGTTCAGGCAGCCTGCATATATTCGTCAATAATCAGCCGCATGGTCGGAGAAATGGCAGAACCGGATCCCGGTACGCAGGTAATTGACATCATCAAACAGATCCCGGAAAGTCTGAAACGGTTTTATTCTGAAAACCATTTAAATTTATAAAAATTTTAACGAAAAGGAGATGCTGAAATGATTCGAAGAACCCTGTTTTTATTAATCGGGCTGATTTTATTACCGTCAATGGCATGGTCACTTGAAGTGTATCGGGATGGCGATATTTCTTTAAGTGTCGGATACTGGGGTCAGGCATGGTACCAGTATCTCGGAGATTATGATCGGGACGGCGACGGGGAGGGGGATGACAGTTTGAATGATTTCATGGTCCGACGTTCCTATTTTAGCGTCAAAGGTACCGTTACACCTGAACTGAGCTTATTTATGCATTATGCCGCTGACCGTATCGGGCAAGAAGGTATGGATAATCCAAGTATGGGGCTTGGCAGCGGCCTTGCAGTAAGAGACGCCTGGGTCACTTACAAAC
Source organism: Desulfobacteraceae bacterium (assembly GCA_014237465.1). GTDB lineage: Bacteria > Desulfobacterota > Desulfobacteria > Desulfobacterales > Desulfosalsimonadaceae > SURF-3. The sequence goes on along the minus strand of JABZFM010000006.1, from coordinate 156,595 downwards.
TCTACGATAACGATTTAATGGTTCAGGTCGGGCGGATGTACATCCCCTTTACCCGAAATTACGGCACTACTTCCACCAAAGCGTTGCTGACCACGGATCTCGACTGGGGTCAGGGCGGTCTTCGCAGCAATATTTTTTATCCGAGCAAGGTGGGACGGGATGACAGCATCACACTGTGGGGTAACGTTATAGATGATAAACTCCAGTACCGCTTCATGGTCGGTGAAGGGGCGGAAAGTGCGGCAACCAATCCGGATGACACGTTAAGGTTCGCGGGCCGGATTAGCCTGAATCTGTTCGACCCTGAAACCTCATGGTTTAACAAGGGGACCTACCTTGGTAAAAAGAAGATCTTAGCCATTGGCGCAGGTTTTGACTCTCAGTCGGATCTGATTCTCGATGGCAAGAAATGTAATTATGAAGCATATACAGGCGACGTACATCTTGACTTCCCGATGGGTGATGTTGCCGTGACTGCGGAAGCTTCCTATATCACAATTAAAAACTCTGTGAACGGTATTACATGGACTGATCTGAAGTCTGGTGGGAATTGCGAAATCGTGACAGTCAAGGCAGGAGTTTTGTTTGCCGGTAATATTCAACCTTTCGGACATTATGAAAAGATCATACCGGACGTGAGTGGCGCCGATGATACAACCGTATATGGCGTTGGATGCAATTACTATATTAACGGCCCTGCCAATAAATTAACCGCGGAATGGTCCGTGGCGGATGATGACGATCATACCGTCGACATTGTTACTGTTCAGGCGGCATTTGGATTTTAATTTATGCAGATAGATATTTGTGCCAAATTTCATTAAAAACCAGCCGCGCAGTCATTGGCCTAAACGCTGATTGCCGGCAATCCATCAAAACCGGTAGTCGTCGCACGGGTCAAAAAAGTAAACAATCGGGCCCTGGCGGCACTGCCGGAAACAGGCAGACAGACGATGGGCCAAACAAAAAAACCTGAAATCACGCCGGAAATGACAGTTCTCGACATTGTCAGCCAATATCGTGAGACTGAAGTCGTATTTAAGCAGTATGACGAACCCGCAGGGGAGTGTATCTGCTGCAATGCACTTTTTGAGACGTTAGCAGCGGTTGCAAAAAAATACGATTTAAATATCCAGAGAATGCTGGATGACCTGGAAAGTGTCATTTTATTCCCGAATTAGATTTAAAATCACAAAACGTTCACCTTGTATTAATTATGAACATATGCTAAAAAATAATCATTTTTCAAAGTAAACCTGTTTGTTGTCATTAATTGAAAATTAATGGGGGATGAAATGAATAGACGGTTATTTTGCTCAATTTTCATAGCTTTTTTCGTGAATATCCTTTTTTCGGGATGCACCACCCACAACGCGGTGATGACTTTTAACAAGGAGGCTGACAGAACTGTTCAAACAGGTTTTGAGGACCTTAAAGCCATTGTGGTGTATGACAGCTGGAGCGGCAATACTAAACTGATCGCGGATGAAGTCGCCAGCGTACTGAACTGTCCTTCTGTTCATGTAGATAGCGCAGGCGAATGCGTGATGGAAGACTATGATCTGATTGTTGTGGGGTCACCGGTTCACGGCGGAATGCCAACGGATAAAATTGACACATTTTTATCCGGACTGGAATCCGTTAAGGCGTCCGCCGTTTTTGTTACTTATGGGGCGCCGTTATTCGGTACCCTTACGGCAAACGCCTGCCTTAATTCCATGGAAAAAAAGCTGCATCAAACAAGTCTGGGAAGGTTCAAATGCAATGGATTTCATAAAATATTTCGTACCTATCCTAAACATCCGGATGAAGAAGATAAATCCGAAGCCGCCCGGTTTGCGGCAGGCCTGATGGAAAGATTCTTCTATGATGACATACAGGAGAGCAAGTCCTTGCAGAAGTAAAAATGAGAATTTACATTGAACAAGATGGCGTAAAAAGTGTCCCTCCGGCATAAAGGGAAATCAACAGAACATTTTTTGAACAAATATTTAAAAATAGTTAGTAATTGAGAAACGCGGGCTATCCGGCGGTTTCCCGGTCCACATCCTTTTCAAAATCTGCTTTTTCCAGTGAATCATCCACAATATATTTTTTTTGAAAAGTCTCAATAATTGCATCAATGGGAACATCATCAAAGTCGCCGCGGTCATTTAAATATTCCATGTGCCGGTTGCCGTTTAAATCAAACGGGTGGTAAATCGAGTCGCCGGTTCCGTCAAAATCAAGCCCCCGAAGATTGAACTTGTTGCACAGTTCAATGTTAAAGGCCGGAGTTGCCTTGACCCATTTGTCGTCTAAATAGATGGATGTATACCCGTGCCAGTAAAATATATCGGTCTGCATTTGTTCGCGCAGGCGTTGGGTTGACAGATGGTTGCGGATATCCGCGAAGCCGAGGCGTGCCGGAATTTTCAGGCTTCTGCAGCACGCGGCCAGGAGGATGGCTTTGGCAACACACCAGCCGCGGCCACTTATGAGCGTATTGCTGGCGCTGAGCCCTTTAACGGTCAGGTCGAGGGAGTAGGGGTCGTACCGGATTTTGTCGCGAACCGCGTAATAAAGACGGACCGCCTGCGTTGTCTGGTTTTCCGAACTTCCGGCATGTTTTTGGACAAATTCCTGTACCGCCGGATGTTCAAAGTCAATTGTTGGCGATGATTGAATATATTTTTGCATCACAAGCTCTTATGTATCATTTTCTTTTTTTGAAAAAAACCGGATTCAGTTGCGCCCAGTAAACAATAAAGAATATAACAGACAGCACCGATTGCCAGAGAGATAAATATTATTTTCAATACTTCTTTGAGCTTAATATATACCAGAATACCGAGGGCTGCTGCAATGCCCATGGAAATGAATGGATGAAACACTATCAATCGATGAAAAAAATTAATGATTTCATTTAAGTCCATTGAATAACCCTTTTTCCGTTTGAATGCCGGATAAAATCGAATCTCAGACCCGGAAAATGTCACCTTACCTTTTCGATGGAAACCCAGTTTGTCGGATAATGAAATTTTCAGGCCCGGTGAGTCTTTTGCCAGATGCATGGGGCAAGCACTGCAAGCCAGGCCGCAGGGTGCTATTAAATGCATTGAATCCATCACATCCTCCTTACATAAAGTACGGTTTGTGAACCCTAAGGCAACCGGATTTCATATATTATTGATAATATGGTTTTTGTAATTGATCAACAGTGAAGTATTGACTCTGATGTTTGACAGGTATCAGGGTGCGTCTTTCCAGTTCCACCACTTGAGCAGTTCCGGGTTGTGTTCGGCATGACTGACATAATAAACCGCACACCGGAACACATAAAGGACGCATCGGTCAATATGGCGGTCCCTGCGGCGGCACAGATTCCGGTACATGGTTTCCGGGTTTTCGTTTTTCAGTTCTTCAACTGTTTGATACCCCAAATCAACAAGGTCCTTGGAAAGACTTTTGCCCACCCCCGGGATGGCCTGAAATCGTTTTGAAACGTTATCTAATTTTTTTTCCCCGTCTTTCATGATAATGCGGCTTTTTTTTCAATGCGGATGACAAATTGCGTATTATCTATCTGCTCAATTTTTGTGGATGGATGGATGCCGAATTTTTTCGGGTCAACAGATTTTATCAAAAAAATCAACCGGGATTGTTCGGTATCACGCATAAAAGTTCAAGGTTTTCTTCACCGGTATTGACAAACTGGTGGGCTTCATCCGGGGCGATATAGATTACATCTCCCGGGCAGATGGCGGTTGTCTGGTCGCCGGATTTTATCTTGCCGGCCCCGGTTTTTACAAAGATTTCCTCTTCCCATCCATGCTGGTGATTCGGTGTACAGCCTCCGGGTTCAAGTTCAAGATGCATCATGGCAAAATTCGGAGCCCCATCACCCTGGGTAATCAGAAACCGGATGGATAAGCCGGATGCATCTTCTATCCCCAATGTTTTGGCTGGAAAAGGTTTATGCTCCGTGTAGTGAAAAATTTTCATCGCCTGACCTCCTGCAAAACAAGAAAGGTTGAAATTTTTTGCGCTCGTCAATCAGAGTGACCCGTCCAGCTCATCGGCCACCTCTTTTTTGCATTGTCTGCAGCGTTGGGCGCCCCTGAAAAGGGGATAACCGCAGGACGAACAATGATAACGTTCACATTCCGATCGGGCCCATTCCACACTTCCTTTTTCATCGCCGAGTTCGGCAACCTTTTCCCGCCATACAGGTATTGTCCGCATCATGACCCGTTTGCCGGTTTCAAGGCCGAATTTTTCGATCTCGTCACAAGGCCACTCATCGCATTGATGGCAGGAATAAAATCCTTTTGATTTGACGCAATCACGGATTTTGCACATTTTACAATATACATAGAGATCTTTGGGCGGGTCCGGCTGCATGCATCCGGAACAGGATGTCTCTTCTGGTTTGGTGCCGTAAAGTCCGCCCATCACCGCCCGGAACTTTTCATTTTTGTCCCGGTTTGCAATGTATACGCCGCAGGTTCCACAATACAGGCCGCAGGGTGCCATTAATTCTTTATTTTTAATTTCGTCTTCGCTCCAGCCGTCCATAAACGCTCCTTTCTTGATAATCGGATTTAATTAATTGCCTGAATTTATGAGTCATAACCACCCAGTACGTTGATTTCCTTTCTGACTTTTTCCATTAAGGCATCGCGGTCTTCAATAGTATAGTTTGATGTATCAATGGGTTTTTCAATATGGACTTCCACATGTCCACCAATCCGGGATCGCCAGGCGTCAGGGGGAAGGACTCTTTCCGTGCCCCAGATTCCGATGGGGATGATAATCGCGTTTGTCTGAAGCGCGACCATAAATCCGCCTTTTTTAAATGGATTTAATTGTCTGGTTCGGGAACGGGTTCCTTCCGGGGCAATGACATCATATGTCAGTTTTACGGACTTAAATGTTTTGGCCGCCCAGTAATTGCGGGCGCCTTTAGTGGTAACCGCCCGGTTATATTGTTCGCGATATACATGATAGATTGTGATTAATGAAAATTCCAGTACATAATACATATTTCGTAATACAATCCAGATGTCCCTAAAAAAAGAAATCACCGCGTTTAGATCTTTACGTGTTCAAAATAAATAATGATCCCAAGTAAAGTTAATACTAATAAACACTGTGATGTCAAAGAAGTTTTATAAAGACAATGCGTAATGAAGTGTTCGGGGAAAGGTAGTCAGGCAATGATGCCGTCTTCTCTGTAAGAATTAACAGAAAAGACGGCACAAGGATTAAAATGTTTAAAAGCCTTTTTTCGGAAAGAGAGAAAAGACCTTGGGATTTATGGCATCTTTTTTAAAAGATCCAGCAGGGTTTTCGCCTGAGCAGCATCGGGTTCCAGGGACAGCTGGGCGAGAATGCCAAGCCCTTCGGAAACTTCATGAAATTCTTCCGAAGATAACCGGCTCACAACGGCCTGATTCACCATGGCATTTTTCATGAGGATGCTCCGGGCAATTTCCAGGCCCGGTGTTCCGCCTACTTCTTCGTCAATGATGACTAAATCAGGAATGGCACCGGAAATAGCATCCAGCGCTTCTTTTGAAGAAGCGGCCCGGCTGGTTTCTACTGTGTTTTCGCTGGTCAGTGCGTTCGTAAATTCTGAAAATTTATGTTCATTGGATGTAACAATCAAAAAATGTGTCATTTAACGTGCCTTTATTTTTTGATCATGGATTGATAAATAAACTTCAATGGCGTCCCCGCAAGTTCCGACGCCTTTTGCATATCCGTTTGCGCCGGGCAATTTACCCATATGTATGGGCAGGTTGGCGTGGCGGATAAAACGTTCACTCAAGAGCGTATGATCATGATCATGGTTTTTTTCATGTAACCGGTTTTCTTTTCCCATTGCCATATCTCATGAATTACTGACCGCCGCCACCGCCGCAGGTATGTTCCTGAGAAAATTGCGGGAGTTGCCCTTCGATAAACGCATTTACCGCATCGCCAATGGTCTGAAATTCACCGCCGAAATAGACTTCAATACCCACCTGGTTAAATCCCATAAGCGGCCGAAGCCCCATGCCGCCGGCAATCAGTTTGTTGGCGCCATTATCGGCCAGATACTGTACAGGGGCCATGCATCCGCCCTGTTGATGGGGCATGTTGGGAATGACTTCAACAGATTTGATTTCTTTGTCTTCAACGGAAACGATCGTATAAAGGTCGCAATGACCGAAATGTGCGCCCAGCGGCGCTTCCAGTCCACCCGGTGAAGTGGAAGGGATTGCTATTATGGTACTCATTTTATTCTCCTTGTGATTCATTTATTTAAATTTTCTCTTATATTAAATTTTTTTTTTATATCAACATTATTTAATCGGTGCTGCCATGTGGATAATCCGGTTCCAGATATCGGCGACCTGTTCTGCAAAACCATTTTTCTCATATTCGGTAATGGCCTGCGCGTTGATCATGGCCCGGGTAATGACCGGATCATGGGGCAGTTCCCCGAAAAGTGTAAATCCCTTTTCGTGGCTGTAAGCTTTAATTGCCGCCGCCTCTTTTTCGTTCAGGTCGCATTTGTTGATGATAATTCCGGCCGGAATATTAAAGTGGCCGCAAAGTTCCGCTACCCGCTCCATGTCATGACGTCCTGAAGGCGTGGGTTCCGTCACGATCACCGCAAGTGTGACACCGGACAGGGAAGCGATAACCGGGCATCCGATCCCGGGAGTGCCGTCTGACAGGATCACTTCCAATCCTTTTTGTTCAGCCAGCTCTTTGGCTTTTTTTCTGAGAAGGGACACCAGCAGACCCGAGTTTTCTTCTCCCGGAAAGAGCTGGGCATGGATCATTGGGCCGAAACGGGTATCTGAATAGTACCAGGACCCGCAATGTTTTTCCGGAAAATCAATCGCATTGACCGGGCAGAATTCAACACAGACCTTGCATCCTTCACATTTTAAAGGGTCAATGGAAAAAATGGTGTCTGTCTCATTAACCGCCCCGTATTGGCACATTTCCAGGCATTTGCCGCAGGCGTCGCATTTGTCTTCAATGATGACTGCTTCATTACCGGAGACAAAATCCTCTTTTATTGTATTTTCCGGTTTTAATATCAAATGCATATCCGGTGCGTCAACATCCAGATCACAGATGACATGATTTTTGGCCAAATGGGCGAATGCTGCGGCCAGCGAAGTTTTTCCGGTGCCGCCTTTTCCGCTGATAATAAGAATTTCAATCACAGCACACCTCCCAGGATTTTTTTAGAACCGGCTTTTTGTTTTATCTTTTCCGCAAGGGATATGAAAATTTGTTTTATTTCATCCGATGATTCGGAAATGATGCTGCCCCTGGCATACGTCTCTGCGATCTGGCGGTCATAGGGAATTTCCGCCATGATGTCAAGCTCCTTTTCGGCACAGTAATCATAGACTTCGGCATTTCCCAGTCCGGCCCGGTTGACAATTACTCCCATGGGTTTACCCATGGGAAAAAAAGCTTCATGGGCCAGTTTCATGTCATAAAAACCAAAGGGTGTCGGTTCGGTCACCAGAAGGATGACATCACTGTCCATCACTGCGTTAATCGCCGGACAGGAAACACCTGGCGGCGCGTCAATTATTACATCTTTTGGTATCACATCTTTGGATGCGGTATCCATCATTTCTTCCAGTTTTTCCTTGACTGCCCGCATCAGTGGCGGGCTCATGGCCTCACCGACCCTGAGACGTCCCATGAGGAATTCGGCGTTTCTGCTCTGACCCCAGGTGACTTCACCCAGTTCGCGAAATTCAGTCGTTAAAGCGCCTTCCGGGCAGATGGCAATACATCCGCCGCATCCATGGCACATTTCCGGAAAGATCATCAGGATTTCCCCCATCAAACTGATGGCCTTGAACTGGCAAAGTTCGCCGCATTTTCCGCACTTGCTGCACAGGGTGTCATCTGCTTTGGGAATTTCCATGTTGGCCGTGCGTTTTCCGGTGAGTGTCGGCTTTAAAAACAAGTGAAGGTTGGGTTCTTCGACATCCAGATCCATTGCAATGACCGGTGATTCCCAGACGGATATCAAGGAAGAGGCGACGGTGGTTTTTCCGGTTCCCCCTTTACCGCTGGCGATTGCTATTTTCATTTCCAGTGTCCCTCTTTGTTGAATGAAGTGGCAAAGTCGACATCGCCGGCTTTAAACTTTTCAATGGCCTGGCGCACCGTCATTGCTGCAAGATTCTGGCCGATTTTGATTCCGGCTGCTTCAAGGCCTTGAAATGCCTTGGGGCCTACATTGCCGGTTAAAAGGATTTTCGCGCCGCTATTTGCAACATTTTCAGCCGCCTGAATGCCTGCTCCCTGGGCCATGACCTGGGTCGACCCATTATCAATGTATTCAAATTCCATGGTATCCGGATCAACAATTAAAAATCCGGCAGCACGGCCAAACCGAGGGTCGACCTGGGAATCCAGGCTGGCTTCTTCACAGGTTACGGCAATTTTATCCATGACACACTCCTTTTTGTTTCTCGTTAACATTCTGATTTTATACAATCAAATTATTGTATTGCAGGATATACTCATTCTTCCCCTGTGAAGGGGAGTGCAGTTGAATAATCCAATTTATGAGTATATGCTCAACTGAAATTAATGATTCGGTTGTGGATTGTCAAATTATTTTTTTAAGAATATGTCCAATAATTTGAAGACGGGTTCAATCCGTTGAAATTCAAAGCATATATAAATAGAATAAAATCAGCATATTTGATATTATATAGGCATATGTCAGTAAGCATGACATATTGTAAAGAAATCTTTTAAAGATGAAATGGAATGGACCGTTTGTTGTATTTTTCAACCAGGGTTTCCAGGTAGCGGGATTTCATTTGTTGGCTGGCAAGGATCTGTTTGAGGGGCGGAAGACGAAGAATGACCCCGAGAAGCGCTGCCAGGGCGCGGTGGCTCCACAAAACCCGGTTGTCAAAAATCAGGTCATGCAGGTTTCCGCGTTCAACAGCCATTACAACGGCCCGGTGGGTGCTGTTGAGGGGAGTGACAACTCTTTTGGGGCGGGGCTTGACGTGAATATGATTTTCCGGGCATGCCCGGGCGCAAAGACCGCAGCCAAGGCATATCTCCTTGTTCAGGCCGGCTTTTTTTTCGCTAAACATCATGCCAAGAATTTGAAACAAAAGATCTGACACCGGAGCCCCCTGGGGAAAGCGGTTCAGGCGCTTTGCCAGACGGGAATAGCTGTTTTTAACGATTATATGAGACATGATGATTAACCGGTTTTTTGATGTACAGATTGATTTACGTATTTCGGTTATCTGGCAATATCTATTTTTAAAAAGGCGTCGATGTCTTTTTGATTAATTGAATAAAGGGTATCGATAAATGTAACAAAAAAGCTTCCCGGCTTATCGCTGATCTTTATTGCCAGGTCACCGCAAAGCCCGTAAACACCAAATGCCGCGGCAGTGGCGGTTAGCAGTTCACCATCGGAAATCGCGCAAAAAGCACCGGTAACCGCGCTCAGGCCGCAGCCGATTCCGGTTACTTTCGTCATTATGGGCTGGCCGTTGGTCACCCGGAAAATCCCCCGGCCATCGGTAATAATGTCTTCTGCGCCGGAGATGGCGATGATGCAATTCATGTCAGACGCGAGTTTTTGGGCAGCATCGATAATTCCAGCGGTGACGGAGAGGGATGAGTCGACCCCCCGGGTCCGGACATCTGCTGACGCCAGTGAGAATATTTCCGACGCATTTCCCCTCAGAACTGAAACGTGTGCTGAATTCATGATTTTTTTGACGGCCTGCGTGCGCAACGACGTCGCGCCGGACCCCACAGGATCCAGGATGACCGGTATGCCTTTGGAGTTGGCGGCTTTTGCGGCACGAATCATGGACTCGACCCAATCGTCCTGTAATGTGCCGATGTTCAGCACCAGAGCATCAGCCAGTGATGTCATTTCTTCAACTTCTCCCAGGCAATGGGCCATGACCGGAGACGCACCGATGCCTAAAAGGATGTTTGCCGAAGAATTCATTACCACAAAGTTGGTAATATTGTGGATCAGCGGAGACGTGTTTTTTATTTTTTCAACAAGCTTTAACGTGTATTTTTTTATATCCATGGGGTGTTATTCCTGTTAAATTGCGCTGTCTTTTTTACGAAGCCATCAAGGATAAAAATTTATAAAGTTCGGCCTTTTTCAATCCTGCCGCAACGATTCTCTCTTTTTTGTCTTTTTTAAGGCGTTTGATTTTTGCTTCAACTTTAAGGGCTTGTCCTCTTTCTCCGATTTCACACTGATACACCAAATCCAGCGCTTTACACGACCGGGTGAATTTGGCGCCTTTTAAAAGTTTATTTTTGTGCTCAATTAAACGCCTTTTAAGATTTGTCGTAATTCCGGTGTATAATGCATTTTTTTCATTTCTTAAAATATATACCGTCCAGAATTGTTTTTTCAAATGATTCTTCATAATCCGTAGAATCGGCTGTTTTAATTTTGTTAGTTTGCCGGGCGTTTTTTCTTAAACAGTTTGTTTCTGATCCGGTGCAGGAGGTCCGAAATTTCGGAAATTCCCAGAATCTGGCCGGCGGTGATGAACAATACGATAAAAAGCGTTCCAATGATCAGGCAGACAAGAAAGCTGCCGGGTAAGGTCATCTCGTTGATACCGGAAAGGGCGGTTTTACGAAACCATTCCAGGCATACGCCCATGGCCGCACTTAAGAAAATGATTTTAATATAGAATTTCCAGACCCTGGGATATCCATTGTTCCGGCTCTTTTTGTTCCAGATGCTGTAGAGCATCAGAACCTGGACGATGGCAGCCAGGGAAACAGCCAGTGCAACCCCTTGTACCCCCATTTTCTGCATTCCGAAATAATAGAGGGGCAGGCTTAATATCACGGCAATGGTTCCATAAATGGCTGGAAACAGCGTATTCTGGACGGCAAAAAAACCTCTGACCACAACGGTCTGGGCGGCAAAGGCAAAAGCGCCCACCATCATGAAAACCAGCACGTCGGATGTCAGGGCGGTGGCGGTTTCGTCAAATTGTCCGCGTTGAAACAGAATCAATATCATTTCGTGGCGAAGCACCATAAACAAGACAGAAAACGGAATTACCAGTGCCAGATATTGAAGCGTGTTATTCAGCAGCTGGTTCATTTCGGCCAGCTTGTTTTCCGCAGCCATGCGGGCCATAAACGGAAAAGACGCCACCCCCACGGCCTGGCCGAAAAATCCCACCAGCATGAGCATGACCCGCAGGCTGTAATTTAATGCGGCAATGCTGCCTTCAGGCAGAAAAGATCCGAAGAATTTGAGAAAGAATTCCGTTGAAAATGTCATGGTCAGCCCAAGCATCAGAGGCAGGGTCAGCAGGATGTATTTTCTCAAATCCGGGTGCTTAAAATCAAAAAGAATGAAAAATGTCATGCCCACGCGTCTGGCCCCCCAGATCTGTATAGCAAAATTTCCGATAAATGAGCCTGCGAGAACTCCCCAGGAAAATCCGGCCATCCCAAACCTGTGATGCAGTATTATGCCGCCAACGATGATTCCCAGGTTATAGATCAGAGGGGCAAGTGCGGGAATGGCGAATTTTTCTTTGGCAAACTGAACAGCAGACAGCATGCCGCCGGTAAAAAAGAAAAACTGGGCCGGCAGAATAATTCGGGTCATGTGAATGGCGTCCGCTTTCACCGCCGGGTTTTTTATACCGGGAGCGACAATGCCGACCAGTTCCGGAGCAAACCATTCGGCAAGGAGAATCAAAAGCAGTAATAAGCTCCCAAACCCGGTAAGGATGACGGAAAAAACCTTCCACCCGTCTGCTTCCCGGTCTTCGGCCAGGTATCGGGAAAAAATGGGAATAAAGACAACAGATAAAAAACCGCTGGCAACAATGTGGTTTAAGATTTCAGGCAGCACAAAGGCAATCTGGTAGGCGTCAACCGAGGCTTCGGCACCGCCGGCATAAGCGATGACCATTTCCCGGAACAGCCCGATCACCCGGCTTAAGAAAACCGATGCCATCATGATCAGAGAGGCGATCCCGATTTTTTGATATAACGATTTTGATGCGGGCATTATTTTCAATCAATCGTTGTTCATGGGGTAGTTAATTTATTATTAGAAAACCTGGTCATTTGGACCCGGATCATGCCTTTTCTATTTCTTCAGATATCGTTGCGATCTGGTTTGAAATATCCCGGACCGTCATTTTACGGTTATCAATCCACCACTTTGCTTCGGTTTCGGTATGCCAATGTGTGAAAAATTTTTCAAAAGCCTTGTCTGACAATACTTTCTCGGCATCATCTTTAATCGTCAGGCTTTCTTTCAGGTAGTTCACCTTGTTAATCAGTTCCCCCCGGATTTTTTCCGCCCATGAAATCATTTTTTCTGAGCCTTTTAGTTCTTGAAATCCGATTTCTTTGTGAACCTTAGAAAGTTCAGACGTCTGTTTCCTGAAATACTCTTTTTTACATTTTTCACAATGCCAGTCCTTTTTATCCACGACAAACAGGTTTTTTTCATGGGAGTCAAAAAGCTGCACCTTGAAACGGGTGCGGCATGTGCGGCATTTTACTTCATACGTATTCATGTCATCGGTCATTTTATTATTCGGCCGGTCATCCGGCCATATCCTTATTATTAAATTGTTTAATCCGAATTTAAAAATATATTAAATCCTAAAATAAATTCATTGTTAATTACGGGTTAAAATGAAAACGCGGGATCTTTGAAGGATTCCGCGCTTTTATATGAATATAGGGAAAGTCAATAGTATAACGTCAGCGTTTACATATTATTCCTCAGGCAGTGACTCCGGGACAATGATCATGTCAATGCGTCTGTTGATGGCGCGGCCCTCAGGAGTTGAATTCGATGCTAATGGCCGTTCAGGGCCGTAACCCACTGCAATGACCTTTTCAGCCGGAAGTGTCTGGTTGGCGATCAGGTATTCCCGCACGGATTCGGCTCTTTGCTGGGACAGGTGTTTGTTCAATTCATGGGTCCCCGTGCTGTCAGTATGTCCTTCGATAACCACCGACGGTTCGCCAAAGGTTCGAATGGCCCGCTGGGCTTTGCTGAGCAGCAGATAGTTGTCCGGCATGATAATCGCCTGGCCGACAGGGAACTGGATTCCTTTTAAACGGATCACCAGTTGGTTGCCTTTTTTGTATACTTCTGCTTCACTGGCATCAAAGTAATTCTGAACTTCAGTAAACAATTGATTAAACTGTCTTGCAGCCGCAAGTTTCTGTTCCATGGACCTTTGTTGTGCCATCAGCCGTTCATTGGCGGCTTGCTCCTCTATTGTCTTGCCTTCCAGAAATGCGATCTGCTGGTTCAGTTCATCTATGCGCTTCTCATCCTCGGCCTGCAAGGCTTCCATTTCGGCGCGCTTTAATTTTAATTTTTCAGCCATAAACTGATTATTATCCAGAAAGGACTGAATCGATTCTTCGATATTGTCCACCTGGATATAAAATTTTTGATCACGCATATCCGGAGCCCCAAGCTTGGTGGTGATAAGGCCTAACGTATCTTCCACGTAAAATGCGATTTCTTCCGGCGGCATGGATTCAATTGCTTTGCATTGATCGGCGATTGCAAGGGCTCGCCTGGCCATGAACAGGTTGTTCTGGGCCATTTTATACATTTCTTCCTTGGCATAAGGGTTTTCGGAAATAAATGCATCTGTTTCATTTAACAGTTTTTTTGCCAGTGCAAACGATTCAGGGGCGTACTGGGTGATATCATCTTTTTTTGCCTTTTTAAGTATGGCTCTTACTTCACCGATGGTTTCTATTTTAATGGCCCGTAATTCCAGCTTTCTATATTCATTATCAACTTCAGGGGCGTTTTTTTGAGAATAGCGAATGTTGTTTTTTTCAATGGCATGTGTCAGGATTAAAAATTGGTCTTCAACACGCTGGTAGTCTTTTTCCAGCTTGGTGGCGCCGGCAATACGCGCTTTGCTGCGGCTTTCGATAACCTGTTCAAGGACGGTCCGGGCAACCTTGGCATTTTCTTCAGCATTGTGAAGATATTTCCTCGCCGTATCCGTATATTCTGATACCACCGAGATATCACTTTTCTTTTCAGCTTCGTTTTTGGCTTTTAAATATGAATTTTCCGCCCGGGCAAACATGTCGGGAGACAGAATATCAATCTGATTTTGTTTGGCGACGGTAATTTCATTTTCTATTTTATTAACTTCATCTATCGGGTTTGAATCAGATTCCGGCAATTCAGCAACCGGCTTGGGAGGTGTTGTGCTGCAGGCACTAACCAGAGCGACCGTGATGAGTATGATGATCAACTTGACCGGTGATCGTTTGTGCATGTCGGGTCTCCTTATACCGTTTTTATGGGATCGTATTCAGGCCATGTCCTTCAGGACATAAAATATATTTGTTCGGCGAGTCAATAGAAAATACGGCCGGTCCTGATTTATCCAGGTATTATGATATTCTTATCGCACCATGATATTTTTATCAAAGCCTTGTTTTGATATAGCACCGGTCTTACCGGGTTGGCCTGAAATATTTGGCACCTGTGGTTTATGCACCCGGATCTTAAATTACATAATTGGCGGTTTTCGGTCGGGCACTAGTTAGCGGGTTTTAATGTATCTGTACACTGTGTGTTCGGATGTCACTCCGTCAATCGCATCAATTTTGGCCTGGATTTTTTTTCGCTGATCGCTGTTAAACCAGGCCACCCAGTCATCATGGGAGAACCAGGTGCTGATGGTGACAATTTCATTCGCATCTTCGATTGATCTGAGGTATTCACCTGAAATATACCCGGATTGCTTGGGGACAAGGCTTCTGATGGAACGGATGCATTTAAAAAGTTCTTTTTCCCGGCCTTTTGGGAATTTTCGTTTAATGAAAATTTTTACAGACATGATGAACCCTCCTTTCATGTTTTTTCACGATAAGAAGATTATATGTTAAGATTACCAGAATTTTCTGAAAATGCGTAGGTATTTTTTTTGACAGGTATTTTTTTGACTTCCGGTTTACGGCAAACAGGAAGGGGGGAGATTCTGATTTCTCCGGCACCGACTATTTTCTTTGCCCCTGCATCCTGATCAGTGTGCCTGTGGTTATTCCTTGACAACAACAAAAGTTTTTTCAATCAGCTTTTCATCTTCATACATCAGCGTGAATTTCCATTCCCCGGGTTGAATTTCATAATCATTGTTAAATATATACCCGGATATATCTTTTATGGTGCCGAAGGCATCTGCTTTTTTTGTGATCATCATTTCATAGCCTTCAGAAACACTGCCATCCGGTTTGGTGATTTTTGGATGAGAAATAATTTTTTTGAGTCTGAAGTTTTTATTGGGTTCCAGGCCGATTAGCACATATTCAAACCCAAAGGATAATCCGAGTTTCGCAGGGATGGTATCCGTGGTTTTAACAAGTTTCAATCCGGTTGCGTTAGTCGTATATCCGGTGGTTGTTTCCGGTGCTTTAACCTTTTCAATGGATTCTGCTTCATAAATACCTGCCTGGGTAATCTGACCGGAAACCATCCGAAAGGCATCGCAAATTACGGGAAGACAAATTAAAGTCAATAAAGTCAAAAGATACAGACTGTGTGTCCTGTGTTTCATGGTTTTCTCCTAAAATGTGTGAACATGGATTTCATCGAAGTGATGTAAAAGCCATCATAATTCATTCGATGTATTTTGGAAGAATTTTTTTACACCACGTCTTGATCAAAGGGATTTTTTCGATTTTTTTTCGATAGAATCATTTAACATATTTTGATAAGATATGAAAAGTTTTTGAATCAGTTCTAAAAGGAGCGATCAGAATAATGCATAGTGCATTCAACTCTCTGCGCAAACGGTGGCACAGTCTTGTTGCAAATCCAGAGGTGATGAAACGATTATGGGGTGATGTCTATTGGCGCGAAGATGAATCAGGCATTCGTACCGTTGCCGGCATTGCCCAAGGTTTGAGGCAGTAAAAAAAGCTTGTACGGTTAATTTCGGCACCCCGCTTAGAAAGTGTGTTGTCTCAAGTATTGAAGCCCACCTGTACGATTGCAGGGATAAGAATGTACTCGAAATAGGTTTTGGTCGGTTTGCTCTGGCAAAAAACCTCATCAAACGCAGCGGTGGCGTATGGACGGGCATTGATCCCCTGCAACCAAAGAGCAAGGTGCCGGTATTTGGCCGCGGTGGTTATGGTCGTGCGACTGAAATTTTCTTTTCCGACAAAACCTTTGATATTATTTGTGGCGTTCAAACCATTGCGCACTGGGGGCAAAAATCCACTGGCGGACTCAGAGAGCCATCAGATTATAAGGAGTGCATGGCAGAAATTTTCGGGTGTTAAAACCTGGGGGGCAGGTGTATTTTGATGTGCCCATGCACTTTCATGGGCATGAAATGTTCATTATGGCCGATATAGACAGAATTAGAGGGCTGTTTCCGCCAGCGCAGTGGAAAAATATGGCATTTGAAAAGTGGCGTTACAATTATGAGCCATTGGAACGCTATGCGCCTTTCCCGAAACTGTTCCCGGAATGGGCTGAAGAACAATAAGTCTGGGCTATAATATGTCATTTCACATATAACTCAATGTAGCGGAAGGCTTTAGCCTTCCATAAGTCAGTTACAAATGGAGGTCTAAAGACCTCCGCTACACAGTTTTACGATAAATATCGTAGTGGCGGGGTTTATTCCAGCCAGATACTGAATCAACGTTTTGCCCTGGTTTATTGAGAGGTTACTTAATTTCGTAATAATAGCCTAAAATAATTGAATAAAAAAATAAAACACCTATGTTATCCAGATGTTGAAAGTATCGGAGCCCTGTCTGCCCAGCTGCGTCAGGCGCTGAAAAAATGGATTATCTGAGATCATTGCTGCAGTAATGCTTGCGGACAACCGCTAATCAGCCGCTTCTGCAAGATTCATTGTCACATAGACTTCAGAACCATCATATTTAAACTGGGCATCAGGGAATCTTTTTTGAAATACATTTTGCATATTCTTGTTACTGCGAAGCACGGTTGCCGAAAATTTAGAAAATCCGTTTTCTTTGGCAATCTTCTCAAGCACCTTTAACACATAACTGCAGATACCAACTCCCTGGAAATCCTCTCTTACGACAAAACCGACTTCAACGGTGGTCTCATTCATTTTGGCATATGACCCAATGGCCATGATTTCCTTATGCCCGCCTCTCTGCACCAGGCCGATAATCGCCATATTGTTATGATAATCTATAAGGGCCCATTGCTTATTGACTATTTTATGAGAAATGAATTCGCTGAAGAATCTTTGATACAATGTTTCTTTCTTCAATGAGTAGATAAAATTACGCGATGATAATTCATCTGAAGGAAGTATCGGACGAAAATTTATGGTTTTACCATTGGGAAGCAGCAGGCTGCTTTTGTAGTTTTCAAGAAACAGTAAATCCTCTTTGGCCGGGGGAAGCTGGCCTTTAAAAATATAGTGATGTTTTTTGGCGACCTTGATCAAGTCCTCCCTGAATTTGGGATGGGCGATCTGGGCCATTTCAATCACCCGCTGATAGATGCTCTTTCCCTGTAGTTCGGCAATACCATATTCAGTGACAATAAAATTGATATCTCCGCGGGTAGTGGCGACTCCGGCGCCTTCGCTTAAAGAAGAAACAATACGTGAAAGCTGACCATCCTGAGCCGTAGAAGGAAGAGCGATGATGGAAAAACCATTCTTTGACATGGCGGTTCCCCGCAGGAAATCGACCTGATCACCAATCCCGCTGTAAAAAAGGTAACCAATCGAATCCGTGGATACCTGTCCGGTCAAATCCACTTCCAAAGCCGAGCTGATGGAAACCATGTTGTCGTTCCGTGCAATTACCGTTGGATCGTTTACAAATTCGGATGACCTGAAATAGAAGATGGGGTTGTTGTTAATGTAGTCGTAAATCTTCTTGGTACCCATGCACATGGAGGCAACCACGCGCCCGGGCAGCAGGCTTTTTTTACGATTGGTGATAACGCCTTTTTCAAAAAGCGGCAATAACCCGTCCGTGATCAGCTGGGTGTGGAGCCCTAAATCTTTCTTGTTTTCCAGATATTTCAGAATCGTATACGGCAACTGTCCAAAACCAATCTGGATGGTTGCGCCATCTCCGATCAGCTGGGAAACATAATGACCGATCCGGCGGGAGATATCATTATCCAATATATCTTTCAGACCTTCAACCAGCGGTTCTTCATGAAAAACCAGGTAGTCGATTTCGTCAACATGTACAAAACTGTCCCCCCAGGTTCGCGGCATTTGGGGGTTTACCTGGGCAATGACCAATTTGGCATTCTCAATGCCGGAACGGGTGATATCCACCGAAACGCCAAGGCTGCAGTATCCGAAACGATCCGGCGGACTTACCTGAATCAGGGCCACATCCAGACCGATCCGTTGGCTGGCAAACAGGCCCGGTATTTGCGACAGATATGCCGGGATATAGTCGAGTTTACCTTCAAAAGCAGCTTTGCGAAGTGGCCGGCTGATAAAAAAAAGCTTCAGGGCAAACCGTTTCAGGAACGATTCGTCGTCCATATAATCGGCCAGGGTGATGGACAGCATCTGATAAATGATCATGTTTTTCTTGCTGTGATCATTCACCATGGACTTGATCAGATGCTGGGGTTCACCGCATCCCGTGCCGATGAATATCCGGCTTCCGTTTTTGATTTTGGATATGGCCGTTTCAGCGCTGACCTGCTTGTCTCCACCGAAAGCTTCCAGCCAGGACTGCTGCGAATTACCATTTGAAGTTTCTAACATGGATGGGCCTCTTTGCTACCTGCCGATCACATAGCGATATGGGTCAACCTCTTCCCTTAATATGTGAAGTTCATTTTCCTGCGGGGGCAGTGTCTCCACCATATTGGATGCCGTAAGCAGTTCGAACCCGCAGTTTTCCTGAACATCTGTTAATGAATATCCCTGATTGATGGAAATAACACGCATTCGTTTGGTTTCCGGTTCGAAATCCATAACCGCCATATTGGTAATAATCTTGTAAGGTCCACTGCCAAGCGGCAGCCCTGACTCATCCCTGGAGTTACCACCCTCAAGCCACCCGGGAGTGGTTCTAAAGTCGAGCTTTTCCACAAATCTACGTTTATCCTGGGGCGTTATTACCATCATCCGCCAGCAAAATGATGCAAAATCATTGGCGCCGCCGCTGCCTGGAAGCCGGACTTTGGGTTTTTGATGATCAGTACCGATGATGGTCGAATTCAGGTTGCCGTACATGTCGATCTGTGCGCCGCCTAAAAAAGTATAATCAACCAAACCTCTTGAGCAGGCCTCCATTGTATCCCCCATACTTCCGGCCATGGCTGCTTTATAAAACGTTCGGGAATCTCCGACGGATATGGGCATTTCAGGAAGCTCCGGACATATTCCGCCTGCCTCAAAAATAATTACCAGATCCGGCGCGGATGTTTTTTGCGCAAGCATTGAAGCCGCGCATGGGGCTCCGGTTCCGACACCGACGGTGGCGCCGTTTTCGAGCTCTCTGGCTGCAACGCATATCATCATTTCAATTTCAGTATATTCTGTCACAATCAAACCTCCTTATGTAAAAGCAATTCTTTGGCTCTGAGTTCACGCATTTTTTTTGGCCCACCGTTTCTGGCGATGTACTCATCGTGGTCCTTGCAATCAAATATGTTGCGGCTTAAAAACTCCTTGAATTTCTCATGGTCCTTTTCAACAGCCATCCATTCCCTCAGGTGGTCCTCGTCTGAAAAATACTCATACGGCATGGTTCCGGGATATGCCCCAAACGGAACTTCGCAGACGGCATCGACAAGAATATACGGAATGCGGGTTAAAGACGGATTTATTGTGATCTCATCGTGGCGGATCAACCTCTCGGTTGTAATGATTAAGCGCCTGGTGGCGTTGGCCAGATCCAGGTCGGATACAGCTATCCCCCTAAATTTTGAGTTCCCAAAGACATCCGCCTCATGCACGTGTATGATTGAAACATCGGGATAAAGGGCCGGCATAAGCACAACCTTTTTCCCGGTATACGGACACTTTGTTGTTTTTGCGGCGCTGTATTTTAATGTATCCGTTCCCATTATATTCCTTATGGGGACATAGGGCACACCCATTGCCGCAGCCTTTAATCTTGCAGTAAGACTGTAGTTGGTCCATTCCGTAACCTTGACCTTGCCGGATTCAAGATAGCTGCGGGAACAGGGGGATAGCCCTCGTGCTTCGAGTCCCACGACATAAGCCACATCAAGCCGATTGTAAATTTCTCCCGCACTTAGTATTTCCATATCATGGGTTGCCGTATGCCCTGCAAATCCCATATTTTTCCTTCCCTGCCGGACAATTTCGTGACATGCCGCAACAGGGGTTCTGTTGGCCCCGAATCCTCCTATTGCCAAATAGTCACCGTCATGAACATATTTTGTGATGGCATCTTTAAGATTCATAACCTTGTTTTCCATCTTACGATTTTTTGCCCGGAAAAACTCCCTGGCCTTGTCCGGATCCGGATCCGCAAACAGTGTTCCCTGGCCTTGATCTATAATATCCAAAATGATCCTCCTTACAAAATTTCAACTCTGAGGGTTCGCTTATCTATTTTATCCCAGTCCCATTATTTTCCTTGCTTCATCAGGTGTTGCCGGTTCCTTGCCCATTATCTCAGCAATTCTTACCGCCCATTCCACCAGCTCATAGTTTCCTTTTGCAAGCTCTCCGTTGGGCACTTTGACATTGTCTTCAAGCCCTACCCTCATATGGCCGTTCATCAGGCACGACTGCATAATTGCCGGAAATTCATCATTTCCAACCCCGCATGTTGTATAGTTCGCATTGGGCGGCAGGGCATTTACAAGTGTAACAAAGGCTTCGGGCCTGAACCGTTGGCCGCCGGCAACCCCCCATACAAAATTAAAATTCATCGGGGATGAAAATATATCCTGCTTCATAATCAAAAGAACATTATCAAGCCCGCCGGCATCATAAATTTCAAGTTCCGGTTTGACGCCGTTTTTCTCCATGGCTTTGCCAAAATCCTGAAGCATGGTAAATGTGTTTTCAAAAACATAGTCCACCAGAACCTGTCCTGATTTTCTATCCACAATCCCGAAATTCATCGTATTTGTATTAAGAGATGCCATTTCAGGCTTGATTTCAACGATCTGAGTTATTCTTTGCTCAGGGGTCTTTCCCATTCCAACAGCCGAGCTTAAATTCACGATAAGCTCCGGGGTTCGGTCCTTGATGGCATCGTGGGTCGCCCTGATTCTTTCCACGTCATGGGTCGGCATGCCGTCTTCTTGACGTGCATGGACATGAACCATTGCGGCACCGGCCTTGAAGCATTTAGCAGCCTCTTCAGCAAATTCTTCAGAGGTGTAGGGTACGGCTGGATTGTTGTTTTTAAATGTTCCCGCGCCTGATAATGCAGCAGTGATGATTACTTTTTTAGTCATGATCGCCCCTCCTTATTTCTTATTATTATATTGTCACCGAAAAGCTCCGCCGGAATACACAAGTGATTGTATGTCGAAACGATTGCGGCGGAATCTCCCTAAACGGTTACAAACCGAAGAAAAAGTGAATACCTGAGACCGAACATAATGTCAATATATTTTTGAATAATATTTTTATATTGAATTAGATTTTTTTTTATTTTCTCATTCAGTCGTATCCGATATGGTTTTCAGCCCTGAAACATTACGGGTAAAATAAAAAATATAATCTGTATTAAATAATACTAAAGCAATACATATGCCAAAGCATCTGTTAGGGGGGCAGATTTTAATTGCTTGTAATAATTATTAATTATTTGGAATTTTTAATGATTGAATTTGGATTTTAAATTTTTTGTAGACTATCAGGTTACAGTGATTGGTGAGCAGGGATGGCGATTCGACAAATAGATTGTAAAATATCAATAAGTTAAGATGGTGAAATAATTAGTTTACAGTAATATTTTTTTGGGGGGATTTATATGTCTTCTTTAAATTTTTCCGTGTTAATATTCGATTTTTTTATGAGAAATTTGAATATTTCCAGGCAAAAGGCGTCCTCAAGATCATTTGAGGCAGGCGCCAGCCCTTTGATGAACATGCCGTTTCCGTAAAAAACAGCCGCCTGTTGCAATAATATGCAGATGGGGATTAAAAGACTCAACATCCCCCAATAATTTTATGGCATCACATGATATTACATCCCGTATTCCGCTCGTTCAATCAGTTCCAGCTGCATGTCCTTGTTTAAAGTCACAAAATAGGCGTTATATCCGGAAATTCGCACCAGCAGGTTCCGGTAGTTCTCCGGGTGTGCCATGGCGTCCTTGAGTGTTTCCGAGGTCACCACGTTCATCTGCATCTGCATGCCGCCCAGATCAAAATAGGTTTTCACATAGGAGAACATGTCATTAACGGTTTTTTCCCGTGTGTCTTCGGGAGTTGGAATCACTTTCACGTTAAACGCGATATTGTTGTTGATGTTTTTCGTATCCAGCCGGGCCACGTCCCGGATATTGTCCAGCAGATTTTTAGATGCATTGGGTTCCGGGGTCAGTCCCGGGGTGAATGCCTTGCCGCTCAGCCGCCCGGACGGCAGGGCACCGGTCAAGGTGCCGTATGCCACATGGTTGGACATGGACCAGAAGCCCACCGTGTACTTGCCACCGCGATAGTGTTTTTTGCTGCCATAATAATCATGGGCGAATTTGGCAATCCGGTCCGCCATTGCCACGGCTTCATCACTGCCGGACCCGAACAAAGGTACTTTTTTAGTGACCATGGCATGCAGGGCCGGATCATTTTCAAAATTTTCATCCACCGCCTTTTTCAGGTCAGCAAACGACACTTTTTTGTCATCATACACCAGTTTTTTAATGACCAGGAGTGAATCCGTGATATCTGCCAGCCCGATCAGCGCTGCGCCGGAGCTGTTGTATTTGGCGCCGCCGATAGTCACGTCTTTTCCTTTACTGATGCAGTCGCCGATTACTGAAGACAGCAGGGGCGTGGGGCGGATGACCTGATGGGCTTGGGCCAGCATTTCATTGTATTCAATGGACTGATCAATGATGAACTTAAACTGGGTGATAAATGCGTTAAAAAAATCATCAAAGGTTTTAAACGGTTTATCTGCTATGTTGTCGTTGTTAATTTTTCCGGTGCCAATTTCTCCTGTGTTTGGACCTAACTTCCAGTTAAGCAGCGGGTGTTTTCCGTTGTTTAACGCCATTTCAAGGGCGGCCACCATGTTCATCATCTGAAAATTGGTATGGCCGATATGTTTACCGGACAGGGTGGGCTCCACGCACCCAGTAGCGGACCAGTTCCGCAGGTCTTCAATCTCATAGTTGAATTCTTCCAAAGACGCCATGACTTCGTTATCATTGTGCATGGACGGTGTGGCAGACGTGATCAGGTTGACTTCGCACAGCCGCTTTAAATAGGTGTCGCTGTTTTTGTCCGGGTTAAACCGGGCATTGACATTGGGGTCCCGGATGGAAAGCATTTCCGTGACTTTTAAAAAGATATAGGTCATGTCGCAGACCCCGTCGTCTCCTTCTGGCGTTACGCCGCCCAACGTAATGGCCTGGTCCGAGGAACTGCCGCCAAACACCCAGTTGGCAATATCCGGGGTCAGGGGCAGGTGGTCGGTGCAGCGCATGTAAAAACAGCCAATGAGTTCAACAGCATGTTTGATGTATTTCGCTTGTTCCGGTCCGGAATTCAGTTTTTCCATATCTGCCAGAAAATAGGGCTGGAGCCACTGGTCCAGGCGGCCCAGGGACAGCCCGGCATTGGTGCTCTCCATGTGCAGGCCCACCCAGGATATCCACATGGCATTGACCGCTTCATCCAGGGTCCGGGCGGGTTTTTCAACCACCTGATCGCAGGTTTTGGCCAGTTTTTCAAGCTCTGCCTTACGCTGCGGATTATTTTCAGATGCTGCGGCACTGGCCGCGGTTTTGGCCAGATTTTTTGAATATGCGGTCAGCCCTTCCAGGCAGAGAATCATGGCTTCAAGGGTATTTTTTTCATTTGAATTTTTTGCAAAGGATTTCATCTGATCATTAATTTCAGAAATAATGCCGCTGGTTCCCATGCTCAGGAGTTTGGGGAAATCCGGGATGGTATGGGAAATGGTGACCGATTTCCAGATAAAATAGATGGCAAAGCGTTCATCAATCTGCTGGCACAGGGGGCTGTCATATTCTTCCCTCACCCATTCCTTGAAATTGCGTTTTGACCAAAAGGGAAAGATCTCATGGTGAAGGATATTTAATGTTTCTTCGGATACATCATAGGGATTTAATGTCCGGTGGGGTACGGTCAGGAGTTCCCCCCAGATCATGGTGCCGTGGCCTTCCGGGTAAACCACCACGCCGATATCTTTGGTTGTGGTGGTGCCGGCAATCAGATCGTTTCCCCGGATAAGCGGTTTTCGATTTTCCATTAAATATTTATAGGCATGGGCCTTTCTCAAAAGGGGATTCCAGGGCTTGCCGTTTTTATCCGTTTCATAGCCATTTGCCTTGTGCCAATCCGTCACAAGCTTTGGCAGTTCCGGGCAGACCTCGGGCTTGACTTCAAAATGAATGTCTAAATATTTTTTTACACGGGGAAAATTATCCAGGCCGTAATCAGATAAAAACGGATCTTTCAGGTATTTTACATTTTTATCAATGGTATCGGCTTTCATTCGAACGCCAAATCGTTTGATCAGGTCGTCGCTGAGTTCCGTTTTCGCGGTCGGAGATTCCTTTAATAGTTCTTTTTTCGAAATTTTACGCTCTTTTTCCATGAGTTTTTTCTGTTTGGAATTTAAGAGCAATGACAGGAAAAAGAAGAAAAGATTAAGATAAGATTGATTTCCTTTGGGGCTTAACTGGCCTTTTAAAACCATAAAAATCTGCTCGGTCGGCGTTGCCCCCAGCAGTTTAAGGACAGCGCCGTCTGAGTGAAACGTCAGCATGGTATCTACTTTTTCAGGAATGATTTTCGAAACACTCACTTTACCGTTCTTAAACAGTACCGCGGCTTTTACCGAACCTGAATCTGTTCGAAACCCGATCGTAAAATCGATCCAGCCCTGGTCGCTTTTTAAGTATTTTTTCAGTCCGGGCCGAAAATTAAAATTGGCCGCAAACACCCGCAAAAGGGTATTTAA
Organism: Desulfobacteraceae bacterium; assembly: GCA_014237465.1. GTDB lineage: Bacteria > Desulfobacterota > Desulfobacteria > Desulfobacterales > Desulfosalsimonadaceae > SURF-3. The sequence continues at coordinate 131,414 of JABZFM010000006.1, read as the reverse complement.
TAAAATATTGGTCGGGGAAAATTTTATCCTGGCGGTGGTTGGCTGGAAGAAGAACATAAGGAATCTCCTATTTGATGGTTTTGCAAAAAGCTACAATTTATTTCACCGTCAATTTTAATTAGTTAATAAATTATCTCGAACCCATGTACCGATCTGATCCATGGCTTCGGGGTATGAAATTTTTGTCTGCCAGCCCAGTTCTTTCTGTGCCTTGGAGGTATCCACGTCATTGTCTCGGCCCATGACGGCAGCAGCCAGCCGGGTTGCCGGCGGCCGGATGCCGAGGGGGGTGGTCAGCTTTTCGGCAACAGTGGCGATGGCCCATGCCACGGAATAGGGGACACTGCCCATTGGTTTTTTCCCGACAAGGGCGGATAAATCCGTTAAATACTGTTTCCAGGTAACATCCCAGTCGTCCCTGAACTGATATGTCTGGCCGGATGCAGCGTCTGTTTCACCGGCTAACAGGATTCCATTGACCAGGTTATCCACATAAATCAGGCTGGCACTGTATTGTCCCTTGTCAATTAAGGGGACAACGGATTTGAGGAATTGCTTTCCCAGTTCATCCACCCAGGCGCTTCTTGGGCCGATCACGTTGGACGGCCGGACAATGACACATCCGTTTTTAAATTGGCCCTGATAGGACCGGACTCGTTTTTCCGCGTCATTTTTGGCATCATTATATGGGATCCCGGATTTTTTGGGGATATCCGTTTCGGTAAACCCCTTTAAGTGTTTGCCCAGGCCGCACGCGGCAATGGAGCTGACAAACAGGAATCTGGACGCCTGGTTTGCACAGGCTTGAAGCATGTTTTGCGTGCCGTCATAAATAGGCGCATAAAACTGTTTTTTAGATCCGTAATCCAGGACACGGGCTGCCAGGTGAAACACCACATCCATGCCGTCGCCGATTCCGTCCAGGGTTTGCCGGCGGGTAATGTCTCCTGTGACAATCTCTGAAACATCATCTGAAATATGGTCGCAGTTTTCACCTTCCAGAGCCAGTGCCCGGATTTCCCAGTTCTCTTTTTTCAACTCCCTGCATAACCGGCTTCCGATAAATCCGGTGGCCCCTGTCACCAGCGCTTTTTTGCTCATGGTTCCCCCTTGCATAAATATTTATCCTGTATGAATGCCTTTTTCAGTGAATATGGATCGATACGTTTCGAGTTTTTCTTTCGGGATCCAGGTGGTCATATCTTTGTTGTTTTGAAAGGAATTTTGGGTTCCGATTTTTTCATTTTTTTCATGCCACAAAGGATTGTAAGCAAGTAATCGGGCTTGCCGGATTTTCAGGGTTTTTAAAAAACCCGCTATTTGGTTCAGGTTTTTATCCGTCGCAGTAATGTTGGGTATGAGCGGTGTGCGGGCAAGCAGTTCAAGGCCGTTTTCAGCTGAAATGGCGTTTAACTTAATAAAGTTTTTCAGGATCAGATCATTTTTAACGCCGCAAAATTGTTTGTGAGCGTCAGGATCATGTATTTTGATATCATAATAGATGGTGTCAATATATGGCAAAATTTTTTTTTCAAACTGTTGGAATTCAAAAAGACCGCAGGTTTCGACAAGTGTGTGGATGCCCTCGTCTTTGAGGTGTTTGAGCAGGTCGGATAAAAAGTCCATAAACAGCGTGGGTTCGCCGCCGGACAATGTCACGCCGCCGTTGGAATTTTTGTAAAACGGTTTGTCCTTTGCAGCCATTGCGACGATATCTTCTATGCGCATTGTTTTACCAACCATGGACAGGGCGCCCGACGGACAATTCTCCACACAGACACCGCAAAGGGTGCATTGGGCCCGGTCAATGAAAAACGGATTTTTACGATCCAGGGCGTTTTCCGGGCAGGACTGGATGCAGGTGTCGCACCCAACACATTCTGTTTTATCAAAAGATATCTCGGCACCGGCTTTTTTGCTTTCCGGGTTGTGACACCACACACAGGACAGGGGACATCCTTTAAAGAAAACAACCGTCCGGATGCCGGGGCCGTCATCTAATGAATTGCCTTTTATGTCAAGAATCAGCGGTGTTTTTTGCATCATATTATCATCGAAAAGTAGGTTATGGTTTGGGGGCGGTCGGTTCGATAGAATGAATCGGATAAACATTTTCTCCGGTGTTTTTATTTTTCAGCTGATATTTAAACTGATCAAATACCTGGTCCAGTATTTTCTCTTTTAACGTCACAGGATTATCATGCATATAATCCAGCAGGGTATTATTGATTCCGGCAATAAATCCGTGCATCTGGCTCCACGCACAGATCATGTGAAACCGGGCTGTATCTTCGGACATGGCATCATTGCCGGCGGCCTCTTTAATCGCCTGCATAAAAATTTCCGATACTTTGAGCGCGGTTTCCAGTTCAAGCTGGGCCACCGGTTCCATGGGGGTTCCGATATAGTCCTTGAATTTGGGCACATGCCATGTGAACATGAGATTGTAGATGTTTGCATGTTCCAGGCCGAATGTCAGGTACGCCCGGCCCATGGCTTTCAATTTTTCCAGGGGGGCCTGATGGGTTGAAAATGCCGTGTTAAACCGGTCAAACAATTGTTCAAAGCCGCGGGTTAAAATGGCCAGGTAGAGATCGTCCTTGTTTTGATAATAATTGTAAATGGTTTTTGCCGACACCCCTAGCCGGCTGCCCAGCTTTCGCATGGAAAAACCGTCAAACCCGTGACGGTTCATCAGCTTCAATGCTTCTTCAAGAATTTGTTCTTTAATGGTTTCGAATTCAGCAACACTTTTTCTGGGCCGGGGCATGGGTTTATCCTTTTTTTCAGGTTATTGAAAAACTATTGCGCTTGGCCATACAGCGTTAAAATTGACGCTCAAAATGCTCATTTATAAAACATAAACTCCGTTTTTTCGTGTAAATTTTGCCTTGTCTGATTTTGATTTATTTGGCCTGCGCTCATAACGTTTTACAACACCCTGTTAAGTTTACAGCGTTAAGGTAACGCCGTTGACTTTAAAAGTCAATACATATTTTATCAAGTCAATTCATATTATTGAAATCTAAGGATATTTTGTTTTTTATCGATGCCAGATCGGTAAGCAGGTGCGGGGGATTTTTTTTAACTCGGGATTCTCAAGATCTTTCCGGGAAAGGACCGGGGAATCAACCGGCCAGTTGATTCCGATGGCAGGGTCAGACCATAAAATGCCATATTCATCCCCCGGTGCATATAAATCCGTGCATTTGTAGATAACATCCGCAGATTCACTCAAAACCACAAATCCATGGGCAAACCCTTCCGGGATATAAATTTGTTGCTTGTCTGCCGCCGATAATTTCGCCCCCGTCCATTGGCCGAAAGTGGGCGACCCCAGGCGAATATCCACCGCCACATCAAAAATGCTGCCGGTCACCGCATAGATCAATTTTCCCTGGGGGTGCTTCAGCTGATAATGGAGTCCCCTGAGAACCCCCCGGCTTGAATGGGAGAGGTTGTCCTGAACAAATGTCCGGGCAATGCCTGCGGCTTCATACTTTTGCTGATGAAAGGTTTCCAGGAAAAAACCGCGAAGGTCTTCAAAGCATACCGGTTCAATAACATAGACTCCCGGAAGGCCTAATTGTTTGATATTTACATCCATTTGGCAAGTTCCGAGGGCTTTAGTTCAGAAATTTCATGAAGATATTGTCCATACTCATTTTTTATCATTTCAGATGCAATTTGTTTTAATTGATTGCTGTTTATATAGCCCAGCCGGTAGGCGATCTCTTCAACACAGGCAATTTTAAATCCCTGTCGGTTCTGGATCGCACGAACGTAACTGGCCGCCTGCTGCATGGATTCATGTGTCCCCATATCCATCCAGGCAAACCCCCGACCAAGGATTTCTACTTTAAGGGCATCTTTGCGGAGATATTCCCTGTTAACATCCGTGATCTCAAGTTCCCCGCGATCAGACGGTTTCAGGTCTTTTGCGATTTGAACGACCTTATTGTCATAGACATAAAGGCCGGAGACCGCGTATTTTGATTTGGGGTTTTCGGGTTTTTCTTCAATGCCGACAACATTTCCGTTATCACCGAATTCCACGACCCCATACCGCTCCGGATCATTGACCCGGTAGCCGAAAACTAACCCGCCGTGATTGACATGCAATGCATTTTTGATGATTCCGGAAAGATTATGACCGTGGAACAGGTTGTCGCCCAGGATCAGGCAGACCGGATCATCCCCGATAAATGATTCTCCGAGGATAAAGGCCTGGGCCAGGCCTTCGGGACGAGGCTGTTCTTTATAACTCAGGGAAATGCCAAGCCAGGATCCATCTCCCAGAAGCTCTTTGAAATTCGGCAGGTCATGCGGGGTTGAGATGATCAAAATGTCGCGGATACCGCCGAGCATCAGCACTGCCAGGGGGTAATAAATCATGGGCTTGTCGTAAACAGGCAAAAGCTGTTTACTGGTTACCCGGGTTAGCGGATACAGGCGTGTTCCGGAACCGCCGGCAAGAATAATCCCTTTCATAATAAATCCTTATCATCTAAATTTATATTAATAACGGTAATTCAAGCTATCTATTGATTCAATCGTATCATGCCCCATCTTCAGGATCAGGATTTATTTATAATGCTTACTGATCCAGGATTGGTATTCTCCGCTTTTGACATGGTCTACCCATTCCATATGATCCAGGTACCATTTTATGGTATGGTCCAGTCCTGTTTCAATAGTGGTTTTTGGCGTCCATCCGATCTCATTTCTGATTTTCGAAGCGTCAATGGCATATCTTTGGTCATGTCCGGGTCTGTCTGTAACAAACGTGATCAGTTCTTTCCGGGACTTGTCTGAGTCTTTACCGATCCTGTTGTCAATGGCATCACAAATCATTTCAACCAGTTTTATGTTTTCCAGTTCACAGTCCCCGCCGACATTATAGGTTTCTCCTTCCTTGCCGTGTCGGATAATTTTCCAGATGGCGCTGCAGTGATCATCCACATACAGCCAGTCCCGGACATTTTTTCCGTCACCATATACCGGCAGGGGCTTTCCTTCAAGAGCATTTAAAATCATGAGCGGTATCAGTTTTTCCGGAAACTGGTAAGGGCCGTAATTGTTTGAACAATTGGACAGGGTCACCGGCAGATTGTAGGTGGTGTGGTATGCCCGGACCAGGTGGTCCGAGGATGCTTTGGAGGCTGAATACGGGCTGCTGGGCTGGTATGGGGTTGTTTCAACAAAATAACCGTCTTTTCCCAGGCTGCCGTATACTTCGTCCGTGCTGATGTGGTGAAATCGGGCCAGCCGGTTTTTTCGGTTTCTTGAGGTTTCAAGCAGGTTAAAGGTGCCGATGATATTTGTTTTGATAAAATCATCCGGTGAGACAATCGACCGGTCCACATGGGATTCTGCGGCAAAGTGACAGACCGTGTCTATGTCATGGTCGTCAAAAATCCCGGTCATTTTCTCCGGGTCACAGATATCGGCCTGAACAAATGTATAGTGGTCTGGAAACATTTTTTCAATGTCTGCCAGATTTTCCGGATTTCCGGCATACGTGAGCCGGTCAACATTGATAATGCGTCCGGTAAAATCGGAGTTGTTTAAAAGGTAGCGGATAAAGTTGGTTCCGATAAAACCGCAACCGCCGGTGACGAGCAGGTTCATTAAGTCAGCTCCTGTGTAGGGTTATTGTCGGCAGTCCAGGATTGATGGCTTCGTAAAAAGTCCAACTTCTGCGTTGCGCTGCATTCTTCGTTTCTTCAAAGTACGCTAAGTACGAATCATCACTCAGAATTTGCGCGCCTTGCCAATTTTATAAGATTGGTGGAGTTTTTTCTTTGCCATCGAAATTCGACTTTTTACGAGATTGTCGTGATTAATCGTTGTCCGTATTGATGGATATACTCATCCAGATCCTTCTGCCAGTGCTGCATTATGTTTAGTTTTTCATTTTTAAGGCGCCGGTTGTCAAGAATTGAACATTTTGGCCGGGCGGCAGGTGTCGGATATTCATCAGTTGTACAGGGTCTTATATTATAGGCGACACTTAATTTTTCAAGAAAATATTTTGCAAAGTCATACCAGGAACAGGCACCTTCGGAAGAGGCGTGGTAAATGCCCTGTCCTTTATTTTTAACCAGATGTGCTATTTGAAGGGCCAGGCGGTAGCTCCAGGTGGGGGTACCAAACTGGTCGTTTACGATTTTAAGCGGTATTGCCGGTTGGTTCAGGGCTTTTTTAAGGATGGTTTTCAAAAAGTTCTGACCGTAAAATCCGTACAGCCATGCCGTGCGGAGGATAATATGATTACTTGTGTGATGAATGACGGCAAGCTCGCCTTCGCGTTTGGTTATTCCGTAATAAGAAAGCGGCGCTGCGGTATCGGTTTCTGAATATTGTCCCGGCGGCTCCTTTTTTCCGTCAAATACATAGTCGGTTGAGATGTGAACTAAAAGTGAGTTATTTTTCCGGGCACTTTTAGCCAGATTTTTCGGGCCGGTGACATTGACATTCCAGGCCGGTTTTTTTTGGGTCTCACAGGCGTCCACCTGGGTAAACGCCGCACAATTAATGATGATGCCCGGCCGGACTTGTTTGACAACGGCTTCGACATGATCCGGATCAGTGATATCAAGATCTTCAATGTCGATACAGGTTGTTTGGCAGCTGTTTTTAAAAACATGTTCACAGTCTTTTCCCAGTTGACCGTTTCCGCCGGTAATCAGTATGTTCATTATGAGTCTTTACCTGTTTGTGAAGTTTACCGGCTTCGTAAAAAATCCAAATTTTTTGTTGTACTGCATTCCTCGTCACTGCGGAGTAGGCAAGCTACGTCTCATTCCTCAGAATTTGTACGCCTCAAATTTGAATTTTTATACTTTGCCGTCGAAATCTGATTTTTTACGGGACAATTAAGTTTGAATTTTAAATATCTCATATACATTAAAATTATTCTTTTTACAAAAAATAACAGATACGCAAAAATTTCATTTCATGCGTGACTTTTAAAAACCATTTTAAATTGTTCGTAAATCTGTTACGAAAGCTGCGTAAACAATGTTGACATAACCCGTATTAATGCTAACTTATCTGTCTCAGAATGGTTGGTTTTTTTATCAATTTGAATATGTTAAAGTTATAATGAAATAGATTTTCAAAAAAAATCTGCGAAAATTTTAAAAAATGATGATTCAAACAGCCGGTATCGGCCGGGAAAAAATATTTTTGTCCATTATCAGCGGCATTGCCCTTACCATGGGATTTCCCCTTGTGGGGTTTTCATATGCCGCATGGTTTGCCCTGATATTTTTGCTTTTTGCCATACGGAATATCTCTGTCCGAAATAGTTTTATCCTTGGTGTTTTAACCGGAATGGTTCATTTTGCCACCCTTTTGTACTGGCTGATCGGAACAATGAATATTTACGGATACCTGTCTTTGTGGCTGAGTGGGATCATTTTTATTCTGCTGGTGTTTTATTTGTCCCTGTATGTGGCGGCATTTGCGGGGCTGGTCAGTCTTTTTTGTTCAGGTTCGTTTTTTGCTCTGTTTTTGATCCCGGTTTTCTGGGTTTGCCTGGAATATATCCGGTCATTTGCTTTTACCGGATTCCCCTGGGGGTTGATTGGCTATACACAGTACGATCATCTTAATTTAATCCAGATATCAGATATTTTCGGCGTGTATGGGGTCTCTTTTGTCATTGCGCTGGCAAATGCTGTAATTTTTTTCACCCTGCTCTATGTTAAGAAGGAAAAATGGCATGGTCGCCACATGGATGCCCGAAGAACTGCCGCATCTTTTCTGATGATGTTATCTGTATTTTCCCTGATCATGATATATGGAAATGCCCGGTTGAAATCAGCGGACACAATGATGGCGGAATCGGAAAAATTGAATGTGGCGGTTATTCAGGGAAACATTGAACAGGCGGTCAAATGGGATTTGAAGTTCAGGACAGATACCATTGAAAAATACATCCGGCTGTCTGAACAGGCAAACAAGGATCATCCGGATTTGATCGTCTGGCCGGAAACAGCCACCCCGTTTTATTTTAAATATAATATTGAGATGACGAAAATGGTGTTGCAGGCAATCCAGGCCATGGAGACTCATTTTGTTGTCGGCAGCCCGACGGTAGAATTTATGGAGCCTCTGGACCATTATTATAACAGTGCGTATCTGGTGACGCCGGATGGTGACATTGCGGCCAGAAATGACAAGGTCCACCTCGTGCCTTTTGGTGAATATGTCCCTCTCAAGAAATGGTTGCCGTTTATCAATCATATCGTCGCCCAGGTCGGAGAATTTAAAGCCGGAAAAAAAGGGGATACGTTAAAATGGGGGCCAGCGGATATCGGTGTACTTATCTGCTATGAAATCATCTTTCCGGAACTGGCATCGGAAATTGTGGCAAATAATGCCGGTCTTCTGATAAATATCACAAATGATGCCTGGTTTGGAAAAACCAGCGCACCGTATCAGCATTTTTCAATGGCGGTATTCCGCGCTGTTGAAAACCGACGGTCTCTGATCCGGGCGGCCAATACGGGAATCAGTGGATTCATTGATCCGGCAGGAAGAGTTTTAAAGCAGTCAGCGCTTTTTGAAGAAGATGCCATGACATGTTCGGTTCCGGTAATAAAAAACCAGACCACATTTTACAATCGCCACGGGAATTTGCTTGTTCTGGGTTGCTTTATTGTACTGGCAATTATTATAATGATAAAATTAGCAGGGCAGGTGTTTAGGAAGAAGGTAGAAGGTGGAAGGTAGAAGAAGCCGGAAAACTCAGAGAAAAAAATATCGTCCTTGTGTGTTACATAAAGGATAAGAAATAAAGTAAAGGGAATAATCAGGAGGCATCATGTCATTAGATTTAAAACAGGCCATTAAAGGGTTTTATGAACAGCTGGAAAAGTTAAAGGAGTATCTTTGACCTTCCGGCAAAACAAGAGCGGCTTGATGAAATTGAAAATATGATTGCCGGGGAATCCTTCTGGGAGGATCCGGGAAACGCGAAAATAATTCTCAAGGAAAGATCGATCCTTTCCGGCACAATTGAGCGCTGGCATTCTCTGCATGCAGCGGTTGAGGAATGTGAGATCCTTTTTGATCTGGCAACAGAGGAATCGGATGAAAAATTTGTCGAAGAGGCGCATAAGCTATCAGAAAAACTTGAAATAAAAATTAAAACATTTTCCGTGGAGTTAATGCTGGACGGCGAAGATGATAAAAACAATGCCATTATGTCCATCAATGCCGGTGCCGGCGGCACAGAAGCCCAGGATTGGGCGGAAATGCTGTTTCGGATGTATTCCCGGTGGATAGAGCACAAAGGATTCAAGCTCAATATGATTGATTATCAGGCCGGGGATGAGGCCGGTATCAAGGGGGTCACTTTTTCTGTGGCCGGAAATTATGCCTACGGATATCTGAAAACAGAAAGCGGGGTTCACCGGCTTGTCAGGATATCACCGTTTAATGCCAACGGAAAACGCCATACGTCATTTGCATCCGTATTCATCTATCCGGAACTGGATGAGGAAATTGAAGTGGAAATTGATGAAAATGATCTTCGGATCGACACGTTCCGGGCCAGCGGGGCCGGCGGGCAGCATGTGAATAAAACAAGCAGTGCGATCCGTATTACCCATGCACCTACAGGGATTGTGGTCCAGTGTCAGCAGGAAAAATCACAGCTTAGGAACCGGGAACTGGCCATGAAAGTTTTAGGTGCCCGGCTGTATCAGATGGAAAAAGATAAACAGAAGAAGAAGCTGCAGGCAATGCATGATACCAAAGATGACATTGCCTGGGGAAGCCAGATCCGCTCTTATGTCATGCACCCGTATCAGATGGTCAAAGACCACCGGATTAATATGGACGTTGGAAACGTGGAAAGTGTCTTAGACGGTCACCTGGATCCGTTTATCGAGAATGTCCTTCTTTCCGGAAATGCTTAGAATACTCATTTTTAATGAAACCAATTGATATTATAAATGAATTTTACAAGCATGGGTCCAAGAGCCATGAAATTCTTTTAAGGCATTCAGAAGCGGTTGCCCAAAAAGCCCTTCGCGTGGCTGGAAAGATACCGGATTTAAAGCCGGATACCTGTTTTATCGAAGAAGCGGCCATGATCCATGATATCGGCATTTTTTATACAAATGCGCCTTCTATCGGGTGTCACGGCAAATACCCCTATGTATGCCATGGGTATCTGGGGCGCAAGCTGATGGAAGACTTGGGATATCACCGGCATGCGCTGGTTTGCGAACGTCATGTGGGGGCCGGCTTAAGCGTTGATGATATTAATAAATTCAATTTACCCCTTCCGGCGCGGAACATGATTCCAATAAGCATAGAAGAGCAGATTATCTGTTATGTGGATAAATTTTTTTCCAAAAAACTGGATAAAAGTATTGAAGAATTGAGCACAGAAGCGGTTGTGAAAAAAATTGAAGCATACGGTTCCGATCAGGCGATGCGGTTTAAGGCCTGGGTGGATTTATTTGGATAAAGGCGTCTTTAATTGAATTTGAATCACATATTAAAGTTTTATTTTATCACGGATGAAAATGCGCCTGACTGTCCGTTGTTAAAACAGGTGAAGATCGCGATTACTGCCGGCGCCACTGTGATTCAGTACCGTCACAAGTCCTTTTTGTCACGAGATCTCAAAGAAGTTGAAGCCATCCGGGAATTATGTAAAAGGCACTCGGTGCCGCTTATTATTAATGACAATATTATTCTGGCAAAAGCGGTAGATGCGGACGGCGTGCATCTCGGGCAGGGTGATGAAGATGTTGCGATTGCCAGAAATATCATGGGGCCTGATGCGATCATCGGTATCTCCGTGTCAACCATTGAAGAACTGGAGAAAACAGACTTTTCTTTTTGTAATTATATTGGCACTGGTCCGGTTTTTGCGACAGACACCAAAGTCGACGCCAGCACGGTGATCGGCCTCGCCGGATTGCGGAAAGTTGTCGAAAGATCGCCACTCCCGGTGGTTGCCATCGGGGGGATTGACGCTTCCGGGGGAGACGCGTGTTTTTCCCATGGCGCCGCAGGTGTTGCCGTGATCAGCTGTATTACCCGGGCAGAAGATCCGTTGCATCAGGCAAAGGAACTGGGAAGGATCTGCGGATGCAGGCCGAGGGTTCTGAAGAACGCCTGGAATAATGAATTTAAGCTGATTGACAAACTGATTGCCGGGGTGACATGTTCGGATTTTACTTTACCCGGGCTTAAAGTCCCGCCGGGCGATGATGCGGCCCTGTTTGAAACAATTTCCAACCTGGTGATTACAACCGATACCCAGAAGGAAAATATACATTTTCGACGGGGCTGGCAGACACTTGAAGAAATCGGACAAAAAGCGGTGGAAATCACTTTCAGTGATCTGGCCGCTTCATACGCGCGGCCGGTGAGCCTGTTTGTCAACCTGTCGATTCCCTCGTATATGTCCGATTCGGATCTTGAAAACTTATATTCAGGAATCGGCCGGGTGCTTAAAAAATATCAGGCAACCCTTGGCGGGGGCAATGTCTCTTCCAGTCGGGAATTTTCCATTGACCTGTTTGCCGTGGGAAAGGGGCATCCGGATATTTTTCCTTTGCGGTCAAATGCCCGGCCGGGTGACGGTCTTTATGTGACCGGTCCTCTTGGATTGGCCAGGGCCGGGCTGGCATGCCTTAAAAACAATGAAACCGGTTATCCGAAATTAATCGAAAAATTTAAAAGCCCGAATGCCCGGTTTGATGCGGCAAAAATTTTGTCAGAACACAATGTCGCGTGCGTTATGGACGTCAGTGACGGTCTGGCCGGAGATGCCGGCCATATTGCGCTGTCCTCAAACATCTCAATTATGTTTGAACCGTTATTTTTTAAAATTGATCCCATACTGGCGGAATTTTGTCGAAAATATCCGTCTGACCCGGAAAAGATGATTTTATCCGGCGGTGAAGACTATGAACTGATGTTTACCTGTTGTCCGGAAATATTTGAGCAGATAAAAACCAGACTTCCGGAAGCGTTTCAGGTGGGGCAATGCATAAAATTTTCAGGTACCCCCATTATTAACCTTCCGGCAGATGTATTGTCGTTTCAGCATGGAAAAGATTGATGGCTTCGCAAATCCCGCCCGGGCGGGACTGCGTTGCGCTGCGTCCTTCGTTTCTTCATAGTACGATAAGTACGAATCATCACTGACGAATTCGCGTGTCTTGCCAATTTTTATAAGAATGGTGGCGCTTTTTTCTGTCCATCGAAATGTGACTTTTTACGAGTTTATCAAGATTAGCGTATATGGATCAGATACCCATGTAAAAAGTCAGGGAGATAAAAAATTGAAGTATAGTGAAGCAGCCCAGGGACGTATTTTTGTGATACGTCTTGAAGACGGGGATATCGTGCATGAATCAATTGAGGCGTTTGCCGCCGAACAATCCATCCGGTCCGCGGCGCTGATAATTATCGGCGGCGCGGATAAGAAAAGCCGATTGGTGGTGGGGCCTGAAGACGGGCGTGCAGAAAAAATCGTTCCGATGACCCATATACTTGCAAATGTGCATGAGGTCGCCGGCACAGGAACCATTTTCCCGGACGAAGACGGAAAACCGGTGCTGCATATGCATATGGCCTGCGGCAGGAACAATGATTCCGTGACCGGATGTGTGCGGAGCGGCGTTAAGGTGTGGCATATCATGGAAGTGGTTCTTTTTGAATTAATTAACACTAGTGCAAAGCGATCCTATGATGAAGCCACCGGTTTTGAATTGCTGTCACCGTGATAGCCGAGATTGGCGCATCTACTGCGTCAAATGTTTTTCCGCATAGGCGACTATAGCGAAAAAGCATTTTCCTTGTATATGCACCAATCTCGACAATTACTCAACTGAGGTATTAAAAACCAGAAATCGACGATAACCGGGCTGGCAAAAACAGCTGGCACCTAATCATTGAAAGTGAGGAGAAAGAGAGTGATCATACCTGTTGTTCTGGCGGGCGGTTCCGGCACGCGGCTCTGGCCGATATCCCGTGAATTATATCCCAAGCAACTGCTCAATCTGACCGATGAGCACACCATGATTCAAAATACGCTTTTGCGACTGAATGATTTTGAGGGCATGGCTTTACCGGTAATAATTGGCAGTGACAAGCAACGGTTTATTGTTGATCAGCAGCTGGCAGAAGTTAATATTCGTCCATCTGAAATTTTTCTGGAACCCGTGGGGCGAAATACAGCGCCCGCGGTTGCGGTTGCCGCGTTAAAAGCAGTGACAATGGATCCGGAATCTTTGATACTGGTGCTTCCCGCAGATCATTTGATCGGCGATGTGCCAAAATTTCATGAGGCCCTGCGTACTGCTGAGCGTTTTGCCGAACAGGGATTTCTGGTTACTTTCGGTATTGTGCCGGACCGACCGGAAACCGGTTATGGATATATCCGTCAGGGTGAACCGGCACAAGCCTTGATTGGTGATTCTTCAAATGGTCTTAACAAAGCCTATGCGATTTATGAATTTGTTGAAAAACCGGACCTCCCGACAGCAAGGCATTATCTGGCAACCGGGGATTATTGCTGGAACAGCGGTATGTTTATGTTCAAGGCGGCCCGGGTTTTGGAAGAACTCAAGCGATTTGTGCCGGATATTGTCAATGCCTGTGAAAAAGCATTTAAAAACGGCCACTCGGATCAGGGGTGTTTTTATCTTGAGCAAGACGCGTTTTCGCAATGTCCATCGGATTCCATTGATTATGCGGTGATGGAGAAAACGGAACGCGGCATCATGGTGCCCCTTGACGCCGGATGGGATGATTTGGGGTCATGGGAGGCGTTGTGGAATGTTGGAGATAAGGATGAATCCGGAAATGTAATCAGTGGTGATGTGATCTGTGTTGATGTGGAAGGCTCCCTGGTAAATGCCCAGAGCAGACTGGTCACAGTACTGGGCGTTAAAAACCTGTCAGTTGTGGAAACGCCCGATGCCGTGCTGGTTTCGTCATTATCCAATACGCAGGGCGTTAAAAAAATAGTTGAAACGCTGAAGGTAAATCATCGAAAAGAAGTGCAGGCGCATAAGAAGATTATTCAATCATGGGGTTTTATTGAAACAGTGGATGCTGGTGAAAATTTTCAGGTCCGTAAAGTGACCGTGTTTCCTCAAGCCTCTTTTTATTTGAAAAACCATTCATACACTGCAGTCAACTGGATGATTCTTGAAGGCGAAGCCCGCCTGAATATTGACGCAAAATCTGTTGAATTGTCAACGCATCAATCGTTTTCTTTCGAGGCCGGCAAGTCAATTAAACTGGCGAATGCCAAACAGACGCCTTTGGTTTTTATCGAAGTGGCAGCAGGAAGTCAGACGGGAACAGACCATCTTGACGTCAATCTATAGCCAACTGCTATTTAATTCTTGAAAAACTGATCTTAAAGGCCAGGTCAGAAACTTAAGACTCAGCCTGATAAAAAAACGAATGAACTAAAGTAACTAAAGTTTGAAGTGACTAAAGTTATGGACTGCGCTAAATGCGCAAGCATTATTTAATAAAAAAAGGCAATGCCGAAGGCATTACATTAACTTTAGTCACGTTAGTCACTTTCAACTTCAAACTTTATGGTTTTTTGGAGAAATCCCATCCAGGGATAAAACAAAGCCGAGCCCTCTTGACCCGGATCTTTACATCAATCATTTGGAACCGGAACGGTAAACAGTCGCAGGAAAAATTTATGGAGCTGATGCAGGCAATTATACTCGGGGGGATTCAGGGGTTAACAGAGTTCTTTCCGGTGAGCAGCTCAGGTCATCTGGTAATTTGTCAACAGATGATGGGGCTTAAAGAACCGATTCTATTGTTTGATATCAGTGTCCATGTGGGAACGCTGGCGGCAATTGTAATTTATTTTTTTAACGACATTATCAGTATTTTTAAATCATTGGTTCGTTCGGTATCTTTCCGGTTAAGGGGACAAGGCGGGCAGTTTTCGAATGCGGAAACCAATGATATCAAGATGGCATGGCTGATCGTTGCCGGTTCTCTGCCCACGGCAGTGATTGGCTTTGGGTTCCATATGATATCGCATGTATTATTTTCTTCAATGATCATTGTCGGAGTTTCGCTGCTGATAACCGGCGGGGTGTTGCTGGGAACACGATGGATAAATCAGGAAAAAGAGTCAGGCTCGGATTTGTCAATTAAACAGGCTTTATTGATTGGCACGGTCCAGGGACTGGCGGTTATTCCGGGTATATCCAGGTCCGGGGCAACCATTTCGGCGGGTTTGTTTTTGGGCGTCAATCGCGATATTGCCATTCGATATTCATTTTTATTGTCAATTCCCGCAATTCTCGGCGCCCTGGTTTTGCAAATTTCCACCGATTCCTCAGGTGCCGGGAATGTATCCTTGGGCATTATCGCCACCGGGCTGGTGACTTCGTTAATCATCGGATATGCCTCCCTGAGCGTGCTGGTAAAAATGGTTCAAAAGGGGCATTTATATTTTTTTACGCCTTATTGTGTTGTTCTCGGGGGGGTCGTTTTGATCGCAGGGGGGTGAGAAAAGATCCAGGTTCAGAGGGCCCGGTTATAAATAACTGGAAGGGATTTTTTTAAAAAAAGTTTGAAGTTGAAAGTGACTAAAGTTAATGTAATGACTTCGACATCGCTTTTTTAAATTGAATTGATTGCGCGTTTAGCGCAGTCCATAACTTTAGTCACTTCAAACTTTAGTCATTTTAGTCCACTCTTTTTTTATACCCCGGGATATTCAAATTTGATGACCTGGTTTTTCCCATGACTTTTGGCGGCATAAAGTGCCTTGTCTGCCCAGTCAATCATATTGTCCGGGGAGACTGAGGGTTCGGGTACGCATGAGACAACCCCTATACTGACAGTGACCCAGTCGCTGACCGTTGAAGATGAATGGGGAATTTTCAGTCCAAAGACATGTTCCCGTATGTTTTCAGCCAGGCTTGCCGCCATTTCACCCTCAACGCCAAACAGTACAATGGCAAACTCTTCACCGCCGTAACGGGCGATAAAATCACTTTCCCTTTTAATCGTATCGTGAATGGCTCCGGAAATGAGTTTTAAACAATCATCTCCGGCAAGATGTCCGTAGGTGTCGTTATAGAGTTTGAAATTGTCAATATCCATCATCAGCATGGATATGGGGATACTCAGACGGGTGCCGGATGCGAGTAGTTTCTTGAACATATAATCAAAATAACGCCGGTTGGGAATACCCGTTAAACCGTCGGAATTTGAAAGACGTTCAAGCAGGATATTTGCCCTTTCAAGCTTCAGTGTGGTTTCAACAAGGTGCTTCTCTCTCTCCCGAAGCCGGTCCACCTCAGACTTGAAATGCAGAATGGATCGAACCCTTGCATGGAGTTCAAGTTTGTTGACCGGTTTCGGCAGAAAATCAATGGCACCGGCTTTAAAAGCCGTTTCGATGTGTCCGGAAGATGAATAGGCAGTGAGAATCACAATGGGAATGTGTGCACTGCGCTGGTCATTTTTGATCAGTCGGCACGCCTCAATACCGTCGATTCCCTGAAGCACAATATCCATCAGAATCAAATCAATATCGGGATGTTCATCGTCACTGTCTGAATATAAGCCAAGGAGGTTAAAGGCGTTTTCAGCAGATTCCGCCTGAATAATGTCTGTATATCCCCCGTCTTTTAAAAAAGACTCGATAATCTTGCGGGTTACCGGGACATCATCAATAATGAGGATGGCCATCATTTCTCCGAATTATTTATTTTTTTGTATTGATGATAAAAAAAGGTGGCCTGCCATTAAAAATTAGTCCCCCTATCTAAACACACCCGGAAGTATACTATGGTGGTGTCGGATGAAGAATGACCAGTATTAGTTTTTAATAGTAGATAAAATATATAATTTTGTCAAATAATTCAAAAATAAGTGTTCTTATGATGCGGTTTTCAATTCTCATGATGCCGGCTGATGATGTGCGCCAAGCAGGTCAGTTACTTCTTTGACAGGATTAAAGGTGATTTTCGGGACCTCCACAAAAGCTGTGTTCCAGAAAGCCATTGCGCCGTTCCACAGGCCGGGAAGCTCAAGGGCTTTAAGATCCCGGCCGTTTTCTGATTTGTTTGAAATAAAAACAGCCTGGTGGTCCACATATTCTGACAGGTCGAATAATTCGTCCCGCCAGTTTTTGATGCTGCACACAAGATCAACCGGGTTAAAATGTGTCAGCTGGTTTAATATAGATTTCTGGTGCTTGTCGTCGGTGTCTATTTGTGAGACCTCGACAATCTGCAGCGATATATTATTTTCATTGTCTTTTGTCCAGAATGGCCCCCCGCCGGGTTCACCGGTGTTCGGCACCATGCCGCAGACCCTGAGCGGACGATTTAACAGATGGATCAGGGTTTTTTGTTTTTTTTTATTTGAAGCGGATTTAAAGTCTTCCGGTAACCGGCAAGAGAGTTTCTTTTTTAGAAATCCGGTGATTTCCAGTGCCGGTGCTTCACTGATCGGTTGCTGATGCAACTGGTTTAAAAAATTGAAAATCTGCTGCTGCAGCTGCATGAGATAACCGCATAAAATTTTTTTCCATTCAATCGTTTCATCGATCAAGCGGCCATGCGCTACATTATCAACATTTTTTATAAATACAATATCACCGTCTAATTGATTTAAATTGTTGATTAACGCACCATGCCCCCCGGGTCTGAATAGCAGGTGGCCGTCTGAAAGCCTGAAGGGCCGGTTTTGAGAATCCACGGCAATGGTATTTGTATTTAGTTTTTGTGTGGAAAATGACACGTCAAAGTTTGTGCCAAGCTGATCTTCGTAATTAGATTGTATTTTTTGAAAAAAGGTGAGAAATTTTTTCTTGTGCCGGGGGGACACGGTAAAATGGAGCTTGCATTTATTGGCAGAGGTCCGGGCATAACCGCCTGCTTCAACAAGATGCTCTTCAAAGGCGGTCCGGGTATGATTTTCATAGGAATGAAATCTGATTAATCCTTTTGGGAGCATTGCATAATTTAAGTATTTTTCTGTTAGTAAATGCCTGAGAATTTTTTCGGAATTTTGAGCGGCTAAAAGGGTTTCAAGGCTTATCTTCTCTTCAGATACAGACGCCTTCAGATCATCATAGAATGCAAATCGACGGCAGTTATTCATAAAATGAGAAAGGTCATTACGGATCTTTTTGGCCATGGCGGCCTGGGTTTGTTCACTGTTTTGCGTTGTGTGATAGGCGTGAATCAGTTTTTTGAACATCCGGGTGGCAGCCCCGGATGCAGGTACAAATTTGATTAATTTTTTTTTTATGCCCTGGGTTTCAAATAAATGTATACATTGTTTAGCAACATCGTTGGGAAGTCTCTTGATTCCGTCTCCAACCGTGCAGGGACGATCCAGATGAACAAATGGTGTTCCCTGGTGAAACAATGATAGCTGTGAATAGATTTGGCCCGGGGTTTGGCCGGTTTTTTTTATTTGTTCTATATCATTTTTGCTGAATTTGACCTGATTCATTCTAATTCCGATAATATGAGATGAGAATGATTGGCTGTCCTGCGTTGGTTCCATCCAATAATGATGGCTTCGTAAATCCCGCCCGGGCGGGACTGCGTTGCGCTGCATTCTTCGTTTCTTCATAGTACGATAAGTACGAATCATCACTGACGAATTTGCGCGCCTTGCCAATTTTTATAAGAACGGCGGCGTTTATTTTTTGTCCATCTGAATCTGACTTTTTACAGGATCACCATTTTTGTTATTGACCGGATTTATTATAACCATTTATTATATTCCCGCAGTTTTGATTTTCAAGTCAAGGGAAACTTCATTCGTAAACATAAACACTTTAATTTTCCGCTGTTAAGTAAATTTATAGAGAGAATCTGGATGACTGACACAAAAAATAAGAAAGAAATGGGGCAGCCTGTGTTCGATTATGAGGATTTTTTGGATCGGATTGACGGTGATGTCGTCCTGCTAAAAGAAGTCATTGAGATTTTTCTCAAAGACACTCCGGTTCTGATGGCTGATTTATACTCGGCAATTAAGAGCGGTGATACCGAAGCAGTGGAAAGAGCTGCTCATACCTTAAAGGGGGCGACTGCAAATATTTCAGCAAAAAGAATGCAATCGCTTTCTCAACACATTCAGCTGGCATTAAAGGAAGATGATGTCACAGGCCTTGAATCATTTATCGGCCATTTTAAAGAAAATTTTAAAAAATTAGACCAGGTTTTGAGAGATTATCTGGTCTAATAGCACTGCCGCAAAAAACTGAAGTTTTTTACGCTGCCATCACTCAATAGAACTCTAATTCTCATCTTTTATGGGGTATTCCCGATAGGTCCAGAATTGTCGATACATGGCATTCAACACCCGGTTGAACAGAAATATCAATAGTTCATCGCATGGCATTTTGTGATCAAGTTTTCGGATGAGCCGGTCATGGCGTTCGGTCTGGATTTTCAGGCTTTCCATTCCTTTTAAAATATTGACGATTTTATTTCGTACATCTGCCGGCGACTGGGGCTCATAGGTACCGTTTTCCCATCGCTTTCTGTATTTAGCAACCTGATCGGATGAGGCGTGATAAAGTTTCTGACCGTCCTTCTTCAAGTAGGGCTTGGAATTGATTCGTACCTTGATTGCTTTTTTGATGACTGCTTTTTCATTTTGCAACTCGTCTTTCAGCATTCCGATAATGGGTTCCGGCAGTTTGATATCCAGGTCCCTGAATTTGTCCGAATGAATTTTAATTTTTCTATAACATTCTATTGACGCTGTGTTCCAGAAGATCCAGCTGACACTTTTTAAGGTGTCTGTTAAAGACTTTTTCTCCTTGACTGCTTTTTTCTTAATTTCAAAGATTTTGTGCATCAGCTTTGCTGTTTTCAAAAACATGGTCTTGCCGGTAACCACGTTAAAGATTATGCCGATGGCCGCATACCAGTCCTGCATATACAGTACGCGACATATTTCTTTGCCAAATAGTTTGTATAGATCTTTATTTTTGAATAAATGATGCGGCGTCATGAATGGGAAAGTACCGGCAAGCAGGGGTTGCCTCATTCCGGCGGGATCATCGGGATGAAGGTGACCGGCTGTTTCCAAATCAATTAGCCCTAAGGAGAACGCCTCCGGATTGTTCAGGAAATTATCCGCGCCATCGAAGTTGCCGGCAATAAAAATATTGTCAGGTTTTAAATCCCTGATGGCGATTTGTTGATTCCTTAGATGATATAGAAGAATTAAGGTGTTAACGATAAGCCCTTCAATATTTTTCCGGTTGTTATCAAATATTTTTTTGCTGATATATTTTTCTGAAATACCCCGGTACTGAATGACCGCTGCCTCTTTTTCTTCCATCAATATGTCAAGAAGTTGATTAAGATCTTCTGTGAAAATATCGGACAGTTCGTTTTCATCAATTTCAAGTTTTTCCCCTGCCAGTTTGAAATAAAACCATTCCTGTTTTTTATATACCGGGACCGTGCCATAATTTTCATGCTGGGGAAGCAGAATATCAATAATTTTGCCATACTCATGATACAAATTGTTGATTTTGAAGAATACGTCATCATACTGGCTGCCGTAAAGGGCTTCAAACGCATAGATATCTTCGAAAATGCTGGTATTTTTCAGCATTTCCTTCTGGGCGCGTGTTTTGTCATGAATTTTTTCAATCACCTGGTTAAAAAATGTGCTGCGGGACAGGCTCATGAAAAACACAAATCCCTTGCCGATCTTTAAGTGCTTCTGAAGACGGGGATGTGATGTCAACAGCTGAATGTATTTATCTTCACGGAGTCCCGGATCCGGTTCAGAAGAGAAACTCAGGTCCGGAACCATGTTTAAAATAGCGGACAGGCTGGGTGACAGACAGTTAATGGACGGGGTCAGCTGGTTGACGATGTGACGCTCGTTGTTAATGTATTCCAGATATTCTTCAAAATCCGTAAATGGTTTTGGCGGTATTTTAATTACCAGCTGATCATCATAGATGATTTTATAACAGGTGCTTTTACTTTCAACCGTGTCACCTACCTGGCAAATGCTCATGCGGCGGGTTTCCCATTCCACTCCGGATCTTACACGAAGTTCATAGATCTCATCCGGTCCGGAATCGGAAGGGAGCAATGCATATTCCAAAGCGTTGGCGCCCGGGTTTGGATTTTTGCATTGAAGTTTAAAAAGATCCAGAAAAAAATCAATTATCTGTTCTTTATCAGACATTTTCACGCCTATGAGAATTTTACAGATACGGGGTTTTGAATAAAAACGTTATTATAACTATATGAAACAGTTATAATTTGCAAGCAGATTTGTACGGATCGACTGCTTGATTATGTGTATCAATTAATTATCCGCCGATGGATACCATTTGCTCAGGTTGTGCAAGGAGGGTAAGGTTTTCCGGATGCTGAAAGGGTTTTCGGGCAACCGCCTTTAAAAATACGGTTTTAAGATCATTATCCAGCAATCCCAAACGCAGCGGTGATTTAATGTCTTCGCAGATATCCGATAGCAGGCAGGTGAGAATGTGGCCGTCCGCGGTCAGTCGCAGCCGGTTGCATCCTTTGCAGAAATGCTTGCTGACCGGACTGATGAACCCGATTTCGCCCATTGCGTCTTTAAATTTGTATCGCTTGGCAGGGCCGTCATTAATGTCTTTTTGGATGGGGATTAAATCTCCAAGTATTTGAATTTTTTTCTTGATTTCCGGAATCAGTAATGGATTGGCCACCGGCGCGGAAGTCGTTCCGATGGGCATGAGTTCAATAAACCGGATGTGAAACGGATATTTAAAAGAAAGCTCAGCTAGTTGAATCAGTTCATCATCATTAACGCCGTTGATCGCCACCACATTGAGTTTGATTGGATCAAACCCTTTTTGAAGGGCAAGTTCGATGCCTTCCCATACCTGTTTAAAAACATCATGCCCGGTAATCTGTTGATACTTTTCGGGATTTAATGTGTCGAGACTGATGTTTAATCGCTTGACGCCGGCGGACGCAATTTTGTCGATATTTTGTTTGAGTAAAACTCCGTTGGTCGTTAAAGAAATGTCCTTTAATCCGTCAATCGCAGCCAGGTGTTCCAGAAAATCGCAGCAACCTTTTCGTACCAGCGGTTCGCCGCCGGTAACCCGGATCTTATTGATTCCCAGGCTGACACCAATACGGGCAAGCCGCAGGATTTCTTCATAGCGCAGCACATCCTTGTGGCGTAATTTCTGTTTGGATGACCGTGGGTTGCAGTATACACAACGCAGGTTGCACCGGTCGGTAATGGATATTCTCAGATAATTTAAATGCCGTTTGTAGGGATCAACTAACTGGTGTTCCTGCAATTTCTTACTTCCTTAAAATACTTGTTTATGGGTGTTGGTTATGTAAAAAAGTCAGTCCCAGATGGCTAAGTTAAAAGTTTCACCAATCTCATAAAATTTGGCAAGGCGGTGTGGTTTTTCAGGCAAGAAATCATACAAGTCATATTTTGAGTGGCTGAAAAACCAATACAACGCAGTAGATGGGACTTTTAACGACGCCATTATGGTTGCCGGTTCAGCTTTTTGCAGTACTCCGGGATTGAAATCATGGGTGGCCTTTCATCACCAGTGATTTTATAAAGGTCTGCCTCATATTCATCGGCGGTCAGTTTATACTGGATCATCTCATGGAACAACTCGGTGTTGAGTTTTATTTTTTCCAGGCGTTCAATTCGATTAAAGAACGTTTTGAGAATAACAAATGCCATTCTGCCCAGCGCTTTTGTGTCCTGGTTGCGATGCACCCGGCGGTCCAGGTCCACCTGGGCGATCACGTCCAGGCCCCATTTTTCATAAATATCCAGAATCAGGCTTGTTTCCACGCCGTATCCGATGGGGAACGAAATGTTTTCCATAAGTGATCGAAAACCGGCATATTCACCGGACAGGGGCTGGATGATCTGGGTCAGTTCCGGAAAAAATAAAGAAAACAGGGGGCGTATAATCAGTTCGGTGACCCTCCCGCCCCCGGTGGGACGGATTTTTTTCCGGTCAATGGCAATGGGCCGGTCATAGAAGGCCTTGGTATACTTTATATGATCAAACATCAGCAAAGGGCCTAAAAGGGCATAGGCAAAGCGGTGGTGTATATTTTTAATATCCGCATCCAGGTAGATAATGATATCTCCCTGGGTGATGTGCAGTGCTTTCCACAGATTTTCTCCTTTGCCGGTAAAATTTTCAAGATGGGGCAGAATGTTTTTTGCTTCATAAACGTCGGCCCCATAACTTTTTGCGATGTCTAATGTATGGTCTGTTGAACCGGAGTCGACAACAACGATTTCATCGAGTAGTGGAAACCGCGTCATCAGCTCTGATTTCATGATAATAATTTCTTTGGCAATTGTTTTTTCTTCATTCAGAGTCGGCAGGCACAGGGAGATCTTCAGCTGTTTTCGGTTTTTGGCCTCAACCAGCTTTTCGAGGTCTTTAAATTCTGAATGGTGGAATGTATTGGTTTTTAACCAGCTATGATTCATCGCAGACCCCACTGTCTATTGCCATGATAACACCGATAATCTGTGCAATGCCGGTAAACATGGGTTTAATTTTCATTGAAGCATTTTCAAGGTGAACATTTGTGCCTTCCGTGACCCCTAACGTGACGGCTGGAATTTTCCTGACAAGAAAAATGGACAGTTCGGATTCGCTGGAATCACTTGCCGGCTGAAGGCCGAGTTTTTTCATGACTGAAACGGCGCTTTTTACCAGAGGATGCTTATATTTTAATTTTGTCGGAGTTAAATTACTGATAATATTAAGTTTAATGCTAATATGGGTTTCGTGAGCGATCCCGTTGACGATGTCTTTAATTTCAGCATGCATCCGTTTGACCATGTTATTTGAATCGCTTTGAATTTCAAACCCCAACCGGGCATTATAGGCGATAACGCCATGCTTGAATCCCCCGTTTATTTTGCCGATGATCACCCGGGCGCGCGGCTGCTGGGGGAGTTCCATGGCCAGAATTTCATCAATGACCTTATGTAAAATAAGTATAGCGTTCGGCTTGTAGCGATGCTCCCATCCGTTGGTTGAAGAAACGTTGCAGGTAATTTCTCCCCGGATAATGCCTTCGGAATAATAATTTAAACGGCCCAGTTGTTCTCCTTCAACAATTACGGCACCCCTGATGGGACCTTTCCACGTGTCCAGAAGATGCCTGATCCCTTGCAGGTTCCCTTTTCCGATGGATTGCGGAACCCCGGCCAGCACAATATCTGATTCAAACTTGAGGTCAAGTTTTCGGAAAATAACCGGCAGGGAAGCAAGGACGCCGGCACTGGCAGAATTATCGAGAATTCCCGGCCCGGTAATGGAGTCTTCTCGGATAATAAAATTGTGGTCAATATCTGCATTAAAAAAAGTATCCAGATGGGCAACCACAAAAATGGGCGGCCGGGATTCGGCTGAAGTTCCCTTAATGATGCCGATGGGGATATTGTAATCATCTGTTGCACAGTAATCAGCCTGGGCATCGGATAAACGTTCCAGGAAAATTTCGGTTCGTGCTTCCTCGTGATTTGTCGGGGCAGGAGTTTGCCCGATTAACACAATATTGGAAATAATGACTTCCTGTATTTCCCTTATCTGATCCACAAAAGCGGGCAGTTTTTTTAAAATGTTTTCCATGACCGGACCACTTTATTTATGATTTTAATATCTTTCTCAGTATCTAAAAAAACTATATACCACATGAAAAGGGTGGGTCAATTAATTAGTGGACTTTCATTTTTGACTCAGAAGAAGTTAATATATCGTATTTTAAATAATTCCATTATGCGCGACAAGGCGGTGCCAATGGCTCAGGTAGCGTTGGGTGATTGCCGTATCGTATCCGGACAAACAAAAAGGGTTATTGCCCGTTCGAATAATATTTCACAATCGCTTCGCACAGTCCGGCAATGGTATAGGATTCTGCTTCAACATGGACGGTAAAACCATTTTTTCCGGCAGTTTCGGTTGTAATGGGACCGATGGATGCAATGGTGGTATCTTTTAACAGGGATTCAAACCGGTCGTGGGGTATGAGTTTTTTAAAATTGGTGACCGTGGAGGAGCTGGTGAACGTAATCAGGTCAATATCTCCCTGTTCCAGTTGCCGGATCAGCTGGTCCGTATTCTCCGTATCGTTAACCGTATGATATGCCGCAATTTCATCGATTTTTGCGCCCATTCTGGATAATTCTTCGGGCAGAATCGGCCGGGCTTCAGCGGCCCGGGGGAGAAGCATCCGTTTTCCGGAGATGGTCTCATCTTTAAATGCGGTAATAATGGATTCCGCCCGGTAACTTTCAGGGAGTATGTCGGTATTGATCCCGTAAGCTTTTAGCTGATCGGCGGTCACCGGACCAATGCAGGCGGTTTTAAGATTTCCCAGGGAACGGGCATCTTTTCCTTTTTGGCAAAGGCGTTTGAAAAAGAATTCTACCCCATTGACGCTGGTGAAAATAATCCAGTCATAAGCATCAAGATTTTCGATGGCCGCATCGATTGCTGAGTAGTTTTCCGGCGGCACAATTTTAATGACCGGATATTCCAGACATTGGGCACCTAGTTCGGTTAATTGAAGTATCATGTCACTGGCCTGGGCTCGAGCCCGGGTCACGACAATTTTCTTTCCAAAGAGGGGGCGGTTTTCAAACCATTTCATTTTTTTTCGAAGGGATATCACATCCCCGACAACAATAATACAGGGCGGTTTTAATCCTGCTGCTTTGACATTTTCGGTAATTGTTTCCAGTGTTCCGGTTACCGCCTGCTGTTTGGTGGTTGTTCCCCACCTGACAAGCGCTGCCGGTGTTTTTGGGGCCATCCCGTTTTGCCGGAGTTGGGTCACAATGTTCGGCAGATTTTTCACACCCATCAGAAAAACCAGAGTGCCACTGTTTTCTGCCAGCGCTTTCCAGTTGATGGATGAGTCTTTTTTTGTCGGGTCTTCGTGTCCGGTGATAAATGTCACGGTCGACGTAAATTTGCGATGGGTCAGGGGAATTCCCGCATATGCCGGTGCGGCAATGGCGGATGTCACCCCCGGAACCACTTCAAAAGCAAGGCCTTCTTCAATCAATGCTTCGATTTCTTCACCGCCGCGGCCGAATATAAAAGGATCGCCGCCTTTTAAACGGGTGACGGTGTGGCCCTGCTTGGCTTTTTCAACCAGCAGGTCATTGATTCGCGTCTGGGTCAACGTGTGATCACCGCCCTTTTTACCGGCGTAGATTAACTCAGCATCTTTACGGGCATATTTTAACAGTTCATCAGCCGCCAGATAATCATAGACAATCACATCGGCTTTTTCGATGCACGATTTTCCTTTTAACGTGAGTAATCCCGTATCACCGGGGCCTGCGCCTACCAGGTATACTTTATTTTTCATTTTTAATTCCCGGTCAGTTTGTCCAGTATTTCTCCGGCTCCCATGTCAATCAGACGCTCGGCAAGTTCTGTTCCGATTTTTTCCGCATCTGTGATCGGGCCGGTAATAACTTGTTTGATAACTTTTGAGCCGTCAATTTCCGCAACCATTCCGGTGATGGTTAATTCGGATCCTTTTATTGATCCAAAAGCGGCCATAGGCACCTGACATCCGCCTTCCAGACGGTTGAGAAAGGCTCGTTCGCCGGTAATGACCTGATGTGTGATGCGGTGGTTCAACTTTGAAACAATCTCATGGATATCCGGATCATTTTCACGGGTTTCAATACACAAAGCCCCCTGCCCGACGGCCGGAAGCAGGGTTTCTAAATCAATATATTCGGAAATTTTTTCTTCCAGGTTCAGGCGTTTCACACCGGCGGCCGCCAGTACAATGGCATCCAAACCTCCGGTTTCGAGTTTTTTTATTCGGGTGCCCAGGTTTCCCCGTAAGGGTTCAATGGTAATATCCGGTCTGAGGTTCAGAAGCTGTGATGAACGGCGGAGACTGCTGGTGCCGATTCTGGCGCCATCAGGCAATTCAGACAATGGCAGATTATGTTTTGATATGAGTACGTCATTGGGTGTTTCCCGCTCAGGCACAGCCCCGATGCACAATCCGTCAGGAATTTCAGCCGGCATATCTTTCATGCTGTGAACTGCCAGGTCGATTCTGCCGTTTAAGAGCGCTTCTTCAATTTCCTTGACAAAAAGCCCTTTGCCGCCCACCTTTGCAAGGGGCACATCCAGAATTTTATCCCCTTTGGTTTTGATAATTTCGAGATTGACCGAGAGTGAGGGATGATTCCGAATAATGGCTGATTTTATCCATTCTGCCTGCCACAGGGCCAGTGCGCTGCCCCGGGTTCCGATGGTAATATTCGATTTCATTTATACTCCGCAGCTTGAGCAGTTGGTAGAAGTGCAACCGGTACATGATGATGCGCCAGCAGAAGAGCTGACTGTTTCTCCGCCGCTTCCTTTGCTGACAAAGCCGCATGACGACATCAGACGTTTTACCTTCACGGTGCCGCAGCAGGGGCATTCCGGCTTATCGTTGCCCATGATCAGAATTTCAAATTTTTTATCGCATTTTTCACAATTATATTCATAAATCGGCATTGATTCACTCCTTATATACCAAATATACCAATAAATTCAGATGATTTTTTAATGATCGCAGTGAAACTTTAAAAGGTCCTCTTTTAGTCTATTCACCAAGGAATGTAAATAAAATAACCATCATTTTGGTGAAATCAAAAATGCCGGCAAAGGAGCAGGAAGATGTTTTGGCCGATAAACTGTCACTATCGGGTTTGAAAATATTTTTACGGTAAACTGATCAGCTTTAATGTTTTGGCAATATATTCATCTGATTTATGTCCCAATTTCTGGGCTTTCTGGAACTCGTCAAGGGCTTCTTCCACCCGGTTTCGGTTTAAATAGAGGCGCCCGAGCCGGTGTCTGAAAAGACCATTGTCCGGGGCAATTTCGATCCCCTGGCGACAGAACATTAATGCGATGTCCGCATTTTTTTCCTGGATTTCATATAAATACCCAAGTGCTGAAAGGGCTTCGGCATCTTCGGGGTTGAGTTTCAGGGTGGTTTTGTAAGCCGTAATGGCATCGGAAATCCGGTCAAGATTTGTATATGTGTCGCCGAGCAGGCGGAATCCTGCAGCTGACTTAGGATTCAAGTCAGTGGCTTTTTTAAGGTATTTTTTCGCATTTTCCGTCTGATTCAGTTCCAGATAAATTCTTCCGGTTTGAATGGCCAGTTCAAACACCATATCGTCAATCTGTTCCGATTTTTGAAAATACTCCAGTGCGGTGGTGTATTCTTTTTTCAGAAAATATACGTATCCCGCATTGTAGATGGCCATATTTTCTTTAGGGTCCAGACGGATGGCTGTTTTAAATTCAGAAAGTGCTTTATTCAGATCTTCTTTGATTCCGTAACACACGCCAAGGCTGTTATGCACATTGATATTATTTTCATCCAGCTTCAGGGCCAGGTCGAATTCATTCATGGCGCCTTCAAGATCCCCGGCCTGATAAAATTTATCACCGCTGATATTTAAGCTCACGGAATCAAATGCCACACAACTGTCTGCGCCGAAAAAATCCGCATGATCCAGCGCTTTTTTGGAATTTTTAAGGATGGTGTTTTTTGTGTAGGAAAGGGTCGGGTAAACGGCAATACCCACGGAAACAGTTTCGCCGCACTTTTGGGAAAGATTTTCCTTTATCTTTTTGCTCAAACCAAGGCATTGGGTTTCGTTTGTTTCAGGGAAAAAACAGCCCAGGGTCGCTTGATCCACAAGCCCCCATATGCCGGATGACTCCCCGCATATGGCGTCAATGATGCCGGCAAGATCGGCAATGACATCATTCGGGTTGATGACATAATTGATATCATCCAGCCGGATCACCAGGGCGCCGAACGTTTTGGCATCCCCCACAAGGGCCATGGCGTTATCATGAAAAATATCTTCAATTAATATCTCGGGAAACGTTTCTTTTATTTTTTCAATCGAAATTATTGGCGGCGGTTCAGACGTTTGAGTTTCAGCCCCAATGTCTGTTTTGGAAAACAAAAATTGCTGATTTGAAATTTGACTCCGGTGAATGTCCTCTGTGAGTTGTGGCATAATTAAGACCCTTTTAAGCAGGTTTGTATCGCATTGGCAATTTCCGTCAGCTCATCTGCAGCAACGGTTCGCATATCCATTAAAAATATATCATCTTCGATCCGGCCGATAATCGGCGGATCATTTTCGCGCATGGTTTTTTCGATGACACTGGCGGTCATTTTGCTGATGCTCAATCCCACGCATTTACTTGGCAGCTCAAATAGCGGAAGAGAACCGCCCCCGGCCCTGGACCCGGCATCAATCAGAGTCGCTGACAGCCGTTCGTCGCCTGGCTGCTCCAGGAGTTCTTTTAATTTTAATGCTTTTTTTTTAATTTCATCAATGGATGCGGTCAGCATGTTCAGTGTCGGAATGGCATGAATTGCCTTTTCTTCATCCCGGTACAGCCTCAGGGTGCTTTCCAGTGCCGCAAGTGTTAACTTGTCGATTCGGAGGGCCCGGGTCAGCGGGTTTTGCCTGATTTTAGCAATGACATTCCGGTTCCCCAGAATAATCCCCGCCTGGGGACCGCCGAGGAGCTTGTCGCCGCTGAAGGTCACGATGTCAGCACCCGTGTTCACCGACTCTTTGACCGTGGGTTCCCGTAATGGACTGTATTTTGAAAAATCTATTAAGGTTCCGCTTCCAAGATCTTCCATAACCGGGAGATGATGCTGTTCTCCGAGTTCTACCAGCTCTTTTAAAGCAACGGCAGATGTGAAGCCGACAATGCCGTAGTTGCTTGTATGGACTTTAAGGAGTAGGCCGGTTTCATCATTGATGGCATGTTTATAATCTTTTAAGTGCGTCCGGTTAGTGGTTCCGACTTCTTTCAGGATGGCACCGCTTTTTTCCATCACATCAGGGATGCGGAATGACCCGCCGATTTCCACCAGCTCACCTCTGGAGACAACGACTTCCCGGTGCCTGGCAATGGTGTCAAGGCACAGAAGAACCGCAGCGGCATTGTTGTTAACCACCATGGCCGCTTCAGCCCCGGTGAGTTCACAGACAATATCTTCAACAGCCGTGTATCTCAGTCCTCGTTTGCCGGTCGCCAGATTATATTCCAGGTTTGAATATCTGGCCGATATTATTTGAATCTGATCAAGGGCTTCTTTTGCCAGCAGCGATCGGCCAAGGTTTGTGTGGACCACGATCCCGGTTGCATTGATGGTGCGGGTGAGATTCAGGGACATGGCTGATTTGACAACCCGTTTGATCTTTTTGAGAATATCCGCATCAGTGAAGTCGGTTTCATGCATTTTTTGGTGGTCTTCAAGAATGGACTTTCGAAGACGATCCACTACCTGGCGGACGGAGTCGGTCAGAAGTGTTCTGGGAGTATTTCTCAGTTCCGGATCCTGTTTTGCTGTTTCTAAAACATGGTCTACGCCGGGCAACTTTTTTAGCAGCAGCTGCTGGGCGGCATTGAGGTCGGGTTTTTTTTTCGAATCTGTCATGGTCGTTTCCGGTGTCATGGTTAATATCACCTTGCACCTGATTAAGTCATTATACTTTCAGGTTATTATCAGTATTTTAGAATTCATATCATTTCAGGGAGAATATTTTCAACTGTTTTTTTAAGAACTTATGGATTTAAAGGGTTGTGAAGTTGTACCAGGTAAATATTTGAAATAAATTAGGCCGTGTTGATATGCTGTTTCAGATGCTTTCATTCTTGTTTTTGCAACGGGTCAATGATAGAAAATAATATAAAATGACTCATTCAGTCACTGTGTTTTGCTGATTTTTCAGTTTTTGTATTTGTTAAATCAAGTGAAGGTCAAAAAAACATCGGGAATACAGTTTTTATGAAACAAATTGATAAAATGGGAAAATTGAACCGGAAAATCGTACCTTCATCGATTCAGATGCCTTATACAAGTGCGCTGTTGGGTAATTTTTTGATCTTTGGGGTGATAATTACAGCAGTGGTTCTTCTAATGATCAACCGGGAACTTTATTATTTGAGTGTTCAGGAAGATCAGGTAATCGAATGGATGACATTCTGGGTTTTTTTCATCGCCGGGGCCATTTGTATGCAGGCTGCATATCGGCAATATCGGGGGATGATAAAGATTCCATGGTTTTTGTTTTGTGTAGGTGTTTTCTGCTTTTTTGTAGCTTTGGAAGAAATCTCCTGGTGTCAAAGACTTTTGGGTTACCGGCCCCCGGCGTATTTTCTGGAGCAAAATTTTCAGCAGGAATTTAATGTTCATAATGTTGTAGACAGCTTTCTGCGGACACTGGCTTTACAAATTGTAATTCTGGGGTTCGGCATTGTGCTCCCAGCAGTATGGCTGATACCGGCAGTCAGACGTTTAAGCTGGAAAATGGCCATTGTTCCGCCGCCAATTTTACTGGCCCCAGCTTTTCTGGCAACCTATATTCTTTATGAGATCTACCCATGGCGATACTCCGGGGAATTGGTTGAACTCATGCTGGGATTAGGGTTTGTGTTTTCAGCAATGGCGATATCCCTTTTTTTTAAAAATCCGGACGGCAGCCGGTCTCTTTTTCCTGCACGGATAGTCGCTCTGATATTCGTAGTTATTGTGTTAAGCGTGATTATGACGTTGGTAAGCCGAGCCCGGCTGAGAAATCAGCCGGAGCTGATTGAGGTGACAAAAAAAGAGATTGTTGCCCTGGGCAATGACTTTCGAAAGGCTATCAGATTGTCTAAAAAGCCGATCACTCATTGCAAGCTGCACAATCGGATTTTCGCTCATGTGGAAAAATACAAGATTCACAGTTTATATAACGGATATTTCTGGAATCTGACAAAGCAGGGCCTTCCGGAGGAACGGGCACAGTTTTTCATCGATCCCTGGAATACGGCTTACTGGATATGGCAGGTATGTGATCCCGAGAGAAAGCAGATGAAAGTTTTTATTTATTCATTTGGACCAAACCGTCGCCGGGACTCCGTTCCCTGGAAAATCAGCGGAGATGATATTGGGGTGCCCATTTATGAATTCGGATTTAAAGAATAAAAAAAACAGGAGAGAAATTGAAATCATCCCAAAATTATATAATATTTCCCCTTGATGTATCAACTGTTAAAGAAGCGGCCCGATATATTGATCTTCTTTCCGATTCCGTGGGGTTGTTCAAGGTGGGGTTGGAACTGTTTGTTGAAGCCGGTCCTGAGATTATTCGGGTGATAAAGTCGGCCGGCAGTGCGGGAATTTTTCTGGATTTGAAATTCCATGATATCCCGATGACAGTGGAGCGGGCAATGGGCCGTGTGGCCGGTTTAGGTGTAAAATTTGCAACCGTTCATTGTGGAGAGACATCCCGGATGCTTGAGGCGGCAGTGGCGGGCGGCGCTAGTGCGGTCGGTGTTCTCGGCGTGACCGTGCTGACCAGCATTTCGCGAAAAGATATTGCGTCTGCCGGTTTCAAGGAGGCGTATTCGTCGGATATGTCATCTCTTGTGCGCAAACGCGCGGAAATGGCCAAAACTGCCGGTTGTGCGGGTGTGGTTTGTTCAGGGCATGAAGTTAAAATGATCAAAGAAGCTTTTGGAAAAGATTTCTGTGCGGTTACGCCGGGAATCCGTCCGGCCTGGCAGGCCGGCAATGATGATCAGCGGCGTATTGTCACACCCGCCGCCGCCGTTAAAAACGGGTCCGATTACCTGGTCATCGGACGTCCGATAAGGGATGCAAAGGATCCGGCCGCAGCGGCCAAAAGGGTCGCCGATGAGATCGATTCTGTTTTGACGGATTTG
The DNA here is from genome assembly GCA_014237465.1 of Desulfobacteraceae bacterium. Taxonomy (GTDB): domain Bacteria; phylum Desulfobacterota; class Desulfobacteria; order Desulfobacterales; family Desulfosalsimonadaceae; genus SURF-3. The sequence continues at coordinate 98,593 of JABZFM010000006.1, read as the reverse complement.
AAAAAATAGAAGTAATGGTCTTATAAAAAAAACATTTTTCACCACAAGATCACAGAGAAAAAGAATGTATCGTGCCCCTATGTTTCGTCTTCCACTCCTCACGGTCGCGGCTCTGATTGCTCCAACCTTCAGCCTTCCACCTTTTTAATTACCCCGCAAATAGCCTGTAGACAGTCATCCCCAGTATAACTGCTGCAAGAATTAAAGTTAAAATCAACTGGTCCGGGTTAAAGTGTTTGAGCGGTCGCATTAATTTTATAAGGTCTAATTTTTGTATTTTATGGCAAAATATTTGAAAATTCAAAAAGTGTGAATTGACTAAAGTGAGCTAAATTGCCTAAAGTCGTGGACTGCGCTAAAAGCGCGATCATTTTTTAATAAAAAAAACAGGCAATGCCGGAGGCATTACATTAATTTTAGGCACGTTAGCTCACTTTCAACTTCAAACTTTCCGGTTTTTTGGAGAAATCCCTTTCAGGGATAATTCAAAATCGGTTCGCCGGACCCGGTCTTTGCTATTCCTCGTCAAGGCCAAACGCGGTGTGCAATGACCGCACGGCCAGTTCCGTATATTTTTCCTCAATGACACAGGAAATTCTGATTTCCGATGTGCTGATCATCAGGATATTGATATTTTCCGCAGCCAGGGTGGCGAACATTTTAGCCGCAACACCATAGTGGCTTCGCATACCGACACCGATCACTGAAATCTTTGCAATGTTCTCATCGCCCATCACTTCTTCGGCACTGATTTCTTTTGCAGTTTGATTTGAGATTTCCATGGCCGCTTTATAATCGGTTTTACCGACAGTAAACGTCAGATCGGTCATATGGCCGGAACGGGTATTTTGAATAATCATATCCACAATAATTCCGGCTTTGGAAACAGGAGACAGAATACGTGATGCGATTCCCGGGGTGTCCGGAACCTTTTTTAAGGTGATTCTGGCTTCATTCTTATTATGGGTTACTCCGGAAACAACCACTTTTTCCATATTGGCGTCTTCACTTACCACCATTGTTCCTACCTCCTCATTAAACGATGATCTGACATGGATCGGGACATTGTATTTCATTGCAAATTCAACAGAGCGGATTTGCAGTACTTTGGCGCCCAGGCTCGCCATTTCAAGCATTTCATCATAGGAAATCCGATCCAGTTTGCGGGCTCTTTTACAGATATTGGGATCCGCCGTGTACACCCCGTCGACATCCGTATAAATTTCACATTGATCCGCACCGACTCCGGAAGCAACGGCAACCGCGGATGTGTCGGAGCCTCCCCGCCCGAGGGTTGTGATATCTCCCTGGGCATCACAACCCTGAAATCCGGCGACAATCACAATATAATTTTCCGCAAGCAGTTCCTTGAGCCGTGTTGCCCCGATATCAAGGATACGCGCCGAGCACGACTGGCTGTCGGTCAGAATCTCAGCCTGGTGCCCAAGTAGTGATTTTGACTTATAACCCATTGATTTTAATGTAATTGCCATTAATGCGACCGCTGTCTGCTCACCGGTGGACAGGAGCACATCCATTTCACGTTTGTCAGGGGAATCCGTTATTTGTTCCGCCGTGTTGATCAGTTGATCGGTAACACCGCTCATGGCAGACAGGATGACGACCACCTGATTGCCCTGATCATAGGTCCGGGCAATTCGTTCGGCAACATTTTTGATCCTGTCAATGTCACCCACGGAAGTGCCGCCGTATTTTTGTACAATAAGTGCCATTTTTACCCCTTATGTTTTTGCAAATGTTTTTTTGAGGAGCTGTATCAAATTTGGTTTTTTTCGTCCATAGAAAAATAAAATGAATTTTCGGGTTAAATCATCAACCGTGCTGATTGAAATTGCCAGGTCTTCTTTCAGTTCCCCCGGGGCCAGCCGGTCGGCCCATTCAACCACAACAACGCCGTTTTCCTCATAAATTTCTTCAAAACCGATATCAAACAGCTCGGCGGCGCCCGATATTCCGCCGGATATCCGGTAAAGGTCGGCATGAAATAGTTTCAGGCGCCCCGGGTATTCGTTGATCAGGGTATACGTGGGGCTTGTGATGGTGTAATCGGAAGGCACGTCCAACCCCCTGGCAAGGCCCTGAACAAAAACCGTTTTTCCCGCCCCCAGATCTCCGGACAGGGAAATCGTCATTTTTTGATCAATGCCTTGACCGATGATTTCACCGAGTAATCGGGTTTTTTCCGGTGAGTAGGTCGTTATTTCAATGGATTCAGGCAGTTGTCCGTTGGAGTGAAAGGTCATAAAAGTTCCATATGGAGGGGGCGGTAAACATGCGGTGATTGAAATGCGGTTTGAGCGAAAAGCCCGCCGATGGCTTCCGGAAGTTTGTCCATGATATCTGAGGCAATGTATCCGTAAGGTCCTTTTTGGGCGGCCAGTTTGTCTGCTGCATCGCCGTGAAGATAAACAGCCAGTTGTGTCGCTGCCCGGGATGAATATCCCTGAGATAAAAAACCGGCGATCATTCCGGTCAGCACATCGCCCATGCCGGCGGATGCCATTCCCGGGTTGCCGGTGGGGTTGATGCATATGTGACCGTCCGGGTGGGCGGTCAGGGTGCGGGCACCTTTAAGGACAAGGTGAACGTTATAGTTTGTGGCAAATTCCTTTGCAAATGCCATACGGTTTTCTTGAACATCCTTCGGGGTTGTGTTTACCAGTCGAGCCATTTCACCGGGATGCGGGGTTAGTATGATTTCGGATTTGCGGCTGTGCAGAATATCCGGATTTTCCGCCAGGTTATTTAATCCGTCCGCATCGATGACCATTGGAACCGGGCATTCTTTTATTAAAAAATGCACAAGCTGCTTTGTTTTTGTATCTGTGCCCATACCCGGTCCTAGGGCCAGGCATTTTTTATCTTCAAGCAGCCCAAGGATCGTTTCAATTGTTTCATCACTGTGCATGCCCGTTTCTGTTTCCGGCAGAGGAACCGTCATGATTTCCACAGCCTGGGATTCCACGATCGGGTTTAGGCTTTTGGGAATGCCCAGAGTGACCAGTCCTGCGCCGGTTCGGAGTGCGGACATGGCTGTAAGAACAGCAGCCCCGGTTTTTCCGGGTGATCCGGCAATCACTAAAACATGCCCGGTACCACCTTTGTGAATATCACAGGCACGGGGCCTGATCAGTTGTTTTATCGTATCTTTTGATATTAAGTGATGTTGGGGCGGCACATTTTCAACAATATGCGGCGGAATCCCGATGTCGATAATATACAGTTCTCCGGAATAAACAGCCCCCGGAAGCAGGATGTGGCCGATTTTGGGAAATGCGAATGTGGCGGTGATATCTGCCCTTATACAGGTGCCGCAGGGCTTGCCGGAGTCCGTATGCAGTCCGGAAGGGATATCCACGGAAAGCACCGGTCGGTTTAATCTGTTGATATAATTGATAACCGACTTGAAAAAACTTTTGACTTCGGAATTTAAACCCGTACCGAGAATGGCATCCACCCAGATATGATGATGGGCCATTTCGCTTTTAACCTGATTGAAATTTTCTTCACTGGTAATTTCTTTGACCGTTATATTCAGGGGGGCCAGCAGGTTAAAATTGTCCGCGGCATCTCCGGCAAGATGACTGCTTTCCGATAACAGGTAAACTGTTACATGAATCCCTGCATGGGCCAGATACCGCGCAATCACAAAACCATCGCCGCCGTTGTTGCCGCGTCCGGCGGCAATGGCAACACGTTTGGAAGAAAGATCCGGGTATTTTTTCATCAGCACCCGGGCAGCCCCCCGCCCGGCGTTTTCCATTAAAACGCGTCCGGGCAGACCAAAAGATTCAATGGTCTGTCGGTCCATTTCCCTCATTTCATCGGCGGTCAGTAAATGCATTTTTTTCCTTGTAGGGTGCAATTCAAAAAAGTTGTATGATTGAGATAGTGCTATTTAGCATTTAGCTATTTAATATACTAATTTAATGTCGAATGTCGAACAGGGAATGTCGAATTACGAACTCTTCTTTTTATTTTGTTTGGCAGTACCTATACTCGTGGCAAAAATCGAGATCAATTGATTCCTTCGACATTCATTATTCCTTGTTCGACATTCGACATTCAAAAAAATTATCCATTTTATGTTTTGTAACTTTTTTGTATTGCATCCATCTTTGATGTTCGACGTTCGATGTTCAGTTTTTTCACATTTATAATTCTTTGATTAAGGTCAGCATGTCCGTGACAGCCTGCTGCATGCCCACCATGGCGGCCCTCGAAATAATGCTGTGGCCGATTGAAAATTCATCGATTTCTTTTAACCCCTTGAATCTTTTGATGGAATTATAGCATAGCCCGTGACCGGCGTTGACGCCCAGGTTTAACTGAAATGCTTTTTTCGCCGCTTCGATGACGGCAGCAAAGGCCGCGTCTTTTTCAGCAGGATCTGTTGCGTCGCAATAGGTCCCGGTATGGATTTCAATCATGTCCGCATTGATTTCACGGGATTTTTTAATCTGGTCCGTGTCCGGGTCAATAAACAGGCTGACCTTTATTTGCTGTTCATGGAGTGCGAAAATCGCTTTTTCAACGGTCGCTGTGTGGGTGATAATATCGAGTCCCCCTTCCGTTGTCAGCTCTTCTCTTTTTTCCGGCACCAGTGTGACAAGATCCGGTTTCACATCTGAAGCAATTTTAATCATTTCATCGGTTGCCGCCATTTCAAGAATCAGCTTTGATAAAACTGTTTTTCGAAGTAAATAGACATCACGGTCCTGGATATGACGGCGATCTTCGCGAAGATGCACCACGATTCCATCAGCCCCGGCAAGTTCCGCCAGTACGGCGGCGGCCACCGGGTCCGGATAATTAATTCCGCGCGCCTGCCGTAATGTTGCGATATGGTCAACGTTGACTGCCAGTCCTGCCATTTTATTTTTCCTCTATGTTGATATCTTTAATCAGTTTATACAATTCCTCGGTTTTCTGATCCATTTTCATTGCTGCATCATCACTGATTTCATGGTCATAGCCGAAAAGGTGGAGAATGCCGTGCACCAGAAGAAAGTCAAGCCGCTGTTTAAAAGAAAAACCCAGCTCTTTTCCTTCCCGCGCCACAGTCTCAGCGGAGATGACCACATCCCCCAGCAGTTCCGGGCTGATGCCGGAATAGTCTCCTTCATGCATGGGAAAGGCAAGCACGTTTGTCGGGCCTTTGCGGTGTCTGTATTGCCGGTTTAACTGCGCAATTTCAGGATCGTCAGTGATCAGAATGGAAAGTTCGCTGTCAGGACTGCCCAAGGCGTTTAAGAGTGCTTGGGCTGTTTTCCGTATCTGCTGAGTCGATATTCTGTGCTGTGTCTGTCTGTTGTCGATCAGTATGCCCATTTTTTTCCTTTGGCTCACCAGGGGTTAGTTTGTCCGGATACTCCACCCGGTGATGATATATTCCGTTTAATATTTTGTTGAAACTCCGGGCGATATGATGCAGATCCTTGAGCGTTAACGGGCATTCATCCAGCTGATTGTCTGAAAACAGTTTATTGATGAGTTGCTGCACCAGCCCTTGTATTCTTGCTGCCGTGGGATGCTCAAGGGTTCTGGATGCGGCTTCCACCACGTCGGCCAGCATGACGAGCGCGGTTTCGCGGGTCTGGGGTTTCGGACCCGGATATCTGAAATTATCAATATTCACCACCTGATCATCTTTTGCCTGCTGTTTGGCTTTATTGTAGAAAAAACTGATCAGCGTCGTGCCGTGATGCTGGTTGATGGCATCTAAAATGGCCTGTCCGATTTTCTTTTCCCTGGCCAGCTCAATTCCGTTTTTAACATGGGATGTCAGAATCAGACAGGACATGGACGGCGCCAGTTTATTGTGAATATTTTTTCCGTCTTTCTGGTTTTCGATAAAATACAGCGGGGTTTTCAGTTTGCCGATATCATGGTAATATCCGCAGACTTTTGCCAGCAACGGATTGGCACCGATTTCCGATGCCGCGGCCTCCACCAGGGCCCCGACAATAACCGAATGGTGATAGGTCCCGGGGGCTTCCAGCATAAGGCGTCGAAGCAGCGGTTGGTCCAGATTGGCCAGTTCTTGGAGTGTGCTGTCTGTTGTATAGCCGAATGATAGTTCCATCAATGGCGTGATTCCGGCGGTGATGATTCCGGCAATAATACCGCCGGAAAATGCAAAGGTCCAGTCCCACAGCAGCTTAAATCCTGAAAAATCGATCATATAAATATCAATGATCGTCGCAAGCAGTATATTTAAAAGACCGACCTTCACACCGGCCTGGATAAAACCCTTGCGTTCTTTGCAGTTTTGAACCCAATAGGCGCCCATGATTCCGTTGAGCAGGAAGAACAGGCACATTTCATAGCTGTTTTCAAAAATAATCGCCGATATCAGGGATAAAACAATGGCAAACGGAAAAGCGATGTTAAACCCGAGAAACTGGCATATGATCATGGGACCGGCAGCAAGGGGAATGCTGTAAAAAATAGACGCCGGGGAAATGGTAACAGGCGCTCCCGGAGCCAGTGCCTGAGCCAGGGATGCGAAAAACTGTAAAATGAGTAAAAAAAGTATAACAACGCTGCTGATAAAAAAAAGATTTTTATTTTGATAATGCAGAATTTCCCGCTGGTATTTCAAGTGTATCAGATACGTTATGGTTAACAAAGCAAAAATGATAAGCGCTGTGCCGATGCCTTTTTCAAGCGCCTGTTTTTTGCCTGTCTGATCCTTTAACGCGTTGAGCTTCAATAAATGCAAAGGGGTGACCCGTTCCCCTTCCCGGAGGATCATTTCGCCTCTCTGGATTCTATAAAGTGTCGAATTGATGAGCGATTCCGCATCATTTCTTCTTTTTTCAGTTTCGCTCCGGTTGGGGGTGATATTGGGCTGTATGAGTCGCTGGGTAAAATCAACGATCAGGTTCACAACCGTATAGTCAATGTCTTTGAGGATCGGTTCGCCGATAATTCTCACCATTGTTTTGGCCTGATCAAGTCCGTAAAAATGCTTTAAATTCCGGACAACCATTTCAGGATCAGTACCGATGGTTTTTAATACGATCCCTTTGTCATTTCCCTTGAGCAGGAGGTCTTTATTCGCGACGACGCCGTTTCTTAAAATTCTTGATAAGATATTGGTGATGAGATCTGAAATGTTTTTTGAAAATTTTTCATTTTCCAGAATTTTATAAGCACCGTAATTCACTGGAATTCCAATAGTTTTTTCAAATTCCGGTTTTAAACCCAAAATCTCATTATGAATATCTGCCGGTTTTTTGATTTTTGCTTCAAGCGTATGAATCCCTTTTGAATCTGTATTGTCGTTGGATGCGGTCGGTTGCTCAAAAACGGATCTGGGCAGGTCAAACGCAGTATTGATCTCTCGCTTTAGGTTTTCTGATAAAGATTTATCGTAATCATAAACAGTTAAAACACTGTTACGGGCTATTTCCCGTTGTTGACTCGTTGCGTTTTTATCTTCAACAAAAAAATCCGTGGTTGCCTTGATGTTTTTATCGGCAATATCTCCCGGTTTATATGGTGTGTGCATCACCACCAGCGTAGGGAACAAAATCAGTGTTGAGAGGATCGTTACCGTTAAGAGTATGCCGGATAAAATCCAGAAATTAGAAGAAAATCTTTTTTTTAGCGAGATGTCACTGGGTTTCGTATTCATAGGGTTTTGATAAACATAGGGTTTATTGTTTAATTATATGAAATTCGATTGTTATTTAGTGTCGGGCACTATTTAAACAGACTATCAGCTGCATGCGCTTAATGCAATAGAGTTACGTAACCGTTTGATTGCTTTGTTTGTTTTCATGCAATTCATATGCATTAACAATTTTTTGGACCAGTTTGTGTCGGACCACATCGTGCTTGGTAAAAAAGACAAATTTTATCCCGTCGATACCATTAAGTAGTTCTTTAGCTTCGATAAGCCCGGATGGCCGGTTGCTCGGAAGATCACTCTGAGTAATATCGCCGGTGATGACTGCTTTGGAATTGAAACCGATGCGGGTGAGAAACATTTTCATCTGCTCGGTTGTTGAGTTTTGCGCTTCATCCAGAATAATGAATGAGTCGTTTAATGTTCGGCCCCTCATAAACGCCAGGGGAGCGACTTCAATCGCATCCTGCTGCATCAGATTGGATGCCTTTTCGAAACTCATCATATCGTGAAGGGCATCATAGAGAGGCCTTAAGTACGGATTGACTTTTTCCGCAAGATCGCCGGGCAGAAAACCAAGTGTTTCGCCTGCTTCAACTGCCGGTCGGGTAAGAACAATGCGGCTGACCTTTTTTTTTGCCAATGCCGCAACAGCCATGGCCATGGCCAGATAGGTTTTGCCGGTGCCTGCCGGGCCGATACCGAATGCAATATCGAAATTTCGGATCGCATCAATATACTCTTTTTGATTGGGGTTTTTGGGCGTGATGGTTCTTTTTTTTGACGTTACATATACGGTGTCAAAAAAAATATCTTTTAGATTAACACTGCTGTCCCGACTCAGAACATTTGTTGCATATTCAACATCTTTTGCGTAGACTGGGTATCCGCCTTTGATAAGGCCGTAAAGCTGGCTGAGAATATTTTTGGCAAGATCTGACGAGATGGTGTCGCCTTTGATGGAAATGGTGTTTCCCCGGGCTGAAATGATGACGTCTGTGGCTTCAGCAATGCGTTTGAGATTGCAGTTGTGTGCCCCGAAAAGTTCATTGGCAACATGGATATCTGAAAAAGTCAGCTCCGCGCTGGCATGTTCCTGATAGTTCGTCATTACAAGAATCAGTCCGTTTTATATACGTAAAATGTTTAATGAATTTTGATTAAAGTAATTTACAATAGATATAGAAAGAAAAACAAGAATTTTCTTGACGCGGATTTAGGGCTTGAGTAATGTAACCTGCTGATACAGTTGTAGTTTTTTAAATATGCCCGTGGTTTAAACAGCAAATGAGAATTCAATATCAATTTATATCTCCGGATCGTGGCATGGTGTTGTATAAATCATTATTTTTCAGTATTTTAAATGGGCTAATGCTTTGGTGGCGATGCTGTCATTAAATAATAGTGTACTGAATGGAAAGTTATGAATCCTTTTGATATGGCGATCATTGTAGTTCTGGGGTATTGTATTATCCGGGGAATTTTCAGAGGATTAATCAAGGAAGTGTCGTCAATTGTCGGTCTGGCGGCCGGTTTTTATGTGGCGTATTCATATCACGGCGTGGTTTCCCCTATGTTTTCAAAATGGATCACAGAACCGGCGTATCTTAAAATCACAAGCTTCCTTCTTCTTTTCTGCTGCGTGTTTTTTATTATTGCGCTGATCGGGATTTTGATCCGGTTTGTTATAAAGCTGGTCCTGCTAGGGGTTGTTGACCGGATTTTCGGCGGTGTTTTCGGCGCATTAAAGGCCATTTTAGTTGTGTCATTTGCCTATATTCTTTTGATTACATTTCTTCCCGCCGGGGGCGTCTCCGTTGTCAGTGCCTCGAAACTGGCACCGCAGATAAATATTCTTGCCAAGGGGATCATCCGTGTGGTCCCGAAAGATGTCCGGGATTCGTATCACAAAAAATTATCTGAGCTGAAAAAGGACTGGAACCGGAAATGATTGCAATAATCGATTACGATGCCGGGAATTTGACCAGTGTGTCGCGGGCGCTTTTCCATATCAATGTTGAAAATGTCATTACAAATGACATCAAATTAATAGAATCGGCGGAACGGATTATTTTTCCGGGGGTCGGGGCCGCCGGATCAGCCATGAAAAGCTTGATCCGCTTAGGTCTTGATGACGCCATAAGGCAAGCGGTTGAAAGCGGAAAACCGGTACTGGGCATATGCCTGGGCACGCAGATTATTTTACAGGAAAGCCGGGAAAATCAGGCCAAATGCTTAGGAATTATTGACGGGTCGGTGCGGGCATTTTCTGAAATCTTTCAATCAAAGGGGATTAAAGGATTGAAAATCCCGCACATGGGATGGAATCGCATTGCTTTGAAAGCAGACCATCCGGTATTTGCCGGTCTGAAAGAAAATGATGAATTTTATTTTGTGCACGGGTATTACCCCTTGCCGGATAATTTGAGCCAGGTGATTGCCACCACGGATTATGTAATTGAGTTTCCTTCCATCATCGGCATGAACAACATTGTCGCAACTCAGTTTCATCCTGAAAAAAGCGGAAATCCCGGGTTGACCATATTAAAAAATTTCAGCAGTTGGGAGCCATGTTAAGTAAACGAATTATACCCTGCCTGGATGTCCGGGAAGGTCGGACCACCAAAGGCATTAAATTTGAAAATAATGTCGATATTGGTGATCCGGTTGAAATGGCATTAATGTATTATGAGGCCGGGGCGGATGAAATCGTATTTTATGATATCACCGCTTCCCATGAAAAACGGGACATCATGATTGACGTGGTGCGAAAAGTGGCGGAGACCATTTTTATTCCGTTTTCAGTGGGCGGCGGGATCCGTACCATTGAAGATATGCGGGATGTCCTGCTGGCAGGGGCTGAAAAAGTCAGTGTCAATTCGGCGGCTGTCAGAAATCCGGAAATTATTTCCCATGGCGCGGCCGCCTTTGGAAGCCAGTGCATTGTTCTGGGCATGGATGTCAAACATGTCGGAAAAAGTGAAAAAATTCCGTCCGGATATGAAATTGTCATCAACGGCGGTAGAAAATATATGGGGATGGATGCGCTTGCCTGGGCACTCAAAGGTCAGGCCCTGGGCGCCGGAGAAATCTGTTTGAATTCAATTGACGCCGACGGTACAAAAGACGGTTATGAATTGATATTGACCGAATTGATTTCAAGCCGTGTTGATATACCGGTGATCGCTTCCGGCGGCGCCGGACAACCGGTTCATTTGCGCGATGTTTTAACGCAGGGAAAAGCGGATGCGGCATTGATTGCATCCATGGTGCATTACGGCACCTACACGATTCCGAAAATCAAAACATATCTCGATGACCAGGGGGTTAAAATAAGATCCACATGGTAGGCGCTGAAAAGATGAACATTGAACATCGAACTTCGAATGGTGATTGAAAAAAAAGAACCGCAGAATGTCGCATCGGGAATATCGAATTTTGATGTATTTTAGTTTACTTCAGCGGTTCGAAATTCCTTGTTCGATATTCGACATTCTCTATTAAAATGATCAAAGCTCTTTTATTTTTCCGAGGATTTTCGGGCGATTTCTTCCAGTTGTTTAATTAAATAATCAGAATCCAGAATTTTCATCTTTGCGGAAACCTTTTCCCCGTTTTTTGTCAGGATATGATACCGGAGCAATTCTGTTTGCAGGTCACTTTGGGGCTGGCCCTGAAGCGGGGACGGATCGTTTAAAGTGGTTGCCGACTCAACCGGTCGGGGACGGGCTTCGGAACGGGCGATTCGTTCAATAATATCAGCCGAAATTTTATTGATAATCCGACGGCGCTTTTCCTCAACAGAGTAAGAATTTACCTGGTTTTCAGGCACTTCATCAACCGACCCTTTGGCGGCATCCTGCATTTTTTTCAGCCGCTTGGCGTAGGCATTCAGCACATTATGAATTTGATGGGTTGGTATATGCATAGGCTGAATAATAGAGTTTGATAAAATTTTTGTGACTGTCAAAAGCAATTTCCGGAAGGTTTTCATATTCAAACCAGCGTGCATCATCTGCATCATCACCGGCATAAAGGTCTCCACTGTATGACCGGATTAAAAAACCGGTCATTAAGACCGTGTCATAGCTGGTGCTGTGATTGCTCGTGACACCCAGCAGCATATCGATTTTTCCGCAAAGACCGGTTTCTTCCGCCAGTTCTCTTAAGCCGGCTTCTTCCGGGGTCTCCTGCAGTTCCATAAAACCACCGGGAAGGCACCACCAGCCTTTTTTCGGATCAACACTTCGCTTGACCAGCAGTAGCCTTTCATGATCATCAATCGTGACCAGGCAGGTTGCCGGGACAGGATTTTCATAAATGGGCGACTGACAGGAATTACAAAACAGGCGTAACCGTCCTTCAAGAAATTTTTCCGACAATCTGCCCCCACAGAAATGGCAGTGGGTTTTTTTTATCATTTTATTTAATCGTCAAAGTCGCCGTTGGGGCCTTTGTCGCTTTCGATGGACGCGGCCCGTTCAGAAATTTTTTCCGGCGTCCATTGCTCCGGATTTTCAATGCGTGTGGCTTTTGGGCCGGGATCATAGGAACCGGCCTTGATAATAGCATCAATGGCAAAATCGGCCGTGTCTTTGCTGTTAAACACATTCACCAGCATATTGTAGATGAAATTTTCAACGCGATTGGCCATTCTTTCCCTGATTTCAATAGGTTGTGCCAAGAGATGGTTTTCAAAGGGCAGGTTGAGCTTTTTATAATCGCCTTTTTTCAGGTCGTGGGCGTCGGCATAGGCGGTTATTTTTTGCCATATTTTTTCCGTCATGCCTTCATTTTCCAGTTTGATGAAATTGCCGTTTTCGTCTAACTGGGCATTCCCATAGTCATTGACTGTCAGCCCCCATGAAATCATTTGAAGCGCGGTGGCGACATTTGCCTTGGTGGTCCGGGTCTTTGCGACAATTTGTCGCAAACGCTCCGAACTGTTGCCGGATGTCCCGTGCTGAGCGCCGGATACGTTATATGGTTTCAGGGCATCATGGATTTTCGCAGTTAGTTCGATCTGGATTCCTTCGGCAGCGGCTTCAATGCCGTGGGTGGTGCCGTTGTTTAAAGCAATCCAGTCCGGAAAAATATTATGCGCATTAAGACCCTGGATCAGAAACAGGGCTTCTTCAACAGTAGAAAGGCCATGTTTTCCTTTTATTTCACCGACTTCTGTTTCATAGCCCGCCCATTTGGGAATATACGGGTTTAGCGCGATGCTGGCCGTCAGGTTCTGATCGTCCGGCAGATGGGATGCATCAATGGCGATGGACGTCATACCGGCTTCAAACATGGAGGGAATTTCCGTTTTGGCCGTTTCAATATCCGCCTGACCTTTGATGCCGTAATGGTCCGCGTGGATTGCCACCGGGACGGTAATGTTGAACTGATTGCACAGATCGTCTACCAGTCTGGCCATGTTCCAGTAATTGACCGCACAGTATGCGCCGGTGCCGCCTTCGGATTTTGCAATTTCAATAATAATTGCCGAATTAGCCCGCTGCGCGGCTTTTAAGGCGCCCTGGATAACAAACAGGTTTCTTCCGTTAGCCGCCATTGTAATGGCATTTCCTTTGGCAAGCATGGCCCGGTCAATGAATTTGCCGCTGACAATGAGTGCTTTTGAATTGGGAAAAAGTGATACGATATTTGGCGGTCTGCCGATTTCAATCGCTTTTTCAAAAGATTTATTTTTTTTTGTTTTTGTCTCCGTCATAGTGAACCTCTTGTTAATATTTTAAAATTACTGATACGGATTAACCATCGGCATGGAGTACATTATTCAGTTTAGTTTCTAAGTTCTAATTTTTTTGTATTTTATGGCAAAAAATCTTAAAATTCAAAAAGTGTAAAGTGCCTAAAGTGAGCTAAATTGCCTAAAGTTGTGGATTGCGCTAAACGCGCGATCATTTTTATTATATAAATTGGCAATGCCGGCGGCATTAACCATAACTTTAGATCACTTCAAACGTTAGATCACTTTTAACTTTTCCGGTTTATCCGGGTTAGGCGTTATCGGCATTCCTCACGTGATCAATGATTTTTTCGATTTCTGTTTGATATCGGATCGGCGCTTCAATATCTCCCCATCCTTTTTGTGTCTGGAACAGGCCGTCATAAGCCGTGTCATGATGGGAACGGATGTAGTGGGGAATATTTCGTTCAGTCAATATGGACGCGAGCAGTTGCGCCTCAATGGCGTTTTCAATCACTGCAACAGTGATAAACATATCGTTTTTACGATTAATATCGTTGCTCATGGGCAGAAAGGATATCAGGTATAAATATATTGGGCCTGGTTATTCAATCGTATGAAACAGGACCGTCAATGTTGCTCAATATAAGAAATATAGATATATTAAAGGAAAAGAGTCAAGGGAAAAGGGTCGGTTTTTTACCTTCCGTGGCCGGCGCTGGATGGATTTTTTACAGGATCATCAAAATTAATATGATATTTTCATTGACTGGAAGCATATGGTATGAAATTTGCTTAATATTCTGTCGACAGATTGTTAATATTCAACATTCATTGCTGAGCGGGCATTAAACAGGATTTCTTATAGATACAACAGGACTCCAATGAAAACAATATCTTCAAACGATTATCCGTCAGAGCCGGTGGTTCTGGATAATCTTTCCGCCAAATTTATGAAACAGTCAAAATTCGTCCCCATTTCAGTGAATGAAAATACGCTGCAGATTGCCATGGCGGACCCGGAGGATTTCTGGACGATTGACGCATTAAAGCTTGGTGTTGGGCTGGATATTGAAGTTGTTGCCGGAAACGAAGACGATATTTTTGAAGTCGTTGAAAGATTGTACGGCGCAGGCACCCAGTCTCTGGAGATGATCATTGAGGAAGCCGGCAGGGATATTTTTCAAATATCGGATAACGGCAAGGAGGATGTGGATCAGTTAAGAGATCTGGCGTCAGAGGCACCGATTATCCGGTTGGTAAACCGGATCATCATAAAAGCCGTGGAATTTAGGGCCAGTGATATCCATTTTGAGCCGTTTGAAGATAAATTTAAAGTCCGGTTCCGGGTGGATGGTGTTCTCCATGATGTGGAGTCCCCGCCGAAGCGGCTTCAGGCAGCTGTAATTTCACGTGTTAAAATTATGGCCGACCTGGACATTGCCGAGCGCCGTCTTCCCCAGGACGGACGGATCAAGTTGAAAATAGTCAACCGGGATATTGATTTTAGGGTTTCAACCATTCCCACGCTTTTCGGAGAAAGCCTGGTGATGCGGGTTTTAGATCGTGAAATGCTTGTTCTTGATTTGGAAAAAATCGGATTTCCGCCCGCGCTTCTGTCAAAATATATGGATTTAATTAACCAGCCATACGGGATGATTCTGGTCACAGGTCCCACCGGAAGCGGCAAGACATCCACACTGTATACATCCCTTGCCAAGATTAATTCACCGGAAAATAAAATTATTACCCTGGAAGATCCCGTAGAATATTATTTGAGCGGGGTGAATCAGATTCAGGTCAAGCCGAAGATTGGGATGACATTTGCCAACGGCCTGCGCTCCATTGTGCGGCAGGATCCGGATATTATTCTGGTCGGTGAAATCCGTGACAAAGAAACTGCTGAAATAGCCATACAGTCAGCGTTGACCGGGCATTTGCTGTTCAGTACATTGCATACCAACGACTCCGTAGGGGCCATCAGCCGCCTGCTGGATATGGGGGTTGAAGGGTTTTTGCTAAGTTCCACGTTGCTGGGGGTTCTGGCCCAGCGGCTGGTCCGGGTGATCTGTCCGAAATGCAAAAAACCGGAAACGCCGGATGAAAAACACTTAAATGCCATGGGATTAAACGATCAGGATATTGCAAATGTGACGTTTTATTCAGGGCTGGGGTGTGAGGAATGTCGATATACCGGTTTTTCCGGTCGGTCCGCGCTGTTTGAATATCTTCCCATTGACTCGGATATCAGAAATGAGATTTCCAAAAAATCGGATGCCGAGCGGATAAAAAAAGTGGCCCTGACCAAAGGTCTTGTCACGTTGCGCCAGAATGGATGGGAAAAGGTAAAGCAGGGGGTTACCACAGTGTCGGAAATTTTAAGAGTCACGCTTGAGAAATAATATGCCGATATTTTCATATAAAGCCAGTGATGCGGCCGGTAAGGTTTTTAAGGGAACTCTGGAGGCAGCCGAGGAAAAAGAGGTTGCGGCAAAGCTGCAGGCAATGAATTACATCCCGATTCGAATTCAGGCAGCAGCCGGGAGGCAGAGCCGGTTTCAGCTGGACGGGTCTATTAATATTTCCAGTATGTTCCAGCGGGTGACCTCTAAAGATGTGATGATGTTTACCCTGGATTTACACGCGCTGCTCCAGGCCGGTCTGCCGGTGGACAAGGCGTTGTCCATATTGATTAATGTGGCGGAAAAGGAAAAATTTAAAGAAGTTGTAGCCGCCATATTGAAAAATGTTCAAAGCGGTAATTCTCTTTCTGAAGCGCTGGCAAAGTATCCGAATATTTTTCCGATGCTGTATACCAATATGGTGAAGGCAGGCGAGACCGGAGGGGTGTTGCCGGTGGTTCTGGATCGGCTGGGGAGTTTTTTGGAAAATTCACAGGACTTAAAAGATTACATTAAATCGGCAATGGTCTATCCGCTTTTTCTGGTGTTCGTCGGTGGGATTTCAATTATTATCATGCTGGCCTTTGTGGTTCCGAAATTTGCCATAATTTTTTCAGATCTGGGCCAGGCCATGCCGTTTTCAACGCAGTTGCTGCTTGGCATCAGTCATGGATTAAGAGACTACTGGTGGATGATCATCGCAGGTGTCGGTGCGATAATTTATTTGTTGAAAAAATATGTCCAGACTCCGGAAGGTCGATTAAAAACCGACCGGATGAAAGTCAATTTACCGGTAATCGGTACGCTGGTGAAGTCGGTGGAGGCGGCCCGGTTTACCCGGACACTGGGGACATTGATCAATAGCGGTGTCCCGATTTTACAGGCATTGCGCCTGGTCCAGGAAATAATTACCAATCAGTTGATTGCCGGCGCACTGGAGATGGTTTATAACCGGGTCAAGGAAGGGGATAACCTGTCCGCCCCCCTGCTTCAGGCGGATATTTTTCCTCCCCTGGCCGTTCAAATGATATCTGTCGGCGAAGAAACAGGCAAGCTGGACCAGATGTTATTGAGGGTTGCGGAAAACTATGAAAAGGTGGTCCGTAATATGATCAAGCGTTTTGTGAACCTGCTGGAACCGGTTATGATCCTTGCCATGGGACTGATGGTGGGGTTTATCGTCATATCCATGCTGATGGCGGTTTTCAGTATGAATGAAGTACCATTTTGATGGCAAAGTAAAAAGTCCAACGTCTATTTTGGGTTTGGGGTTGCGCTTCACCTCTCGTCATTCAAGGTTCAACTGTGTACGCCTCATTCCTCGAGATTCGCGGCGCTTTGCCAATTTAATAAGATTGGTGAACTTTTTACTTTGCCATCTAAATCGATTTTTTAAAGGTTCATCATTATAAAAGGAGTTAAATCAGTAATGAATAATAAAAGAAAAAATCGCGGTTTTACATTAATTGAGCTGTTAATTGTTATGATAATACTGGGAATGCTGGCAGCCCTAGTGGCCCCGAGGATGTTCGGCAAGGTCGGCAAATCCAAGCAGAAGGCCGCCAAGGCCCAGATATCCCTTTTTGAAACAGCGTTAGATACGTATCGGCTGGATGTGGGAAAATTTCCCACAACGGAACAGGGACTTGCTGCATTGCGGGAAAAACCGGATGGTGAGGATAACTGGGACGGGCCGTATCTGCCCAAGGAAGTTCCGCTGGATCCCTGGGGAGTGCCCTATGTTTATCAATTTCCGGGTGAGCACAGTGATTATGAAATCACTGCATATGGTGCAGATAAACAGCCCGGTGGCGATGATGAAGATGCGGATATCGTAAACTGGAAAAGCCTTAAATAAAATGGCTTTGTTAAAAGTTCCATCTACTGCGTTGTAGCGGTTTTTCAGACACTCAAGATACGACCTGTATGATTTCGAGCCTGAAAAACCACTACGCCTTGTATATGAAACTTTTAACTTAGCCATTCAAGTCTTCCAAATATCTTAATCATAACGGCTTAATATAGTAGAGAAGTTATTTTTTGATACAGTGGTGAAGATTCACCATGAAAAGCTTTTTACTGGATCAGTAAAGAATGATGCGTGGTTTTACCTTAATCGAATTGCTGGTTGTTCTGGTGATTATCAGCCTGGTGTCGGCCTTTGTGGCACCCCGGATAACAGCGCCCATCGGCAACCTGCAGTTAAAGACCGCATCTAAAAAAATCGCCGGCGCTATGCGGTACAGCCGGAGCCTGGCGGTATCTGAAAAAGAAAGTCGTGTGTGTTTTTTTGATTTTGACAATCAGCAGGTGTCGATTTTTTCAGGGTCAGCATTTGACTCTGCAGACCCGGAAGAGGTTCTGGCAAGTGGTCCGGCGGAAGTTCGCTATGATCTGCCGGAGGGTGTTTTACTGAAAAAAGCGGTTTCCGGTGATATTGATGTAGAAACCGGTCTTTTTAAAGTCATATTTTTTACCAATGGAAGTGCCAGCGGTGGGGAGATATTCCTGACAAACGACAGAGGAAGGTCTTCCCGTATTCAAATCGATTTTATCACCGGTATGGTTGCGTTGACGGCGCCGGACCATGCCGGGTGATGAACGTTTTTATCGTGTCGATATTTTTTTTCAAATTTCTTGACTTGTAATGAATATTTTTCGCCATCCATTAAAGCTGATTGCCCGGTCAAAAGGGTTTACGCTCATCGAAACACTGGTGGCCGTGATGATTCTATCGATTTCACTGGTTGTGGTGATGCAGCTTTTTTCCGGCGGTTTGAAATCGAATAAAATATCAAATGATTATTCGTATGGCATATTTCATGCAAGAGAAAAGATGGAGGAATTGCTGCTCACGGAAGAACTGCTGCCCGGAAGTTTCAGCGGAGATTTTGACGACGGCTACCAATGGCAAGCCGTTATTGATTTTATCGGGGAAGAGGACGGAGTATCGGAAAAAATGCCTGTTTCCACGATGAGTATACTGCTGGATATCAGCTGGCAGATTGGCAACCGGGAAAAGCACTATAATCTGTCGACCACGGTGCTTACTGAAAAAAGAGAGACTGATGAAACTCCGGAATAGCCCATGAAGTTCAGGTCAGATGCAGGTTCAACGCTTATCGAGCTGTTGATATCCATTACCATTGTGGGGGTGATTCTGGTCGTCATCATGGGGGCTTTTCGGATCGGCATCCGGGCATGGGAAGTCGGTGAGCGGGATGTGGAGAGTTTTCAGCGGCAGCAGATTGTTCTTTCGATTTTAAAACGCCAGTTGTCTTCAATCTGCTGGCGACCGATTTCAATAGAAGGTGAAGAATCATTTGTTTTTAGCGGGGATGAGGGATTGATTGATTTTATTTCCAGTGTTTCCATTGTTCCCGGCAATGATATAGGCAATGTGCGGGTGACGTATCGGGTCGGCAGTAATGATAAAAATGATCTGTATTATCTTGAAATCGCGGAACGGAATTTTTTAACCGGGGGCGCGGATGAAACTATCGATACATTAGATGATGATATGATTCATAAGCTGATTGCCAATGTGTATGATATCCGGTTTGAATATTTAAAAAAAATGGCGCCGGGAGAAGAGAGGCAATGGCAGCCGGAATGGAACCAAGAAGTTGATACCGGTCTTCCGGCGGCTGTAAAGTGCATACTGCAAATGGATGAGAAAAAACCACCGGTGGCCGTTATTGCGCGGGTTTTATCACAAGAGGATATTTCATGACAGGCTGTTGAAAAACTATTGCGCTTGGCCATACGGCGTTAAAATTTGGCTCAAAATACTCATTTATAAATATAGACTCCGTTTTTTCGCCAAATTTTGCCTTGTATTGCCTGCGCTCATGACGTTTTTCAACAACCTGCTAAAGCAGCAAGGGGCCATGCGAGGGCTGTTGATTTGTGATTTAGATATGAACGTATGAAAACATGTTTGACCAGTAAAAAAGGGGTGGCCCTGTTAATGGTGTTGTGGGTGCTGATGCTCCTGACGGTTATCGTCGGTGAATTTTGTTTTACCATGAGAACCCGTGTGAATATCACCAGCAATTTTAAGGAATCGACACAGGCTTACTATATTGCCGTTGCCGGTTTGAACAAGGCGATTGAACAGATTGTCAGACAAGAGATCATGCCGCCCAAAACCGTGACGGTTGACGAAGAACCTGAAGAAGAGCCCGCTCCGGACTGGCGAATCAATACGGATATTGCGCCGATGCCTTTCGGAAACGGGGAATACGAAGTCCGGATTGAAAATGAAAGCGGCAGGATCAATATTAATCTGGCGAATAAGGGCCTGCTGCAGACCATGCTGAGGGGGTTTGACATTGATGAGTCGGAAAAGGATATTATCACTGATTCAATTTTGGACTGGCGGGATGCGGATCGCAATCACCGGCTTAACGGCGCTGAAGATGATTACTATCAGTCACTGCCCGAGCCGTATGAAAGCAAGGATGATGACTTTGATTCCATTGAGGAGCTTCTCTTTGTCCGGGGGGTAACCCCTGAAATTTATTACCAGGGATTTGAGAACTTTGTGACGGTGTTTCCAAAAAATAAAAATCAGCGCCGGACAAAACGGTCTAAAAACAAGGGATTCGATTATAACCAATTGAATGTTAATGCAATCCCGGCGGAAATGTGGGCGGCTTTGCCGGGGATAACGGAAGAATTGATTGAAGAAATTCTGGCGTATCGGGCTGAAAAGGATTTTAATTCATTAAGAGAGGTTCAGCGCATTATCGGGCCGGATGTTTATCGCGGTATTGCAAAATATTTAACCATCCAGACGACGTCATATTATACAATAAGTTCAACCGGAAAGATTCGAGGCAGCCGGATTTCAGAAGGGGTGACGGCGGTTATTCTTATTAGTAACCGGATCAGGGCAAAATATCAGATAATTGAGTGGATTGATGAGATTTCTCATCAAAAGCGTTTTAAGGGCATTTTGTAAAGGGGAAAGAAAGTTTGCTTTTTAATTCAAGTATCGGCATCGAAATAAATGATCTTCAGATCAATATCGTATACTTAAAAGGCTCTTTTAAGGGGGTGAATCTGGCGGCTGAGTCGAGCTGTCAGCTGGATGCCGGAAAGTTCAGGCGTGACAGGCAATCGGATATTGTCAGTTTTATTAACGGTTTTATCCGGGAGGAAAAGATAACCGCGGCGGATATTTTCATCGGGATTTCAGGCGATCATTCGATGATACGGGAGATTGAGTTCCCGCTGGCGGTCAGGGAAAACCTCCGGACGACACTTGCGTATGAAATTGAAAAATACATTCCCATGTCCGCTAATGACATTTATTTTGATTATCATATTATCTCGGAGAGCAAAGATGAAGAAAAACTGAAACTGCTGCTGGTGGCTGTAAAAAAGGATGTTTTTGAGTATTATTTAGAGGTTGCAGAACATATCGACAAAGGGGTCTCCGGCATTGAGATCGTTCCGGCTGCATTGGCGAATTACTTTTTGTATCATCAGGAAACGCAACAGGAGCCTGTTATCCTCCTTTATTCAAGGGCTTTCGGGTATGATGCGGTGGTCCTTAAACAGCGGTCCATGGTGTATACAAAATCGATTACCGTTGCCGAAACACCTGACGATAAATCTGCCTTTGACAGTGAGGAGCTGATCCGGCTGCGGGATATTTTCTGCCCGGAGGTGGAAAATGTGCGTGTGGTTTTGTATGGTATTCCGGAATCGGATGACCGGTTTCGCCGGATTTCAACAGAATTTCAGGATATTACCAGTGGAATTACTCACGCGGCCACACACAGTGAACAATTTATCCCGGCATTTGGGATTGCGCTTAACGGAATTTGCAATGTTCCGGTTGAAATGAATCTGATGCCGGCGCAGTTAAGGAAAAAGCCGAATAAGACCGGTATTTATGTTATGTTCGCCCTGGCCGGTCTTTTGGTGCTGGCAGGGGTGGTGTGGGCCGGAAGCCATCTGGTGATTCAGCGGCAGATGCTAAAAAATTTTGATACGGAGTTGGCCCGATTGCGAACGGAAGCCTCAGCGGTTGAACAGATACAGGCGGAAACAGAACAGGTAAAAAAAAATATCGAGTATATTCGATCTCTTCGGCCGGGGGGTGCCTATGTCATAGAAGTTGCTGAGGAACTCAGCAATATTATTCCTCCAGATGCATGGCTCACGGAGCTGAAGCTTGTCGGCAACGAAATAAGTTTGTACGGGATGGCGGAATCCGCATCCGGCTTGATATTATTACTGGAGGAATCGCCTTTGTTCGAGGATGTTGAGTTCATTTCCGCCATCCGGAAAGGGAGAAACGGTAAAGAAATTTTTCGCATCGGGTGTAAAGTATTTGCCAGAAAATAGGGTGTATGATGTTTAAATCAATTGAACTGACGCAAGAAAGAAAAATTATACTGATCGGCGGTGCTATTTTACTGCTTTTAGGCGCAATATACCGTTTTTACCCGGTTATTATTTCAGCTGTTTCGGCTTCTGATGAAATTGCCATGAAAAAAAACCATGTTGAAAAATTTTTGCGGATTGTTGAACAGCGAAAGCAGGCAGTAAATGAAAACGGATATTTTAAACGCCGGTTCAAGCAAATGGAAAGCCGGCTCTTAACCGGTGAGACACCAACACTGGCAGCGGTTGCAATACAGAAGATATTAAATGAAATAAGTGACGCAAGCGATGTCAAGTTTATGACCATGCGGGTAATGAAACCCAAGGAAGGCGAAAACACGGGTTATGTCAGGCTGCCGGTCCAGTTTTCAATGAATTCGGATGTCGTTCAATTAAAAGAAATCATCTATCAGATTGAAGCATCATCAAAATTACTGGTGATCACTGAGTTGGCTGCAAAAATAACAAAATCTAAGGATCGTCAGCTGATCCGATCGAGGATTACGGTTGAGGGGGTCATGAAGGCCCATCGGGCAGAGAGTTAACGGTGTACGGCGCAAAGAAGGGTGAAAAAAATGGTATCAAGGGTTTGGATTATTAATAGTGTTCTGGCAATCGCCCTTGTCATATGCCTGATGAATATATGGGATGTCTGGCATACCAGTACACAGGTTTTTCCTGAAAAAAGGTCTGCAGTAAATGATAAAAAGGCAATTCAGATAAAAAAGTCTCCGGAAAGCAAAGTACTCAGCGCGTCGGCCTATCAAAGTGTGGTTGATAAAAACCTTTTCTCTCCGGATCGGGCGGAAGCTCCTCCTGAAAGTGGGGTGGCTGAACCAGAAATCCAGGATGTCCGAATTTCAGGCGAAAAGGTTGTGCTTTACGGGGTTATCATGATCGATGATTATAAAAAGGCGTTGATCAATAATCCGGGTGATCGGAAAACTGATTCAAAAAACCGGTGGGTCAGCGAGGGTGAACAAATCGGAAATTTGACGGTTCGGCAGATCCAGGAGGATGAAATTTTACTCGTTGACGGATCAAACAGCTACAGGGTGCTGCTTTACGACCCGGACAAAGCCTCAAAAATCAGCGGGAAATCCGGTGGACAAAGCAAGGAAGATGCTCAGCCGAAAGTTATCAGTACTGGGGCCAAACCTGTGGCTGTGAAAAAGAGAATACCGAAACGAACTGAAAAAGTAACGATATCGGCAGATGGTAAATATGAAATCATTGATACACCGCTTGGCAAAATAAAAAGAAAGAGAAAATAATCGTGAAAACACAATATTCCAAACTGTTTCTTAGCGGCTTAATTTGCGTGATTATTCTGATGGGCAATGGAACCACCGGACATTTTCAATCGGTTTACGCAGCGTCTCCTGACGACAGTGCAGCCGAAGCGTCCCGGCAATTGCAGGATGCAACCGGTGGTAAAAATGCAACCGGCGGTAAAAATGGATCCCAGGCGGATAATGATCCGACTGAAAACAAATCGGGATCAGAAGTTGCCGAAAGTAATCAGCAAAATGCAGCTTCCGGAGCAGATGACCCGGCAACCGCGTTAGAAAAACCGGATGTTATGGCCAATCCCAGGGGTGGTGCAGGCGAAAATTCAAATAAGACTGTTTTGCCGAAAAAGTCTGAGCCAAGCGGTACGCTTGTCTTAAACTTCGATAATGCAGAGCTTTCTGAAGTGATCCGCACCCTTGCCGAGCTTCTTCAGATTAATTATATGCTGGATAAAGGCGTCAGCGGGAAAGTAACGATTCATACAGCCGGTGAATTGAGCCGGAAAGATCTTTTTCCGGTTTTTTATCAGGTGCTTGAAATCAACGGGGTAACGGCTGTCCAGGAGAATAATATTTATAAAATCGTTCCGTTGAAAGATGCATCCCGGCTGCCGATTATGTCCCGGATGGGCAAGGATGCCCGCATACCGGCCGGGGAGCGGGTGGTTATACAGATCATCCCCTTGGAATCCGTTTCCGCCCAGGAGATGAGTAAAATTTTAACACCGTTTATTTCCCAGGAAGGCACCATCGTTTCCCAGGAAAAACAGAATATTCTCGTGGTGGTGGATAAATCAGATAATATCTCGAAAGTCCTCCGACTGGTGAAGGTTTTTGACGCCGATGTGTTTGAAAGGGTAAACCACCGTTTTTACTCTTTGGAATATGGCGATGTGGAATCAATTATCGATATCATGGACAAGCTGTTTCTGTCCTATGGTGATGCGGTTAAAGCGGATGTCAATTTTATTCCGATTACCCGCTTGAACACATTGCTGGTTGTCAGTTCGAACCCAAAGGTATTTGATGAGGTGGAAGACTTTATCAGACAATATGATGTGCCGAGTCAGAGCACGGAACCCGGTATATATGTTTATGCGGTCAAGAACGGACGAGCCGGGGATATTGCCGATATATTAAACAAAGTATTTACCGGAAAAAAGGGCGTAAAGGAAGACAAAAAGCGCAGCGAGGCAATTTCAGTCTTTCAGAATCCGTTTGGGAAGTTAACTAAGCAGGAAAAGACTGATAACCAGACAACACAAAAGGAAAGAATACCGGCTGTCGTGCCTCCGCTGGGTTCTGATGTTGCCGCCGGATCCGGCACATTACGGGGTAAGATCAATATTACCGCGGATGAATCCAGAAATTCGTTGATTATCGAAGCGGCCCCTTCAGATTACCGGATCATCAAAAACCTGTTAACCCAACTCGACATTCTGCCCCGTCAGGTATTGATCGAAGTTACAATTGCTGAGATTACTTTAGATGAATCAACCGCTATGGGGGTTGAGTGGTCGTATAAAAAAGGAGGTGGAAGTTTAAGCACCAGCCTGGTGGATGCGACCATGGGGGAGTCGGGTTTAAATTTTACCATAGGCAATCCTGACCGGTGGTCAGCCGCTCTGTCCGCACTGGCAACGGAAAATAAAGTAAATATCCTGTCTTCGCCGTCAATTCTTGCGTCAAACAGCATGCCGGCAAAAATAGATGTTTCACAGGAAATACCCGTTGCGAGTTCGCAATATCAGTATTCAACGAGTACGGATCCTCTTTTGGAGACAAATATCGAATACCGGGACACCGGAATTTTGCTTTCGGTGACGCCGAATATCAATGATCAAGGGCTGGTAACCATGGATGTGAATCAGGAGATCAGTGAGCAGGCCTCAAGTGTGTTGGTCGGCGGTAAGCTGTACCCGTCGTTTTATAAGCGGAGCACATCAACAACCCTGTCCGTCCAGAGCGGTCAGACCATCGTTATCGGCGGCCTGATCCGGGAGACAAAGTCAAACGGTGTATCCGGAACCCCATGGTTTATCAATCTGCCGGTAATTAATTTTCTGTTTGGACAGACAACGGATTCGGTTTCCAAAAATGAATTGCTCATTTTGATTTCACCCTATGTGATTGCAACACCGGATGATGTGGATGTGATCACTCAAGAGCTTACCAATAGACTAAGCTACCTGTTTGATAAAGCCGAATAATTTGATTTTTGAAAAGATAATGCCATATATCCTTAATAAACAAATTCATCATACCCGATGAAATATATCCGTAAACCAAATATTTTTATTTTCCTGACATTGTTTCTGTGCGTCGTAGTCAGGGGGGCTTTACTGCCTGCTTCTTTCTATGGGGCTGAATTTGTTACTGAATCTTATCAGATAGTACTGTTTGTATCAAAAAATATCAGGCCCTATGTTGAAGCGGTGGACGGCCTCCGTGATCAGCTTGATAAATCAATTGACGCGGACGTGGAAGTCATCATGCTGGATCGATATACTGAAAAGGCCCGAGCCGATCTGGCAGACCGGGTTATCGGAGATAGTGATGTGGATCTGGTGGCAGCGATCGGTCCCGAAGCAGCAGCTTTTGTATGGGAAACATTTCAGGATGCTGCATTTTCAAGGATTTACTCTATTATTTTGAATCCTGAAAAAGTGATCGGCCAAATTGAATCCGTGCCCGGCATTTCTTTAAATATCCCTCCGGCCGAACAGCTCCATGTGATCCACCGGGGGCTTTCCTCAGTTACGCGAATCGGTATTTTTTATGATCCGGCTTATAACAGTGATTTTTATGCAAAGGCGCTGGAAGCGACTTTTGAGATTGATGTTGATCTCGTGCCGTTATCGGTAAGTTCCAAAAAAGACATCCCTTTTTTGCTTGAAGAATGCTGGGATTCCATTGACTGTGTCTGGTTGATTCCCGATCGCACGGTCATATCCGAAAGTATCGCGCAGTATATTATCAAGCAGGCGGTATTAAAGAAAGTACCGGTTGTCGGGTATAATCAGTTTTTTTATGATTCCGGGGCGGCCATGGCATTTGTGTTTGATTATGAAGACCTCGGCAGACAGTCTGCCGGTTTGATCACAGATGTTTTGCAGCAAAAGGCATCAGGGGCAAGGGCTCCGGTTTTTAAAGTCTGGTTAAATGAAACGGTGTTGGAAAAACTGGATATTGAAATTCCAAAACCAATAGAATTGCCGATGATGGTGGGCCCATGAAGAGTCCCGGAATACATGCAAGATTACTGGTGACGGGGTTTTTGGTTATCAGCCTGACGGCCTTTACCCTTGGAACCATCGGGGTGAAAATGTTTCATGATTTTGCGCAGAACCGGTTTG
The DNA here is from genome assembly GCA_014237465.1 of Desulfobacteraceae bacterium. GTDB lineage: Bacteria > Desulfobacterota > Desulfobacteria > Desulfobacterales > Desulfosalsimonadaceae > SURF-3. Next base: position 71,786 of record JABZFM010000006.1, on the reverse strand, counting down.
CGGAACGGTTTGAATTTCTGGCCAGGTATCTTGCGCTGAACTCCGAACTGGGAATATTGATTGATCAGCGGTCCATGCTCAACCAGCTGGCCAATAACCTGCTGGCGGAAGAGGACGTGGCCCGGGTTCTGATATTTAATAACGCGGATGAAACCCTTGCCGAAGCATCAAAATTAATTCCAAGGCCTTATGCGACGGTTGAGGCCCCTGTCCGGTTGAAGGCATCCAGTGAGGAAAGCCAGGCGTTTCTCTGGGTATTCCCTTCCCCGCTGACCGGTGAGCCGTTGGATATTATCGGGAAAGTCCGAATCATATACAGTACATCGCAGATTAACCGTCTTTTAAAAACAATCACCGTCAGGTATCTTTGGTTTACCGCGGGCCTGGCGGCACTGTGTCTTGTGATTTTCTTTTTTATCTCAAGATCACTGGTTTTTCCGCTGACCCGGCTGGCGCAGACGGCCAGAAAAGTCGGCGCCGGGGAACTTCAGCTGCGGATGATGCCCGGAAATATCCCCGAAACCCGGGAGGTTTCCCTGGCATTTAACGCCATGCTGGATTCTTTGGAAAGGGGGCGAAAAGCGGTTGAAAAAGCGAACCAGGAAATGGCCCGGCAGAATCTGCTGGCTGAAATGGGGAAATTTTCCATGATGATTGCCCATGAAATCAAGAACCCTTTGGGCATTATCAAAAGTTCTTTTGATCTTCTCAAAAAAGACCCGGCAGATCCCTCCAATTCAATCCTGATCGGGTATATCGAGGAGGAAATTCAGCGGATTAACAGTCTGATCGAAGATTTCCTGTCTTTTGCCAAGCCGGCCAAGCCGTCTTTTCGGGTGGTGGATGCAAACGGTATGTTAAGAGACTGTATTGACCGGTTCTGCCGTATGGATACAGCCGGGGATATTGAATTTAAGGGGCATATTCCGGAAATATCATGCCTGTCTTACCTGGACCCGGACTTATTTCGGCGGGCGATTGATAACATTTTAAAAAATGCCGTGGAAGCCTGCCGCGGCTTCGGGGTGATTTTTGTGGATGCGGTCTGCATGGAAGACACCTGGCGGGTTGATATCGCAGATGACGGGTGCGGCATCCAGGAAAATATGGTGAGCAAGATATTTAATCCGTTTGTTACCACACGGGCAAAGGGGACCGGGCTGGGGCTGGCATACACGGCTCAGGTGATTTCCGCGCACAGCGGCACTATCAGTGTGGAAAACAGGAACCCGACAGGCGCCCGCTTTAAAATTGAAATTCCAAGGGAACCCAAAATGATTGATTTGTTTGATGCGGATGGAGTAAAGGAATAAGGCATGGCTTATATCCTAGTTGTCGATGATGAAGAGAAAATGCAGCACCTGCTGTCGATTATGCTGGTGCGACAGGGGTACAGTGTCGACCGGGCCGGGGACGGGATCAAAGCTCTTGAGATGATACGGAAAAACCCCTATGATCTGGTGATATCGGATATTCGCATGCCCAGAATGGACGGAATAGCCCTGTTATCCGAGATAAAGGCATTGGACATTGCCTGTCCGGTAGTGTTCATCACCGCGTTTGCCACCATTGATTCCGCCGTGGACGCCATGCGCCAGGGGGTTGCCGACTATATTACCAAGCCGTTTGATGAGGAGCGGATCCTGCTCACTGTGGAGCGGACACTTGGCATATCCCGGATTATCGCAGAGAATATTGAATTAAAACAGCAGCTTTTAGATGTTTCCGGCGGCAAGGAAATCGTTTATGTTTCTGAAAAAATGACCCAGGTGGTGGAAAATGCCGCCCGGGTTGCCGCATCGGATACCGCTGTTCTCATTACCGGTGAGTCCGGCACCGGCAAAGAGGTCATCGCCAGTTTTATTCACTTTTCAAGCTCCCGCAGCAAGGCCCGTTTTGTCCCGGTCAACTGCGCGGCCATCTCCCCGAGTCTTGTGGAATCCGAGCTTTTCGGGTATGAAAAAGGGGCTTTCACCGGCGCGGACCGCCGGACAAAAGGAAAATTTGAATATGCCAATGGCGGCACCCTGTTTCTGGATGAAATCGGGGATTTGTCTCTTGAGGCACAGGCGAAGCTGCTGCGGGCACTGCAGGACAAGAAGGTCCAGCGGGTCGGCGGAAACCAGGAGATCCCCCTTGATGTCCGTATTCTTTGTGCTACCAATCAGGATTTGAGTAAGCTGGTAAAAAAAGGGACTTTCCGGCAGGATCTCTTTTATCGTATCAATGTGTTTCCGATACAAACCCCCGCCCTTAGGGAACGGATTGATGATATTGTCCCCCTGGCGGACTATTTTTTAAAGCAGCTCACCGGCGGCAAGCCGGTGCGGCTGACCGAAGGAGCGGTCCGGACACTCCAGTCATATAACTGGCCGGGAAACGTGCGTGAGTTGGCAAATGCCATGGAACGCGTCATGATTATTGATAATGGCGAGGGGAGTGTAACAGCCGATACCTTATCTTTTTTACGGGCAAGTTCCGCCGGCGCCGGCTTGCTTGATGATTTAACCCTGCCGCCGGAAGGGATTTCGCTTGAAACGCTTCAGTATAATTTTGTGAAACAGGCGATGGAACAGACCGGAAATAATCAGTCGGCCGCCGCCAGTCTTCTCGGGCTGACCCGGGCCAAGTTCCGGGTACTGGTCAAACAGGCAATGGAAAATGATTTTTAGAATAAACGGATAAACTGTGATTCAGCAGATTTTTAAAAAAATATGTATCGTTATTCTGACGGGCTGGATGATATGGCCGTGGTTTGCGCAAGCCGTTGAGCCGGAAGACACCATGCTCATGTTTGTCGGAGAAGCGCTGGATGTTCTTTCAATTGCATCCCGGCGGGAGGAAAGCGCGCGCCAGGCCCCCGCCGTTGCAAGCGTCATTACCAAAGAGATGATCTACACCAACGGAATGTTTACCCTTGGCCAGGCCCTTACGCAGGTCCCCGGTTTTTACATGGCGGAAAAAGAGTGGGGAACCCAGCCATATTTGAGAGGAATTGCGGATTCGGTACTTTTTTTATATGATACGGTTCCGATGCAATCAGATATAACAAAATCAGTGCATCCATTAGATGGCGAGCTTTCCCTGGCTCCGGTCAAGCGGATTGAAATTATCCGGGGACCGGGTTCGGTTCTGTGGGGGCCGGATGCCTTTGCCGGTATTGTCAATGTCGTCCCGATGACGGGTAAAGATTTAAACGGTGCGGAAGCCGGGTTGTTTTACGGCTATCCCGGAGATCCCAAAGGATTTTATATTAATGCAGGTCATGACGGCGGGGAATGGGACAGTTTTATATCTTTGAACGGTCGTGAAGGAGCGGCCGATGACCGGGTCGGTAATGTTGAAGCTTTCTGGGGAGATGGAACGGGTGTGCCGGTTGCCCCGGAAGACCGGTATGGATATGTGCGGGCGGATCGGCCGTATTCATTTGAAGTTGTCGGCAACATGAATATCAGGGACTGGGTGACGTTATCCGGCCGGTACTCGGATTATACAAAGCCGTATTCAATGGCGGACCGGGACAATGAGCTGGTTTGGTTGGAAAGCCGCAGCAACCCGATAAATTATATCAAGCTGGAAGGCAAAAAAAATCTGGACCCGAATTCCGCCCTGCGGTTTACCGGGTATTATTCGGAAATCGATTCATCCTATGAGGTGATTGACCTGGAGTTTGACCCCAGCGAATCTTCAACTTACGGTGAACTGATTTATGATCATGATTTTCTGTCAGGAAAGGGACTGCTGACTGCCGGGGGGGCCTATCGGAACAAGCGTGTTTCAGATGCCCCCATCTGGGACAGCTATCTGCCGGATTACCTTGGACCTGATAATACGACCTTTCTGCCAAGTATTACGGAAGAAGACTACCAGACCGAACTCTGGTCATTGTTTGGCCAGTATTCCCATAAAATCGGCAAAGCGGATGTGTCATTCGGCCTGCGTCATGATGAACATGATTCGTATGAGGACAGCCTGAGTTACAATCTGGGCGTTGTCTGGTCACCGGTTTCTGCCTGGATGCTCAAGGCCCTGTACGGTACGGCATACCGGACCCCTTTTGCGAGTCAGCTGATTGAAGAAGAAGAGCCGGATCTAGAAGAAATCAACACGGTCAGTCTGGAAGTTTCATGGCAGCCAAAAGACCGGTTCGGTTTCAGTGTGTGTGGATTTGTCAACCATATATCCGACCATATTATGGAAGATTCGTATGCCGGGCTGTCAGAACCCAATCACCAGAAAATATACGGAATTGAACTGGAAGGGCGGGTGGTGCCGGTGGACGGCCTGGAGCTGAGTGCCAACTTGACCGCATTGAAAAACAGCGGACCGGATGAAACCTATTTTTATAATGATTATATTTTTGTTCGTCCGGACGGCACCATCGAAAAGCACTATGTGGAAATCAACTATCCCTTTGATACCGGTCCGGACAGGCTGCTGAACCTGATGGCAAAGTGGGAACCCTTTGACACGGTTTCAATCTTCTGTAGGGCAGGGTATTTTTCATCCCAGAATGTGATATGCACCACATGTGACACTGACACCATTGAGTCCGTCCCCGGGGTCTGGCTGGCGGATGTGGCGCTGACGGCCCGTGATATCATGGTGCCGGGTCTGGACATAAGCCTGTACCTGAAAAATATAACGGATCAGGACTATCAGGTCCCCGGTACTTACAGCACCATCGACGGAGAGCCGTTTTCATTTCTCATCACCCTCAAAAAAAGCTGGTAAAAATTTATGATTCATAGCGAGTTGGCTAGATCTGACCAACGGTGGCTAAATATAGCCAATCATTTTTTTAAAACAATGGGCGATTTAATTTTTTTTTAAATTTTTTGTACCCCAAAAATTATTTTAACATAATATCTGCGGGTATCCAGAAAAACAGACACAGGGCCAAAATCTCAAAATGGTTAACTTGAGTGAAGTGGATAACCAGGAAAAATAATTAGAGGCTAAAAAGCCCAACAAAGGTTAAAAAAGAAAAGACCGGCGGATGCCGGCGGTTTGATTTGAAAATTAGATATGTATCAATATAACAAAATGTTATGATTGAAATTGGGTGACGTGCAGCCGGAAAGATCAGCCGGCTGCACGTTCTGGCACCATGCTTGCATTATTAAATTCAGTTATGAAGAAAATATTACGATATATAATTTTAACCGCTATTTCAGCGATGCTGGTGATCGCTGCCAATCCAGCGGTTTTCGGCAATACGGTATATGCCGGCGAAGTCCCTGTTTTAGAAGTCCCTGTTTTAATGGATATGGATGAAGCCGCATTATTTGAACTGATCAATGCCGCCCGCCGGGATCCATTGGGCGTGGCCGAATCACTGGGAATGGACCGTGAAGATATTTTAAATGATTTGCCGGACTTGAGAGAAATTCTGATCAACGGACTTCCGGAACTGGAATTTGATATCCGGCTCTATCAAACAGCCGGCGAGCATACACTGGACATGCTGGAAAATAATTATTACGCCTATGAGTCCATTGACGGGAAAAGCCCTGAGCAGCGGATGAAGGAAGCCGGATATGTTGCATCAGATGCCGGAGAAGCGCTGGGTCTGATTTACTTTAATAATTTTATCAATTCAGAGCAGGCAGTATTTCAAATTTTTGAAAATATGTATAAGGACGAGCTTTCGCCGGAGTGGGTGGGGCCGCGCAATATTCTGAATCCGGATTTTAATGACCTCGGCGTGGGAATCGGCGGCGGCCTTTACCAGCTTGGTGAAATCACGGGAAACGTCTACCTGGCGACATGTGACTACGGTGCTCGCGTTGAAATTTATGAACTTCAGCTGCTTGCGCTGGTCAATCAGCTGCGGGACAAACCGGCGGCGGTGACGCAGTTTTTCGGTGTCAAAGTTGCAGCGGTTTTGGAGATATTTCCTGAGTATACGGATTTTTATGCAAATGGATTGCCACCCCTGGCATTCAACAGTCAATTATATTCGGCGGCTGAAGTGCAGATTTTCGATATGCTTGAAAATAAATACTGGGGCCATGTTTCCAAAGAAGGCGTTACACCGGTCATGCGGATTAAGGCGCAGGGCTATGTCCCGATTTGGGCGGCGGAATCAAAGTCCCGGCTGTCCACCTGTTTTAATGCGATCTCCCCGGCGAATACGGTTCCTTCAATTTTTAAGAACATGTTTTTTAATGCATTCAGTTCACAGGGGTTCCGGGATCACAGCATGCTGGCGGAAAAAGCAATTGAAAGCGGTTTTCGGATTATGGCGGCAGAATCCAAAGCGTTGAGTGGTATTTGCGGGGAAAATGTCCATATTACAGTGGGTGATTTTGGTGCCAGCCGGATATATGACGGGCCGCTTCTGAGCGGTGTCATCTATGAAGACTTCAATGAAAACGGGCTTTATGATGCCGGCGAAGGGGTTTCGGATGTCGAGGTCACTGTTAAAACCCCCGGCGTTGCTGGTATTACGAAAACGGTTAGAACAAACCCTGCCGGCGGTTATACGGTATTTCTTGATCCGGGGCGGTATCGTGTGTCTGTTGGAGGGGCCGGCGAAAACGAACAAATCAGGTGGTTTACCGTTGAAGCGGATAATGTCTGGAAGTCATTTCAGGTTACCGGCACACAGCCGTTATTATAGCTGAATAAAAATTATTTAACTGGGAAATGCACTGCGGATTAGGGTTGACAGGTAATATTTTTTAGGGTAATTTGCGGTGCCATCCAGTTTGAACGACTAAAAAATAAGCGCAAACCAAAGGGGGGTGGTTGAAAGTCTGGCACAGAGATTGCATGGTAACAAGTAAAGCTGAGATGAAGTTTTTATTTTTTTAACCATAATTTTTTATTCATTTTATTAACGAGCAACATTTAAACCTAAAAAAGTGGAGGAAACGTATGAAAAAAGCAATGACATTATTAATGGCATTAACTATGGTGTTCGGTTTTGCCGCCATCGCAGCAGCTGACTGTTTCAACTGCGCCGGCACCGCCGGAAACATCGCCCGTGGCTGTGAGACCGGCCAGGATGACTGCTATCCGTTCGATTTTGAAGGAAGAGTAGATGCGCCCAATTCTTACTGTGATACCTATAAAGTTGATCAGAACCGCGCAGTATTCAAAATCTGTGACTGCATCACCGACGGTGATTTTGAAACAGTTGTAGCCGGCGATACAATTGACATTTCCATGGAAATTCTGGTTAACGGCGAAAGCGGCGACAATGGCGTTTACTGGGCGGAGTATGTCGGCACGGTGGATGGGTATGAACACTCATGTGGTGTTGAAATGGAAACTTATGAAGACCAGGAAGACGCATGTGATGACACGGATTACGATGACTGCTTCGAAGGTAACTACGAGTACCTGTTAGCTGATGGTAGTGTTGGTTGTGTTTACAGCGGAGATGATTGTATTCTTGATGATGAAGAACGTGTGGTTAAATTTGAACTGGAAAACAGAAACGAACCCCATGGTTATGTTGTAACAACAGCTGATGAGATTGATGGCAATGCGTCCTGGGCCATTGACATTCCCTGGATGCGCGTTGATCCGAGCCGCGTTGTTGCCGGCGACAAAGTGTGGGTCCGAATCTGCCTGCTGCTGGACTGTTCCGGTATTTGTAGTGACGATGTAGTGTGCTGCTGTGACGTTTACATTGGCGAACTCTGCTGCAGCTTTGACAGCGCAGAATATGCCGGCTTGATTTATCCGTACTTCCCGCCGGCCAACTCCGCTGCATTCAACCTGCTGGGCATGACCATTACGAACCTCGCAGCATTAGAAGGCAGTGCTACCATCACCATGTACGAAGATGACGGTGATGTCGGAACCCTGGATGTGACAATTCCCGGCAACGGTATTTACCTGACCACTATTGCTGACCTGACAGCAGCCATGACCAGCACGGGAACTTTGGGCGATGCAAAAAGCTACCTGACAGTGACTGCTGATTTCCCGGCAACCGGTTTTGCCATGATCGCTGACACCATTGACGGCGCATCCATGGGTTACCTGCCGCTTCAGGGTTGGGAAGTTTATGCGGGCAGCTTTTTAGAAGACATGAAATAATAAGTTATAATACTCGAATCAGCGTTAAACTGATTCAACAATATTGAACTGAAAACAGGGAGAAGGGGGAATCCTTTCTCCCTGTTTTTTTTTAACGATTTTATTATTCATGAAAAATGGGGTCAGGCGCGTGATGAAATGCTTTAACAAAAAATATTGGAAAACATTCATTCTGTTGATGTTCGCCTGTTTGTACGGGTTGATGTCAACCCATTTCTCCATGGCGCTGCCGTATCAGCCGTCAGCCTCGGTTGTAATTATGTCGGGTCCTTCCGATGATGTGGATGATTCTGTCGATAGCAGTCTGGTCGAATGGACGGTGAATCCGGAAAAAGACAGTGCAGGTGAAAGGTTTCTGTCTTTTTATCTGGCAGACAATCAGCAATTGATTTGCCGGCTGTTTTTCACCGGTTCCGGAAATCGGATAATCTGGAACAATACCACCCGGGTTCCTCATGCGATTGCGCAGCAGGATATTTTGATAGTGCCCGGGGCCAATGTGCCGTGTGATCTCCTGCCGGTTGCACAAATGCTTGACAGCAACAAGGATGCCGTCATTTACGAAGTCAGGCGCCAGGCGGGCGGGCAGACGTTTGTTGACCGGGTACAGGTTGAAAGTATGGAAATCAGCCCGAAAGATGCAGTGCAAAAAGGATGGCTCCCAGGCGATGCTCAGTCATTTGGCCGACTGGTGATGATCCAGGCGGTCAATCTGAGGACAAACGCATTGCTGGTTAAGCAATTGTGGGCTCCGGGCGACGACTGGTGGATATATGAAGAAACCCCGACCCGGCAGTCGTGGCGGGTGCGGTAAGGGGGATCAGGGATCAGGTGTCAGGGATCAGGGATCAGGTGGCAGGAGAATTCAATTGATAAAGAGTTACCGGGATTTAGAGGTCTGGCAAAAAAGTATGGATTTAGTTGTGGCGCGTTACCAGCTGACCAAAGCATTCCCGAAAAATGAGACATATGGGCTTGCAAGTCAGTTGCAACGTGCCGCCGTATCAGTACCGTCAAATATTGCCGAGGGGCGTCAGAGACAGCATAGCAAAGAGTTTCTGCAATATTTGTCAATGGCTTACGCTTCTCTTGCGGAACTCGAAACACATGTTCAGATATCCAGACGCTTAAATTATATCGATGAACATCAGGTAAATAATGGACTTGATAAAACAGCAGAAATTGGAAGGATGATTAATGGCTTACGAAAGTCTGTTAAGAATAGGATCCGACCCCTAACCCCTAACCCCTAACCCCCTACGCTCAGAGATGGCGACATGAAATTATTGAATGTGATCCGAAAATTTTTTGTTTATATTGTTTTTGTCATAATAGTAATATCCGGGATTCCTTTTTCCCTGTCTGAAGCAATTGCCGACGTGATTAAAACTGATACCATCCCCTGGTCCGGCTACTGGTGGCCGTATAATAAGGGTGGACTGGCCACCGGATCTGATTACCGGGGGCATCCGGCGCCCATTGAAAAGTACCTTTTGTGGACCACCAACAGTGATGACGGAGATTTGAAAGACTGGTATTTGTATTATTATTATGATCCCAACGCTCCGGGCTGGCATGGACTCTGTCCGGTGTGGGCACGGGCCGCTGTGATGGAAGATTATGAAATCCTGCCGTCCACAGAAGACAATTTCATCTGGCGGGTGGGGGATAAAAAAGGACTGCTCCTCTTATGTCATGATTATGCCATTCAGACAAATGTGTCCGGCGATGATCCGGTGAATTTCCATCTCTGGCTGCTGGATTATATCGGCACCCAGAAAATTCCGTTTCTGGCGGACCTGGATGCCGGAAGTGAAGTCTGGTATTACCCGATTTACGGGTATAAAATGACCAGTTCGACATCCGGTTTATCCCGATCAATCAGGGTGACCATCTATTTTGCCGATGACAATGTGTTTCCGGATTATGTTGGAACCTATGAGCGCTTTATAACATATACATACACTCTTGATTTAAATGCGCAGGGAGAGATCACCGGCGGCCAATGGACCGGCAACAGTGTTGATAACCATCCGGATAATTTATCGTTTCCGTTCAGCTCCGGCCCTAAAAGCCCGTATATCGACTGTGACGAAGTCCGGCGCCTGGCCCAGGCGAGTGATGATTTTCTGGAAACAGGAAAAAGCGCGGCTGTTTCCATCAACCCGGGGACCTACCATCTGGTTCTGCTGGATGAGGACCGGTATGTATTGCAGGGTCAATCCGGTGATATAGTTTCCATTGAAGTCGCAAAAGATGATACCAGCGATGAGGATATAAATATTGTTGTTTCAGATATCTTGGGAGAGCCGGCAGCCTCCCGGGTCCTGGATTCTCAGGAGCCGACCATATTTACTTTGGAGCTGCGAAATCCGCCGTATACCATATCGATGACTCAGGATGATTACACCGGCGATCCCAATATCTATACAATGACTATTTCAAAACTGACCGCATTTCATCAGAATGTTCCGTACATCCCTAAAAGCGGTCCATGGTCCGGTTTCGTGATGTTTAATGCCGGTGATGAGATGGTGGAAGATGTCACCCTGGTGACTTCTGATCCGGACGGACGCCCGGTTCAGACATTGTTGGGGCCTGTGGATTTCGCCCCTTATGAAAAGCAGGTGGTCATGTTTGACGACCTGCCGTGGCGATCCCATGAATACGGAGATTCGGATTCTTTGATGCTGATTTCCAATCAGCCCTTAAACATGCTTAATCTTTTTGCCCTGGATCAGAATCCCATGGCCGGATTTGTTCAGGACAAGGCAAGCGGCAGTCATCTGGTGATACCGGGTACTGTTGCTGATATTGCGGCTGCTGGGAATCTGAAAGGATCAGTGCTCAACGAATCCTTTGATGAGGCGGGTATCACTATCCGCATATATGACGTTGACGGCCACCAGCAGGATGATGATATCGAAGAAGTGATTGCGCCCGGCGGAAAATATTTCTTTACTCCGGGAACCCGCCCGTTTTCCCATGTTCCCAAGAGGGGGTGGATCGATATCATCGCGACTGACGGGAATATCCTTTCCGCCTATCAGTATGTAAAAAATTCCGTAGGCAGCCGGAATGCCATTGATACGCTGTTTGCTTTGCCGGTGGACGGCACCACGTCCCTGATTGTACCCCATGTGACCCCTCAGCTGGGCTGGTGGCGGACCTACCTGACCCTGATCAATCCGAATGATACGATCAATCCGGTGAACCTGCATTTCTCGGTCGCCGGCGAAGATCAGACAAACGATATGGACCTGGAATTTGCGCCATTTGAAAAACGGGTGATTGACCTGACAAGCGAATACGGCAGGTTCGACGGTGAGCCGGCCCGTTCTATGCTTGAAATCACCGGGCAGTACCCGGTTGTCGGGTACTACACCTATTCCCCTCCCTACGGCAAGGATGAAGCGAGTTTTCCGTTGATAAATGACGACATGCTGAAGAGCAAACTGGTGCTTCCCCATTATGCCGGGCAGGGCGGACATTTCTGGACCGGCATATGCATCTGCAACCCCAATAATTATCCGGTCACTGTGTCGGTACAGCCCTATGACGGCAATGGCCGTGCCGGAGAGGACCTGATGATGACAACAATGTCCCTTGGCGCCGGGGAAAAAGAGATATTTACGGTCCGGTCAAAATTTGGTGATTCAGCATCAGATATCTCTTTTATCGAGTTTGAGGAAAATGAGCAGGCCCCTATTGGCGGATTTTATCTGTTTGGGAATATAAAAAACGGAAAGTTAAGTGTGGAAATGCTCACCGGCGCCAATATGTAAGTCGGGGATCAGGGATCAGGGGTCAGGGGTCAGGGATGGAAGAATTAAGAATTAAGAATTAAGAATAATAATGCCGGGGATGTTTATCACGAACCTTCCCGGCATTATTTTTTAAAAGCCTGGAAAAAAAGTTGTTTGAATTAAAAATAGATTTCAGTTTAACATATTGATTTATTATAAATATTAATTAAGCAGCTCTTTCGGATCTTTGGGCGGGACGTGTAAATACCACTTCCATTGTTCCTTGACCCAGATTTGGGTTTCCGGGTTGCCTTTAAAATCAAATCCCTGCACGTTGAGATCCACTTTTACGATGGCTGTTGCTTTATCTCCGGAAGGATCCATCTTAATTGATTCAATGGTGAATCCCTTGAAACTCATTTTACTGATTTTTCTTTCAAACTGATTTTTTGTAACCATTTCATGATAGACGGAATCAAAATATGTATAGGCTGTTGCCCAGTCTTTGTTTATTTTTGCGTTCATGAATTTTTCGATACGGAGTCTTACGGCTTCTTCGGGTGGTGTGCGGTGAAGCAGCTGGCAGGCGCTGATTAGTGTCACCAGCATGAAACAAATTAGACATAAAATGAACCTGCGGTATGTGTTTTTTTGCATGGGTGTCATGCTCCTTTAGTGGTAATTTATATTTTTGATAACAGTTTTATATTGCATTGAACCGGAGTTGATTGGTATTTGCTTATAAAAGATTTAACGCATGTTTGCTAAAAATACTTACAGTTAATGGTTGTCGATGTCAAGCTGCGTATGATATTAAACCAGGAAAATATATAATTTTTAGTACGATTTGCGTTCATTGTTAAAAATGGGATACCGCAGGTTTTTTATGTCAGTATCAATCGACGCGTAATGGTTTGAATGGTGATATAGGATAATGTTTCAGCAATGATCATTTGGCTCGCTTCATATCCCCGCTCGGGAAATACATTGTTTCGAACAATCTGCAGGCATTGTTTCGGCTTGTATTCATATGCGGATGAGCCGGTTGATTATGAGAGCAATTTCCGGTCAAACCCGGACTTGATCGGCCATGTGGAATATCCGGAATCCTGGGAGGAATTCTACTCAAAAGCCATTGCATCTTCTGAGGTGTTTCTGGTGAAGACCCATAATTATCCGATTGATAATCAGGCGTTTATTTATATTGTTCGGGATGGAAGATCTTCAATTCAGAGCTACAGGAAATTTCACCAGTCTTTTAACCGGATTGACAAGTCGCTGGTGAGCATTATTCTTGGCAATGATCATTACGGGGACTGGTCAACCCACTATGAAAAGTGGAACAACCGGGACGTGAAGCATCTTCTGGTCCGTTTTGAAGACCTTATTGACATCAAAGACGACCGGTTGGCTCAAATAGCAGACTTTATCCATTACAAAGGGAAAATAAAAAAATGGGAAAATCCCGTGAAAAAGTTGCAAACCTATGAGCCTAATTTTTTTAACCAAAAAAACCGTGGGTTTAAACCGGGAAAAGAGTGGACCCGGGCAACCGATTATATATTTAATAAGCAGCATCATCAGCTGATGGCTGATCTGCAATACAACGCATTCTCATCATCTTTGGATCAAAAGCCTGCCCCCTCGCCGGATATTGATTTTATAATTGACGAGTTGATCATTCTGGTGAAACAGCTGCAAAACAATAATAATGAGTTGATGGGAATATGTAAGGAACGAAAAACCTTGATTGATAAACTGCATGATATTTGTGAAGAACGTCTGGATATTATAAATAAATTTCATCATTCAGACGAAAAGATTTGATTGGAAATATAAATGAACACTGACCACCCCGGGGCAAAAGAGGAACTGTATGCCCAGGAATCTGAATTTAAGATTCTCAAAATTTTATTACCCTATATAAAAAATAAGACGTTTATCGATGTGGGAGCGGAAAAAGGCTCCTTTGCAAGGCAGTTAATGGAATTCGGCTTCACAGGGACGCTTTTTGAGCCCTGCCCGAAACATCATCCGGAACTGATGCGGTTAACTGAGAACAGTGGTTCATTATTTTTTGATTTTGCCATTGATAAAAAAGACCGGGAGGCATCTTTACATATTGCCGTTGATGAGAATGGGGAACCGATGGACTATTACCACTCCCTGCATTATTTGTCCGATGATTCCCGGGTAAACCATCAAAAAGAGATTCCGGTGAACTGCAGAAGTCTTGAAAGCCTGTTAAATGAAGGGATTATTGGAAATGATATCGGGATCCTTAAGATGGATACCGAAGGCAATGATCTGCAGGTGATTCAGGGGATGGCCGGCGTTTTGCCGGAGGTCCTGATTTGTGAATTTTTTACGCAAGGGCTTTATGCCGGATGGTCTGCGGCCGCCCCCGAAGGGTTGATTGCCGAAGTGAAAAACGCGCTGGGATATGACCATTATATGGCGATTAAACGGTTGGCGGATTTTGAGTTAATTTCATTTGGTCCGGCTGTTTTTTTGGAAAAACAGTGGGGAAATCTGATTTTCATTAATAACGAGCTGTATCATGGCGCCTTTAAAGAACTTCAACAGGCGGTCATTTCAAGTGAAAAACAGATTTTTGAGATGGCCGGCAAAAAAGACGCTCAAATCAGAGCCGTTGAAAGCCAAACCGAAAAACAGTTGACTGAAAAGATAGACGCGCTTTATCGCGTTTGTGAACAGCGGCTTGAGCTGATCAATCACCTGACGGAAGAAGCGGAAAAACGGGGTGAAATTATTCAACAACTTGATAATAAATTAAGAAACAGTGAGTAAACAGTCCTATGGGAGCGATACATTTTTCAATTGATACGGAGCTGGTGGCGTTTTTAGCCCGGCATTTACCCTTTGAAGTCTTTGTGGAAACCGGCACGTACAAAGGGGACTCCATTGAGCGGGTAAAACCTTATTTTAATCGATTTTACTCTGTGGAACTGTCTGAATACTTTTATAATTTTTCAAAAGAACGCTTTGCTGATGATCCGCTGGTTCAGATTATCCATGGGAATGCAATTGATGTCATCAAGCGATTACAACCGGATATCAGCGGCAAGTCCGTATTGTTCTGGCTGGATTCCCACTGGTGTGACGCCCAGGCCACTGAAGGTGAAACATCCCAGTGTTCCCTGCTTGATGAACTCAAGGCGATTGATACGATAAACAAAGACAGTGTGGTTTTAATCGATGATTCCCGCCTGTTTTTATGCCCGCCCGGTGCTCCTCATGATTATACCCAATGGCCTGATTTAAAAGAGATTATTGTGGTTTTATGTGAAAAAAGCAGTGGCCATGAATTAATGGTCTTAAATGACATTATCATTTATTTTCCGGAGCAGATTAAAGAGCAGGTTCGGGAATACGGACATCAGAACGGGGTTGACTGGCTGACCATTGCGGACATGTACCGGCAGACGAATGATGTGATCGCTGACCTGGAAGCCAAGGAAAAAGCAATCAACGCTTTAAGCCTTGAAAATAAAATGCTGGTCAAAGAAACACAGGCCAGGGAAAGTGAAGTCCATTTAAAGCAGCAGGAAATAAACAATATCACTTCTGTGGCAGAGCAGCGGCTTTATATTATTAAACAGTTTGAATCTGCAAAAGAAGATCTCCTTGCCGGGTTTAAAGTGGAAATAGATGCGTTGCGGGACGTGATTGAAGAGAAGCAGAACCGCATTCAAACCCTTGATACGCTGATCATAGATAAAGACAGGCTGCTTGAAAAAACAGAGGAAATCGCTGAATCCCGTCTTTTGGTGATCCGAGAACAGGAAAATGCGATTCATTCGCTGCGTAAACGGCGGTTTAAGGAATTAATTAAATTATGGCTGCAGCCGCGGCTGGGGGTGCTTTATCATTATCCGCCCCGGCCGGTTAAAATTCCCGAAAAGTATTATAAAGAACAGAAAAAAAGTATTCCTGCAGGCGGTCTGCCGTTAATTTCCATTGTCACCCCGTCCTACAACCAGGCGGGCTTTATTGAGCGGACTATTAAAAGTGTTTTTCAGCAGCAATATCCGAAGCTGGAGTATCTTATCCAGGATGGCGGGTCTGATGATGGTACAGTGGATATCCTGAAAAAATATGAAGACCGCCTGAAACGATGGGAGTCAACAAAGGATGAGGGCCAGTCAGACGCATTGAACCAATGCTTTTCCCATGCCTTCGGAAATGTCATGGCTTACTTGAATTCCGACGATCTGCTGCTGCCGGGCGCACTGCACTATGTGGCGCATTATTTTGCAAAACATCCGGATGTTGATGTGGTCTATGGGCACAGGGTGCTGGTGGATGAATATGACCAGGAAATCGGCCGCTGGGTAATGCCGCCCCATGATGATGAAATATTGTCCTGGGCGGACTATATACCGCAGGAAACAATGTTCTGGCGGCGGGAGATCTGGGAAAAAGCCGGCGGGTTTATTGATAAAAATTTTAAATTTGCCATGGACTGGGATCTGATTTTGAGATTCCGGGAAGCCGGTGCAAAAATAGTCCGTCTGCCCCGGTTTCTGGGGGCATTCAGGGTCCACCCCCACCAGAAAACATCTGCGGAAATATCCGATCAGGGAGAAAAAGAGATGCAGCGCTTAAGAGAAAGATGTCTCGGGCGGATGGTTTCAGAAGCTGAGATTAATCAGAATATTAAAAAATACCTTTCCCGGCATGTTTTCTTTCAGAAGCTTTACCGTGCCGGATTGTTCAAGTATTGATGGCGTCGCAAAAAGTCCCATCTACTGCGTTGTATTGATTTTTCAGCCAATTAAGATATTATATGTATGATTTCTTGCTTGAAAAATCACTACGCCTTGCCAAATTTTACGGGATTGGTGGAACTTTTAACTTAGCCATAGAAATCTGACTTTTTACAGGTGTATTAAATACCCGATTAATTTATATTTATCATGTTGCAGTTTGCCATCGTCATTCCCAATTTAAACCAGAGCCGCTTTCTGCCAGACGCATTTGAAAGTCTGAGACATCAGTCCGTGCCGTTTGATCTGGCGGTTATGGATGGCGGTTCAACCGATCAGTTTGATCAGGTGATTCAAAAATATAACGATATCATTTCCTGTGTGCGCTCCGGGCCGGATGGCGGTCAGGCCCGTGCGATCGCAGACGGCAATGAAATGATCACAGGAGATATTATTTCCTGGCTCAATGCGGATGATTACTATTTTCCCGGCGCACTGGATAAGGTTGCTTCTGTTTTTGAAAAACATCCTGAAATCGATGTCATATATGGCGATGCGATTCATGTTAAGCCGGACGGCGCGTTTATATCGTATTTCCCCGCAATCGGGGAATTTAACCCCAAATTACTTCCGCTTTCCTGTTTTATCTGTCAGCCGGCGTGTTTTGTTCGTCGTTTTGCGTATAATGCTGCAGGTGGCATAAATCCTGCATTGAAATATACAATGGACTGGGACCTGTGGTGCCGCCTGGCCGCAACCGGGGCAAGGTTCAAATATTTGCATGATGTACTGGCGGCAGTTCGATATTATCCTGAAACAAAGACACTCAGCGGTGATAAACAGCGATATCATGAAATATGGAGAATCGGAAAAAGATACGGTAAGCGGGTTCTCCCCATTTCATGGCTGGGGTTTTACCGGTTTGATTTGTCTTTTAAGAAGGATAAATCCGCCGGGGAAAGATTGATTTTTAACGCACTGGAGTGGATGCGGAAAGTAAAAAAGAGAGTATTTAAACAAACACAAAATACACTTTACGGGTTTTATCCCTGGCAGTCTGAAATAGACGGTCAATGCCTGATTCAGCTGCCATGGTATTCAGATCGGAAATCAGCATCTTTTGTACTTCAGGTGACTCCTGAAGACGTTCACTATCAGATCAAGATAAATTCTGTTTTGAATAAGTCCTATTATGCTGTCAATGGGAGACTGCAAATACCAGTGCCGAAGATTAGCGAACCGTATCTGGAAATTCGTATTAAATGTCCGGAAAAAAATAAATGGGAGTTAACTGATTTTTCGTTTGCGGATGCCAACTCCCCTGATGACAATTTGAACTATTGAGGAACCCTTGCTGAATAAATCCCAAATCAATACTCCTGAATTTGAACGCTCAGACGTAATGAAACAGGGCTCTGCGGTTCCCGCATATTTTGCAGTGGTGCCGGTTTTAATATTGATTGTTATCGGGTTTTCAATTTATTCAAACACATTGAATTCACCGTTTGTCCTTGACGATCTTCATAATATTTATACCAATTCCTTTATCCGCATCACTGATTTTTCATTCAGTACCATACAAAATTTGTTGAAATGCCCTTCGGGAAATCGTCCGCTGGCCAATTTCAGTTTTGCCGTCAATTATTATTTTCATCAATATGATCTGTTGGGATACCATCTTGTAAATATAATCATTCATTTGATTACCGGCTTACTTCTGATTTTCTTTTTTAAAAGCACATTGCATGTTTATGCTCAGTGTAACCATTTATCGGTAAATCAGGGAAACCGATTTTTTTTTATTGCATATTTTTCAACATTGTTGTGGCTTGTTCACCCCTTGCATACGGGATCCGTTACATATGTGGTGCAGCGGATGACCAGCATGGCGGTTATGTTTTATGTTCTTTCTTTTTTGCTTTATATCAAAGGCCGGATAGCGCAACGGGCAATGCAGCAACCAAACCGTCCCCCATCAAAAACAAATATTTTTGCATGGGGGTATTTTGCCGGATGTTTCGTTTCCGGCGGACTTGCCCTGGCCTGCAAGGAAATTTCAGCCACCCTGCCGGTTTTGATTCTTTTGTATGAATGGTTTTTTTTCCAGGATTTACGAAATATCTGGTCCGGGAAATGGACGTTGTGGATTCTGGGGATTGTATTTTTATTTGTCATACTTGCGCTCTTATTTATGGGAGGAGATCCTGTCGAAAGAATTTTGTCAGGTTATGATCGTCGTGACTTTAATTTATACCAAAGGATGATGACAGAGTTCAGAGTGGTAATCTATTATATCAGTTTGTTCTGTTTCCCTTTTCCGGAGCGGCTGAATCTGGAACATGATTATCCCCTGTCGTTTTCAATGGTGGACCCGTTTAGCACCTTGTTTTCGTTTCTGTCTATTTTGGGCTTGATTGTATTTGCCATTTGGGCGGCAAAGCGTCATCGATTGCTATCATTTGGCATCCTCTGGTTTTTTGGTACGCTTGTGATTGAATCCTCAATAATTGGTTTGGAGATAATATTTGAACACCGGACGTATTTGCCGTTTACCATGCTGTCTTTTATTTTTGTTTATTATGTCTTTCAATTTATAAACCATCACATGGTTTCAGCGTTGGTCTTGTGTATGATTATTTCATCGCTCTCATTCTGGACATATCAGAGAAACAATGTCTGGCGCGATGAAATCACGTTTTGGGAAGATTGTGTCAAAAAATCCCCGAATAAGCCTCGGGCATATAGCGGTCTTGGTAAAGCATATGCTGAGAACGGAAATTTGGAAGCTGCAGTAATTCGATTTAAGCAGGCCCTTGATATAGACCCGGGTGATATAAGCGTAAAAAATAATCTGGGGTATGCACTTTTCCAGCAGGGAAACTATCAGGAGGCTGAAGCGGTGCATCGGGATGCACTGAAGATAGCTCCGAACCACCCGACCACCCTTTTTCGTCTTGGCAGTACGCTGAAGGCCCAGGGAAAGACCCGGCAAGCAGTTGAGTATTTGAAAAAAGTAGTTCAATTATACCCGAATGATGTGATAGCCCATTATAATCTGGGTTTGATTTATTATGATACGGGAAAGTTGGAAGATGCCGGATTATCTTTTGAGCGTGTCATTGACCTTCAACCGTCTCATGCCCAGGCCCATAAGATGCTGGATCTTGTTTCAGGCCAGAGCCAAGACAATGGGGTAATCGGAAAATATTACGATGCCTTGAAACAAAATCCGCACAATGCCGATGCACATGTTCAAATCGGTAATATTTTTAAGGCAAATGGCAATCTGAAACAGGCTGAAGAACATTATTTGAAAGCCATTGCCTTTGCGCCCGGACTCAGTGAAGCACACTATAATTTAGGACTGGTTTCCATCAATCAGGGAAAACATGATGCGGCTGAAAAACATTTAACCGCTGTATTGAAAATTGATCCGGATCATGTGAACGCACTGATCAACCTCGGCATGATTCAGGCGATGAATCACCGGTTGGATGAGGCCGAAACACAGTTTAAAACAGCCCTGAAACTGTATCCGGACAACACAATTGCGCATAATAATTTGGGCGTCTTGTATGCCAATCAAAAAAGAGTCAAAGAGGCGATTGTACATTTTAAAAAGGTGCTGGAGATCAACCCGGAAGATGATTCTGCCGATCGCAACCTGAAAAAAGTAATGCGTATGCACGAAATCGTCATGAACGGTCAGCAAGCAAAGGCAAAATAGAAAAATATAAGGTGTGCAGGGAAAAAAAGGATATCCGGCGAATATGGCAATGGGATGTTTTAAAAAATGAAATTCCCAAAAAGAAGACGTTTCTTTTGATGAAAACGAAATACAGTATAGAGAATAAATGGCTTTAAGTAAAAGATCCGATTCTGATCTTAGAAAAGACCCTTTGATCAGTATTATTACCCCCGTACTAAACTGCGAGGATCTTTTGGAAAACCATATCCAAATGGTGAAGTCGCAAACGTATTCAAAAATTGAACATATTATTATTGATGGCGGATCTTCGGACAATACGGTAGACATTTTAAAATTAAAGAATAATGAGATCGATTACTGGATATCCGAACCGGATCAGGGTATCTATGATGCCATGAACAAGGGGGTCGATGCGGCAAACGGCAGGTGGCTTTTTTTTGCCGGGGTGGATGATAATTTTTTAAGCCGTCAAACCCTTGAACAGGTTTTTAAAAGACACAAAATTGCGGCAGCCACACAATTGATATGCGGCAAGGTGATTAGAAGTGATGGGAAATTAATTAAAAGCAGATTTAATAATTTGTTATATTATAAGAATACCCTGCCGCATCAGGGGGTTTTTTATCGCCGGGATATTTTTGAGGACTATCGATATAGCGGGTTTAAGAAAAAAAATCAGCATCATTTTTATAAAATATCCGGGGATTATCATTTAAATTTGTTTCTGTTCATGAACGGCGTAAAACACCAGTTTCTGGATTGTGTGATTATGCGTTGCGGTCATGGCAAATCCATGGCCGGCAGTTTTACCGGATATCTGGAAGAGATCATCATCCGGCATTTTTTTATCGGGCATTCTAAGAGCATAATTTTTGATCTTCTATCTGTTTTGAGATATTTTAGACAACGGTTTTTTATAAATTAAATCAAAATCGTCATATACAGATGACTGGAAAATCCTCCTGTTGGAAATTTTCAGAATGTATTGGGCTGTGAAGATAAAAAAGATATGTTCCCGGGCAAAACCCAAAAAACAGGGTATACAGTTAAAGTTTGATTTGATAAGGAAGAGGACAAAACTTAAGGAAAATTATTTGGCGTATCAATCTTTACTTGATATCATTATTGTAAATTACAATAGTACGGATTGTCTGCTCAGGTGCCTTGAATCTGTTTATCAGGATCTGGACGATGCAGCGGTCAATATTTTTGTCGCTGATAATAACTCAACAGATAATGTTCAAAAAATTACGGATCAATTTTCGGGCATCCATTTGATAATTAATCAACGAAATGTGGGGTTTGCCAATGCCGTCAACCAGTGTATCGGTATAAGCACTTCGCCCTATCTGATGCTGCTGAATCCTGATACAGTTATCACTGCCGGTTTTTTTGATGAAATGTTGCGCTACATGGAGTCCAATCATGATGTGGGGATTCTCGGGCCGGCTATTTATGACCATGATATGGAAGTCCAGGGGTCTGCCAGGTCATTTCCGACGCCCATAACGGCTTTGTTCGGCCGCAGCGCGATTTTGACCCGGCTTTTTCCGAATAACCGGATCACACGCAGGAATATTTTAAATAAAGCGTCTGACGGCAAGACACCGATGCCGGTTGACTGGGTTTCGGGTGCCTGTATGCTGGTCAGAAGAAAGGCAGTTGAAGAAGTCGGATTAATGGACCGGCATTTTTTCATGTATTGGGAAGATGCGGACTGGTGCCGCCGGATGATACAAAAAGGATGGGCTGTTCTTTATTATCCGAAAGCATCTCTCATTCACTATGCCGGTGTCAGTAGTGAGCAGAATTTAATTCAATCGGTGATTGAATTTCATAAAAGTGCTTACTACTTATTTGGTAAATATTACCGGTCTCCATTTGGCATAATGCGAGTAATTGTTATGATGGGGCTGGGGGCAAGGGTTTGTTTTTTATTGGCGGTTCATGGCATTCGCCGTCGGTATAAAAGAAAATAGAAATTATGCAGCTGCCGGAATTTTTAAGCAGGTAGCTGGAAAAATTAGAAAAAGAGTCGTAAGGTCGAGTTTATGAAAATATTAATTACAGGCGGTGCCGGTTTTATCGGTTCTCATCTTGCTGACAGGCTGATTGAAGACGGCCATGAAGTGTCTGCGATAGATGATCTGAGTACCGGAAGCATCAAAAATGTCAAACAGCACCAGAACAACAGCAGGTTCAAACTGGTTGTCGACACCATTTTAAATGAAACCCTGATGGATGAAATGGTTTCAAAATGTGACCAGATTTATCACCTGGCCGCGGCTGTCGGGGTCAAACTGATCATGAATCGTCCGGTGGAGACCCTTGAAACCAATGTTAAGGGAACCGAGATGGTTCTTACGATTGCCAACAAGTACAAAAAAAAGGTGCTGATTGCTTCCACCAGCGAGGTTTACGGGAAAATAATGAACGGTAATAACCCCCCGCCACTCAAGGAGGATACCGACCGTTTAATGGGATCGACAACAAAACGGCGATGGGCTTATGCCTGTTCAAAGGCATTTGATGAATTTCTGGCCCTTGCCTATTATGAAGAAAAAAAGTTGCCGGTCATTATCGCAAGACTGTTTAATACGGTGGGGCCACGGCAAACCGGGCAATACGGCATGGTTCTGCCGAATTTTGTACAAAAAGCCCTGATCGGTAAACCGATTATTATTTATGGAGACGGATGCCAGTCCAGGAGTTTTACGCATATTTCCGACGTGGTGGAAGCACTGACCAAGTTAATGGGAGAACCCAATGCGGTGGGGCAGGTGATCAATGTGGGGAATGAAGAAGAAATCACTATTAAAGAACTCGCATTGATGGTGAAAAAAATGACGGCGAGTTCTTCTGAAATCGAGAAGATAACTTACGACAGAGCTTACGGGCCCGGTTTTGAAGATATGCAGAGACGATCACCGGATATCAATAAGTTAAGAAATTTGATCGGTTACGAGCCCTGTAATGATCTGCATTCGATTGTTCAAAGTGTCATAGATTATTACCTGTAACCATGAATCAGCTTTTGGCCTATAGTGTCGCTTTTTTAATTGCTTTTGGGGGTTCTGTTCTCTTAACCCCGCTTGTCAGACACATTGCCGTTAAGTATAATTATGTTGCCGTTCCAAGAGTTGACCGCTGGCATAAAAAAACCACCGGACTTTTCGGAGGGGTCAGCATTTTTGTCAGCATGATGGCCGCGTGGCTGATTTCATCTGCCGTATTTTTTCAGTTTCAAAATTATATCCAACCCCTTTTACCGGTCGCACTGGGCGGAACGGCAATTTTTTTTCTGGGCCTGCTGGATGACATTTCTGAAATTAATCCGCAGTATAAACTGATCGGCCAGGTGGTGGTGGCATCCGTTCTGGTAATTTTCGGGTTTCAGTTCAACTGGTTTGAATCAAAAACCGCCAATCTGTTAATCAGTATATTCTGGATCGTCGGCATCACCAATGCGTTTAATCTTCTGGATAATATGGATGGCCTGTCAGCCGGCGTTGCCTGTATTTCCGGCTTTTTTCTTTTTCTATGGCTGACGGTTATGCCGGGAGGGCTTACATTTTCAGGTCCGGTTCAGCTGATACTGACCGCGTACATCGGTAGTTTGCTGGGGTTTTTATTCTATAATTTTAATCCCGCTTCCATTTTTATGGGAGATGCCGGCAGCCTGTTTATCGGGTTTACGCTGGCGTGTCTGACAGTGATTGAAAATCCTTCGGATGTGCAGGCTGTGCCGCTTTTTAACCAGCTATCCGTTATTGCCATACCGTGCCTGATTCTGTTTATACCGATTTTAGATACCGCGTTTGTCAGTTTTATGCGAAAGCTGTTTGCCCGGTCAATTTTTCAGGGCGGCCGGGACCATTCGTCCCATCGGATGGTTGCCATAGGTTTTTCAGAAAAAAAAGCAGTGCTCGTGTTATACCTTTTTGCCATCATTTCCGGTTTGCTTGCCCTGGGCATTTATCCCCTGGATATGGGGATCAGTATTGTTATCATCACCCTTTATCTGATTCTGGTACTGTTATTCTGGGTATATCTGGCCAATGTTGAGGTCTATTCCCGGGCTCCTGATTCTACGGAGAAGCGGAACGGTACATTGCTCCCGGTGTTGATGGAGGCCGGGTATGGGCGGACACTTTCTTCGATTCTGATGGATTTATTATTAATAACGGTTGCTTATTATGCTTCCTATCTGTTACGGTTCGGCGGTGATATCGGGCCGAATTTTGATTTTTTTTTAAAATCCCTGCCCATTATGTTTGCCTGTCAGATTTTCTGTTTATACAGTTTTGGCGTATATCAAAGACTGTGGTGGGGATCCCGCTTAGGGGATATCTCCGTGTATGTTAAAGGAGTCACCGCCGGTACGGTCATGGCCATGCTCGCACTGTTGTTTCTCTATCGGTTTCAAAGTTTTTCCCGGGCGGTTTTTATTATTTATGGGGGAGTGATGCTGATTTTAATATCATTTTCACGATTTTTTTTCAGGCTGATGGATGAATGGGTCAGCCGGGGAAATCAGCATGGAAAACCGGCACTGATATATGGCGCAGGCATCGGTGGTCAGATGGTGGTCCGCGAAATCGAAACAAATAATGAAATGGGGCTCTCCCTTGTCGGGTTTATAGATGATGATCCAATGAAAAAAGGGAAAAGAATTCATGGATATCCGGTATTCGGAAGCGGGGACCGGTTGGAAGAAGTAATAAACAAATATAACATAAAAGAGATCATTGTTTCTTTCAGAGAAAAGGGAGCAGAGAAAAAGAAGGATTTGCATCGAATGAGTGTGAGAAACGGCCTTGATATAACTGTCAGCCAAATGCGGTTGATTATCAGTCCATAACCGCAATCTGCGGCAATTTTAATATTAATATATGTATGTTTAGAAATGAATTCACAAAATATTACAGTCATATCGAGTAAAAACAGAATCCCGTTCAGGCGGTATCTCTCGCCGAGTCATCTGGTTAAGCAGATTTTTCGGTATCGTCAGTTGCTGGGTCAGTCGATATTATGGGAGATTAATGATCGATACAGGGGATCGGCGCTGGGTATTCTTTGGGCAGGGATTATTCCCCTTGTTCGCCTTGCGGTTTTTACGTTAATTTTTTCCATGCTGCTGGGTGGTAAAAAAGTTGTCTGGGGGCTGGATTCCGACCTTGAGGTGGGAATGATGATATTATGCGGGTTTATTTTGTTTAACATTTTTGCCGAATCGATTGGCAAGGCCCCCCGTTTAATGTGGATCAATAAAACCTATGTTAAGAATATTGCTTTTCCCATTGAAATCATACCCCTTATCGGAATCGGTGTCGCTGTCGTGCATTCAATGATTGGAATGGGTATTCTCATAGTTTTGGAATTGTTTAAATCCGGATCCGTGAGCTGGACAATAATATTTTTGCCGTTATTATATCTGCCACTGGTCTTTTTTGTTGCCGGGATTTCATGGATTATTGCAGCCCTGGGTGTATTTTACAGGGATGTCAATAATCTGATACAGAGTCTGATACAAGTGTTTTTTCTGTTATCAGCGGTCATTTTTCCCTTAAAACGGTTTACGGAAGCACTCTCTGATCAATTAGAATGGGTTTTAAGACTGAATTTGTTAGCCACTATTATTGAGAATGCCCGTCGTGTGTTTATGGAAGGCCACCCGCCGGACTGGTTCTGGCTGAATATCACTTTTATTTCGTCAATCGGCGTTATGATGTTGGGCTATGCAGTCTTCATGTATTACAAAAGAGAATTTGCCGATGTCATCTAACATTCCGGACCTTGAGTCATTTCAAAATAATGACCTGACGGTATCTGTTCAGCATATCAGCAAAATGTTTCCGCTTTATAACAGTCCGTGGGACCGCATAAAGCAAAAAATTTGGCGCAACAGAAATTTTTTTGAAAAATTCTGGGCGCTTCAGGATGTGAGTTTTGATCTGAAACAGGGGGAAGCCAGAGGACTTCTGGGACACAACGGGGCCGGTAAAAGTACCCTGCTTCAGATTCTGGTTGGTACGTTAAAGCCGTCCTCGGGAAGCGCTTTCATCCGGGGTCGTGTGGGTGCCATCATGACCATGGGCAGCGGGTTCAAGCAGGATTTTACCGGCAGGGAAAACGCGTATGTCCTGGGAGCGCTTATGGATATTTCAAAGGATGCAATTGACCGCCGGATGGACCGGATTATTGATTTTGCGGAGGTCGGTCCGTTTTTTGACCGGCCGGTCCGGACATATTCCAGTGGAATGCTTGCCCGCCTGGCATTTGGCATTTATACGTGCCTGGAGCCGGATCTTTTGATCGTTGATGAAGCGATCAGCGTGGGGGACGCGGCATTCAAGCAGAAATGCCTGGAGCATATATCAGAACTTTTAAAAAACGGGATGTCCATGCTGCTGGTGTCTCATAGTCCTCCCATCATTGAATCTTTTTGTGATAATGCCACCGTGTTCGAGAGAGGGCATATCATCTTTGACGGTGACGTCGGGGAGGCAATAGAAGTATATAAGCGGAAACGATCCCGAAAATAGCATCATGGGATTTGAAATTTTTTATGAATCAACCTCTCTTTTTCGACAGCAAAAAATGAGGTCACAACAGAAGACACTCTTATGAATTATCCGATTTTTGTGGATTCACTGCCCAAGTCAGGGACACATCTCCTTGCCCGGGCGCTGACGATGCTGCCAGGCATTGCCCACAGCGGCACGCATCTTGAGCGGCGGTCCATTGCAAGGTTTGTAGATCCGGACATTGACTATCCGGTTGAAGGTCGTGAGGATATTGATATTCAGAACGATATTGTCTGGATCGAACGGCTGCTGGCGTCTATACCGTCCGGGCAATTCCTGACGGCACACATGAATTATCATCCCAAAACGCATGCTGCATTAAAAAGCCTGAATTATAAAATTCTGGTGGCTATTCGGGACCCCAGGGATGTGGTGCTTTCCTGGGCGGAGTTTATTGCAAAGGAAGAAACCCATCTGCTCTATCCGTTTTTTAAAGATACGGATCTTGATTACAGGATTACATGCGGAATTCAGGGTGTCACCAGTGAAATCACAAAAACAAGGCCTCAGCCGTCAATCGCCAGGCTGGTAAACTGGCATCTCAAATGGAAAACGCAAGCAAATGCCTTTGTCGTATTATTTGAAAACTTGGTAGGTGAAAAAGGCGGCAGCACCAGGGACAGGCAGCGGGGTGTCCTGGAGGATCTATGTAAATCTCTTGGAGCGGGTTGTTCGGCAGATACCATCGACTCCATTTGTGATTCCCTGTTCGGGGGAACCTATACCTTTAACCGGGGTGTTATCGGAAGATGGAAAGAAAGTTTTACTGACAATCATAAGGCGCTATTCAAATCCCAGGCCGGCCAGCTCCTGATTGATGCGGGCTATGAAACGGATTTTGGCTGGTAGCGCTCATCACGAGATCACAAGTAATAGATTAAATAATAAGGTTATATTATCAGATGGTTTTGTCGTCTCTGTTTAAAAAAAAACAACAGCCGGAAACCGGGTTGCCGACGATATTTCACATCACCCATTACAAGGCCGGTTCGCAATGGGTGTATGCGGTACTGGGGGAGCTGGGGAGGGACCGGATCATCACCCCGGAGGCCGGAGCGGCCCATGTGACCCGGCAGCCAATTGTTCCGGGCAGCATCTATCCCTGTGTTTATTTGCCGGCCCAGGAGTTTCGTGAACTCGCGCTTCCTGAAGAAAACCGTATTTTTATCATCATCAGGGACCTGCGGGATACGTTGGTATCCCTGTATTTCAGTGTCAGACACAGCCACCAGATAATGAACCCGGCCATGCAGAAATTACGCGATACGCTTGCCGGCATGGAGATGGGGGATGGCCTGATTTATCTGATGGACAAAAGGCTGCATGTATCAGCAGAAATTCAGCGCTCATGGATCAATGACGGAAACGGATTGTTAATCCGGTATGAAGAATTGATTCAAGACCAGTATGCCGGTTTTAAGAGAATTCTATCCTATTGCGGGTTTGATGACCATGAGATGAATATCGAAGCGGCAATTTCAGCACATTCATTTGAAAAGATATCCGGCCGGAAACCCGGGGAGGAAAGTGTCCTTTCACACCATCGAAAAGGTGTCTCCGGAGACTGGAAAAATTATTTTGATGATCAGGTAAAAAAGGTGTTTAAAGAACGCTTTGGTGAGCTGTTGATATTAACCGGTTATGAAAAAGATGATCAGTGGTAGATGATCGGGAAGCTTGGTTTTTGCGCAGGTGCCAGATAGACCTCAAAAGGTTTGACATGTTTATTAATAAAATAATTAACAGAAAAGATAAATCAGCCGGTCAATTTAAAAAACATACCATATTTCACCTCACCCATTATAAGGCAGGGTCCCAGTGGGTCCTGGCGGTATTAAAATCAGCCGTGAAACGGAGAATCGTTAAACCGCTGCCCCGTGTAAAGCATGTCACTGAACATTCGATAATTGCCGGTAAGGTGTATCCATGCGTGTACCTGACGCGGGATGATTTTTTCAGCCTTAATCTTCCGGAGGCCAATCGTAGTTTTTATATTATCCGGGACCTTCGGGACACCCTGATCTCACAGTATTTCAGTATTCGTTACAGTCACCCGATTTTGCATGAAAATATGCAAAAAGCCAGGGAGCGGATGGCTTCCATGGAAACCAGAGAGGGTCTCCTCTCCATGATGACAAAGCGATGGCCGTCTGCTGAAATTCAGCGTTCCTGGGCGCAGACGGATGATATGCTGACGATCAGGTACGAGGATTTAAGAGCGGACCAGTTCAGCTGTTTTAAACAAATTTTCAATCACTGCGGCTTTGCGACAACTGACCGTAAGTTAAAAAAGATTATTAAGGCTCACTCGTTTGAGAAAAAAACAGGCCGGAAACCCGGGCAGGAGGATTTGATGTCTCATCATCGCAAGGGGATCGTGGGCGACTGGGAAAATTATTTTGATGAGCGTTTAAAAATAAAATTCAAAGAACAGTTCGGCCAGATCCTCATCAAAACCGGATATGAAAAGGATTTGGATTGGTAAATAACTGCTGTGGAACCCTTTATGAGTCAATTCAGGGACAGCCTGTGGTTTGATGGTGTTTTTATTCGAATTTTGTAAAACAGAACCGTGGGGGATTGATTATTAATTGTGATTTATTGAATAAAGATCACCGGTGATGTCATTGCCGTGGGGTTATTCTGTTTCCGGTGGTTTTATTGACGCATTGAATTTATCGAGTTCCAGCTTGAAGCGTTTTTCTTCTTCTTTGTACTGCTGTATTTTTACATTCATTTCCCTGACGCGTTCATTGTATTGCGCCGCACTCGCTTCATCTTTCATATCCCCTTTGCTGTTTTCGATCTGCTGCTTTTCAGCCATTAGCATTTCGAATTTTTTATTCAGCGCTTCCTTTTTATCCTGCAATATTTTTCTTTCTGCCACTAATTTTGTAATTCCGGAAGGTTTTGCGATCTTTTCGGAAGATATGTCTATGCCTTCCTCGACAGGGGCTGTTTCCGGTTCCAACATAAACGGCTCTTCTTCAGTGAAGTCTGTATCAGACGAATCTGCTGCTGTATACTCTGCATAGGGGTTTTCTTCAGGAATCGTGACAATTTCAGGGTGGCGTTCCAGTTGCGATCGGTATTCAGTGGGTATGGTTAAAACATTATCCGTGAAATGGGTAATGCCATTGGTATCAACATATTGGTAAAATTCAGCGGATGCCGGTATGGCAAGGATTAACAGCAGTGAACACACAATAGCGATTTTAAAATGTCCTATCATTGACCAACCCCCTTGACGGTGCAAAATTAATTCAAAGCCGATTGCCTGATCGTATTATTATATTTTTCAATTTCTGCCTGCAAGATTTTTTTCTTCTTTTTATACTGCTTTATTTTAATATTTAATTTTTTAACATTTTCATTATATTCAAGAACACTTTTTTCATCATCCTCATCCACGCTGTTTTCAATTTCTTGTTTTTCTCTCATCAGGCTCATGTATTTTTTGTTTAAAGCCTCTTTTTTTTCAGCCAGCATTTTTCTGGTTGTCTCCAACTTTGTCAGATCCAGGCTTGCATCTTTTTCATCAACTTCGTTGCTTTCTTTTTCAATCACCTTACTCACGGTAACAGTTTCGGCAGTATGTTCGGTCTGCTCAGAATTTGTAATTAAGTTCGGCTCGTCCGGAGTTATTTGCCGGCTGTGGAATTCCGGTTTTTCAGTTTCAGTAAGTTTTTTCTGAGCCGTTTTATGAGGCACTATTACAGAATTTGCGTCTTTTTTTGCCAAGGTGTTATCAGGATCGTCCGTGCCTGCTTTTTTGATTTTCGGAGCCGGCTTTTCCCGGATATCCGGTATAATTTTTTGGGGTACAGTCTTTGGTTCTGCTTGTGCAGTTTTGGGCTTAGGATCTAAATTTTTTTCAGGAATAGTACCTGCTGATTTTGTGATTCGTTTTGATTCAGTTTTATTGACCGGTTTCTGAACAGTTTCTGGGGTTGCATCCGGCTCGATATTCTTTTTTACATCTTTTTCCGGCAGTGCTTTTGCAGTTTCCTGTGAAGGCGTTGTTTTTTTATCGATTAAAATTTTTTTGCTTTTATGGGTTTCACGAGTAGATAATTTGGTATCCGGCTCTTGGACGGTTTTTTCTGAAAAGATTGGTTGAAAAGGAGATGTTGTCTCTTTTTTTGATTTAGATGCGGTCTTTTTATCCGCATCCGGTGGGATGTTGGGGGGGATGATATTTTTTTCAGCCTTTGCTGATATTGTTTTAGACGTTTTCGGAACGATCACTTTTTCTATTTTTGTCTGTGGATGTACCTTGTTTTCAAGAGGGAGAATTTCTATTTCGTCTGAAATACCTTCTACTTCAGAAAATTGTTCAAGCTGTGAGCGGTGTTCGACCGGAACGGAATATTTGTTATCCGTAAGACGTGTAATTCCGTTTTCGTCTTTATATTGATAAAGCTCAGACGATGCCGGAACGGCAAAAACAAAAAAAAGAATACATATAATATTAACTTTTAAATATCTTGGCATTGACCTGATTCCTTACGTGTGCAAAATTGAAATATTTTCTTATCATAAATCATGATTAATATAAAGCTTTCACTGAAGAGGACAAGCATTTTGCGGGTCAGCGCATCGCTTTTTCTGAAGAATTGAGTTTTACGGGAAGAATTGATCAAGGTATGTTATATTACTGTGCTGCCTGTTTGTTGGGCTTGATTGGATGTCAGCTTTTGATCTATAAGATTAAATTTAAGGATAAAACATTTATATTCGTATTAATTGAAACCGCCAGGATGTGGATGATAGAATGGATCGGATAACACATGTTTTTATAGTCATTTTATTGGTTTTCTGTTTGTCGTGTGCCGAAAAAGAAGGCGGCGCCCGGTTTTTCTGGCAGATAAGTCCTGAAAAACAGCTGTTTGATTCAGCACAACAGCAGTATCAGGATGGCGCATACAATGAAGCGCTTCCTCTTTTTCAGGAATATCTGTCTCAATTTCCTGATACCGAGCAGGCGCCAACCGCCCTTTTGAAAGTCGGGATGATCAGTGTTTATCTCGAACAATATGAAAAAGCCATCAGTGTATTCAATCGCGTGCAGTCGATATATCCTGAAAGTCCTTATGCCCGGGAAGCAGGTGTCGGTAAACTGGCGGTGTATTATAAAACAGGTGAATATCAGCAGGTAACCCTATATGCCGGAAATGTCCTGTCGGAACCGCTGGCCAGAGAACAGCTGTTTCGTGTGAACATTATTGTTGGGGATTCATATCTGGCCATTAAATCGCCGCTGGAGGCCTATTTCGCCTATTTAAATGCATTTCAGGACGCAAAAGCAAAAGAAACAAATAAGGTGATTTCAAGGCTGAAAACCGCCATTTCCTTAATGGACGCATCTGATTTGTCAAATGAGCTGGCAACGCTGGAAGGCAGGCCGCCTGGCGGTTACCTCATGTACCAGCTGGGCATCAATTATATGGAAGAAGGGTACCTCGGTGATGCAGTGGCGACTTTTTCATCTTTTATTGAGAACTACCCGCATCATGAGAATGTTGCACAGGCGGAGAAATTAATTGCTGCCCTTGAAGCTTCCGTATTAACGGATCGTCATGTGATTGGGTGTCTGCTGCCGATGACCGGTAAATATGAAAAGTTTGGTCATCAGGCACTTGAAGGGATTGAATTCGCCCTTGCTCAATTTGCCCGCCAACAGGGTGTGTCTTCCATACGCATCCTGGTTAAAGACACCGCGTCGGATCCCCTGGTTGCACAACAAGGACTTTATGAGCTTGCGGACAGTAATGTCTCCGCAATTATCGGTCCCATTGCTACCGCGGAATATGCTTCGATTCAAGCCCAGGAGTTAAGAATCCCGATGATCACGTTGACCCAGAAATCCGGTGTGACGGAAGCCGGGGATTATATTTTCAGAAATTTTCTCACCCCCCGGATGCAGATAAAGGCGCTTGTGGAATATGCCTCTGGAACGCTTAAAGCAAAAAAGTTTGCCATTCTTTATCCGGATGAGAGTTACGGAGACGTTTATATGAATTTATTCTGGGATGAAGTGATGCTTGCCGGCGGTAAGGTTGTCGGGGTTGAGGCATATAATCCTGAAAAAACACATTTTTCCGATCCCATAAAAAAACTGGTGGGGCTGTATTATGATATACCGGAAGATCTGATTGAAGAGCCGTCACTGACGCCGCTGGTATATATTGAAAGTGAATATCCTGAAGTACGGGATATGGCGCCGGATGTATCAGATATTTTAACGGGTTATGATACCGGCAACTGGCATGATGAATTGATTGAATCAATCAATGTAAGCCGGCTGGCAGCGGCCCGAAAAACCGAGGAAGAGGAGGGCCCTGAACCGATCATTGATTTTGATGCGGTATTTATTCCGGATTCGCCGAATAAAGCCGGATTGATCATTCCGCAGCTGGTATATTATGACGTGAATGATGTGTATCTGCTGGGTACGAATTTATGGCATTCGGATAAATTAATAAATATGGCGAAATATCATATCCAGGGAGCTATATTGCCGGAAGGTTTTTTTGAACAAAGTACGGCAGAACATGTGCATCGGTTTGTCACCGGGTTTAAATATACATATGGAAACACTCCGGGCTTTACCGAGGCGGTCAGTTATGACACGGCCTGGATACTGTTTGATCTGGTGAGCCGGCCGGATATCCGTTTTCGGCCGCAACTCAAAAGAGAGTTGCTGGCAATGGCGCCTTTTGAAGGGGTCACCGGAACGACCGTTTTTGATGCCGGCGGTGAGGCGGTTAAGGATATATACCTGTTAAAGGTTAAAGGCAGGCGGTTTAAGGAGATTACGGAAAAAGGACCCGCGAATCAATTTGAATGATGAGTTGTGTTTAATTAAACCACCCGTTCCACGGGTGGTCAGTGATTGGTTAAATCTCCCTGCCCGGTGGCTTCCAGCACGGTTTGCCAGAGTTTTCCTTTGGGATTGACCCGTTTTCTTTTTCCCGCGGTCATGGGTATGGGAACGTTAACAAAAAAGTTGTTCCAGTGCCCGATGAGCATGTTGGTTTTACCGGCCATACCGGCATGCACGGCATCGCGTCCCAGAAAACCACTGTACACGTGATCGTTGGCGTTTGCCGGAAGGCTTCGGATCATATAGCTGGGATCAATATATTTAGTCGTGACTGCCATGGATTTATCATAGAAATAGGACCGGATTTTATCCTTTAAAAATACCCCGATATCATAGAGTTTCAGGTTGCCGGAGGCATCATATTCAGGGGTTGAATCCTGGAAAAAATTTTGGCCGGCCCCTTCCGCGACAACGATAACCGCGTGTTTTCTTTCTTTAAGTCTTTTTTCAAGCCTGGTTAAAAGCCCGTTTTTTCCTTCAAGGTCGAAATCAATTTCCGGGATCAGGACAAAATTGACGTCTTGCTGTGCCAGGGTCGCAGTGGCGGCTATAAATCCGGAGTGTCGCCCCATCAGTTTTATCATTCCGATACCGTTGGGATAGCCTTCCGCTTCATTATGGGCACCTTTGATCGCTTCGGTGGCAATGTCCACTGCCGTATCAAAACCGAATGATTTGGCCACCCGGTAAATATCATTGTCAATGGTTTTGGGAATCCCGATCACACTGATCTTTGCATTCCGTTTTTTAATCTCTTCAACAATTCTTGAGGCGGCATTGAGGGTACCGCCCCCGCCGATCATAAAAAGGATGCCGATATTCAGGCGTTCCAGGCAATCGACAATGGCTTCAATCTCCTGAGGCCCTCTTGAGGAACCGAGAATGGAACCGCCCATTTCATGAATATTTACAACCTTATCGGGATCAAGCTCAATGAGATCATGGCCGTATTCCGGTATAAAACCCTCCAGGCCGTATCGGATGCCGTATACGTGCTTTACCTGGTACCGATAGTAAAGTTCCAAAACAATCGCACGGATTACATTGTTGAGACCCGGGCACAGGCCGCCGCAGGTTACCAGGGCGCACTTGAGTTTGCTCGGGTCAAAGTAGATTCTCTCCCTGGGGCCGGCCAGTTCAAAGGTCGGCGGTTCTTTCTGATTATTTATCTGCTCAATGATCATATTCGCATTGACATCAATTAATATCCTGTCTTTATCGGACTTGAACATTTCTTTGCTGGTTCCGATGGAATCATTCAAAAGCAGCGTTTTGATTTTTGCCTCACCGAGTGATTCAATGCTGGTATCGATGGGTTTGGAGTCGCTCATACATCTTTCTCAGTGAGAAAATTAAAAATGATCAAATGCCGTTGAATTTGACAGCGCCTTTGCCCAGAATATCATGGAGGTGAAGAACGCCGGCAATTTTTTTTTCCATATCAATGACCGGCAGAACGGTAATCTGATGCGTCTCCATGATGTTTAACGCATCATAGAGGGGAGCGTTTTCGTGGATGGATTTCGGGTTTTCAATCATCAACTCATCCACGGTTTTTTCAAATACGTCAATTTTTCTGACCAGCATCCTTCGCACATCACCATCTGTTATGATCCCGGAAAGGGTATCGTCCGTCTTTCTAATTAAAACAACCCCCAGTTTCTGTTTATCAAGTATATCCAGAGCGTTTGCCATATCGGTGTGTTCATTTACCACTGGAATCGTATGACCGGTCAGCATAATGTCCTTGACTTTAAAAGAAGACAGCCGCTGCCCCAGGTTTCCGCCGGGGTGAAACTTTTTAAAATCAGTGGGGCTGAATTTGTGTTTATTAATCAGTACAACCGCCAGTGCATCTCCCATTGCCAGCAACGCAGTGGTGCTGGTGGTCGGGGCAAGGCCCAGCGGGCATGCTTCAACCTCAATTCCCACGTCAATCACAATATCACTGTGTCTGGCCAGGGTGGAATTTTTATTGCCGGTAAATGCAATGATCGGGCATCCGGCATTTCGGATACTGGGCAGCAGAATATTCAGTTCATCGGTTTCGCCACTGTTGGACAAGGCAATAAAAACATCTTGATGGGACACAATACCCAGATCTCCGTGCATGGC
The DNA here is from genome assembly GCA_014237465.1 of Desulfobacteraceae bacterium. Taxonomy (GTDB): domain Bacteria; phylum Desulfobacterota; class Desulfobacteria; order Desulfobacterales; family Desulfosalsimonadaceae; genus SURF-3. Next base: position 35,958 of record JABZFM010000006.1, on the reverse strand, counting down.
TTCAACCGGGTGGAGAAAGATGGATCGGGTTCCGGTACTGCTTAATGTGGCGGCTATTTTCCTCCCGATAATTCCGGATTTTCCGATTCCGGCAAATATAACGCGTCCCCTGGATTTATATATTAAATCAACCATTTTGGTGAAATTGTCATCAATTTTTTCCGTCAGCTTGAGAATACCGTCTGCTTCAATTTTCAGGACTTCAATCGCCTGTTTGATTGTCATGGTATGATTTCCTTGAAAAAATTAATTCTATGAAGTTCCATAAATGACCGTTTATATAAGAATGATCTTCGTTTAAGGTTACAATTTTTTTATATTAAATCAAGATTTGTTTTGCGGATCGTATTGCCCATACAAACATACAAATACGCCGGACAAATAACCGGACAAATAAAAAGAAAAAAATTATTGACAAACGGCATTGATTTGATTATTTTTTATCGGATAAATTATAAGCTATTTTATAACGGCGCCGGTAATCTCAGGCGCCGTTATCTATAGAAAAAAAGAAAACGGAGGAATCAAGATGATTTGTACAACAGTCAGGAATGGTGAAGAGTGCGTATTTATGACCCAAAACGGATGTTCTTTTAATGGGGGCTCCTGTAATGCAGTGATTGAGTCCTGCAGCGGATGCAGCAGAAGTAAAGAATATGAAACCGGATGGTATTGTGCGGCCGCTCCGGATCCTGCTTTAAAATGGAAAAACGGTAGCTGCAATATTGCCACCCATGTGACCATGACCGTTAAACAAGAAAAAGCCAAACTGAATCCGATCAAGGCATCCAAACGCGGTGGATGATTTTTATCTGGTTTAATACAGGATTTATCTAAAAAACGGGCGCTGTAAATATAACAGCGCCCGTTTTTTTTGGAAAGGACTTCCAAATAACTTCATAATGGTCGATGAAATAAATCGTAGATCGGGATTCTTTTCCGACAAATGAAAAGGCCATGTCAATCAGCCGATTTTGGCGCCGGGTAAGAAACCCGGCCTACCTTATTAAAGTTATTTTTTTGATTTGTCACAGAAAAAACGCTTGTGATCTCAAATCAAACTAGTTTATATCTCACCCCATGAACGCATACCAGAAAGAACAGCTTAAAGCCCTGCAGATGGTCCGGCAGCAACTGAATGAATTGCCGGATTCTGAATTAGATGCCTTAAAAGGGAAAATTGCGGATTACCTGGAGTTCCGGTCCCAGGTGGCCATTTTTCTGGAAACACATTTTAAAGATATCTGCATGGAAAAATGCTACCGCAGCCGGCTCAGCGCCTGCTGTTCCAAGGACGGTATTATCGCGTTTTTTGCAGATGTGGTAATTAATGCACTGACCGCGGAAAATGACGAGTTAGACAGGCTGGAACATGCCATACAACACCCGGCAGATGAGTTTAAATGTATTTTTTTGTCTGAAACCGGCTGTCTCTGGCAGGTCAAACCCATTGTCTGTGAAATGTTTCTCTGCGATGAGGCTGAAAACCGGGAATTTGAAGGTGACCCGGAAGCAGAAAAACAGTGGGAAGCATATAAGGAAATCAAAAAAAGCTTTACCTGGCCGGACAAACCCGTTCTTTTCGAAAAACTGGAAAGTTTTTTTATGGCCAAAGGCTGCAATTCCACGCTGATGTATATTCACAACAGCCCGGGGCTTTTAAGAATCAAGAAGAATCGGGCAAAGTAATTTTTAACGTCCAATGTTCACAACCTTCTACCTTTAACCTTCTACCTTCTACCTTCTACCTTCTACCTTCAGCCTTCTACCTACGCCCCTTCTTTGTTACATTAACGACATCAGTGACTCCCACCGGTCCAGTTCCGTTTTCGCAGCAAGGCCTTTTTTCTCCAGCAATGAAATTATTTTTTCATCATTAAATCTTAAAAACGGGTCCACCTTGCGTTCATCAGCCAGTGTGGCATATACATGATTGGGATCATATCTTTTTAAATAAGGATCAAGATGCACATTGTCCGGTTCCAGATTTTTCACAAATTCCACATATTCTTCCACATAGTCGTGGCCGGCATAGATGATCGTTTCATTGGGCAGTTTCAGAATGGTTTTAATGGCTTTTAAAAAGTTTTTATAATCGCCTGTAAAACAGCGGCTGATTTTTCCGTTAAACAGGGTGTCGCCGGCGATTAATGTATTATCAAAATAAAAACACACGGAATCGCTGGTATGACCGGGGGTATGAAACACGTGGATTTGTTTCCCATCAATATCAATACCGCCTTTTTTCAGCAGCGCGTTAAAGTCTAAGAACACTGCTTTTGAACGGCTGAGCAATGCCTGGTTTCCCGTGGTATGATCCATGTGGGAGTGAGTATTGGTCACATAGGTTAACTCAAGGTTCCGGCTTTGGACGTACGCCAGAATTTCATCTGCTGCCCCGCCGTCAATGGCCATGGCGGTTTTATCGCCATAGACCAGATAGCCCAGATTATCCGCTGCATATCGGAATTGTTTTACCATTTAAACGATTGATTATTTGAATTTTTTTCGGCAATGCGGTCAAACCGGTAAAGATCGAACAGACCGGATTCAATCGGCTGGTCCTTTCGGAATTTTTGGCAGTGCCAGTCATATTCCTCCCAGAAATCCGGGCTGGTTCTCCTGATCGCATACTTTCCGGCAAAATTATAATAACTGAGTTTATCATTGATTTTTCGGTATTTGCTTACAAACGTTTCAATCTGGTCAATGTCTACACGGCAGAATGCATTGGGATAACTTCCCAAATGGCCTTTTACGATGGTCAGGTAGTCATGATCCGGTATCCGGCGCCTGTCTTCATGAAACATAAACGAATTACTGCTTAATGCCTTATTTCTGATGACGGAATAGACCATGTCATTTTCCACACGGTCTGTTGTGATATGAATGAAACAAACGTCCGGCACTACCTGAACCTGATTGCCCAGAATCCCGGGGATCGGGGCAAAAGCCCGTTCCACTCTTTTTTCAAGATCATTTGATGCCTCATCAACGCAGTTGTCGGTTTCACAACGGTTCAGATAATCATGGCCTTTTGCAGCGGGACCGGCATGTTCTAATATCTTTTCAAAAAATTCTTTTTTGGGATCGTTAGTTTCAAAAATGATTCCGGTTTCCCGGTCTTGGCCCAGCAACGGGTTTTGGATGTGGTTGCTGAACTCTGCGCTTGTTCCCTGGTACCATTCTGATCTGATCTCCCGGCGCGTATCTTTAGGAAGGAAACTCAAAAAGTTGTTTTCCGCCTCCATGCGTAAGAAATCCATGTAAAGCCGTGTAATAGCCTGGTGACCGACATTGCCGAAAACATCAAAACCAGCCACCAGAAGATAGTGAATGCGCTCAAACAGGGGATAATCCAAAATCCATCCGGTTTTGGGAATCTGGCCCACAAAACCCTTTACTACGGTGGCGCTGTCAAAATGCCGGAAAACAGTTAAAAGGGCGTTGTCATTTTGACCATCTCCATCCCAGACATGAGTGATATCATTGCCTTTGTCGTCCGGGATGCGGCTTTCGATGAACTGATCCTTTGCTTCGAGATATTTCTTCTGGTTTCTCAGGTAGTCATACCAGATACTTGAAATTCTTAACGTGTTTTCGCGCTCTGCCGGAAGGTTAAGATAGTCACTGACACTTTCAAGAAAGGCGTTGTCAGTGCTGAGCAGATTTTTCTCAGGGTCAACAAACGCGACAAAAAAGTGGTCGTTAATGACATTTAAGGCGATTTGGCCGCGGCAAACGGGGCCTTTTATAAATCCCATGACAATAAACTGCGCATTATCCAGCATAAACTGGTAGCGGGATTTTGCAGGTAGATCTACAAAGGTTTTGATTGGATTGGAAGCGGTTTTCGGATCATAGGAGGGGAGCTTATTGACCTTATAATCGGGTGTTATGAAAAGTTCCCGAAAGCGGTCCATTTTTTCCGGGTTCATAAGAAAAACCGTATGATCTTTGACCACAATGGTTGATTCGATTTTTTTAAATCGGTAATAAAATTGTTCAACTTCGGGATCATCATAGGGTCGGGTGGTGTTGATTTCGGCAACCGGTTCGCCGGGCGGTGTTTTCGAACGGACCAGCCGGTAGAATTCGCGATTCGGAAGTGAATCAAAATGGATGCGGGCAATGAAAAGATGCTCATAGATATAGCGGGAAACCAGCTGTTCCTTTAATGACGTACCATTGAAAAAACTTTCCCATTGATCGACAATTCTTTTTGCTCTTGGTGACATGTCCGATTGGCAGCAGATTTTCCCCCCCTGCTGCAGCCAGTCCAGAATAATGTCGTGTTCTTCCTCCGTGAGTCCGGGAAGCGCATAGGGCATCCCCCATAGCGGATATTTTTCTTTATATTCAGCAAATTCTTCCGCTTTTTTACAATTATTTGTTTTGTCCAGGTCCAGGTCAAATTCCTGCGGGAGCAATTCCGTCTGTGGAAGGGGGTGTTCTTTTTTAAGGTTCAGCATCATGGCCAAAACAGAGTTCTTCAGGTTTGCGTTTTTCGTCTGGTTCCTTTCATTTAAAAGAGGATGGAATTCCATATGACGCCATCCCCTTGCACTGTGAGCATCTATGAATAAACGTGTCGGCTGATCCGAGATCAGCCTTTCGCCGTTGTATACAACGAGTTTCGAGGCACCCCTCTCCAGCCCTTCAAAGGAAGTCAGTTTGAGCTGGCATGGCGCATCATAGCAGCTATGGCAGGCGCTGCACCTGCGGTCTATAATGGGACGGACATCTTTTTGAAATGATACACCTTGTAAAGAGCCGTTAACCTCACGGTTTACTATCTGTTCAGGGCCGTATGCCTGTTCAAATTGTTTTTCCATGCTGGTGCTGCATCCGATTATCAGAAATACTGCGACAATGACTCCCCAAAAGTGTAATCTGTTCATAAAATTTTTCCTATCGTAATTTATTTTTTTTATTCCTTAATCCGGATTCGTTTAATGTCTTTTGCCTGTATGGGCGCAAATTCCGGTACATTTGCCGCGTAATCCTCGTCGCTGAACCGGGAGAGAAGGACCGGCGGGCTGTCAGTGCCGTTTTTATCCACATGTGTCATGAAAATTTCGGTATACATAGTATTCGCTTTGGAGCTGAACAGGAGCCACCGGCTGTTGGGAGACCAGCTGTGCCATGAATTGAAAACTTCCCGGTTACAGCGCATTTTTCTTGCTGTCCCGCCTTGTGCCGGGATAATGAACAGTTCACTGTCCGGCTGGAGCATTATTCCGCTTTTGCTTTGAGTGAAAACAATCCATTTCCCGTCCGGGGAATATCGTGGAAAATAATTGCTCATTCCATTGCGGCAGGCACCCTTCATGGGCTCCGGTGTCCCGCCGCTGCCGTTGTTAAAAGGGATTCTGTACAGGTCAAAACAGATGGGAAATTTTTTATTCAATTCCTCAATTCCGGCGTTTTCAATGCGGGTAGTAATATTACCGATATCTTCATGATACGCGTTTTTTGTCTGTGCGCGGGCAAAAACAATATAATTTTCATTCGGGGCCCAGCCGGGATCAGTCTGGATGTAATCATCATCGTCCGCACCGGGCAGGGGATTGAATGCCTGCTTTTGCACATCGTAAAATGCGAGTATGCCGTAAGTGGGAAAAAAAAGCTGGCTGAATGCCGGATCATTTGTCAGTGCCATGTATGAGATTTCATTTACCGTGCTGACAATGTATCTGCCGGTGGGGGACATTTTTCCAAACACCCCCCTGGATGGGGGCAGAAGTTCGGGTTTGGGGAAATCGTTCCATGAAATAAAGTCCGGTTGCGTCAGTTCAATGTTTTCCTTCACATCGGTTATAAATTGCGACCCGCTGTCATTTTTGTAGTTCATCTCCATGCTGAGTTTTTTGCCGTCTGCCGAAAACAAATGACAGCTGGCGCAGACAGGCATATTCTGCATCACAACAGGCGGCGGGTCATAGGAAGCGATGTCCCCCAGCCGCCATTTTAATTTTCTGATGTATTTTTCCCCGGTCTCAAAGGGCAGGGGAACCTGTCTGAACAATACGGCGGCATCCACCCGGTCTGTAGAGGTATAAAGATGTGTTTCGCCTTTTGAAAGGATTTGGCAGGATGAATCGTTTTTAAGTCCTGACATTGTAATTTGCGCCGGCTGGTCGACTGAATTTACTTTAATAATTTCCCATATGTCTTTTTGCGGCATCCATTTTTTTTCTTCGGTCAGCGCATAAATCGGACGCCTGTCTTTTAATTGCACTGTAATCAGCCATTGATTTGATTCCGGGTTTTTATCAGCCCAGGTAAATGCGGGGGCGGCGATTTCAGGGGGGAAAACCGCCTGATCATAAGGATAGGAAATTGATATGTCAGACGGGATTTCATGGTCCTGTTTGCAGGAAAGGATGCCGCTTACCAGTTTTTCAACCTTTCCAGGATGTCTCCCGGGGCGCGACGTATGGCTGTCCCAGTAATTATTGGAAGAAAATGAACAATGGGATAAAAGTATTCCTGCAATAATGACAGTAAAGACAAGTAATCTGTATTTCATTTTTTTAATACGTGTTTATAATTTTGAGGATTCAAACTTCCATTATAAATTGTAACACACATTCACCGTTTCTTTGGTCAGATTTATTATTTCCGGTTTGATCACCCAGTCAAAATCATTTTCATTTTTTTTAAAGTTCACGCTATGATTAAAAGGATTCAGATCTTCAGGTTCAAATTATTTGCGATTATTGAAAATATTGTTAAGCACTGCCGGCAATTTATATTTTAAAACCGCGCGTCGCCATCTGCGGATATACTTTTTTTGTAATTTATGCCGGTTTTGGGGAGTGGTCCGGGCCTTGTCAAAGTCGATGATAAACAGGTTTTTTTCATTGTCCACCAGGACATTACCCGGGTGAAGGTCCACATGGTGGATATGGTTTTCAACTAAAATATCCAGTTGCCGTGCCAGGTCCTGCATTACCGTACGGGTCTCGTCCGGATTCTGTTTGCTGAACTCGGCAAGTGTGCATACATTTTGAATTTCTTCGGTGACCAGCCAGGCGTGGTAGAAGAATCTTCCCCTATACGCAAAAGCAATGGGTTGCGGTACGCTGACCCCCAGTCGATCAAGAAACAGCAGGAGTTCATATTCTGACTGGCATCTGTATCTTGAAAATTTCAGATAGGTATTGCGGTTAAAATTCCGGATCACACCGCCCCGGGTATAGTTTTTAACAATCGCCGGTCCGATATCTTTAAGCTGGATTGTCGACACAGCGGCCCGGCCGCTGAGAATACCATCGGGGTTTTCCCCTGGTTTTTCAAAGCATGAAACCAGTTGCAGCTGATGCTGTTCCGTCAACTTTATTTCGGATCCAACATGATATGATTGAAAGAATTGAATTTTTGTCATTTTATGTTTAATTTGCCATTGTTGATGCAGGATACCTTTCTAAACCCAGTTCGATTTTTTCAATCACCTCTTCAGGAGATATCCGCGCCATCCGGCCGGGCTTTGTTTTACGGGTGATGGGCATATTTTCTTCACCCGGATCATTGTACTTGTCGATCAGTAAATCATGATATTTCCGGTAAGGACCGCATCTTTTGGGATTGGAATACCCGTACAGACTGATGGTCGGAACATTTAAAGATACTGCCATGTGCAGGGGGCCGGTATCCGGCGACACGATGAGCCGTGAACCGGCAATCTGCATCATGGTGGTGCGGATCGGTTTTTCAAGAGCGATGATAGGTTCTTTCCGGCACAGGCGGCAGATCTCTTCTGCATTGTTTTTTTCAAGTTCACTGGGGCCGCCGATGAGCATGGGCTGCAGATCCAGTTTTTGCTCAACGTAATCAATTACTTTAGCATATTTTTCAAGATCCCAGTCCTTGTCACGGGAAGACGATGCAATCACAAAACCGATGACCGGTCGTTTCAGGCGGTCAAAATAAGACTGCTGCCATGCCCGTTCTTCTTCCGTGAATGTAAAGTTCCATTCAATGGGATAGTCTTTGATATCCAGATAATCTAAAAATTCAAAAAACTGGTCCTGAACATGGCCCGCCGGTGCTGCCGGAATTCTTTTATTGGTCACCAGCCAGTGCAGCTCTTTGGAACGTTTGAAATCAAAGCCGAGCTTGTTTTTGGATTTTATAAACAGGGTAATCAGGCTGACTTTGGCACTGACCTGGGGAAGAATGACCAGGTCATAGGATTCTTCTCTTAATCGTTTGAACAGGCTTAACCATGTCTTATAATCCCCGTTCCGGTTAAAGGTAATGAATTGATCAATGTTTTTCTGGTGTTTGACCATATCATAGGGGAGTGTCTGGATCACCCAGGTTAAATGGGCATCGGGATAGCCTTTGCGAAGGCCGTTGATAAGCCCCAATGCATGGACCGTATCACCGAGTGCGGAAGTCCGGATAAAACAGATTTTTTTCGCTTCAATTCGAGGCATTTTTTTTCTTAAATCTTGACTATCGATTTTTTCGGGGTGAAATAATTGCTCGGGTTACAATCCTTTATGTAAAAGTTGGTTGCAAAAAAGATATTTTGCTTGACACAAAGGTTTGAATCTATATGATTTTTTTCAAAAAATCAATTTATTATCTATTTTGAATCAGCAAAATTAAACAAAAGAGGAAAGATCATCTATGAAGGTTGAGGTGTCCATTGGCGAACTGGTCGATAAAGTATCCATATTATCCATTAAACTCAGGAAGATAAAAAATATGGAAAAGCTGAAAAATATTCAAAAAGAATATGATATTCTGGTTAAATCAATGGATGCTGAAGGCATTGACGTGACTTCTGACGAATTTACGCGCCTGGAAGAAATCAACCTGAAACTCTGGGACATTGAAGACCGGATCCGGTTAAAAGAAGTCAGCAAGGCCTTTGACGATGAGTTTATCGAACTGGCCCGCAGTGTCTACTTCATCAATGATGACCGCGCAGCCGTGAAAAAAGAGATTAATTTGAAATTCGGCTCCGACCTGGTGGAAGAAAAGGAGTATGTGGAGTATAAGTAGTGCCCGACCGAAAATCGCCAATTTTTCCAATTTCCGGCTTTGATTTGGGGTTGGGCTCAAATTTTAAGCCACAAAAAACTTTATGTATTCCTGCGGTTAAACCAGTTTTAAAATCTGGTCGCCCGCCTTGAACTTGAAAAAATTTTCAGAATTTCGTTCAGACACTAAATAGGCATACCACAGGAAGTCCGAGAAGCGGAAGATAGCAGGGCAGAACCTTGATCGGTCATCTTGGACCGGGTTTTTGTAATTGACATTAACACACAGAGAAGATTGCAATCGTTGAATCAAAACTCCATAAAAAGCAGTACAAAAGAGCAATGGAGCATGTAGTGAAAAACGAGTCGGGTAAATTATATTCCCTGTCGGTTATTCTTATTACCAAAAATGAAGAAGACCGTATTGAACGTTGTCTTAAGTCGGTACTCTCCATCGCGGATGAGCTTGTCGTGTTGGACAGTGGTAGTTCTGACCAGACCGTAGAAATTGCCAAAGAGTATACAGAAAAGGTCTTTGAAACCGATTGGCCGGGATATGGTCCCCAAAAACAGCGGGCCCTTGAAAAAGCCGGCTGTGAGTGGGTATTGTCCATTGACGCGGATGAAGCCTTATCAACGGAACTTTCCGATGAAATCCATAGAGTGCTTTCAGGCTCGCCAAAAGAGATCGGCTACAAACTGCCATGGGCGGTGACCATTTTCGGCAAGACCCTGAATCACGGGAGAAGTGCCCGGGCGCCGTTAAGATTGTTTAAGCGGGAGGGAGCCGGTTTTTCTCCGGCAAAAGTCCATGAAAAAATACTCCTTCCCAAAGGAAAGATCAAAACACTTAAAGGTCGTCTGTTTCACTATACTCACAGGGATTTTGAACATACGCTGTTTAAAAATGCCGATTATGCATGGCTGGGTGCAAAAGAACGGTATGCCGCCGGTAAAAAGGGCTGGGGATTACCGGGAGCAACTTTCAGAGCGGTCTGGGTTTTTTTTCAGGTGTATGTTATTCGGGGCGGGTTTCTTGACGGTTCTGTCGGTTTTTTAATGGCAGTCATATACAGTCAGGTTACATTTAACAAGTATGCCGGTCTCTGGTCTCTGTACCGTCAGGACAAGTTGAATAATAATAACATTGATAATTGATGGCTTCGTAAAAAGTCCAGATTCTGCGATGTACTGCATTCTTCGCCACTGCGGAGTTAGCGAGTGCTGAGCAGAGTAAATTTATCTGAGTTTCCATATGTATAAATACCTTTTCTACTGTACAGAACTATATTGTCTGCCTGTTTTCAGGCCGATTCAGAAGATTATTCAGGCAAGGAGGGGCCAGGCTGCCTGGTTTTTTGATCGAAAAAAAGCCGGCGCAGATCACCTGAATCCGGCGGAACGACTGCTTGAAAGTGTTTCTGCGGTTTGTCAATATAATCCGGATGCTGTTTTTAGTCCTGTGAATCTGGTGCCGGATTTTTTCCCCGGGGTTAAGGTCCAGGTTTTTCACGGGCTGGCGACTGACCTGACCGGCAAAAAAGGTCATTATAGGATTCGCGGTTTTTATGATCTCTACTGTACCCGGGCAGAAGAGGAAACACACATCTTTAAAGAAATGGGCCGGAGACATCCTCACTTTGAAGTGGTTGAAACCGGCTGGCCAAAAGTGGACCCGCTATTTTCTGAAGATGAAAACAACCATGTGCGAAATACGCTGAATACTTCAAAGCCGGTTGTTTTTTACGCATCGACTTTCAGCCCGTCACTGACATCTTCCCCTTTTCTGGTGGATACGGTTAAAAAATTGTCTCAGACAGGCAAATACCACTGGATCGTTACATTACATCCAAAAACGGATGAGAAAGTCATGGCCGGGTATCGTGCCCTTCAAGGCCCCCACTTAACATTTTATGAGAGCAGTCAGGATGTTATCCCTCTGATAAGAGCTGGTGATGTCATGCTTTGCGATACATCATCCATTGCACTGGAGTTTATGCTGACAGGCAAACCGGTGGTCACCTTTCGTACAAAAATCCCGGCCCCCCATGTACTGAATGTTACTGAAACGTCAGCGCTTGAATCAGCCATTGATAAAGCAATAACAATGCCTGAAGATCTGATGAAAGAAATCCGGGATTTTACAGATCGGATTCATCCCTTTCGCGATGGCAGGTCAAGTGAGCGGGTATTAGATGCCACCAATCAAATGATAGAAAACGGTATCAGGCATTTGTCCCCCAAACCGGTAAATTTCTGGCGGAAAATCAGAATCAGAAAGAAGCTGAAGTATTATCACGTGAGATAAATTGATAATATACAACTTCGGGAAATTTATTTGCTTCTTCCGTCAAAGACAGCAAAATAATTGTTTTCACTTATTTTCAAGATATCAATGTGATGCATTCCTTTTTTTGCCCAGCCATCCCCAAAAGGCTTAAAGATAGGCTTGCTGCCAACGTAAACTTCTTTATATTTTGTTTGAGATAGTTCCCGAATCTGGTAGCAGTGAACTCCCATGCCATAGCCTTTTGCCTGTTCCTGTGCAAACCGGTATAATATATTATTGTGTTCAAATATTTTTCCAGCGCACCTGCCATGATTCCAGAATTTGATTGGCGATTTTACATGCAGTTGCCAGCCTTCTGTCAATGATTCTGAGTGATAAAGATACATCCTCCGTTTCCGGGTGACAAATAAATAGAATCGATTCTGCCAAAAGCAGATAGTGGGATCGACATACTTTTTGTCCTTGATAATAATTTTTTCAAGTTCCCATTTAAGGGGGAAATCGGTCGCCCGGTAGAGTCTGACTGATTGTGCTTGTTTAGATTCAGGGATCATATAAATCTCAGAATCATGGGTGAAGATATAAGGATAAGATAAATGGAAAGGTTCATCGAGCACAATTGCCTGGAAAATCCATTTGCTGTTGTCCGTATCATAAACAGAAACTCCGATTTTAGCCTCAGGAACTGATTTTAAGACCACCTCATGAAAGAGGTAAAGCGTATTTTTATGCTTGAAGAGAAATGGATCGGCCAAGGTGATCGCTTCGATCGGAAGCTGGTCCCGGTCATAAATTTTTGCTTTTGCAGGGTCCCATTTAAAAGGGTCTGAAGATGACTGATAGCCGATTGACCAGTAGTACCCTTTTTTTTTGAACCGACGCAGCTTGGTTTTGCCAAAATAGAATGAAAGACCCGCAATGCAGATGAAGGTGAAAGTATATAGTATTTCCATGTATAGACTCCGGATTAATTGTTGAAGATGAAACCATATCAAATGCTACTCTTTTAGAAGTTGTTCGAACAATTGTTTTGTTTTTTTAACCGTTGTCCGGCTGTTGAAATGGTTTTGAATCCGTTGTCGGGCATTTTGGCCAAGTGTTTTCTTTTTATCCGGGTTGTAATAAAGCTCAAGAATGGCCTCGGCAATGGCTTTATCATCTTTTTGCGGGACAATAATTCCGCTTTTATCATGAACCACAAGTTCTTTCAGGCCGCCGGCATCAGTAACAATCGGTGGGGTAGCGTATACCATTGACTCAATGACAGCACGTGCAAACCCTTCCCTATCTATAGATGGCTGAACAAACGTATCACATGCCGATGCAATTGCCGGGACATCGGATCTGAATCCCGGGAGATGAATATTGTCACGGTAAGGATTCTGGTCAATTATCCGGCGCAGTTTTTTGTCGTCCGTAAGTTTTCCCATGAGGATGAAATGAATGGGGAGACCTTTTGGCAGCCAGTTGGCAGCGTTAATCAGGAAATCAATTCCCTTGCGCGGCCGGTTCCGGCCGGCAAAACCGATCACAAAAGCATCCGGCGGGATATTAAATTCTGACAGATCCGCGGGTTTACTTTGATACCATGAAAGCTCATGGCCCTTATAAATAGTCACCACCCGTTCCGGTGAGACCCTCATACCCAAGCATTTTATTGACAGGAAATAATCTCTGACTGCATTGCTGACACAGACAACCCGCTTAACTCTCGGACTTAAGTGTGTTGTCCATGATGCAGGGGAAAGGAATCCGACGTTTCCGATGACACCGCGATAGGTGATGATTTTTAAATCAAAGCCTCTTGATGCAATCAGTGCATTTGAAGTGGCCCTGTTATTAAAGCAGTACAAAATATCATACCTGGTTTTTTTTAGCTGATCGTTGATTGAACGAATCCCGGCCAAATCAAATCGGCTTTTTAAAACCAGGTCATGAACCGGTACATCGGATTGTTTAATCCGCTGATAATTTTTGCCGTTTGGATTGCAGATGACGTTGGTATCCACTCCCGCATTTTTTAATCCGATAAATAATTCTGTTTCCGGCAAATCACTGCAATCGGTGATGCACAATACTTTGTAATTCATTTTTACCTGTCCTAAGACTATCGCTGATATAAATAGTGTCCGCACGAAAACTGCCAATCCCCAAATTTTCGGCTTTAATTTGGGGTTGGGCGCAAATTTTAGTCCTCGAAATACTCTATGTACTCCTCTGGTTAAAATTCTCAGATTCCCGTTCAGACGCTATATATAATATGGCAGCCACTAATATGACATAAAGGCTGATATAAATATTGCGGTAAAAAATTGTTTCCGTTACGGCAAAAAGAATGAACGATACAATCAGCATGATACCAGAATAGACCATGTCTTTTTGCGGTCCAGAGGTCCTGACCGCGGGTATGAATATGAAAAACGGTGACAGAAATACGGCAAGCAGAATTAATAGTCCGGTAATACCATAGGCGGCCATATTGGTCAGGTAATTATTGTGGGGGGAATGAAATCTTTCAATTGTTTTAGGGATCTCATTTTGTGCGATTTTAGCCTCTATAATGTGACTGTATCCGTCTTTTCCGGTACCGCAGACGGGATGTGCTTTAAATATTTTCCAGGCTTCGGTCCACATAGCAAGTCTTACTACATAGGGTCCGGTCCCTTCACCGTTAAAAAATGCTTTTGCCTGGGTAAAGCCGGTGCGGAAACGCTGGTCAACTGTAGAACCGGGCATGAGATAAAGACCGGAAGAAAAAAAGGTGATGGCCAGGACAAGGGCAATGCGATTACGCCATGGATACTTAAACGAGCCAAGCTGGATGAAAAAAATTAACGCAAGAAACGGAATGGTAATAATCGCCCCCCGGGTGCCGGAAAGAAAACCTGCCAGAATACCGCCGGCAAGAGCCATCACAGGTAAAATGATCAGGGCCGGGTGCGTTTTGTGGAAATACCGGATTCCGGCAAAACTCATAAAACCGAATGTGAGAGAGATCTGGCCAAAGGTGATTGAGGTATAAGCACCTGAAACTCTCAGGGTTTCTAAAAATGTAAGAGAGTTGTGAACGTTTGAAGCGTCGGCAGACGAATAAACGCTGAATATATAATTGATTGAAAAAAATCCGCAAAGAATTGCCGCGATTGCCGAACCATACCAAACTGTCCAGGGTTTTAATCCGGTCCGGTGGAATAAAAAATAAATCGGCACAAATGCAAGAAATCGTATTTCATGATCCAAATCCCAGTGAAAAGAAGCGCTTTCCCTGAATAAACCGTTTGCCAGAAAAAAGAAAACACATACGAAAAAATAGAGAGCAAATGACCACATGATGATTTTTTCTTTGGGGGTGCTTCCGGGTATTTTTTTTCTGGTTATCCATGCGTAGAGTTCGATCAGAACAAGGACGACTAAAATGATGCTGGCCGAATGTTCAACAAGATTGCATAGAATCGGCAAAAGGAAAACAGACAAAAACACGATTATTTGTAAATATTTTGATATCATGGTAGTTGTTGAAAAAGTTATCATTAATTATTAGCTCGTTGCTTTCATATTATGAATACAATGTATTTTCAATTTAATTTTTGCTTTACCATCTGAATCTTTATCAATTTTTACGCTATCAGGCTTTTCGCGTATCTGATTACCGAAATTCCGGGGCCAGTAAAATTTTTACAGTGACAAAAATCTATCGGGTTTAATCTTGACATTTTTTTTGAAAAAACGGTAAGTAATTCTGATATCTTATTCAGTGTTTGCCTGTTTTGTGAAAGATCCGTCAGATGATAGCAGTAAAAATCCTCAAAATGTACTTTTTTACACCAATGCCAACCATATTTTAACAGATGAAGGAATAAAGAAAAAAAGGAAGTTGAAATGAACCCAATAGCAAAAGAACTCAATGAAGTGATTCAAAATGGCAACCCGAACCTGATGTCCATGATGTCTGATGTCGGAAAAAATCTGTTTTTCCCCAAGGGGATTTTATCGCAGAGCGCCGAAGCCAGGGAAAAAGCCCATAAAATTAATGCCACCATCGGAATTGCGAAAGAGGGCAATGCAACGATGGCGCTGCCGTCCGTGATGGCAAATATCTCCGGATTGCCTGCTGAGCAGTCGCTGACTTACGCGCCGTCATTCGGTATTCCGGGTTTAAGGGCGGTTTGGAAAGATGCCATTTATGAAAAGAATCCTTCCCTGGCCGGAAAAGAGATCAGCCTTCCGGTGGTCACTAATGGGATCACGCACGGGATAAGCATCTTTGCCGATGTATGGGTGGACCCCGGTGATGTGGTGATTCTGCCGGATATGTTCTGGGGCAACTATAATATGATTTTAAACGTCCGGAAGCAGGCGACCATTAAACATTTTAAGATTTTTACGGAAGCCGGCGGATACAACACCGCTGCTTTTGAAGAACGGGTCAAGGAAGAAGCGGCAAAAAATGATAAAATTATCGTTTTGCTGAATTTTCCGCAAAATCCCACCGGCTATACCCTCACGGTTGATGAAGCGGATCGGATTGTTCAAATCCTCACGGAAGTGGCGGAATCCGGAACCCATGTGATCGCCGTGGCTGATGATGCATACTTTGGTCTGTTTTTTGAAGACAATGTATTAAAGGAATCGATTTTTGCCAGACTTTCAGGAATTCATCCGCGCCTGCTGGCCGTTAAACTTGATGGCGCCACAAAAGAAAGTTATGTATGGGGGCTCCGGGTCGGGTTTATCACTTACGGATGTACGATTGATACGGATGCTGAAAAGGTGTACGATGCACTGGCCAGAAAAACCGCCGGCGGTGTCCGGGGCAATATTTCCAATGCCAGTCATTTAAGCCAGTCCATCGTTCTTGAATCAATGAAAAGTGAAGCGTTTGCTGCTGAAAAAGAAGAAAAATACAAGATTCTTGAAGCGCGTGCCAAAAAAGTTAAAAAGGTCCTTGCAGACCCCAAATATCAGGACGCCTGGGATGTGTATCCGTTTAATTCCGGATACTTTATGTGCATTCGCTTAAAGACGGTCAAGGCCGAAACGTTGCGGGTGCATCTGCTGGATAAATATGGTGTCGGGTTGATTGCATTAGGTGATACGGATCTTCGGGTGGCCTTTTCATGCCTGGAAGAATCAGATGTTCAGCTTCTTTTTGATACGGTTTTTCAGGGAATTGCCGATCTGAGCTAATCCGATTTTTGCACTTTCGGTTAGACGACGTTGCCATCGAAATCTGATTTTTTACGAAGCCATCAAATTTCACCATTTGATTTTAATAGAATTTTAACAGTCATTGCGAACGAAGCGAAGTAATCTCATCCAAATCTTTTTATATTGAAAGTGATGTGTCAGGCATGGCGTTATTTGATCGTTTGCGTCAATTATCCGAAACATTCGCTGAAAGGATTAAGTCCTTTAATATTGCGCAGGCCGGCAAATGGAGTGTGTTGTTTGTCCTGATCGGGGTCATTGCCGGTCTGGGGTCCATTGCATTTCATTATCTGTGCGGACTTGGCAGTCATTTTTTCATGGATATGATGGCCGGTTACCGTCCGCCGCCGCCGGCCGGGGAACAGCACCTTTTTCATCCCACCAGCACACCGTTTAATCGTTGGATTCTGCTGTTTTTGCCTTCTTTGGGCGGTCTGGTCAGCGGATTTCTGGTCTATCAGTTTGCCCCGGAAGCAGAAGGCCATGGGACGGATGCGGCCATTGATGCCTACCACAACAAGGGCGGTTTTATTCGCGGTCGAATACCCATCATCAAAACCATTGCATCGGCAATTACTTTGACAACCGGCGGTTCCGGGGGTCGGGAAGGTCCCATCGCCCAGATTGGCGCGGGGTTTGGATCGTTTCTGGCCACCAAGCTGAACATGTCCGACCGGGAGCGGCGGATCATGCTGGCAGCCGGTATCGGTGCCGGTGTCGGCAGTATCTTCAGGGCCCCCCTGGCCGGTGCGCTGTTTGCCTCTGAAGTATTGTACCGTGACCCGGAGTTTGAATCAGAGGTCATTATTCCTGCCGGGATTTCATCGGTCATCGCCTACTGTGTATTCTGTCTGGTATTCGGGTGGGGATCGTTGTTTGAAACCCCGTCGGATATTGTGTTTGAAAATCCCCTGGAACTGGGGCCTTACATTGTGTTGGCATTTGTGCTGGCATTCACGGGATTTCTTTATGTCAAATCCTTTTACGGTATAACCGGGGCCTTTAAATCTTTACAATTGCCCAACCATATCAAGCCGGCCATCGGCGGGCTGTGCACCGGCATCATCGGTTTTTTTCTTCCCGCCACCCTTGCGTTCGGATACGGATATGTGCAGCTGGGTCTATCCAATATTTCGCAAATGACCATAACCGCCCTGTTCCTGCTGGCCATTGGAAAAATTTTGACCACATCCTTTTCCATCGGGTCCGGGGGCAGTGGTGGGGTGTTCGGGCCGTCGGTGGTCATCGGCGGTGCCATGGGCGGTGCTGTGGGGAAAATATTTCACAATATCATGCCGGGCATTGTCACCCATCCGGAATCGTTTATTCTGGTCGGAATGGCTGGTTTTTTTACTGCGGTTTCAAATACACCCATTTCTACCATTATATTTGTGAGCGAGATGACTGATTCTTACCATTTGTTACTGCCCAGCCTGTTTGTCTGTTCCATTGCCTATGTGTTGGCAAGTCCGTGGACTATCTATAAAAGACAGGTCAAGAACCGGGTGGCCTCTCCCGCCCATGCCGGGGAATTCATGGTGGATATTCTGCAGATGCTCAAGGTGCAGGATCTGATTCACCTGGTGAAGAAAGTGGAAAGTATTCCCCAGAACATGCCGTTTCTGGAGTTTAAAAAGTTTTTTGCCCGCACCAAGCAGCATTATTTTCCGGTCATGGATGCAGAAAAAAGGATGATCGGAATTTTTTCCAGTACGGATATCCGGGGGGTTTTGTTTAGCCCTGAAATTGAACACCTGGTGGTCATGAAGGATATCGCCAAAAGCGAAGTGGTCACCACCACCCTGACAGAAGATTTAAATACGGTACTGCAGAAATTTACTATTAAAAATATCGACTCCCTGCCCGTGGTTCAGGAAGATGACCTGGGAATTCTGATGGGGATGCTGAGCCGCCGGGATGTGATTGCGTTCTATAACCGGCAGATTCATCGGTTAAAGGGCAGTTCAATGACTTAGGGCTCACTCAAAAATTCAGGTTGGATTAAAGATTAAAAGGCCGAATCAATGAGCGACCAGATTTTATTAAAAGAGAGTGTTCTGGATTCTATCCGGGAATATTTTAACAATGTGATCCCTTTTAATACCCTTGTAGGATTGAATGTCACAAAAATGACCCCGGAAGTCGTGGAAGTGCATACCGCCATGCGGCAGGAACTCATCGGCAATACGGTTCAGAATATTCTCCATGGCGGCGTGGTGGCAACCCTCCTGGATGTTGCCGGCGGGCTGGTTGCCATGGCACAGTCCATTGAAAAGCTCGACGATTTAAGTAAGGACAATGTTTGGGACCGTCTGAAACATGTGGGGACCATCGACCTTCGCATCGATTACCTGCTGCCCGGCAGAGGGGAAGAATTTTTCGCCTACGCCTATGTTATCCGCCACGGGAAAAAAGTCGCTGTGTCCCGGATGGAGCTGGAAAATGAAAAAGGCCGGCAACTGGCTGTGGGAAGCGGTACCTATATTGTCGGATAGCAGCCATCATTCATAACTGACTTCTACCAGAAACAACCCCTGGGGCGGAGCCGTAGCGCCGGCCAGGTTCCGGTTCTTCGCTTCAAGAATATGTTTGAATTCATCCGGAGAGGTTTTCAACAGACCCACATCTGCCAGCGTGCCCACTATGTTTCTGACCATATACCGCAAAAATCCATTGGCCATGATTTCAAAAATAAGATACCCGTCGTCCTTTTCCATAACTTTTGCGTTCATCACCGTCCGGATGGTATGGTCTCTGGGGCTTCCGGTACCTTCAAAAGATTTGAAATCATGGGTGCCGGTTATATGCGCAACCGCCTGCTGCATGGCGGCCACATCCAGTTTTTTTCTGATGTGCCACATATACTGGCGGCTGATGGCGATGGGAACGGGGCGGTTATAAATTCGGTATTGGTAGGTTTTGTTTTTTGCTGAAAACCGGGCATGAAAATCGTCAGCCACTGATTCGCAGGCAGTAATGACAATATCATCCGGCAACAGGCTGTTTAAACCGGCCAAAAAGGCATTGGTCGGAATGCTTAAAGCGGTTTTAAAACTGGCCACCTGGCCCAGTGCGTGAACGCCGGCATCGGTTCTGCCGGATCCGGATAAGCGGATTTTTTCCCAGGTCATGGTGGACAGGGCGGTTTCAATGGTTTTCTGTATGGTGATATCACTGGCCTGTATCTGCCAGCCGTGGTAGGCCGTGCCGTCGTATTCAATGGTGAGTTTATAATTTTTCATTCTTCTTCTATGATTCGCCGTGTATTATTTAAATATAATATAATATTGACAAAAAATGTGGATCAATTCAATAAATGTTTAAATATCTGAAGATTGATGCTTACATTGAGATGTTCTCTTTTTTAATTATGTCAAAACCACACAAGATGGAGTAAATAACATGTGCCAGGGATTTCAGGCCGCCGGTATATCTGCGGGAATCAAGAAAAATAATGTAAAAGATCTGGGACTGATCGTTTCAGACGCTCCGGTGGCAGTGGCCGGGGTATTTACAAAAAACCAGATAAAGGCAGCGCCGGTTCTGCTGGACATGGAAAGAATCCAATCCGGAACATGCCGGGCGGTAATTGTCAACAGCGGGAATGCCAACTGCTGTACCGGTGAACAGGGAATGAAAGACGCCATCCGGATGGCAAAGGCCGTGGCTGAAAAACTCGGGGTGTCCGGGGAAATGGTGCTGGTTTCATCCACCGGCGTTATCGGTCAGTCCTTGCCGGTTGAAAAAATTGAATCCGGCATTCCGCAGCTTTTTGACGCGTTATCACTGGACGGATTTTCGGATTTTGCAGAATCCATTATGACCACGGACACAAAGCCCAAGAAGCTTTCACGCACTGTTGAAGTAGCGGGAAAATCTTTTTCCATCACCGGCGTTGCCAAGGGAGCGGGCATGATCCGTCCGGACATGGCGACCATGCTGAGCTATGTATGCACTGACGTGGAAGCCGATTCGTCGACCTTGATGGAACTGCTGACAGATGCGGTCAACCTGTCATTCAACCGGATCACCATTGACGGGGATACCAGCACCAATGATACGGTCCTGATCCTGGCCAATGGAAAGTCCGGGCTGTCATTAAATGATGTGGCTGTCAAAGATGCGTTTAAAAATGCCTTAGAAGCGATGCTGATTGAACTGGCCAGGATGGTGGTCAAAGACGGCGAAGGGGTCACCAAGCTTGTTGAAATTAAAATCATTGGCGCAGCTTCTGATGATGATGCGGCCAAAATGGCGGATACAGTGGCTCATTCAAACCTGGTCAAAACTGCATTTTTTGGTGAAGACACCAACTGGGGGAGGATCATCGGAGCCCTGGGCCGCTCCGGGGTATCCCTGAATCCGGATACCATCGATATCAGTTTTAATGACATCATGCTCGTCAAAAACGGTCTCTGGTGCGGCGCTGAGGCGGAAGCAAAAGCCACAAAAGTAATGAAACTGCCGGAATTTGCAGTGGTGATTGACGTGCATCTTGGTGACATTCAGGCATCCTGCTGGACCTGTGATTTTTCCATTGATTATGTCAAAATCAATGCGGATTACCGGTCATAATATTTAAAATTTAACAGAGCAAAGCGGCAACCGCGTTTTTCCGAATACTGACTCCTGGCTCCTGAATTCCCATGTTCATTTTGGTATCGGATGAAAAACCTCTTCTATTGGCAAACAAAAGCCGGACCCGGATATTTCTTCCAAATAACTCATTCATAATAGTTTGAAATGATTGATAAGTTATTTTTTCATACAGTGGTAATGAATCACCATAAAAAGCTTTTTACGGCGTTTTCCAACTGCCGTAAATTTTTAAAGGTCTTTTTTCCCATTTCCCGGTTTTATTTTTCAAAACACCCATGACGATTTCACTGCTGATGAATTTTTTAATTTTAAATTTTCTCCCCCAGTAATCCTGAACTGTCATTCCTTTTCGTACCAGTCTTTTTGCTGCCCTTTGCCGGCAGAAATCACAGAACCACGCATGCACCGGGATAACGGTATTTTTTTCAACCTGGTCGATCTCCTCTGTTTTTCCACAACCGTTACAGATCCTTTTGCGGACCTTAATTTTAGTTATCTGCTTGGGGATCTGCAGTTTTTCAAGAGCCAGCTTGTTTTCAAGCGCCTGTGTTTCAAGTGTCTGGGTTTTAAGCAAATGTTCGATAAAGTCAAATTCATCAGCCGGTTCTTGAGAGCGTTTCTGCGCTGGTTTCTGTTCCGATGCTGGTTCTTGTTCCAATTTCCGGGTTTGTTTCTGCGCTGGTTTATCAGCAAGTTCCTGAACAGGTTTCGGGGTCGCTTTTTTTACGGGTTCCTGAACCGGTTTTTTCGCTTTGCTATTTTTTTTGGGAAGATCACGGGGCTTTGTTTTTTTGATTTTTGGGGCCTGCAGACCTGGTTTTTTTTCTTTTTCAGCCGGCTGCTTTTTTAAATCATCGTCCTGTTGACGGCAATCTTTACACCAGTTTTTTGGAGTGTCAGATTTTTCAAGGTGATCATCAAAAGTATCAAACGCATTAAGGGGTTTAAGTTTGCCGCATTTTTCACATGTTTTATTCAGCGGGGCAGGCGCATTTTTCTTTTCCTTCAATTTTTTGGCAAATTGATCAAAACAGACTTTGCAGAATGTATATCGGCCGTCCGGGCTGTATTTGTTCTCGTAAAAGTCGTCAATCGGTTTGACTTCACGGCATTTTCTACAGGTTTTTTCTTTAATATGGCTCATAACAATTTTATTATTTTTGGAGACTATTTCCGTTTTAACAGGTTTTTCGCGGTGCTGATTTCCACGTACGAAGCCCCGTTGTTCGAGCCGAAATTCCCGGCCAGGACAGTTATCAGACTGTCTTTTTTAAAACGGTTTTCAGACAGTAATTGGTTGAGTGCGGCTTCAAGAAACTCATGGGCGGTCAGATCCGGTTTCATATAATATGCACGCACGCCGAATGATAAAGCCAGTTCCCGCATGACTCGCTTACTGTAGCAAAATGCGTAAAGCATGTTTTCACCGCGATAGGCAGCCAGGCTCACTATGGTTTTGCCGCTGATGGTATCTGCAATCAGGGCTTTGGTATTCAGCCTTAACGCTGCCTTTACCGCTGCCTTGGAAAGATAGCCGGTCACGTCATTCTCGCTTTCATAGGACGTATCAATAAATGTGCTGAGGCTGGACTCCACTTCAACGGCTATTTTAGTCATCATTTTCACGGCTTCCACCGGATATTTTCCGTTAGCGGTTTCACCGGAAAGCATAATCGCGTCTGTATGATCCAGGCAGGCGTTGGCAACATCAGACACTTCGGCGCGTGTCGGTCTTGGTGACTTCACCATGGACTGGAGCATCTGGGTGGCGATAATCACCGGTTTTCTTCCTTCAATACATTTTCTGACCAGGTTTTTCTGAATAATCGGTATTCTTTCCGCCGGGATTTCGATGGCCAGATCTCCTCTGGCAATCATGACACCAAAGCAATGATCGATGATTTCATCAATATTATCGACCCCTTCCTGGTTTTCTATCTTGGCGATGATTTTTACCGGGCTTTTTTTCGCATCCAGGATTTTCTGGATGGCAATGACATCCTCTTTTCTCCTGACAAACGAATGGGCGATAAAATCAATGTCATGTTCGGCCGCAAAATCAATAAAGGTTTTGTCTTTTTCGCTGAGTGCGGGAAGGTTCTTTATTTTCACGGACGGCAGGTTAATGCCTTTCCGGCTTTTGATGGACCCGTCATTTTTGACTTCACATGTCAGGGCATCACTTTTTTTGTCCACAACACACAGTTCAATATCCCCGTCATCAATTAAAATTTTGTCCCCGGGCGACATGTCGTCGACAAAGTCGTCATAGTTGACAAACAGGCATTCATCAGAAGACGATTTGTTTTTATTCCCTTTAACGGAAAGGATATCTCCGGATTTCACCGGTATTTCTTCGTCCATTTCGGTAATACGGATTTCCGGGCCCTTAGTGTCGATCATCAGGGCAATTCGGTCGGATACCGCGCGAACGTTTTGAACCACCTTTAACGCCTCTTCAGGTGTCTGGTGGGCGGTATTTAAGCGGACCACGTTCATTCCGGCGGCAAACATTCGTTCCAGTAAGGGGACATCACACATATGGTTTGAAATAGTTGCGATAATTTTTGTTTTTTTCATGAATCCGCCTTATGCTGAAACGTTTTTTTAAAAATTGAAAACCCGGG
This sequence comes from Desulfobacteraceae bacterium, assembly GCA_014237465.1. Lineage (GTDB taxonomy): Bacteria > Desulfobacterota > Desulfobacteria > Desulfobacterales > Desulfosalsimonadaceae > SURF-3. The sequence continues at coordinate 12,238 of JABZFM010000006.1, read as the reverse complement.
CCATGTCTTTGCTTAAATTATCAATATAGTATAATCTGGTTAACCGTTTCATACAAGAAATTTCCATTCAGCCGGCATATAAGTTTGCGGTGCCTGCCTGGGCCCAATAGCGATTGAAGTCGGCTGTAATTATTGGTAGATTTTATAACCATAAACTCATTGCCGGGAGATGATGACATGTCCGAAGAAGGAATATTACTGGAAAGAAAAGGCAAAATTGCGATTGTGACCATTAATCGTCCGCAGCGGCGGAACGCATTTAACGAACATATGTTTTTAGAGCTTGCTCGGGTCACCGGCGAGTTAAAAAAGAATCTGCCACGCGCCATCGTAATTACCGGCGGCGGAGAGAGTGTTTTTTCAGCCGGTTTTGATGTGAACCCGGATAATCCATGGGTTGCAAAACTCATCAATTCGGTTGAGACATCGGATAGCGCCCCGGCAGAACAACTGATCGGTCAACTGCGGAAAATCGTGGATGGATTTGTTTCCCTGCCGGTTCCGATTATTTCCGCCTTAAACGGGCTGACCTATGGCGGCGGAGCCGAACTGGCCGTTCGGTGTGATTTGCGGGTAATGGATCCTGATGCGGTGATCTGTTTTTCAGAGGTCCGTTTAGGATTGATGCCCGACTGGGGGGGTGGCGCCACGCTTGCCCACCTGATCGGTCCGTCACGGGCGGCGGATATGATTCTTACGGCACGCAAAGTGGCGGCCGGTGAAGCCATCAATCTCGGACTGGTGAACCGGATCAGCCGGCTGGGGGAATGCCTGGATGAAGCCGTCCGGCTGGCAGAAATGATTTCCCAAAACGGACCCCGGGCAGTGAGTTATGCGTTAAATGTCATCCGCCAAAGTCAAAACCAATCTTTAAACCGGACCCTGGACCTGGAGGCGGATAAAGCCGTTTCCCTGATTGTTTCAGGTGAGTGTTTTTACGGTGTGGCCGCGTTTTTGGAAAAAAAGGAACCTGAATTTCCGGATGTTGATTTCGGTTCCATTGAAGAGTAAATAATTTTCTCGGAAAGTATGCTTATGTCTGAAAAGACCAATGCGTCCCATTTTAAAACTGACGACTGGCTCGGCAAAGAACACTGGTTAAGCCGTATTTTAGACGATGCCGGTGCCGGGATTTTTTTTCTGGATCAAAACGGCCGCTTTATCCGGACAAATGCGGCCATGTGCAACCGCCTGCTTTATGACCCGGGTGATCTGGAAAACAGGTATTCCCTGGATCTGCTGTATCAAAAAGACGCGGATGACATGAAAGAAATACTCCATGAAATGGTGGCAGGGAAAAGGAGTGCGTACCGCCGCCAGATCAGGTATCAGCGCGAGGACGGGTCGATTTTCTGGGGGGACATGTCCCTTGCCCTGATTCAAAGTAAAGAGAAGAAGTTTGAAACCATCATCGGGATTGTCATTGACATCAATGAACAAAAACTGGCGGAAGAAAAACTGCGGACCAGCGAGGAAAGATACCGTCGGGTGTTTAATAAATCAGGGGCCGCTTCCATCATTATTGAACCGGATATGACCATTTCCATGGCAAACGAAGAATTTGAGAAACTTACCGGGTATTATACGCATGAAATCGAACATCACATGAAATGGTCGGCGTTTGTGGTGCCGGAAGACCTTGAAAAAATGTCTCATTATCATCAGCAACGGCGGATTCAGGATGGGCAGGCGCCTGACGAGTATGAATGCAGTATCATCAACCGGTCCGGCGAGGTCAGGGATATTTTTATCAAGGTCGGCATGCTGCCTGACGGCATCCGGAGCATTGCATCCTTTATGGATATCACATCCCTGAAAAAGACCACCAGGGCTCTGAAAGACAGCGAGGCCAAGCTGCTGGCCATCATAGAAGCCGCTGAAGGTTTGATTTATACATGTAATCAGGATTTTATCATAGAGTTTATGAACAAGGCGCTGATTGATCAAATCGGAAAAGATGCGACCGGTTCCCTGTGTTATCAATCCCTGTATCAGCGGGACAGTCAGTGCCCATGGTGCGCCTGGCAGGATGTCTTTAACGGGAATGCCGATCGAAAGGAGTTTGAAAGCCCGGTCGATCATCGGTGGTATGACGCCATGATGTCGCCGATTTTTGATGATACCGGAGCGGTCTCACGGTTTGAAGCGTTTGTCATCGACATTACCGAGCGTAAACTGGCGGAAAAAGCACTCAGGGAACGGGAGGTTTATTTGCGCAGGGAAAACGTCCGGTTAAAATCAAGTATCCGGGACCGTTTTCGATTCGGGAACATTATCGGTAAAAGTCAGGTCATGCAGCAGGTGTATGAGCTGATATTAAATGCCGCAGCCACGGACGCGAATGTGATCATATACGGGGAATCCGGGACCGGCAAGGAACTGGTGGCACAGGCGGTCCACAATATGAGCGAGCGGAGCAAATCCGCTTTTGTGGTGGTTAATTGCGGCGCCATCCCGGAAAATCTTCTGGAAAGTGAGTTTTTCGGATATAAAAAAGGCGCGTTTACGGGTGCTGAACAAAACAAGCACGGGTACCTTGATCTTGCCGACAGCGGTACCCTGTTCATGGATGAGCTGGGGGAGATCGGGCTGAACATGCAGGTGAAGCTGCTGCGCGTGATTGAAGGCATGGGATACCGGCCGGTGGGCAGCGATCAGATGCATCATCCGGATATCCGTATTATTGCCGCCTCTAACCGGGATCTGGCAGAGCTGGTCAGAAATGGGAAAATGCGCGAGGATTTTTATTACAGAATTCATGTGATCCCGATTCATCTTCCCCCGTTACGGGACCGGAAAGAGGATCTTCCTTTGCTGATCGATCACTTTATGAAAAGGTATGGGGACCGCGACCGGTTGCCGCCCATCACTGGTGAAATTATAGACGTGGCCCAGGCCTATGACTGGCCGGGTAATGTCCGGGAACTGCAGAATGTTCTGCATCGGTACATGACCTTTAACCGGTTTGATTTGTCGGAAATGTCCTTAAAAAAGGAAAGCGTTGGGAAAAAGAAACATACCGATTCGGTAATTGATTCCGCCCTAGTCGTTGTAAGTCCAAAATCAACCTTGCCGGAGTCTGTGGAAGCATATGAAAAACAGATGATTCTTAAGGTGCTTGAAAAAAATCTGTGGCACCGCGGCAAAGCTGCCGAGGATCTGGGGATTAATCGCCGAACCCTGTTTAAAAAAATAAAAAAATATCGGCTTGATCGTTCCTGAATTAAGAACGATCGTTCTCAATAAAAATATATCAAATTATTTCAAATTGTTTTTCCTGTAATTCTTGTCCTATGGGGTGCTTTGGTCCCGTCGCCTGATCTCTTTTATTTTTTCCATAATTAAAGAATATCAATTAAATTCAAATATTTGAATTTTTTTTCACGGTTTGGCATAAATCTTGGAATACTGATAGTCGTTTTTATAAATATTTTAACTGATCAGGTGTTTAGTTAACCGGAAACCGGGAATTATCTATTATATCGTGAAACCGTTCGAGGCACTGGAAACAGGCTATATTGCGGATTATTTATCAAAAAAAGTAAGTAATTTTTAAGGAGGAATCAGATAATGCATCATGAAACCGTAAATTATGACATTCTGACACCGGTAAAATTTTTGACCCGAAGCGGAGCGATTTATTCGGATAAGACTGCAATGGTTCATGGAAAAACCCGTTATACCTATGAACAGTTTTTGCGCCGGGTTTACCGGCTGGCCAATGCACTGAAAAATGCCGGTGTTGAAAAAGGAGATAAAGTGGCATTTATCTGTCCAAATATCCCCCCGATGATTGAAGCGCATTTTGCCGTGCCCATGATCGGAGCTGTCCTGGTCAGCGTCAATATTCGTTTATCGTCCGGCGAAGTGGGATATATTTTGAATCACTCGGAAGCCAAAGTCCTGGTGGTGGATAATGAATTTGGCGACCTGATTCATCCGGTTTTAGATGACCTGAAATATGTGGAAACAATTGTCAATGTCTGTGACGTGAGCAGTGACATCCCATTGCCGGGTACGGATTACGAATCGTTTTTAGCATTTGCCGCCGATGACCCGGTGCCGTGCGACGTCACCGATGAATACAGTGTGGCGGCCATCAATTATACCAGCGGCACCACCGGATTTCCAAAGGGCGTTATGTATCATCACCGGGGGGCCTATCTCAATGCCCTGGGAGAAGTGATTGAGTTCGGGCTCAATTCCGGATCCGTATATCTATGGACCCTGCCCATGTTTCACTGTAACGGGTGGTGTTTTCCCTGGGCGGTCACTGCTGTCGGCGGCATTCATATATGTTTGCGGAAAGTGGAAGCGGAAACCACTTACCACCTGGTCGACACTGAGAGAGTTACGCATCTGTGCGCCGCGCCTACAGTATTGATTGCATTGTCCACGTATGCGGCAGAGAAGAATCTTCAGCTGAACCGTCACCTTGAAATCATGACCGCCGGTGCGCCGCCGGCACCCCAAGTCATTGAAAATATGGAAGCCGTTGGTGCCAATATTACCCAGACCTACGGGTTGACGGAAGTCTTCGGGCCGCACAGTATATGCAAATGGCAGGACAATTGGAATGATTTTCCTGCCGGTGAACGCGCCCGGATAAAAGCACGCCAGGGAGTTCCCTATGTCAACGCATTATACATGGATGTGGTGGACTCCAACACCATGGAACCGGTTCCCAGGGACGGCCGGGCCATCGGTGAAATCGTGATGCGCGGAAATAATGTCATGCTGGGGTATTACAAGGACAAGACAGCCACCGACAAGGCGTTTGATGGTGGGTGGTTTCACAGCGGAGACCTGGCGGTCATGCATCCGGACGGGTATATCCAAATCATGGACCGGCAGAAGGATATTATTATCAGCGGTGGTGAAAATATCTCCACTGTGGAAGTGGAAAACACCATATACAAACATCCGGATGTGCTGGAAGTTGCCGTGGTATCCACACCGCACACTAAATGGGGCGAGGTGCCCAAGGCATTTGTAAAACCAAAACCCGGATCATTTCCTACGGAACAGGACATTATCACGTTCTGCAAGGAAAACATGGCCCGGTTTAAAGCACCGAAAATAATTGAATTCGGCGATCTGCCCAAAACCGCCACTGGTAAAATCCAGAAATTCAAGCTCCGTGAAAAAGAATGGAGCGGGCATGCGCGAAAAGTGGCATAAGGTTCGATTGCGTTTACAGCAGGGGCAGGGTTTATTCCCGCCCGCCGACTATCCGACGACAGGCTGTGGCAATAGCGAAAATTTGTTCGTTGTTTTTATATTGTTATAAGACGTTATGGCCTGAATTTTTTGATTTCCAGGTCTTTCAAGAGCTTGTAATGTTTATCGTTCCCTGTAAGAACAGGATTACCATAAGCGATTGCAGTGGCTCCGATGAAAGCATCTGCCAATTGCATCGAATGACTTAGAAAATGTTGCTCGACGTAAAACATTGCTTTGGCAGATATCTCTTCGGAAATATAGAGTATTTGAGCATTCCAAATATGCAGAGCTTTGCGGAGACTGTTTAATTCTTTTTTGTTTCTCATTCCCTGGATAAGTTCCATATAGGTCACAACAGAAATAAAGAAATTGCTTGAGTTCTCAATAACTTGATATGCCTTCTCATTTCCTTTTAAATACCAGATGAGGACATCTGTATCGACGAGCATTTAGAATCTTCCTTTTCTTAAATTTCTAACGTATTCATTAACATTATCGACAATCTCATTATCTTTCCACATTCCGAACAGTTCGTTTTCTTCTGTTCTATTCTTAAGGTCCTGGTAGGGAACAAGCTTGGCGCAGGGCTTACCACGAAAAGTGATAATGACTTCTTCTCCTCTGCTGACAGAATCGATAAGTTCTTTTGAATGGAACCTCAAATCTTTTGCTGTGGCCTTCATGATACCTCCTACAAGTTAAGTTTATATTTAGAAGTATAAACTCTGCCCCAGCCGGAGTCAATTATTTTTTTGAGACGATGTTATTTTCGGGGGATTATTTTTACAGCGAACGCCAAGCTCACCTGGCCCGAGGGCAGTCAGGCCCTCGGGATCAAGTGAAGCGATAGGTTAGCAGTTCAACTCAAATATTTCTCTTACTTTTGAGACAAATTCTTTCGGATTTTCCGGAGTAAATCTCAATTGTTTAAAGAATCCATTTTTTCTTTTAATTCCTACGTGTTCTTTTATATCAGCCAGATCAAGCTTTAAAGCCAGAAATGTTGTTCTAACCACGGGAGGCTTAAAGATATCTATTGAAATGAGATCATCTTTTTTGATGACCAATGTTTTAGTTAAAAATGGAAATCTGCATCTTAGCTCAATTCTATCAGTATAAATGGAATACTCATTGCCGATGCTTTTCTTGGTAGGTATCGACTTATACAAAGGCGTATTGGTGCTTTTCATTTTAATATCCTGCTAACGATTGAAGTTCTGCTACCGGCCGAAAAGTGTTGAAACCAGAATGCGCCTTTCCCGGTTAGCACAAGTGATTGGCACTATGATCACCATTTACTTCTTATTCGCTTAAAGATTCGTTTGTCCGTTATCAGTTGATAAATATATAGGCAATAATCGTAATATCGGGATAAAACAAAATTTTGCATAATCCGCAGCAATTGTCTTGGCCTTTTCTGGAGATATATAGCCTGTTAAATCTAATATGCCACCATTTAAAAAACTTAAAATAGTTGAATAGATATGAAAGGGTATAAGAAATAAAATTAAAGGAAGTGCAAGTTTAAATATTTCCATTTTAACATTCATTTTCTCCCCAAAAGGACAGTATGGCTGCGGCCTATTTTGGGACTGTCCATTACATGAAAACCATTCTGTTCAGCAATAGAAATAGTTATTTCAAAATCCTTTTCTGATACATGTCCCTTTGGTTCTACTACAAAAAATGTTCCAGTAGGTTTTATCGTTTCATATATTTGAGAAAAAAACGTGTGAACATCAGGAACTTCGTGTACAACAGCAGATGCAAAAGCAAAATTGATTTTTCCCTTAAGGTCATCCAGATCAAGTGAATTATGGCGACATACGCGTGTTTCAATTCTATTGGCCAATCCTGCTTTTTGTGCGCGTTTTTCGAGTGACTTAATCATCTTCTCTTGCACATCCACACATATGACTTTTCCGTTTGAACCGATCATCTGTGCAAGGGGTAAACTGAAGAAACCCATTGCACAGCCAATATCTAAAACCTTCATCCCGTCCTCCACATATGGGGCGAGTATCTTTTTAGGATTTTGAAATAATTTTCTTACAGGACTAGCAAGAAGATAACCAACCCATACAGGACACACTCTCTCAGCCATCTATTTCTTCCTCAATCATTTGTTTAAACACTAATGTCTAGGATCAAATCTGCTCTTGACCCATTACCATTTTTTACGAGTCAAGGGCAGACCCTTATGTCTCTCATAACAACCCCCTTACTTTAAAAAATTCATCCAGACGATCCCGGGAGGCTTCCCACGATTCGACCCGGTCATCGAATGCGTCGTCATTCATTATGTGAACGGGAAAGCCCTGCTTTTCCAAGTCCCTTGCAAACGGCTTGACCATCCCCCAGGTATTGCGGCAACCCGGCGTTCCGTTATAGATGACACAATCTGCCTGGTAAAGTTTCGCGCAGGCCAGAGTCTCTTCAAGCCACATCCCATGACGATCGTAAGGGCCCCTTATCGATCGGACCATGGGCATCCGGGCGTTCATCTGAGCGAGTGATTCGAGCATCGCCTCCGGGCTCGAAAGATCGATGCTATAACTGTTATCCGGGAGATTCCGGACATACTTATTGTCGTCACGGAAATTGCGGGTCAGAATCGATCCGGTGTGAGCGATTCCTCTCTCTTCCAGGTAGTTAACGAAACTCAAATTAAAGGAATAATGATCGATGTAGCACATGAAAATCCTCAGTTTTTCATCACCGGATTTGAGTCCGGGGATTCCTGATTCGGCCCGCTCCTTGGCGGTTGTCACCATAGTTTCCAGTAGCCGGGTATAGATCGGGTCACCGGCGAAGTTGAAGCGGCCGCCATAGATCAACAGGCTGTAAATGGGGGGAATCGGGGTGGGGACCAGCATCAGCATGTCTTCCAATTCAGCGGTCAACGTGTCCTGCCGGTCGATTTCCCTGAGAACTTCAGCCAGACGGTCGTAATCGAGCTTTCTACCGCTGTGCTGTTCGATAAACCGAATCATGGCCTTGTAGTCGTCCACATGGTACTTCTGGCTCCGGTCGTCACCGATAGTACTGGGGTAATTTAGCTGATAAAACGGCTTGTCCAGATAGGTAGCGGCAAAGGCGAAGGCATTCGCGTTGGTGTCACACACACCGGGCGTATCGCAGATCACGAGATCGATTGGTTCGCATAGTCCGGCAAGGTATGCCCCGAGCGCCCCTCTCTGTGCCGAACAGGAAGTTTCCGGCATACCGATCTCAACACAGTAATCCATGTAATCGAACATTCCACGCTTCCAGGCCAGGCATCCGTTGGCGGTCAGTATCTCGAAGGTGGTCGGGACGATGTCCATGGCTATAAGGATGGCGGGGTTGTTGCAAAAGGTTGTCGCCGCGATCATTTTCCCCTGGTCCCGCGCGGTAAGGATGTTCCGGTAATATTCCGCCAGGAGATTGACAAACGCCATCCCTGGCGGTCCGGCATCGACGAAGACCTGGGCGAGGCCTTTAAAATTAGGGATATAATGATACATCAGTTCGATTTCTTTGGAGGTGCCATTAACCAGTTTGGCGGCGGACGCCAGCACATTCCCTATCAGCCAGTCATAATTATATTCTCGAATTTCAGGTCTCATAAATCTATTTCTTTCTGAACTTTATTAAAAATATGTTAAGTTAAAACTGTCTCATTTATTTAACCCAATCTTCGACTTTCAAATTTTTAACTCGTTCGAATTCCTTTTCATTGTTACTAATTAAGACTAAATTTCTGCTTAAGGCATGAGCCGCAATCAGCAGGTCGAGTGGACCGATAGGCTCCCCGCGTTTCTCTAATTGGACACGAATGTCTCCATAAATAGTGGCAGCGATTTCGTCGTATGGAAGGATTTCAAGTGGAGAGAGAAACTCTTCGATGCGCTGTTTATTTAACTTGCGATTTTTGCTTTTACTAACTCCATACTGCAACTCTGAAATTGTGATTGTTGACACACCGATTTCACCCACATCAAACAGCTTAAACTTATGAATGATCCCTGTCGGGCGTTTATTCATTATGTAAATACAGATATTGGTATCAATTAAATATTTAATCAAGGCTCTCTCTCATCTTTAGAAATTAATAATACCCCTCCAGCCACTTTTTTTATATAGACTTCATTTCCATTAAATCGATAGGCTTTTGGTAAACGAACTGCTTGACTTCGTCCATTTATAAATAATTTGGCAGTTTGCATAATCGCCTCCTCTTGGTTTATACTTAAAAATATATACCATCTACAGAAGGTGTCAAGGTATATATCATAAAATATATATTTTGGTTTTCATATATTTTCCTTCCCTTTCTATGACCTTGGAGCTAAGGATCCATTCAGATATTTATGCACAAGACTGGAAATAAGTGTTTGATATGGTATACCTTCTTCAATAGCCTTTATCTGAATTTGATGATAATCCTTTTGAGTTAGACGAAGGTTTATACGTTTTTCTTTTTTCAATGTATTTCGAGCAGCTGCTATTGCCTTCTCTTTTTCCCGAACAATATTTTTGACAGGCTGCCACTCATCACGTTCGATTGATTCCATCAGGTCTTTTTCTTCCTGATCAATTGGCTTAAATATTTTTTTACTTATTTTTTTCATCATTTCCCCTTTAACTCGTACCGTTTTGTATATTTACGGCTTGGAAAGGCAGTTTTGAGAAATATTTCTTTATCATTTTCTACAAAAGGTACAATAACGGCAAGGTTCTCAATTTCCAGAATATACATTTTTTGGTTAGATCGTCCTGGATTTTCCTCAATTCCGATTATCTGCCCTGATTCAATCAGATAAGCTATTTCCTCGAATGTAATCCCGCGTTCACGCTTCAAGATTTCGTTTTTTTCGGAACTCCAATTCAAATATTTCATGCTATAAATATATGCTCATGTCTGCCTTTTGTCAACAAATAGTTTGGCTGATGCGAATGGAAACAGAACGATGAAGGATAATCTGATGAAAAAGCAAACAAAATATGGCTAAAAAGCGAAGAAAGATCGATAAACAACAAAATTTGTAGAAACCAAAAAACGGCCAGGCTTTTTCAGTCAGAGTTCATCCTTTCGTTGTGCCGTTCTGCTGAATTCTTTTCTATTTCTGCCTCCACACAGGACTTCGTTTCCCCAGGAACGCGTCTATCCCTTCCTTGGCATCTTCCGTAGAGCACAGACGAGCAAAAGCTTCGTTCATATATTCGAAAGATTTATAATAATTCAGGTCTGCTGCCGCATAGAATGCTTTTTTGGCGATCTGTAGCGCCAGAGGACTCTTTTGCGCCAGAGTCGCAGCCCAGTTACGGGTTTCCTTGTCTAAATCGGCTTCAGGTATGACGCGGTTGATAAGTCCCATGCTTAATGCTTCCTTGGCAGAGATCAAATCACCGTAAAATAACAGCTCGAGGGCTCTCTTTCTCCCAACGGACCGGGTGACGGGGATCACCGGCCCAATGCAGTTGAGTCCAACGTTGATGGCGGTCAGGCCCAGACGTGCGTTTTCACCTGCGGTTGCGAGGTCGGCAGCTGCCACCAGACCGGCTCCGTTTGCTGCAGCAACTCCATGTACCTGAGCAATAACAGGCTTGTTCATACAGCTAATGGTAACCAGCGAGTTTTCCATGCACTCTATCCAATCCCGATACTCCATAACACTTTTATTTGAGAAATTACTTATATCGATACCGGCGCAAAATGCCTTGCCTGCTCCTTTCAGGATAATGACTCGCACTTGGTTTTCTGAGTCAAGTTTTTTAAGGGCCTGATTGAGTTCTTTTGCAAGAGGAATATTGAAAGTGTTAAGGCTACTCGGACGATTAAGCGTTATTTCAGCGACAAAATCATTTCCGATTTCGACGATAATGTTCTCGTAACTCATGGTATCGCTCCTTTTTCTGATATTAAAGTAGTATAACGCCGCAAATCAGCTGCAGGGCTTTTTGTATCGGCTGAATTAGCCTTGTTATGTGAGATATGGGGTCAAACCTTGATTTGTAATTTTCCATCCCCCCTTAATCACAGATATGGGGTCAAACCTTGATTTGTGATTTTCTATCCCTCTTAATCACTATTCAAGGTTTGACCCCATCTCCCCGTTAATCTTAATTATGATACCCTGTATCAGGCACACTATATTTACTTGATCCCCAGGAATCTCTTGCTTTAACCCAGTAACAATAAGTTGTACCGGAAGTTCCGGAAGTGTCATCAAATGAAGTGCCAGTCAAAAAGCTGACCCGTTGAGGTTTGCCGCCTGCGGATACCAGGTTGGTGGCACGCCATACTTCATAGACTTTTGCATCGTATATGGCATTCCACGTGATATGTACCTTGCCGGAAACAGTGCCGTCTGTGGCAGACACACCTGTCGGTGCGGGAAGTGGGGTTGAGGCTGTTCCGATAAACCCGGTATTAAATAAGCTGTATTTGGTAACGCCCCATGAATTTCTTGCTTTTACCCAGTAATAATACCGGTTCCCGCTTACGACAGTGGCATCGTCATAAGACGTCGTGTCCGATGTTCCGATTTTTTTAATATTCCCACCTAAAAACGCCGGGATATCGGCACGCCATATTTCATAGACCAATGTATCGGCCGTGGTATCCCACGTGATATTCACTTTACCGGAAACGGTGCCGGTGCCGTCTGTGGCGGAAACATTGGTTGGTACTGCCGGGATGGAGCCCTCAGGCCCCAACAAAAATCCTGCATCAAAGTTGCTGTATTTGCTGACCCCACCGGAATTTCGGGATTTGACCCAGTAATAATAACGATTGCCACCGAGTGCAGAGGTATCATCATATGATGTTTCTGATACAGACGAGGCAATCCTTTTAGGCGCTGTTCCTGTCCAGGCCGGCATGTCAGCACGATAAACGTCATAAGATGTTGCACCAGTTGCTGCGGTCCAATTTACTTGAACCTTACCGGATAACGTACCGTCTGATGCGACAACACCGATTGGGGCTGATGGAGCGGCCACACAAGCCTGATCTTTGCCATCACAATCC
>JABZFM010000041.1 GCA_014237465.1 Desulfobacteraceae bacterium | reverse complement strand
AGGCCGCATGCCAGAAAATGATCAAACGGCCGGATGCAAACATGAAGCGGTTTGAAAAAGTGCTGAAAGAACATGTTTACTCGCTGATTGATGCGTATGAAATGAATCCGTAGGGAATTGAGGTAGAAGGTGAAAGGCTGGAGGATTGGTCGCTACTTTTTAACCTTCTACCTATCACAAATGCCGGATTACGCTCTACGAGCTAATCCAGTCTACCTTATACCTTCTTCATTTTCCCACTTCAACGTTGAACGTTCAATGTTGAATGTCGGACGTTTATCTTTATCCCTTCTACCTTCCACCTTCAGCCTTCGGCCTTCTACCTAACTTCACATCCTTTTCAAAAGCTGGTTGGCCGCGGTGAGCAGGGGATCCCATACCGGGCTGAACGGCGGGGCGTAGGCCAGATCGGTCTGGCTGAACTGTTCAACCGTCATCTGCGCGTGCAGGGCCACCGCAACTGCGTTAATCCGGTGGGCAACACCTTCTTTACCGACCATTTGGGCGCCCAGCAGGCGGCCTGATTTTCTGTCACCGATCAGGTGGACCTGTATTGTGGTTGAACCGGGATGCGCATGGGCGCGGGAGCGGGTCTTAATCACCACGTCTGCCGAATCAAAACCGGACTTTACCGCTTCTTTTGATGTAATGCCGGTCCGCGCAACTTGAAGATCAAACACCTTGAACACGGATGTGCCAGCCACCCCTTCAAGTTCCGCTGGTTTTCCGCAGATATTATCCGCCACTGCCCACCCGGCCCGATTGGCGCGCAAAGCCAGGGGAATCCAGGTTTTTTCTCCGGTCACCACATGATAGGCGTCTGCGCAGTCTCCGGCAGCATATATGTTTTCATCAGATGTTTTCAGCCCACGGTCAACGCTAATGGCATTTTTGATGCCGGTTTCAAGACCGGCGACAATGGCACATTCACTGTTGGGAGTGATGCCGATGGCAACGATCACCATGTCCGCATCAAGAGTGAGATCTTCACAGACAACTGCCAGGCCGCCAGTTGCCGGTTCAATTTTTTGGACCAAATGCCCCATGTGCAGATTAACACCATTTGCTTCCACTTCTTTTTGAACCACACCAGATAATTCACCCGCTATCCAGGGGAGAAACCGTGGATTCGGTTTTACCATGGCAACCTCTATGGACCGGGCGCGCAAAGATTCACTCATTTCAAGGCCGATATATCCCATGCCGATAATCACCGCTTTTTTAACATTGTGAGAATCTATATAGGCCTTGATTTTTCTGCCGTGATCCAGACTTTTTAAGGCCAGAACCCCAGGAAGGTCAAATCCGGAAAGGTCCGGAACAATGGGTGACCCGCCAGTGGCAATCAGCAGCTTATCATAGGGGGATTCAAATTTTTCGCCCTGTTGTGTCACCCCGGCAACCGTCTTTTGCTCCGGATTGATTGAATCCGCCCGATGGCCGGTCAAAAGGTCAATGCCCTGTTTTTGCCGGAAAACATCTGCCTGACGGACAACCAGATCTTCTATCGCTTTTTCCGGGTCCGCAATATTATACGGCATGCCGCAGGCACTGTAAGAAACGTCATGGGTCATCTCCAGAACCGTGACCGCCATCTCCGGCATGCTTCTTTTGGCCCTGCTGGCAGCACTCATTCCGGCGGCATCCCCTCCGATGATCAAAAATTTCATTGGTGATTCTCCCTGATTTACAATTAAAAGGTTTTGAGGCTGAAAACCGGACAAAACAACTAAAGCCGGAAGCCAGAATAATGGGGTATCATCATTCTGAATTCCGGCTCCTGAGATGTCACAAGCCTGAATCTACGATCATTTACCGTATCGTGTAGTAACCGACATAACACCGACGTTTCGTTTTCGCGGATACCTGTTTAATGTGAAAGTCCGTTCCTGCCTGCCAGGCGGGGGATTAGTGCTTTACCTGTCAGGTGGGACATGTTTTTCCCGCACCTTTGGCTATCCACTCCAGAAATCGTTTCAAAATGCCGGACTTTTCAGATGGCGGCTGAGATAAATTGTTATCTGGTACGGATACCGCATCATTCTTTTTAGTTGTGGGTTTATTTTTCATAATGACTTCACTTAATGCTTTAGTAAAATGTACTGGGATGGTTAAGTTAAAAGTTTCAGGTAGAAGGCGTAGTGGTTTTTCAGGCAAGAAATCATACATGTAGTATCTTGAATGGCTGAGAAACCACTACAACGCAGTAGATGAGACTTTTAACGACGCCATCTTACTTTAATTTTTGCAGGGCCTGCTCCGCTGCAACAGTAATCGGTTCCGCACTCGGCTCTGAAGAGATATCCGGATTACAGGCGGATGTAAAGGTTGTTAGTTCCGGGATTGTTTTTCCACCCAGGATAAAAGCGGTGACGGCATCGATTTCTCTTGCCGGCGCAATCGCATGACTGACAATCTGCCCCCCGATGAGTTTCTGTGTTTTTTTGTCAAACACCAGTTTGATCTTCCACGGTTTCATGCCCGGAATCATCCCGTGCTTACTCCTGGAGTCAACCACGGCGCATACGGTTTCAATGCCTTCTTTGGCAGCGCTTTCTTCGGTAAAACCGGTGGCGGTAATTGTCATGTCAAACATTTTACAGCCGCCGGCATCCACAACACCCGGGAATTCGATATCATAACCGGCCAGCCGCTTACCCGCAAGACGCCCCTGCATTACCGCAGGACCCCGAAGCTGTCCGGGGGTCGGCTTTTTTGTAATAAAATTGATTTTTTCAACACAGTCCCCGCCCGCCAGAATATCCGGGTCGGATGTTTCCTGGAACTTGTTCACCTTGATGCCGAATTGCCCCATCTCCAGCCCGATATCACTGGCAAGTCTAATGTTCGGCCGAACGCCCACGTTCATAAAAACCATATCCGCGTCAAGTTTTTTCCCGGATGACAGTTCAATCCCGGTAATTTTCCCATCCTGGCCGGTCAGTTTTTCGACTTTTTCATTGGTCAGAATATTGAGGCCCTTTTCTTCAAGGTATACGCCGACTGGATCCGCCATATCTTTGTCCAGCATCAGGGGAAGCGACCGGTCCATGAGTTCAACCACGGAGATGTTGAATTTATCCGGCATGTTTTCCGCCAACAGCGACGCAATTTCCATGCTGATAAAACCCGCCCCGATAAATATGATATTTCGGGGATTTCGGTCGGCAATATATGATTTTATTTTCTCTGCATCGGCAAGCCCGCGCAATGTCATGACCCCATCAAGCTCTTTACCTTCGATCGGCGGAATAAACGGACTGGATCCTGTGGCAAGATACAGCTTGTCATATTTAAATTCTTCACCGCCGGACACAAAAACACTTTTATTTGCTGTGTCCACCTTGGTCACTTCCTCCCTGACAACATTAATGCCCGCACCTTCAAGCATTTTGTCGGGAACAATAATCGACTCACTGGCAGCCAGACCGGCCACTACATGAGGAAGCGCTCACCTGACTATAAAAAATTCTTCCTTGCGAATAACGGTGATATCAATTTCCGGCATTAATTTTCTTGACATCATTGCAGCCGGCCCGCCTGAGCCACTGCATCCGACAATAATCAGTTTTTCTCCTTTTTTCATGTTATCTCCTTTAATCTGATATTCTTTTAATAATATATCAATTAATCATCGTATAAATAAACTTTTACAATAAACCTGCCCCTCACACCAAAGGGCAATTGCGACTATACATTTAATTGTTCAATATAGAGCATATGCTTAAAAACTCCATGTGTCAAAAAAATGTAAAGACAGATCGGTTAAACCTAACCAGTTATCACCTGTCATACTCCCGAAACAACCCATGGGTTCGACACACGCTCCGGCCAAGGGTAATCAGGGAAGGAATATCAATTCCAAATGGACAATAACACCGGGTGCACAGCACGCATTTTTCAAAAACAAGGTCCCGCATTTCTTCAAGGGCCTGTTTACTGACCTTTCCCTTTTTTTTATATAACCTGCCAATGGAGTTGATGAATTTATAGGAAGGCATATATTCCGGATCATTGTCTTTTGACACAAATAAAAAACAGCTTTCCGCGCACAGGCTGCAATGGGCGCACATGGCCAGGCCGAGTTTAATCTGTTTTCTGTTTTGTTTTAAAATTGATTTGATTGAATCTGTATTAATTTCTGGTGTTTTCCCCATTTACTGCTCCACAAGATAGCTTCTGATTAAAAACCGGCGATGCATTTAAATTGATAATCCTGTAAAAAGTCAGATTCCAACGGCGAAGTATAAAAGTTCACCATTCTCATAAAATTGGCAAGGCGCGCAAATCCTGAGTAATGATTCGTCATTATTGGTGCATAAAATGCACCCTACAAAGCGACGAAGAATGCAGCGCAACCCAAAAGCTAAAATAAATATTGGACTTTTAACGACGCCATCAAAATTGCCATGACCGTTTTGGTGCCCCCATGCTGTGTTCACTGATAATCATGAACCGGCTGATAAAGAAAAAAACCATATGAAAAAATTTGGAAAACGGTATCATCACCAGCATCAGTTCTCCGGAAAGTATATGTAAGATGATCATTATATTATAATTAAATATGTGATGATGGGCCAAATAACCGGTCAAAAAGGGGGCGATGGCGACAAAAAGCAATATAAAATCATATACCGTTGTAAGAATCCGGACCCGGGGAAGCAAAAGCCTTCGCAAAAGAAACACAAGCCCGCTCATCAGAACAATCAGGGTCAGGGTATCCGAGGTTTTTTCGGAAAAAGAGATAAAACTGAATCCAAACGATGTGTCCAGCAAAACATTATGCCCCAAAAGAAATATGGGCGTTATCACCAGACACACATGAAAAAGAAAACTGAACATCACCATGCAGGCGTTTTGCCCTATGATGGTTATTTTTAGAAACGCCAGGCGTCTGAAAAAGCATTCCCGCTTTGATAAGGTGGCTTGTGGTACAAACTCTTTGCCCGGCGCAAGGCGTCGCGTTTCTTTTTTCTGGGTCAGGTTCAATAATCTAAAGGTTTGAACAATCAGGCCCAGGCCAAATATAATAAAGGAGAGCCATACCAGGGGCCCCCGGATAAAATCCAATAAAACCGCAATGGATGGAATTGTCAAAAAAGCCGTCATGTTCATATTTGATACACTCGTAAAAAATCTAATTCCGACGGCAAAATATAAAAGTTCACCAATCTCGTAAAATTGGCAAGGCGCGCAAATCCTGAGTGATGATACGTACTCTTCGTACTTTGAAGAAACGAAGGATGCAGCGCAACGCAGAAGTTGGACTTTTTACAAAGCCGTCATGTTCATATTGATTCCTGATAATATCTCTGCTCATATCCTTTTTGAACGATGGTGCGCTTGACCTGATTCTGCCACTGCATGGGCGGCTGGATTTTCAGAATATCCGCCAGTCGGTCCTGGGCTTTCAGGCGGGTATATATTTCATGCCAAGCACAGTTAATGTCTGCGCTGATTTCGCACTTCTCCCCATTGGTCCCGCCACAAGGCCCGTTAAACAGTCCCTTGGCGCATCGTGTAACCGGGCAGACCCCAGCCGTATATGCCAGTACGCATTCACCGCAGGCCCGGCATCTTTCCTCATACAGACCAATGTCCAGATCGATTCCAATGGCAATGGTGTTTACTGCCGGAAATACCGGTTTTTCAGGATATTTTTCAGCAAGGAGCTGCACGCCGGCGCCGCAGGCCATGGACAGGACGCAATCCGCTGTTTCCACCATATCATCCAGCGACCCAAGATATTGTTCATTACACTGCCGTTCAACTGTGTACCCGGAAAACTGACCGGTTGATTTTGTTTTATCCCGCGCCAGCTCCAGTTCTGTTTGCAGAATAGTGACTTCTTTCTGGCCACCGGCAAGGCAGACGGAAACACACCCGCCGCAGCCGACAATCAAAATATCCTGATATGGCGCAATATAATTTAAAATTTCTTCAACTGGTTTTGGTTTTGCTTTAATCATTTTATCCTCTGATAATCATTTCATCTTCCGTTGGGTTCATAGCTGCCGGACGATGACATTCATTACACATGGTCGGCGCTGAAGCCTGGTTCATTATGATCTGCTCATTGTGACATCCCACGCATTGACGGTGATACGCCCGCCGGGTATGAAGCGTGGTTTCCGATGTGTGGCAGGAAGCACACATGATGTCCGGATTGCCACTATAGAGTTCCATGGTATCTATTACATTATTCATTTTATCATCATATTTATGATGGCAGGCCTCACAATCAAAATTCGCCATATGCATGTCATGCGGAAATGCCACCGGTAACCGTTGCTTATGCTCATGTTTAGCGCAAGCGGCCGTATTTGCCGGGCAAGTGTGAATAAAAGAGAATGCCGCCATGCCCCCGAGAAAAACGCATACCATCATAAAACAAAAATTTATTTTGACTGGAATATTTTTCACTTTTCTGATCTCCAAAATACCGAAGGGCAGATCCCAAATATCAAGAAAACCAGACCTGCCGCCGATTACTCATTCTGCTACATGACCCTCAATGCAGATTACAATCATTTTTAGTATAATCACCTTTTTACAAATAGCAACAACTCGAAAAAATAAAGATTTCTATTTTCCAAGTTGCATAAATCTATTTAAGCCGCCTGCTCGTCCGTACCGTGATGGAAATCAGCCGGCCCGAACATCAGTCCTTCCATCTCGGCCAGGAGTTCATCATTATTAAAATGCTTCAAATCAATTGCCTTGTTTGGGCATGTGGCCGCGCAATTGCCGCAGCCCTTGCAGATCGCTTCGTTGACCTCGCAAATATTCAGTGCCGGGTGGTACGAGATGGCCCCGTAAACACAGACTTCTTCGCACTGGCGGCATCCCATACATCTTTCCGGGTCAATGGCCGATACCGCTGCTTCAATCTCAAGTTTCCCGCGACTGATCAGGGAAAGTGCCGCGCCTGCCGCGCCCTGGCCCTGGGCCACGGAATCGGGAATATCTTTGGGACCCTGGCAGCAGCCGGCAATGAAAATACCGTCTGATGGGGTTGCCAGCGGGCCGAGCTTGGGATGAAGTTCGTTGATCCATCCGTCTGAATCAACGGAAATCCCCACCATTCGGGCAATATCTTCGATTCCCGCAGCCGGTTTTAGGCCCACGCTCAACACCACCATGTCCACGGGGATTCTCCGCACCTTGCGCGCAAGGGTGTCTTCCGCCACCACCATCAGTTTCCCCTCATCTTCTGGAGAATCGACCATATCGGTAATCTGGGAAACCTTGCCCCGGATAAAATGGGTCCCTTCCTCCTGGAGCCGGTTGTAAAACTCTTCATACCCTTTCCCAGGAGAACGAATATCAATATAAAATTCATAGACTTCAGCCCCGGTTTTTTCCCGGACCAGGTGCGCAAACTTCATGGAATACATGCAGCAGACCCGGGAACAGTATTTCATATAATTCTGGTCCCTGGACCCCACGCAATGGATAATGGCGACCGATTCGGGTTTTTTACCGTCTTTGGTAACAATTTTACCGGAAGTGGGCCCGGTGGCATTGTTAATCCGTTCGAACTGAATACTGGTATAGACTTCAGGATACCGTCCAAACCCGTACTGGGTCAATGGGGTGGGATCAAAGGTTTCGAAACCGGTGGCAATGATAATAGATCCGACGTTTATTTCGACAATCTCTTCTTTTTGTTCAAAATCAATGGCACCGGCTTCACAAAATTTCTCACACGCCCGGCACTTGCCTTTCTTAAAAAAAAGACAATTTTCCGTGTCAATCACCGGGGTATTGGGGACGGACTGCGGAAAAGGCGTAAATATGGCCTTTCTTTTAGTCAGGTCATGATCAAATTCCGAAAGAACCTTTGACGGGCACTTTTCCGTACAGACGCCGCACCCGGTGCATTTATCCGCATCCACATACCTTGGTTTTTTCCGGATCTTGACGGTAAAATTCCCTACAAATCCGGAAACATCGGCCACTTCGCTGTAGGTCATCATTTCAATATTTTCATGCTGGCCCACGGCCACCAGCTTCGGCGTGCTAATGCAGGCCGCGCAATCCAGGGTAGGAAATGTCTTGTCAAACTTGGACATATTCCCGCCGATGGACGGGTCCCTTTCCACCAGGTAAACCTTCTTACCGCCGTCGGCAATATCCAGTGCCGCCTGCATTCCGGAAATCCCTCCCCCGATGACCAGCACATTGGGATTGATATCCACCACCCGTGAGGTCAGTTGCTGATGATGAGCAACTCTGGCCACAGAGCCTCTGACCAGATCCTTTGCCTTTTGGGTGGCCGCTTCCGGATCTTCAGTCACCCATGAATCATGCTCCCGGATACAGGCCATTTGAAAATAATACGGATTAATTCCGGCCGCCTGGCATGCGGTTCTAAACGTCTTTTCATGCATTCTCGGGGAACAGGAAGCAACCACTACCCGGTTTAAATCATTTTTCCGGATATCATCAATCACCAGTTGCTGACCGGGGCTTGAACACATGAACTTAAAATTTTTTGCTATCGCCACATGGGGAAGAGCGGACGCATATTCCGATACCGCCTCCACATCCACCTTGCCGGATATATTGGTCCCGCAATGACACACATAAACCCCGATTTTCGGTTTGGATTCTCTCATAGTAAAAATTCTCCAGACGAATTTGATAAAATCGTAAAAAATCAGATTTCGATAGCAAAGAAAAAAGCTCCAAATTCGAGGCGCGCAAATTTCGAGAAATGAGGCGTAGTCAGCCTACTCCGCAGTGACGAGAAATGCAGCGCAACAAAGAATTTGGACTTTTTACGAAGCCAGCAAATTTAAACAGCCAATTTAAACGGCGTTAATAATTTCTGTAACTTCAAGTCTTTTTCAGAAAGCCCGAACGCAAGTCCCATCATTTGGGTAAAAAAGATGACCGGCACCATGGGAAGTCCGGATTTGTACTGGGAGGCATCGACATTGAACTGACATAGGGGACACAGTGTGCAAATCGTTTGTGCGCTCTTGCTGACGGCGTCTTTTACGATCCGGTTATTTAACGGCATACACAAATCCTTGTGGGCAACCATGTGTGCCGCGCCGCAGCACTCGGTTTTGGCGGAATAATTTTTTAGCGGTTTTGCGCCGACCATTTCAATGAGCCGATCCATCAACACCGGATAATGGGCATCATCAATGTCCGCCCATGGCCGGTTTAACTGACATCCGTAGTACGGGGCCACAACAAAGCCGGAAAGGTCCTTTTTAATATGTTTCTTTATATCATCAGCATTCAGATCGTTTACAATGACCTCCATCAAATGTCTGATATTCAAATTCCCCGTGTATTTAAGCCCTTCTTCGGCAAGCGCCAGATTCACTTTCTCGTTCAAGTCGTTGTCCTGAGCCAGCTTTTCCTGAGCCTTTCGGAGGGTGGAGTAACATGCGTTACACACATTAACGATTTCAGAAAGCCCCTGCTTTTCAGCCAATGCCATAATCCGGGCCGGCAAAACATATGCCTCAATGCTTTGGGTACTCCAGTAGCTTGTCGCCCCGCAGCAGTTCCAGTCCTGTATTTCCACCAATTCAATGCCAAGTAGCCGCGAAACGGCCTCGGTCGATTCTTTATATCCGGCAGCTCCCTTGTAGCTGCATCCTGGGAAAAAACCGTATTTCATGATACCCTCTCCAGTTCTTTTGCCTTTTTAAGGACCCGTTGAAAGCCGTCAATATTTTTAACCGACGCCGGCTTGAGTTCCAGGCGCTTCCGGGACAGCATCTTTAAGCCCAGCGGCACATTCGCCATCGCAGCTCCGGGGTGTCTCAGACCGTATCCCGCCATGGCCATAACATCCGTCAGCCGGCCATTTTTTTCTACCGGCGCATTAAATGACCGATACAGATGAAGCATTTTGGGCGGCTTTATCCCCACTTCTGTTGCCATCTTTTTCAAGGAATACATATGATCGGTAATAGAAATCCCCCGAGGGCACTTGACAACGCAGTTATAACAGGAGACACACAGCCAAATGGTATTGGCATGTAAAACTTCGTTCATATCCCCTTCCCTGGCCATGGCAAACAACTGTCGGGGACCAAAATCCATATGCGGCGCCAACGGGCAACTCCCACTGCACATTCCGCACTGGATGCAGTTTTCTATTTCCTGCCCATGATATTTTTTAAAAAATCTGTCCCGTAAAACCGAATCAGTCATCATATATACACCTCTCGTCTGGCAGGATTATCTCCCAGTTCTTTGATATGCGCTGTAAATTCATTGACCACATGTGCAAATCTCGGGCCCTCCGATGCCGGTATCCAGGAAAGCCTGATCCTTTCGGAATCAAGCCCCGCGCTTTTGGCCAGTGTTTTGGCCAGAGCGACCTTTCGCCGGGCGTAGAAATTTCCCTTTGAGTAATGACAGTCTCCGGGCGCGCAACCGCCGATAAATACACCGTCGGCACCGTCAAGCAGCACCTTTAAAATAAAGACCGGCTCTATCCTGCTGGAACACATCACCTTTACAATTCTAATGTTCGGCGCATACTTGAGCCGGCTGGTGCCGGCCAGATCGGCTGCGGTAAACGTGCACCAGTTGCACAAAAAAGCCACTATTTTTATATCTGTTTCATTGTTCGCCATAACTTTTCCCCATCTGAAATTCTTAATTCTTAATTCCTAATTCCTAATTCCTAATTCGTAATTCCTATTAGTCCTCGAATTCTTCAAGCTCTTGTTCCGCATACGCCAGCAGCGGCAGCGGCTCATCATAATTTTCTCCCGGAATATAATCAAACAGGGCCTGGGCTTTGCTCCCTGCTGTTTTAAAAATTTGTGATACCGGGATATTCACCGGGCATACATCCTCGCACATTCCGCAGGCAACACAGGACACCCCCATGTGACTCAGTCTGCCAAGATGGAACAAGACCCTGTCTACGGGAAACCGCAACGCACCTTTAGCCTGCATTCGGATAAAATAGCTTTCCGGAAAGTACTCAAAGGTCTGGGAGTCAAAATAGCAATTCTTGCAATAGCATATGGGGCATACATAGCTGCAGGCATGACAGGAAACACACCGGTCAAACACATTAACCAGCCCTTGTGTATCGGAAAGCGAAGCGTCCACTTCAGCGGTCAGTTCTTCTTCCGCACTGCGTCTTTCCTGTGCCAGGGATTCTACCGCGGAAGACGCCGCAACTGTGTTTGAAACGTCTAAGCCCAGTTGTTCTGCTGCTGCCAGTCCTTTTTCAGAAGGAAAGGAAAACACCAGAGGCTGGTCTGTGCTTCGCCCGACAAATGATATGGCAATGTCTTCGCCCTGAGGCGTAAACCGAGTACACGCGGCACAGACCGGCCGAATCCCCTCGCAGTTTTTCCCGGTGGAAACCGCATCCCTGTATGCGTTTAATTTTGTTTCATCCGACAGATTGATCTCCTGAAAAGGAAATACACCCGAACAGTCATAACTGAGTATCAAAAGGTTATCAAAAGACGCCTGTTTGATTTTTATCAGTTCGGTGAAAGCTCGCAATTCGCAGGGGCGTAAAAATACCGCCACTGTTTTTGACGGGACGGCTTGTCTGGTAAATTTTGAAACCGCCCGGGCTGCGTTTGCCGGCATTGCCGGGAAAAAGGGCACGCATTCTTTGATATCGTCTTTACCCGTAAAGAGTGTGAATGCTGTTTTCTCTCCGGACGGAAGTTTAGACATGACTGCCACACCGGCCACATCCAGTTTATCAAAAAGTGCCGTGAGAAAATCCGTCATCATCATCCGGCTGTCAATCATTGTTTCCATCTCTTGCTCCTTTTATCGGCAGACCCTTTTATATCCATATCCGCACGTATTTACACTTTTGAATACTCTTTTATATAAGGGGTCTCAAAATCCTTTAATTCCTCAAACTTGAAAACCGTATGCGGGATCGCTTCATCCAGACGGCGTCCCGGTTCATAGTCAAAAACCGCCTGAGTATTTCTGCCTGCCAGGGCAAAGAGCATGGACACCGGTACATTGGCCGGGCAGGCGTCTTCGCATGCCCCGCATGACACACAGGACACGCTCATATGGGACATCCGTCCCAGGTGAAAAAGAAGAAGATCCGGCGGAAGCCTGAGGCCGCTTTTCCGTTGCGCCCGCTGGAGCATATTGTCCGCCTCGCTGCTTAACGCTTTTGAATCAAAATAGCACTCCCGGCAGAAGCATATGGGGCATACCCGGCTACAGTTATGACAATTAATGCAGGCAGAAAGCGTATTGAGTAAGTTTTCAGGCCCCATGACGGTTTCCTGAAAAGAATCGAGCGTGTTGTTTCTCTTTGTTTCCCGTGCAATGGTGCGGTCGCTGATTGCCTTTTCCCTTACGTCTATATTATCCGATTCGCTGCCCACGGCCCCGTCAAGGAGTTCTTCTCCCTGTTTACTTCCGGGAACAAGCCAGAAACCCTTTCCTTCTCCGCCCATAAGACCGATTTCAATATCCGCGCCCGTGCCGGTAAATCGATGACAAATGGCGCAGACGTTCCTTGGCCCGTCAAGTTCAACCACTCCCCCCAGGCAGACCTCAAATGATTCATCCAGTTCTTCTGGGTCCCCATTCACATATTTTTCCAGCGGGTATGCGCCGGGACAATCAAAACTGATAAGTACCAGATTGGTCAGATCCACCTGCTTTATTTTGGCCAGTTCAATAACCGCCCGGTATTCACAGGGACGTAACAAAACCGCGGTTTTTTCCCAAACCGGGCCTTTTTTGGTCAGGTAGCTGACAACATTCGCCCCCTGGGTTGTCATCACCGGCGGAACCGGGTCAGCCGACTCGAGCAGGCGGTCTTTTCCCATTAAAAACCATGCATAGGAATCACCGCCCTTATTTTTAGCAGGCATCAAAACCGCTTTAATTTTTTTTTCAGCCAAAAGTCCGTTTAAAAAGTCCAAAACCCCTTTTTTCACCGGACCTTCAACCCATATTCCCTTAATCATATTCACCTCATCCTTATTTGCCGACTTCGTTAAAAGCTCCGTCTGCGGCGTTGCGCTTCACCGGGAAAGGGCTCAACGTACATAAAGTACGCCCTCGCCTTTCCCGGTTCGCGCGCCTTGCATACGGAGCTTTTTACGAAGCCGTTGCCCATGTTTTGACAGACCGTAACTCACTCAGTGCAATAAAAATAATTTTTTTTTGCATTTTCGAAGCGACAATTCAATCATTACAGTTTCCAGTTTCTGCGGCCCGGCCGCCTTATGTGTCCCTTCTTTCAGCCAAAGGATTTTTTTTCATTTCTTTTATATAGTCATTAAATTCATTGACCGTATCTGCAAACCGTTTTCCCTCGCCGTGGCCGACCCACCGGAGCAAGACCCTTTCCGAATCAAGCCCGAACGTATCTAAAAGACTCTTTAAAACCGCTATTCGCCTTCGCGCGCGATAATTACCTGAATCAAAATGACAATCCCCGGGATGGCAACCGCTAACGGCAAAACCGTCCGCGCCTTCAATCAAAGCCCTTAAAATATAAACCGGATCAATGGCCCCCGTGCAGGGAACCCGAAACGGTCGGATATTATCTGCATACTGAAGATGCATGGCTCCGGCTGTCTCAGAGCCGCCCGTACCGCACCAACTGCACAGCCCGTAAATAATTGACGGTGTAAATTCTTTTTTTTCATCCATATTTTTTCTCCCGTTAGTCATACCCGCAATTCGTAATTATTATACCGCCAGCAATCCATCGATACTTCTAATTAACTGATCTTCCCGCTGATCCCTTAAAAATGCCGCGCTGCTCGGGCATGCAACCACACACGCCCCGCATGAATCACACAGAAACGGACGGACCTTGGCCACCTTCCGTATGGGATCAATCTCCCGCGCATGATAAGGACAGACATCCACACATAGGCCGCACCCGGTACATTTGCTTTCATCCACTTCAGAGACATACATGGCATTGGGCGCCGGCATTTTGGCGG
The DNA here is from genome assembly GCA_014237465.1 of Desulfobacteraceae bacterium. Lineage (GTDB taxonomy): Bacteria > Desulfobacterota > Desulfobacteria > Desulfobacterales > Desulfosalsimonadaceae > SURF-3. Next base: position 19,593 of record JABZFM010000041.1, on the reverse strand, counting down.
CCGGCAGAATCACCATGGCCTTTCCGGCAGCCTGGCGTGCCATCATTACCGATTCCATAAAAGACCGGGGCGAGTGAGCCGTTCCCACCACAAAAACACCGTTGGATGAAAGCTCAAACGGTTTCATAATCCTTTTGGAAGCGTCTTCATAAGGGCATGCGCATGACTCCACATCAAAAAAACCATCATCATCCAGATTTAAATCAAATAATGCCGAAAACGCCTCATTGTTTTCCCGGTTCGGGTCCATGCCGGTACTCAAAACCAGATAATCCGCGATAATCTCCTTGTCTTTCCCGTCTGAAATGTCGTTGATCTTTATTTTAAGGGTCGCATCAGAGGCTTCTAATTTTGGATATTGATTTTCATCAAACCGTAAAAAGGACACCCCTTTTTTCATTGCCGCCTGGAAATAGTCATCCTTGAACCCGTATGTATTCATATCACGATAAAGAATGGTGACATCAATTCCCTTTTCCCTCAAAATCAACGCATTCTTTAAGGCCGCAGAGCAGCAAACCCTTGAGCAGTAGGGCTTTTCCGGGTTTCTGGAGCCAACGCACTGGATCATGACCACATGCCCGCCGGTGATTTGTTTGTTTGCCAGTTTTTGCTCAAACTCCAACTGCGTCATGACCCGCTCATCTTTACCGTAATCGTATAAATCCGGTTTTGCCTCCTTCGCCCCGGTGGCAAGAATGACAATCGCGGGATCAACCGCAACCGTTTCCGTACCCTTTGTTTCAAGTCGGACATGAAAATTACCGGCATACCCGGTAACATCGCTCACCAGGGTATCCGTATAAACCGTGATATGCACATCTTTTTCAATGTCATCCACGAGTTGCGCCATATATTTTTGAATTTCATGGCCCTCAAGATCTATCGACAAAAAATCCGCCATGCCGCCCACATGGTCTGTCTTTTCCACCACATGAACGTTATAGCCGGCGGCTCCCAGATATCTGGCCGCCTCAAGCCCGGACGCACCGCCACCGATGACCAGGACCGTTGACCCCATATGATCCATTAGCGTCGGCATGGCCTGCGCGGTTGTCAGCTTGGCTGCCGCGGCATATATCATCGCGGCCGCTTTATCTTCCATTCCGGCCGGGTCCGTATGGACCTGAATCACATCCTCCCTTAGGCGCAGAAGTTCGGAAAGCAGCGGATTTAATCCGGCCATCATAACGGTTTTTCTGAATTTCATCATTTTCTGGGTCGGGGTGCAGACGGCCAACACCACCCGGTTGACGCCTGATTCTTTTATTTTTGCCGCGGTTTCCTGGATGGAAAACGGCGTGCAACAACCGTTGATGATCTCCGCGTGTGCCACATGGGAAAAGCCTTTTACCCGGTTGACAAGTGATTCAAGGTCTATTTTATCGGAAAAAGCCCCGAAACAACTACAGATAAAAATTCCTGTCCGTGTCTTTTCATATGAGACGTTCCGCAGCGCGGGGGGTTGGGGTTTTTCAACGTTCTTTTCGCCCAGCCTGGAAGTAATTTCCCTTAACGGACCGTATCCTTCCCAGATGGTCTCCGGGTTTCCCTTTGGAGACGTGAATTCGCCCACTGCAAAAATACCGTTCACCTCGGTTTTGGCGCAGGTGAATGGCAAAATATCACAGAATCCATGAGATTCCGCCGGAACGCCGCAAATTTCGGAAAGCCGTTTCATGGTGGTGGGCGGTCGCTGGCCGGTGATTAAAATGGTCATATGTACCGTTTTTTTGTCTGTTAGTTCCTTTGTTGAAAATGTTGAAAAGGATATCCTGTTTCTTTCGCCATCCGCCGCACTTAAGGCCAGTTTTTCCGTCCTGATGACACGGACCCCACTGTCTTTTGCCCGTTCGTACATGCGGCAATGACCCTTGCCGTAACATTTGTAATCCCGGCAAAAAAGGGACACATCAATGTCGGGATGCATCTCCTTTATTTTGTTGGCGCGATATACCGCCTGGGCGCTGGCATTACAATTTTCATACTCAATGCCCTTTTCATTGAAATGCGGTGTCACGACGATGGCGATACTTTGGGGAAGCTTTCCATCGGACGGACGTTTGAATGAATCACCGGTAAAATTGGTGGCAAGGGATGCCCGGGCAATATCCGAGCTTTTGACCACATTCGGCATTATCCCCCATCCAAAGGTCGCCAGTTCTGCTTTGCCGGGCTCGTCAAATTCAGGAGCAAGGATGACCGCGCCTGCTTCAATTTCGATCTCCTCAACCGGCGGGTTCATTTTTAAGGCCCCGGTGGGACAGGCGGTTTCACATTCCCCGCATTGGGTGCAGTTTTCTTCATCAATCAAATAAATATTTTCCCAGAACATTTTGGGCACGATCTGCACCGCTTTTTGTTTTTTGCCGTCCTTTTCAACCGTTACCGGGCATGCGTCCACACATTTTTCACATTCCGTGCAGATATAGTTATTAACAAACGCATCCCGTTTCCGGATTTTTGCCGTAAAATTTCCGGCTTCACCGTTAAGCTCAAGGAGCTCTGCATTATACATGATCTGCATGGCGCCAAGGCCTACGAACAACCGCTGGGGCGCATAGGCGCAGGCCCAGCAAAGGTCAAATGGGAGCTGGGACAGCACCTGGTTTCTGACTTCATCCACATAAGCCCCCCGGTTCAGCATGACGGTCTTGTATCCCAGCTTGCCAAGGGCATAGGCGATTCTGTAGCCGCTCAAATTGGTCCCGTAAATCAGGACGGTACTTGCTTTGGACATCTATTTTCTCCTGAATTTCATTAATTTAAAATATTCAATCAGGGGTGAATTTTATATATCATCAATTTTTCGCATCATTACCCGATACAGAAAAAATTGTACGGGCATCTTTTCTTCATCCAGCAATTGATAAGCAGATTTCGGGAAAAACCGTAATATCATTCGCATTGTTTCATGGTTGCAATTTACCATTTCAAGGCATTCGCCCGTCTTCATCTCCCGGAATTTCCGGACGGCCTGAAGCGCTGCAACAGGGGCCATAAAACCGCTAAGATCGATTATATGATTTGATTGATTTTTCATTTGCTTCAAAGTGGATATCACGGTAAACCAGTTTTAATTAAAATCTTATAATAGTATGAGCAAGTATCATGCCATGTTTATTGATTCTTATTATATTGATTTTATAGAAAATATTCACATGATTTTTTTATTGCTATACAACTGTAAATGCTTTACACATTGACAACTGTAAATGCCTTTACAACAGGGAAAACAAAATGGATCAACTCGGAATTAAGCAGAATCAGTACTGGAAAACCATTATTGACACCATGGCCGAAGCATTGATGGTTGTCGATTCTAAAGGATTGATTATTTCCGTTAATCAATCCATGCTTCGGATTACAGGTTTTAAAGAGCGCGAGCTTGTGGGAAACCCATGCGGTGTACTAAACTGTGACAGGTGTTTTGTTAAAAAAAAACAATCCCCGGAGCATTTTTGCGCGCTTTTTGAAAAAAAACGCTTAAAGATCAGGTGTACGCTTCAAAAAAAAACCGGGGAAACCGTTAATGTGTTTAAAAATGCCACGGTCTTAAAATCCAGCGACGGAAAAATCATCGGCGGGGTGGAGACACTGACGGACTTGAGCGAGGCTTTGGCCAGGGAAGCGGTTATTTCTGATCTCCGGCAGGAACTGGGCGCAAAGGATGGTTATCAGTCTATGGGTGGCAAATCACCGGCCATGCAACAAGTTTATGAACTGATCACCAGTGTGGCGAAATCAGATATCCCCGTCATCATCTACGGTGAAAGCGGCACGGGAAAAGAGCTGGCCGCTAATGCCATACACAACTTAAGCGACCGGGAAAAGGGTCCTTTTGTAAAAGTCAATTGTGCCGCATTAAATGAATCCCTGCTTGAAAGCGAACTCTTCGGGCATGTGAAAGGCGCTTTTACCGGCGCATTTAAAACACGCATCGGCCGGTTTGAAGCGGCACATGCGGGAGATATTTTTTTAGATGAAATCGGCGACATGCCCTTATCCACCCAGGTAAAACTGCTTCGGGTCATCGAGGAAAAGAAAATTGAAAAAGTGGGCGACAATCAGCCTGTTCCCGTGAATGTCCGGCTTATTTCAGCCACTAATAAAGATCTTGGGGCGCTTATTAAAAATGGCACTTTCCGCGAAGACCTGTTTTACCGTATCGGGGTGATGCCCATCCATATGCCGCCGCTTCGTGAAAGAAAACAGGATCTTCCGCTGCTGATCAATATGTTTTTAAACAGAATTCGTCTTAAAACCGGAAAACCGGTTTCAGTGATGAGTAAGGAGTCACTCGCGCTGTTATATGACTACCAGTGGCCGGGAAATGTAAGGGAATTGATCAATGCCATTGAACACGCCTTTGTGTTGTGCCGTGAAGGTGAAATTACCCCCGATCATCTGCCCGACAATCTGTTAAAAAAACAGAAAAAACAACGATCTGAATTCAGAATTTCGGATCAGCCCGGCAGTAACGAGGAAAAAAAACAACTGATGGCCGCCATTTCCTCAACCGGGGGGAATAAATCGGAAGCTGCGAGAATTCTGGGAATCAGCCGGGTTGCGTTGTATAATCGTCTTAAAAAATATAATATTTACGTGGACAAAACCATCCATGAATAATCAATAGTGAAATGAAATATTCATCGCCCCATACACCTCGGGCTCCGGTTGGGTATCAAAAGATTTTGTCCTGGTAACATAGGCGAATACGGTCTTCACCCTTCCCGTGACCAGACCGATGCCGCCCATAAAAATACCGATAAGCGGTTTTTTGTCCACCCTGTGGCTGTCACGAAATGTATTGCCGTCCAGAAGAATATCATGCAAAACAAGCTGGCTGCTGGCAGAAAAAAACAGATGGGCACCATATTTTTTTTTCTGTGTACCACAGACTGATTGCTTGAGTTCCGAGTGAAAGCAAGTGGCCGGTTGAATGGGAAAATTTCCGCAATCATTCGGCACATTCCATCCACCTCGTATCATCACACCGATGTTGTAATATGTACTGACATTTCCAATGCCACCCCCGGTATTAAAAATAACATCTCCCCCGGCCCCGGCGTTGATATTGGATGCGAAAATCTTCCGCTTGTAATCATATATCAGACACAGGACCGGCTCATCTTTGAGCTGGTGATCCCACCCTTTGGGTTCCTTGTTTTTTAATAAAACGTGCACTTTTGACTGAAGCGCCTCAGCATAGGAATGGGGACCAACAATTCCCGCACAAAGCCCCAGCGTATGCATCCGGTTTTCAAATTTTCTGTGAAAGCCGATTTCCATATATGTGATCCCGGCATAAGGCCGGTCATCAGGAACCAGTTCGGTTGCTTCAATATCATTAGGCGTATATATATTCTGTCCCACGGAAAACGTCAGCGCTTTTTCTGATTCCGGGGTATTTTCAAATCCCAGCCGTTTAACGACCGGGTACAGCCAGCGATGGGCCCAGGCATCTCTCGGCAGTTGCTCCAGCCCGTAACGGGTCCAGGTCAGCTTGAATCCATTGGTATATTGACCATCCGTGCCGGCAAAAATATCGTTTTCCATATAAAAAGTGAATGTCTTGAATTCACGGGACAAACAGGATTCTTCAGCATATATTGTGGAAGCCCACCCCCCAAAAAGACCGGAAATCAACAATTGGAGCAGCAGGCGCCTGAAAAAATTTTTGTTTTTCCGCATCTGGAAAAATAAATATCGGGAATAGTGTATTATCAAAATTTATCTAAATTAATTGCTATGGCTTTTTAGGGTTTCGCTGTGGGAATATTCCACTTTTTCATATATTTCCAGATCGCCGCCCTGCTGACCCCCACCCGTCTGGCCACCTCGGCCTTGTTCCAGTTGCTTGCTTCAAGTGTTTCAAGCAGAAATTCCCTTGTCATTTTTTTTCTTATCGTCCCGGTACGTTCATCCGCTTCATGTAACTTTGTAGAATCCAGCTGATATTCAATTCGACGGATTTCAACCGGAAGGTCAAAAATATCAATATGTTCATTTTCACACAAAACAAATGCATGCTCAATGGCATTTTCTAATTCACGCACATTGCCCGGCCAGTTGTAATCCATTAATATACGCATGGCCTGCTGAGTGACACCGGTGATCCGCTTGCCGGTTTTATTATCCTGTAATTTAATAAAATGACTGATTAAGATGGGAATATCTTTTTTTCTTTCCCGCAACGGCGGGATATTTATGGGAAACACCTTGAGACGGTAATACAGATCCTCCCGGAATTTCCCGCTTTTGACAAGACTGTACAAATTTCTGTTTGTGGCCGTAATGACCCGGATATCAATTTTACGTTTTTCCGATTCCCCCACCCGCTCCAGTTCCCGCTCCTGGAGAACACGAAGCAGCTTCACCTGAATGAACGGACTTAACTCTCCGATCTCATCCAAAAACAGGGTGCCCCCTTCGGCCTTTTCGAAACGCCCGATCCGATCACGAACCGCACCGGTAAACGCACCTTTCACATGACCGAAGAGTTCGCTTTCCAAAAGGGATTCTGAAAGCGCGCTGCTATTGACAGTAATAAACGGCATATCCGCACGGCTGCTGTTATAGTGAACAGCACCTGCAACAAGTTCTTTTCCGGTGCCGCTCTCTCCCTGGACGAGAATGGTGGCATCACTTGAAGCCGCTGCCTTGATGGTGGAAAATATCCGCTGCATGGCACTGCTTTTTCCAATAATATTATCAAATCGATAAATTTCACCCATTCTCCGATTGGCTTCTTCAGCTTCCCGCCGGGCCTTGTGAAGCTCCGTCAAATTGGTCACTGTCTCCACAACACCCCTGACACCGCCGGTTTTATCTTTGAGAATCCGCGCACTTTTGATCACCGGCACATCATTCCCGTTTTTATGTTTAAGAAAACATTCCTTTCCGTCAATGCGTCCGTGTTTGTAGATTCCACACTCGATGATGCCCGCCGGACAGGATTTACTGAAACAACGGTTAAAATTAAGCAGAGAGCAGGATTCCCCCACGGCTTCTTCGGTTGTGTATCCTGTTATCCGCTCCATTGCCGGATTCCATGAAGTAATTATCCCGTTTTCATCAAGGGTAAATACACCATCAGCCATTGATTCCAGAAGCAGATGCTCAAATTCGGAATTAAAAACATCAGAGATGTGGGGTTGCATGACTTATCCTTTGTAATCCGTATTTTCCAGATGTTCAGACTATAAAAAATTTAATATTAACATGAAACACTAAAAATCGCAACCGTAGCGCAACCGTAACGCAACCTTTTGGGTTGGGTGGCGCAACCATTAAGAAAACCCTGCTTCATCACCTGTCAATAAAAGAAGTCTTCAAATTTTTTGAAGTCTTAAATTTAACTAATATTTCAAATAATTATTCATAAAACAAATCGCATGGCGACTTAAAAAAAACAATTTAAGATGTGTATGGCACAAGTATTGAAGTTGTAATTTGTCAGGAATTTGAAAGCCAATGATAACTGGATCGTAAATAATTTATTTACGGCAAAAAAGCGGGCCCACTAAAAATAAATAAATAAATAAATAAAGCAAAGGTTCATAAAATGAAAAAAATAACAAACTATATAAATAATCAGACCCAAAATTTAAAATTCTTGATTGCATTACTGCGACAGCACGAAAAGGGAAACCAAAAAAATGGATGATGATTGCAAATATTTTAAACAGCGATGGAGGGAAAGATGACGACAAAAAATATCAAGTCAAAAACTGAGTTTGATACCACGATTCAAAACGGTGTCACGCTGGTCGATTTTAACGCGCCATGGTGCGGGCCGTGCGTTTCGCAGGAACCGATACTGGAAAAAATTGCCGATCAGTTTGACGGCCGGGCGCGTGTTGCTGCCATGAATATTGACAACCATCAGAAAATCGCTTTGGAACTGGGCATTAGGAGCATTCCGACACTAATAATTTTTAAAAACAACATAGAAATTCAGCGTTTTATCGGCCTTCAGCCTGAAGGAACCCTTTCCGGTGCTTTGGAAAAACTATTGGACTAATATTGAAAAGATTATACCCGATTCATTTTTTAAAACCCGGCCCAAAACCATTTTAAATATCACAGAGCCGAAATTATATCATAAAAGGAGGTGAGGAATCATGAATAGAATAAAAATATTAATGATCATAATGATTTCCTTTGGATTTTTCGCATCCCCGGCAATTGCTGCCTGTATTCTGCCTGACACTGACTTTTTTTACGGAATAACAGCTGAAAATCAGTCAGAGATAATCTTGTCGGATGCTCAACTCAAAAGTTTGAAAACTGAAGTTGGTTTCAAGGAAAAAAAAGGCGCTGCGACACTGCCTGACGATATATTGAACCCTGAAAATTTCTATGGATATACGGATTAGATTTCTAAATAAACAAATAGGATCGCACGATTCAGCAAAAATATAAACAAATTTAAAATAAAAGGAGACGACAAAGCGAAAAACGTGGAATCGATTTTGAAAGCAAGCGAAACAGAGTCAACATAATTAAACTTTTTTAAAAAAAGGAGGACGAAAAAATGGCTAAATTGAAAAAATACATGGTAGTTCATAATAATCCCGGTATTGATTGTGAAGTTATTCAGGCCAACTGGCGAAAACTGGCCAAAGTTGAATCCGCCAAATGGGAAAGAACCTATTTTAACGACGAAAAAGGAATGCGCTATTGCATATGGCTTGCCAATGACGAAGAACAGCTGAAAAATATTTTTACTGACATGGATGTGTCCTGGGAATCGATCATTCCGGTTGAAGAGACCCTACCGGATCTCTGGGGTGAAAAGTGGCAGGAACATCTTGAAGCTGAAAAAACAGCGGATACGCTTGGCGATTAGTCTAAAATCCGTTGTAATGATATTGTTTGAAATCACGTAATAACCCTTTCGATTGCAAGGCGGCGGCATAATATATGCGCCGCCTTAATATTGATCGGTATAAAACGTTAACATTCGGAGTTGTATTGGTTGATGCAACGGCATGACACTGCTGACCACCCATCCAGCAGCCAGGGCATTTGCTTTTATTTTTTCCACTGTTCTTCCACACTGTATGGACTTTCATATTCCTTTAACATCATTTTCGGCATCATGATCCAGCCTGTGATACAGACAATGATAACGCCAATGATCATTCCGATAATTATATTTAAGACCGTTTTCATAAGTCCTCCCAATATCATGTAGGATGGGAGTAGCGAAGCGTAATCCACCATATATCTCAACCAGGCTCTCCGATCACATGCGGTGGATTACGCTTCGCTAATCCCATCCTGCGCAACCTTTCTTCAAAATCTTGCCTTTGCTTCATCATCTTCTTCTCAATCATCATTCGATGTTTATCTTTTTAAGTAGGGGCGCGATGCTTCGCGCCCCTACAGTCATTCCGGCACAATAAATAACTTAGCACTTATTTCCCGGCCATCATCGCCGCGATGTCTTCCGCAACCGTGCCGATGGGTTTGATATCAAAATTTTCTACCAAAACATTGAGGACGGTCGGGGATACAAACGCCGGCAGGGTCGGCCCAAGGCGGATTTCCTTGACACCCAGGCGAAGCAGTGCCAGAAGAACTGCCACCGCCTTTTGCTCATACCAGGCAATGTCATAAGAAATCGGCAGGTCATTAAGATCATCAAGACCAAAGACCTCTTTGGGTTTCAAAGCGATAACCACAAGAGAATAGCAATCGTTGCACTGCCCGGCATCCAGCACCCGTGGGATTCCGCCGATATCGCCAAGATCAAGCTTGTTGTAGCGGTATTTCGCGCACCCGGCGGTTAAAATTACAGTATCTTTGGGCAGATTTTGGGCCACCTCGGTAAAATAGCTTCTGGATTTCTGGCGTCCGTCGCATCCGGCCATGACCACATTTAATTTAAAAAACAAATTCCATTTGGTGCAGAATGTGAGATATATCGCATTAAATATGATAAAAAAACACTTTAAAAAAGAGTATAAAATCAAAAAAGACTGAGAGCTGATTGGTATAATGACTACTTATTAAAAGTGCTGGCAGAGTAATTTTCAAATGCGGTTTCCCTGCTCACACCCCATGTTTATGTTGACTTTTCTTTCGTTCTTTTTTATTTTTTTAACCATTAGAAATCATTTTTATTTAATATTATCAAAGAAATAAATGAACCAACCCCGACATTCAATGGAAGAAAACTATCACATCATATTGGACAGCATTGAAGAAGGCGTCTTTACTGTCGATTTGGACTGGTGCATTACTTCGTTCAACAGGGCGGCAGAAAAAATTACAGGAGTGTCGAGGGAAGAGGCCATCGGACGGCCATGCTCAGAGGTCTTTAGTACCGATGCATGTAATAAGAAAAATTGTATTCTCCGCAAGGTTTTAAAAAACGATATTCCGATTATGAATATGCCGGTTTGCATGAACCGTTCAGATGGAAAACGTATCCCCATCAATGTCAATGCCACGATATTGAGGGATCGCAAAGGCCGTGTGGTTGGTGGGGTTGAGACGTTCAGGGACTTAACCGTTCTTAATCAGTTGCGCAAATCACTCCGTAGAGATCTCTTTTTTGAAAATATGATGAGCAAGAATAAAAAAATGCTTCAAATCTTTTCAACCCTTCCTCAAATTGCCGAAAGCAACTGCACCGTCTTAATAGAGGGGGAAACCGGCACAGGAAAAGAATTACTTGCCAAGGCAATTCATTATAACAGCCTCAAAAAGCACGGGCCTTTTGTACCGGTCAATTGTGGGGCACTGCCCGACACCCTCATAGAATCAGAGCTTTTTGGATACAAGGCCGGGGCTTTTACTGATGCGAAAAAAGACAAACCAGGACGTTTTGCACGTGCCCATAACGGCACTATTTTTCTGGATGAGATCGGGGATATTTCCCAGGCATTGCAGATTCGTCTTTTGCGGGTTCTCGAGGAAAAGGCTTATGAACCTTTGGGATCAGTAAAACCTACCAAGACCAATGCCAGGGTTGTGGTTGCAACCCATCAAAAACTGAACAAAATGGTTAAAGAAAACAAATTCAGGGAGGATCTATATTTTCGCATTAATGTGATAAAGCTGACCCTGCCTACGCTTACAGACCGAAAAGAGGATATTCCGCTTTTAGTGAACCATTTTATCGAGCGCTTCAGTTGTGAAAAGGATAAAAAAATTCTGGGGCTCACTGATGATGCAATGGCTGCAGTGATGCTATATGACTGGCCCGGCAACATACGGGAGCTTGAAAATGCAATTGAACACGCTTTTATCATGTGTAAAGAAGAACTGATTCGTTTGCAAGACTTGCCAGATCAATTTTCAAAGGAAATTTCTCCCACTTTAACTGCAGTAGCCGTAACTCTCAAGGAAATCGAAAAAATTGCGATTTTACAGGCCCTTCAAAGAAATAATTGGAAAAAGATGTTAACGGCCAAAGAACTCGGGATCAATAAAAACACACTCCGCCGCAAACTTTTGCGCTACGGTATTGAGAAAAAGCAAGCAGGGATGAAGATATGATAAAAAAAAACAGGCAAAAACAAGGTTTAACCGTATTAACCCTGGAAAACGACTTCCGATTTGAGTGCCGTCAAAGCCTTAAGTGTTATACCCGATGTTGCCGCGATATCACTATCGTTCTAACGCCTTATGATATCCTTCGCATGAAAAACGGCCTTCATATATCTTCAGAAAAGTTTTTAGCTGATTATACAGTGACGATAATCGGCGACACAGGTCTTCCGGTCGTTATTCTTAAAATGAAGGATGACGATGAAAAAAACTGCCCCTTCGTGACGAAGCGCGGCTGCATGATTTATCCGGATCGTCCCTGGCCCTGCCGCATATACCCCCTGCAACCCGAAAGCACCAAAATAACCGAAACAGCGGGAAAAGAATATTATTCTGTTATGGATGTCACTTTTTGTCTCGGTCTCGAAGCAGACAGAGTCTTAACTTTAGCAGATTGGATTGAAGAACAGGGAGTTTCCGTTTATCAGCAGATGGAAGCGCCGTTTAAAAAAATTACCACAAACGAATTCGTTAGCCATAATAAGATTACGAACAAAAAGATCCAGGAAATGTATTATATGGCCTGCTATGATCTGGATCGGTTTAGACGTTTTGTGCTGGAAAGTACATTTCTGAAGCGCTTTGAATTAGAACCGGAAGTGGTGGAAAAAATAAAAGAAGATGACGTTGAACTCTATCATTTTGCCATGAAATGGCTTGAATACGGACTGCTCGGACAACAGGGACTTAAAATAAGGCCGGAAGTAATCAAAGCAAAAAAACAGAAGTTAGGCATTAAATGAACAACGACATGCTGTCGCAACCGCTTACCAGCGACAGGTTCAGATTTGCATGCCATAAGAACCTGTCTTGTTTTACAGCCTGCTGTGCCAATTTGAACCTTGTGCTCACCCCTTATGATGTCATCCGCCTAAGAACACGGCTGGGCCTGCCCTCAGAGGATTTTTTAAAAAAATATACAAACACCTCTATTGATAAAGGCTATGGGTTTCCTATTGTTTTGCTGAAAATGAACAATGATAAAAAACAAAGGTGTCCATTTGTAAGCGTAAACGGTTGCACGGTTTATGAAGATCGACCTGGAGCGTGCCGGATCTACCCTCTGGGGCGGGCGGCCTCTAAGATTCGAGAAAGAAAAAAATCCGATGATTTTTTTTTCATTATCAAAGAGCCGCACTGTCTTGGATTTAATGAACCTAAAGAATGGCTGATTCAAGATTGGATCAAGGATCAGGGGCTTGATGAATACAATACGATGAACGATTTTTTTATGGATATTGTGACAGGTAAAAACTTCCGACGTATAAAAAGCTTAACCCCTAATCAGATGCAGATGTTTTATATGGGCTGTTATAACTTGGACGAATTTAAAAATTTTATTTTCAAATCAACCTTTATGAAACGGTTTGAGGTTGATCCGGATCAAATCTGCCGTATTAAAACCGATGATGTTGAACTCATGAAGTTCGGCTCCCGGTGGTTGAATTTTGCTCTTTTTGGTGAAAAGACCCTTTCAATTAGACGCCATTAACGCGCATAATGCCCGGCGTTTTCTATTACTCAATAATATCGTCTTTCAAAGCGTCGTATGACCATACCGGTAGAGGTGCGGATTTGCCGGTATCAGGATCTATGCGGCAGCGATACGATGCCCGGGTGGCTTGTTGTTCCCACATCCGTTCCCAACCTTGAACAAAATAGGGGCATTCATCGTTAAAACAAACATAAAAAAATTCATTGGGCCAGGTAGAGGCAATGGGAACCCTCCATTTTTTCATTTCCTGTCCGCAATGGGGACACAGCGGTGCTTTTTTTTCTGCCATCTTTTTATTTCGCTTCCTTTAAAAATAGCCAGTCGGCATGATCAGATAATTATTATATAACGAGTGATTGAAAAAATCGACTTGAAATTATCACTTGAAATTGTCAGGGCATAAAGCATATATATGTATAGTTGATCATAGAAGAAAGGACAGATCATGACTATAGAAAAGGAGGATCTTATCCGCGATCACTATAAGGCGACCCTGGAAAAGGGTTCGCTGGTTATGGGACCCTATTGCGCCTGCGGCCAGGCCCTTAATGAAGATTACTTCTGTGATAAATGCAACAGAGAGTGTCATTGCCGTCAAATCGTCTGTGACAATGAAGCCACCCTTAACATGGTTAAAAATTATATCAAAAAATCCTCCCAATTTTCAGGATTCAAGGTCAAACTTGCAGGTGAAGGCTAAAGGCTCGCTCAAAAATAACTTCACATTTTAATGCGCCGATTCATCCTGCATGTCTTTTAATTTCTGGATCGCCGTATCGATCATTTTTTCACCCCCGATTCTTTGATTTGCAGCAATCATAGCCGGCAGAGCGTCGACGTTATTAAATTTGCCCAAAGCATTTCCTGCCCAGTTGACGACATGAGAACTCTCATACTCAAGAAGGTGGATAAGCAGCTCATAAGAGGCTGGAACTTGAATATTTCCAAGCACTGATACAATGCCTGTTTTTATGGGATCAAATGTTTTATCAGTAGAAAAGGCATCCTCAATATAAGGGATGGCTGCTTCCCCCAGCTTTTCCAGGTAATGGAGGCTGGCCCCGGATGCATAGGCAAAACCGAACATGGATATGTCAATAAGGGCCCGGGTTGAAAGGTCTGTTTTGTAAGAAGAGAGAATTTCAGGTACAAAAATACCTGCCCAGGAGTATTTATATGCCAATGGCAGGAGATACGGTATAATCTCAGGGCCTGTTTCCTTAAGTTTGTCCAGTGTTTTCTTTAGTGCATTGCGTCGCGATTCAAGGCCTTGTGAATGTTCTTTAGGAAAAATATTTGGATCATCCGCTGTTTGAAGCTTTTTTACAAACGCGACAATGTCTGTGTTTACCGTCTCAGGATAAATGGCTTTATAATCCTTGGCCTTTAAGGCAATCCAATATTTTTGCAGCCAGGTCAGTGGAGGGTAGTAGTAGGATAACGATGGCTTATCTATTTCTGCATCCCGGTAGCGCCCGTGTTCGATAAAATAGGATTTTTCCGATTCAGCGATCTCCAGCCTGCGTCTGCAGATTTCGATCGCCTCCTTGCACTCACCCTCATATAAATGACCGGTTACCACGATATCATGAAGCCTGTCTTCATTCGGGTAGTTGCTAACCAGATTCGATGCAAGTCGGATCGCTTCGGCAGATTGATTGGCGCTTAGCAGGCCAAAGGCTTTGTCGATGCGCTTGATAAGCTGCTCTTGCTCCTTTTCCGTTGCTCGTAAATTTTTCGCCTGTTTTGGATCTTGAGCCTCCCTGGCCGCCTCATGTTTTTTTAAACAGCAATGCTTGTATTTTTTTCCGGAACCGCAGGGACAGGGTTCATTTCTGCCGATTTTTTCCAACGGCACATCGGTTAATTCAGCCCTCTTACGCTCAGCTTGAGCAAGCAGATCGTCACGCATCCGCAAAAGCTGTTCCTTGGTGATTCCGGCTTTTTTAGCGATAACATCCGGATCACCTCCCTGAAGCAGTTCCAAAACAGGCTCAATCTCTGCTTCCGACATGGTATCATATTTTAAATTATTAGATTTACTCATAAAAATATTTTTTTTGTCAAATCAATTTTTCAATCAAAGCTATATTTTTTCAAAAAATTCGATGCATGCACGGGCAAAGCCTGCTGAATAAGCCTGGAAATCGAAACTTTTATCCCCCAGGTGTTTATTTAATATTTCAGCACGATATATATCCCAATTTGTTGGAATTCCCTTGGCCCGATATACAACAGCCAGTTCATCGTAAACAGCCTCGGATCTGGCAAATTCATAACCGTTTTTATACCCCTGGTCAAACCAATTCTTATAATCCCCCTTACCCTTTTGTACCATTATTTTCAGTCCGTTAAAAATTTCCAATAAAAAAATATAAGGTTACAATAATTGACAGCCGCACAAGATGCCCAATCCCATGCGGCTGCCATGGAGGATACCTGTATGGCATTACACAGGTATCTTGTAAAGAAAGGCTCTATATCAACATGTGCCCCACCGAACATTCTTGAATTTTTGTTCCAGCGTCCGAAAGTCGTCGGGGTTAAGGATATGGATCCCCTCTTTATCAAACTTTAATAATCGATAAGATTCTATTTCCCCTTGTTCATCTACGATCTCATCGCATAGCGCTATCAAATCCGGTACCGCATTTACATGAGTCTCGACTGTCGCCTTGATCTGTAGCATTTTAGGCAGGTCAGGATCTCTTTTATAGCCAGCCAAAATAACCTCTGTCATTAAATTTTTGCTGACCGGTACTGGAAAGACCGCAGCATAAATTTCTGTGACAAAGTCAGTAATGACTTTTTCATCGTCCGGGTTTTTCATTTTAGATAAACTCCTTTTAACTGGACGAAAATATCGAGCACGCACCCACAAAAAATATATCCCCAGGCGCCACAATGCGGCGCCTGGGGTTGACTAACAGGGCTTACATACCCACTACCTCTTTGATATCCACAAGATGGATGATGGGTTTTGTGAGCATTGTGAACTCATCCTTTTCAGCATCGTAAACAGAGTTTACAAACACCTTTCCCCATTTGTCCTCATCCATTTTTCTGAAGTCCGAGCGGTAGTAATACCCGGGCCATCTGGTTTCCTCGCGGAACAGTTTGTGCCGGGTATGGGCTTCAGCAATCTGTACCCGGTGAACGTTCTCCCAGCACCGCATCAGTTCATGGAGATTCCGGGCAGCGAGTTTGGAAAGATCCTCCTTGAGGAGTTTCAGCAGATCCAGGCCAATGTTTAACGTAATGGCACTGCAGTTATACTGGGAACCAACCCCGGCCACATATTCATCCATAATCTTGTTAAGACGGAAGATGGCCATTTTGGGCGTAATATAATTCGGGTTGACCTCTTCCACCGGCAGATCGTATTTTTTTGTGGCCGTACCCAGTGTGGTGTAAGCTGTATGCTCTTCATAGTGTTTAAGCGGAAACACGATCTGTTCCTTGAGCTTATCCACCTCTGCGGGATCAAATTCAGGCATTTCAGGGTTCTCCACGCAGTACTTTATGGCCGCTTTTGCTGCAATCCGTCCTTCGGTAAAAGAGCCTGAAGAGAACTTGTGACTTGAAACACCAACTCCGTCACCGGCTGCAAACAGACCCTTGACCGTGGTCATACGGTTGTAACCCCAGAAATACTCCTTCTTGGATTCCTCGGTCTGAATATCTTCGGGACCACTGCACCAGGCTCCGGAAGCGCCGGAGTGGGAACCGATAAAGTAAGGCTCGGACGGCATGATCTCAGAAGGCCCTTCCTCGGGGAATACATCCTTTGAGGCCCAGAGAATCGCCTGGCTGATGGTCATGTCGAGAAAATCCTCCCATGCCTCGGCCTCAAGCTTTTTCATTTCCTTTTTATACGCTTTTTGATCCGGCGCTTTTTCAGCAATTTTGGCAATGGCCTTGTCCGTATGGATAAAAATGGGGCCGTCACCCTTCTGAAACATTTCAATCATCATCAGATGGTTCCTGAGGCATGTGGGGATCGGTTTGACCTCCCCATAGGGCGGCCAGTTGTGAAGTTCGCCCCCTTCAGCCAGACCCTCGCCCATATAGTTAAAACCGGTGGCTGCGGTTGCCGTCGCCTTGAACAGGAGGAACCATGCCCCGACCGGGCCATACGCATCCTTGTATCTTCCAGGAATGAAAACAACCTCCTGGGAGGTCATCTCAGCGCCGGCCGTGGTGGTCAGGTAGGAGCTGGATCCCGAGTTCCACGGCGGATACCATGCCCTGCCCAGACCTTCTCCGGTTGACCGCGGCCTGAAGACATGAACGGCGCCGCCTGCGCACACCATGCATGCCTTAAATTTAAACACGTAGATTTCAGGGTCTCTCACGCTGAACCCGATGGCGCCTGCCACCTTGTTTTTGTCGTTTTTGTCAAGCAGAAGGCGAAGTACAAATACACGTTCAATAACATTGTCCATGCCGACAGCGTTCTTACCGGCCTCAGCAACGATGGCCTTGTATGATTCACCATTGATCATAAGCTGCCACCGGCCCTCATGGACATAATTCCCGTCCGCATCTGTCCAGATGGGGAGTCCGAATCCCTCAAACATGTGGACTGATCCGTTGACATGCCTGGAAATATCCATGACCAGATCATCCCTGCAAAGCCCCATAAGGTCCTGACGGACATAGCTGAGATAATCCACAGGGGTATTTTCACCCTGGTATTGATTGATGGCAGAAAGGCCCATCCCCACAGCGCCGCTTCGCTCCATGGCCGCCTTATCGACCACGGTAATTTTCAGATTATTTTCTTTGGCCCAATGTGCACCCTCCACAGCAGCGCCGGCTCCGGCCATTCCTGCGCCGATAACCAAAAAATCAGTGTTTACCTCTACTGTTTTGAATTCTTGCATAATCCATCACCTCCTTTAGTCTCCAAGTGCCCAAAGTTTATCGGCTTTCAAGGATGCCGGTTCCGTAAACAGGAGCTGATCATCCAATGTGCCCGATCCATCGCCAAAGCCGCCATCGGGGTGAGCTTCCCCTTCCGGTGTGGTTCTGATGGGGAATTTGAACCGCTTGATCGTGCCGCCTCTGAATTTAACGGTCCACATGATGTCTTCGGTCCCTCTCATGGGAACAACGCTGGCTCCTAAGGGACAAAAGTCTGCATAACCTCTAACCTCAATGGCCTGGGTCGGGCAAATTTTTACACAGTTGTAACATTCCCAGCACATATCCGGCTCACAATTATAGGCTTTCATCCGATCTACATCTAGCACCATGAGATCATTGGGGCAGATGTACATGCATGCAGTTTTGTCCCCCCCCTTACAACCATCGCATTTTTCATCAATGACAAAACTAGGCATTGTTTCCTCCTTTACCTTAGATCGTTTTTGTTTATATGTTATTAAAAATTAAAGTATTATGAATTTTATCACTTTATTACTATCACCTCCTTATTAATTGGAAAGTTGCAAACGATTGAATTGAACAAGTCCTCAATTAGTATGCCTCGAATAAATCCTTTTTTACGCCATTTTTAAAACAAAGGATTTTAATTTATCCGCATAATTTGATAATTATAAAAAAAATTAAAATTGCAATATTTATGCCAGATTTCTATTTAAGGCCAAAACAGTTATAATAAATTGATAAAACACTATAAATTTGACAGGCTGAACTTCAATACCTTTTCCATGGACAGATAAAAAGGGAACAAAATATAGCGGTGGGAACACAAAAAAGGAATAATTTTAACCCTTCTTGATTTGTGATGTTAATGACCATTTCAACAGCCTATTAAACCCCAAAAAATATTGGGACCGGGATTACCCGGACGAGAGGTAAAAGAAATCATGCTCAAAACCATTGAATGGTTTGAAAACAAAGGCATAAAAAAAATGAAGGTTGCTATCCAGGGTGAACGCGTCCATGAACTGCTCTGGGATATTATTGCGGCCAAGGGATTTGAAAAAGACAACTACTTCAGCCAGGCCGTCGTGGAACTCAGGGGTTTCCCGAAACTGGAAGGAACACGGCACGTCAACATGGCGCTGATCGCCAAGCTGATCCCCAGCTACATGTTCAATCCCAAGGAATTTCCAGAAGTACCGAGACTCAACGGCAATGAAGATGATGACTATTTGTTTAAGCAGGGGAAAACCCGCGGATATGCCAAAACCCAGTTCCATGATTTCCGCAAAACATACGCGACAAAAAACCTGCCGAATATCGAGATCTTCAAGGAACAGATCACGGCATATGAAGAATTCCTGATGGTTTCGGGCATGGAACTCGGTGAGCAGATGATGAATGATTTTGACTTTCTTCTGTGTGTGGGCGAAATTTTCACCATCATTGCCTACGGCCAGTTGATCATCGAAAGCGCGGCCATGGAAAATATTGACGACGACCTGCTGGACCAGATCTTTGATTTCATGGTCCGGGATTTTTCCGCGTACGGTCTGGACCTGTACGGCAAACCGTCAACCACTGAAAAACAGCAGGCCGCATGCCAGAAAATGATCAAACGGCCGGATGCAAACATGAAGCGG
>JABZFM010000005.1 GCA_014237465.1 Desulfobacteraceae bacterium | reverse complement strand
GTATCGAGAAAATGCGTAATAAAGTGTCAGCGTGGAATATAGATCGAAATAACCGACAAGCTAAAGTTGATTGGCAATTTATCGCGAAAAATGCTCGTATTAAACTTAAACGACTTTATCCGAAGTTTTAGCTTGTACAATGCAATACGATGGAATTAGCGATTATTGTGCAGCCAAAAAAGCCTGCTACAATAGGAACGAACCCCGCCAAGCCCAGGCAGAGGACTTAACAGCCTGAAATACACAGAGACTCGGGTATAAGGAAGGAGTATGTTTGACGGGTATTAAGATGAATGATTCAACCTTCGGCGTGTACTAGTTCATATTTAATCTGACAGATAATGTTAACATAATTCTCCTGTCACTTTTCTGTTTCAGTGAGCCTATAGGATGACAAAAAATCTCCTTTATCTTCTTGACAAAACTTTTCATAGATATCTCTTTTCCTCTTTCCTTATATCACCTTTTTGGTGTCCACATGATATCTTCGATGCCAACAGCCATTCGGATGCAACCCACAAATTGAGCAGCAAAAGTAATTAAGAAATATTTACAGATTGAAACTAAACTGCCTTTTCCAATGCCGGCAAGAACCACCAGGCCTGTGAGCCAAAAAAGCAACTGTCCTGTCAGGGTGACAATATAAAAAGACGACCTTTGCAGGATAAAGATATTCAGGATAAACGCACTCAGCAAAAAAAACGGGGTTAAAAGCCGAAGAACTTTATGAGAAAGCAAAAAAAACGAAAAACTCCCATATTTAAAAATATTTAACAGGCCAATATTACGGCGAATGGCCCAGGCGGTTCGTGTTGTAATCCGAACTTGTCTGCTATAAATATTTTTTATTCCCTTGGTGGTCTCCTCAACACAGAAAATATTTTCATCAAGAATCACTCGTTTCCCTTGTTTGATGACATTCAACGGAATGATAAAGTCATTAATATCATTCGCCCCCAAAGGAACATATAGTTCTTTACGAATGGCAAAAATTGCGCCATCTGCTCCCACACAAGACGAGACCATACTCTCATCCAGTTTTGTTTTCTTCTCGAGTTTCGCGTAGAGGCCAGTGGTTTCTTCACCAGAATCGGGATTACAATATTTAGTCCAGCCACTGACAGCCCCTATGGTTGGATCGTAAAAATTTTTCACCAAATGCTTGAGCATATCAGATGCAAGCATGGAATTCGCATCTGTAAAAACAACTATTTCGCCTTTAATATCTGGGATCACCTTGTTTAAACATGCTGTCTTGCCAAGCCTGGCGGTAAATGCCCTGAGAATTAAGCGTTTATCTTTAATCCCGGCAACTATCTCATTTGTCCGGTCAGCCGATCCATCCGAGCTGACAATAATCTCTAATTTATCTTCCGGATAATCAAGCAGGAGGGTGTTCCTGACCTTTTCCTCAATATCCTTTTCTTCATTATAGGCAGAAATGATTATTGATACCATTGGCCTGATATCTTCTTTAGACCATTGGTTTTGAATTACTTTAACAAGAACGAAAAGGACAATGGGGTAAATAATATATGAATAGATAGTTAGAAAAAGTAGTATTACAAAAATATGTTCCATATTTCAGGATCTCTCCTGTTAAAATAAATAATCATTGTTGGTTGATTGGTTAGGGAATATTGAATAGAAAGGATTTTATTGATTGCAGGGGATTTGAGTGAATGATACATGCTCAGACTTTTATCCGACTCCCAGCTCTCTACTCACTATTTCTATCAAAGCAACTTTTTCAAGTATATCAAAATAATTTCTACCTGTGTCTATTAAGCAGACAATTTTTTCAAGGCCGGCTTTTGAAACATATCCTTTATCAAAAGTGCGATCGTCAAAGATTAAATTCATGAAATAATCACGATAATCCTTGTCTTTTCGGAACCACCTGTTTTTATCATGCCTGGCCGGATATTCAATACGGGCATGAGTAATTCTACTCAGATAATACTTTGCTTTTTTAATCTTATCTATATATGAATACATAAGATGTCGATTTTTATCTGAGTTTAGGGGCAACCTATTTCTGGACCATGGAATATCGACGACCTCAGGGAATGCTGAGCAAACGATATCACGATAAAAGCGCGAGTTTTTCTTAAAATTCATAGGAAGGCGCAAACAAAAATCCATCAGATCATAATCCAATACGGGTAATCCAACAGCAGAAAGATATTGATGTATAGTGCTCATTAGCAAAGTAAATCTACGGCCATAGTTTAATATAGTAAAATATAAATATTTTTCATAAGCCTCATTAATAGGGCAATTAGAGACAATTTTTGCAACCTGAAAATCATGATTTTCATGATAGAAATCTCGTATCTTTGGGCCCAGTATGAAATCAAATGCAGGGTTTAAAGGGGGGAACATTTGATTTATTTGGGAATAATCGCCCATTTTTAGAGTCGACAACCCTCCGATAACCTCATTCATAAGATAGCCGTCAACAATCAGTGTGCCAAAACCTTGATCAATTTTGTTCTTCAAATGGGGATAGAGCCAAAATTGATGAAGAGAATTGCTGGCACATGCAATAAATGGATCTATTTTTTCCCATGCCAGAGTGGATTCAAGAGGCCGTATTTCAAGGTCGATTTCTAATCTGCCGGCTATTTTAGCAGCGAGTTTTTTCTCAAAGCTATAATCCATGTGAATTGCCTTTATGTTTGCTTTATTAGACAAGAAACATGATATGGTCCTGGAATCCATGCCTCCACTCAAAGGGATAATGATTTCTGCATCATCCAGAGCAAAAGATTCGATAGCTTTTTTAGTCAAAGATATACCGGTTTCAATTAGTTTGTCGTAGTTGCCAGAATGTTTTTCAGATGATAGTGAATTAAAATTCCAGTACCTTGTTATTTTTTGGTCATGAGCAGTTAGTTTAACGTATGAAGCATGAGGCAACAGTTTAACACCTTTGACTAAGGAGCGGTCTCCTATTATATATTCATGGGAGAGAAGACTTATTATCGCCTGGTAATCCAATTCCTTATCTTTGATTAATCGGGTGGATAAAATAACTTTTGGATTCGGAGCAAAAACAAAGCTACCCTGGTCATTATAATAATACAGATATCTTGACCCATGGCGGTCATTCACTAATACCAATTCATCAGTTGATTCGTCAAAAATTACAATGTTATATTGCCCGGACAAATTAATTATTGATTCTGGAATAGATAATTTTGTTGGGCCATTCAGAATTGATAGAAATTCTTGCTTATCTCTTAAAAAGCCGTCAAAAAATATATGCTTATTCTGGATTTTTATATATTCAGGTCTAAAAGAAAACGGAGTTCGGCTGTTTGAGAAAATTGCTAATGAAAATCTGCCAAAACTATGCGTTTCAACATTTGATACCTTGTCCTCAGCAAAAACGGACAACATCTCACCCAAGACTTCCTTAGATGAGGATGTCCCATTTTGATCCCTCCTTTTCTCATAGCACCCAACCATTCCCTGCATAACCACCCTCCTTATCGCATACCCTAAATGCAATACGCGCAGCACGGCTTTTTCAATAAAAATAAGATTATTTTGGTCTTTATGATTTCATATACGATTGAAATTATTGGTTCTCAATGTACATATCAAACCATTTTTGAAAAATTAGCAAAGACCAGATCAGCGTATCATGAATTTCCTTGCCGGAAAAATGTTCATCAAGAATCTTGTTCACTGTACCAAAATCGAGCAGGCCATGTTTCCCAAGGTTTTTCTCTGTCAATGTATCTAAAACATAAGGCTTCAGGTCATGCTTTAACCACTGGGTCATTGGACCGATAAAACCCTGTTTTCGATGGTCAATCACCTCTTTTGGCAAAAGAGGGCGGGTTGCTTTTTTTAACAGGTATTTTTTCTGAAACCCCTTCATCCTGACATCAACTGGAATAGTGGCACAAAATTCCAGGAATTTATGATCTATAAACGGCACCCGCACTTCCAGACTGTGGTGCATACTCATCCGATCAGTAACAGCTAAAATATCCTCAGGTAGATACGTTTTTAAATCACAGTAAAGCGCACGATCCAGAGAATTACTATCACCTTCAACGTTATCGCTATTAAAATATTTCAAAAAGATATCATCACATGAATTGTGATAACCGCTGAATCGCCTGCGGTCAGCAAACAAATCCCGGCGCAAATCATCTTTCAGAATCGACAGATAGCCCAGGTAACAACGGTCGGCACTCAGCTCACTGGATCTGACAAACCGCTTCATGTGATTTATGGTATAGTGACCATCAGCCCTTTCAGGGAGCCTTGCAACAATTTGAGCAATAATTTTCCTTCTTATAAGCGCAGGCACCTTGTTATACACGCCACGAAGCTTAAACCCCAAATACCTCTCATAACCAGCAAAAACTTCATCTCCTCCGAGCCCGGAGAGGGCAACCGTGACATTTTCTCTGGCAATCTTGCAAACAAAATAGGATGGAATCGTGGAGTCATCAGCAAAGGGCTCATCAAAGGCTCTGACTATTTTCTCCATCAAACCATCCGGATTCATGGCGACTTCATAGTCTTTATGGGCGGTGTGATATCTCTCTGCCACCTGCCTGGCATAACCCCGTTCATCCAGATATCCTCCGGTATTACCCCCAAAACCGATACAAAAAGTGTTAACAGGACTCGTACTTGCCTTACTCATCAAAGCAACAATAGCGCTTGAATCAATGCCGCCACTCAAGAAAGCACCCAAAGGCACGTCACTTATCATCCGCAGATTAACAGCCTCCTGAAGCAAACCCATGAAGGTATCCGTATAATAGCTCTCACTTTTTCTCCGCTCCGGGTAAAATTGCAGATCCCAAAATTTATCT
The DNA here is from genome assembly GCA_014237465.1 of Desulfobacteraceae bacterium. GTDB lineage: Bacteria > Desulfobacterota > Desulfobacteria > Desulfobacterales > Desulfosalsimonadaceae > SURF-3. The sequence continues at coordinate 263,055 of JABZFM010000005.1, read as the reverse complement.
TTGCGAAAATTACCATTCTGCCAGGTGATCGTATGGCCAGGTTCCAATTTACGGATATCGGCATATATGGTTAACGGGGCAGGGATATACGAATAGGAAAAAAATGAGGTAAGGGCCAGTTCATCAATTTTTCTCGGAAAAGACGGGTCCGCTAAGATAGCCTTCATCTCAGAGGCAAAATAGAATCGACCCTGGTACTGGGCGTAAAAAAGAGGTTTGATCCCCAATCGGTCACGGGCAATGAAAAGAGTTTTTTTATTTAAATCCCAGATGGCAAAGGCGAACATACCCCTCAGGTGATCAACACATTTGCTGTCCCACTCCTCGTAGGCATGCAAAATCGTTTCAGTATCGCCATTGGTGGAAAAACGATGCCCACTGGAGAGCAATGTTTTCCGCAACTCCTGAAAATTATAGATTTCCCCGTTGAAGATGATACATTTTGACTGATCCTCATTGTAGATCGGCTGTTTGCTGCCGGCCAGATCAATAATACTAAGACGCCGGTGCCCCAAACCAGCACATTCATCCCGGTGAAACCCATAATCATCAGGACCACGATGAGACAACTTATGGGTATAGGTCTCAATATCAAGCTGTAATGATTTTGAGGAAACAACACCAAAGATACCGCACATTCTTCATCACCCGTAATGTGGTTTTGTCAGAATCAATTTTGTCTCTGCATTTCATATTCAATTATATTGCTCAAAGCATCTTCCAAAGATACAGGAGGTGTCCAATTTAATTCCCTGCAGATTTTTTTCCCGTCATAAACAACCTGTTTCTGGGAAGATTCCAGGCGATACCTGGTCAAAAACGGCACCCTGCCGATGATCTTGATCAATATTTCCTGAAGATAGACTATCACGTATAACAGAGAGTAGGGGAAATTAAAGAACTTGGCCCGGGGGAAAACTTTCTTCATCAATTGTTCAATGTATTGTTTCTTGGTCAATTGATATGGATCAATTAAATTATAGACCTTGCCATTGCTTTCCCCTTTCTCGAGCGCTACCCTGACAGCATCTGCAACGTTATCAATATAAACAAGTGGCAAGACAAATCGGCCGTCACCAATTGTTAAAAATATTTTCCCGCCAAAGGAAAAACCCATCATAGGCGTATATATCTCACCACCAGGCCCGTAAATTGTCCCGGGCCGCAAACATGCTATCGGGTAAGCATTCTCTGCCATTGCCTGTAAAACAACTTTTTCAGCTTGGAACTTTGCATTGGAATATGCCCCACGGGCTTCAGGCACACGTTCAAGGGCTGATTCCTCGGTAACCACATCCCCCTTCTGATAATCTGCCACCCCATAAACGCTACAGGAACTGATATAAACAAGTTTTTTTATCCTGTACTCTTTACGCAATGCCAATACATTCTCTGTGCCCTGGATAGTACTAACCCTACCACCTTCAACACTGCCGACAGTATCAGCAGCGGCATGGACAACATAATCAATGCCCTTAAAAGCAAGTCTCAGGGAGGCAAAATCGGCAATATCCCCAACACATATCTCCACCCCCAGGTTTTTAAGTTTATCAAGTTTAGACGTTTTTCGAACAAAAGCCCGCACCTTAAAACCGTTAACCATTAGCGTTTCGACAATTCTGGATCCAAGAAATCCGGTACTTCCGGTCACCAGCACAGAAGATTTGCTTATTTTTTTTTCATTCACGATAAACGCAACCAATCAAGGGGTAAAATGAGTAATGTGTCGCTTCCTCCCATGCTGTAATTGATTACAGGGTGCTGCAGATGCGCGAGAACAGGCCTATGACAAAGCAGATGCAGTGCCCTGTGATCAATTACCGACAAACTCTTTCTGCCAGCCGCATAGCCAGCGAACCAATGGTCAGTCCTGTATTTGCATAGGAATGCTCCTGGATGACCGAACCATCACAGACAAACACATTATCACACGCATTCAGTTTGAGATCCTTATCGACAAGGTCATCCTCTTTCTTACCAAGCGATATAGTGCCGGAATGATGGGCTGCAGACCACAGCCAATCCTCGGTGATATCAGTTTTAGGATTTACCTCATCTGCGATACCAGCCAACATGTTATTAAGTTTTTGTATCATCCTTTTATAAATTTTCAGTTCATCTTCTGTGATACGCCAATCAACTTTAAGACCTGAACCATCATACGTTACATAACTCTTGCCACGTTTCTGCTCAAAAAGAAAAAGAATGTTATATATACGGCCGGGGATATTGATCCTAAACAAATGAGAATATATTTCCGCCAGGATATCGGGATGAAACAGCTTCCAGGAAAACATATTCTTGATTCTATCCGCCCCGCTGCTGGCCCCAAGCAATGACTTAAATTTATATATTGGGAGATTGTTTTCCATGGTCAAAGCAGGTCGTAAAAAAGCACAGCCTGTGTATTTCCCACATTGGCTTTTTACCCTGATAGCGGTCCGGCATTCATAGTTCCCCTGATCACGAGCCGAAAACTGCTTCATAACCCTGTTAAACGATTTCTTTACCTTCACCTTGCCGATAAACCCCAGGGGATGATCAGCTAGTCCAGTGCCGACATTTACCGCAGAACAATTAATAGCAGACATTACTTTTTTTACAAGCAAAGGAGACCCTAATGCGCCGGCAGAGATTATGACAACATCGGCATCAACCGAATACCTTTTCTTCCCAATATAATAACTGACAGAGGTAATCTTCTTATCGACAGAACTAAATACAATATCGCTCACTGAGTAATGTGCGTTAACTGCAGTCGCAACATCCAGTTTGCTGAATTTTTTCGGATACAGTAAACAATCAACACCGTCTGAAAAAACACCTATTTTTTCAGCCAGCAAATTCGTTTCCGAAATTACCTTTTCGTATTCGGTTGAATAAGGATTGTCTAACCAAAAAAGATTCGCGGCAGCCTTATCATGAAAAGATTCCGCTTCTGCCAAAACTTCTTTAAAATCATTAGAAATTACATCCTGTGGAAGAATGGGGATTAATCCATTATGCCAGAGATTCGTTGTCCCGCCACCGCCCACACAAAATGTTTTTACATTTGCAAATCGTTTCTGAATAAAATTAATTTTCGGATAACCAATAACGTTTTTGCCACCAACTTCCAGCAATGTAACATGACATTCTTTAACAAGTTCATTACAGATCAAGGTGCCGGCTAATCCGGCTCCAATGACAACGATATTTTTTTTCACTAAATACCTCAATAGGTGACACTGGAGCCATTTAAAGGTAAAAGAATATATTTGTATACCAATAGCTTACTATATTCTTTAAGAAGATACCGCAAGTATGTTACATCATCACCAGCATAAACAGTGAAGGAAATATTATTTTTTTCTGAAAAACAGGAAAAGGTGAGCCATACGCGTCTTGTGTGATAGGTGGAGGTAACAACATGTATATGGGCGTATCCCTGTTGTCCGGCTTGTTCAAGTACTTTTCGACTTTCACTGAGTGTTCCCCAGAATCCTTCTTCAAAATCAATAAAATCGATATCTTTTTCTGCTATATTGAGCAGCGCAAGTTGTCTCCGTGCCCATTCCTCATTCGTAAAATTCCGACCAAGGGTTTGATTAAATGCGGTTATGCCAGGTTGTATGTAAACCCAAATTTGTTCCCCTATTCCCGCGTGAAATAACAGAGAGGCTTTCTTAAACCTTGCCTGGAGGCTTTTTTCGTCACCGCCCATTACGTAAATTATTTGTCGCTTTTTCGGGAACTGGCTCTGGAGGGAGGGGGGAGGAGGGAGTCTTAATTTTTCTTCTAAATATGGGTGAATTACACTATCGAGAGGACTGTTCTCCAGAAGTTCAACTGGATCTGGTTTGATTGTGAAAGCAGAGATGATTATCAGACTAACGATTACCAAACAAAAATATCGGCTTCTTACTTTCATTCAAATTTTAATTAATTGGAATAAGAAGCTTTGACATTTTAATGTCAATTTTGTGAACGGTATTGAAATAAGGCATGTGATCAACATAGTAAGAAATAACATAATTAAACCATATAAAATATTATGTTGAGCTGGTAAAATACATCTAAAAAATTTATCAACTAAATATATCCCTAAACCATGCAATAAGAAAATAGAGAAAGTATGTAGATGTAGAAAGTCGAAAATTCTTCTCAAGAATGACAGTTTCTGGCATGCCAAAATAACATTTTTTCCTAAAAGGAATATGCATATTGAAGCAAATGCCCCAAGGACATAATAGAGGTCAGGATAATATTCATGAAAAGATAAAGATGCTTGAACACGAAATACTTTAACAAAAACGATACAACTCAATATCAATATGGATAAATTAATAATCAATAATTTGTTCGTGATCAAGCTCTTATTAGTGTAGTAATAAAATCCAAAAACAAAGAATACACTGTCGACCATAAACAAATAAAACCGACCATCTATAATATTCAAGGCTCTTCCGATATTAGTAAAATGTTGAATGGCAGATAATGCCGAAATAACTAACAAAACTTTGGGAATGTTTTTATTATTACCTTTATGAATCGTAAAGAATATTGGGGAAATTATAGTTACCATTATCAGCACGCGTAAAAACCATACTTGCGAGAAAAGAAAAGGCATTTTTTCGGCTGTAGGTGTTACTGTAACCCACTTAATTATGCTGGAAGCATCTGTTGGCAACGCTAACCTTTCAATATAGAAAAATATTAATACTAATATGCAGGCGAAATAATAGGGTATTAGCAAACCGATTAATCTTTTTGCTATATACTTAGAAATCGTACTACTTCGATTGTAACTAAAAAAGGAAACTGCACCAGAAATGAAAAAAAATACAGGAACTATTGTTAAAAGGAAGCTACCATATGGTGGGGCAAACCAGAACCCTCCTACATGACCAAAAACAACTAGAAAGATAGCAATTGCTCGTAAATTTTTTAAAAACACCTTATCATGTGTTGACAATTGCAGTGTATTAGCCATAATAAATTCTTTGGCAGTGAGCTTCCGCAACACCTGATACTGCAGGGGAAATTATTAACGGGGTTATTAGTATCCCGACATAAATCGATAACCAGCTCGGCCGTGAAAGAATAATCGTATAAAGAATAAAGTTTTTCATCCTTTTTTCAATTCTAACACAATGACAGCTCCAAATCTCCCTAAGAATGGCAGGAACTGGAATATGTGGCGGTCTATTTCATCCAGCCAGTTATTGACCGTAGCGACAATTCTACTTTGAGGGGAAAAAACAAGAAGGCCTGCTGTGAAAATTGATAAAAAACCAAAGAAAGTAAAACTGGCTCGCGGGAAAACATGCTCAATCAACAGTAAATCAGATTTTGTCAGAGCTCTTTCGGTGGGACTTCTCCGATTAGGAGTCATCTTCCTCCAGAGCTGGAGAAAAATGTTCTGATTCATAGGCTCAATAAAAATTGCCTTTCCATCGGGCTTTAAGACCCTGTCAATATTTTTTAACGTTATATCAAGTTCAGTGTGATGAAGGATTGCACTGCCAACAATAAGATCGAAAAAATTATCCTCATAGGCGAGATTTTCCGCAGCCATCTTTTCCAACGTAATACTCTCACTTAACCCTTCCTTCATGATCCACTTCTTGGCCTTTTCAATAAGTTCGCCAGAGATATCAAATCCCCAGACATGAGCACCATTCTTAGCATATTTGATACTAACCCAGCCATTACCGCATCCGAAATCAAGAATATTTTTACCATCAACGTCACCTACAGCCTTCCAAAAGTAATCATAGTACTCACCACCCCCAATTCGAGTAACTTCAAATTCAGCACCATTTTTATAAATATTATCATGGTAAGCCTCTTCTTTCTTCTGTCTTTCAGATAATGAACCGTCCATTTTAGTGTCCCTCATAAAGAATAAAGATACTCCCATCAACCATAACGGCTGATGGGAGTGTTTGAAGCTATGAGTATCACCCTAAAAATGAATCCCATGAACAATTATTAACATTTAAAGATTATTGAGGAGTTATCTGTAAGCCACTTGGCGGAGTTAGTATATCAACAGATCTTCCGGTAGCAACAGTTAATTCGTCAATCCACATTGTCTGGTCAACAGGTGAGCCATCGCCAATCCACGGAGCAATTAAAAATTGATTGAATTTCATATCTGGATGCTGTCCTGTCCTCAGGACAACATCATTATGATTAATAATGATGTTGCCATCAAACCAATATTTCAATTGTCCATCTGCAATAGCTTTTCCTCCAGAAATACTGTTGAGCTTAAAATAAGCTTCGACGTGGTGCCAATCATTTTTATAATATGCACCTGGAGTATCCTGAAAATATACGCTCCCTGCACGCCATAATTTCCCATTCCAATGAACAGACCCTGATGGATAACAAGTGCCATCACCATAGCCATCACTATCACCATTACATCCTGCAACAGCCCTATTTTCAGTTATATTGGCCAAATCAATTCCAACCTGTGTCTCGTCGATATTTTGTCCATCTTGTATGCCGAGAAGAGGTATTCCCTCGTTTTGTTCAACATAAACAGTTAAGTGTGTGTATGCCGGGCCGTCCCAAATACCATTTTTATTTGTCAAAATAAGAAATTCATGAGGGTGATAGGATTTATTTGATCCTTCCCAGTTTGCACTGTATTTAACATAATAACTGACATACACCTCATCCGTGTCAGAAAATATTTTTCTGCTTGCGGTACCGGAAGTAGGTGTTGTCGCTCCCTGGAGAAAATGAAACTCAACAGAACTTGTACTTCCGGGAATATGCTCTGTGGTAGATAATTGTAGATTTGTGTTATCATACCATCCTCGTGAAGTAAAATTCGCATCTTCAAAAGACTCGTCAAAAAGTGTTACACCTCCGCCGTCTCCGCCATTGTTGATAGAAATACTCACCTGACTTGATGTTGCCTGATTCCCAGCAGCGTCTCTGGCTGTGGCTGTTAAAGTGTGAGAACCATCAGAATAAGTAGTAGTATCTAAAGAATATGAGTATGGTGACGTTGTGTCTTCTGAGCCGATATTGGTTCCATCGATTTTGAATTGAACACCAGCAACTCCTACGTTATCAGAAGCACTAGCTGAAATGGACACATTACCTGAAACTGTTTGACCTGAAGTTGGAGATACAATGGAAACTGAGGGTGAAATTGTGTCTGGTCCAGGTCCACCACCACCTATTGGACCAATTCGACCAGTATTACTTATCGATACATCATCATAGTCTACAGCCATACAACGACCATTTGATGGGAATCTTTGGTTAGAGCCGATAAGACAATTTCTAAAACCAGTGTGTGTCGGGCCATCCCAATCAAGGTCATGTCTATCAAGGATTTTTACATTGTCAATCCAGGCTTCCCCTACTCCATCGGTACCATTAGTATCCATTTTCATATGAACTTCGATACAATGCCACTTACCGTCACTAGTAGCCCCCCCCATAGTGTTTGTCCATCCTGTGCCTTCGCTATAATAATTTACGCCGCCGTTAATAGCCTGAGCGGCGAGATTGAAGTTATCGTTGTTATACCATGAGGGAATACATGCGGCGTGAATGTCGGAGCCATCTCCTAGCCATAGATATATGAGTTTGTCATACATTAGATAAGGACTCCATGCAAAACCTGCTTCATATCTTATATAAAACCTGACCCATAATTCAGACTGTAAACTATTGAAGTCTATCATAATTCCACCAGAGTTTTGGTTGACGTCATCCCCAACATAATGCCGCTGTCCCTTTCCCGAACCTAACGGATTGTTGGCCTCAACTATAATCTCTTCATAATGCCCGCATTGCGTCTGACCACCTGCTTTTGATAAGCCATCGCAATTAAGAGGATCAGAATACGCTAACCAGTCGGGACAGTCATAAGTAGTTGACCACGGGAGATCAACACCAGCTCTACAAACAGAATTTGGAGCCACCACAGAAAAACAACCAAGAAATAATATAGCCAAATAAAAACGTTTCATAACATTCCTCCATAAAAGAAAAATTTCTAAAGTAATCTTACCAAGTTCATCTAAATATTTATGCAATGTCAGTGCCAAATGAGCTGTCACGTTTCTAAGGATCATTTCTGGGATGAGAATTTATCGACATACACTTTATACGAAGGGGTTTTACCAATCATCAACCCAATGAACTGCTTGGCCGACTTTGGCAACAAATTCAAGTGGCTATTAAATTCATTCTCAGCAAATACATTATTCCCCCATGTAATCATTATGTCGGAAAAATCATTTTTTTCATCAAAATATTCATGTTGAGATGCTGAGTGGTTATAAAACTCATGGGACTCATTGCCAAAAAAAACATAATTTACTTTTAAATCATTAAACAATAAGTCCCTGATTTCAAAAAGAGATAAATATTCGTCCATATCATTTTGAGCCATGATGGTAAATAATGGATCTATCCATAACCATTTATTATTTTCAGGCATAAAAAATTCATTAAAAGCATGATGATTGTTATGCACTTCTCGTGAAACGATACCATGAATAGAGCATAATGCAACAAATACCTCAGCATGATCGGAGCAACAACCATGACCCTTGTTTTTGTTTATTCTTTTCATCTTGCTGATTAAATCAATATCATCAAGGCACCCTCCGCCACCACCTTTCGAAAATGACAATGCTATTAACTTTGCCTTATTTACTGTTGAAATTGTCCCTGTTATCTTTTGCTCTAATTTTTGCAGGTAGTTAATATTATTGGTAATCACAGATTTCCAGTGCTCAATAGACTGTGGTGAATCTTTTTTAAAACCATTATCAATTAAAATATTGAGAGGAGCAGTAAAGAGCAATTTGCTTGAAGTCTTATCAGTAAAAAGAAAATATTTTATTTTTACCAATGTGTCTATATCGCATAAAAAAGTTGCCGAAGCCCCAAATAATAAAAGACATAATACTGAACTGAAAAAAATTTTTATTTTTTTTGATTTTTTACTTTGCATGTTATTCTTGTTAATTAAATTATTGAATTTATTAAATTCGGTGCCTGACCGAATGTTATTCCACGCAGAGAGAAAAACCTTTATAGTAGCGCATAGTTACAAAGTGATACCTTTGCGTAACTCATTATAAAACCACTATTCCACTTTTTTAAGTTGCACTCAAATTTGAATAAAACTCTACGAATAAAATCAATAGAGGTTTAAAAATCATGGGCTTTGCTAACATATAAGATGGTGAGTGCGCCCGAGGTTGTAATTCCGGGTGATTCACTTCAAAATAAGCATAGAGGGGATTATTTCAGGGCTCCTTTTGGATGTGTTGTAATATTTTGTAGACAGTTTTTGTGATATTTTGTAGACAGTTTAATAAAATTGTAGCTTTTCTTTTTTGAAAAAATCACAAAATCGGAAATTCGACCTGTTTTCAAAGGACTCACTTCGATTGCAAAGTTTTATCTAACGGCTTGCCCCGGAGAGATTACAGTATCGTAATTTAGCAATTACAAGGCGCAAAGTTTTGAAAATAAATTTTCGTAATTTTTTATACAAGATTCCATAGAATATAAGTTGGCCATTAACTTTGAGTGGTTCCCCATCCTCACACGTAGTGAATCATTTCTTACCAAGTTAAGTAACGCATTTTTTAAAGCTGCTGTGTCATCTTGAGGAATAAGAAACCCGTTGACCCCGTGTTCAATCACGTCTTTAATACCAGGGGCATCACTGCCCACAACCGGCAAGCCTGAAGCCATTGCCTCTATAAGACTGATTGGCAACCCTTCCATCTTAGAAGTCAGACAAAAAATATCCATCACGGACAATAACTGTGAGATGTCACTTCGATAACCTAATATAAGGACTTTGTTATTGAGTCCATTGGTCTCAATAAAATCCTTTATTTCCTCTTCTGTGTTTTCGGGATCATCTTTAAAGCCTTGACCGACAAGAATTAACTTGACCTTGTCAAATTCTTCTGCAAGCTTTTTAAAGGCATTCAGGAGAAACCGATGATTTTTTACCTTTTTTAAATTTGCAACAGTCCCAATAACTTTATCTATAGAACCAATTTTAAGTTCTTTTTTGATAACTAAATTTTTTTGTGTGTTTGAAAAAAGATTTAGATCTACACCATTATTTATGGTTTCAACCTTTGATAGTGGAATAAAAAATTTTTTCTGCAGACAATCTGAAATGGCAGGACTAACACCCACAGTTTTGTCCACACATCTTAATAGACCTGCACCCAGTAATTGCCACTTCTTGGGTATTGCCTCCACCTCCCATTCAGAATGTTCGGTATAGATGAGCTTGGCTTGTTTTTTGACTTTACTCCCATAGAATAAATAAACCATCGACATGAAATGATGGGCGTTGACAACGTGAACATCATTCTCAGTCAAGATTGCTGCAAGGTGCTGCATGGTATTAAAATCAAAGCTTTTAGTCTTTGGCACATGAAATAACGGTATGTTCAGATCGGCAAATTCCTCTAATATTGTATCGCCAAAAAACCATGCGACAGATGGGGAGAAACGGTTGCGGTCAAGATTTCTTATAATATTAAGAATTAACTGCTCAGAACCTCCAAGCGCCATTTGGATTATTACAAATAACACATTAACTTTCTGCATTATATTTATCCGGCTGCAATTTTTTGATCAACAAGTACTCATTATAAGTGTCGGTTAGTCCTTACCCATTTTTTTCTTCCAACGCCAACTATAGACAAAATATCAATAATCATTTTCCATACTAAGAAGAGTGGAGCAATGAAGATTGACAAGAAACTTCTCAATTTGTTTCTTGTATAAAAAACACCCGACATAAAAAGCAGCATCTGAAATATTGCGAGGATAGCGAACAAAACAACCCAAAAGACATCTCCATCAGTGACGAAAAAGAAAAGTGAGGGAATGAGTCCTAACACCGTAAATTCCATTGCCAATGATGGATTCGGAAAAATAAGTGGGAGAGAGGCATCTAATTTCAATAAATTTCTCTCAATTAAACCTCTCCAAAAAAGACCAAGGCCATATTGTTTCAAGACGGCAAATCGACCACTTGACCAGCGCATACGCTGTGGTGTCGCCTGTTTTAATGAAGTCGATTCTTGATGAAAGACTCGGACATCCTGGGCAAAAGCAATTCTTTCACCTTCATTAATAACAATTGCATAGTATTCCCAATCTTCGCCAACAGAAAATGCGCTCCAACCGTATTTTTCAATAATTTCACGTTTAAAACACATTCCATTACCCATCAGATGGGAGGAAAGACCTAACTTCTCTTTTGCAGGTTCCTGAATTTCATTTCCAATTGTCCGAGCTACATTCATCAGTTGTGTAAACCAGCTATCACCCGGATTGGCTACAGCATTATTACACTGTATGATTCTCTTGCCATTGAGGATTTGTCTATTCAATGAAGCCAGTCCATTTTTATTAATTACACTGTCAGCATCAATTATAAACAAAGCATCGTAGTCATAGTTATCAGAATTATCCAGTGCGTACTTAATTGCATGACCTTTACCATAATCTTTGGTATTCTTCCTTATCAAGACTTCTATGTTTTCACCACTGGCAATCGTAGCTGTATTATCAGTACAGTTATCGGCAACAACTATAATATTGAACAATTCGACAGGATAGTTCTGTTCGACAATACTTTTTAAAATTCTTTGAATAAAAAGTTCTTCATTATGCGCCGGAATAACAATTAAAAATTTAACTTTATTGTCGTATTGCAAATTATCATTGTCTTTCAAAACAATGTTAACAATCATTAATACGGCATTATAAATAACGTATAATGATAAGTAGATTCCAAAAATTACCAATCCAGTCTTTAATAGTATCATGGTAACACCTGTATTTTTTTTTTTCAGCTAAATCTAAATAGAATGTTTCTATCTTTCTTACCCATTTCTTCAAATCAAATCGTTCTTGTATAGAATTTTTAGAACCTTGCGATATTTTTTCCCATAAGTTTTTATCATTTATTAGTTCCATAACCGCATTGACTATTTCCGATGAATTCGATGGAGAAACAAGTAAGCCATTCTTTCTATTATTTATGACTTTTGGAATACCTCCAACCAAAGTTGCTACCACGGGTATGCCATACGACATTGCTTCCAATAGAGCCATTGGTGTACCTTCTGTTAATGATGGTAATATGAACATATCTAAAGCAGGAAGCATCGCTGTTACATCTTCTTTAAACCCTGTAATAATAACATAGTTTTGCAGACCAAGATTATCCATTAAGGCCTTAAGATCCTCACGGAGAGGACCATCTCCGATTAATATTATTTTAACAGGTAATCCTGCGTCTAACAATTCTTTCCCTGCAGTTAGGAGATATTTCAATCCTTTTTCTTTACTTAATCTCCCAACATACCCAATGAGAGTTTCATCATTTTTTATATTTAACTCTCTTCTAATCAAAATCCGTTTTTTCGAGATTTCTTTGCTAGTAAGAGTTGGTAATAATACTGCATTTGTAATTGTTGAAATTTTATTTTCGCTGATACCTCTTTTAATCAGTTTGTTTTTAATGTTATCAGCAACTGAAATTATTTGATTGCTATACTTCAATAAAAAAATATCTATGATATTATATAATTTCAAATTGATATCATTATCTATATACCCATGACAGGTGGACATATGGGGAATCCTAAAGAATTTTGCCAGGGGTATCCCTATAATATCAGCAAAATATCCATTAGTATGAATAATGCTAAATGTTTCCTTTCGTAGAATCGAAAATAAAATACGATAGCAGTTAAGTATCCTAAAGTAATCTTTCCCATCTTCCAGAGGTCTAATCGCGACTGGGATAGATAAATATTCAATACTTAGCTTTTCGACTTCTCTTGCAAAGAAAGTCTTCTCTTCCCAGGGGCGTATCAATAACACAGGGACGATATTATATTTTTCTCTATCATAAGCCTTCAATAAATTTAAGCTTACGCGCTCTGCCCCACCAAAATCAATAGGTGTTAATATAAAAGCAACATTAATCATTTTAGATTGAATATTTTTTGTTAAATGGGCCATATGTCTTTATCTTTCTTTTCTCTTCAAATCCTGCCCGAAATGCACCTTTAAGTGCGGGGGGGTTATTGGAATGGACAACTCCTATTGCCATTCTAAATCTATTTTTCTTCAGGTCTTCTAAAATATAGCAAAGCATCTTTGTTTGTAAGCGCTTTCCTCTGAACTTTGGCAGAGTAGTATTGTAGTTTAGCTCAGCGACATCACTCTTCAATTTTAGAAATCTGTTATAATCCCCCTTCAAATATATCCAGTGAATATAAGCAATCTCATCTCCAGCCATCGCAATATAACATGTTTTCACGCCATGGATCTGATCATAATAGAATTCTCTTGGAAGATTTTTTCCATCTCGTAATTTATTTAACTCTTCTATCGTGGGTTTAATTACTCTAAATTCTGGATCCAGTGGATAATTAGGCAACTCCTTGTTTAAGTCCATGCCAACAACAACAAAAGTATTAATATTAAAAAAAGAATAATAAATAAACTTCGGTATACTGCTGATATTATCTCCATAATGATGATACGCAGTTTTTCTAAATTCCTTTAATGTAAGGAATATTTTTTTTAGGTATAATAAATTGATTTTTTTCATAATCACCATCCTTATTATTGCAACCCATTTCAAAAATAACCTAAAAGGATGATAGCGCATCCAAGTTGGACCATATCGAGAAAATTTTCGGCATGATATTCTCGTACCGACCACTATTCGTCTGAAATTCTGTAACCAAGCATATAGACGTTCAACTTTCCAACGGCGTTTATAACGCCTGAGTTTGCGGCCGTCTTGAGTTCGAGATTTTTTACGGTTCCCTGTATGAGGCGCGATCATCTCAATGCTTCGGCTCTCTTTGAGATGCTTCAAGGCCATCGCTATCGTAAGTCTTGTCGCCAATCAGCCGCTAGGGAACATGAACAACAAAGCTGCTTTCAATGGTGGCTTCAACCAGTTTTACTTCGTGGGCGAAGCACTTTCCACGTGAGCAGCGACAGGAAGACCAGAAGCGTCTGCAATTGCCATATCTTGGTGCCTTTGCCGCGCTTTGTCTTGCCTACAGCAGGCCCCCTTTTCTGCCGGTGCGAAGGTTCCGTCGATAAATGCTTCGCGGATGTCAATACCGTGCGTTTATAAAGGTCTTCGGCCAGCTTATAGACTATGCGTTTGAAAACGCCTTGCCGGACCCATTGCTGGAATCGCCTATGGTAATCTGGTAAGGCGGATACCGTTGTGGCATGTCCTTCCAGGGCGCTCCGGTGCGCAATATCCACAGATGCCATTGAGCACCTCTCGAGGATGACGAGTTGGACGGCCGCGACCATTTTTATTGGGTGTTGGGGAAGTAACTAACGACTCTATCCGGACCCATTGGGCGTTTGTAAGTTCCATCTCATTATATTGCATATTCAACACCTTGTGTCAATTTTTTTGAGATAGCTTCTATTTATAGACGACAAATTACATCAGGTGATGCTTTATTTTATAAAGCACTATTAAGAACTGCTATAACAAACAGCACACCATCGTAAGCTATATGAGCTTTCTGATCATATTAAAACCACTCATAATAAGACCGTCTCTCTGAAATTTCATATGTCTTAAATTATTTGACATATAGGACATTAAATCTTGTCTTGAAATACATAGCTTGTCTATAAAATAATCAATATATTTTGTTTTAATACCAGCTTGTTTTTCTTCTTCTATGAGGTTTATAGCTTTTTGTCGATCCATCTGGCATGATCTAATTTCGGCGCTATATCGCAATGTGTTTGGTGTTAAGGCTTTACACCTAATTGCTCTCAAATAATGGACTGTTGGATCAGCAAGACAATCCACATGTTCGTCTCTATCAGGCAATGCTTTCCAACCCATCTCATTAGAAATTATTTTATAGATGTCTTCATAAATCCAATCAAAATATTCCGGAACTTGAATATCAATAGATCCGAAAATATATTTCCCCTTAGATAGCAAATAAATAGCTCGGAATATTTTGGCTTTTAGGTCTCTATCTATCAGGAACGGTCGGATGTCACTTGTAAAAGGAAATTTTTTTAAAACATTTTTAAAAAATGACAAACTTCCATCTTGGAATATTTCGGGAACGAGGTTTTCCTCAGTTCGCATAGAAGTCCCCTTTAAAACCAATGGTATTTTGTGTTGTTTTGCTATAGAAAATTGTCCATAATAGATCCCCCGCATACAAACAGGACAGAACATTCCTACATGTTTGAGAAAATGTTTATATAATTGCATTAATAATTTTTCATCCGGCTTAACAACTATTAAATCAGCCCCTGTTGAATCCACAGCCGACTTAATATTTTCTCTTGCAATATCAGATTGAAAACCGTTATCAAAATTATAGCATAATACTTTAAGATTATACTTTTTTCTCGCTAAATATAAGACATATATGCTATCTTTTCCGCCACTTAAAGGAACTAATGCATCATAAGTTTTACTTCTTTTTTTAGCCCAGTTTATTAGGTGAATGAATTTTTCTATATTATCTTTTTTCGAGTTTTCCCAATTTGAATAAATATTTTCGTAATCTAAACAATAATTGCAAATTCCTTCATGATTTAAATGTGTTTTGGGATAACTAGTCGGAGTGACACATTTACTACATCTCTGCATTTCAACTCCTTTCGCCAATTGGCAGGTGTTTTTTTTGAGTTTTTATCAGAATAAATTTTTATATTATAAACTCAACTTTCGGGGATGATTATCTGACAAATTTTAATTATAACATATTGATATAATTATTAGTATTGACCAGTATTTACCATTATCTTTAACCTGGCCTTTACCGGGAAAAACTTTTTCCAGGGTATTGTAAAAAACAAGAATATCCGTATCGGCAAAGATGCTGTTTATAATTTTTTAAATTCACCAAAATATAATTGGCGACGATTTACCCCTTATGTTGAGCAATAAAATCTACATTATGATCCGGAATCTTTTAGACGATTCATCTGAAGAAGTGCTGATTTTTGATGATTCCCCCTATGACAGAAGCCGGTCAAAAAAAGTGGAACTTCTTTCCCGCGTCTTTGACCACAATACCAATACATACATTAAAGGCTTCAGAATGTTGACGCTTGGATGGTCTGACGGCAACAGTTTTCTCGGCCTTGATTTTGCGCTTTTATCTTCAGCCAAAAAAAGCAACCGTTTCACTGAAATAACCAAACGCCTTGATAAAAGAACATGCGGATACCAACGCCGCAAAGAAGCCATGACCAAATCTACCGAGCTTATGGAACCAATGGTCAAAAGAGCCCTTGGTATGGGTGTCAGAGCTAAATACCTTTTAATGGACAGCTGGTTTTCAGCACCATCCGTCATTGCAAAGCTTCGGCAGCATATTCACATCATCTGTATGCTCAAAGATCATCCTAAGTGGCTCTATGAATACAAAGGCAGGAAGCTCCGGCTGAGTGATCTTTACAGCAAGCTCAAGAAAAACCGTGGCCGTGCCAAAATAAAAGCAAGCGTTATCGTCAAACTCTCCAATGGAAAATCGGCTCGAATTATTTTTGTTCCCAGCGACAAAAAGCGTGGCTGGCTTGCATTGTTATCAACTGATACCGCCCTTGCCGAACCAGAGATCATTCGATTGTACAGCAAGCGCTGGGATATCGAGGTTTTTTTCAAAATGTGCAAGCAGCACCTGAAGCTGGTAAAAGAAATCCAGCTTAGAGATTTTGATGGCTTGATTGGCCATACATCAATGGTGGTTGCCCGATACAATATCCTGTCCTGGTTCCAACGACAACAGGTTGACCAGAGATCCTTTGGCGATCTGTTTCGGTTTTGTAACGAAGAAATGGAAAATATCCAGTTTCTTGATGCCTTAAAAAGAATACTGCAACTGGCCATGGCAACAATGCTCAATGTTAAAAGCGTATCGGACCGACTGGTGCTCGTTAATGATGGATGCCGTAATGGGTGCCGCGATCATATTTTTTGGTCTTTCTGATAATAAATCAGATTTAATATCAGAAACTTAAATCTTAACTCGCAACTCAGAAAGTTGAGTTATAATCAAATAGATGTCATTATATTGCAATGACTGTAATTAAAGTACTTTTATTGATTTTATTCGTAGAATTTTATACAAATTTGAATGAAACTAAAAAAAGTGGAATAGTGGTTTTATAATAAGTTGTGCAAAGCTCTCCATGCCCAAGAGATTTTCTCAAGTTTCAGACAAAATTTTCTTTACTTGGACAGGACTACCACATGCCAAAATACTATCTGGTATTGTTCCCTTCACCAAGGATTTTGCTCCAATAACAGAAAAATATTATCCTATTGAAGCGTCGGGTAATATTGTAGAATCACGACTTACCCAAACATTTTCATTAATATAAATCGTTTCATACTTCTTTGGATATATTTTACAAAGTGGACTATCAAAAAAATCACTTGGATTCTGGTGGGTTATCAGGCTGCATCCTGGACTAATAAGGGAATCCTTTCCTATTACAATTTTTTCAGAAAGATCAATAATTACATTTGATCATAGAAATACATTGTCTCCACACTGAAGATGATTTAGCAGACATTGAATCTGGGTAAAGTCAACATTTTCAATTCTTACATTGCTGCCAATTTTTGCTCCAAGTAGCCTTAACAGGTTCCTCGTAATTTAGGATGAGGAATGGAGGAAACAAAAAATATTCAAGCAGAAATATTTAATACAATACAATCTCCGACAATCATAATTTCCATATTCCCTTGGTTATAAATGTAGAGATGTGGAACTCATACCCCGTTCAGTCCACCCTGCACAAACAAATTCCGCAATGCAGCAGATATTGCAAAATAAAAAGTAAATATCAAAGAGTAGCCTTGGGTAAGAAAAAAGCCACACACCATGGTTCCACATAAGCCGATCATGAAAATTCCTGGAATATTCGCATAACCAGTCACCAGTTTTTCATTTTCTCTGCGCTTCGAGAGGACGTAAAAATTCTGCAAACAGGCAACCATCAATGATGCAAATATCCAAAATCCTATAAAACCTGTCTCTGCGAGAACCTGCACATAAGAACTGTGGGCGGACTGCCATCTTGGGATTTCACCTTCGCCGGACCTCTGTTCACCGATGGCTTTGCCAAAGCAAACAACCCCTACGCCTGTCATCGGGTTAGACATTGCTAAACTCAATCCGCGTTTCCAGATTCCCAATCTACCGGTGTCACTGGTCAGATTATAATCAGAGGATAAATCAAAAATAGATTGTAATCTTTCCATATCAATTTTATCAGCATGCATGGAGATTGTAAAACCTGCGACAAGGCATAAAAATATTTTGACACTTTTTCTTTTGATAACAATTTTAGAAAACAGAATAAAAAAAAGAACAACCCCAAGGCCTAGCAAGCCCCCCCTTGAGCCGGTTAGTAAAATGGCCACCAAAGACAACAAAATCCCTGATATTGATATAATTTTATTCATTATGGGCTCAGATTTTCGCATGAGGACAAAAAATATTGGCAAGAATGAGACAAGAAAATACGCAAGATCATTCGGGTCATACATAGTACCTGGATAAAATCGTCCATAACGAAAATCCCCATGCATTAAACTCATACTTGCCAGGAAAAGAACCGCTACACAGACAGCAAACAATACTTTTTTTAATCTGTCGATTGACTGTACATTAACAACGAGTAAGAAGAAAAATATAAAATTGGCAATATACTTTAGAAGCACAAAATCAAATGCATTCCTACGGTGATACGCAAAAGGTACCCCCAACATCATAATTAAAAAGAAAAAAAGATAGAGTTTGCTTTCTTTAATTTTGACAGCTTCTGTTAGTGAAAAGTGTTCTTTGTTAACAATTGTTAAAAACAGTGCTACAAGTGTAAACAGCATGGCTAACCTTAATGGGTTAAGGAATGGAAAAAATTCCTGCGGACGCCCGAACTGCACAAAAATTAATAGTATAAAGATATTAAATGCCAAAACAGTCTCCCAACCATGTCATTTCGCAGAAAACAATAATTTCATTTCGGAAACGACTTCACGATCAATTGCCAATACAGCGGTTGAATATACAGCTACGCCTGAGCAGCACAAAATTATTATTGACAGTAATGGCGGCAACTCCATTATCCCAGTATTTTTCATCCAAAATATTGAAATAGCCATGCCGACACTGGCACCGGCAGGGAGATAAAATTCTTTCAAAAAAACTCTCAAAGGCAATTGCAATACCTTAAGTACTCGTCCAGCACTTATCAAAAAGAATATTGGGAAGGCCACTATCCAGGCCAAACACAATCCCAATGGCCCCCACCTGCTTCCGACTAAAAAAGCCACTGGCATGATGATAATCGCAATAATCATATTTCCTGCATGTATATCCGGGCGCCCAACAGCACTGACTACAGGGGTAAAAAATGTACTGATAAAACGCAACGGCATGACAAGACATAAAATCTGGATAAACACGATTGATTCGATCCATTTATCACCCAGCAATGCCGGCAATACAACATCTACAACAGAAGCGGCACCCAGGTATAATGGGAACGAAAGCAAACTCGACACTTTGACAATTTTTAAAAAATTCTTTTGTACAGCAGAAAGATTATCCTGGATTTGTGAAAAGGCTGGCAGGCCGATCTGATGGGCAATGCTGCCTATTTTGGTCAGCGGAATCGAGACCAATTGAAGCGCTATTGAATAAACACCCAGCTGTCCCTTACCAAAAACACGCCCGACAATTACCACATCCGCCTGCGAATAAAAATACCAGATCACCCTTGAAAAGCTGATGTAGCCCCCGAAACGCAGCATAGAACGTATCCCACGTAAGGAAAAAGCAGGGCAATACCGAAGGCTTTTATCGAAATTATAAATAACAGCTTTTACCAAATGTATGCAAACTATCCCCCAGACAAGTGCAAACGCACCATAATTTTTCCAAGCCAATAATAGTGTAACAGCACTTGAGCAAACAGTGGCTATTAGATCAATAACTGAAATTCTTTTATAGTTAAGATCTCGCTGAAGAAGAGATTGGGGAAGCAAATAAAATGATATGAGTATAAAGTTGAAACATAGCAATCTCATAACAGGGATTACCCTCGGCTCTGCAAAAAAATTAGCCACAAGTGGAGCAGTACCCCAGACAGCCCCACAAAGAAAAAAATCCAGCACAATCACACAGCCAAATATTTTTCGCAATTCATCTTCAGCAATTTCATTTTTTTGTATAATTGCAGCGCCTAATCCAAGTTCACTTAAAATAGTCAAAAAACCGGTCAAAACTGTTGCCATGGCAAAAAGACCATAATCATCAGGTGTTAAGAGGCGAATGACAATCAGCGTTAATGCCCAGGAAAAAATCTGTCCCAGCCAGGTCACACCTGTCAGCCAGTAAAAACTTGTTATTACTTTCTTCTTCAGGCTTTTCTGGCGTGTCATAGTTTTATACCAAATGATTTTTTACAGGATTATCAATATTGGGTCGCCGGAAGTATGAATGGTGCCGCACTGCCCGTTATTGTAATGTCTTAAAACCCTACAACCTATTAATATATTGTGCTAATTTTTGAGCGGAGCTTTTTCTTGTGTACTGTTTACAGAAACTATGAGCATGCCTTTCAGGTGAATCTTTGTGTTTTATCATTTCAAGAATATACTCCTCTATCGCTTCAACATTTTCAGGATGAACTGCTTTTCCTGTGCTTACAGAGTGGATGAGGTCTGCTGTCGCGCCCTCGCCGGTTATGGCAAGAATCGGCGTTCCCAGCCCCATATATTCATAAGTCTTCGCTGGAATCTGATATGGTTGATCCGGCGCCAACAGTAAAGCAACATGACTTTGCATAATTATTTTCTGAGCCTCTGCATGCGGGACAGGATCAATGACCTCCACAACTGATTCAAGCCCATATTTTTTTATAATTTCAAAAGTTGGAATACCCTCAACATTTCTGCAATGGCCCACCAGTTTTATACAAATTTTTGTTTCAGCAATTTTATTTTTTTTTATAAGTGAGGCGACAGCCTGGAATACAGGCTCCGGGGTGCGGCCGAAGTAAAGAACCCCAGTATAACTTATTGTAAAACTGTCGTAATATTGTTTATCTGTGGAAGAAACAATTTTACCATCAAAACCATTTGGGATTAGTTTAAATTTACTGGCCTGGCATTGGGTATAAAAATCAATGAATGTTTCAGCCAGGATCTTTGTGGTTGTGAGGACAAGGTCTGCTCGCTGAATCACGTATCTTTCCAGTCGGTAATCGATAGAGTTAGAAAAAGACGTTGTGATGGAAAAATTCTTTTCAATCGGGACCATCCAGGGGTCACGAAAATCCGCAATCCATTTTACCTTTGGCCTCATTATTGCCACAAGCAAACCAACCAGATGAACGGAATAGGGGGGGCAGGAAGTTAAGATGGTGTCAATTTTCTCGCGGCTAAGAATACGAAGTGCTTTAAAAGTTGCAGGAATTATCCAATTACGCACGTCATCGGGTAAAATCGCAAGTGACGAAATGAAATGCTTAATTTTTACTTTTTTACTTTTTTTCTCTACAGCCGTCTCTCCAACATTTTTGTTACTGCCCCTCCATCGATTTAAAAGCAATTTTATTTTAAGGTAGGTGTCCCGAATAGTAACCAGTTTTCCTGCTTTAAAGATCGGTACTCCGTCTAATGAATCAAGACGATTGATGTCTTTTTCTTCAAGGTAGCGATCTTTTAAGGTCAATACATATGGATCCCACCCTTCAGCAGGTAAATATTTTGCAAAGCTGGCAATACGCATCCCGCCGATGGCAGTGCTGGGAGGAAAATGATACGATATGAGCAATATTTTTTTCTGGTTACCCTGTAATATGGACTGATTCATAGAGTTTTAGAAACGCCTTCTGATTTTGTTACTGAACCTGGAGTGTTCATTTTAATATAGGATGGGTATTCAAATGTCTGTTGGTCAAGATCAGCCTGGAATAACGTATTGCTGATTCTCTTGAATTGAAACTTATCGTACATGTCTGCAGCGGGCTGATTTTTTGCAGTGGGAATATATTCTCCAATAATTGATTGGCCACCTTGTTTTTTTGCGAAATCGAAAATAAAGGCAATCATTGTGTTTTCTATGTCGCGGCTGATAACCCTGCAACTCAGAAGAAACGTGTCAATGAGGCATTCCCCATCTTGAAGTTTGAGGATAAACACACCGATAATTCCGTGATCACCGAAACGGTCTTTGGCTGCTACTGAAAAAACATGGGAGTCCGGGGACTTCATGAATGACTGGATGTTGGCCTCAGTATAACGTTTTGTTGTGAGGTTCATCTGATTGGTTTTCTGGGTGAGTTGGGCGATTCTCGGTACAGAAAAACTGGTGGCCGGTTCGATGGTCACTTTCATTTCCAGACTTTTCAGGAAATCATCGAGATTAACAAAGCCGGATTCACTCTCTTTCCTGGCAATTTGAGAGCGGTACATGCTCCCTTTTTTCCGATCCTCAGTCGTTAATTTGATATTCTCAACACCTGGGAGTTTTTTAAGAACATCCGGGATCAGGTACGGTTTTTTTACCGGAAGACAGATTACCTCACATTCCGGGACAAATTGCTGTAACAATTCGCATTCAACAGGATTGTCATCAATGAAAATCATACTATCCGTACCGATATTCAGATCCCGGGCAAGGGACCTGAGGTTGCTCACCTTGTCCTGCCAGTTAATCCTCATGGCTGCAAAATGTTTTCTCCGTAATGCCATGTACGGATGGTTGTCAATTATTTCGAGGGCATCCTCTTCATTGTTTTTACTGTTAATGGCCAGAATGATGCCACGATTATAAAGCCGCAGCAGGCCCTTCTGGAAGTCCATATAACAGCTTCCCGGGTATTCATGACCCAGTTTAATCCCGTCAAAGCCATCTTCTCCGGCAATTCCGCCCCACAGGGTATTGTCAAGGTCCAGTACAATACATTTCTTCATCCCGCCCAGGACACTCAGAAGATATTCCATCATATCATCCATCATAACAGGGTAGGAGGATTGGGAGTATGGATTTCGTGACACATACCACATCTTCTGATCATATAGATTGTTGTAGCCGTAATTTTTTACAAAGGAGGCAAAATCCCAGAAAAAAGAGGTCTTTCTTGCCTCTAAACACCGGGACAGTTCCCTGTTGAACTTCTGGATCAAAAAGGTTTGACCATAGCGGGTATGGATGTCATAGATGCCCCAATATAAAGATCGTGGTGTAATAAGATTTTGGATGAGCACCTGACAGGAAAGATTTTTCTCAAGCACCCCGGCCATTGAGTCAAACTGGTTGACCTTCTCTGTAATAACGTTGTCCCATTCCTTGCCCTCCTTATCTGCAAAATTTTCCGTAAAGTCCGGCAATACTTCTTCAACCCTGATCATAAGAAGGATGACATCCGGCTGAAACTTATAAAGAGCACTGGATGTGTCAAGTATTTCCTGCACATACTGGTTATAATCACCAAAGAAAAGATCCGGTTGAAAGCCTTCCAGTAAAAGACGTGTTCTCAAGACAGGTTCGATCGCTTCAACAGTATAGCTTCTCAGAACCGCGACCTTGAGCGGCTTAAGGTCCAGTGATTTTGTAATCTTCTCAATGTCTTTTTGATAGCGGAGGAAGTCGTTAAAACTGAAGGACTTAATCTTGTCTTTTATTTGCTGGATAGAATTCATGGGTGGCTCTCGTGGAAAATGAATTGAAAAGTATATGAAAGGAGTTCGTGCGATAATATCATGAAGTGCTTTCCTCAGATGAGGGAAGGATTGTCAATGTTTTCATATTGTCGACATTATATACGGCAACGTCTTTATTGATCTCGCGCATAAGGGCTTTCAGTACCATCTTGGGCCCGGCCTCAATGAAGAGGCTGTAGCCGCCTTGAATGAATTTCCCCATTGATTGGTTCCACTGAACGGTATTGGACAACTGAACTATGAGATTTTTTTTGATCTGTTCCTCGTCGCTGACATAATCTCCAGTGGCATTAGCAATAAAGGGGATTTTCGGAGTTGTAAATGTAGTCTCCGCAATTTTTGTTTCGAGTTTTTCCTTTGCAGACGTCATGAGCCTGCTGTGCCATGGGCCGCTCACCTTTAAAGGGACAATTAACTTAGTTCCAGCCTTTTTGGCCAAGGCGGAGAACTTTTCGAGAGCTTCTTTCGTTCCGCTGACAATAACCTGTTTTGGGGAATTGATATTGGCGATTTCAAGATGGTAGCCCTCCGGCAGGTCCATGCATATCTTTTCAATGGCTTCAACGCTCATTCCCAAGGGCATGACCATACCTCCCGTATTCTCTGCGGCAGCCTCTTTCATAAAAAGACCCCGCGCCTGAACAAGTTTCATCAGGTCAGGAAATTTGATAACCCCGGCAGCATAAAGGCTTGTATATTCTCCAAGGCTGTGCCCGGCCGTTGCAGCCGGAATTATCCCATTTTCTTTCAAAACGTGGAATGTGGCAACATTGATCAGGGTAATTGCCGGTTGCACATTTTCGGTTTGCATGAGAATCTCATCGGGTCCCTCAAAACATAGATGCTTCAAGTCCATCCCTGTTGCTTCAGAGCCTTCGACAAAAAGATCTCTGACTATTGAGAAGTTGTCATAAAATTCCTTTCCCATTCCAGTGTATTGCGAGCCTTGACCGGGAAAAAGAAAGACAGCGTCTTGCATCATGTACTCCTGAAAATTGATTATTTAAGAAACATTGTTGTCAGTCCAGTTCAAACTCTTTTTTCCAGTCAGTATCATCAGGTAAAGTGTGCTGGGTCTTTTTATCAAAAAAATAATTTCCCAGTACCAGATAATCCATTTCAGTTCTCATAAAGCACCTGTAGGCATCTTCCGGCGTGCAGACAATTGGTTCTCCACGAACATTGAAACTTGTATTTACAATCACACTGCAGCCGGTAAGATCTTTGAAAGCATTAATCAATGACCAATAGCGCTCATTAGTTTTTCTGCTCACTGACTGTATCCTCGCGGAAAAATCCACATGGGTTACTGCGGGGATCGTGGAACGATTATGATAGAGGCGTTCATACATTCCTTGACTGTCATAATCATTAGGTAACAGGTTGCAAATCCCCCCCTGAACAGGCGCCACAAGCTGCATATATGGAGTGAAATGGGACAGATCAAAATACTTTTCCAAATCTTCTTCCAGCACAGAAGGAGCAAACGGGCGAAATCCCTCCCTGTATTTGATCTTCAAATTGAGCTTCTTCTGCATTTCAGGATTTCGCGAATCTCCGAGAATGCTACGGTTACCCAGGGCACGCGGCCCCCACTCCATTCGGCCCTGGAACCAGCCAACAATCTTGCCCTGATCCAGCAACTTTGCAACTTCTGTACAAAGAATTGAAAAGTCATTAAAATAATTATTTTCTGCTTCATATTTTCTTACTAACCGCTTGATATCCGTTTCACTGAATTCAGGGCCAAGATATGAGCCCTGCATGGCATCCTGGCGCTCCTGAGGCTTTCTCCTTTCCTTGTTTTTGCCTATATAATGGACTGCATAGGCTGCTCCTAAGGCACCACCCGCATCACCGGCAGCCGGCTGAATCCAGAGATCATCATAGATGCCGGTTCGCAACAGTTTACCGTTTGCAACACAGTTTAAGGCTACCCCGCCGGCCAGCACTATATTCCGACTGTTGGTAAGTTTCCTCGCTGTCTTTGCCAGCCGCAAAACAACGTCCTCAGTTATCTGCTGAATAGCCAGGGCCATATCCATATAAGGTTGAGTAAATTCACTTTCCGACTCCCTTTTGGGCAAGCCGAATAGTTCTTGCCATTTTCGATCATTACACATCCGCAATCCGGTTGCATAGTCAAAAAACTTCATATTCAACAGTATGGAACCATCTTCACGTATATCAACCAGTTCGCGTAAAATCAGATCTTTATATCGTTTAACATGCTCCCCTTGAATAATACCGTAGGGGGCAAGGCCCATCAGCTTGTATTCTCCGCTATTTACCCTAAAGCCGCAGTAATAGGTAAAAGCGGAATAGAGTAAACCAATTGAATGTGGGAAGGGCAATTCCTGAAATATAGTGATCGCATTCCCTTTGCCGTGTCCTATAGTTGTTGTCGCCCATTCTCCAACCCCGTCAATGGTCAAAATCGCCGCATCATCAAAAGGGGACGGATAAAAACAGCTTGCCGCATGGGAAAGATGATGCTCTGGGAAAAATAATTCAGGCTTTTGGCGTAGTGGTTCTCCTTCAATTTTTTCTAACTCCTCCCAGAGCATTCTGCGCATGAAAAGTTTTTCTTTTATCCACACCGGCATGGCTGACAAAAAGCTACGCAGTCCTTTTGGGGCAAAGGCATGATAAGTTTCAAGAAGACGTTCAAACTTGAGATACGGCTTATCATAAAAGGCAATTGCACTAAGATCAGAGACCTTGATCCCGGCTTCGGCAAGAACGTATTGCACAGCCAGGGCCGGGAAAGATGCATCATGCTTGATGCGAGTAAATCGTTCGGCATGGGCAGCAGCAACGATCTCTCCATCAATTAAAAGAGCAGCGGCACTGTCATGATAAAAAGCTGATATACCGAGAACTGATGAATTCATATGGCGTCCATAATAGTTATATAAACAAGAATAGTTATGTTCAACTCAGAATAAACTCTTGAGCCTTAATTTTTCTTGCTAAAAAAGCGTGTAAATAAAGGGTGCAATTGCGGACCCGCTCGTCAAGATTATCAGAGCGCCAAAGAGAAGTAAGATTAGAATTGACGGCAAAAGCCAGAATTTCTTACGTTCCTTCATGAACCCCCAGAGATCCTTTATAAAATCCATGAATTACCTCTTGTTCAAATATAATTAATATGGTTTTTCCAGGTCGGTTGTTGAGTACGTATGGTTACGCTCAATGAAGACAGATTTGCTATTTTGTTTCCACTTGCTAATTCGCATTGAATCGGCGCCACTCACCCTGCGTAAAAGACCTATTGGAGTGACCACAATATAGAAAATAATTGACAGCAGAATTTTTGAAATAATGCTGCCAAGCAAATGAGACAAACCGAACCAGAACCTGGCAAGGGGTTTAAAGATGGCAGGCCAGGTCATGGTTAGTACCAGAACAATAATTGCCGGCAAGACCAAATAATTGCATCCTCCCAAGTATACGAACAACAGTAGAATAAGTATAACTGCAAGGCCGGTATCCTTTGCCTGATCAATAGTCATTTTTTTACTTTTCATAGCAGGGTCCAGAAGGTTTGAATTTTAATCAATTTCCTGAGACAAGATATTATATCTCATTTTTTCTTTTATTGCCGTGTTGGCATTTGCTGATAGGCATGTGATTGTCAGACAAGTGAACCAGTAATATCACCATTTGGAGATAAGCTGATTGTATATAATATCTGAAGTTATTTCTTGCCCTTTGTTATTCCAATGCAGATCAATAAGGTAAAACAACTTATTTCCATTGCTTATTTCTTTTTTAAATGAATTTGTAAGATCTATGCTTTCCAAATTATATTTCGCTATTATTTCTGAAAAAGATGCATTTATTCCATTAAAATTATAACCTTCACGTATAATGTTTAACAAGTATTCATCCGCATTTTCTGTTTCATTATATTTGCTTATAAATTTAAATTCATTATAAACTTGTGCTTTAGATGGTATTAAAACAAAATACAAGTCGAAACGATACTGTTGAGCAATGTCCTTAAATAATTTAATAATTAATTGTGTTGATTCCAGTGCTCTTGAATAAAATTCTTCATTTGGATTTATTTTATACAATTCGGCCTCCCCGTAGAAATAGGAAGTGTATTTATCAGGTTTTAAACCAATTTTATTATATGAAGAATATATCAAAGTAATCAATTCAGACTTTTTTCCCACCTTCTTTATTTTTTGAATAAAATTTTCTTGCAATACTGTATTTTGTTCATTTATTTTATTGACATTAGAAAATTGTTTATAATTATTAATTTTATCAAATACTATGTAATTATCCCTTAAATCGTTACCCAAATAAATAAAACATAAAACTTTTTGAGGAATTATTCCCTCATTGAGAAGATACTTTAAGGCTTGCAGCATGTTAAAATTTGAATAGGCGCCAACTCCTGCATTTATAAAGGCATACTTGTCTGTTTTTTGATTTAATAATTCAGTTAAGCTTCTTTCAAAAGATGTATTTAAGTTAGCTATAAAAGAGTCCCCCAAGACAATAACTTTCTCTCTATCCTCTCCATAAATTTTATTATCATTTCTAAATCCATACTTGTTTGTATGTATTTGTATTAAATCTCCTTTTTCGTTTTCTATACTGAATTGATCATTTTTTTTATATTTATAAAATCCGTCAATACTATCGTACTTGATTGTAGTTGTTACTTCTGAACTATCTTCTTTTGTTATTCTTAAATAGCTCTCAATTGCTATAAAAATAAATATAAATATGAAGATCAACACAAAGGATATTGTCTTTTTCGGATTTCTTTCAAAGCAACTTTGCTTATTCATAGCGGCTCCGTAGCTAACAGGGTAAGGGGATCTAACATTCGATAACCGATGGGCAGAAAATATTATTCAGTACAACATCAACAGTTCCCCAAGACAAACCGATACCAAATCCTGAAAGCAGGTAGCGATGCCGGCCTTCCGGAATCATTTCCCTGTAATTATGAGCGATGGTCAGGGGAATCGAGGCAGAACCGGTGTTGCCGTATACCTGCAGACTATAAGGAACTTTTTCCTTGGGGAACTTTAATTTTCTGGCAATTTTGTCGGTCATGAATTTATTGGCCTGATGCATGATAAAATAATCGAAATCTTCTGATGAGAAATGGTTGTGCTCCATGAAGGATTTAGTGCTTTTTACCACATCACTGGATGAAAATTTGAAGATCTCCATGCCGTCCATATAGATGTGTTCTTCGGAGCGGAATCCACCGTCCGGCTGTTTTTTTACCTCTCTGGTTGACGCGGTTGAGGGGGTCCGGAATCCACCGGCTGGAACGAACAGTTTGTCATAGCCTGAGCCATCAGTTTCCAACTCTATTGTGATTCTGTCTGTATCCGAATCCGTTTTTTCAAGCAGGGTGGCAGCACCGCCATCAGCGAGTAAGAAAACAACATTCTTATCTTCCCTGTGACAAAGTTTAGTTTGAGTGTCTCCGGTCAGAAGTAGAACCCGTTGCAAATTTCCTCCCTGAAGCAAGGCACAGGCATTGTAAAGCCCGACCACATAGGCGGAACAGCCCATATTGATATCGTAGGCTATGGTTGAAACAGTGCATCCAAGCCTATCCTGCAACACGCAGGCTGTTGAAGGAATCATAAAATCAGGAGTCATGCTTACAAAAATAACCGCATCAATACTTCCGGTATCAACCTTAAGACCTTCCATTAAGTTTGTTGCAGCTGCCGCGCACAGGTCAGAAGCACAAAGATCGGCCGGCGCTATCCGGTACTCATGCACCCCGGTCAGGGCGATGATATTTTTACGTTCATCTTCAGTACAAAAGGTATGATCATTAAGATTGTTCACCTTGTCTTGCGGAACAGCACCCGCAATGCCTTTTATTGCCACTCTGTTAAATGTTGATCTTGCCATGCAATCCTCCAAATGCTGGTCGTTCCCCAAGCTTAGTTATTATGGCCGCCTTGAAGACAGCAAAACTGTTATACATATCAACGATTTCCTCCGGCTCGATAGAGATATCAAATTCCTCTTCAAATGAAGATATCAGCATCATGTGTTTGAATGAGTCCCACTGGGCAATATCATCCGGAGTTGTATCGTCAGTAATATCCTCCGGGGAAAGTTGTAAAATTGTAGCAAAAAAATCAGTTACCTTTGATTCCATACCCATCCCTTATTATTAGCCATTCGCTAAAGATTCAACATAGTTGCAGATGGTTTTCAGGTTCTTAAAATTTTCCAGCTTTATTTCTTCTCCGGAAATATCAATTTCCAACTCTTCATCAATAAATGATAGCAATTGTAGTATCTCGAGTGAGTTCATTATTCCTGCATCGATGAGGGATTCCTCTTCGTCAATGTGGTCGAGCTCAATCCCAATGGCGGGACAGAGTTCTTCAATAATAAATTCTTCAATGCGTGTTTTAAAATCCATGAATATTTCTCACTAATGTAATATAGAAAACGCATGTAATCCCCAAATTTTCAATGCTGACCCCAAGCAGATCCCAACTTGATATTATCGATAGTTTTGATTTTCTACGCATTTGCCGGAGTATCAATGTAGCCTGTGAAAGTTAGTTGCACGTTGTGCTGTAACTTTACCAGTGTGGAATATCAGGTTAGAGTTTGTAAGGATAGTTGCCTCTCTCAACCATCTCGGTCATGCAGGTAACCACATCCTCTGCTTTAAGCAGGATAAGGTCAGAATTGCCGACCCGCCCCCGTTTGATCAAGCCACGGCTCTCCATTTCTTCTTCCAATTTGCTGGAATTTCTAATCAAGTCCTTATTGAAAGTATACGTTGTAACTTCTATCTCATGGTCATTCTCATCTATGCATTTTACATTGAAAAGTTCTTCACCGTATACCGGGACCGGGATTTTATCTTTGATAAGATCTTCAACATAGTGAAAAAAAGTTATTGCCTGACAGCTCACATCATAGAACAGAATCTTACCCTTAAGCTGCCTGAACTTATCGAATGGAGACCCCGCTCCACAGGGATATATGCATTTCTCGTGGTCTGCGGTCAACATGCTGCTGTCTTTCCCATAGACCAGGACGGGGTGGGTAGGGTGTAAACTCCTTTTTACGCCTTCACTTCTTCGAAACATTTCTGTTATCAGACCCATCATGGACATGGTTTTTTTCAGGCGAAACGGCTTGTTCTTTTTCAAGTAGTCAAATCCTGCGCCTCGAAATGGAATGGAAACCATAAGCAAGTTGCCTTTGTTTCCCAGGAAACTCTTCAAGACGTTGACGGCATCACTCGGATCCCCCTGAAAGCCACTGTCGGGTTTAAAATTAGCATGGACCAAAACAGTGTCATTCTCTCGTATCCCTATTTTTTTTAATGAGTTAACAAGCATTGCGCCATCATAGCTCAGTAAGGATGACGCCACGCCTGTTTTTATTTTTTTGATTTGGGATTTAATTTTCAGCTTGGTTTTAGCAGAAATGACCTGTGATATTTTTTTCTTCAACATAATATTGCAACCTCCTTTTGTATAAACTCCATTGTTTGAAAAATTGCAGAGGAGAAAAAGAGCTTGTCTTTATGGTTCCGGCTTAAGTATAAGGGGTTCCGCCTCCAGTTACCAGTATCTTCTGGCCAGTAGTAAATGAAGAGTAGGATGATGCAAGGAAGAGTACAGCCTGGGCAACATCTGCTGGTGAGGCGTTGCGACCCATGGGGGTATCTTTTGCAATTTTTTCCCGATATACTCCCGGAATGTGGGAAACCAAATCGGTTTCAACAAAACTGGGCACAACCATATTGACCTGAATATTTTTTGCCGCAAATTCAACAGATAAGCTTCTGGTTAGTCCAACTAGTCCACTTTTGGAAATAACATACTTGACCTGATTGGCAGGGGGCGCATTGGTAGCAACTGTGCCGATATTGATTATTTTACCACGACCTTTTTTAAGCATATGCGGCAAAACCTCCTTGCAACAGTTAAATGCGCCTTTGACAACAATATCAATATCCTTTTGAATATCTTCCCAGATCAGACGGGAAAACGGAATAGGTTTGAAATCGCCCACGGCATTGTTAACAAGAATATCAATTGCACCAAATTGAGCAACAACCTCATTAACCATTTCAGTGACCTGACCACTGCTTGTGACGTCGGCCTGAACAGCGATTGCCTGGCCATTTTCAGAATTTATTTCTTCAACCACCCTCAGTGCGTCATTTTTGCCCCGGAAAAAGTTCACTACTGCTTTTACGCCATATAATGAGAGAAATTTGGCAATCGTTTCACCAATCCCGCCACTGGCACCTGTAATGAGCGCTACTTTGCCATTTAGTCCATAATCGAGGGACGTTTTTCTTAACTCATTGATTTTTGGCATAGTAACAGGTGGTTCATTAACCAGAATATGGACATTCCCTGTAACTAAGGGCCTTTCCTGTAAGCTGTCCTTATCTGTGATAGTGATATTTTTTTTAATAATCCGGGTTGCCTTGGAAATGTGTGATATTTTGCCATGGAGAAAGTAGGGTGTGTCAATAGTCAGGTGTCGGTGGACATTTGCTTCAAATGCAAGAAAAGTGGCATATTTCCCCGGTATGCAGACGCCGACCGATGTGGAAAAAAGCATGATTGCAAAGAGGTCAGGTAAATAAAAAGTATGTTCTGCCACTTCTGTCTTGTGTTGATCTTCGGTGAGCACTCCTTTGGCTGTTATTTTCTGAAAATCAATTAGTGTCTGCCTGGAAAAATCAAAAGGAAAACCATCAGTATCATCAACGATTATATCTTCAAGCAGTAACTCCATCACTTTGGGAGAGCCGACCCCCTTGCAGGAGAGACCATCCCTGTCATCTACTGATTCAGGAAATATGAATCCGGGAGACTGGTGTGCAAAGCATACCTGAATGGAACCGTTTACAGCTTCTATCCCACTCATCCTTTTCGTCACTGTAAACGCAACCCGGATAAGATTTGTCTCCTCATCAGTTTCAGCAAGCCTACCATGAAGAGTCAATTCATCCCCAATGAATACCGGTTCAACAAATTGACATTTTAGTTGATGTACTATGCATGCATACCCCTTGAGATGGAATATGTCAAGAAGGCTGATAAAGGCCACGGGTAACATGCCGTGAGCTACTTGCTGGCGGTATATTGACCGTCTGGCAAAATCTTCACTTACATGCAGCAGGCTCTTGTCTCCTGTTATTTCACTAAATCTTTCGAGAAGTTTTTTTGTTATTGCAAAATGGACAGGGTGTATATCCATCTTGTTTGAAAATGAGTCTGGAATTTCTGTGGGAAAGTCAAATATATTCATTTTTTTTACCAAATTTCTTGAAGTAGTTGCCTGCGTGTTTTTATTGTGCTGTTATCGCAGTTGATTGTGGAGTGGCGAAAAGAAAATAGATTGTATTACCATCAATATCTGTATCGCCTTCCCATCGCCGACTTATTATGTTGCCTCCGGCATTTTCAACCATCTTGTCGATATTGTGGATAAAAGAGCCATCTCTTTCCCGAGGAACAGATTGTTCCAACAGAGAGTTGTCCTTTTCAGAGTGAGCAAGTCCTGCAATAGCCATAATGCCTTTGGTGTGATTCATCATTGCCTGCACCACCTTGGTGGCGATATTTTCCTGAAGGTACATAAGAACTCCGGTGGAAATAATAATGTCGAAGAAGCGGCCCTTCAATCGCTCATCAAGGTCTTCCATATCAAATCGAAATAATTGGACCTTAGAGTTGTGATTTCGCAAATATTCTGACCCGGCTTCAATAGCATATTTATCAATGTCATTTCCAATTAGGACCTCGGCTCCAGGAAACAAGTCTGTTTCCATATATCGCAACTGATAGCCCAGGGAACAGCCGACTTCAAAGATGGATCGAACCTGAGAAGAAGGGGCAATTTCGTGTTGCCTTATCACTTTCAGCAAGTCCATGAAAAATATTTTTCGCGATTCTTTTATGTTGTCAGCGCCAAACCTGGTCACAGGTTCGTAAGTTTCTGCATAAGCAAGATGATTTGCCCACAAAAACCTGTGATACTCATTAATATCAATTTCCGCGAAATCCTTTAAAATTTCCGTGCTCCACCAGTTGCGCCTGTTTCTGTTAATCCATTGCTGGCGGTTCAGCCAGACTACCAGTTTCTTTCTACATGGCAGCGGTAAAGTTGCGCAACTAACTTTTTTAATGATTTGTTTCAGGTCATTCAAAGTGCTCATCCAGATATTGAACAGCCGGGCAAAATTAATGCTGTTGCTTGAGGAATATTGTGGCATATCTTCTTTGCCACTTTTTCCGATTCGAAGTAAATGGTTCAAGGCCCCAATAGTTGTATGGCCAGCCGATAGCTCTTGCTCTTCGAGCCTCATTATGAATTTTTTCTATTTTATAGTTTAATGGCGTATACCCCTTTTCACGGGTTAGTTTCTCCCGTAAATCGAGGTCCATACCATCGATAAACAAGACGGCTTTATTTTTTAGCAAGACGGCAATATTTTTGAAAGCCTTCACCATATTTTTACGTTTCAGGTGTAAAAGAAAATTTTGCGCGAATACTATGTCGAAGCCTCTTTCAGCCTTGATAAAGTTCGAATCAAGAATGTTCCCTTCCATAAAAAAGACCCGTTCAGATATTTTCTTTTTTATTTTGTAAGCATTATCCTTGATGTCAAATGTGGCTTGAAGAAAATCATCAGTTATTATTTTGTTGTTTAAAACTTCATCCTTTTGGTAACTTGCAGTTCTGGCTTGCTTAATCATTTCTGGATTAATATCAAAAGCTCTTATTCCAAAATCGAGATCAGGATGTCTGTTTTGGAGGACCGAAGAGATGGTATAAGCCTCAGCGCCGTTAGAACATCCCGCAACACAAATTTTCAATTTATGGATACCTCTTTTCGCGGCAAAGTATTTGAGGCATTGTTCTGTCAGAGCTTCAAATTGTGTGGGCAGTCGCAGAAAACCGGTAAATGTGTCATTCTCTCTCTTAGCTAAACACAGCGTGATTATATAGCGAAAATGTAAGTATGCATCTTTTCGCAACTGATGCGAGATCCAGGAACTCTTTTTTATAAGTGTTACAAGATAACGTAACATCGTCGTCCCCCCCCCTTGATTGAACGGAAATTACATTCATATTGACTGAGTGGGAATACCCATCTAAGATGTTTTTGTTCCTGTTCCTTTCACTGTTGCAATTCTACATTACTCAAAAAATATTTCCTTCGAATTTTTAATGGGTTATCTGTAATAAATGGCGGAGCACCTTAACAGCAGGGTGGTTTTCTTCGTCATCATTAATAAGGTTGCTGTGGTGGTGCAACCCTGGAGTTGTATTAATTTCAATAATGCTGCCTCGGCTTTCCTGCAGAGGGACGGTTGGGTCAATTGTGATCAGATCGATTCCTGCGAATTGTGAGTTAATAACTCCGGCAGCTTTTCCAGCAGCTTTTCTGATATCCGGGCATATAAGTTGAGTGACATTTTCTGAGTAATTTGGGACCTCTTCAGAGAGGTTGCCTTTACCATCAGGATTACCAAGTACTAATACTTTTCTGCCTGTCTCCGTAATTGAGTCGCAAGTGAGACCTTGCGCTTTCAAGGTATAAATGGCATCCTGATTAGTGCGTAATTTATCTGCGCTGGCAATATATTTCAACCTGGTATTTTTTTGAATTTCATTTTGAAAAAGCTGTATAACTGTCCGCCTGCCGTCACTTTCCAGCCATATTCCCCTGCGGCGTGTGGCATGGATCATCTTTCCGTTGAGGAAAAGAAGTCTGTACAACTCGCCTGGAATAAATCGTTCAATAATAATTTTATTACCGTAAATAGAAGCGAGGACAGCTGCCTTACGACCCTCTCTGGAGGTCTTTATATGGGTGGTAACCCCTAAGCCGGCCGAAGTGTCCACTGCAGGCTTAATAACAAACAGGCCATCATGTTCATTAATAAACCCTTCGGCTCGCGGTATAGAGTTGAGGCAGAAAACACAATGGTCATTAACTTTGATTCCATGTTGCTGCATCAACGCATAGCATACTGCTTTATCACCGGCTAAACTCAAGATGACAGGGTCATCAAGTTGAACTTTATAGTTGTTGATCCATGTCCGCCTTCCCTCATAACGGATTTCCCAAAAATCTTCTGAAATTTCGTATA
Organism: Desulfobacteraceae bacterium; assembly: GCA_014237465.1. GTDB lineage: Bacteria > Desulfobacterota > Desulfobacteria > Desulfobacterales > Desulfosalsimonadaceae > SURF-3. Next base: position 227,127 of record JABZFM010000005.1, on the reverse strand, counting down.
ACTGGGCAGCAAGCTGCGATGCTGCCTTTTTCCACATTTCTTTATATTGTGTTACACGGTTTGCCACATATACTTTCTTGTTGGCAGGGAAGAGGTGTGTAAAAAGTTTTAGTAATCGATATTGAAATTTATAGTATTTCAGGTCAAGATTAGTTTTTCTTATTAATGATGTCACGGATATTTTTGCCTGATTAAATTAACTTCTAATGAGTTATGAAACCGGAAACAGTAAATTCATGTATGGGGAAACACTATAGTATTCAAATGGTCATCTAAGTTTTTGGTGATTGATTTGATTTCAAAAGATGTTCTTGTGTCATCACTATTGCATAGGGCTGAGTTGGTATTAGTGATTGACCGAAAGATGAAGTCGGCGACACTCTCCACATCGTCAGGGTCAAATGCCTTGCCGACCTTCTTTGAATTGACTAAATTTGCTGTGGCACCGGATTCTGCTAAAGCAAGTACAGGCGTCCCCGCTCCGATGTAATCATATAATTTTGCCGGTATTTGCATAGGTTGGTTAGGGGCAAAAAGCATGGCAATATGACTTTTGCTGATAAGCTCTAAGACCTTTGAATACGGTACTGGTTTTAATACTTCAACAACAGTGTCTAATCCATAGGAATGTATTATTTCTGATGTGGGATATCCATCTATGTGATCGCAATTTCCAATGAGTTTAATACAAATTTTTTCCGGAGAAATTTTGTCTTGTTTAATAAGTTTATTGATGGCTTTAAAAATTGGCTCGGGAGTTCTACCTAAATAGAGCGTTCCTGCATAAGTCAACGTAAATTTATGATATTTCCCTAAAGTTGAGAGGCCGAAAAAAGCATTTTCATCAAATCCATTGTAAACAGTAATAAATTTGTCTTTTGGCAGGCTGTTGTATTGCTCCCGATACTTATCTCGTAACATTTCAGTTGTAGTAAGAATAGAATCCGCTTTCTGCAGCACTTTTTTTTCTAAATAGTGTTCTATTTTTAATGACAAGGCACAGGTTGGATGCAGCCTTTTGCCAGTTTCGCTTAACCAGGGGTCCCGAAAATCCGCGATCCATTTAACGCCGGTAATAATCTTCACCATGAATCCGATAAGGTTGACGGAAACCGGTGGGCTCGTTGTTATAATGCAGTTAATTTTCTCTCGTTTTATTTCTCTCACGGCACGAAAAGTTGCCGGGATAAGCCACTTTCTCTCACTGTCTGGCAATGCTAAAAGCAAGGAAACAATGTAACGCTTGATTTTCCGGCTAAGTTGTTCATCATCTTCAATACGTTTTTTATCAGAGATTGGAGCTGATTCCGCCAAATTCTTTTCAAAAATGTTTCCACGGGGTTTTTTAGGGAACCAGCTGTTTTTAAATCGGACATAGAGCTGGGTAATGGTAGGAAATAGAACAGTCCTGATAATCTTTACATGGTTGAGTCCTTGAAGCCGTTCAGTATCTTTCTCTTTTAAATAGGTATCTTTGATAGTTAAGACAGTAACATGCCACCCAAATAGGGGAAGATTCTTTGCAAATTTGGCTATTCTTAATCCTCCGACAGTTGTACTTGGTGGAAAGTGATAGGAAATCAGCAGAACCTTTTTGATAGATGTTTTTGTATAACGTTTCATTTGTATTTCGTGGAATAAGATGATTTTTGAAGGAAGAGCGGAGGTTGCTGAGACGCAATTGTTTAATTAGCTCCGGATCGAAAGGCGTCTTGCAATTTTTCCCCAGAGATCTTTAAAATCCTCTTTTGATCGAATTGAAAGGATAAGATTCATGCCGCGGATTAAAATATGAGGTTTTTTATTAAAGTCATCATACCATTTGTCCCTCATTGCTTCGAGTTCTTCACGACTAAAACCTGCCGCACTGGAAAATACTGCTTTGTCCCAGCCGATTTTATCATATTCGAGTTCACAGCCTTGGTCTAAGTAATATTGATACAATTCCGCGCCAGGTAATGGCATAAAGATAAAAACAAAATTTTGGTCGGCCTTGATTTTTGTTCCTAATTGATAGGTAGCTTCCATATCTTCGCGTGTTTCAGGCAACGCACCCAACATCCAGTAAGCGCCGGTGCGAATTTTTAATTTCCGGCATATTTCAAAGGCGTCTTCCGTTTGTTTTGGGGTTATGCCTTTACCATAAAAATCCAAAATGCGTTGACTGCCGCTTTCAGCACCCAAAAAAACCGAAACGAGGCCAGCTTCCTTCATCTGTTTAAAGAGATCATAATCCACTAAATCTACGCGGGCATTCATAGACCATGGAAATTTAAGTTTCTCTGCTATAATCTTGTCACAGAATTCACGGACCCATTTTTTGTTAATGACAAAAGTGCTATCGCGAAATTTAATGCCCTTTGCACCCAGCCTCATAACGTTTCGAATTTCATCCAAAGCCCCATCAACCGATTTACAGACATATCTGTTCGTCCAAAAGTTTCTGGTCGCACAGAACTGACAGTTGTAAGGACAGCCTCGAGAGATGATGAGAGAGGCACTTTTGTCAACAAACCCTAAGGTATTATGATTCAGGTAATAATCAAAATCGTAATATTGATGATGGTTGGGTAAGGAGTCCAGGTCTCGCAGCCGGGGGCGAGGTGGTGTTATAATATTTTTTTCGTCAGTGTGGAAAGCAATCCCGAGAACTGAATCATGTGCCATAGGTTCGTTCCGTTCGTATCTGGATACTAACTCAAGTAAAGTCTGCTCTCCTTCACCGATAACACATATATCAAATGCCGGGAAATCCTGAAGAGTCTGTTCAGGTAAGACAGAGGCATGAACACCACCGATGATAATGGGAATGTCCGGTTTTAGCGTTCTAACCTTTTGGGCAATTTCGTGAACACCTTTAATCTGAGGTGTCATTGCCGTGAAGCCAACTAAGTCAATAGGCTCAGAAGAAAAAATCGATTCCCAATTTTCGTGGATGCTTTCAATTTGTAAATCAATCAATCTGACATTATGACCTGCACGATCAAGATATGCGGCAAGGCAAGCCAGGCTTTTGGGAGGCTCAATATCCGTACCATCGGTGACAGGCTGTATTAAAGTTATATTCATAATCGTTTCTCCGGCACTGAACTAGCTACCTTAGGCCGAATCTCTTCAATCCATAGAGCCAAGACCGTTTCAAAAGGCCACCCAGCATGACAATAAAAGGAACGGGATCTTTCCAATTGAACCATGCCCCCTCTTCAACTCCTTTAAACGATCTCATCCATTGCCAAATAGTGAGACTTCCCTCCTGAAAATAATGAAATGTTGACATGATGTCAAAGTCTTCAATGAGCCATCGCCGTCCTTCCCGAGGGATCACGGGGGGTATCTCCTGGTCGGTCAAGTCGAGATATAAAGTCCTCGCAACATCCATATCATTTTCGGCAACAAATAAACGAAAAGCTCCGCCGAGCCTGGGATTGACGTCAAGGACCTTATAGCGGCCGTCACGCGGGTCAAGCCGGTAGCCGATGTCAAGAATCCCCTTATAGCCAATTTTTTTCATGAAATTTTTTGTCTGGCTTGACACCTCTTCGATCCAGCTGCATTCGCCGAGGGATGCACAGCCGGTGTGGATAGGGAATTGCCTGATTTTAAATCCGGTGAAAGATGCAAGACATTCCGATTGTTCATTAAAATAACCATTGAAAATGTATACTTGATCGTCTCCTCCCGGGATATATTCCTGAATCATGAGATTTGGTGAGTCGGGATCTTCCAGCCATTTATAATTTTTAAACAATTCTTCTTTCGAGCGGACAATCACCATTTTCTGATTGGTTCTTTCCTGAAGGCGGTTGCCCAAAATTCCTTTCAGCATGACTGGAAAGGTTACCTGCTCGGCAAACTCCTTGACCTCATCAAAATCACGGGGGAAAAGAGTCGTCGGTGTCGGGATGTCATGTTCCAGGGCAAGTTGGTACATACCTTTTTTGCTGATAAGTTTTTTTACTAGATCCGGGTCATTATGGGTGAAATTAAAATGGCGCGCCAATTGGTCATCATGATCGGCAACAAAGACTGATAACTCGTCAGAGGTCGGTATTAATATTGTTCGCCGGTTGATTCGAGAACCGATCCAGAGAAGATAGTCGAGATAATCTTTCTGATTGTTTTCATCATATTTCTTTATGAATTTCTTACGACAGTATTTCGACAGCATTGATGCGTCCTTTGGCGCATCATCTACAGCATACATTGGGATTTTCTTGCTGCCCAGGCTCCGCATAACTGCCAAGCCACCTATTTTGCAATTAACAACAAGTACAGGTGTATTGGTATCTGAAATTTTCAAAAATTGCTTTCCTGTTTTTCCCCAAGAGCATAACTATTGGTTGAACGAAAACCCAGCCGTCCCGCCATTGGCGGGATTGGGTTACGCCCTTTCAATTTTTGTATTGGCAAACATTTGATTTTCGTAGGTTGGGTTGAGGCACGAAACCCAACATAACCGAGGGGGCTCAACCCAACCTACCAATAAGTGGACTTTTCGTTCAGTGGCTAACTATATCTGTCAAAAAATGCCTAAGAGGCTCTGACAAGTTCCCCATTCACCAATATTGGCACAACGTCAAGGTCATCAATATGGGAGAGGATGAATTCAAAATCATGTACTTGGCCGGATCGCCTCAGATAATCTTCGCTACGTCCACCCCGAACCTTTTCTGGACCCGCACCAGTCCAGCGAGAGATAATTTCTGAGGTTTGGGAGGTCTCGGGTTGATAGCCCAAATTTACGAGTTTTTCTGCAACCCAGGCGCAGCCCATTTGATCTTCACGTCTAAACTGCCCTCGCGTTCCGGCACCAAGAACGGCTATCCTTTGATGTCTGCCTGCAAGGTGATTTGCCACTGCTGAAATGTTCCGGAAACATGCTAAATAAACAGCTTCACTCCCCACAGCATTCTGCAACAACTGGGTGCCGGATGATGATAGGAGAATAATCGGACGTTTTTTATCCGTAAAGCTTCCGGCAGGGATTGCTGATAATGCCGCAATTTGGACCGGGCTATTGGTCATATCGAAACCATAGGGAATATTGCCGCCTAACTCTCCAGATAAAAGGGGATCTTCCAGCCTTTCGGACAACACAAAGGCTTCGTCTGTCGTTTTTACAGGGAATATGCGCCTTCCAAAGCTGACTCCAGTTGTAGCCGTTGTAGTTGCCCGAATTACGTCAATCACTACGATAGAATGACTGTCACGGTAGTTAAGCGCACTTTCAGGGAAGGAATCAATTACTACACTGTTATCCATGAAATACTCTCTTTATTTTACGTAAGCGTTCACCAGCACCCTATCTTCGCACGATCAGGCCGGCTCACATAGGCAAACTATAGATTCACCGGCCTGGCTTGTACGAATCTGGGGCACTGGTAAACGCTTACAGGACGGTGGTTCCCGTAAATCTGTAGCCCCCGATGAACGGTTACTATTTTACTGGCCTTTGGGCCGTAAATTTTCATATTGAAATGCATCGGAGTGAAGACCTCGCCGATAAATTTCGACTCTTAGCAGTTCCTCAATGCGGACGTTGCTGAGATGAACTCCGGGACCAAAATGATTTAATAAAGCGAACTGACTTGGCTTGGTTGGCGCCTCGAAGACGGCAATATCAAGGCCAAAAGCATCGGCAAAACGGTCAGCTGCATCAGGATTGAATTCACCTTTTTCTCCAAACACGCCAACGTCTTGCGCACTTTCCCTTGCCTCGATCACAATCTGTACCGCTCCGGCATCAAGCCATTTTTTCCCCTGATCGATGAGTTCCCCCACCATATCAGAAGTAAATATGCCTGCGTGCTTCTTGCCTACTTCAAATTGTACTTCCATACCGCGTTCCTCAACCATTTGTACTATAGTGCGCGGCGAAAGATTTGTGTCGGTGAATCCTTCACCCGCCTCAATTCTCGTAAACCTGAAATCGGCACATAAGTCAAGATATTCAGGAAGCTTATTAAATACTGCAGCTATCTCAAAAGGTCCACCACCGGTGCACACGGGTATGTTGAAACGACGAGCCGCATCATTTTTCTGTCTTGTTGCCTTTTCATTGGCTATTTGCCAGCAGGCCATAGAAATTTTCAGTGTTGATATTAAATGGAAACTTTGCTCAAGATGGCTTACCAGGGTCACAGGGTCATATCCCGGGTCAAATGGAGAAGTTCTAGCTGGAATGCCTGGCACACCGATAATTTTTAAATATTCCCAGGAGTTCTGTTCTGACTGATTAATTTTTTCCATTTAAATCCTCTAAAAAAGTTAGGGTTTGTCAAGGCTTCCTGTCATTCTGTGCATAGTGTCGCGACATTTTATTCCTTGACGAGACATTAGCTGTAATCATTTTACCCTCAATGCTGTATGTTTGAAAGAGGAGCAAACCCAAAGTTTTTGTGATTACAGTATGCAAGGACAGTCTCAATTTTTTTAATAAAATTATAAAAATCTTCTTCAGACTTAATATATGGACTCTTGCCCGGAAGAAGCGACGTTGAATGCAATGTAAAATTTAATACTCTATGACCTTTCAGGACAAGCACATTGATAAGCTTAATCATGTCTTCTGCTGAAGATAATTCAGGCGCCAACCACCGATGATTAAGCAGCTTCAACTTATCAAGAATACCTAACAATCGCAATTTACGTATTCTTGTTGATAAAATTATCTTCCTGATTCTATCACTGATTTCAAAATTCCGTTGAATAAAACCGATACTTGCAGGCACCTCAAATAAAGGACCATCAGAGCATTGCTTTAGTATATCCCTGGCCTCGAAATGGTACGGAAATGTGGAGGCACCGTTAAAATTCGGGCCACTATTAACCGACCAATCAACAAAAGGAGTGACGGATGTATCAATTGTATAGCCTAGTTGCTGTATGCATTTTGCTACATTGGAGCCGAACCCCCAACGGCCTGCTCTAAAGCAAAGAGGTTCAACATTCAAAGTCTTCACAATGGCTTCATGCAACCGGCCCATCTTTTGCTCAATAACTTCATAAGGCAAATTACACATAATGGTATTTTTTTCATTGATCTCTTCGCCAAAAGGCGGGGTATTCCAGGGATGGCAATGGGTTCCTATTTCACAATTATGTTCATTGCAGAGTTTTTTAATGATTTGTGACGATTTCGGATCGGAAATTACCGGCCAATTAATGAGATATGTTGGGACAGCATTATACTTATCGAATATTTCCTGCAAAAACAAAAGCCTGTTAATATTTTCGACAGAATAATATTCCGTTGAATAATTATCCCATTGATCCTCTTCTGTATCTATCGTAATTATAAATTTTATCGTCATAAAAATAACTCGTTACAGTGCCAGGGAAGACAGTTTCTCAATAGAAACCGTTATATAATCCTGGGGATTATAATATTTGCTCAATAGCAGGAAAAAGATCGCTAAGGAAACTAAGTAATGTAGCCCGTGCATCAACTGAATTTTCAAAATTAATTGGCGTCGAAATCCTGATTAAAGAACAGCTGCTATCACCTTTAGTTAACTTGTTCACCGCAACATTCATCCGCACTTGAATATAGTTTTGTCCGGTAAAGTCTCCAACTTTAAAAAAATAATAAACAAGAGTCTTAGACCCATTATCATCTGTAATAATTTCTGCAATATCAATATCTTGTTTACCAGCCATAGTGGAAATAACGATTGTTTCTACCCTTTTTTCCGCTTCTATACCGCTTCCGCCCAAACAGCCTTCCGGTCCGTGGAAATCGACCTTGGCGTCTGCATAATGTACGATTGAAAGAAAAACCTGATCTCCATTATCAGATAAATATGTTCGATGGATTATGGCATTGGTGTCCAGAATTTCATATATTCTTTTATCAAGGTGAACATCGCGTCCTATCCAGGATGCAATTCGTAACGGTATTTTATGTATCGCTTCAATCGCAGCAGTATTATCGTATTGACTGTCATATCGCAACAGGTGCACAACAATAGCAGTAATGACTATTAACAAAACTGCTAATAGATATCGGGCCTTTAAAATTTTCATTCCAGCACCTTTGAGCTCAGGAACAGAAACAAGATACCTATAATAAAGATAACTAAGCCGGAGCCTGTATGAATCATCGTATCCGGAGCAGCGGCAGCTAATCCCCAGAAATGTGAGACAAGAATTAAGATGGAAACTCTGACTATATTAACCAGCAAAGCAATGGGTACTGAGATAATGAATAAAATCCATTTTCTCACAAGAGGTAAGGATGTTAAATATGCATAGACTGCCCCGAGCGCCAGAAAAGATATCAAGGAACGCAAACCGCTGCAGGGATTACCAACAATCAGACTGCCATCTGGGATTGAAATATTGAATCCCTCCCGCAAAATAGGAATACCAAGCAGACTTACTAAGTAAACCCCACTTTTGGCAGCGATCATTTTTAAAGGAAACGAAATAATTGAAATAAACGCCATGGGAACCGGAAACATAAAAACAAGGAACATTAAAGGAAAAGCTATGATCCTGGTGATTTGAGATCCAAACAGAAAAAGAGTCAGGCCAATAATCAGAAAAAAGAGAGAGAAACCTGATACGGAATAGATATAGATAACCGTCCCAGCAACATGCAATAACAAGCTTAAACAAACTATAATAAGCCCCAGCTGGGAATGGTTGTTCTCCACCTCCTGAAGACGGTCCCTGTCTTGCCAAATCAAAAACAATGAGACAAACGGAATAAGAAAACCATGGGAATAATATGAGTCGGGACTCATATACCTGTAATACATCCACTCCAGAACATCAGAGTAACAAAAGAAAATGAGAACACAGAGTATGACTGTTCCAAGTAATTTCATAAAAATCCTGTTATTAGCTATCCGGCTACTTTCTACGGGATTATCAAACATGCTCTCCAGAAAGAAAAATAAGAAAATCACTCACAGGTTCCAACAGCAGGCCCCTGAGTATCATTAATCTGCTCTTCCAATAACATGGCATCAATAAAAAATTTTGTGGCCCAATTTAGAATTTGAAATCGACCATAAACACCATTAAACGGATATGACCCTTTAATTCCGCCTCTTAAGGCATGGTCTGAAGCAGTGCAATTTTGCGTTGTTTTTAAAAATGTTATTAGCGTTCTTGCTTTCGTTAAATATTCATTTTGATTAGTATGTCGGAATAATTTCAAAAGAATGATTGCAAGTTGCGCATTACCAGTTAAACAGCACCACTTAACAGAACTTTGCCAATTCTTATTTAAGCAACCTCCTAGATATCCTTCCTCATCAATTTCAAGAAGGATATGATCCGCAGCCAACCTAACAGCTGCTAAGTATCTATCATCATTTAACAGGAAACCCGCCTCAAGAATACCTCGAAGAGCATAGCAAATAGTATGAACTAAGGGGTTTTCCGGATCACTTAAACAATTATCTCGAAACCATCCATTTTTTTCCTGAAACTTGAGCCTATATTCTATATTTTTTATTCCTGATTTAATATAGTTTTCATTATTAGTTAGTTTTCCTAATGCGATTAAAGCCCATGCAACACGAGTATGATATGTATTTGAAATCTTATTGGCAAAGTTATAATGTTTTGACTCAACAAACACACCATCTTTGTTTTGTACTGTAAGAAGAAAACTTGCTGCTTTTTCAGCTGCATTTAAAAAGGAAACATTCTGAGTTTCTTGAAATGCACGCACTAAGCCAAAAATAACCATCCCGGTACAAAACACTGCAGGCGTTGGTTTACCTTCATTAATTACGCCTCCAATTACAGCACCACTTTTCATTTGAACATCAATTTCCCACTCAGCCATTTTTATTGCACGGTTTATCAATTCCTTATCGTTAAAATATTTACCACAATCAATAAAAGTTGGAATAATATAGCCAGTGGTTTCCGGATAAGAAGCCTGCCAACCTTTACTCTGAAAATGTGAATTCCACCCAACACTATACCCTCGGGAAACTCCGTTATCCGGGGTAGCGTCTTGAGCACGTTTTATCCAGTCTAATGCTTCTTGGATGTGGAACTTATTGTACTGCACATTATTCTTTCTTTTACGCTCATGTTTTAATTCTGCAAAAGCGTGTAAGTTATAAATTTTACTATTTTTAAACCTACTATTTATACTGGAAAAAAGCTTTGTATACATAAAGTACTTTCCTTCGACAATCGTAATTTCTTGTTGGCTATTCCGCGGTTCACGTGAGCCTGAAGACAAGTTATGCCAGTATTGCTGAACTTTTAGTCTGCGAATTCAACCCCACCTGCATTTGTTGAATAAGTGCCATTACTTGTCCAATCTAACACAGGGTTCCTTTTTTGCGCTGCAAATTCCCACACCTTATCGGTGATGACCGATAACTTAAAGAAGGCACGATGAGAGTCTCACACATAAATTGAGATATCGTCTGGATGACTGCGTTTTTCGGTGAGTGTACGCTCTGCGGGATATCCAAAAAGAAACAGAAGGTACATAAACTGATATTTCGGAACGTTATACAAACGCCGAAATTCTTCCTGGTCAAAGTTTTCCGCACCATACATCAGGCAACCGGCTAATCCGTTGGCTGTTGCGGCAAGACTGAGTTGAAGGCCAATAATTCCAGCATCTAGCGCCGGAGCCCAAACTTCAGGATAGAATCGATTGTCAATAGTAATATAAATGACAACAGGGGCTCGGTCTATCAGCGTTTCGTTGCTCACACCAGGCAACCTACTGGTCTCTTCCAGTTCGAGATTTCTACGTATATACAGTTTCCAGGGCTGACGGTTGCAAGATGATGGCGCATAGGTTCCAGCAGTTACAATTTCTTTAATAATTTTATCTTTAACCGGCGCTGCTTTCCAGAATCTCGTACTCACTCGATTGAACAAAACATCGATAATTGGAGAAGCGGGATGGAAAGCAGGTAATTCTTTTTCCGGGTGGATTTGTGGCTCCCCTGACTGATTCCATATCTGATAATCAACTAAGTTCTCTTCTGCCCATTCAATCCACTTGCGCCTTGGATATCCCCTTCGATGCCATTCATCGAGAGCGTTTCTAAGCAATTGCGGTTTTGCATGTCCGCGCCCAACGTTTTTTTTGTACCGAACTGTCTTCTCTGTGTGATGGGCATTCCAGCGGATGTACATCCCTAGTAGATCTTGGTCCATCTCCGACAATGGGAGGAGAAGATTTTTTTCTGCGCGTTTTTTTTCAGGCGTCTGCTTGAGAATCCGGTGCTGTAGCCAAAAAGATATGGCATTGAGAGATATACAGAAATTCTCAATCTGTCGCCGTACGAATTGCTTAATATATTTAATGATACGAAAACCGCTTATCATTCGTCGAACCCAGGACGCTGAGGGCTCGTCAACATCTTTTGCAGATTGGGAGTTATGTATGGAATGACAGGTACCTGGTCCTGGGACATCTTTTCTCTCGAAATCCCCATTATTCATATTGTCACTTTCCCCCATAGAGAAACTATCACTTAGCGGTCAGGCTTTAAGCTGAATTGTGAATATAAAAGGTTCAACTCGTTGTATTAATTGATCCGAGCAGCGGCTAATCTACTCTTTCAATAACATTGATTTCAGACAAATACTGCGTCAAATTTTGTACGAATTTTTTTTAAATCATTATTTTCATCAAAAAGTATCAATGTATGTTGCAGTATAGTCTCCCCATCAATATTTTCTAATTTATCCTTATGGTTATCAGCAATAAAGTCCCAGTATGTCGTCATTCCCTTACTAGAGCATAACTGTTTACTTGAGCGTAAAACTTCATTATTGTCTAACAAAAACAGAAATCCGCAGCCTGTCTTTTTAAATATTAATTGAGCATTTTCAACTTTTATTAATGCATCTGAATAAGTTCTTAAACCAAAACAAATCCTATCAGAACAAGACCTTTTTATTTTATCTTTAAAATGGATAAAATTATCATGAATTAGAATTTCTCTTTCAAAAAAACTGTCTGTCATTTTTATCATCATGTTTTGTAATTTTTCAACCGGCACATTTATTTTATTTGTTAAAAAATTACAGATAAATAGCAATGCAGGAATAAATCCTTTTCTTTTGATGGCAACAAAACGACCTTGGACATATATTTTTTGAAATTTATTATCATTGGAGATCGTCACAGCATCGACACATAATGGCATTAGCCACTCATTAGTTGTTTCAATATAAGGTAAAAATCCGGCATGAAGTGGATTGAAATTGTCTAAATACCCCCAACTCCTGAATTCATTAAACACTTTTTTTAATCTTGATACGAATTTAACTGGAAAAGATTGATATTTTCTTTTCGAAGAAACAGGTGCCGAAAAAGGTATAGTTGGGAGAATATCATGACCGTTAAACTTTAAAAAAAGAGGCGTGCAACACGAAAACCTTGGATCAAGTTTATATTGCTGGTAGTAATTATGCCCCTTCAGCCCAAAGGCGGTGGATAGTTTTTTTCCTTTATAAACCATGAAACCAGACTCAGCGAAATAGCTGGCTTCAGGTGAACAGTTATGATTGTGAATAGAACACGCAGACTTCTCAACAATAGACGACAACAAAAGCATTGTCATTGTAAAGGCGTTATAAACAGTTACATACATATAATTATCAAATCCGCAACGTTCTTTTTCCAAGCGATTAGGAACAATAGACAGGTGCCCATCACTATTCATATTCCCAGAACAATAGTTAAAAAGAGAATCCTCGCATTGGCCGAAAACATCCTTTAGACTATTACACTCGATAAAATTAGCAGCAAGCCTAAAAGCAAAAATGCCACATGCATAACCATATAATGCATTATTTGTTCTACCATAATAAAATGCCTCCCCATCCTCTGCCATAAGCGCCGTTAATACTTCTAATCCTTTTATTGCACGATTAATTATATGGTTTTCTTTAGATAGCAACCCATACAACAATACCATTAAAGTAATCTTACTATGATATGTTAAAGAAGGTATGCCTTGCGGGTCATTAAATTCTCTTGGAAAATCATAAAAAACACCATCATTCAGCTGCCATTTCAATGTAGCTTCCATGAGGCGCTCTGAAGTGTCAATATCCTCCTGCCGGCCAAGAAGATTGTACCTTAACAATTGATTTACAGCCCGCAACGCAACAAAATTATTACCATAAGTTGTACCTTTAACAAGCGAGGCATGATTTGACATATTCTCAATATAATGTTCCACTAATTTTATTAACGAAGAATCTATCTCCAACTCGGTATTGTTTATCAGTGCATATAATATTAATATCGGAAAGTTATTAAAATCAATCCCACCTGCCTTGTCATGCAGCGGTACTTCAACGAAATACTTCAAAGCATTATAAGATCTTGTGCAATAGGCCTCATCAGATGTCAGAAGGTACATAAGTAAACCGGATAGGGAAAAATTAGTATGATGGTACTGTCCGTTTAAAGTGGATTGAATATTTGAATCAAAGATTGCACCGTTTTCTTGCTGATGATATGCCAAATACTTAAAAATTGACATGGCGAGATTACAATATGACGAGGTCCTAACTTCAGACTTATTTGTATTAAAAGATATACTTGGTAACAACTTGCCTAATAAACCCCAACTCATTTATTCAGTCCCTATGTTTAAATCATCTTTAACAAAAAATATCTAATCTACTTAGGGCTCGCTCAAAAATAACTTCACATTTTGATGCGCCGATCCATCCCATCTGACTGCGTTGCTCGTCGGTTAAATAGCCCGTTATTCGCCCTCCTCGCGTCTTGCCATCCGGGTGCCTTGACTCCTGAAATTGTGTATTTTTTTCTTCGTGAACCCTTAGAGATTTCTGAATATGTTGTTCTGTCCTTAGACTTCATGAAGAAAATTCCCTTTTGATATCATATTCTTTGCACATTCAAGGGCATCGGCAGCATTAATAACCCCAATTGAAGTATTGCCAATTTTTTTCCAGGAAAAGCACTGCCTTTTCAACACTTCCTTTTCTAAAAGCATTGGTCGCCGCCCAGCCACCGCCTCCTTTGAAAAAGCATGGGCTTTAACATGGATCTCCTGCCCTTCATAATCTATAATCTTTAAATCATATTCTTTTTCGCCGTACAAAGGAAACGGCAATTTCTCACGAATAACATGCTCGATATAGTGGAAAAAAGTCATCGTGTTAAACTCAACATCAAAGAAAAGCACTTTACCATTATGTTTCGATAGTTTTTCAAAAGGGCTCCCTTCTCCACACGAAAAACCGCAGTTCTCATGCCCAAGTGTAAACCATGTAGCCTCTTTGCCCCAGGCTAAAACCGGGTGGGCAGGATGAAGGCTGCGCAAAACATCTTTTTGCCGCCTGAATATTTCTGACATCAACCCCATCCGTCCAGACGTTCGACGTACATTAAAACATTTTAGCTTTTCGAAATATTCATAAGCCGCATTCCTGTAGGACATGGAGACCATAAGCAAGGTACCTTCAGGGCCAATGGCTTCTTTAAAAATCTTAATTGCATCCTGTGCCGTTCCCTGGAAACCGTTGAAAGGAGACCAGCCACTATGCACCATAATGGTATCGTCCTGTTTTATTTCCAGCCCCTGTAATTTTTTTTGAAGGTCTGCTGGTGAATAAGACAAAAAAGTATCAACGTACTTTTTCTTTATTTTATTAAAAAAGGCTTTGATTTTTCTCTTTCGGGTGGGTGACAGTTTTTTTGCTATGAAATTACGCATGGTGGAGATCGGCTTTATGAATTTTCACTTTATCCTGAGTAAAATTACCAATTCCTTGCTCATGGCACTCTTTTAAATACCAGCGCAGCCGGCTATCCTTTTGATCAGGGTCATTGCAGTCGTAAAATGAATAATTGTGATTAATGCTTCTGGCCTCTTTCGGTGTTACCGGGAGCAAAACATTTTTAAAGGCATAATAATCCAGCGCCACAGGATCTTTACTGGCCAAAACACTTTTTGTTCTCGCACGCAAAGATGTATCAATTCGTGACCCCCATCCTGCCCATTCAGCACTGATTATATTTAGATCCGCAAAACGAACATTACGCATAAAATATCCTATGGCCCCACCATCAAGATGGGAAATGTAGCCAAGACCCATCTTTCTCCGGAGAATTTCCAGCTGCCAATGGATTTTTGATACCCTGGACGGTTTCACGCCGATATAATGAAAATTCATAAATCCTTCCGGCTGAGTACCACGATAACCGCAGGTCATATCTACAATGCCAAGATAATTTTTAATGGCTGCTGTTGCACCTGCCCAGGTGCCATGGTGATTTAATGAGGAAAAGTTTATCAGCTTAACCGGTGTATCAGTATATTTTCCGTCCTTCCAGGCTCCATGCTTTAAATCTATTGTCACACCACTGTATGAGGATGTAAAAACAGGATAGTTCATCAGTGTTTTATGACCACTGGTACTTTTATATACCTTATCATGGCACCAAACATAACCATCACCCTCCCAGGGCCCTTTAACAACTCCTGCACCTTCAGCCCCTCCATGCAAACCCGGAACAGAAGGGCCACCGTCATGCCAGTGATATTTGGTGACGTTGAGGCAGCCATTTTTTTGAAAATAATCGATTAATTCATTATAGTTGAACTTCCCATTTCGTTCTTCTGTTGTCCAGCCACGGGAGTTATCTTTCGGGAAATGGTGGTTTTCTGCAAGAATAATTTCACCAGAAAAACCTGGTATATCCAGCACTGATTCAATGAACGCCATGAGAGTATCAGTATTGGTCATACCCTGATTCCACCACTGGGCGTTGGGCTTAATGACAACAATATCTTGTGGGCTGATGACACTGTCAATCCCGCCCATCATTTCGATTATCTTCGCCAGATTTTTCCCGGGCAAGCCGTTTTTCGCATGGTAAACATGGGAATAGCCATCATCTTCTACTCCCAGAGATAGTGGCGAGCGACTTTCCTGACTATTATCATTCTTTTCGTAAATTGTTGCACGGGCCAATCGCAATAAGGGAGAAAAAGAAATTGCCGCCAAAGTGGCAAGCTTTAAAAGTAATCTTCTTGATGGATTCATCATTGGCTTAGCTCTTGGTAAAAAGTTTCTACCAATATCTTAATTATCCGGTCTCCGGCATTGCCATCCCAATACTTAGGAATCCTGGCATCTTTACCCTTGCCCTTTAAGATTAATGAAACAGTCTCAAAAATTTTGCTGGTGTCTGTGCCTATAAGATAATTTGTCCCTTCTATAACCGTTACCGGACGCTCCGTGTTTTTCCTTAAAGTTATACAAGGGACTCCCAGATACGTTGTCTCTTCCTGGATACCCCCGGAATCAGTGAGTAATACAGTTGCCTGATTAATCAGGCTCAGAAAATCAAGATAACCAAGGGGATCTAACAAGGTAATATTATGAGCATCTTCCAGCAATGGCATTATGCCAAATTTGTCCAGATTATGTTTTGTGCGCGGATGGATCGGGAATACAAGTTTCAGGCTATTTGATATTTCAACAAAACATTCAACAAGTGATTTTAACAGATATAGATGATCAACATTGGAAGGACGATGCAAGGTAATTAACCCGAAAGGGGCATTGACATGCAATTCATCTGCAATTCTTGATTTCTTTGCTTTTTGCAGATGACGTTTTAGGGTATCAATCATCACATTTCCAACAAAATGCACCTTCTCAGACTTACATCCTTCCTTTTGCAGATTTCCGATAGCGCTTTCTTCCGTAACAAATAATAAGTCGCTTAACGAATCAGTCAAAATACGATTTATTTCTTCCGGCATTTCTCTGTCAAAGGATCTGAGACCAGCTTCGACATGAACAATAATTGGCCGTTTTAAAGCATGGTCAGCAGGATACTGAATTTTCGCGGCAACAAGGGCACAAGCAATAGTTGAATTGACGTCCCCGACGACCAGGAGAACATCCGGCATTTCGTTAAGCAATACTTTCTCAAAACGTTTCATAATCTCGGCAGACTGCTGTGCATGTGTTCCTGATCCAACTTCCAGATTAATAGCAGGCTTAGGAATACCTAACTCGTCAAAAAAACTTTTGGACATTTTATGATCATAATGCTGACCCGTATGAACAATGATATGCTCTATGTTGTTTGTGTAGTAAGCAGGTTTATTATTGTTATACCTCTCAATAGCATCTGCTATAGATGCAAGTTTTATAAAGTTAGGCCGCGCCCCTGCAATTGATATAAGCTTCATTCGTATTCCAATAATATTTTTATCAAGAAATAATTATAACTATTATTAAAACCGATTTTGAATCTTTATTTGCATAAAACCCAAAAGACATAATTTTCAACTAACCGTTAAAACCTTCTATAGTGTAAAAAAATACATATTATTTTCCAGCATCTTCCGGGTGTTCCGGGTGCAGGAAATTGCATCTTCAGCAGAAACAAGCAGCAGTCTTGTTTTACCAATTTTTAAATTCTTTATTTTTTCCTGTTTAAGAAGATATCTCCCTAATATATCGAGGTTACGGGTTTTAACAGCTTTGTCACTAAATACATAGGTTTCTATTTCAAACTCTTTCCCGTGGTAATCCAATACTCTTGCAGATATCGGATCTTCGGTATATAAAGAGAAAGGTAAACTATCCTTTATCATATCCTCAAGATAATGTATAAAAGTAAACCCTCTGCTAAAAGGCACATCAAAATGAAAAATCCTACC
Source organism: Desulfobacteraceae bacterium (assembly GCA_014237465.1). GTDB lineage: Bacteria > Desulfobacterota > Desulfobacteria > Desulfobacterales > Desulfosalsimonadaceae > SURF-3. The sequence continues at coordinate 209,464 of JABZFM010000005.1, read as the reverse complement.
ATTAAGGTTTCTGAATTTATCAAAAGGTGTTTTTTTTCCACAAGGATATTTACATTTTTCATGGTCTTTCACAAGTTCAGCCGCATCCTTACCATAGGCCAGTACCGGGTGTGTCGGGTGTAAACTTCTAAGAACACCTTTTTTTCTTCTAAATATTTCAGATATTATCCCCATTCTTGAGGGAGTCTTTCTAACATCAAAAATTGGGTTTTTTTTCAGGTAGTCATATGATGACGATGAATAGGGCATAGATGGCATTAACAGGTTGCCTTCGTCTCCCAAAATATCGATTAAACAATTGATAATATCTCTTGGTTCGCCCTTAAACCCATTAAAATAGCTAAAAGAACTATGAAGAAAAACAGTATCCTTTTCCTTAATACCCATCTGTTGAAGGACTGTTTTTAATTGTTTTATATCATAGCTAAAAAAAGTATCTGTAATAAATCTATTTATTTTATAATAGCTACTTTTTATCCGATTTTTTTGTTTTCTATTACGCCAGTTTTTATAGAAATAATTGAGCATAAGTTCCAGTGTTTTACAAATTTGAATTTCGAATTTAAATTTGTTCCGAATTTCATGCTTCGGATTTCCGATTTATCCGGATTAGGTTTAAAAGAATACTGAATTTTACGTTGGTCTTTTAATAATTTCGTCTGCAATAATTAATCTCTGAATTTCAGATGTTCCATCACCAATTTCAGTAATTTTGGCATCTCTAAAAAATCTTTCAAGAGGCAAATCCTGAGAATATCCATACCCTCCAAATATCTGGATTGCATCTTTGGTAATTTTCATAGCCATTTCCGAAGCAAACAACTTTGCTTCGGAAGCCTCTTTTGTTACATTTCGGCCCTCATCTTTCATTACTGCAGCTTTTTGCAACAGCAAATCAGCGGCGCTGGTATTCATTTCCATGTCAGCCAGCATATTTTTTATGGATTGAAAATGGTAGAGATATTCTCCAAATTGTTTTCTCTGCTTTACGTATTCCAGGCAGTATTTTTGTGCACCCTCTGATATACCCAAAGCAATTGCAGCCATTCCGATTCTTGCCCCAACCAGGGTCTGATGCAGTATTTTTAGACCCCAATTTTTTCTTCCAATTAAATTTTTTTCCGGCACAATAGCATTATCAAATATTAATTCACCGGTATCCGCCCCTTTCATACCGAGTTTTTTTTCTTTTTTACCTGATGCCTTAAAACCTTCAGTACCTTTTTCAAGTACAAACATGCTGATACCCATCATTCCTTTTTCAGGAGATGTTTTTGCCGCAACCACATAAATATCTGCAACATTTGCATTTGTAATAAATATCTTGGTTCCGTTTAATATATAATGATTTTCCTTTTTTTCGGCAGTCGTTTCCATTGCGGCTATATCAGACCCGGCATTAGGTTCGGTAAGTCCGAATGCACCAATTTTTTCTCCGAGGGCAAGAGGTTTTAAAAATTTTATTTTTTGTTTTTCTGATCCAAAACTAAATATGGGATTACCAGCCAAACCGGTATGCGCAACAACAGACATTGCAGTTGAAGCACAAACTTTTGCGATCTCCCTCACAATAGTTGCATAAGTAAGGTAATCGAGTTCAGCTCCGCCGAATTTTTCAGGATATGGTATTCCCAGAAAACCAAGCCTGCCCATTTCTTTAAAATTCTTCAAAGGAAATTTTTCTTTTTCATCTGTCATTGCAGCAACCGGGGCTATTTCTTTTGCAATAAACTCTTTGGCGCTATCAAGTACCCTTTTCTGCAGTTTATTTTTCCCCATTATTTATCCACCCGTCCTTATTCTCGCTATTTACAACCTATCTGATTTATACTCCAAAGGCTTTATGCCACATTTCAAGAGCTATTATTGAATGAGAAGTTCTAAAAATCGCAAGGCTGTCAATTCCTTTAAACTCATTTTTTTTATTAAAAAAATTATTAGTCATTTTTTTATCAAAATAGTGAGATATTCTGGAAGTACCTGATTGAACAAGATCGTTTGCAATATTTTTCTGTCTGTATACAGACATAGGATCAACAGGAAACGGAAAAGGTTTCTTCTTTCTATTAATGATAACTGGTGGGATAATGTCCCTGAAACTCTCTTTTAATAAATACTTTTCATTATCGTCTTTGAATTTATATCTCGAAGGAATATTCACAATATTTTCCACCAGACGATGATCAAGAAAAGGTACTCTTGCCTCAACACTCCAGGCCATGCTGGTTTTGTCCTGACGCTCAAGCATTTCCAAAAGATAAATTTTTATAAACAAGTATAAGACCTTATTTAAAAAATCATTAGTTTTAAATTTGTTTAAAAAATCGTTGAGGGATGTTTTTACATTCTCCTTAAACCTGGTTTCCCTTTCAATCTCCGGATTAATCAGCATGGATACTTCTTTAAAATAAGGTGCCCATGGAAATTCTGATAATTGATTTGTCTGAGCTTCTTTTAAAAAAAAGAAATACCCTCCCAAAAGTTCATCTGCCCCTTCTCCGGATAATACAACTGTAATATGCTGTTTAAGGCTTTTATGTAAAAGATATAAAGATGGTGTGGTTAGTTCAATCGGTTTTTCCAGATGCCAGGTAACTTTCTCAAAGACTTCTTTATATTCTTCCGGATCAAATATAAATTCTCTATGGTCAGTTTGAAATGTATTTGCCATTATTCCGGCAAATTCTGTATCTATATTTGACTTGCCAAGTTGAATATTTTTCGAATATTCCATTGCAAATGTCATTAAATTATCATTCACATATCTTGTAGCCAGCGCGGATATAATACTGGAATCCAGCCCTCCACTCAGCAACGATCCAAAAGGAACGTCACTCATCAGTCTCATTCGGACTGAATCATCAAGGAGGCTGAAAATCTTCTCTTTATACCGGTCAATCGAAGTATCACCACTCTGAATATCTTCCAATTTAATATCCCAGTATTCAGATACCTGTTTTGTTTTATTTTTAAAAACAATTGTATGTCCTGCGGGGACAGAAAAAATATCCTTAAACATTGTATTGGCATTTAGCAGTGAAGTACAAAACAAATACTCAGGAATAGAATTCAACTCAACTTCAGGCTCTATCATGGGATGTTGCAAAATTGCCTTTATTTCAGAAGCAAAAATAAAATTACCATTGATTATTGAGTAGTAAAGAGGTTTGATACCTAATCTATCCCTTGCCAGAAACAGCACCTCATTTTTACTGTCCCATACAGCAAATGCAAACATGCCATTAAACTTTAAAACACATTCGAATCCATACTCCTCAAAGGCATGTACAATAACCTCAGTATCACAATTTGTTTTAAAAACATGTCCTTTCTTTAGGAGCTGATCTTTCAACTCCAGAAAATTATATATTTCTCCGTTATAGGTAACCCAAATCGAGCCATCCTCATTGCACATTGGCTGTTTGCCACTGTGGATATCAATAATGGAAAGCCTTCTGTGGCCAAGTCCTATAAACTGACCAATAAATAATCCACTATCATCCGGTCCCCTGTGTACCATAGTATTATTCATACTATTTATTATGTCTTCAGAGACAGGCGCGTCTTTATTATAATTATATATTCCGCAAATTCCGCACATTAGATTTATTGAGTTTGTTGAGTTGAAAAAATTTTGAATTTTTTAATGAAAGGAATTCGGTTAATTATAAGTACATATCAGGATAACTTTTCTGAAATATCAGCGGCAATATCTGCTGTTTGACCTGTGGGATCTTCAACTCTTCTTAACGCCTCATCCCGACTTATTATTCCAAGGCGAACCAGCATACTCATTTCATAATCATAGGGATGAAAATTCAATTTTTCCTGATGTTTAATTATCCCGAGAGCATTTAGTTGACAATTTGAAGAATTCGGATCTACATCATCCGGTCTTTTCCAACCAAGCTTGGTCATTATCTTATAAATTTGACTTTCATCATAACCAATTATGGGTAATGGATTAATAGTATACGGGAAAGGTCTGGTTTTGTATTGTTCCTTATCTAACAAAAAATAATAATAAACATCTTCACTGATTTTATCTGCAAGGGGTTTAAATAGTCTTCTTTTTAATCCATAGGGGATTCTGTTGTCTTTATAAATTATCTCATTTTCAGACTGAATAAATTGTCCCGGACTGTTTCCTATCATTACCATTGGAATCTGTTTTTCAATGGCAGTTTTCAGCGATAGATTTGTAACCATTCTAATGCAGGAAATACAGATAGAACTTCCAAATTTTAAAAGTGAAGTCGGAAATATATCCTCCTCAGCACTTGTGGAGAATATCCTCTTAATAATATCATACCTTGGTTTTAAAATAAGATGGTCTACATCAAGTTTTTCCAGGACATTTTTTATATTTAAAAATGTATGATCCGGCATAAAGCCATTATCAAAAGTAAAGGCAAGGATTTTAAGGTTGTATTCTTTTTTAAGAGTATAGATAAGATATGTGCTGTCCTTCCCGCCACTGAAAGCAACAAGGGCATCATATTGTGTATTCGTGGATCTGTTTTCATTAATTATTTTATCAAGCTTAACCTTCAGTTTCTGTAAGGAGGGAAGGTATGCTTTCTGCTCTTTATATTTCTCACATACAGAGCAAACTCCAGAAGAATTAAATTCTATACCTGGAAAAGTTACAGGAAGAATACATGATATACATCGTTGCATGGGTATCTTTTTGTTAAGTTGCCATAATTCGTGTTTATTGAATTATTTAGATTGTTTGAGAAAATTTAAAAACTAGTCTAATAAAGATCTATTTATTTTCCCTGAGCTGGTTTTCGGTAGTACATCCAAAAATTCAACGACTTCAGGTACCATATAATTCGGAAGTATTTTTTTACAATGACTAATTACATCTCGTGGGGATAAAGTATTTTCATCACGGCATACAACAACAGCTTTTATTTTATTTCCGATCATTTCATCTGAAGTACCAGTAATCGCGACTTCTTTTATTTCCTCAATGCCGTATAAGCAATCTTCTATCTCTTTAGGGCTTACCCTATACCCATTTGTTTTAATCATTCCATCTTTTCGTCCCAAAAAGTACAGATACCCTTCATCATCAATTTTTCCCAAATCCCTGGTATACAGAGAATTATATTTAAATATGTCATTAGATTTTTCAGGATCATTCCAATACCCAGGTGATATAAATACTCCTTTATGAACAATTTCACCAATTTCACCAGGTCTGCAAGTATTGTTCTGTGCATCAACAATTGAAATATCCACACCAGGAAATGGTTTCCCAACAGAAGTTATTTTTCTTTCAAAATCTTTTGGCGAAAGAAATGTTGACCTGAAAGCTTCTGTTGTCCCATACATTATAAAAAAATCCGTATCTTTTAAAATATTTTTTAACTTCATCAACTGCTTTTTTGAAAAGGCTTCTCCTATTATCGAAATATATCTGAGATGAGAGTATCCATGTTTGGCAAAAGGAGAATGATTTTGAAGAAGTATATTCCATAGTGATGGCACACCATGAAAACCGGTTATCTTCTCAGATAATAAAGTTTTAACAATATCCTTTGGGAAGTTGGATTTCTGAAGAACTATAGTCCCACCGACGAGGATTGAAGTAAAAAGCTGGCTTAACGCACCATCAAAAGAAAACGGAGTAACACTTATTAACCGATCATTTTCATTGTTATTTAAAACAGACGCTGAAATAATTGTTGAATCATACAATATCCGATGAGTTACTACTACACCTTTTGGCATACCGGTTGAGCCTGAGGTATATATTATTGACGCAATATCATTTTCTTTTACGCTATTGTATAATCGTTTTCGTTTTGATGATTCTGTAAGAATATTTTTCAGATAATAGATTTTATTAAAAACTATTTCATTCAAAGGTAAATCTGATGTTAAAGCAATAATCAGTTCTGTGGGACTGCTTTCGGGAAAGGCTTTGTTCAGTATTCCTGCTTTCATATCATTTACAAAAAGCACCCTGATATCGCAGTTTGAAATTACATAAGATAATTGTTTCTCTTTAAACTGTGGATTTATATGAACAAATATACATCCGATTTTTAATATCGCAAAGATGGCAATTATCTCTTCTATATTTTTATTAGAAAAAATACCGATCCGATCTCCACAATTTACACCCTGTGATACTAAGAAATTAGCTAACCCCGTTGATGCCTCATCCAAGTCTTTATATAACATTCGCCTGTTTTCACAAACAATTACTTCCTTGTTAAAAAAATCTTTCGAAGTTTTCTCTAATATTTCATGAGCTAACAGCATATGAATGATCAAATTCCTTTATACAACTTTCTCTATAAATTTAACCATATTATCTATAGATCCGATATTTTCGATCCCAATATCATCATCAGAAATGGTGATATTGAAAGTCGTTTCGATGTATACAATCAAATCTAATACATCTAAAGAGGATAGATTTCCACTTTCAAATAGGTTCATGGCGTGATCAATATTTAACTCGCTTGTTAATTCTGTAATATACTTTGCAATTTTTTTTCTAGCAGTCATTTTCCTTAGCCTCTTTGAAATATTCCTTGATAAAATGCATCTTATGATCAAATAAATTATTTATTGTAAGTTAAAAAAAATTCTTATATCAAAAAATATTGATAAATTTTGAGTTTGATATATTCAACAATGAGATGTCTCAACAGCATAGGTTCATTGGAATCTTGAACAAATAGTGAAGCATTCTTATCAGCAAGAAATTCATTAAAACTAATTTTAACCCTGTGTGTGTGATAGGGCTGTGTTATTAGAAGAATGCTTTTGTGTTGTTTTTCTTGTATTAAGGAAGAGATATCTCTTGCTTCTGAATAAGTGCCGAAGAATCCTTCGTTTACTTTTATAAATTCAATATTTTCCTCTGGAATTCCAAATTCCTTTAATTTCATTATAGAATATTCATTTTCTGTCCAGTTTCTCCCCAGTGCCTGGCTGTATTTAGTTATTCCCGGAAGGCTCATAACCCAAATTTTTTTGCATATCCCTTTATGAAAGAATTCAGACGCGGTTTTTGATTTAAATTCTATACTCGTTTGATTACCGCCAAGTAAATACATGACATCAACTTTTTTTCCCGGTGCAGGAGGATTGATACTTATCAGTTCTTTCAGTATTGATTGTTTTAAATCAGTTCTAAAATTACTCGCGCTTTTTGTGCTCAGCCAGATTATTGAGGATATAATAAGAAGTATAAGAAAAAGCGGTGTAAAATTTGTCAGTTTTAAAAGCGATTTATTTTTAATTATACCTTCCGGGCTCATGTTACAAAAATATCTTTTCTAAAACTGCTTTTTATATGTTTAATCCAGAATTTTATGTTTTCACCCAATCGCATTGAGATCACGAAGTCATTATTGACAGAAGAGAAGGCAGAAACCAGGCAACCGAAATATTAGCCGAAATCTATTACTGTTTTCTGTTGAAATATTTGCTCTACTTCGCGGACAAGTTGACTGGCAGTTTTTTCATTTACTGCCGAATGGGTTGGCAGGGTGATCAGGCGGTTGGCAATCTCCCGGGCTCCGGGCGTCATTTCTGCATTGCCTGCCAGTCTGTGCCTTAATGGCAGCAGATCACACAAGGCGAGAGGATAGAATTGCCGTACCCCGTATCTTGCCAACCGCTGTGCCGCACCCTGGTTTTGTACCAAAAGAGGATAGCGAACACAGGCGGGCATGTTCCCCGTAAGCCGGGAATCTTTCTTATCCGACAAGTAAGAGTGATATATTTCGGCAATGTCTGACCGGTGGAGGTTCAATAAGACAAGCTCGTCCAATGTTGCGGCCCCGAAACGCTGATAAAGTTGAGGCATATCAGTGACGTCAAAAGACGGATCATACACTGTCCGCCCCAATCCCAACGGTAGCTTTTCTACGATCCAGTAGAAATGTGGCATGGCGAGTATCTGTACGGCAAAAGGCAAAAAACTGATTCCTTGCTTTCCCGGACGTGCTTTCAGATCTCGGGCTAATCGGGTCAAATCATCAGGTTTTTTGGCAATCAGCGCTCCGCCATTGCCCAGGGGAAGTGGCTTGCCCCGGCCGAAGCTGAAAACTGTAAAATCAGCAGCCATCTCCTTCCCAGCTATATTTTGGAACGGGCCAAGGAGTTGGGCTGAATCTTCAATGCAACAAATTCCATGTTGGCGAGCTATTTTCGAAAGCTCTCCTATATTAGCCGGAACCCCAAGAAGTTGTTGTACGACAATGGCCAGCGTATTGGTTTTGATTTTACGCTTTACATCTGCCATATCGGGTTGCAAGCTACGCGGATCAATATCGTAAAGGGCCACCTGGAGTCCAGCTTTTACAAGTGCTGCGGGAACGGAATAACAAGTATAGCCAGGTACCAGAACTTCCCCTCCATTACTTGCAGAGCGGTTTCGCAGGTCCTGAAAAAGCAGGTAAAGTAGCGCTCTGGCACTATTGGCCAGTACGCACACTTTTGTGCCAAGAAGCGCCTGAAGTTTTTTGGAAAAATCAGATGAATGGGATAAAAAACCCTGGGTAAGGGCGCGTAGCGATAGTTTTGTTTCAGCAGGAGGTAGGGCGAATGGTATCATCGGTCGATGTATTTCCTCAGGCGCGGGCCTATTCTATTCGCTGCAGCAAGCGGCATTTGTTGCCAGATCCTTTCAACCAATCTTCGTAAAGGATCTACCTTCGCCCCTGTCTCGATTTTTTTATGGCAAACACCGCCCAGTCTGTACCAGGAAAGGGGAACCGGCTGGGCACCCCACTGTTTCTTGAAAGCATAGGTCCCCTCATTCGGGGTTGAGCGGCCGAAATCAAAAAATCTGAAACCATGGTCAGCGGCAAATTCTAAAAAGGTCCAATAAAGCATCATGTTTGGGCTCAGCCGGTTGAATTCACGAAGCGTTGAGGCCCAGGGAATCGTGATTGTGTTTCCATGTAATAAAATAATTCCGACGGCGACGGGCAGATCGCCTTTGTAAACTACCCCTAAGCGGGATCTGTCGTCAAAGGCCGAAATAACATTCAGTAGCCATTTTTTTGAATGAACAGGCGACCCCAAATCCCGCATGTTTTTCGAAAAAACCCGGTAAAAATTCGGTAACAACTCCACCTGGCCGAGCCGGGAAACAAGGCCGCCCTTGCCAGCCCTGTTCACCTGGCTCCGCAGTTTCGACTTGAAACCGGCCTTGAGAGTCGCTGCGGACTCTGGAAGCTTTAGCACCATCCGGCACTTGTCCGTAATCTGGGCAAAGTCGGTTTCCTGATCAATCACGGGACAGGAAATAGGGCTACGGATTTCAAGCCCGGCTTGCAGTTCATTGGCCAGGGCAAGCGCCTGGGTTAGGAGTTCGGCAGCAATTTCGTGGTTATCTGCCAGTATTCCGCCATAATCGCAGAATGGCAGTGAAACAAGGTTGCCCCTGCTCAGGGGCGGTTTGACCAAAACAAGGGGCAGACAACCTGTCATGGTTTGGTTGTTATATGCGGCCAGATAAAATGTCCGGTGGGTATAGCCTTTTTCTACCGCTTCCTTCCAGGCCGTGGTCAGATAGACCCCCCCGGCATCATGGCCCAGGACATACTGGTCCCAGGTCGAGTGGTCCGAAGGGGTGATGCTTTTTATTTCAGGCATAGGTCAATCCCAGGCATTTAAATCCGAAACCACCCTGATAAAACACCCGCCACCGCCATTTGAGTTCTTATCTTGCGCACTACCACCGCCACGGTCGCTTGAGCTCTCATCTTGCATCTCGAGAATATCGTAATACAACACCTCTGAAAAAACGCTTTCATTGCCGTGTTTGTCAAAGCTTTTTGCCGCAAATCCATAGGTTTGTCCGACTTTCAGGCCAAAAATATCACAAGAAGTATGATCAGGAGAGTGGATACTTTCTTTAGGAGCTGATTTGAAACTGGTATCTGCGGGTCCGTAAAAAATTTTATATCCGGTAACTCGGGAGTCATTGGGTCTGTCCCATATTAAGACCACATCTGCTGAATGAACAGTTAATACGGAAAAAGACATGGAAAATAGAATAAAGAAAATAGATATTTTGAATATAAAGGTAATTTGCCTTAAGCAAAACATTATATAATCTTTTTTAAGTTATTAACCCGGCAACAATATATCGGTTCTATCCAAAGTATAACAGAATACTAATTTTGTATGTTCTCAATAAATCCGGAAAAACGATGTAGCGGAGGTCTTTAGACCTCCATTTATAACTGACTTATGGAAGGCTAAAGCCTTCCGCTACATGGTGATATCTGAACTCACATTTTTAGCCCAGACTTTTTGAGAAGTTACCTAATTTTTATTTAACATCTTGAAAAAACTGGATTTTCGCCTTCGCGGGAATGACGGTGGGGAACGCAGGAAAAACTGGATCCCCTCAAAAATGAAGGCAAGGGCCATTGTACATTCAATATTTAATTGCCAAATTAATATATACTTTAATCAACAAATTTGTCTTTTGTATCAATCGGAGGCAGGCGCACTCCGTCCCTTTCGGGGGCAACCAGGAGTTGGCCCTTGCAGGGTATATATGTCTAATTTTTATTATGTTTTTAGGGTGTATGTTCTCAAAAATACCCGGCAGCCGACATATTTTGATGCGTTTTCCTGGATTCCCGCCTTCGCGGGAATGACGTGTGAGAGGCACTTTTCAAATCGTCATTCCTGTGACTGCAAAAATTCGGGAATTATTGCCCGGATTTTTTGAGAAGCTTTGTTTTCGGCAAAACCTATTTAACCTTAGCCCCACTATCTGGTAGAGGGATAAAGTCAAAATCGTTTAATAATCGTTTAAAACGGCCCATGGTTTTATCCAGGTTGTTGTAGTGCCGGAATTTGGACAATCGACGTGCATGAATGAATCTTGGCTGTTCGCTGTCGATTTCCCATGGATGCAGGTAAAATACAAAGGGCTGCTTTTCCCCGTGGTTTATTCTTTTAAGTGCAAATTTCGTGAACCAGTAGGGAAGGAGCCTGAAATATCCCCCGCCCGCGACCGGGATCTTTTTCCCGAAGAAAACTGCTGTGGATATAGGGAACTCCTCCATTCCCTGCTGGGGCAGCGTATAGCGAAAACGTGGGGCATCGGGGATCCCGTAGATATCGTGCATGATGGGAAAAATGCTCGAATCCGTGGTAAAGCCCATCTCCTTAAGAATATCCAGGGCCCATAATGATTTTTTGGTAATGGAGTAGCTCGGTGCCCGGTAGGCTGTAATCTTTCTGTTGCAGAGGCTCTCCAGAATTGTCTTCGCCTTAAGTGTATCTTCCCTGAACGCTTCAGGGGTGAGGTCATAGATATTTTGATGCCAGTAGCTGTGGCAGCCGATTTCGTGACCATCGCCAATGATGGCCCGAACAACCTCCGGGTGTTTTTCCGCAATCCATCCCACAACGAAAAAGGTCGCATGTACCTCATGCTTTTTGAGCAACCGGAGAATTGGTGTGATGTTGGCCTGCACCCGTTGCTCCATGGAGTCCCAATCCCTTGGGGAAACAATATCCGCAAAAGCCGCAACCTGGAAATAGTCCTCAACATCTATGGTCAGGTAATTTTGCATCTTTTAAGACCTGTCTTTTTACTTTTCCGGATGAAGTTTTAGGCAGTTCAGAAACAAATTCAATTTTTTTAGGAAGTTTATAAGATGCTAAATTTTTTTTACAATATAATAAAATATCTTTTTTTTCAATACTAAAACCTTCAACCACAACAAAAAGGTGAATGGCCTCGCCCAGTAAATCATCGTCAATCCCAACCGCCGCACATTCATGCACTCCCGGAAGCTGTAGAACAATGTTTTCGATCTCTAAAGGACTGATCCGGTTGGCGCCGCTTTTAATAATCTCTTTTTTGCGGTCTATGATATAAATAAATCCATCCTCATCAATCCGCGCGAGATCACCCGTGCAGAGCCAACCACCTTTTATGGTTAAAGCTGTTTCATCCGGCGAATTCCAATAGCCCAGCATTATATTTTTACCTTTTGCTTTAATTTCTCCTGTTTCCCCTGTTTCCCCTGTTTTATCGGGCATAACCGGGGTTCCTGCTTTATTCACGACAACCAGTTCCACGTCCGGGATTGCTTTGCCTACTGAACCGGTTTTTCCTTTTAAGTAATGGGGATCCAGATAGGCCAGGCGTGCTGAGGCTTCCGTCTGACCATACATAACATAAAATTGAACATCAGGGATAATTTTCAAAAAATTCTCAATCATTTGTGGCAGCATTGCGCCACCTGCCTGGGTGACATATCGAAGCTTCGGGAAACGATATTTTCTTAAGGATGATTTATTGATAAGAATTGAAAATGATGACGGCACACCTGCAAAACCGGTAACCTCTTCAGCAATCATATTGTCGAGTACAACATTGGGATACAGAAATCGATTATTGATGACCAGGGTCCCGCCTGTTTTAATATGAGTCGTTAGCAAAGAATTCCCGTATGAATAGAAAAACGGCAATACAACCATTACCTTATCATTTTTAGTCAGATGTAAATACTTGATGATGGAATCGGCATTGGCTGATAAATTCAAATGGGAAAGCATCACCCCTTTGGGTTGCCCTGTTGTACCGGACGTATAAATGATCATAGCAAGGTCGCTTTCAATGCAATCCGGACAGTTGAAGGGATTATCCTGAATGGTTATACTGTTTTTATTGATGGCCAGTAATTTTATGTCATCATTACCTGTACCTAAAAATTTTTTTATTGTGTGATGATTTTTGTCATCAGTTATTATGGCCTTTGGCATGCTGTCTTTATAGACATTCAGAAATTCCCGGGAAACCAGTTTTGTATCCAGCGCCACAATGACCGCCCCGGTTTTTAATGTTGCAAAATATGCAATTAAATATTCAATACTGTTATTAAGGAACATAATAACCCTGTCCCCTTTTTGAACTCCTTCTCTATATAAGGCAGCAGCAAAAGCATCTGATAAAATATTAAGCTCACCATAACTGAGACGATTTTTATCATGAACCACAGCAATTTTGTTTTCATATGCTTTTGCTGAGTTTTTTAAAAATTCATGGATAAGCATTAATAACTCTCCGCTTAGCAGATCAATTTAGTGTTTATTTTTTCGTTATAAAAAAATGCTCTCATGACTGGGCGATGTTTTCTAATTACATCAACCTGTCGCTAAAAATTATGAAAAAAAAAGGTGTCATATATCAATGCCCTGATGATTCTATTGAGTTGAGAATCTTCAAGGCATTTTTTTGAACAGTCTAACTAATTCTTTTCAGTCATGGTTTTTCATGATTCAAATCAATTTCAACCTAATAATTTCAGATAAAAAAAACCGTTCAGCAATTATCTGCGGAACGGTTTTTTATCGAAAAACATGCCTATGCTTATTTCATGCCATATAGTCTTCGGCGGGTAGCAAAAGTCAGACCTACCAGACCGGTGCCGAAAAGCAAGATGGCGGCAGGTTCCGGTATCGGTGATGTTCCCACACTTGGTAATGTGCCTTCAGCTGTTAACATAGCAGAATTAAAATAGAAATCACCCCAAATGGCTCTAAGAGAAGCATCAACTTTGCCGGTGTCGCTTAACGTCATCAGCGAGGATATTTGAAAAGATGCATCACCTGTATCAACTTCCCAAACAAACCAATTCTCTCCGGCATTAAGATAAGCAAATTCCCAAAAGTCGCATCCGCTATCATCCGTTAAGTTGAGTGTAACCGAAGCGGATGTAACATCTTGAGTCACAGGGTCAAACCCATCCGGCCCATGTTTCTCCTGCGTGATATCAAACGTCCAGGAAACCGTATCATACGCCCAACCACGCATATAGAGTTGTCCTGCAACATATTCATCAGTATAAGGTATAGCAAACACGGCATTGGCTGCACCAAAAACCAATAAAAACACACTGAGCAAAATCAAAAGTTTCTTCATGTTTCTGTCCTCGCAGAAAAATATATTGTTTAATATTTCAACCTTTTTAAAAATTAAAAAACGGACTGAACTTACCGGACTGAACTTAATAGTGGCTCAGTTATTTTATAAGAGCATGTATTTCTGTCCCTGTTTCACAACAGGTTTAGCATTTTCTATAATTTTTTACTCTATGCTTTCCAGTGCTTATGGGCAAGGCAGGTTGTGATGATAACCAGAACTTATCCGAGGAGTATATGAAAAACACATTTTTAAACAAAATTTATCTTAGTTAATAAACACTGCAATTTGCATACCAATAAACAAGTCTCCTACACAAAAATTTTACCACTCATGGCGATAGGCGCTAATAACAAATTGAAAATAATGCATTTTGACTTTTTTAGGGAATGATGATCAAAGGCGAATATACTCATTCTTTTTTAATTTATCATAATTGAAAGGCCTGTAAAAAATCGGTGCTAAATCAAATAAGTACAATATGAAGTATTTACAATTTACTTTTAAAACTACATATTGTGCCCAATCTTTTAAGTGGTTACTTTTTACGGAACTATCTTTTTATGGAGTGTTCTAAAAAACTCTGCAGATGCCTTTGGAATAGTATTAATATCATATTAATTCAAATAATTATATCTTATTAAATATTTTTATTTTGAATGCCTTTACTTGGTACTTATAATATTAGAGAGGTTTTTATTCCGGAAAACGGGAATTTTTATAAAAATTGTTCAAAAACCAACAGTCGCGCTATATTTTTTGGAGTTCTTGGTTGATGGGAAGATGGGAAGATGGGAAGATGGGAAGGTAGACGGTGCTCTCAAGAGAGTAAATGCCGTCGTTCTTTTCATTACAGAAAAGAGAATATGAACATAATATTCTTGAAGTATTGCAAAAGAATTTATGAAACCATAAATTCCGAAAATCCGGAAATTTAGTTCTGTTTTCCGGAAAAAATGGGAGAAAAAAAGTTATTGTGACTCTTTCCGTGTTCTATCTCAACTGCAAGGGTTTTCCGGCTATCATCATCTTTGAATACAAGCCCGGCTTCAACGCCGTGTGGTAATTTTTCAAGATTTCTCTGCCAGCAGAGTTGAGCAAATCCCTGGAGTCGGGGTATTAAAAAATCATGATCAAAGTTAAAAATCAGCAGAGTGTCAGCGGGAATCTTTTTGTTTGAAACGATGCGCATACCGCCCTGGCTGTAATCAACTGTCAAGGCCAATTCTGAAAAATCTCCAACTACGTTTCCCGTCGGGTCACAGGAACGGACCAGCACTTTCCGCTGCTCTGGAATGCGCTTGTAGCGTCGCCTCCTATCATGATCTTCCGCCACCGAGTCTATTTGGTAATGCCGTTTATACATCGGGCATTTGTTATATATAGAGGTCAGGCAATAGGTCGAAATATTTTTTTTAGGTGGGAGATAAAATCCATCAGAGAAAAGACTGCACGTCTTCATTTCCTTCATGAAATGTGGGCAGCTTGCGAAAGCCTTGTTTTTAATTTTTTTCATAATACTTCAGTCAGCCTGTGTCAAAAAAAATCTCGATAAAAGTTATGATTATATTACATGAAAATATCAGTTAATTTACATGCAAATATCAGGCCAGTAATAATTATTTTTCGTTCCATTGTTTGGGATTTATTCCATAACGCTTCATTTTTTCATAAAAGGTTGTTTTTGGCAGACCAAGTTGTCTAACAGCATTGTCTACTTTGCCGGAACATTTTTTGAGCGTACTGGTAATCACTTCCGCTTCAAAAATGGAAACGCTCTCCTTTAATGAACGATTAAGAAATTTTTTCATAGATGTGGCATCATCGGTTTGATCATGAACAGCTTTTTTCTGTAGAAATCCTAACGCCCTTGGAGAAATCATACCATTTTTGGAAAGCAGCACGGCACGCTGTATGACGTTTTCCAGCTCCCGCACGTTACCGGGCCAATTATATTCCAGCAATTTTTCCACCACGCTGTTGGGCAGATAGGTAACTTCTTTGTTGAAGCGCTCTCTATATTTTATGAGAAAGTTCATGGCAAGAAGAACGATGTCTTCATTGCGTTCGCGCAAAGGGACCAGATTCAGGTTGATAACATTTAGCCGAAAATAAAGATCATCCCGAAATTTTCCGGCTTCCATCGCTACGCTCAAGTTAGTATTGGTGGCGGAAATGATACGCACGTCAATTGAGATCGGTCTGTTGGAACCTAATCTGATGATTTCACCGTCCTGAAGTACACGCAACAGGGAGGCTTGCATCTTGGGGCTGATGTCTCCGATTTCGTCAAGAAAAATAGTGCCACCGTCGACTTCTTCGAATTTACCTTTGCGGCTTGTTGTCGCGCCGGTAAAAGCACCTTTCTCGTAACCAAAAAGATCGCTTTCAAGTAAATTTTCCGCTACAGCGGCGCAGTTAAACTTTAAATAAGGCTTGTCCGCCCGACTGCTGTGTCTGTGGACCAGATCAGCCACAAGCTCTTTGCCCGTGCCGGATTCACCAGTAATCAGGATGGTTGCATCAGATGCGGCTACCTGGTGGATTTTTTCACGAAGGGCATGGATCGGTTTGCTTTCACCGATCATTTTTTCGCGGCCGACAAACCTCTCTGCCTCTTTTTTAAGATAATTCACTTCTTGATATAACTGTTGCCGCTCAGCTTCACTTTCCTGTAAGACAGCAATTTTTTCCTTGAGGATTCTCTCAATATTCTTGTTATATTTTTCAAGCTCAATTTCATGAAGTTTTTTATCGCTAATGTCCCTGATAACCAGGAGGGTAAGATTGTCACGGCGATACCCTTTAAAAGGGACATAGCAGTATTCCACGTAAAACGTATTATTGAGTTTCCTTTCAAGCATTTGGCCATAAAGTTGCTCAGGATTTTGACAATTAAAAGGGCACATCCCGGTCTCGCAGGGGCCTTCAAGCCCGGCAATGATCTGGTAGCATTTCCGGCCATGCTGGTCTCCAAGTTTGGAAACCGCTACTGCATTCATGTGTTCAATCACGAAATCATCTTTTATGATCAAGAGCATGTCCGGCAGCAGGTCTAAGAGAACCTTGTTGTTATGTGCCAGCCTGGAGATTTCTTTTTTTGATCCGGTCAGCATTTTTTGCATGGCGTCACCATGTTTATTCAATCTAATAGAATTATCTTTCAGCGCAATCTATCGCGCACCTTTATGGAACAATACCACTTTTATGGTATGAAAAATAGTCAACAGGTCCATGGCAATGGATAAATTTTTGATATAATAAAGATCATACTCCAGCTTGCGCAGTGCATCTTCCACGGAAGCCCCATAGGGGTAGTAGATCTGAGCCCAGCCGGTAATTCCCGGTTTTACAACATGCCGGTTGCTGTAAAATGGGATCTTTTTTTCCAGTTCTTTTACAAAAACAGGCCGTTCGGGTCTCGGGCCGACAAAACTCATATTTCCCTTAAGCACATTGATCAACTGGGGAAGCTCATCTATTCGAGTTTTTCGAATAAACCGGCCAAACTTTGTTGCCCGGTCATCATCTGTTGATGCCCATATGGGGCCGTTTTTTTCTGCGTCCTTTTTCATTGAGCGAAATTTAATGATATTAAAAGATTTTCCGTTTTCGCCAACTCGTTCCTGTCGGTAAAAAATTCCACCTGGCGATCCGAGCTTGATAATCAATGCGCTTGCCGCGAAAACCGGTAAAAAAATCAGCAGTACGGTTAATGCAGCCACTATATCGATGGTTCGTTTCAGCATTCGTTTCATCCGACCGACATAAAATCCTTCAGAAAACACTAACCAGGACGGGTTTACTCTTTCCACCGGAACTGTTCCCGTGAGTTCTTCATAAAACCGTGCGGCACCTAAAATTTCTATCCCAAGAAATTTATACTGAATCAATTCATGTAAAGGCACACCGCGTTTTTCATCCAACGCCACCACGATTTTCCCTATAGCCCGGTGCTCACAGAGTTCCCGCAGTTCTTTAATCTCGCTAAAAACAGGAAGCCCCTCTGGCACAATAGGTGATGTTTTGTCCCCAACGAAAGTAACGATTTTGAATCCGGAATCTTTTTTTTTTTCTATTGCGCTAACAATTTCCCCGGCAAATTTGCCGGTACCGATTAATGCAATAGTTTGGATAAACATCCGTCGTTCTAGTATTTTGAAATACAAAAACCGCCAGAAAAAAACCGCCAGGCCGGCAGCAAACAATATACACCAGAAAACCCTGGTGGAAATAATCAAAAAGGGGAAAAGGAAATAAATAAATGCCAGTACGATACAAGCAAAACCAAGGGTCTGGAGTACCTGCAGCATGTGGTCAGGAAATGAGGGAATAATCTTAAGGTCATACAGGTCAAAATAATAAAAACATAACTGGAAGACAAAAGTGACAACCAGCGCCCGGAAGACATAGAAAGATAAAAATTCCTGAAAATCTGATAGCCCGATCCAGAAAATTAAGACACTGTTTATAATGAGAAAAATCAATGTCCCTTCACCCAAAACAAACAGCAGATTTCGCCAGGGATAATATTTTTTAAATAGATGCGGCATGGTTAAGAATGATAATAAAACCTAAATTAAGCGTTTAAAATTTTAAACCCTCCAGGATTTCAAATTTCCCCGCATCTACGGTGTCAAATGCTGCCTCGCATAGCTGACTATTGCGAAACAGCATTTTCCTTGTATCTGCGGCAAACTTGAAAATCGCTCAACTTAGGTAAAAATTAAGTGGTTGATTAATAATAATAATGGTTATACCCGTATTTCATCTTTTTTTTATTCAGAAATGTCTTCATTTTATTTTCCGGATAGGCATTATAAACAAGGCCTAATATATTTTCCGGTCCTAAGGTATCCACGAGTTTTTTTACGTCCTCTTTTTTGGAAGCACCATGACGAACCACAAGAATCACCCCATCAAGATGTTTTGCCAGGACACTCGTTTCAGAAGCAACAATATTGGGGGGGCTGTCAAAAAGGATGATGCGGTCCTGATAGCGCTCGGCAATTTCATTGATGAATGAAATCATCCTGCCGGAGCTTAGCAACTCCGATGGATTTTGTGGCGGTTTGCCGCTAGGAAGTATGGAAAGTTTCGGTTGCCCGGTTTTTCGGATGAGGAGCGAAAGATCGACTTTATCCTGCAAGTGATCGACAAGTCCGGTTTCATTTGTAAGGCCGAAGAGTTGGGCAAGAGTAGGGCGCCGTAAATCACAGTCCACAATCAGGGCGTGATGTTCCAATGCTTGAGAAAGTGCTATGCCAAGGTTGGCGCAAACAAACCCCTTGCCTTCGTTCGGCATGACACTGGTAATCAAAATCGTTTTGGGCTGTTGATCCGAGGATTGGTAAAGAATGGGAGTCCGAAGGTTCCGGAAACTTTCAAAAAAGGGAGAATGCGGATCCGTTGATAGCCGAAGCCGCTGATCCCAGCGGTCATCGGCGAAAAAGTCCGAAATATTGGCATTTTTTTCCTCTACTGCTCTTAATGTTTTTTCAAATGCCTTTGTCAACTTGCCCATAAAAATCCTCTTTTCCAGCTTCGACATGGAATATGCCGTTATCAATTGTTTTTTTTATCCGCAATACTCAGGCTTTTTTCTGTCCATCTGAATCTGACTTATTACCGGATTATCAACATTTTTAAAGAATATGTAAGCCCCGGTTTCTTAAGTAAAGCGTAGCCCCGATCAGGGCAAGCAGCCAGGCAGCAAAAAAACAATGCCACAATATATCTGTTGTCTTTTTACGTTTTTTTTCCGTTTCTGTGACGAGCAACGGTAGGGCACATGTTACAGGAAGCTGCAGGAAAGCCTCGATTTCTTCTTTGTCTTTGAAAGAGGTGTCCATAAAATCAAGCCCCAGAATCAGGCCTGCGCCAGTTGCGAATCCAATAATTATTGATGCCAGAAAAATTTTCCAAAAAGGCCCTTTAAGAGGTGTTATGGGCAAATACGCAGGATCAATAATTTTGAACTGACTTCCTTTCTGACGCCTTTCTAAGCTTTCGGCTGCTTCTGCAGCCAGACTCTGGGCAAGAAGCGTGTCATGATATCTTTTGAGTTCATCATAATCTCTTGTCAATGCTGACCATTCCGCCTCACGGATAGGTGCTGCCTCTATCCATTTCTGGTAGATTTTGACCTGATTAAGAATGTTCTTGCTTTCTTTTCGCAGGGTCTTCAGGTCCAGATCAATCTCCTTTAATTGAAGGGCAAGCTCTTGTATACGGGAGTCAAACGTCGCTGCCCCATCTATTGCATTGCTGGTGCCTGACGCCTTAAGATTTTCCAGCTCTGATTCAAGCTGTCTGATCTGTTTTTCAATGCGTTTCACACTCGGATGCTCGTTCGTATATCTTGATAGCAATTCTTGGCGAGTATTTCGTGCTATTTCAAGATCATCCCAGGGTCCGCCTCTGTCGGTTTCAGGTACATAAGCCGCAGAGCCGGCTGTTGCATTCATGATATTCTTGCGGATCTCAAGTTGTTCGGAAACAAGCAGTCGGGTTTGTTCACGATTCTGAATATTTGACTGTACTGCCTGAAACTGCTCCTGCAGGGCATTTAGCCGGTTCATATTGGAAGCGCGCTGCTCGGGCATTTCATTATAGAATTTCAGCTTGTAATCCCGCATTTGAGATTCTTTTTTATGAAGGGTTTCTTTGGACATGCGAAGTTCATCCTGGATGTATGTGGCTGTTTCTTTCGCCCGTTCTTCCCTTACCCGGAGATTTTCCTCAATAAATTTTGCTGCAAGTTCATTTGTAACTTTCATGACCGTTTGGGGGTCCTTGCCCATGAAGGAAACGCTGAACACATTGCCCCTTTCTCGCTGCACGGTTACTTCAATATCTTTTTTGCGCAACCTTTCGATAATGTCCTCAATGGGAAGACTTTTTTGCATATCAGCATATAAATCAAATTCCTTGATAATATTTTCAAGATTTATCCTGCTCAATACTTGCTGGGTCACTGTATTTACCATCTCTCTGATTTGCATTCCTTCATTCGGAGACAGCCTGGATGGATTGATATTTTGCTCTTGATAAATAATTGACGCACTGGATTGATAAGTTTTTGGAATTTTGAGATAAAAAGGGTACGCAGCGGAGACAGCTAACAGGAGACACACAACTATCAACTTGTACCGGCTGACAAATAGATTCATATATTTATTCAAAATATCAAGTTGCGACTGTTGTGTATTCATCTTTGTCTCTATATTTTCTCTTTTTTAAGGGGGTCCTTAAATTTTATGTTTTGTTTAAGGAACAACAATTGTATCTTCAGGTTTGATCACAACATTTTGTTCGATGTTATCCCCCTTCAAAAAATCGTCATAGTCAAAATATACTATTTTTTCAGATGTTTGTGGCCCACTCACGATCATGATTCTGGATTTTTTGGCCCACTCAAGAAAACCGCCTGCCCGGGCGATTGCCTGAAGGACTGTAACCGACCGGGTAATCGAATATTGACCGGGTGTTACGATCTGCCCAAGAACATAATAGACCTTGCTATTGTTCTCAGTAAGGATCACGGTCACGTTCGGTTCCTCGACAACTTTCATGAGTGTTTCGGTTATTTTTTGTGCAAGCGCTTCGGGTGTCGTGCCGGCAGCCATAAATTCTCCAACCAGCGGCAGGGAGATTCTACCGTCACTACGAACAAAAACGGTTTTCGACATTTCCGGCTCATTGAAAACAAGGACTTCCAAAACATCACCGGCCCCGAATTCGTACAAACCAGCGCCTTCTTTTGGGTTTTGCGGTTGCGCCTCGATTGTTGAGGTGTTAAACAGAAAAAAACCCGCAACCAGGAAAAAGAGCAGCAATCTTACCAGTTTGACAGTCAGGCAAAATCTGGAGTTCAATTCCCTGAAATTTTTAAAGTAAGCCCTTTTTTTCGCCACGCAATTTAAAAACAACATATTGCACCTGCTTATACTAAAATTGTTAAAATTGACGGCTTCGTAAAAAGCTAATTGATGGCGATTCGCGCCACTGTATCAACATCGACATTAACATCCCAAATTGACTTTTTTATATTACTCTAGTATATTAAAAAAATTTATTCAAGTACTTATTTTCTCTAAATAAAAATGGGAGTCGATTATGACAATTTTTAGCAAACCTGTATGCTTTAGTATTTTAGTTCTCCTTTGTCTGCTGCTGACAAACGGATGCGCCGATTTGGATGAAAAAAAGGCTGAGCATTATCAAAAGGGAATGGAATACGCAGTTGCCGAAAACCTCAAGGCTGCCATTATTGAATTTCGAAATGCCATCCAGATTGACCCCAAGTACGCTGACGCCCGCTATCAGCTTGGACTTGTTTATATGAAAACAGGACAGGCCCGAAAGGCCTTTAAGGAACTTGAACGGGCCGCAAGTCTTGACCCAAGCAATACGGACGCCCTGATGATAACGGCTGAAATGTATTTGCTGAGAAAAAATTTCAAGGAAAGCCGTGAAAAGATTCGCAGGATTTTCGATGTGGACAATGATTTTCCTGATGCATACGCCCTGCTCGCCCACTTAGAGCTTACTGAAAACAATATTGATGCGGCTGAAAAGGCGATTAACCGAGCCCTGGAGTTAAGTCCTAAGGGAGGTCGATATTATATTATTCAAGCGCATATACTGATTGCCGCAAATCGAATTGACGAAGCAGAAAGTGCACTGATAAAAGCCGTGGAAATCAACCCTGAGCCAGGCAATTTTAAAGAACTTGCCGGTTTTTATATCAACCAGAAAAAAGATTCCAAAGCCGAGCAGATTCTCCAGAGGTTGCAGATAAAAAATCCGGATATGCCCGAATCGTATCTATACCTGGCAAGGTTTTACATGAATAAGGGGCAACAGGCGGAAGCGGAACAAAACATCCTTGCAGCTATCGATAAAAATCCGGAATCGGCAGAAACTTACATTTTTCTAGCTAATTTTTACCGCAAAACCCGTGCTTTTGAAAAAGCTGAAAAAGCCTATAAAGAGGCCATTTTCAAATCGGAAAACCCTGCGGACATTCAGGCGATGCTGGCTGATTTTTATTACGCGACTGGAAAATATAATCTTGCATCCCGGGAAGTCCAGGCTGTATTGACCGATGATGCGCAACACCCCATGGCAAGCCTTGTCAAATCCAAGCTGTATATCCGGGATCAAAAAAACACTGAGGCACTGACAATTCTTGAAAGTCTTATCAAAGACGCTCCCAGGTGGGGGGAGGCCTATTATCTCAAAGGTGTGGCCCACCTTAACAGGGGAGAAATCCAGCTATCTTTGACTTCAGCTAACCAGGCTCTCAAATTTACCCCGGGTAATCCTGATGCACTCACCTTGCTGGCTCAACATTTGTTTTTGAAAAGAGATTTTGTCGCTGCCAGAAACAATTCCGCCATGGCTTTGCAACAGTCGCCGGGCAATCTCCGTGCCGGGATTATCCTTGCCAAATCCCTAATATCCCTTGGAGAAACTGAAAGCGGAGTCAATATGTTTGAGAAAATGGAGTCATATGCTCCGGAAAATATTGAAATTCTTTATAATAAATCTTTAGCCTACTTGGCCCAGGGCAAGATTCTGAAAGCCACAGATACCCTTAAAAAGATTCTGGATCTAAATTCGGATTTCAGCCCTGCTCTGGTGACCATGAGTAAAGTATTAATCAAACAGGGAAAGGCAGATCAGGCGATTGCCCTGGTCAAAAAGTACCTTCAAAAATCCCCGAAAAATTCGGATTATTTACTGTTGCTGGCCGGGCTTTTAGATATATATGGATCTTCCCCGGATGAGGCCCTTGCACTTCTTGAGAAAGCTCAGGAAATTGCTCCTGAGAATCCGCGTGTCTACACCATGACAGCCAATATTTTGGTGCGAACAGGAAAAATCGGGGAAGCGATCGAAAAATACAGAACCCTGACCGAAAAAAAACCTGATTTTGTCGAAGGCTATATGGCTCTGGGGACTCTGCTGGCCGAGACAGGCGACCTGGCTGGTGCTCAAAAAGCATATTTAAAAGTACTTGAACTTAACCCTGAATTCGCCGCAGCAGCAAATAACCTGGCCTGGCTGATTGCTAATAATCCGGAACCTGACCTTGGCGAGGCGTTGCGTCTGGCGCTCGTAGCCAAAAATGCATTTCCAGAAGATCCGTACATTAGCGATACCCTCGGATGGGTCCATTACAAACGGGGCTCCATTAAACTAGCCCTGACTCAATTTTCCATGGCCACGGAAAAGCGCCCAGACTTAGCCACCCTGCGTTATCATCTTGCCCTTGCGCTTTATGCTGATGGACAGATAGACCAGACAAAAGCAGAATTAACAAAATGTCTTGAAACAAAAGAAAATTTTCCGGAGCGCCCTGATGTAGAAGAATTAATTAAAAAAATCAGTTGTTATCCATTTCGCTTAAGTAGGGTGCGTTTCACGCACCACTTGAAAGCTGACCGGCTCTGAAATGGTGCATGGAATGCACCCTACGTTGTCGCAAGATGCAATTTCTATGATTCACTTGAGCGAACCGGATATGCAAATTTAATAATTTATGACTGAGCCGAAGGCGAATACCTTATTCTGAATTCTGACTCCTGGATTCCTTGCCGGACTGATTCCGGCAAAGCCTCTGGTCTCTGACCTGGTCTTGAAGACCAGGTTCTCAAAATTTAACTAAACAGAACCCTTTAGAAAAACCGCAAGTCCGTATTCTATTGATGACTTTCTTAATCTATGCATTTAATTATACGTTTCTTCTTTCATGCCTTCTTGATGTGCGTTTTAAGGATGCCGACCGGCGTTTTTCTTTCGGGCTCGTTCGTATTTTTTTCCTTATACCGCTGCTGACGTTCGAATATTTTTATTTCGGTGTTCACATGCAGAGTCATCTTGTAGTTCCGCTTTTCTTTTCAGAAATTGTCTTTGGCCTGACCTGGATTGGACTGGCTTACAATTTGCCGAATGTCGTTGAACCGCTTTTTAAAAAAGCAACGCTATATTTTTTGACACTGATTGTTGCCATAATCAGTGTATCATGTATCGGCACATACTGGCTCCATAGCCGGCCGGCATACAAAATCGTTGATTATAATTTAATTCTTCCCTATCACGGTCAGTTGTATTTTTCTTCCCTTTTTGTGCTTATCGCTGTTCTGGTAATGGCTTGGCGTGTGGAAGCTTTCTGGCGGATGCTGCCCCTGAAAGACCGTTGGCTATATAAATATCTGGTGATCGGTTTCTTATTGATCAGCGGCAGTCTGGGATGGTCAACTTCCTTCCGCATCGCTTACTTGGATCTGACTGGTGATCATCTTCTGTTGATGTCTATTTTTCTGCTCACCGCATGGCTTTTGATTGCCTATGCCGTGATCCGAAATCGCCTGCTAAACCGCAAAATATTTGTGTCCCGGAAGGTGGTTTATTCTACTATCGCGCCAATTACCTTTGCATGTTATCTCATTACACTGGGGATTATTTCTTTGATGATGCGATCTTTCGGCTGGTCTTTGCATTTTATTTTGCAATGGCTGCTGATCATCGCAGGGCTTTTGCTGATTGCGGTTTTTGCGCTTTCCAGCAGGGTTCGTGCACATGTAAAGTACTTTATCAGTACTCATTTTTATGTAAACAAATACGAATATCGTGATGAGTGGCTGGCCTTTTCCAATCTATTGCAGGGGAAATTAACTGAAACCGGTGTGGTCGACGCCTTGCGCCAGATCCTGCATGACAGTCTATACACTGATACGATTAAAATCTGGCTGGGCGATGCAAAGGCGGGGTTTCGCTTAACTGGTGCACAGGACGGTCAAGAAGATGCAGCATTTTCTAAAATTCTAGCTAATGATCCTTTGATCGCTTATCTGAAAAACACGCCCTATTTGGATTGCAAAGCGCATATTGCCGATTCGGCATGTCAGCATATTCTTAGTGAAAAGAATGATTTTTTTTCTGATCTGGGGCTGGCATTGATAGTGCCTTTGACAATTGGTGGTCAATGTGTCGGCCTTATAGGGTTGGGCCCGGAATATACCGGCGGTAAATACGGCCCGGACGATTTCGATTTGCTTGCCGCACTCGGTTCTCAGGCAGCCTCGGCATTGTTTGCTGTGCGAACAGCCGAAGAATTGGCTCATGTCCGCGAACAGTCAGCCTGGGAGACCCTGTCCGCCTTTGTTCTTCACGATATTAAAAATGCGGCCACTATGCTGTCCCTGGTGAAGGAAAATGCGCCTCGCCATATTCACAATCCTGAATTTCAGAAGGATATGCTGGTGTCGGTTGACGATGCCTTGAAACGGATGGCAAAGGTTCAGGCGCGGTTGAATACGCTAAAAGGTGAAATCGCTCCAGTGGTGAAGGAACTGGATATTTGTCGATTGTTGAGAAACTGCAGTCAAAATCTGGCCAAAAAGTTGCCTGATCTGACAATCGACGTGCAGTGCCAACACGAAATCCAGATACACACTGATCCGGAATTTATAGCCATTATTCTCGAGAACCTGGTGCTCAATTCCTTGGAGGCCGGTAGCAGCGGAACCCGGTTGCAGATTAAGATCGAGGAGATGCAGGGGCAGGATTTTCTGGTTCAATTCATAGACAACGGCCCTGGCATCCCATTGGACATGTTGCCCGATCGCCTTTTTGAACCTTTTATAACCGGCAAGCCAAAGGGCAGCGGTATCGGCCTGTGGCAGGTCAAGCGGCTTGTTGAAAGCCTCTGTGGGAAAATTGAGGCGCAAAACGTTGAAGGCCGAGGGGCACGGTTTTTGCTTCGACTGCCTGCAGGCCGAACAAAATCAAATACGGGAAATTGAAGAGTATTCCTAAAAAAAAGGCTTTTTTATGCGCCATGACTGTTCATACATTTCGGGATAAAGAGATGATGCCGGACCATTGTTGCTAAATTTGCTGTCGGAAAATTTTACAAGGAAAGTTGATGGATTCGTAAAAAGTCAAAAAATGACTATTCATTGGCTTTTGATATCAGTAAATCCAATAAATTAAAAATTAGGCCCTCCCAAAGACCGACTTTTTACGGAGACATCAAAGTTGGGTGTTCTGGTAACTCCTTGAGCACCTTGCCTTCATGTGTTTTGATGTAAATTCGTAGAGGGTGGATCAAACGTTGCGATTCCGCAGATTTGTATATGTCATCACCAATTCTGTAAAAGATTCCGACAGCCATTTTATTCCATTCATCTATTCCACTCCTTAGCTTTTTACATAATTAACCAAAGAAATTTCTTATTCCAGACAGCTATTACTGATCTTTGCAATTACAAATAAGTAATTGTGTAGCGTTAAAGGTAAGGATTGAGGCTCTCTATAACTGTCGGATTTTTTTACAGTGGCCCGGTTCTGATAGACTGGAGATTCAAAACATACATCATTCCAAATGGTTAATAGCGTGGCATGGCGTTTGCATGAAATAAGAGAAACAAATGAATTTAATCAAATATTTTTTAATCTAAATAGGGATGAGGAGAAATGAAAAAAAGTATTTTAATCAATTTAGCAGCCTGTTTAGTATTATTTTTTATGGTTGGTTTTTCCAGTGCAACCGTATTAACCTTTGATGAATTTGTAGATTCAAATCCATATGATACCATTTATCCAGAAGTCTATGATGGATATGGGGGATTAGATTGGAATAATTTTAATGTTATACATGAAGACAGATATACTTATGAGAATGGGTATCAGTATGCCAATGTTTCAGGGACCAATTCTGTTTTCAATTATTTTGATAGGACAGCGGTCATTTCAAATTCTACTTTTGATTTCAATGGTGCATATTTTACGTCTGCATGGACCTCTGTAAACATACTTACTATTACTGGATCTTTCAACGGATCTCAATTGTATAGTGAGCAATTTAGGCTGAGCAACACCACTGCTACATGGTTTGATGTTAACTTTTTTGGAGTTGATGAATTGAGTTTTTCCACAGTCGGTAGTCACTTTGCTATGGATAATTTCACTTATAATGAAACCGCCCCCGTCCCTGAACCGGCAACTGTTCTGCTCATGGGTGCCGGCCTCCTTGGCCTGATGGGTTACAACCGCAAACGCTTCAGCAAAAAGAGCTAAGCAAGTTTTGTGATAGCATTATAAAATCAGATATAGTTTCATAAAATCCTCCTGCATTTATTCAGGGGGATTTTTTTTTGCCCGGCAAAGCCGGTCCCCCGACTGAATGAATGATATATAGCGAAAGCGAACCTGTTTCGGCTGAGGCAGAGGGTAAATCCAGAAAAATGGGGCGCGCCCGATACTCAGACAGACCACCACAGAGATTTAGGATGAGATTTATTCACATTATTCATATGGACCGGTCAGCAACCGGGAAGACCTGTAACGGCAACCGGGGTGCCATCGAGCCCCTTTCAGCATATAAAATGCCATTGAAAAGTCTTGAAAGACCGACGGTCAACTCTTGATATTGTGCTTTTTCAATAAATCGTGCAGGGTGGGGCGGCTGGTTTTCAGCAATTTGGCCGCCTGGCTGATGTTGTTGCCGGTCAGCAGCAGCGCCTTCCGGATACAGTCTTGTTCGGCCTGATTGCGCGCTTCTTGCAGGGTAGAAAATGTCTCAGCAGTCTGATCCGGTTGACACGCGCCCAATCCCAGATTGTCCGGCGTAATTGTTTGGCCGGTGAAGATCGAAAGCGATCGGCGGATGCGGTTGTGAAGTTCGCGGACATTACCCGGCCAGTCATGGACGGACAGGGCAGCTATGGCGCCAGGGGAAAATAATACGCGGCCTGCCTTCAGGGATTGGGTTTCGGTGCGGAGAAAATGCTGGGCCAGCACCATGATGTCTTCCGGCCGCTCCTTTAATAGTGGCAGGTGGACCGGCACCACGTTCATGCGGAAATAGAGATCTTCCCGAAAGTCGCCACGGCTGATGGCTTTTTTCAGGTTGATATTTGTGGCCGCAATAATCCGGACATCCAACTTAAGTACGCCTTTCCCGCCCACCCGTTCAACCGTTCCCTCCTGCAGGAAGCGCAGGATTTTTACCTGCATTGCCAGCGGCAGATCTCCGATTTCATCAAGAAATACGGTTCCGGAATCAGCCTGTTCGAACTTGCCTGTTTTTCTGGCCACCGCACCGGTAAAGGCCCCTTTTTCATGACCGAATAATTCGCTTTCCAGCAGGTTCTCAGGAATCGCCCCGCAATTGATGATCACAAACGGCTTGTGGCAGCGGGCGCTTAGCGTATGAATGGCATGGGCGACCATCTCCTTGCCGGTGCCGGACTCGCCGGTGGCAAGAACCGGATAATCGGTTTCACTGACCTTCCTGATGAGTGAAAACACTTTGTGCATCACCGGCGATACGCCGATGATACCACACAGTGAACCACCTTGGTCGATTTGTGTTCGAAGCCGGCGGTTTGCCTCTTCGAGCGTGTAGAGTCTGAACGTGCGGCTTAAAATAATCTCTAAGACCTTGAGATCAATCGGTTTGGCACAGAAATCAACCGCGCCTGACGCCACAGCTTTGACGGCAGTTTCCTGTTCTGAATTGCCGGTAATAACGATTACCTTGGTATGCGGCGCAAAAGTGCCCAGATCTTCCAGCAGTTTGAGGCCTTCATGGGGGGTGTCCGGCGAAGGGGGGAGGCCAAGATCAAGCGTCGCAACCGGGTAGGCCCCACTGGTCAACAACTGGCGTGCCTTTTTTGCGTCAGCGGCGATAGAGATATCATACGCCTGACTAAGGGACCACTTGAGTTGCTTGGCCACTGAGGTTTCGTCTTCGATGATCAACAATCTTTCTTTTGTCATGTTTTTTTACTCTTCTGCAAAGCAGCTTTACTCACGAGTGAGATATCAAGTTCGCTGGCGCATTCTTTGATGATCCCTTTTTTTATATGTTTGGTGGAGTTAATGTACCCGGTCAGCAAAGCCCGGTCAGCAATTATGTTGATCAGGCGCGGGTGCCCTTTTGAGAAATAAAAAATTTCACGTATTGCGCTTGCCTTAAAAATTTTTCTGTTAGTTCCGGCGACTGCTAAACGATATTCAATATATTTTTCAGTTTCTTTCAGTGACAGTGGCGGAATATTATAATTAACCGCTATTCGTTGTCTGATTGCCCTGTTTTCGGGGAGAAGGAGAATATCATTGAATTCAAGCTGACCGACAAAAAATATATTGATCAGCGTACTCCCTTTCTTTTCAAAATTTAAAAAAAGCCTGATTTCTGCCAGGAACGAAGGGCTGAGCAATTGGCATTCATCAATTATCAACAACACCCGTTTCCCCTGATAGTATGACTTGAGTAAAAAATCACCAAACGCGTCAAGAAAGGCTCCCTTTGTCGTAAAGTCACCGGACAAGCCGAATGATCTCGCCACGTAATTAAAGAAATCGAGGGTGTCCAGCACGGGATCATTGATAACAACTGCCAGGTCATTTTCCCCCAACCCTTGGAGTAATGCTTTTACGATTGTTGTTTTTCCAACGCCAACATCGCCAGTTAAGAGCAGGCAGCTTTTGTTTTCCTGAATTCCGTATTTCAAGGTGGCCAGGGCTTCTTTTTGTTTCTCGCCAAACCAGAGAAACGAGGGATCGGTGTTGATTTGAAATGGTTTCTGTGCGAGCTGATAATATTCGAGATACATATCCATTCCCAAATTAGATATGTCATCCAGGCTGTATTCTTTGTGTACTTGACGGGTCTCCTGAGTTGGAGAAATCTTGTCTTCATGAATCGATTCCTTACGGAAGCCCGGGGGTACTTCATCTTTGAATTTTTCATCTGTAGCAGAAACGGTTTCCCCCGAGTCCGCGGGAACGGTTTTTTTCTTTTTGATTTCCCGGGTTGACTGGATTACATCATCGGGCGGTTCATTTACTTTAGCAGAGACGGTTTTCCGGGTGGCGGCAGGAGAAGTGTTATTCGCCACTTCGATTTCATGGCATAAAGGGATTTCATCATCGGGTTGCTCATTTACAGTAGCAGAGACGGTTTCTCCGGGGGTAGAGGGATCGTTTTTCTCCACTTCGGTTTCCGGGGATAATGGGATTACATCATCGGGCGGTTCCTCTACGACCTGGTTTTTATCCCAGCTTGCACCGGCAATATCCATCAGATGGGTTTTGACGCGTGTCCGGGTTCGCCTTCGTGGTAATTCTGTAAATTTAATGGTAATGCGTTCCCACTTAGCAATTTCCTGGGCAGCTACTTCTCCCCTTAAATCCTTGAAGTGGGCATCGATGAGCACACCTTTATTAAAATAAAGATACCCTTTGTTTCGGTCTTTGGATTTTGTTTCCATACGGCAGGTTTTCTGTAAAATTTCAATCAGGGGAAGTACGCTGGCTATGGTCATCCCTTTAAGATTTTTACCCTCGTCTCTTAAGTTGAGTCCTACGAAAATTGATGTCGCCAGCGAACTGATTTTGAAAGGTTTTTCCAGATGATAGAGAAAGGACTGTTGTGCCATTTTCTCCTTAAACCATGGCTTACCATGGTCTGTCATGACGATACAAGGCGTATTGGGGCGATTCTGACTCATATAAGATAAAAGATCAAGGGCATCCATGCCTGGGGGGCTGATGTCGGTCACAAATACAGAAAATTTTATCTTATCGAAAAGAGCAATCGCGTCTTCTCCCCGGGTCGCGATATTTACCTCAAACTGATGCATCTTATCCAACCCTGATTTAAGGGTTTTTGCATGATCAGTTTCCCCGCTCAGGATGAGCACCTTATCCATGACAAGCCCGTAATTTTGTTTTTATAAAATTAGTTTGATTTTATTTGAATTGGAAAACAACCTATGAAAAATATTGGCAAAAATGGGTGGAATTGTCAAGTTCGTAAAAGACTGTATTCAGGGCAACATGGTTATGGTTTGTAATTAAAGATCGATCTCCGGTACTTTTTCTATAAGCACTGGTGGTAAATGCAGATATTTTGTTGTTGATCGTTTCTGGTCTATGTCTTTATAGACACGTTGAACTTGTTCGATTGTCAAGTCGGTCAGTGAGCCAATGGTTTCCGCAGGGATATTATTATTTTTTCCATAAAGGCAAAGGTCCATTTTTTCATAGGAAAGAGAAAAATAAAATTCATCCTGGTCCTGAGAAAGGGAATAGGTGTCAGTCGTTGGCGGGCGTTTAATAATTTTTTCCGGAACGCCTAAATATTTTGCCAGTTGATAGACCTGAGATTTATATAAATGGGCAATCGGTTTAAAATCAGCAGCCCCATCGCCGTTTTTAACAAAAAAACCCTGGTCATATTCAAGCCGGTTAGGCGTTCCGGCAACTGCATAATTCAATCTGTCTGCATGGTAATATTCCAGCAGTTTACGGGTTCTCTGCTTAAAGTTCGTTGCCGCAACAACCTCAAGATATGCTTTCAGATCAAGACGTTTTTTTATCTCATTTCCTTCAGGTGGTTTTGCTATTACTGAAAAAAATGTAAATCCCTTGCTTTCAAGAATATTGGAGGTAACTATTTTGGATTTCCAGTCTTTTCCGTATTCAGGAATAATTGATTGAATAGCTGCGTTATATCTTTTATAGAATCCCAATGCCTCTAAAATCTGAGTAATATCCTCATAAATAATTTGTACGCCAAAATGATTTGCAACCATCCTGCTGAGGTCGAGTGTATCATCTGAAGAATGTAGTTCCGGCATCAGTAATGCCATCACTCGATCTTTCCCCATTGCTTTTTGACTGAGAGCAACGGTTACGCTGCTGTCTATCCCGCCGGACAGCCCTACCACAATGCCTCTTTTTTTCAGTTGTTTAGACAATATGCGTTGAATTTGGCTCTTAATTTTATTTGTTTCAGGCTCACAATTAAGATTCAGAAAATTCTTTTTTATTTCGGCGTTGTTGTTCATGAGTTTATCCTTATTGTTTGCCGGCAAAAAGCCCGGTATTGCCAAATCGATGATCAGACCGATGATCGATCATAAGATTCGGTTTAAATGGCGAGTTTTGAGTTAAAGGAAAATTTTTGATATATTGATAATCAATGATCTGGGTTGATAATATACCGGCAATTGCCATCCCATCGACTTCATTAATATTTTTCCGGGCGTTTAATTTTCTGATAAGCGAGTTAACTTTTTTTGAATTAAAATATCCGGTCTTCTGAATTTCCGTTTCACAGAGCATGTCCTTTATGAATTCGGAAGTGTTTTTCGCAAGGAGGCTTTGTTGAATTGGGGCACGGTATGGATTCTTAGGACGATCGACAATGTTCTTCGGCAAAATGCCGTTAAATACTTTTTTTAAGATGTGTTTTTCGTTTAAGCCTAAAATCTTCCAAACCGAAGGTACTCGTGCCATTAATTCAATGATACGATGATCCAGAAAAGGCGGTCGGGTTTCAACCCCATGGGCCATTGCCACCCGGTCCCCTTGAGAGGAAAGAAGATAATTGCTTAAAAAAATGGTACTTTCCAGATATTGTGCTTTGGTGAGGCTGCTGCATGTATCAAAATGATCCGGTATCAGTTGTCGTATTTCATCTATACAATCATATTCTCCGATTTCTTTTTTTAAGTCATCGGAAAAAAACGTTTTAATTCGTTTTGTATTGTTCCATCGAATAAGATGCGAAAATAACGGATCATCTGCTTTATCCAATCCCTGGGCAAAGAATTTGATCAGGGTTTTTTTTAATAATGGATTTTTGAAGATATTTGGATAAATCCGGGTGATCAGGTCTGCACGATTTTGATCTTCCGGCTTTCGGGCCCAGAATTTTCGAATCAGTGTTTCTTTAAATATATTATACCCGCCAAAGATTTCATCAGCGCCTTCACCGGTCAGAATAACTTTTAATCCGTTTTCTGAAACAAGTTTAGATAGCAAAAAAAGAGGAACCGGCGCGGTTCTTAAAATTGGTTTTTCAGCGTGCCATAAAATTTTAGAAAAATGGGATGCGATGTCATTATTGGATATTAAAAGTTCTTTATGGTTGACATTTAAAAATGAAGCGAGTTGTTTTTGATAGGGGCTTTCATCAAAATCAGATTCTTCAAATCGGATGCCAAATGACTGGACATCATGGTTAAATTGTTTTGCAATCAGTGCGGTTATTCCGGAAGAGTCGAGTCCTCCGCTTAAATAGGATCCCACCGTGACATCGGCAATTAATCGCATCCGTACGGCATCTGATAATAAATGCGTCAATTCTTCAGTTAGTTCTTCAGGAGAGGGGTCAATATGTTCATTTCGTGACGGAATTGGAAAGTGCCAGTATTTTTTAATGTTAATAGTGTTTTCATCAATTTGTAAGAACTGACCGGGTTCTAATTCATTGATGTTTTTAAATGCAGTAACATTTGGAAGGGGTGCCCAGAACGTAAATATCTGATCCAGTGCGATGGGATTAATTTCCCGATGGATTTCTTTTTCCATGAAAAGAGATTTTATTTCTGAGGCAAAATAGATGGTTCCGTTTTGTATTGTGTAGTGAAGCGGGCAGATCCCCATTCTGTCACGAGCGAGGAATAATTGTTTTTTCGATGAATCCCAGATTGCAAAAGCAAATTGTCCGTTTAATAAACTCAGGCATTTCAATCCGTCTCTTTCGTATAAATGTAAAACGACTTCCGTATCGGTTGTCGTATAAAAATGATGTCCATCGTCCTGGAGTTGCTTTCTTAATTCCGGATAATTGAATATTTCACCATTAAATACAATCCATAACATTTCGTCTTCATTGTGAATAGGTTGAGTGCCGCTGGTTAGGTCGATAATTGAGAGTCGTGCATGCCCCAACCCTATATGATCATCTATATAGATACCTGATTCATCCTCTCCCCGATGCCGCAGAACAGCGGTCATTCTATTAAGCGTATTCAGAGAAATTTTTCCGGGGCCATTGATATGACAGATACCTGCTAAACCACACATTTAATTATTTAATTTTTTTTTTAAAAAATTGTTAATATTATCCATACTATCAAGGTTTTCCGGAACCATTTCATCATCTTCTATTGTGATTCCATATGTTTCTTCAAGAAAAGATATCAATTCCAGGACCCCGGTTGAATCAATGATACCGTTTTCAAGAAGTGAGGCGTTTTTTTCTAAGTTGTTTTCATCTCCAAAAAGAAAATTTTCTATTATAAATTTATTGATATCTTCAATGTAATCCAAGTGGTCACCTTTTTAATTTTATAAATTAATCAAACAATGAAACAATCTCATTAAACAGTTTGATTGTTTCGGTTGTGTTTCCTCCTCAATGATTGAGAAACTACAGTTCCGAAAATTTCTGCCCAGTCATTAATATTGTATGGATGCCATGCAATAATTTGAAAATTATGAAATAAAGTCAATAATAAAAATTTAAACTAAAATATCAGCCCTTAGTAGTGAAAAAGCTCTTTTAACCGATCGTCCGCCCAACTGTTGAGGCGGAAATCTTTGAGATATCCGCAGTGTCCCCCGAATCGGGTGGTTTCAATTTTCAGGCAATCCGGGGATGCCAGATTTTGGATGTCTTTTGCGGGAATGATCGGATCATCAATGCTTGCAATAATCACGGACGGTATTTGAAGATTTTCTAATGCGTTTCCGGTGATGGCATAACCTTTTAAATACGTCATCATATCCGGATAATCCGTAAATTTGCCGACAAAATAGTCGGTCATGTCGCTGATGGATTTAAAGCCGGATATGTGATCAAGCCCTTTTAAATTGGGAAAATGCTTGTGTTTGATGCGCAGCGCATTCCGCCATTTTTTCATGAAATACAGATGATAGATCTGAAGGCCGTTTTCCATGGCATGCAGCGTATTCGGCGGATAAAGTACCGGGCAAATGGCGGCCACCTTATCCAGTTTGATGCCTGCTGCCGGTGCCCTTACTGCCACCCGTAACGCAAAGTTGCCGCCTAAAGAGAAGCCGGCCAGAAACATTCGTTTGTGGGGAAATATTTCCTGAACGCGTTGAACAGCATCGACCACTTCATCAATCCGGCAGGAATGGAATAGTCCTTCGTTCAGATGGTGGGTCGGCCCATGGTCCCGCATGTTCAGCCTGAAAACATCAAAACCTTCGTTCCAGAGGGTTCCGGCAGCTGATAAAATATAGGATGATTCAGAGCTTCCCTCCCACCCGTGAATCAGGATGCACAGGTCGTTTTGGCCCGGGTTATGACCGCTGAAATATCCCTGCAGACGAACCCCTTTACCGCAGTCAAGAATATGAGATGCGGCGGCGTTGCGCATACCCCTTGAACGTCTGTTAACAAAGGGTTTCCGCAGCTTTATGCTGTTGAGAATGGATTGGATGTGCTGATTGCGGAGTAGATAGGGTGGATTAAAGTCATTCATTATAAGTCAAATTGAACTCTATGCGGATGTCTCTTGGGGATAAATAATTTTGCCGCTTGAGGACACATCATAACCTGTTATCGATTCTGCCATTTGTTTAAATTCATTTTCCTGCAGCAATCCGATAAAATTCTGAATGCCTTTATCAAAAAAATGTTCCTTGGTAATCAGCAGGTCATAGCGTTCCCAGCGCAGGGGGATGAAGTCCAGTTCCAGGAGCGTGGCCACCGGACGGATGCCGGGACCTAAATGGGCGCGCCCGGAAAGCACTTCAAGGCCCACTTCCATGTGACTGTTGACTTCATGGTCATAGCCGGTAATGGTTTTGGATTCTATGCCGGCTTTCTGGAGTTCCCGGTCAAACAGCAGCCGGGTGCCTGTACTCAGGGACCGGTTGACCACCCGAATGTCGGAACGGCGGATATCATCCAGTTTTTTTATTGTTTCCGGATTTCCTTTTTGAATCAGAAACCCCTGTTCACGTCGGCAGAAGTTGACAATGACCGGCATATTGTTAAATTCCCGGCCGGCAAAGTCAAAATTATACTCGTCGCCATTATCCTGGAGCAGGTGAGAGGTCGCGATATGGCAGGTGTTCCGCCTCAGGGCCTGCAGGCCGCCCATGCTTCCTAAGTTGGCAAATACCGCAATATCCCCGGAAAAATTTCTGTTAAATAAGGAAATAGTTTTATCCAGCAGCAGGTCATTGCTGCCGGTGATGATCAGTAAGCCGTCATAGGGGGGAAGCTGCCTTGCCTGCGGGTAATTTAAAGTGTTGGTTTCGACCCATTGCTCGACCAGGTGAAGGGGAAATATCCATTTGCCGGTCACTTTAGAAGCAGGGAGGCCTTTTTCCGCAACAAGGGAATAAACCATTTTTTCGTTTACCCCCAAAAATTCGGCAACTTCCTTGGTGGACAACAGTTTTTTCATCATGTCAGAATTATCAATTTAAAAGATGAACGTAAAACACAAGGGCTTAAATCAATTCATTGCATTAATAACTATTTTTGGCCCATTCGTAAAGCTAAAATAAAGATTTGCTGATTTACAATATCTATCCGGATCGCTGATTATTTCGCTTGTGATCCGCTTGATGCCACAGCATCCGGGTAAAACAGCTGTTTTCCGTATATCTTGTAATCTGCGATCAAAGACTGTCCTTTGGGAGAGGTGATCCAGTCCGCAAACTGTTTGGCCAACTCATAACGGGCATGGGGGAATTTTGTCGGGTTTAAGGGGATCAGTCCGTATTCGTTTTTCAGTTGCGCGTCCCCTTCGCATAAAATGTCAAGATCAAGCCCCTGTTTTCGTCCGTATTTGTATGCCAGATAAGTTCCCCGGTCACTGAGCGTGTAGGTCTGTTTTTCTTCGGAAAATGTAATGGTTGCACCCATTCCCTGCCCGATGGAAAGATACCATTCACCCATTCCTTTCGGGTGATTGAAGGTGATTTGAGAGGTCTTCCCTTTTTTTATGATTTCTTTTGTTTCCGTAATCATCGGAACGCCGGTTGTCGTCCATATTTTCTGTTCTTTGGTGTGGGTTCCGCTGTCGTCTCCGCGTGAAACAAAGGAAGACTTTGATTCCGCGATTTTTTTAAATGCGGCGGTTGCATCATTTGAGCCGTCAATCTTTGCAGGATCTTTTTTAGGGCCGATCACTACAAAATCATTATGCATGATCGCATACCGTCGGGTGCCGAAACCTTCGGCAATAAATTTTTCTTCCCGTTCTCTTGCATGAACAAAAATAATATCCACATTGCCGTCCATGCCGTCACGAATGGCTGCACCGGTGCCTTTGGCAATCACTTTCACCTTGATGCCGGTATCTGCATGAAATACCGGAAGGATCGCGTCCAGCAGCCCGGAATCCTGGGTACTGGTGGTGGTGGACATTTTCAGGATTTTTTCTTCCGCGTAAGACGTACAGGATAAAAAAATTACACAAAGAATAATCGCGATTTTTAAGAAATTATTTTTCATTTGTAGATGCTCCTTTTGGACCGGCTTGTTGATGTTAATGTTTTATTAATCCATAACTGAAAAAACGGGGGCGTTATCAATGATTTTCTATGATAATCCGCCCCCGTAATAAGAATTTCAAGTATAAAAACTTATTTTACCACTGACTGAATAAAACAGTTGTCATCATCGTCGTCATTATCGCCATCCGTTACATCATCGTCGCCATCATCTGGTGTTTCATTACCGGTATTGCTTATGGCGCCGTAGATAAGAATGTTGCCGGCATCCACATATGACCATCCTGCTTCAAGAATATCCACATCCGTGGTGCCTTCCGGCAGGGGTTCGACCCGGATGATGGTGGCAGATCGGGAACATGCCCCGGCATGGTGGTCCCAGTCATTGGTATACGGCCAGACAACGTTTTGATTGTCAGCATTGCTGCGTTGATCCGGTGGATTCACACTTTTTTGCGGCACCACTACCCGGTAAGGCCCTTCACCATCCAGTTTGTTCTCATCGGTTAATACGCCCGGCTCCAGC
This sequence comes from Desulfobacteraceae bacterium, assembly GCA_014237465.1. Classification (GTDB taxonomy): domain Bacteria; phylum Desulfobacterota; class Desulfobacteria; order Desulfobacterales; family Desulfosalsimonadaceae; genus SURF-3. Next base: position 170,693 of record JABZFM010000005.1, on the reverse strand, counting down.
GGGATGCCGTCTCTGCTGATTGCCAGGATGGCTTTTAATCCACCGTTAACAGTAATATTATCTCCATGGGATCGGCCGACACATGAGGGCGCGTCGTACTTGCACCAGCCGTCTTCCGGGTTCTGTGCAACATCGGCTTCTGCGTTATATGCGTACGTTGCCGGCGGATATTGGTATGTCTGCTCAGGCATATTGCCGTATACGTGATACATCTCCGCGTCTTCTTCATAATCAAGGGGATGATATTGGGACCACCCATCCGGTGCGTAAACAGTAATACCGGTGGCAGATGGAAGAATACCGGCATCGTCTAACAGTTCTTTTAGTGGTACTCCTGAATATTGAACATATTTATCATCGGAACGGGACGCGTTCATCAGCATAAACTGGGTGTGTTGATCCATGGCCGCCAGCTGACTCTTGGTATAGACCTTAGACGGTGCCGGGGTCAGACCCGGTTGGTCATCTGCATTACCGGGAAAGGTACCGGCGGCAATTTCTTCTTTGTTTGTGTATCCATCATTGTCTGAATCCATCGAATCAATAGCGGTTACAGCAGCAGCGTTCCTGCCTGCGGATTTAAAATCTGAACCATATTCATTGATGGTCTCTTCAATTTCACCGGCACCATCATATCCATAGCTGTAATGACACCATTGACAGCTGCCCATGGAAACCCATTTTCCGGGTTTTTTTTCATACTCACCACCGCTGTGGCATAATGCACAATGATCCAGCTTGGTGCCGGCTGTGCCCGGATATGCTGACAGAAATTTGTCTGCATCTTTTTCGCCTTCATGATGATAGGCAGCAAAAGCAATAGATGAGAACATCAACAGAATTGATAAGCTGATTGTTATCCTGGTTTTTAATTTCATTTGACCTCCATTAGCACAACTTAAATTGTTAAAAATCGATTGAATATCTTAAAGTCACAACATTTTCTTTATTAATATAGTCTACCGACCCATCTGGGTGGACTCTTACGCGAATTGGATCAGAGAGATCTGTGTAGGTATAATCAAGAATGATTCTGTGAACAGGCAGCAGGAGCCAGTTTAGCGCGATACTATACCCATCTGCATTATCAACAGATACATTTGCAGACGGATGAATCCAGTCTTTATCACCATCAAAATGATCAACGCGCAGCGCAAGTGCCAGGCCGCCATACTTTCCATTTTCCAGGTTAAATGAATGTATGGGAGGAACCGCTTTCAGTATCCCGTTACAAAATTCAGGCTGCTCGCCGGTCAAAAAGTAGATGGCACTGATGTACCAGGTTGCAAAATCTGCATCCCTGGCCGGATCGCCGGCCGGTTTTAAATTAGTGTAAGTGAGCCGGACATATTCACCTTGAAGCGCTAATGACTTCCATGCCCACGCTGCTTCTGCACCGATGCGCCAACGGGCATCTGCATCCTGCAGAACACCGAATTTGGTGTCATGGGACAATACATATATGTAGCGATTGGTATCGATCATTCCGGAGGTTTTGACCTTAAAATCAAGGTTGCCCAGATTGATTTTGGCATATGAAGCGGATGCGCCTACTTGCAAATATTTCAAAAAACCGGATGATAAATGGACAAATGGGGAGAACACTAATCTGCCAACCAATTCAGGGGCGTCATGCCCATCTCCCCGGTTTGCGACATCGTCTGTCTCAGCGTTAAACAGGCCACCGGCGTAATGCATGTGAGCCTTGAATAAAGATCCATGAAGCATTACCCCGACATCCCGCTCCCCGCCTAAAAATACGCCCATTGACCGTTCTGCAAAATATTGCACATCTTCTGCATTCTGGACTTCAAGGCTGAAAGGTTTTTTAAAGTGTCCGATTCGCAGGGTTTGGGAATCGAAAGAAACTTCCGCATAGGTATCTAATAATTGATCAGGAATATCCTTCAATTCATATTCTATGTTGAGTTTCAGCCATTCGTTTAGCCAACCGGTAAACTCTATTTGCGACCGGCGGACAAGGAACCGATTATCAGCCCGTTCATCCTCAGTATAGTATCGATAATCGACTTGAAATATGCCGCCAAATTTGAATTTTATTGAATTGCCGGAGTTGTCGTTAATGGTAAAAACTTTGGAAATTTCAGCCGGCGGGGTGTCATTTGCAAAATTCGGTTTTGGATAAACCGAAATCATAACTGTAGTCAGAATCAGAACAGCAATCATGACAGGGGCGGTTGGATGAAAATTTAAGTTTCGCATAAACGCTTTTTTAAAATGTAGTGAATATAGTAAGAGAAGTAATTTATTATCATTATTAATAATTATTTGTCAATTTAAAATATAATTATGGCAAAGATAGTAATAAAGCAACTAAAAATAACCTAAAGAGACAATTTTGTCCATGTTGTTTTCTTGCCGTCATTGTCGGCAAATTAAATCAGGTTTTAAGGCTGTCGGATTTTTCGTCTTGTTCGGAGTTTTATTTATGTTATATTTTTCCTGATCTGAGCATTTGCCGGTGTTGGTTTTTTAAAGTTAATTTTCAGCAGAAGGGCTCAGAGCCATATAGATTTACCGTAATGGTTTTCATTCATATAAAAATGGAGGGTTATAAATGACTGCATCAGTCAGGGTAGATGATTGTTTATCAAAACAGAATGGTCATCTTTTTATTGAAAAATGTGATGCCATTGACCTGGTTCGGGAGTATGGTTCCCCGATTTTTGTACTCTCCGAAGATCAGATCCGCAGAAATGTCCGGAAATTTCAGGAATCATTCCGGAAAGGGTGGCCGGATGGCCCGGTGAAAGTATTGCCTGCAGCCAAAGCCAACTGGCTATCTGCGGTACAGCGTATCCTTGCTGACGAAGGGTGCGGATGTGATATTTATTCTCCCGGTGAATTGTCCGTTGCCCTGGCGTCCGGGTTTGAGCCGCACTTGATATCGGTAAACGGTGTGCCCAAGGACGCATCCCATATCTATAATAGCTTAAAGAGCGGTGCACGCATCACAATTGACAGCGTGGAAGAAGTGGATGTGATTGAAAAAGCTGCCCGGGAACTGAATCGGAAAGCATATGTGCGCCTGCGGTTAAAACCTGTCATATCCGGGTTTACTGACAGTAGTAATTTTGTGGCTGAAGGGCTGGTGCCCACCGATATAGCGGCCATGGCATACAAAGGCGGGTTATCCTATGATTATGTGATAAAAATTGCCCCGAAAATCATGAAAATGGAAAATGTTGAGCTGGTGGGCTTTCATCAGCACCACGGACGGCATCACGCATCCACCCGTTACTGGGAAGAGCAGATGAAGGCGTTTGCAGGAGAAATTGGCAGGGTCTGCCGGGCCCTGGGCGGGTATCAGCCGAAGGAAATTGATATCGGCGGTGGATTTGCCATTCCCCGGGACCCGTTTAACGCGGCAACCGATTACACGGAACCGGTGCAGCTGGCCGCTCTGTATACCATTTCAAAAGCCTTAAAAGCCCTTGGCACCACAGGACGCTATAAGGTGCTGGCAAAACTGATCGACACCATTGTCATGAAGCCGAACCAGACGCCGGCGCCGGAGATTGCGGCCTATGCCGAAGCCTGTACCGGGACGTTGAGACGGGAATTGCCTAAGCAGGGGATCAAAACCGAAGGTCTGATGCTGCAGGTGGAACCGGGCAGGGCCATGCACGGCAATACCGGGGTTCATCTGTCAACTGTCACCAACATAAAACGCATGACATCTCCCATCCGTTGGAATATCGTGGTGGTGGATACCACGGAATTCTGGTTTACCGGTGGTCGTTATGAACATCATTTGCATGATTACGTGTTTGCCAATAAGATGGACGCAGAAATGAAGGACAAAGCGGATATCATCGGCCGGAGCTGTTACGGCGATCGGCTCATGCCCACCGTCCCGATCCCGGACGTCGAAGTGGGGGATGTTTTCGCCATGTTCGATACCGGAGCATACCAGGAAGTCTCCATGAGTAATTTTAATGCCATGCCGCGGCCGGCAACCGTGCTTGTGACCGGAGATCGTGCCTCTGTGGTCCGGAAAGCGGAAACAGAGGATGATGTGTTTCAGCGGGATGTAATTCCGGATCATTTAAAAAACAATATTTCCGAAACGGATGGAAAGATAAGCGCATAAACAAGATTATTTTAATATATGAACTTTCATGCTTAAAGAGCACAACGAAACATGAAATAGCGACTATTTAATGTAAAAAGCATGGAAAAATTTCTATTTCATACAAAGAAGAATGTGTCATGAACAAAGAAGATGATAAAAATCGGCCTGATAAATTGGATAAGCTTGATAAACTCATCGAATTTTTTAAAACATTACAGCAGAAGAAACCCAGGCCCGACCAGGCAGATTATTCTTCATGGGATCAGACAGAAGAGGCGTATCAGAAAGAACAGGCCCAATGGCTGAAAAAAGTGAAACAGGCAAAACGAGAAAAACAACAATCGGATGAATAAGCATGCAGACAGATAAAGTAATTGATTATATTGTAAACTGGCTGAAAGACTATTGTGACCAGGCAGGAATGAACGGGTTTGTGGTCGGTGTTTCCGGCGGTATTGATTCGGCGGTCACGTCAACCCTTTGCGCGAAAACCGGAAAAGCTGTGATTGTGCTGAACATGCACATATACCAGAATGCGACCCACGTAGACCTTGCCCGGCAGCATATTACCTGGCTGGAAAGTCAGTTTTCCATCGTGAACGGTAAGTCTATTGATTTAACCGGTTCGTTTCAGTCCCTTGAGAAAACCCTGCCGTCGGAAATTCAGGATGAACTGACCATGGCAAATACCCGGGCAAGGCTGCGGATGATGACTTTGTATGCGTTTGCCGGGCATTATAAAATGCTGGTGGCCGGGACCGGCAACAAAGTGGAGGATTTCGGCGTGGGGTTTTTCACCAAATACGGCGATGGCGGGGTTGATCTCTTACCTATCGCGGATTTAATGAAATCCGAAGTCTATGAAGTCGCCAGGTACCTGGGGGTCATTGACGGAATTATAGAGGCAAAACCCACGGACGGTCTTTGGGATGACAGCCGGAGTGATGAAGACCAGATCGGCGCCTCCTATGGTGAACTGGAATGGGCCATGCGGGTTGAAGAGACATCCGGAGATGGGAATTTGTCGGATCGCCAGAAAGAAGTGCTTGCCATTTACCGGTCGTTTAACAAGGCCAACCGTCATAAGATGGCCCCTCTGCCCGTGGCAGTGATTCCGGTTGAGTTGAAATAAATATAGGCAAAATGTTGATCCGGTATTTGGCGGGGAATATCCCTGCCTGCTAAATCCTTAATAACACGAAGAATCGAAAGAGCATGATATGGAATTTTGGAATCTTTTAATGCAAATCCTGCTGCTGCTGGTAACCGCTTTTTTAATGGGGGTGCTGGCCGAACGGCTCAAACAGAGTCCCATCATCGGATACCTGTTTGCCGGTATTCTGATCGGACCGTGGGTTTTTAACACGGATGCGGTATTTCAGCTGTCAGAATTGGGCGTGGCGCTACTCCTGTTTTCCATTGGGCTGGAATTTTCATTTAAACGCTTAAAAAGTCTCGGTGCAATGGCTTTTGGTGGCGGAACCCTTCAGGTATGCGGCACGCTGACGATTTTTACGCTCGGGTTTTTTTATTTCCGCCCGCTGGGTGAAGCCCTCGCACTCGGCGCCATGGTTGCTTTAAGCTCCACGGCAGTGGTGATGCGGGTGCTGGTGGATCGGGCTGAAATAGACTCGCCCAGGGGACGCAATGCCTTAGGTATCCTCCTGCTTCAGGACATTGCTGTTGTGCCGCTGGTGATCATGGTCACCATGATCGGGCAGGGAGGCTCGGAAACATCTGTTTATCTGGCAATAGCGAAAACGGTTTTCGGTGCAGTGGGAATGGTGGTTCTGTTTTATATTTTGTTTAATTTTCTCGTGCCGCTACTGCTCAAATCCAGGACCGTTCACGCCAGTCGTGACCTGATTATCCTTCTGACCATCGTAACGGCCATCGGATCTGCCTGGCTGGCCCATGCACTAGGGCTCTCCCCGGCGCTGGGCGCGTTTATTGCTGGCATGATGCTTGCGGAATGCGAGTTTGCCGCCCAGATCCGTTCAGATATCGGGACGATCCGTACGCTGTTTGTCACGCTTTTTTTTACATCCATCGGTATGCTGGCCAATCCGCAATGGATGATATTTCATCTTCACTGGATAGCGGCCGGACTGGCGGTCATGATCATCGGAAAAGTTCTGATTATTTATGGTATTGCCCGTTTGTTTGGAAATTCCCGCACCCAGGCCCTGGCAACCGGGATTACCCTGGCACAGATCGGAGAGTTTTCCTTTGTGCTGGCCACAACCGCCCGGGGTTTTTCGCTTGTTGACGAAAACACATTCAACTTGATTGTGTCTGTGACCATTACGTCGATTTTCCTGTCACCGTATATGGTATCCCACGGGGGCAAAATGGCGCAGCAATTCATGAGAATGATGTCTACAAAGGGCGCCCAGCCTGTTTTGCCTGACGACGAAACCGCACCGGAAACGTTTGAACAGATTCTTATTATCGGGTTTGGTCCGGCCGGCCAGAATGTGGCAGAAGGATTGCTGGAAAACGGGATTACGCCGTCGGTGCTGGAAATGCGGCCGGCAATGGCTCGGGTCGCCCGGGAAAAGGGGTTGACGGTTCATATGGGGGACGCCGGGCATGACGAGGTTCTGCAGCATGCCGGGCTGGGCAGGGCCTGTCTGGTGGTGGTGACCATTCCGGATTCCCGGAGTGTCCAGGATATCGTCAAGAACATCCGCCGACTGTCACCCGGCTCCACCGTTATTGCTCGCAGCCGGTATAATATTCATACCGCTGAGATCGAAAAAGCCGGGGCCCATCTGACGGTTGATGAAGAGGTGATTGTGGGAAAACATCTTTCAAATAACGTGCTTGACTGCCTTAAGGGCCGGGGGGATATTAATTTTTCCTGCGCGTGCGCCCTGGCCGGATTGCCGGATGAATTTTCTCAAAAAGCAGTTTAAAAATTTTGCCCGGATTCCGCTTTCAAGAAAATGTCGCAATCGTTATGTCTGGATTTGATCCGGGGGGTGGAATATTTATCCCGAAATATTTATCAGTGAAATAATAATGTCGTGAAATAATAATGTCTGGATAAAACCCGAATTCCAGATGATACTATGTGATGTCCCGGATTAATTAAGATGTTGTAAAGTTATTTCTTCGTGAACCCTAAGCACATTAAAAATTCTTTTACTTCATTCTTTTCATTACAATTGTATTCGACCCCCGCTCAATCTCATCAAATATTTGCGTCCCCGGCCCAATCGGTTCCCAGATTAAGATTTCCGGTGTAATGGTGACCTGCATCCAGTTATTTAAAATACCGATTTCAAACGCGTCAGCGATTTTTTTATCATAAACCCTTTCAACATCGGCCAATGCATCTTTTATTTCCGGCGTAATCTCCATGATTGCGTTTTCCCTTCAGGTTAAAATATAATTTTCAAAACGTACCGGTTTCATACATTCAACGCAAGATTGAAAAACATTCCATTTTACCGATTTCATCCAGGATAATAATATGGTTGCTGACAGGGGTGTTGGATGGCACGGCAAGGGATTCGATGTTTTCGATACTCACGCCGTAGCGTCGGATATGAAATTCGGATGTAATGTCCTGGTGCGCCAGCCAGGCCTGTTTGCCATTCAGTGTTTTCATTAAAAAACCGATACGTTTATCATCCTGTTTTGACTCCTGGGTGTAAAATCCGTTTACCGGAAAAGATAAGTTTGCGATGATTTTTTTGATCACCGTGGTTTTTCCGGAAGAGGGGGCACCGGTTAAAAAAATATTTTTTACCACAGGATCCATCTTAAATTACCTTTATGGTGCAGGGAGGCGGAAACGGTTTCTACACCGACCGGAACAAATTAAAATCAGCGATGGTATCGCCCCACCAGCTCCGCTTTTTCCAGCACATGCCCGTCCATTGCTTTTTCCAGATCTTTTTTAGTGGGGTTTTTAAGGCTCGGAAGAACAACATCTAAGGCATAAAGCTTGTGAAAGTATCGATGGGTGCCGATGGGCGGGCAGGGGCCGCCGTACCCGGCTCTTTTCCAGTCATTTAATCCGTTTAAAGTGCCTTCCGGCAGATCCTTTTCCGCAACACCTTCCGGCAGTGAGGTAGCTGATGCCGGGATGTTGTAAAGCACCCAGTGCACCCAGGTCATTTTTGGATTGGCAGGGTCCGGCGCATCCGGGTCATCCATAATCAGGGCAAAGCTTTTGGTGCCATCCGGCACATTCGACCATTGGAGGGCTGGGGAAATGTCAGCGCCATCGCACGTATGCTTTTTGTGGATTTCTGCCTGGTTTTCAAAGTTCGGTGATGTGAATTCCATGGCTTCACTGGCCTCCTTTTCCGGGATTGCAAATGATATCATTGAAAATAAAATGATAAGCAGAAGAATTAAATGTATACGTTTCATTAATTTTTTCCTAAGTATTGATTGGCGATTTCAGTTTTTTGAACAGATCATTTTGCTTGAACAGTATCATTAACAACAATGAGTCTGGCATTTGAAGTCGGAGATTTTGCACTTGAAAGTATTAAAAAGAATCCGGGGTGTTTTAGATCTGAATGAATCCAGATTAGAAAATCAGGCAAAAAATATCAAGAAATTATGTCCGGGTGCAAAGAAAGGGTATGTATTTGATGTATCATGCAGGATAATAAAAAAATGCAGGTGCAAAAAAACTGCCGGAGGGTATACTGTCAAAACGCCTCCGGCAGCCTGAAGTCTGTTTTATGAAAAGATATTTTTACCACTCGCCGGGATCGGAATCATTGTCTCCCTGAACGGAATCCGGCGGGGATGCGATATACAGTTCAACACCGTTTTCAACATCTGCTTCGGTTAAATTAAATCGAACAGTTTCATAATTTATCCCGTCCTTATGGGCGGTGACATAATACGTATTTAAGGGCACATTGATCCAGGTCACGCCGCCGTCAACGGAAGTATACGGGTAGGTGGGATCCGGCTGAACCGCTTCGTTAAAATAAATCGGGCCGATCGTTTCCGGATACGTCAGGACGGGTATGCTTGAAACTGTTGCACCGGGATCACCATGGGGCAGGCGGTCATCATGCATACTGGCCCATGATTTACCGACAGTTACCACCATGGCGTTAACAAGTGGGACCCCGATCATCGCCTCCACCGCGGGCTTCAAGGCCAGGTAATAATAATAGGGATCAATATACTGGATGGCAATGTCCACATTATCTTCATCGGTCACGGTGATCACGTTGCATTTTGTGGTTACCCACCCCTGTTTTTCATAAACAAAGGAAAATTTCAGATCTTCATTTTTGTACTTAATTACTGTTATCGTCCACCAACCGGTTTCATCAGACTGAAAATTCAGGTAACGTGTACACGGGTATTCTGCAATCCATACGGAAACACCCGGCACAGTGGCATGATAATCAATCGGTTTTCCGGTAAAAATATTATACCCGAAATGGTTGATTTTACCGCTCAGCGTCACAATACTGAGGTCCCATTTATCCAGGAATTCTTTTGCTTTCTCCTGGTCTTCTTCGTTTTCGAGATCAAGTTTTGCCAGTGTATTAAAAATTTTATCAGTTTTAACATCCGTCATGTTCAGGACGTTGTCTACTGCACCGGCACCGGCTGCCAGGAATAATGAACAGGCAAAGAGCATTGTAAGGAATAAAGCCAGTCGTTTCATACTTTTCCTCCTTTATTTGGGATTGCGTTTATCGTGTGGGGTGTCGTTTGCATGTTTTGAAAAATCAACGGATTGTTCTGAAAATGAAAAGCATGCTATTTAAATCTATTATCTGAATACATGAAAAATACAATTGGCCGTTGGGATGATTTTTATCAAAGAAAAGGTTTGAGGCCTCATACCCTGATTCAAACCAATGATTTAGAACTTTATTGAAAACTAATTAGAATATAAAAGAAGCGAATTATTATTGTTTGATCCATAAGCCTAAAATTCATTATTTTTTCTTTGCCATTAAAATAGATTTTTGAAAGAGTATTAAAAAGTTAAAGATCAATAAATGAAAGGTCCACCGAAGGATACAGGAGATGTTTAATATCAATGCTTGATCCGAAACTTGCGGCAAAATACGAAAACCAGGCCCGGATGCTGGCCAATAAAGTGAAGAAGACCTATAATCACCTGCGCAAGCGGTTTGCCAGGCAGAACATTGACGTGTTCCGGCTTTATGACTGGGACATTCCGGAAATACGTGCGGCAGTGGACTGGTATGCCGGTCATCTGGTGATTGCCGAATACAACCGCAAACAGTCCACCCCTGAGTGGCTCCCCATGATGGGTGCGGCGTTGGCGGAAATTCTCGATGTGCCCCGAGAAAATGTGCATTTGAAAGAACGGCGCGCGGGAAAGCAGAACGGGAAGCGGTACGAGCGGATCGATACCACCAACAAAAAGATCATCATGTCTGAAAGGGACCTGAAATTTTATGTCAATCCCTATGATTACATTGATACCGGGCTTTTTTCAGACCACAGAAATACCCGTCAAATGATCCGGGAAATCGCCGGGGATAAGGATTTTTTAAACCTTTACTGCTACACCGGCACCTTTTCCTGCTATGGGGCAAAAGGCGGGGCGCGAACCACCACTTCAGTGGACCGGTCCGAGACCGCCATTACTTGGGCCCGGGAAAACATGGATCTGAACGGAATTACGGAGCAGGGCAATACTTTGATTCAGGCCCATACATTCGATTTTCTGGAACAGGCGAAAAAAGAAAATTTGAAGTTTGATCTGGCGGTGGTGGACCCGCCGTCTTATTCCACCACGCGAAGCCGGAAAGCTGAATTTGATATATTACAGGACCATCCGAAACTGCTTTTCGGGGTGGTGGAATTAATGAGACCCGAGGCCTTGATCTTTTTTTCAACAAATCACCAGAATTTTGAACCCCGAATGGAGACGCTGGCGATATCGGATGTAGCTGAAATCACGTCCCTTACAATTCCGGAGGACTATATCAGCAAAAAGAAAACAATCCACCGGTGCTGGAAAATAATCGTGTAACTTTATTCTGCCGGCTGCTTTAATTCCGAGAGGTCTTTGAGTATCATGACAAGAAAGCCTGTCAACTGAGTTTTTGTAGCCGCAATTTTTACCCAGTCCCCTTTTTGAGCGGCTTTAAAAAAAAGCTGAAAAGTTTTTTCAAAGACGCATCCCATTGGGATGTGAAGCCTTTTTTTGTAGGATCTGATTTTAATCGAAGCGACTTCGGCTGGTCCCGGCGGCTGTGGGCCCAGTTGATGACATGGGAAAAATAGATCAGGGCCCGGTCAAGGAGAATATAAAGAATCTGTTCGTTTTTCATCGGCCCCACCTGGATTTTCATGTGACCCAGGGGCAGTCCTTTGACTTTTGTCCCGGTGGCCTGCTTTGCACCGACTGCTGCCGAGCCGCCGCCCAGCAGGCCGGTCATTTTTTACAAGAAGAAGTGCCGGAAGAGATTGCCGCGGTTATCCGGAAAGTTGTGCTAAAAATTAATACATAATATGAAGCGTGTTGACGGACAATTGATGCAAAATTAACTATCCTGTTCTGGACTTAAAGAATCAATCGGATTAAAACGGCATCATTTTTTGGGAAATTTCCTCATCAGAAAGGGCATTTCGCTAAGTGTTCTTTTTATCCTTTTTTCTTTTTGCCCGGGCATCAAAAAACATTTTGACAATGGCTTTATGTTCCGGTGATTGTAACATAATTGCCTGATGAGCGCCCTCCCAGTCCATTACCTCTTTTAAGGAGTTGTCAAAGCTGGTTTCAAGGCCTTGCTTGATCAACGCCAGCGCTTTTAAGGATTTTTGGGTCAGTTTTTCGGCTAGCGTCATGACTTCACTGTCGAGTTCGTCGTCTAAAACCGATTTATATATGAGTCCCAGTGATGCGGCTGTTTTTCCGGTTATTTCTTCGCCCAGAAACGCGATTTCTCTTGCCTTGACAAGCCCGACAAGCCGGGGAAGAAAATAGGTTCCCCCTGTATCTAAAATGGTGCCGATATGAATGAAGTTTTCGCAGAACCGGGCATTATGTGCCGCAATGACGAAGTCCGCAGCCAGCGCTAGGTTTGATCCGCCGCCGTATGCCGCCCCCCTTAGCTTAGAAATAATGGGTTGTGGGATCTCCCGGATTCTGCGGATCAGGCGGCTGAGAAACTGCATGCCTTCCAGCCATTCCGCAACGGAATGATTTTCGTAAAACAGGGAAAAATCCGCGCCTGTGCTGAAGTTTCCGTTCGCTCCTTCAAGAATTACCACGTGGATATCATCGTCTGAAGCGATTTGTTCAAAGGCGACCATGAGTTCCATGCTTACATCGAGATTCAAGGCGTTCATCACTTTCGGCCGATTTAACGTCAGCGTGCATATTTTGTTGGTTTTGGTGATTAGAACGGTCTTTTTCGACATGTTTAATCCCTTTATAGATCGGGTTTAAGGTTGTTTATTCGATTGTCACAGGGTGGTCCAGGCTGTGGAAATTATAAAAAAGTATATATGTTTTGTTATTTCATCCGGATACCGGATAAAGGAAATATAAAATTATACCATATTATTTTTTTTAAACCATTGGATCGAATCTTTTAAAGAGTCCGCCACCGGTTTGAATTTTATCCCCAGTTCTTTTTTGGCTTTTGCGTTATCAACATACAGGTAATTGGAGGCATAAGTGATTTCCACCGGGGTGGAAAGCGGCGGTTTTTTACTGATGTGGTCCGCCCAGAAGGAGAGCGCAAAGGTGCCGCCTTTAAGAACGCTGGTCGGCACCTTTGGAATAAATGCTTTCTCATTGCCGGTATTGGCTTTATGGACCATCTTCATGAACTCTGAAATGGTGACATTTTTGTTTCCCAGAATATAGCGTTCACCGGTTTTTCCTTTTTCCGCAGCCAGAATGTGTCCTTTGGCCACGTCCCGGACATCCACGACATTGATGCCGCCGGAAAAGGCGGTCCGGTTCAGCCCGGAAACAATATCAATGATCATTTTACCGGTCGGCGTGGGAGCGATATCATTAACGCCGAACGGAAACGCCGGGTTAACTACCACCAGGTCAAGACCGTTTTGCGCAAACCCAAGGGCCTCCTGTTGGGAGAGATATTTGGTCAGAACATAGTGGCTTCCCAGGTCGTATTGATTAAACGGGGTGTCTTCATTGCTCAGCTTTTTGTCCGGGGTTGTGCCGATGGCGGCAATGGAACTGGTGTAAACCACCCGGTCAATGTGGTCGGCTTTTAAGGCAGCCCATAATACATTCCGGCTGCCCTTGAGGTTGACTTCATAGATCCCTTTCCAGTCTTCCATCCATATGGCATAAATGGCTGCCAGGTGAAAAATCGTATCCACTCCTTTGATCGCTTCTTTCACTTTCCGCTTGTTCAGGATATCGCCTTCCATGATTTCAATATCCAGCCCCTTGATATTTGCCGTATTTTCCTTGGGCCTGATGAGGGCGCGCACCTCAATGTTTTTCTCAAGCAGCTGAGCAACCACATGGGAACCGATGAAACCGGCGGCACCGGTCACTAATGCTTTTTTCATTTTTTGGTCCTTAAAGTTTTTGAAGGCAAAGTAAAAAGCCCACGTTCAAGGCGTCGCAAATTTCGAAGAACGCGGCGTACTTTTCGTACGCCGCAGTGATGAGGGATGCAGCACAACCCAAAGTTAAAATAGACATTGGGCTTTTTACGAAGCCATCTAAAGTCCCATGAACTTTGCCGCAATACCCTTCATGACTTCATTGGTTCCGGCAAAGATTGACATGACCCGCACATCTCTAAAGCCGCGGGCAATGGGGCAGTCTTCAGTTAGCCCGAAATCTCCAAAAAGATCAAGGCATCGGCTGGCGATTCTATTGTCCAGATCCGTAATCCAGTATTTGGCCATGGATGTCTCAACAATCACATTTTCGCCGGCCGCATGTCCGGCAATGAGCTGATCTAAAAAAGCTTTTCCCAGTTTAACTTCCGTCATCATTTCAACAATGGCAAATTGATTGGCCTGGAGTTTTGAAATGGGCTTGCCGGATGCGTCGGTATGAGTTTTGCAATAATCAATGGTCCATTCCAACATTAATTCTGCAGCCGCCTGACCGCCAATGGCACACATCAGGCGCTCCTGCTGGAGTTTTTCCATGAGCATCATAAAACCCATACCCTGCTGTCCCAAAAGATTTTCTTTGGGAATCCGGCAGTTGGAAAAGAACAGTTCAGCCGTATCCTGGCTGAAAAATCCCATTTTATCAAGCTGTCGGCCTCTTTTAAAACCGGGGGTGCCGTCTTCAACCAGGTAAAGGGATACGGCCTGATATACGTTTTCTTCAGCAGGGTTTTTGGCGGCAACAATGACAAGATCCGCGTTAATGCCGTTTGTGATAAATGTTTTGGAGCCGTTTAAAACAATTTCATCCCCATCAATTTCTGCGGTTGCCTGCATGGCGGCCAGATCACTGCCGGCGTCCGGTTCGGTCATGGCAACAGCGGTAATGATATCTCCGGATATGCAGTCGGGCAGGTATTTTTTTTTCTGTTCATCTGAACCAAACGAATTGATGTATGGTACGACAATATCACTGTGCAGCATACTGCAAAGCCCGGTGTGATTGGTTTTCGCCATCTCTTCGGCGACAATCACGGAGTACAGGAAATCACCGTTCATTCCGCCGTATTCCGGGGATGCCCATGTACAGAGAAAACCTTTTTTGCCCATTTTTTGCCAGGCTTCTTTGGGAACAATATGGTCTTTTTCCCATTGATCCACATGGGGAGTGACTTCATTTGCCAGAAAAGTCTTCAACCGCTGCCGAAACGCTTTATGCTCATCTGTGTATTGTAAAATGTCCATTATATGTTCTCCGTAATATATACTCTATCAATGCGTGGGGTTTATTTCAGCTTGCCAATAACACTGTCTGCAATAATATCTTTTTGTATTGCGGGTGGTCCCTGGAAAATTTCCGCCTGCTTGGCGTCTCTGAAAAAATGCTCCACTTCATATTCGGTCATGTATCCATACCCGCCCAGCAACTGGATTGCCTCATTAGTGACCTCCATAGCGGTCCGTGCTGCGGTCATTTTAGCCATGGAAGCCTGCTGGGCTTCGATTTTTTTATTATCAAAACACCACGCCGTATAATACGTCAGATACCGGGCAGCCTCTATTTTTGATGCCATATCCGCCAGTTTGTGCCGGGTGATCTGAAATTGGGCCAGTTTTTTCCCGAATTGTTCCCTTTGTTTGACGTAGTCCAGTGCCCGGTCAAAAGCACCCTGGGCGGTTCCCAGTGCCTGGCCTGCAATCTGTATTCTGTTTTCAGTGAAAAAATTCTGAGTCAGGGCATAGCCGCTGCCCTGTTTTCCGATCAGGTTTGATCCGGGAACACGCACATTTTCAAACGTAATGTCGGCAAACGGCATCATGCGGCCCCCCAGCTTCTGGCTGACATTATCGACCGATATGCCGTCACGCCCGGCTTCCACGAGTATCAGGGACATCCCGCCAGTCGAAGTATCCGCATCTGTCCGGCACAGTACCACATAAATTCCAGCGGTACTGCCGGATGGCACCAGTATTTTTTTGCCGTTAATGACCCAGTCATCACCGTCCGGTTCAGCTGTTGTGCGGACCTGGGTGAGATCATAGCCCTGTTTCGGTTCCAGAAAGGCCCCCGTGGAAATGAGATGTCCGTCCACCACCTGGGGAAGGATTTTTTCTTTTAGGTCTTTTTCACCATTTCGAAGAATGCATTCCGCTGCATATCCGGAAAACATCAGGGCTGCCCCCAGCGTGGAATCCTTTCGGCAAAATGTTTCACACACAAGAACATGCTCGAACAGGCCCATGCCGCCGCCGTCAACATCTTCTGAATAATGTATGCCGATAAAGCCGAGTTCACCTGATTTTTTGAGAATATTGTCGGGGATTTTCTGTTCTTTTGACAATTCAATGATCACTTCCTTGTCAAATTCTCCCCTTGCGAACTCCCATGCGGCTTTTTGAATTTCCTTCTGTGATTTGTTGAGTTTAAAATCCATATGAAACTGCCTCCTGAATGATTGAGGGGGTTGGAGTGTCTCCGGTTGGGTGTGTGTGGAACTTTTTGTGAGGCGCCACCAGGATCAGAATATTTTTTGAATACCGATCTAAACCCCCATCATTTGGTACAAAAATATGCTTCCAGCGTTTGATGGAAAAAATATCCGTGTTTCGATAAAATGTCAAGAATAAATTTTTTAAATGGCAGGGCAAACGGCTTGTTTTTGAATTTTCGACAGGGTTTTAATTTTAATGTTGAATTTTTTGATAATATACGCCTTGGTGGATCCGGCTTTTAATAATGAGATAATCTCTTTTTTCTGTCCAACCGAATCAGGAAGCTTCGGGTTGGTGTGATTCTTCGTCAATGCGGTTCATTGCTTCCATCATAAGGTACATGAAATCCGCGATTTTTGAGGCGTTCATTTCATTGGGAGGCAGACCGGGTTTAAATTTAAAATTTCCGCGCTTTTGCTTCATGATTTCAAAAAAAGCCTTTTCGCCGGTTATTTCCCTGAATTCTGCATGGACGATGTGGCCGTCCCTCAATGAAATCCGGGCCTCTCCTTTTGGGAAGTTCAGTTTTAAGACACCTGTTTTCTGGGTCATATTGAGTGCCTGCAAAAGTTCCGTGGCTGTGATTTCCGAAAGGTTGCCGGACATCCCGGATGAAATTTGTTTTGATCTTTCAATATTCGATTTGGCAAGCCGTCTGGCAAGCAATCGCGTAAAATACATTTGAAGCGGAGAAAAACGGCTGAGGATCATTTTAAAGTAGTTCGCGGACATGCACATGGTTTTGGTGTCTTCGACAACTTTCACCTTGGTGCTTACCGGATTTCCAGTCAGCAGACTCATTTCACCGAATATTTCGCCGCGTCCCAGCTTTGCGATAGCAATCCCGTAATCTCCGACTATTTCGACCTCACCGGACAGGATAATAAACAGATTTTCTCCCCGATCCCCCTTTCTTAGAATAATCTGGCCTTTTTTTAATTCCTGTACTTTAAAATAAGATACAATTTCTTTGACTTCATGATCGCTTAATGTTTTGAAAATTGAAAAATTATTTAATTCTTGGGAAATGTCTGACAGCTCTTTGTCAATTTTTGCTATGGGATCGGCAGCTGGTGTTGCTGTCCTGAGATATTTGAGCCGGATTGTTCCGGGGCATCCGCTCTGATACCCGCTACAGTTGAATACATGCTCGCGGGGGGCGGATTTTATGATTGTCTGGATACCCTGGCAGTTAACCAAAGCTGCCATTACATCGCTCATCAATGTCAGGCAGGTGGGCTTACCCATCAAGGAGATTGATCGGCCCACGACTTTGAATTCATCGCCATTTTGATAAAACGGGCAATTATGGTTTTTGATGATCTTGAAGCTGGATTCTTTAAAGTCCATTTTATTATAAAACTTATAACTGTATTATGAAATCGTATTTAAAGAGTGATCCGGGTGATTGAATATAGATTTTTAAAATTTTGATATTTATCTTGCCCTGAGTCAAGATAAATATTGAAAAGCTGAGCAGGGGCATTTGACTTTTGATGATATAAATTTAAAATTTTGATGATATCAAATTTAAACAGGAAAAGAAAATCTCCATATGACGATTCACGTCATATGGAGATTATGTAAAAGCTTTTAACGATAGATAGGTGATTAATTGAAAGGTTTAATCACCGGAACAGAACCCTGTATCATAATATAGGAATTTACAACTGCTGATTCCTTTTTTATCTACGGATTGAACCCAGTAATAATAGATCTTCGGGCAAACCGGGGTGTCGTCCAGGAATTTAGTGCAACAGATTGTATTATCACAGCAGGGGGGGCCAATTGATCCGAGTTTAGTTTTAACACCATCAAACGTTTCGGATCGGTAAATATTATAGGAGACGGCTCCCGATACGGGACTCCATGTGACTCTGACACAATGATAAATAGTTCCGTCGGTTGCTCTGACGTCATTCGGATCCAGAAGTGTTTTATAAGCATAGCCGCTGTCATGATCACTGTATCGGCTGCTGCCGGCTATATTTTTAGCCACGACCCAATAGTAGTAGATGTAGCTGCAGGAATCACAGGGGATATCCAGGTCGTCAAACCATGTGTTAGACGTCGTTCCGATTTTGGTTTTGGTGCCTTCTGACCAATCCGCGCGGTAAACATCATATTCATCAACATTTTCAACGACTGGGTCACCGACACAAACTTCATTGCAGGATAACACCGGATAAGTGCGCTGGTAAGGATCCCATGTGATGTGGATTCTTGATACATACGTACCATCAGAGGCTGCTACATTGATTGGCGGCCGCGGAATGAGTAATTTATGTCCTGTATTATAATCACTGTATATACTGGTTGTATTTTGATTGGTTGCTTTAACCCAGTAGTAATTAACGTTTGTTGATAAAGTATCCCTGTCATCAAAAGATGTATCGGGAGTTGTCCCGATCAATGTTCTTCTGCCACAGCAATCCGAGTGGCGATATACTTCATATGACGTCGCACCGGTTACCTGAGACCATGTGATACTCACTTTTTCCCGATACACGCCGTCAGTGGCTGAAACACTTTCAGGCGGATCCAGAAACAATGGTTCATCAATTATATCAGCGGGGATTTCAGTATCTTCATAAGTTGCCGCCATGGTTACTTCCGGGATGAACGGGCAGCTTTTATAGCCTAAATCCGAATAAAATAAATCACTGGCACCGGCTGAATTTATGGCTTTGACCCAATAGTAATAAGAAGCGTCCGACCCGCAGGCAACAGCAGCAGTATCATCATAGAAGTTTTTGGTGGTTGAACCTATCTTTGTCTGCGGGCTGCTGAATGAAGCTGCCCGATATACATCATAGGTGGTCGCATTCGCTGAAGCGTTCCATGTAACGCGGATTCTATCCGTATATTCACCGTCTGTGGCTGAAACCCCGGTCGGGGTTGCCGGCGGATCTGATGGAACGGCTGTCTGGGCAACTATATTTGATATCCATTTTACGGAATCCACCCAGCCGCAATCAAGCCCGCCGCTGAATTGATCATTTTTTACAAAGCGCCAGTTGAACGTGTGGGTGCCTGAAAGTACCTGAAATTGTTTTTGTGACCAGTGAACCGTACCGCTGATGGCATCAGCCAGTGAATCGTCTATATAGAATTCAAGAAAGTCCGCATTGTTCTGGGATGATACTTTCCAGAAAAACTCGATCATGCCGGGGCCTGTTACCGTTGTCTGTATCCATGATTCCTGTGACTCTGAAATATCTCCACTTTCTGCCGCATCCTGCATTTTATAATGCCGGGTGTTTTGCCAGAACCAGTCGGCGTCACCGCCTGTTTCAAATGACAGTTGGGTATTGTCTGCCGCTATAGCCAGGGAAAAAGTTGCTGAAGTCATGCAGTAGCCGCTGTTGTATGCGCTGTATTTACTGGCACCATCCGCATTTTTTGCTTTGACCCAGTAATAGTAGAGGTTATCACAGGCAACTGATGTATCATCATATACAGCGGCAAAAGTGGTTCCGATTTTAGTTATGGTGCCGCCCAAGGAAACCGGCATTTCTGCCCGAAAAACATCATAAGCGTCCGCTCCGGCAGACCCTGTCCATGTAACCTGAATTTTGCCGGAATGCATACCGTCAGATGCTGAGACATTGGCAGGGGGTAGGGGCGCAGCCGCAAAAACATGAGCGGTGAATAAAAGCGGAAGTGTACAAAACATTATTAAGATAAATAAAAGATATTGTTTCCGTGGAAATTTCATTATGCCCTCCCCGACTTTGGGTATCTCAAATTATTGCAAATACCATCTGCTATGGATGATTTATTAAAATATGCTTTTGAGGCCGTAAAATTTTAGTGAAGGATAATTCATATGAATAAAATATTATACTTTAGTGATTCAGCGCCCATTGCTTCCTGGTGTATTAAAGATCGGAAAGTCATTTAATCAATAACAACCAAGAGGCATTTAGTCTGCGTAATTCGTTGCAGGAAGCCTTGTAAAAAGGGGCTTCGAAAACACCAGCGAATTTTCTTCACTATTTACTATGGTACAGGGGGGGGGTATTTGTCAATAAAATTCATTAATACAATATGTTGGAATTTACGGCAGTTTTGCCGTTATATGCGGTAAGAAAAAAGGGTAACATGATGTTTTCCAACTAGTTGAGCAGAATGCAGTGGCCCGGTTCCAGACAACTTTTGAAGCAAGGGTATGCTTACTGTTTTTTGACTGGACTTAATACCGCTTCTCCGTCAATAACTATTATTCTTTCTTGATTGAAACAGCGGGTTTTAAGGGTGATCCGGTTTTTTCCTGTATTCACATCAACGACTTCGACAACCGCTGTGATGGTGTCGCTAATGCGGACCGGTGCCAGGAAGTTGAGATCCTGGCGGATATAGACCGCGCCGGGGCCGGGCAGCTGGTTGCCGAGTACATTTGAGATAAATCCGGCGGACAGCATGCCGTGGGCGATCCGGGTTTTAAAAAAAGTTTTGGAAGCATAGTCCTCATTGATATGGGCCGGGTTGAAGTCGCCGGTGACCCCGGCATATTGATAGATATCGCTTTCTGAAACGGTTTTGGCAAATTCAGCCGTATCGCCGACCTTGATTTCATCGATGGTTTTACCGTTCATGGCAGGGCCTCATTTAATCTTTAAAAAAATGACGGTTATTGATCAAGCCTGAAAATTTATTTAAATGATCAAAGCTGTGCAGAATATCAGTTTTTAAGTAATCAACAACTTTTTTTTTCATGGGCCGGAGAGGCGCAGGAGCAAGGCACTTCAGCCGGAAGACGTAGCTTTTATTACTTCGACGGCTGAATAACGCAGATCCTGACCATCTCCGGCACTTGAAGACGCAGCCAGGAGACGAACCATCAGAACCAGGAGCGGTGACTCCACATGTCATCCTTAAGATCTTTATAATCATTTTCAAGGGATAAAAAGCAGGCCGTGTTCTGAATGGCCAGTCCTGCCTGAAGGGCAAACGCATTGATCAGCATGATTTCGTCCTTGTAGAAGTCTTTCGGAGCAGCAAAATATAATCGAAGGACACCGTTTACAGACTGTCCGGATTTTATCGGGACACTCAGTATGGTAACAATATTCTCTTTTTGATGGGCTTCCGGGTTAAACACGCCGTTGTCTTTTGCCGCGTCAGGGATTAAGACGGTTTCGCCTTTTAAAGTTTGGGTAATGGTTTTGTCTTTTGCCAGGGCTTCTTTGCTTAAAAGAGAGTCATCAATACCGTGGACGGCAACCGGTTTTAATGTTTTATGGTCTTCATCCAGAAGCATGACGCTGACGCCTTTGGCTTTAAATGAATGACCAAGATCAACCGTCAGGGTGGTGATGATCTGTTTAAAGTCAAGAGATGCGTTGATGCCTGCAGATAGATCATGAAACAACCTGGAGTTTCGCCGGATATGTTCAATCAGTCGCGCCCGGTCAATGGCAATCCCTCCCTGCTCTGCCAGGGCAGTTAAAAAGGCGATCTCATTTTCGGTAAACTTTCTCCGGTCTCCGGTATACAGCGTGAGAACGCCGATGGGCGAATCATGGACCATTACCGGAACAACCAGAATGGAGGCAATGCCTTCTTCTTTTTTGGCGGCATGATTTTCAATCCGCTCATCGGTTGCGGCATCATAGATGGATATATAGCCGTCGCTTAACAGGTCTTTGTGCACAAGCTCTCTGGCTTTTTGCGGTGCAGCATGCAGATAGTCCGGAGAAAGCCCTCTCTGGGCAACAGGCAGAAACAGTGCCTGTTCCTTATCATCCAAAAAGAGGCAGGCTGCTTTTCCTTTTAATACCTGAAGGGCTGTATCAATGATCAGGTTCAGTATTTCTTTCTTTTTAAAATTGTTGGCAAAGGCCCGGCTGACTTTACAAATGCTTTTAAAATAGTCCATCTCACTTGCCATGATAAAACTCCTTAACCCTGCACGGGTTCACTTGTTTCTCGCTCCCGTTTTTTTAACCAGTCGATGATTTTGGGAACAAATTCTTTTTGGGTTTTGGAACTTACATAAATACCGATATGCCCGGTTTCAAGGCAGACATCCTCCGTGTCTTTACTTCCGATCCGGCCGGTTAGTTTTTTGCATGCTTCCGGGGGAACCAAATGATCAAATTTTCCATATATATTCAGCAGCGGCATGGTAACATTTTTCAGGTCCACGATTCGGCCGCCGACTTTCATTTTGCTCTGGATTAAGAGGTTCTTCTGGTAGCAATCCTTGATGAACTGTCGAAACGTTTCCCCGGGAATATCCGGGCTGTCGAAAATCCATTTTTCCATGCGCACGAAGTTTTCCACAAATTCTTTGTTATCCACATGCTCCATAAATCCGACATATTTATCGAGCATCAGGCGTGCCGGATTTAAAAGCAGAAATCCGAAGTTCATAAAATCCCCGGAGATGTTTCCATAGGCATCCACCAGTTCATCGGCATCCACCTGTTTCATCCAGACATGGAGCAGGCCTTTGTCAGTATCAAAATTTGAAGGAGTAACGGTGGTGACCAGGTTTTTGACTTTTTCCGGGTGAAATGATGAATAAATAACGCTCATGGTACCGCCCATACAGATGCCCATTATATTGATTTTCTCGACATTGTGGCGTTGGCGGATGACATCTACCATATCATCAATGTAACCGTTTACATGATCATCAATGGTCAGGAATTTATCTTTTTCGGTGGGATAGCCCCAGTCAATCATATACAGATCAATGCCGTTATCCAGGAAACTTTTTGCCACACTTTTCCCGGGCTGAAGGTCCAGCATTGTCTCCCGGTTAATCAGTGCATAAATCACCAGAAGCGGGGTTTTCAAATGCCCGTTTGGACGGTTTTTCGGCTGATAGTATTTTAATTTTACACGATCTTCTTCAAAAACAACATCATAGGGGGTCTGGGCAATTTCTGTTTCAAGGGGTCCCAGCAATATTTCAGATGCCTTCTGTGTGCGGAATTGAGATTTTGCCGTATCCTCAGCCAGTTTAGATAAAATCAGATCAACCGGAAGGCCTGCTTTTTCCATGAGATCTCCTATATCAACGATTGATTATCGCTTTTTCAAGGACCTTTATTCTTTTTTTCAAACCATGCAGTTCTTTGTAGACCGCATCCATGTGCTCAGATGACGGGATTGACAATTGTTGAAGCAGGTCGTTGACCAGTTCTTTTTTTGCCCGGGTGTAGGCGGCGGAAGCGGTAAGGGTTTTTCCCAGAGAATGAATGTAATCGGGTGACTGGAAAAGGGTCATGTAATGTCCCTCAAGAATTTTCAGCCATATTCGATAATAGTCATTAACATCCCTGGGCAGGTCGTTTTTTTGGGCCAGTTCGGTCAGTTTTTCCTGAAAGTTTGTGTGGGTTTTTTTGAAAGGGATTGCCAGAAAATTTAAAAATTCAGCCATTGTGGACTGGAGTAAGTTAAAACGATCCAGAAACCGGGCGACTTTTTCCTGGTGTTCTCGTGCCAGGCCCAGCTGCGGGATTTTAAAAAATTTTCTGAATTCATTATCGTATAATTTTTTCCAGATATTCAGGATATCCGTGTCAATGGTATTAAAGTCAAACGGTTTAATGTAATCGTCTGATTTTAAAGATTGATCCTGCCACTGCTGAAGCATCTGGGTAATACTTGAAAAAACCGGCTGTGTCATTTCCAGGAAAGTTTGCGGGAATGTCCCGATTCCCGCCAATGGAGATGGCGTCGGGGTCGACTGGCTCATGGCCGAGGCAATGGACTGCCAGGTTTCCATACCGGTTTTCCAGAAATCGGTATCGCTGGTTTTTTCTTTTTCGATTTCTTCTTTAATATCGGACGGCGGAAACGGAGTGGCCATATTTGACCAGAAATCGTTAACGGATTTCATCCATGTATCGAACATTGTGGCCGGATGGGTCGATGCATCGGTTGATTCAGTCATGAGAATCTCCATTCACCGATAAAACGGGTTGAACATTTGGTTGAAGAATACCATGAGGGGTTTCTGGTTTTGCCCCCCTCATGGTATTATCAGGTAATCGTTAAAAATATTAAACAGCAGGATTTAAATCGTAAATTGCAGATCATGATTTTGTCAAAAAATCTTCCACTTTCTGGTATTGCTGATCAACATTTTCCTTAAAATCATTACACCCTTTCTGGTAGGCTTTTACCCAGTCAGTGATCGTTTTTCTGCCGTCTTCAGGTAGCCATGAAGCCTGGTCAACCAGTGAGTTTATCATTTTTTCGCCCTGGTCCTGGGCCATTTGCATTGCTTTAAATGCATTGTCGAAAATAGTTTTGTTAAACTTAATCATCTGGCCAAGCATCTGTTTGTTGTCCATGACTTTCTCCTTATTTAATGGGTGTATGAAGAATTATTTTAAAAATCGTTTTGGGGTTTCACTGGGGCCTATATCCTACAATTTGGATTTTACAATCCGCCCAGCAAACGTTCAAATGTTTTAAGATTTTCATCAAGCACTGTCTTCACATTGTTCTGACCGTTTTTTACCGTTTCAATCCATGTGTCGATAGCTTTTCTGTTTTCTCCGTTAATCCAGGTTGCCTGATCCAGAATAGTATTAAGTGCTTTTTCGCCCTGGTCCTGAACAGCGTTTAAAACGTCGAAGCTGTAGTTATAAGTTGTTCTGCCGGTATCAATAATTGTTTCTTTAATGATTTCTTTAGCATTCATTTTAGACCTCCATTTATATCATATTTTCAGTTTTTTTAGTATTAAATAGATTTTTGTAAATTACTGGTATGCTTCTCGTTTACAAATTATTCTCATTTTTAACCTCAATTCCGTTTACAGATAAAATAAAGCAGAAACAAAAACTGTCAAGGAAATTTTATTGCGTTGCACAAAAAAATATTTTCTTGCTATTTGATCCTGATTTTGACTTTAATATTTAAATTAAAAGATTATTTTAATATAAAAAAGACTTTTGGTTTATGGAATTATTGAGTGATTTTGCATTATAACATTTGAGAAAATTGAGGTGACACATGTCGGAAACATCCAATAAAATATACCTTAAAAAATACTCCAACCGTCGGCTTTATGATACGGAAAAGAGTGTGTACATCACTTTAAATGAAGTGGCTGAAATGGTTAAACAGGGACGATGGATCGAAGTGACGGACGTTGACAGCGGGGAAGATGTGACGGCATTTACCCTGACGCAAATCGTCATGGAAGAGGCCAAAAAGAAAAATACGCTGCTTCCGGTGCCCTTGCTGCATCTTGTGATCCGGTACGGCGAAACCGAGTTGTCGGATTTTTTCGGCAAATATCTGGAGAAGATGATCAATAGTTATTTGACCTATAAAAACGTTGCCGATGAACAATTTAACAAATGGCTGGAAATGGGGGCAGCGATTACGCAAGGGGCACAGCCGCCTTTTACGGCGGAGAATCCCCTGCAGTCCTTTTTCAAACAGTTTTTTAGCGTCCCAAAGCCGGGCGGTGAAACAGACGATGAAAAAAGTCCTGGAGAATAGATTTTTTAAACGTTGTGCCGATTTATCGAATCCGGTCATGCGTTTTATTGCTTTGCACAAAAAAACGAGTGGTAACATTTCAACGTTTGGAAAATAATATGACCAGGGATTATTTTTCCCGGATGATGCCGAATACGCGGATGCTGATCTCCGGACTGAGGGTACTGGTGGTTGTCAACGTGATTTTATCAAAATAGCGGCCCGGGTCCGGTTTGAGGTTGGAAATATGGAGGATAAATCTTTGCGGGTCAGATTTTACTTTTTCCCCCATTTTAAACCGGATATGTGCGCCATCCTTGGCTTCTACACTGGTGATATCGAATTTGTTGATAGCCGGAGGTGTAATGGTAATATCTGTTTCAATCGTATCACCGGCTTGGCCGATCAGGCGTGCGACTTTCGGATTCACATCGGCCGCAGAAATGACTTCTCCGGTCAGGTTCAGTTCAATGGTCGCATTATTCGGGTCATCTGTGTATACGGTTGCGTGTTGACTGATTTTTTTACCTGCGTCACCGTCGGTCTTGACCTTTAACGTAATTTCGCCCGTCCCGCCGGGAGGGATTTGTCTCGAATAAGAGACTGCTAAACAGCCTCAACCTGCATATACACCGGGGATGTTTAAAGGCGCGTTTCCTTTATTGCTGATGCTGAAAAGGTGTGTCACTTCGGTTCCGGCAATCACCGGAGGAAACTCGAAGGTGGTTTGTTTAATGATCGCCCTTGGAGACGGCGCAGGTTCTTTTGCGCCGGTATAACTGTTTAGAGTAATGATTAAAAAGCACACCAAGGCGGTAATGAGGGCCCCTGTTTTTAATTTCATCGTCTATTTCTGCTCCGTCAGGATCGGTTTCGTGCCCGGTTTTGAGCCGGGGGAAAGCGGGTTACTCGTTTGTCTGGATACCAAAAAGCAGCTTAAACTGCTCATCCGATAATTTGTCGCGGCAGTAATTCATGAAAGCTGCCTCTAATTCTTTTTCTATCCTTAGCATATCATTTTTGACCTGCTTTGCATCTACGCCTTGGAAGTCTCCGGTTTCGTAAATTTCCCTAATATCTTTAAGTTCCTGTGATTGTTTCTGATAAAAACGGGTGATATTTCTTATCGTGGCGTCATCGAAACTTTTTTTTATCATTTCAACGGTTGTTTCCGGATTATTAACCGGAAAACCGACTTTGCCATCAGAAGCGTGGGCCGGGGCCGGGTCATCATCCTGGCCTGATAATCCGAACAGGGCATTGTATTCTTCAATGCTTAAAAAAGATCGATTGGCTTCCTGAAACCATTTCATTAACCCGGTCAGTTGGGTTGTAAATTCCTGTTTATTTATTTTGCCGCTGAAATAGTCTTTATCCAATCTGTCTTTTATAAAAAGAAGCGAAGTATGTGTTTGGATAATTGCTTCTTCTTTTTCCCGACAAATTTTTGGGATAGCAGAGTGAACATGATTTATCCACTCAATATGAATTCTGTTATTTTTAAATTTAAACTGATTGTTGATAATGTTAGACGGATCGATCCCCAGTTTTTGAAGGAGCGGGTCAGGGAAAAAAAGAGTGAATCCTTTTGATGTGTCAGCATCAGTACCCGGTTTTGCAGCCGCTACTGATCCGCTATTTTTGGAGATGGTTTGATGGGTTGACGTCAGGGAGTCATCTGATATGTCAGCTGCGTTAGCAACACCAAACCCGCCGGGGAGCATCAGCAGCCAGAGCCAGAAGCAGAGAGAAACACAGGGCGTGAATACGATGTTATGATTCATGCTCAAACTCATTATTCTTTAGTTACTTCCTGTTCGGTTAATGCCTTTAAGGCTTCCGGATCATATGGATTAACAAGTTATTAGTTGTCGTGATTTCCGAAAACCAATTGATACTCTTCGTTTGTCAACGTGTTCCGGCAGTTTTCTTCAAATGCCGCATCCATTTCACTTGAAATGTTTTCGAGCTCTTCGGCTGTGATCTCGCCAGCATCCAGCTTTTCGATAAGTTCATCTCTTTCCATATCTCTTTGTTGGTAAAAAAACTTGATATCATCAATTTTATCTTTATCAATTTTTTCCGTGACGTTATCTATACTGGTTTCCGGATTTTCTATCTTAAAACCGAGTTCTATTTCATCGGTATCGCCCAGAACCTTAGGGGCTTCTGTTTTTGTGCTGCCGGATTCGAGTCCTTCAACAGACCCGAAAATTGTATTGATTTCATCTTCAGTCAATATTTCCTTGCATCTGGCAATAAAGGCCTGCTGGCTTTTGTTTAAAGTCGCTCTTGCCTGCTCAAGCGTCATTTCCCCGGCATTAATCTGTTTGCCAATATCATCTCTATCAAGTATCATTTTTTTAAAATGAGAATTGACTTCTTCCAGTTTATATCCCTGTACCTGTTCTTTGACCTCTTCAACCGGTATTTCCTGGTTGAGAATAAAGCTGTATTCCGGAGACGCCTCAAGCAATGCGTCTATGGACTCATCGACTTTTTCCGGCGAAATTTCAAACAGGGCTTCATATTCAGCGCCGGTAAGTATGGATTCATAGGTTTTCTGGTGCCATTTCATTAAATCAGCGAGCGCTTTTATATATGTCTCGTGATCAATTTTTCCGGTAAGGTAGGCTTTATTAAGCTTGTCTTTCATATAGAGAAGCGATGTTTGATTTTTAATTATCGCCTCTTTTTTTTCAGGATCAAGATCTTTTAGGATCTCATTAACACGATCCATCCATTCGACATGAATAATGGTGTTTTTAAATGTGTCGCGTTCTTCAACGAGTTCGTTCATATCGATCCCCAAAAGTTCAAACAGCGTTTCAGGATATGAAACATAGGGATTGACTTTCGGTGTACCGTCATCTGCCCGGGGAGCAAGCGCGGCATTATTAACAGGGGAAACGGTTAGCGGCGATTCAGTTTTCAATACAGCATCTAAACCGTTATTGTGAGGTTGCTGCGGGGTTATTTTTTCCGGGGCCGTGTCACCCCGGTGAACAAGCATCGGCTCTTCATCCGGGAATAAATATATGCCCATTATCAGGGCAAACGTAAAAAAGAAAAATAATGCGATTAAAATAATTTTGTTTCGCTTGTTCATTGTTTTTTGTCCTTAAAGATACTGACGGTAAAACGGAAATTGTCGTTTGGATTGTCGTTGGATTATCAGGGGCGTGATTCGTCAACCCGTTTATACACCAATTGGCTTTCTTCTCCGGCCAGAAGCGGGGTCAGGGTCAATTGTGAATCGGTAACAGTATAATGAACGCTGTCGTTTTTGCCGATTTTCTGGTCTGTTGCGCACCGTTCCCCCTGGGTTGAAGTGATCGTGAAGGTAAGTACGTCGTCGGCGGTGGTATAGTCGCCGATGATCAAACAACCCGGCGCATCCATTGTCAAAGTGTTTTCGGAAAAGATTATTTTGACAACAACATCAGACATTTCTTTTTTTCCGGCAGCAGTCTGCTGCCAGGTACCGTCGAGCTGTGGTGCTTTTTTTTGATTATTTTCGGATTTTGTTGAATCGGAATTGTTGCACCCGAAAATCACAAGGATCAGAGATAGCAAAAGAATTAACGTGGCGTTGATTTGACATGGTTTCATCGGCATCCTGGCTATGTCTTGGGATATGTTTACGGACGGGTTGATATAAAAAAGCCTCCCTTTGTACAGACTAAAATCTGATAATACAAAGGAAGGCTTTTGTCAATAAACGAGAATGTTAAATATGATAAATTACCACCACAGCCAGCAGGCGGTCTTGCAGACGGTCCAGCCGCCACCATACGTGCCGAATACCGGTCCCGTCAACCAATATCCGCCAACTCCGCCTCTGGCAATTGTCTTTCCGGATGTATATAGCCCGCGGTTGGCTTCCTGGTGGCAGACTCCCTGGACAGCATAAACAAAACGGCATCCCCAGTTCGATGATGTGCATCTTGCATCTCCGTAGTCACCATATCCCCCTGAGTAAGAAATATATGACCCCCCAGACTGGCCTCCGGTCCATGACCAGCAACTGCTGCTTGCGCAATGATAGGTATGATCCGCCTGAATTCCAAGAATATTAAATATTCCATATTTCATGCCTTTTAAATAGGATGCGCCGAAAGCCGGGCCGGACGCGAAAGCAATGCATAGACCGAATATTGCCAAAATAAATAATACTTTTTTCATTGTTCTCCCCCCCCATTATTGTTTTTAGTGTTTGGATATAAAAAAAGCCGGGTACCTTTTTTTTTCAGGCAACCCGGCTGTCTTCATGAGACCCGTGGTTTTCCGTCTCCGTTTCGCAACGGATTTGGCTTTATGCAGGACTTAAAAACGATCATTTAAGTTGTAAACAGTGTACACTAAAAGAAACTTAAGTCAATCAGGGAAACCCTGATTTTTGTCTTCGAAAAACCTGAGAGGTGCCAGTGATGTTTATTGAATCATAATGTCAAATTTATTGAGAATCAGAGTGATATGCATGCCGTTTATGTGATTTATTCGCGTAAGTGTTGCCATGTGTCGATCATCTCCAGGTCCATCTGCATATCTCTTCCCCGGGTAGTGAGATAATTTCCAATCATGACCCCGTTGGCACCGGCCATAAATATCCAGGACTGGTATTCCTTCAGCGTGTGTTCGCGTCCGCCGCAGATGGTAATATCTGTTTTCGGGTTAATGAAACGGAACAAGGCGATTGATTTTAAGGCATCCATGGGAGATAGGGGCGGCTGGTGTTCGAGCCGGGTCCCGGGAATAGGGTTTAAAAAATTTATCGGGATTCTTTTTACGTTCAGTTCTTTTAAAGTAAAGGCCAGTTCAACCCGCTGGGCCCAGGACTCCCCGATCCCGAGAATACAACCGGAACATGCCAGAAGCCCGGAAGATGTGGCGGCTTTTAATGTTTCAATATCTTCCGCATAGGTGTGGGTCGTACAAATCCGGTCAAAAAAGCTTTCCGCGGTTTCAAGGTTATGGTGATAATTGGTCATGCCGCTTTGTTTCAGTGACTGGGCCTGACGCCTTGTCAGCATCCCCAGTGATCCGCAGACGGTGAGACTGGTTCTGGATTTTATTTCAGCCGTTGCGCTGCATATGGTTTCGATTTCAGCGTCCGTCAGCCGCTCGCCGCTGGTGACCATGGAAAAATAGGTGGCGCCGGTTTTTTCCATTTCCAGGGCATTGGCCACCATTTTTGCTTTACTGAGGAGTGGATAGGTCCGGATATCAGTCTGGTGGTGGGCGGATTGGGCGCAAAAAGCACAGTCCTGGGAGCAGTGTCCGGATTTGGCATTGATGATGGTGCAGGTGAAAATCTCTTTTGGCAGAAATGCCGATGTAATCCTGTTTGCGCAGGCAAGAAAATCAATGATGGCATCACCGGACAGATTGGCCAGGATGAGTGCCTCTTGTTCGGAAACAGAATATGCTTTATTATTGAATATTTTTTCAGTTATTGAGAAAATTGATTTATTTAACATGAATATGTCCCATAAAAAATTTTTAAGCTTACTTTAAATCTTATTTTCCTGCACCAGTCTTGCAAAATGTTCAAAAGACCGGTCATAGCTTGCCTCCGCATTTTTGGAAAAACAGCAGGCCGGAAGCTGACGGCTTTTTAAGTGATAGCTGATACATTCGCAGCAAATTCCTTTTCGGGCACACGGATCATAGCTGCAGTTGCAAGCACTAAGATTTTCTTCTTTTTTGCATTCCATTGGTTGTCCTTCTGTTCATCGATTTATAAAGTTCCGGTTCAGATCAGTGATTTTTATAACAACCAGCTGATATGAATGTTTTACCCATGGGATTGATATTTTCAGCACATCTCCGGCTCCCGGAAACAGTTTTTGGGAAGATTAAAAATGGAAAACTGTTTTCACTCATTATGAGTTGTTTTTTATCCTGCGGTGTCTGGCGATTTTAAACGTTGAATAAAATTCCAGTACCGGTCTTTCGTCATCATTGTAAACGGTTGCTGTACCTTGTATGGTTCTTTCCCCTTCGATTTTTGCCTCAGCCCTAGCGGTTACATTGCCTTTTTTCAACGGATAAAGAAATTTTGAGCTTAAAGAAATAGTGGCAAAATGTGTTTGGGGCGGTAATATGCTTTTGATTGCCATGACGACGGCTGTGTCGGCCAAGCTGACAATAGCGCCGCCGTGCATTAAACCGGCGCCCTGGGCATAATCATAATAAAAAGGCATGGTCAGAATTGCTTTGCCGTTTTCTGCTTTAATAATTTTCATGTTCAGCAGCTGTTCAAATGGCGCGCAGCTGATCCAGTCTTTGAGTTTTACATTATGGGGTCCGGTGGACTCCGATGAAAAGTTTTTTTGTCGATCAGTCATGCCTTTTCCTGTTTTTATCATTCATATCATGGGTGTGATTGTGGCGGTTGTTTCGCCCTGTCAAATATGATAAATTTTAAAATTTCTGATTACCATAATTATCGTCAATTTTCCAGCAGGAGTGTGCAGACGGCATGAGAATAATGACATTTAATTTGCGTTTTGAAAATGATCGTGACGGTGAAAATGCCTGGATAAATCGTCGTGAACTGGTTGTTGAAATCATTGACCGGTATCAACCGGCCATACTCGGAACCCAGGAAGGCAAATGGACCCAGCTGACGTACCTGCGCGATCAATTGCCGGAATATGAAATCGTTATGCCGGGTAGAACCCCGGATAAAAAAATTCAGTGTCCCACGCTTTTTTTCAGAAAAAAAGATTGCACCATAGAGGCGGGAAGAGATTTCTGGCTGTCTAAAACACCGGATGTCCATTTAAGCAAGGACTGGGACAGTGCTTTCCCGCGCATGATCAGCCTTGCCCGGATCCGGATTGAAAAATCATATCGAAAAATTATCGCTGCCGTCACCCACCTGGATAATATTGGCGTTGAAGCCCGGTTCCAGCAGGCAAAAATTATTTCAAAATGGGCGGATCAACAGAAAAGCCCCATTATTCTGATGGGAGATTTTAATGATGATCCGGCATCCCGGGCCCATGATGTGCTGACGTTACCGAAAACCAGACTTTGTGACACCTGGGAGATGATTCAGGGCAGTGAATGCGAAGAAAGCTACACCCATCATGGGTTTAGCGGAGTCCCGCAGTTATCGCGCATGGATTGGATTCTGGCAGACCTGTCTTTTAAGGTAAAAGATGCCCGGGTTATTCATGATGAATTTAATGGCCGCTACCCGTCAGATCATTTTCCGTATCTGGCAGACATTGAATTTTTATGTTAATTCAAAAACAGTCTTGAGGTCATACCGTCTTTAAACCGGACGTACCCTTTGGTTTTTGTAAGATGATTAAAACGCGTCCGCTTTAAAGCCGGTTTTTTTATTTCCGTCATGAACCATTGCAAACCAGGGATAATTTTTGATTTGGCCGGTAATCTTTTTGTGAAAGAGTTTCATCAAAGCATAAGACAGCTGATCCTTGAAAGGGAAACGTTTCATGCGGAGCATATTAGAAATTAAAATATCAAACGGTTTTCGGCTGGTGAGCTGAAGATTTTTTTTCAGCAGATGGCGGTATTGAGCGACATCGATTGAATGTGTGGCACGGTCATAGCTTTCACCCACCAGCCAGCCGGATTGCCAGGCCGGCTCAATGCCCGCGGCAATGACCGGGTGTGCCAGGCCCAGCACATCACCGACGCCGATATATTCGATGCCGTTTTTGTAAAATGATACCGGCGTATTCCAGTTGTTCAGGATGATGGGAATTTTCCAGGCATCCGGGGGGGAATCCGGCCGGATGTCATAGTAGAATCTGTCATTGAGCATTTTGATAAATTCTTCATATTTTTCATAAATAATGTTCTTTTCAATCAAACCGCCGATGCCGATGTTAAAGTGGCTGCAGTTGTTGCAAAACATCCACCCGTATCCCTTCAGGCGGCTGTCAAAAAACATCAGGTGGCCGGGATTTTGAGAGATTGTCCGGAAATGGCCCGTATATTTTAATGTCAGGGCATATTCCCGTTTATGCCATTCTTTTCCGATGATCTGGCGGGTGAATCCGGAAAAACCGGTGGCTAAAACGGTTTGAGAAGAGAGCGGCGCGCTGTTTTTAATGGTAATGTGTTTAAAGAGGATATTGATGTTCGGTTCTTTTTGAAGCCTGCTGATCAACTGCTGCTGCAGGGTGTATCTTGAGATAATGACAAACAGGCCGTCTGTTTCAACAGAGCGATGATTTGTAAAGCAAAAACGAACATGAGGGATGAACTGGTTCACCGCACTGATGTCAATGCCCAATTTATTTATCAGATAATGCGCATATTCAATGCTGATGGCCCCGCCACAGGGTTTATCCCAGATTTTGCTTTCATAAACCGTGACCGGGCATCCTTTTCTGGCCAGGTAATATGCGGCCGAAAGCCCTGCAATATTTCCGCCAATGATGGTTATGGGTTGCGGCACGGGTATCACCTTTATTGAAATCTGTTCCTGAGCGCTTTATTTAAATGGTAATTTAAATTCTTATTTTTCTGTACCTGATGCGGAAACTGTCCGTGGTCAAATGTCCGGCAGATGAATGTGGTCTGAACTGGAAAATCTTTAAGAATTGATATAAATATACTTGTTGCCAGACTATAAAAATTATATATTATCAAATTTATAATATAACAGCCACGATAATACAATGGCTGAATTATTATAATCCTTTAAAAGTCCAAGACTTATTGTTAAGAAATATTACATTGTTTGGATCATTCTAAATTTATAAATTTTTTAAACATATAGTTTGAAGAGGGTCATCATGAAAAATAAAACCAGAACCACATTCATTCTCTTTTTTTCAACTGTAATGCTGCTGACTTTGAACGCGTTTGCTGCAGATGATTTTTCAGTGTTAAAAATTGATACGTTAATTATGGAAAAAGGGAGTTTGAATTATTCACTGACCATTAAAGCGTTTGTCAAAAATAATGGGGAGCCGGACGATTTTGCGGTCACAATTGCAGCTATAGACGGAGAAGGGTTTGAACTTGAAAATATCACGTTAACCGGGTTTGTCAAAAAAGGCCAGACAAAGGTGCTTGTTGATGTTATCAAGGTCCCCAGGAATGTCTATGAGCAGATCGCAAAGTGGGAATGGAAAAAATAAGGTTTCTTTAAAAAAATTGGCGGAAGTGCATGGGAATCGAAAAAATGCATATGGTTAAAATGTATAATTATTACAATATGTTATAACTATAAAAAAATCCTTATGAGGACGACCTGAGGACGAGCGAATTATACTCAATCTCATTTATTATAACTTCAATTTTTTTTTAAATTTTTTTGATATAGTTTCTCGATAGAAGAAATCATGACTTCACCCTCATGACTCTATCCATTGATAGATTCCATAGGAAATGCTTTTAATTTTTTCCTGTTGTTTAAGGCGATAAATAATATTTCTTGCTTTCTGATCTTCAAAACCGGATTTATCAATTATTTCCGAAACAGGAATACCTTTTTTTCGCCTTTTTATGATCTGCTCAATCACTCTGGTTGTTGTGATTTTTTTTGATTTCTTTTTGGCCGCCGGTTTTGCTGTTTTCGCCTTTAGTGATTTTTGGGAGACTGTCTTTTTAACTTTTATTCTTTTGATACGCGACTTTTTTTTCAGGCCCTTGAGTTTTTCTTCCCCGCCCAGGTCAATTCCGAAAATATCCGACAAGGCACCATCGTCTTCAATTACCCGGGATGTTTTCTTTTTTGCTTTTGAAAGTAGCTCTTTTTTGCTTTCCCGGACTGCTTCGGAAACCAGATCATGAATATTGACTTTTCTTAAAAGAAAAAACAGATGAGGATATTCATCAAGCCGTGCGCCAATACCGTAAAGAGTGGCGGCAACATGCTTGCACATAACCGCCCAGTCAGGACAACTGCATTCAAAAGTAATTTCATCCGGTACGGGAAACAGCCCGCTGCCTTTTTGGGTAAAGACCTCCCCCAGTTCCGCGGGAAATTTTCCGGCGATCAGTTGCTGCATGCTCTCCATCTTCCCCCTGCATGCCTGTTTAATTTTGACCCAGTTTTTTTTAGGCATCGCCTTGATATCCACGGTAACGGAATACGGCTTTGTACCTGAACCATGGACAAGCGCCTGAACTTTGCCTGGGGTGATCTGCAAATCCAGTACAGCGCCGTGACGGACATAGCTCCGGCCCCTGCCGATTCTATTACTGTAATCCGCATACTTTTCAAGATTTTTGTTCCACGCTTTTCCCCACCATGTTTTTGCCAGCGACTGACCGTCAATGGTGACTGGGTTCATATCGGGATTTTTCTTTCTTAACTGCTTGAGTTTTTTTTCAGCCCTGGCTTTTTTCTCACCAACCGATACATATTTGGGGAATCTGTAAAAGCTCATGGGTCATTTCCTTATTTCCGGTGTCATTATAATGATAATTTAAACAGGTTAATCAGGTCTTTGTTGTCCATTTCCGTAATCAGCGACTCGCCGGACGGAGAGATCACCTTATCGGACAACTCTTTTTTATCTTCAAGCATCTGATCAATTTTTTCTTCGATGGTCCCTTTTGTTACAAACTTATGCACAACAACATTTTTTTTCTGTCCGATTCGAAACACTCTGTCTGTGGCCTGATTTTCAACCGCGGGGTTCCACCACCGGTCAAAATGGACCACATGATTGGCTTTCGTCAGGTTAAGGCCAACGCCGCCGGCTTTTAAAGATAAAATCATAAAGGGATAATAATCGTCACTTTGAAACTGATTAATAATCTTTTTCCGCTTACCCACCGCCACACTGCCATGAAATACCAGCCCGTTTCGATTAAAAATTGTTTCAAGAAAGTCTTTGAGCGGTTCACACATCTCCTTGAACTGGGTAAAAACCAGCACCCGTTCCCGTTTTTCATAAATGGTTTCACAAATCTCTTTCAGTCTTTGGAATTTCCCGCTGTCATTTTCGCTAAACATCCCGGTGCCGGAAAATTGATCCGGATGGTTGCAAAGCTGTTTAAACTTCATTAATGACGACAGCACCACGCCTTTTCGCTGAATGCCGTCAGTGTTCTTAATAAATTTTTCAAGATCTGCGACCGCTTTTTTGTACAGCACCACCTGTTTTTTACTTAACCCCGCATAGGTTTTCATTTCAACCTTTTCGGGCAGATCCGAAATAACGGATTTATCTGTTTTCAAACGTCTTAATACATAGGGAGAGACGAGTTTACGCAATCTGGCATATCCTTTTGGATTTTTTTTTAGCTGTTTTGCGAACTGAGCAAACTCTGTTTTATTTCCCAAAAGACCAGGGTTTAAAAAATCAAAGAGAGACCATAAATCGGAAATTCTGTTTTCAACCGGCGTGCCGGACATGATGATCCTATTGCGGGCGTTTAGTTTTTTAACGGCCCGGGTCTGTTTAGTGGCAGGATTCTTAATGGCCTGGGCTTCATCGAGTATCACATAATTCCATTGATAATCGGTGAGCCATTCATATTTTTGGGCAAGCGCATAGGTTGTCATCACCAGATCCTGATTGTTCAATTCATGGGGACTTTGGAGGGAGTTATCAGCACTCAAATAGTGAGGATGCGCGGCCATCCAGCGTATGTCAGGAAAAAATTTTTCTATTTCACTGATCCAGTTAGAAATAAGCGAGGCCGGAATTATCAACAGGCTGGCATGGGTGTTCTTCTTTTTCAGCGTACTTAAAAAAGCAAGAACCTGAACTGTTTTGCCAAGCCCCATATCATCCGCCAGGCAAGCGCCAAAATTCAATGAGTCCAGAAAATACAGCCAGTTTAATCCTTTTTGCTGATAATCACGCAGCCTGGCATTGAACCCCCTTCCGGGCGCTACATCATCAACCAGGTTGGGATTTTTTAGTTTTTCCACCACGGACGCGAGCCACTCACCGCTTGAAACAAAAATATCCACGTCACCTTTATAATTATGCAATGCTTTTTCCGGATTCAGCTGCAGCCGCATGGCATCCCGCAGGCTGAAGCCGGCATCCGCCATTTCCCGGGCATTATCATATGCCTCAATGGCCTGTTTTAATTTTTCATGGTTAACCGGAACCCATTTGTTTTTGATAAAGGCAAGACCCTCGGATGTTTCCAGCATTTGTCTTGCCTCCTCTTCTGAAACCTCCGTATCCCCAAAAAGAAGCCTGGGGTTAAAATCCACAATGGCATCCAGTCCGACAAACGACGGCTTTGCGTCGCCAAGGGATAGATCCAGTGAAGGTCCGGACGATCGCTGTTTCCACCAGTCCGGAATCCGGCATAATATGCCGGATTCCTCATAAAAAGGAATCTCTTTCAAAAAATCATAGGCTTCCGTGCTGCTCCATGCAAGGGGATGGAACAATTCGCCGGTATCAATTAAATCCCGGATCAGCTCACTTTTTTCAGCGGATTTGTATACCGTTGAAAGAAGTTCCAGCAACTTGTCATCATCGCCTTTGTATTCATTAATTGCATTTTTTAACGGCAGGTGATTGGGTTTCCCGTTTCGTCCCATGCCGGTGGAATACGTGGCCATAAAAGCAAACGGAAGTTCGCCATTTTTATTTTCAACCAGATGAAAATAAACCCGCCCGGCAAGGTGAACAGCCGGATTCAAAGCACTGAAAAAAGACGCCACACTCTTTTCGTGTTTTTCGATCAATGTTGAAAATGTTTGCCCGAGTTCTTTCCACAGATTTGTCAGCATATCCGCGTCAATGTATTCTGCGCCGGTTATCATCGGCGCACTTTCAACAAAATCATCCAGCGCGTCTTCGTCGATCTCTACCTGAACATGATGCCTCAGTGTTTCAAGGTCCGGGATTCGGCTGAGTTTTTGAATGAACAACCCGGAAAATTGAATATAATAGTTAACTGAAGGTGACAGTTCCCTGTTTTGTTCAAAAAAACCCAGATAAAAAAGCCATGATCGAAAATTATGCGTATATGTTTTATAAATTTTTTTCTGAATCCCGACGGTTTTTTCAGAAATTTTTTCTTTAAATTCAATCCACTCGGGGAGAAGGTTTCTGTCCGGAGTGACAGAAACCGTCAAGGTGCTGGCCATTATTATATTGCCCTATTTATTTCCGAATCTTTAGTTATCCTGTTAATTCAAGTTCAGAACTCTTGATCTGGTTAATGCTTGTCGTGAAAATCATTTTTGGGCTTATTTTGAGTTGGATTTTTACTCAAACAACATTTTTTAAATTTTTTTCCACTACCGCAGGGACACGGTTTATTCTTTCTTTCGTTTCCCTTTTAAATTTTGCACAATGGTTCAGTCAAGATAAAAGATCAATAATTTTTAAAAATCGTGAGTAAAATATGTCGGAATACCATGATTTTTATACCTGGCTCGATAAGATCCAGGAGATTACCTCGGAAAGCGACATTTCAAGGGTATGGGCGGTCATCACTAAAATCTTGTAAAGTCTACTTTACTCATGAGTAAAATCATGTTATGTCTATTTTACCATGAAGAATATATGCGAGCGATATATAAAAAATCCGGCCAAAGAAGATTTGAAAAGTTCAATGATTTTTGTCGGCGGTCCACGGCAGGTCGGCAAAACGACTTTTGCGCTTACATTTTTACCGGATCCAAACGAAAAGCATCCGGCGTATTTAAACTGGGATGACAGTGTAACAAGGTCTGCGCTGCTTAGGGGGGAATTACCGCCGGAAGAAGATTGCATTATTTTAGATGAAATTCATAAGTACGCTAAATGGCGCGGCCTGGTGAAAGGATTTTACGACACAAATAAATCAGATGTCTCCTTTATTATTACAGGATCAGCAAGGCTCGATTATTACAGCAAAGGCGGTGATTCACTTCAGGGAAGATACCATTATTACCGGCTCCATCCTTTTTCATTAATGGAATTAAATGCAGATCCGACTTCAAACGATTTTGATTTATTATTAAAATTCGGCGGGTTTCCTGAACCATGCCTGCGGGGAGAGGAAAAATTCTGGAGAAGATGGCAGCGGGAACGATTAGCCCGGGTGATTTATGATGACATCAGAGATCTTGAAAACATTAAAGAGATAAGTCTGCTGGAACTCCTGGCCGAAGAACTTCCCAATCGTATAGGCTCCCCCCTGTCTGTTAAAAATTTAAAAGAAGCGTTTTCGGTTGCGCATGAAACAGTTGAACGATGGCTGAAAATATTTGAAAGGATGTATTACTGCTTTCGTATCCCCCCTTATGGCCCGCCAAAAGTACGCGCGGTTAAAAAGGAACAGAAGTTGTATTTATGGGACTGGTCATTGATACATGAGCCAGGGCCGCGATTTGAAAACTTTATTGCCTGCCATTTGTTAAAGTATTGTCATTTTATTGAAGATACCGAAGGATTTAAAATGGAGTTGAGGTTTTTAAGGGATACTGACAAGCGGGAAACAGATTTTGTTGTGTTAAAAGAGAATATCCCTCTATTTGCGGTAGAATGCAAAACAGGTGAAAAAAAGATTAATCCATCGATTTTTTACTTTAAGGAACGGACCATAATACCCAGGTTTTACCAGGTCCATAAAGGCAGGGACGATTATATTAATAATGGTGTAAGAGTCCTTCCGGTACAGGCTTTGTGTAAAGAGTTAGGATTCCCATAATGATAGATTCCTAACTTATTTTTGCCCCTCCCATTTACAATTGTTAAAGGTTGTCAGGTGGCTACCCCCAG
Organism: Desulfobacteraceae bacterium; assembly: GCA_014237465.1. GTDB lineage: Bacteria > Desulfobacterota > Desulfobacteria > Desulfobacterales > Desulfosalsimonadaceae > SURF-3. The sequence goes on along the minus strand of JABZFM010000005.1, from coordinate 130,385 downwards.
AGTTACTGACTTGCAAAGTTCTTAGAATATGAATTACTCTTGGTTAATTTTCGTAGTCGTGATATCGAATTTTAGGATTAGGTCATTTTTGAGGGCGTATAGAAATAGCCAAAAAATTTGGTAACTATTCATGGTTATAAGAAAAAATAAAAAACAGGGGACGAAGAGGGTAGGAATAAATTTTTTAACACCTTGAAATTATTATAAAAGATAGGTGGCGGAAGTGCATGGGAATCGAACCCACCCGAGACGGTTTTAACGCCTCACACCGGATTTGAAGTCCGGGAGCCCCACCAGTGAGCTGCGCACTTCCGTTTTACGATGACAGTGTCCAATCAACTAATATTAACTCCCTTTTTTTGTCAATATCTTTTTGGAATAAGAGCACTAATCACCTATGATTAACAGAGATCGGCTGGCTGGAACATTTAAATCGTTGGCTTCCATTGACAGTGTTTCTCGGCAGGAAGCCCGCATTTCTGGAGAAATCCGAAAAATGCTGGAACCCATGGCCCGGGAAATATTAATCGACAGGGCCGGTGAAAAGGCCGGAAGTGATACGGGCAACCTCATTGCCAAAATCAAGGGGAATAGAAATGTCCCTCCGCTCATGTTAAATGCCCATATGGATACCGTGGAACCGGGTATCGGAGTGAAGCCGCAATTCAAAAATGGTGTGTTTACCAGTGACGGCACAACCGTTCTGGGGGCGGATGATAAAAGTGCGATTGCGATTATTATCGAGACATTGCAAATCCTTCATGAAAACAATATACCCCATGGCCCTCTTGAAATCGTGATCACCATCTGTGAAGAAATCGGCTTATTGGGGGCAAAAAATTTTGATTTTAATTTGCTTTCCGCAAAATACGGGTATGCGATTGATACGGCGGACACGGAATGTATTATCACCCGGGCGCCGGCGGCAAACCGGTTTGAAATTCTGGTTCATGGAAAGGATGCGCATGCAGGGGCTGATCCGGAAAATGGGATCAATGCCATTCTCCTGGCCAGCCGGGCAATCTCCGGACTTGAGCTCGGCCGGATTGACTCGGAAACCACCTGCAATATCGGGGTCATTGAAGCCCGGGGCGCCACCAATATTGTGCCGAACCTGGTGCGGGTTAAAGGCGAGGTGAGAAGTCATGATGTGGCCAAGTTGGAAGAGGTGACCCGCAAAATTGTGGCCGCCTTTGAAGATGTTGTCACGGATTACAGAAAAAAAAATGCATCAGGTTCTCTTCCGCGGCTGGATATTGATATTGAAAATGAATTCAGTAGGACTTTTGTCCCGGATGACCACCCGGTAGTCGTATTGGCAAAGCAGGCGGCTGAAAACCTGGGAAGACAGGTGAAGACAAAAAAATCCGGTGGCGGATCAGATGCCAATGTTTTTTTTGAAAAAGGAATTATCACCGGTGTTATTGGCACAGGGATGCAAGACATTCACAGTGTCAGGGAATCCATCCGGTTAGACGATATGGAAAAGACGGTCAGGCTGCTGCTTGAGATTATTGATATTCATTCCAACGGAACCCGGCGATCATGATTGCGCATTTTGATTGTTTCGCAGGAATCAGCGGGGATATGACCCTCGGGGCCTTTGTAGATTCGGGGGTGCCGGTTGACTGGCTGGAGGATACCCTGAAGGCAAATCTTTTAACCGATTTTGACCTTTCTTTAACCTCCGTATCAAAAATGGGAATCACGGCAAAAAAAATTGACGTGATTGTTAAGAATAATGCGGCACGTGATTACGCGATCATCCGTGAGATGATTGGTCGCAGCTCCTTAAACGGCGCTGTCAAGGATTTAAGCCTTGAAATGTTTGAAAAGCTGGCACTTGCAGAATCAAAAATTCACGGGTGCCGTAAAGAACATGTGCATTTTCATGAGGTGGGCGGTGTTGACGCGATCATTGATGTTGTGGGGACTGCACTTTGTGTGGATTACCTGGGACTCAAAAAAATTTTCGCATCAAAAATTCCTCTGGGAAACGGGTTTGTCAACTGTTCTCATGGGAAGCTGCCGGTTCCTGCGCCGGCAACCATTGAGATATTAATAAATATCCCGGTGTATGGAACCGATGTACCATTCGAATTGGTAACCCCCACCGGGGCAGCCATTGTTTCCACCCTGGCGGAATCTTTCGGCAAGATGCCGGACATGCTGGTTTCTAAAATCGGCTATGGGAGCGGGACCCGTGATCTTGAAACGATTCCGAACCTTTTGCGGATTTTTTTAGGAAAATCACTATCGCAGTCTGATACCGTCACTATGATTGAAACATCAATTGATGACATGAACCCGGAAGTATACGGTTTTTTAATGGAGCGCCTGTTTGGGGACGGGGCACTGGATGTGTATCTGGTGCCTGTTTTTATGAAAAAAAACCGTCCGGGTACGCTGCTCCAGGTTTTATGTCATCACAGTAAAAAGGAAACTCTTATTCGCCGGATCCTTACCGAAACCACGACGCTGGGGGTCCGTTATTTTGATGTGGAAAGACGCCTGCTGGAAAGAGAAGCTGTCACAATCGAAACCGGTTACGGTCCTGTTTCAGCCAAGAAAGTCATAACACCGGACGGCCGGTTCCGGATCGTGCCGGAGTATGAGGTTTGCCGGGCGATTGCCCGAAAAAAAAATATCCCCATTCGAACAGTTTATGAAAAAATCAGTCAACATGCTGAAAATTTGAACAAATAACCGGTTGGCGCCACCAACAATGCCTTGACAGAATGTACGTCAGATTATAAATAACGGTGCATGAAAAACAGTTCAAAATTATTTATCGGTCTTGCCACCGGCGGTTATATCGGTTTGATCCCATTTGCGCCGGGAACGTTCGGTTCCGTCCTTGGAATCCCTTTTTATTATTTCATGTCATCCTTGCCTTTGCTGCCGGCTTTTTCTCTTCTGGTTGCATTTATCCTGTTTTCCGTATGGGTGGCCGGAAAAGGGGAAAGATCATTGAAAGCCAAAGACCCGGGGTGTATTGTCATTGATGAAATCGCCGGTATGGGGGTAACGTTTTTCGCTATCCCCTTTAATATTTATTTGGCGATTATCGGCTTTATTGTTTTTCGGTTTTTTGATATTTTAAAACCTTTCCCTGTAAATTATCTGGAAAAACGTTTTACAGGAGGTCTGGGCGTGGTGATTGATGATGTGGCCGCCGGAATCATGAGCAATATCGTGCTGCAGATTATCCTGCTGGTGATGAGATGAACGACAATGAAGGATATAAAATTTCTCGATGAGCGAAAAAGCACCGTCTGGCGGGAAAAATTCAGGTCCAGCGAATATCCGCACTTTTATTGCTGTTAAATTGCCGGATCATGTTATAAGAAGGTTGTCCGAATCCCAGCAGGATTTGAAGAAGCATGATTTAAGGATTAGGTGGACCCGGCCGGAGAATATTCATTTAACGCTTAAATTTTTAGGAGATATTCATCCAGATGATGTCGGCCCGGTCTGTCAGGTTATTGAAGCTTCAGTCAAAGAATTTGGTTCCATAGCACTTTGTGTCAGAGGGGTGGGGGTTTTCCCAGGCATCCGGCGGCCAAGGGTTTTATGGACCGGCATTTCCGGGCAGACGGATGTGCTTGAAAAACTGCATAAAGCAATTGATGTCGGATTGAGTGATCTGGGATTTGCCAAAGATGAAAGACGGTTTACGGGGCATTTGACACTCGGACGGTTTAAGGGACACCCGGATTCGGATATATTGATTAATATAATGAAAACATATGTGGATATGGCATCAGATGAATTTTTAGTCGATGCCGTCCATGTGTATCAAAGTGATCTGAAACCGTCGGGTCCAGTATATACGAACCTGTCAAGCATCCGGCTTGGGCAATGAGTTTTTTGCTTGTGTGGAAATATAGTGTTGAAATTTATCAAAAGTTATCGGAAATAAGCTGAACACCAGTGTTTTGTTTTAGAATTAACTGCTGTAATAAATGTTATAAGAAAAAATAGGAGGCCGTATGACCAAGAGCATGGATAGAGAAAGGGCTGTGGAATCCGCAATCACCCAGATTGAGCGTCAATTTGGCAAAGGTTCGATCATGAAACTTGGCGGGAATGCGATCGTTCAAGTCCCTGCCATTCCCACAGGCTCGCTGGCACTGGATAAAGCCCTTGGCATCGGCGGAATCCCTCGAGGGAGAGTATCTGAAATATATGGCCCGGAATCTTCCGGAAAGACAACGCTGGCGTTGCATATTGTTGCCGAGGCCCAGAAACAGGGGGGCATTGCCGCATTTATTGATGCGGAGCATGCATTAGATACATCCTATGCGAAAAAGCTGGGTGTGAATTGTGATGAACTGCTGGTTTCTCAGCCGGACACCGGAGAACAGGCCCTTGAAATTACGGATATGCTGGTGCGGAGCGGGGCCATTGACGTTCTGGTGATTGATTCCGTGGCCGCCCTTGTACCGCGAGCTGAAATTGAGGGGGAAATGGGGGACTCTCACATGGGGCTCCAGGCACGGCTGATGTCCCAGGCCCTGCGGAAATTGACCGGGACCATCAGTAAAACCATGACCTCGGTTATTTTTATCAATCAGATTCGAATGAAAATCGGCGTGATGTTTGGGAATCCGGAAACCACAACCGGCGGTAATGCCTTAAAGTTTTATTCGTCGGTACGGATCGAAATCCGTCGTATGTCAGCCATCAAGGACGGCCAGGAGGTCTTGGGCAACCGGACCAAGGCCAAGGTCGTGAAGAATAAAATGGCGCCGCCGTTTAAACAGGCCGAATTTGACATTATGTACGGCGAAGGAATTTCCCTCACGGGAGAACTCCTGGATATCGGAGTCGAGGCCAATGTCATCGAAAAAAGCGGTTCCTGGTACTCCTATGAAGGGGAACGCATCGGCCAGGGACGTGAGAATGTAAAAAAATTCTTCAAGGAAAACGAAGAATTGTTTAACCGGTTACTACTCAAGGTAAAAGCGGCCATAGGATTGACAGCGACAGAAGATAATTCAGATGAGGACGAAAATTCCAAAAAGACAGAATCCAAAGGGCTCACTCAAAAATAACTTCACATTTTATTGAGCCGATCCATCTCGCATGACTGCGTTGCTCGGCGGTTAAATAGGCCGGCTATTCGTCCTTCTCTCGCCTTGTCATGCGGGCGCCTCGAAACTCTAAAATGTAAATTTATTTTTTCGAAAACCCTAAGCTAAAGAAATATACGGGGGATTGATGACCGGAGACGAAATACGCAGGAAGTTTTTTGATTATTTTAAACGCCAGAATCACCAGATTGTGCGGAGTTCATCCGTGGTACCGCAGGACGACCCGACGCTTTTGTTTACAAATGCCGGAATGGTTCAGTTCAAGCGGACATTTCTCGGAGAGGAAAAGCGGGATTATACCAGGGCGGTGACCTCCCAGAAGTGCATACGGGCCGGCGGAAAACATAATGACCTGGAAAATGTCGGTTACACGGCCCGGCATCACACGTTTTTTGAAATGCTGGGGAATTTTTCCTTTGGCGATTATTTTAAGGAAGACGCCATCCGCTTTGCCTGGGATCTTCTGGTGAATGAATATCGTCTTCCAGCGGAGAAATTATGGATATCGGTATATTTAGATGATGATGAAGCCTATGATATCTGGCACAAGCAGATCGGTGTGTCATCTGATCGAATCGTCCGGTTCGGGGAAAAGGATAATTTCTGGTCCATGGGCGATACCGGACCCTGCGGACCCTGCTCAGAAATACTGATTGACCGGGGAGTAGAACTCGCCTGTGACAGAGACGATTGCGCGGTGGGCTGTGATTGCGACCGCTATCTTGAGATCTGGAATCTCGTGTTCATGCAGTTCAACCGTGATGAGACCGGAAAAATGACTCCGCTGCCGCGGCCGAGTATTGATACCGGAATGGGACTGGAGCGCATCGCTTCGGTGGTCCAGAACGTTCCGACAAATTATGATACGGACCTGTTCATGCCGATCATGAGAAAGATTGAATCCCTTTCAGGCAGAAAACCGGGCGACGATCCGGCTACTGATATCGCAATGAAAGTCATTGCCGATCACAGCCGGGCAGGTGCGTTCATGGTCGGCGATGGCGTTTTGCCGTCAAACGAGGGACGCGGATATGTCTTGCGCAGAATCCTGCGCCGGGCGATACGCTATGGACGCAATATTTCCCTGACCGACCCTTTTTTGCATGAAACCGTGGCAACGGTGTTTGAAGTCATGCAGTCAGGTTATCCGGAGCTCCTTGAAGACAGGGCGTTTATTACCAATGTGATCAAAAATGAAGAACTGCGGTTTTCAGAAACCCTGGATAACGGACTCAAGCTTTTAAATGAAACGATCAGTAAAATGAAAGAAACCGGCGAAACCGTCGTGCCCGGTGATGTCATTTTTAAGCTCTATGACACGTTCGGCTTTCCGGTGGATATTGTCAAAGATGTGGTCAGGGACAGCGTACTGGATCTGGACATGGACGAGTATCATCAGGCCATGTCGGATCAAAAGGAAAAATCCCGTTCAAAGGTTTCATTTTCTAATGTTAGTGACGCGTATAAAAATTTTACAGCAAGTGTTGAGAAAATGCCGGAGTTTGTAGGTTATGACCGCCTGAGCAGCGAATCTGAAATTATATTGATTGTGGTTGACGGGGATGCTGTTGAAGTCGCGGAAGCCGGTCAGATAGTTGAAATTATTACTCAGCAAACTCCTTTTTATGCGGAATCCGGCGGCCAGATTGGTGACGCAGGCCGAATCAGTGCAGAAGACCTGCTCGTGGAAATTGAAAAGACCATTAAAGACCCCACCGGCCTGATCATACACAAGGGCAAGGTCGTATCCGGAAATGCCCGGACAGGTGCTTTGGTGACGTTGACCGTGGACAAGGCCAAACGAAACGCCACTGAAGTCAATCATACGGCGACCCACCTGCTCCATGCGGCATTGCGGGAGGTGTTGGGTGATCATGTCCGCCAGGCCGGTTCTCATGTGGGACCGGAACGGCTGCGGTTTGACTTTACGCATTTTTCGCAGGTGGAGCTTGATTCGCTTAATCAGATTGAGGCCCTGGTCAATGACCGGATTCGGGACAATATCTCTGTATCCATCAATGAAATGTCGGCGGATGACGCGTTTAAATGCGGCGCCATGGCGCTTTTTGAAGAAAAATATGGTGATGTCGTGCGGGTGATCTCGTTAGATACGTTCAGCAAAGAATTGTGCGGCGGCACCCATACGGATTTAACCGGCAATATCGGTTTGTTTAAAATCGTCAGTGAATCCAGTGTCGCGTCCGGGGTGCGGAGAATCGAAGCGCTAACCGGTAAATCCGCAATCAACCAAATTCAGACCGTCGCAAAGGTGTTAAATGATACAGCCAACGTGCTCAGGGAACGGCCGGAAAACTTATTTTTGCGGGTGGAGACACTGCTGAACAGCCAGAAATCATTTGAAAAAGAACTGGAGAAATTAAAATCACAAATTGCCGCCAAATCTGCTGATAACATCGAAGATGACGTCCGGTCAGTTAATGGCATCAATGTGGTGGCTAAAAAGGTTGCGGTGGAAACACCGGCCGCATTGAGGGACCTGGCAGACAAATTCAGGGATAAAATCAAGTCAGGGATTGTTGTGCTGGGGACGGAGAAGGATGCCAAGGCACTGCTGATTGCTATTGTTACAAAAGACCTGCTCGACAAATTTCATGCGGGCAAAATTATCAAAGCGGTTGCCGCGGAGGTCGGCGGCGGCGGGGGAGGTCGGCCGGATATGGCCCAAGCCGGGGGATCTAAACCGGAAAACCTGGATGCGGCCATAAAAAAGGTGTTTGAGTTAGTAGGAGGTTGAAGGTAGAAGAGGTAAAAGGTATAAGGCTGAAGACTGAAGGGAAAGTAACAGTCATTGCCGAATATTTAATCAGAGCCCTTGTTCCCACGGTCCCCCGTGGGAAGCAGACCAAAATTATGCTTCGTTAGATCTGATTTCTTGACATTTGTTCCTGATATGCGTATAATAGGAACAAAGTTAAGGGAGTTTGTTATGCCTAAAACACGACTTAATGTAAGTCTCGACAAAGACCTTGCTGAGTTCGCAAAGGTCTTTGCTGCTGAAAATCGCACGTCGGTTGCGGATATGGTCACGCAATACCTGCTACTCCTGAAGCGGCGTGTCGAAGGGGAATATATGGAAAAAATTCTCGCCCACCCTGCCTTTCAACAGGCAATGGATGATGCTCAGGCCAGGCTTCGGAGCGGAACTGCTGAGTGGCACTCATATGATGAAGTTTTTGGTGACTAATGGAAGCTGTATTTGAGGCCGCTTTTCTGAAAGCCGTTAAAAAGCACGCTTCAATCAAAAAGCTGGTCAAGAAAAAAGTCGACATGATAATTGAAAACCCGATTGCTATTGGCGAACCGTTGAAGGGAAATTGGCAGGGGTTTTATTCGTGCCCTGTAAAGCGTAATTTCATAATTATTTATCTGTACTGCGAAGTTTGCCGGAAAAAAGGCGACGATGCTGTCGTGGCCTGCTCGGATTGTCGGGAAACACCGGACAAGACCATAAAATTTGTTCTATTGGGACCTCATGATAACGCCTATGGACTATAAGTTATCCTGCTACGATGTTGTATGGGTTCCCATGGGGAACAGAAAGAATGATTAATAATAGAGAATGTCGAATAACGAACAAGGAATTTTGAACCGCAGAAATAAAAGAAACTACTTCGAAATTCGATATTTCTGATTCGATATTCTGCGGTTCATTTACCCCTCGTCCCACGTTGGAACCAGAGAAAAAAGAACGTTCAACATCCAACGTCCAACATTGAACGTTGAAGAAGGTTATCGCTTCGTGATTTTTTTTAGCACTTGGCCCTCGTTCCCATGGTCCGTGGGAATGCATATTTGAATTAATAATATATCAGATCTCACTGGTTGTTGAACCATAGCGCATTGCCCAGATTCGGCCCAGTATGGGTTCCCACGGGGGACCGTGGGAACCAGAGAATCCCTCATGTTAAAATTAAAAACCCGCTGTTTTTAACAGCGGGTTTTGTTTTTAATTCTTATTCCCATTGCGGACTGTGTGAACAAAAAAATGGTATATTCGATCTGTTTATAGATCTGCAGCAGATCTGATTTATCGCCGTGGCTTTGCGTCGTGCGAAGCGAGTCCGACAACAGCCGTTATATTCCTTTTCCTTTTTAATTCGATGCCTTCAAAAGGTCAGTCAGAAATTCGTCCACACTGTTTTCAACATCATTCACTCTTTTCTTTCGGGGATTTTTTTTCCTGTATTTGGCGATTTTTAGAAAAATTTTGTCCGCTATTATTCTGCCCTGCAAATTTTTATTTATAGGTAAAAAATTATTTACCAATAAAATTTGGCGATCTATTTTTGAATTTAAGTGGCTTACTGCTTTATCTATTTTTCCCTCACTTAACATCTCTAATAAAATTATATTCTCAGATGCTGCAATTAGCTCATCAGTAATAATATTGTCAGCAATTAATACATCTTTTAAATGAGATGAATTGCCCAATGAATAACCGCCCTAAAAAAATATTGCTGTAATTGCTATAACACCAATTAGCCAATACGATTTTTTTATTATGATTCCTATATGTTAAATATAGCATTCGATGTTCGATGTTCATCCCCTTCAGCCTTCAGCCTTCAGCCTTCAGCCTTCAGCCTTCAGCCTTCAGCCTTATACCTTCTACCTAATCCCCTAAAAACTCCTCATCAAATCGAACCGACGCCGGTTGCGGCGGCAGGGGCGCTTTCATTTGGACCGCATCATCAAGAGCGGCTGCCGAGTCTTCATCAATCCACCAGTACCACAAAGCACTGCTTTCATCACTGTGTTTAGAAAGCACGGTGGCGGGCATACCGAATTTGTTCCAGTACAGCAGGCGCGTATAATCAATATTCCAGAGCAGCACATACGGATATTCCTGGTAAATTAACTGATCAATTTCACGATAGATGTCATTTCTTTTTTGCATATCAAAAATAGTTTTTTGTTTTTCGATCAACTGATCCACTGTTTTGTTTTTAAAGCCGGTAATATTATTTCCGCTTTTTCTGTCGGCTTCCGAAGACAGCCACATGCTTTCCGGGTCTTTGAAAACACCGGACCCCCATGCCGCCCAGGTCATTTGGTAATTGAATTCTTCCATATCCCTTGCCCAGGATGCCCAGTCTTTTTTGTCAATGATCATTTCAATTCCGGCATCCTTGAGATCTTCAGCATAAATAGATAGAAATTTTTCAGAAGACGCCGCACGGGTTAAAAATTTAAATGAGAACTTTTTCCCGTTTTTTTCAAGAAAGCCGGTGCCCGGGTTGACGACCCATCCGGCCTGCGCAAGAAGCGCTCTGGCTTTTTTTTTATTCAGCGCAATCAACGGGTTGGGGCAGGGATTGGCATCCGAATACAGATCTTCGAAATAAGAACGGTGAAGAAAATACTGACTGTACATCAGTGTTTGGTTCATTTTATCCCGGTTGAGCAGGTATGCCATGGCTTTACGCACGAGGATGTCACCAAAAGGCGGTTTGCGCATGTTCATGGCAAACCCCTGAAAGCCGATCGGTTTATGGTTGTGTATTTTCTGTTTGATAATATGATTTTTTAAAAAGGCGTCTCCGCTGGTTTCATTGATCCATATGCGTGACGTATAAACCGGGAAAAGATCAATGATTCCTTTTTTAAAAGACTCATAGGCATTGGTTCGTTCCGCAAAAAATTTATACGTGATGGTTTTAAAGTTTCCTTTGTTTTTGGAAGATTTGGCATCAATATGCCACCAGTCAGCCCGCCGGTTTAATTTTAATAATACGCCTTCCTCGATACGGCCAAGCTTATAGGGACCGGATACAACGGGAAATTCAAAGTTGATCGTATTAAAATCGATTTTCTCATAAGCGCGTTTGCTCAGGATCTGAAATCCGCTGGCAGCCAGAAGGTTTTTCCAGTGAATTTCCCTGGCGGAAAAGCGGATGGTATATGTATCGACGACCTTCGGGGGAGCAAATCTTTCCATGCTGATTTTATGCGGCCCGGTCATATTTTTTGGATCTAAAATAACATCATACGTCCATTTTACATCTTCGGCCGTAACCGGCGTCCCGTCGCTCCAGCGCGCTTTGGGATTGATATGAAACGTAAATGTTTTTTTATCATCTGATATGGACCATTTATCAGCCAGTCCGGGTTCATATGCCATGGTAAGGGGGTTCATCGTCAAAAGTGATTCAAAAAGCGCGCCGAAAACTTCTGCTGAAAAAGAATTGTTGTCTAAATAATAATTCAGGCTTTTAGGATATTGCCCGCCGAAAACAGAAATTTCTCCGCCGATCTCGGCATTTTTATCCGCAATGGGATCCGGCCGATCCTTCCATGTTTTTTTAGGCCATGTTTCTTCAGGCCATATTTCTTCGGGACATGTTTCTTTGGGAAAAACATCAATTCCCCATGATCCACCTGCCGCAATAAATACGAAACTAACGATAACGATGAACTGCTTGATGGCAATCTTCATAAAAAATTAACTCCCTTTCAGAACATCGATCATGGTAAATACGTTGCCTTTTGTTTGGGTTTCGATTTTTTTTTGCAGAAAAAGAATCGCATCAAATGTTCCCCATGAATAGATATCCCGGCCATTGATATTGTGTGAAAAACTGAATTGAGCGGTTTTGTCCGGAGCATCCAGCGTGTAGGTATGCCAGGCATGACCGTTTATGTATTTTTCGGGAATTTTCCATTGCTTTTGTTGGATTTTGGGATCCCGGATTTTGATAATGTCGTTTTCAGTAAACCGGACCCCGAGCTTGTTGAAATAGTTGACCATGGCTTTTGCGGTGCCGCTGGTATCCACTTTTGTTTTCTGGTGACTTTCCCTGATTTCAAGACTGTAGCCGCCAAACAGGCCTGGGAAGTTTTCTGCGGCATATTCCATCATGGCCTGGAAACCCACGATTTGCTTGGCCATATTCGGCGCAATCACCGCAGAAATTAGAGAATTACGGACGGTTTGTTCCAGCATTACCCGGTCTCCCCCGGTGGTTCCCATGACAAACGGCAGTTCATGACGGCAGTAAAACGCCGCATTGTCATTTACTGCCACGGGTAATGTAAAATCAACCGTAATAAAGGGCCCCTCTGTTTCCTTGATTTTCTCAATTGCAGCGTCCCTTGTAGCGTCCCTTGTATCGTCCCGACTATCCGGCTTTACCAGTTGAACGGGTGTTTCATCAATTAAAAATTCCATTGCTGTGATGTCCGGTCCGGTCAGGGAGTGGCGCACAAGTTCAAATCTTTCATCAGTCAAAATATGTTTTGCGATACTGGCGGCGACATTACCCGGCATCCCATTGACCATAACTTTTAATCGGTTCATTTTTTGCCTTTTCGTAAATTTTTTTTCGGGTTCTGTAAATTCAAACTTGCAATCAGTGGACCTTTTTTACCTCCGGTCCATAAACGGCAAGACTTTGTCTAATGTTTTGAGTCCAGTGATATCAAAGCGTTTTTAACGGTTTCTGTCAATAAATGAAATTGATTCATTTCAGGAGATTTAAGGCGCTCATGCAGGTTTTTTAATGCGATGGGTATGAATTGTTCAAAAAAAGGCTTGTTTTTGATTTTGGAAAGATAGCCGAATGCCCCCAGAGACTGCAATATCCGTGTGATTGAACAATAGCGATAGCCTAAAATGAACTTAGGTTTATCAATTGATATGAGCTGCCCCAGTCTGTCGGCGCTGTAATCCAGCAGAATCTCTTGGGTGGATTCGGGCAGATTAACATAGGGATCCGTCAAAAGTGAAGCCAGGTCATACTGGATGGGACCGAGTCTTGCGCCCTGAAAATCAATAAAGAATATTTTACCGTCGGAAACCATGATATTTCTGGATTGCAGATCACGGTGCATGAAACCGGTCACCGCATTTTCAAGGGCATGGTCCGCAAGACAGTCAAATTCAGTTTCAAAATCTGCATAAGAAGCATCAATTTTAAGATAGTTATTTAAAAACGCGTCAACAAAATACCGGCATTCTTTATCAAGGATTAATTGCCTGTCATATTCTTTTGTCTGAAATGTCCAGGACAGGTCAAATGATTCTGCCCCGATTACTGACATGCAAAGTGCCTGGTCAATCACCTGTTGATAGAGGCGGATAATATTTTTATCGTTCGCCTCTTCTTGAATAACAGCCTGGAAATTGATATCCCCAAGGTCCTGTACATAAACCTGGCCGGAAAATGAATCTGAATGAAAAATTTCCGGAACCGGGATTTTATTTTTAAACAGATGCTCACCGATTTTGATAAATGAATCCACTTCTGCGGTCTGATTCTCTGAGTTAATCCCATGATCCGCCATGATCATGCAACGGCTGTTTGAAGAAATTCGGTACCATCGCCGGTCTGATCCGTCACCCGCAAGCAGGGTACGGTCAAAGAGCCCCTGGTTTTCCTGAGCAAAAGCCGTTGCAAACGCAGCCGGTACGATCTTATCGTATACCGCTTCAGTAAAACTTTCAGGGGTGCCGATATCCCTCCAGTAATGGTTTTTTAAAGTATATGCCTTGATCGTCAAACCTTTTTTGATCATTTCTCGATATACATCAATGATGGAGATAAACTTGTTTTTCGGGATAAATTTCATGCTCAGGGGATCGAGAATCTGTATACCGGTGAATGCCTGGCAGGAAAATCCATTGGGCATGTTTTTTTCTTTATCAGAAAACTCAATGATGTTTTCGTTTTCATCGACCCACACATTATTGAAAGTCGGATAATCATGCATCACAAGTGTTGCCGGGTGATGATGTTGCTGATGAAATGTCCGGACCGATAAAATGTCGATGTCGGTTAAAATATCACTGTTGATTACGAGAAACGGCTGGTCATCTAGAAAATCAGAAACATTTTTGATGGCTCCGCCGGTGCCGAGGATTTTTTCTTCGTATCGCGTGAAGACTTCTATCGGATAATTCCGGCTGAGAATAAAGGATGTGATCTGTTGGTGCAGATGGTGGACATTGATAACGATGCCAGTAATTCCCATATCAATCAGCCGGCGAATGGTCAGATCGATCAGGGGTTGTCCGGCAATGGGGAACAAAGGTTTGGGAATATGTTCCGTGTGCGGCCGGAGCCGGGTACCGTATCCGGCGGCCAGGATAAGCGCTTTCATGATTTACGATTTCATTTTAAATAATAATTTAAGTTTACAGCTGCCTAATGGGGAAGGAAGTGCCTGTATTTCTGGATCACTTCCGTGTAGAATTCAATCTGATCCTTGTCTTTTTCAGATTCGGTCAGTCCGTGACTGGTAAAAAACGTGACGGCATTTTTATAATTAACCTTGGACAATGCCTCTTTTCGTTCCACTTCCTTTCTTTTGTACATCCTGCTGCCCAGAGACTGAATCTTCTTGATATAGTCTTTGGTATCAAAAATGGACTTCTTGGTATATTTCATATAGAAATTCAACACGATCCAGTATGATTCAAAGTAGGGCACAAGAAAAGCGGCATACAGGTTCAGTTTCCGGTATCCTGCTGAGGTCAGGTTGTATGTGTCCGGCAGGGTCGGGTGGGGCATAATAATGGCGTCATCTATAAAGGCCTTGAGATTTTTCCTTACAAGATATTCGACCGGCTGGTCCGGGTCGAAAATAAATTCATTTTCGAAAAATTCCTGTAAAAATTTATAACTGACATGAATATCCACCGATGAAAACTGAAAAGCATCTGCTTTTAAAATGGCTAACGCTGTAAATGCGGCGGGAATAAAAGCGATAATTCCGTTATTCTTGTAATATTCAAGACCGGGCCGTTTGGATTCAGTGATTTTGAATAACGGGTTGGAGATGGCGGATTTGGAAAATTCAGATGTGCTTTTTTCAATCATTTTATTATGTGCAAATGAGTCAATAACCTGATTAAATGTATTGCTGCGGTCCAGAATGAGGGTGTCTGCCAGGTAGGCATTCTGGGATAAAAGATAATTCATGTAAGTGTCCACATGGGCCATCAGCTGGTTGTAATAGAACCGTTTTTGACCGCAGTTTAATATGGCACTGGCAATGACGGCATGGGGAGTGATCAGGGAGACCTGATTGATCGCACCAATCAGCTTTTTGCCAAATTCACTATATAGCGTTTTGGAATCCGCGGCAGCCGGTATCGAAGACTGCTTTTCCTGCTGTCTCAGATATTCTTTTAAAGAAAAGGGTTCGTGAAAGTTCAGGTAAATTTTGCCGTATTTTTTCTTTAAAAATTTTCTGGCTTTGATAACGTTTTTCAGGTTTTCCGGTGTTTTTTTCCCGCCTTCAATTTCATTGATATATGCTCTTTCCTCCAGCACCCGGTCATATCCGATGTAAATCGGAACAAAGGTCATGTCATCCCAATTGTTTTTGCCAAAGGTATCCATCAACAGGGAGAGCAGCCCGATTTTGGGCGCCAGCATTTTGCCGGTGCGGCTTCTGCCCCCTTCGACAAAAAATTCCAGATGAAACCCTTCTTCCAGTACTTTTTTAATGTATGCGGCAAATATTTTCGGATACAGGATTTCGCCTTTAAACGTCCGCCTCAGAAAAAAGGCGCCGCCGCCTCTGAATATGGGGCCCAGAGGCCAGAATGAAAGGTTTTTACCGGCGGCTATTAACGGGCAGGGCATGTTGTTATTAAAAAACACCCAGGATAGAATCAGATAATCCAGATGGCTTTTATGGCATGGCACCAGAATTAACGGACCCTTTTTGGACACCCGTTTGATCCGGTCAAGCCCTTTATAATCAATCACCATTCCTTCAAATATATTTTTGAACATCCACTGTAACGTAATGTCAAACAGCCGGATCATTTTGGGATTGTAATTTGCAGCAATTTCATCTAAAAAATCCACCGCCTGTTTATGGGCCTGATGAATGGTGACGTCCTGGTCCCGGGCATAGTCGCTGATGATTTCCTGAACCTGCCGGTTGGTCAGCATTTCTTCCTGGATTTCCAGTCTGGATTTTAAAACAGGGCCGGTAATCGTCTGACGGTGCTGATTGATCTGGGTTAAGAGATAACGGCGAAGGGCAACCGCCTGATCCTTTGAGTTTAATTTTGAAATATCCGGGCGAGTTAAAAAATTTTTCAAAATAACGGGATCTGAAGTTTCAATAAAGATCTTTTTGGGATTTTTAAACAACGCCACCAGTCTGCGGATTCTGCCCGGGTTTTCCTGGGTGCCGAAAAGCATATCAATAATGGTCAGCTGGGTGGTTCTCGGCGCTCTGCTGAAAAACATCAGATGGGGAAGAAAAATAATCTGTTTTTCGGTGTTTTTCTGTATTTCAATCAGGTAATGCAGCGGGTCTGTTTTTGATTTTACGAACCGCCTGTAAAATCCTTTTTTTTCAACCAGGGAAAGCAGGGCGGTTTCGCCGGAGATCAGTTGTTCTTGAATAAAACCGCTTTTATAGGGATTCTGAAGAGAAAAATGCTTAAAAAAATGGTCCGCATAGGACAGCAGAATCTTGAAAAACCGGAAAACCGGCTGCCATAAAAAGAACCGGTAGTCAAATCCAATTCGGGGATGCAGGATTCCTTCGTTCCGGTATCTCAGGTGATAGAATAAGTATTCGAAATAGCTTTTATATTTATTAACCAAGATAACGATCCCCTGTTTTTCAAGCTCCCGGATGGATTTGGTATGGGTGCGGGGGATTTTAATATTGATAAAAAATAAATTTAGTATCATTCGGGACATAAGCCCGGTGCTTTTCGGCAGAAAACACGCGAAATGATTGTGTGTTCCGGACACCATATTATTAATCCATTGCCTGAATAGCTTTTTCATGTTTGCTCGCAAATCAATTTAATTAAAGAGAATAGAAAAATACAAGACTGTCGATAGCTTTAAAAGCAAATTTTTAGTAATGGGATTTTAAATAGTGCGGCGCACCTGAGTGCGCCGCAATTATCTATTATATCTAAATTTAAAATAAAAAATATCAAGTAATGGTTTTGTTTGCAAGAGTATAATCCATCATGCATATAAAATGGGCAATACAATATTTTCATGCGGCTGGTGTTTCACATTTTGAGAAATTTTACCTTGCTTTAAAAAAAAGGTTATGTTAGATAACTTAAATAAATTAAGGACATTTAAAATATCCTAAGTCATCCAAATTATTAAGATAATGAATCACTAAGAAGAAGGAGGAGTTGGCTTTATGAAAACGTTAATAGGCGGCGCAATAGCAGCCGTAATCGGAGTCATCGGTATGGCGATTTGGTTTGATGCATTTTTGCAGCTTCTTGCGGGATCCATTCCCGGCATGCTGCTGCTTGGTGGATGCCTGGCGCTTTACCTGGGGTTTGATGAACTTAAAGACACCTGGCAGAGTGAAAACGGTGTCGCACCAGCTGATCCGGGTGCAGAGTCTGACATAGATAAATTCAAAAAAGAAAACGAAGACCTGAAACAGGAAATAGAGTCATTGAAAGCAAAATAAACGCCTTTTCATTTACTTTATTATAAGTTTTTATAAACCCTGCGGTATATGCCGCAGGGTTTTTTTTGTTGAGAACGAGCCGGAGCAGCTCAGGAACTGCGTTATTCAGCCATTGAAGTAGAAAAGCTACGTCTTCAGGCTGAAATGCCTTGCTTCTGAACTGCTCCAACTCGTTAGTTTTTTCGTGTTAATGCCTTGCAAATGAACGAATCAGATTTGAGAGAAAACAGCCTGTCGTTTCGCTGTTAACTGCCTTGCTGGGAAGTCACCGACACCTTAACATGAAGAATCTTTTTGTGATGTGATTGCCGCTGTGGCCAGCTGATCCGCCTTTTCGTTGCCGCTGATTCCGCTGTGCCCCTTGACTTTAATGATTTTTAAATCCTTAAATTTCGTCATGAGTTTTTTGATTGAATTGACCAGTGATATATTCTTTTTGGCTTTCCAGCCATTGATGAGTAATCCGCAGGCGTAACTGCTGTCCGTATATATTCGAATGGGCAGATCCGTCCGTTTCAATTCCAATAACGCTGTTTCTATAGCGGTCAGCTCCGCAATATTATTGGTTGAATTGCCGATGTATCTTGATATTTCCCGTTTATGGTTCCCGTAGCGCATGAACACACCGATTCCGGACGGTCCCGGATTTCCGGATGAGGCCCCGTCAGTATAGATGGTGATAACATTTTTTTTTTCGTCAGGCGGAATTTCCGGCTTGTTTTTTTCGGCCTTCACCGGGCGGCGGCCGAATTTTTGAGCCGCAGGGGACTTTTCATATTTTTGATCCTCCGGCTGGATTTCATACACGCTCTCCGGTTTTACCCAGTATTCATGTTTCTGGTCGAGCTGATATTTAATCAAGACCTTGTTTTTCTGAATAAACGGGTTGCCGTCCTTACCGAAGGCCATCCAGACCTTGTTCTTTTTAAATCGTTTGCGTACCCAGTTGTAGTCTTCCGGTTTCAACTCCATGGTTTCCTTATTTATATAAATGAAATTTTCGGGCTGATAAACGGTATTCGTCCAGCTCATTTGCCCAGTCATTACGGATCGACTGGATATTATCGAAATTTTCGATCTGTCTGCGTATGACTTCACTGCCGACAATCATATCCATCGGAAGCTTTTTTCTTTCATACTCATAGGGGGGGGATTTCCATTGGAACTGATTTTTGTGATGAAAAATAATTGCCTGAAGCAAATGCAGGGATGTCAAATAAGGCTCAAACTGGTATGGATCTGTGATATGAATCTGGAATCCTTTGCATACCTGCCCGGCCCATTTGTTGGATGTCGGTTCAAATGCCACCGGCCGGAGCAGCCCGCCTGGAACGTGAGGGCCTTTTATAAAAGAAAGGACCTTATCAATATTAATAAACGGCGCGCCAAATTGTTCAAACGGCAGGGTCGTTCCCCTGCCTTCGGAAATATTTGTCCCCTCCCATATAACCTGGCCGGGATATACCATGGCGGAATTCGGTGTGGGCAGGTTCGGCGATGGCAACACCCATGGAAGCCCGGTATCCTGAAAATACATTTGCCGGGTCCATCCTTTCATGGGAATGATTTTTAGCTGACAGTTGATGTTAAACGATTGGTTGATATATGCGGCGTATTCCCCCATGGTCAGACCGTGCCGCATGGGAATCGGATACCTCCCGACAAATGAAGATACGGACAGGCAAAGGCAGTTCCCCTCAATCTGGATCCCATTGACCGGATTCGGACGGTCCAGAACGATGACCTGTTTATTCAGTTTTGACGCAATCTCCAGGCAATAGGACAGGGTCGAGGTAAAGGTATACACCCGGGTACCCACATCTAAAAGATCGATGATTAACACATCAATATGTTCAAACATCTGGGGGGTGGGGACCCGGGTTTTGCCGTACAGACTGAAAACAGGTATTTTGAGTTCATCATCGATAAAATCATCAGATTCGATCATATTGTCCTGTTTTTCAGCAAAAAAACCATGCTGGGGAGAAAACAGCGCTGTCAGCTGGCCGGGAAATTTTTTATGCAGAAGATGCTTTGCGTGTTGATACTGGCTATTCACAGACGCCGGGTTACTTAGCAATCCAATCCGGTTTCCGTTCAGCCATTGCCGGGGTTCGGCAATAAGGTTTTCAAGGCCAGTGGTAATTTTTGCCATATGCGAGTGATTCCCTTTCAAGTCAGGTCAGTTTTAAAAGACTGAAAAACAGAATTCATCAGCAATTATTTGAATGTTCATGCAACAAACCGAATTATCAGCTAAATAAAAATTTGGGAAAAAACAATGTAACCGTCTTGTCATTAAATTGTCGAATATTTGTAAAAAACGATGAAATTTTAAGAAAATGGTAAATTTTCAAAGGTAATGCTTTGCCGTTAAAATGCATAAGTATCGCTAATCATCTTAATATTGCTGATGATATTTAAAATGAATGAATTGTTAGAGGTTTTAAATAGTTGTACTAAAATTAAGTTCTAACCTACTTATAAATTTACAAATATATATTGTTTAAAAGTGAATTTTGAAAAAAGAAATATCGCTACATACACAATTTGACGGAAGGGTGAATATACTTTATAAGTGAGGTCAATTTCCTGCTGATGTTTTCTTGATCAATCAGCACAATCCCTAAATTAACCATGAACAAAATTGATTGACCTTCCATTTGTCTGTATAGCGAAATGTTTTTTTATTTTTGTTGTTTTGTTTAGTCTTTTGTAACCGATTTTAATGGCCTCAACAAGTAGTATTTTTGGCACGTTTCATGTGTAAATTGGCAAGGAAGAACCCCCTATGGAAAAAATCTGGCAAAAAGTTAAAGGTACGATAAAAGAAAGTATCCCCTCCCATGTGTATAAAATGTGGATTGAGCCGGTTCATTTTTTTAAAGCAACCGGTGAAAATATCGTACTGATCTGTCCAAATAATTTTTTAAAAAAACGTATTTTAGAAAATTTTGGCGCACTGATAAAAAATGAACTGAATCGGGTGGCCGGGGATGGATATAATTTTTTACTGGAGGTATCGCGGGGAAACGGCGGGGGTGCCAAATCGGTGATCAGAAAAACTGAGGATCCCGGTATCCAGCTCACACTGCCGCAAGTGGATGCCCGGCCGAAGAACGGGCGGTTGCTCAGACGGAATTTCACGTTTGATCAGTTTGTTGTCGGCAATAACAGTGATTTTGCTTATATGGCAGCGCTTTCACTGGCCTCCCAGAAAAAACCGTCACAGAATTCATTGTTATTGTTTTCACCGCCCGGCATGGGGAAGAGTCATTTGTCTCAGGCTGCCGGTCATCAAATTCTTTCAGCTTTCCCGAATGAACGGGTTTTTTATATCACGGCTGAAGATTTTACCAATGAAATGGTCATGGCGTTTAAAGGCAATTCAATTGATGATTTTAAAAAGAAATACAGGTCCTGCTGTGACGTACTGCTCTTAGAAGACATTCATGTGTTGTCCGGGCGGACCAGGACCCAGGAGGAGCTGGCATTAACGCTGGATTATTTAAATGAGACCGGCAAGAAAATAATCTATTCAAGCAGTATCCCTCTGTCGAAGATTCCGAAAATGAGTGAACACCTGAAATCCCGAATCGCGCTTAGCCTGATCTCTGAAATTGAACCGCCGGATTTCCGGACACGGGTTAAAATCCTGCGGCATAAAGCCAGGGATAAAGCCCTTCGTGTACCGTCCGAAGTCATTGAGTTTATGGCAAGCGAATTAAAACAAAACGTAAGAATTCTGGAAAGCGGACTGATTGGCGTTACCACAAAATCCTGCCTTCTTGGAATTCCGGTTGATCTGGCGCTGGCCGAGAGCATTGTCAAAAATATTATTTCAACCCAGAAAAATATAACCATTGATGTGATCAAAAAAGTTGTGTCCCGGGAGTTTGGTATTACCGTTAAAGATATGATTTCCAAATCCCGAAAACAGTCTGTTACCCGGCCGAGGCAAATCGCCATTTTTCTGTCACGCCGGCATACCAGTCAGACAATTCAGTCCATCGGAAAAAACTTTAACCGATATCATGCCACTGTCATCCACTCCATCAATGCGGTTGAAAAACAATTAAAGGAAAAGGGTGAAATGAAAAAGCAGGTGGATATCATTGAGCAAAAGTTAAGTTCCGGAAAGTTTTAATTCGGACCAATGGCTTTTTCACATAAGATTTTTAAAAAAATCGAAAACATTGTTGGCAAGTCCAACTGTTTGAATAAAAAAGAAGATATCCTCTGTTATTCCTATGATACGACACCGGATGTTTATTATCCGGATGCCGTTGTCTTTCCCCAAAATCCACAGGAAGTCTCTTCTGTTTTAAAACTCGCCAATCAAAATGGATTCAGCGTCACCCCCCGGGGGGCCGGATCGGGAATGACCGGCGGATCATTGCCGGTAAAAGGCGGTGTTGTCATGGCAATGACACGTTTAAACCGAATTATTGATATTGACAGGGATAATTTGGTGGCGGTTGCGGAACCCGGGGTGGTGACTGGTGATTTCCATAAAGCGGTTGAAACACACGGTCTTTTTTATCCTCCGGATCCATCCAGTTCCGACTTTTCAACACTTGGCGGCAATGCGGCCGAATGCGCGGGCGGACCGAAGGCGGTCAAATACGGTGTGACGCGTGATTATGTCCTGGGGATGGAGGTTGTCCTGGCGACCGGTGAAATCGTCAAAACCGGAGTGCAGACGGCTAAGGGCGTGGTTGGTTATGATTTAACGCGACTGATTGTGGGCTCGGAAGGAACTCTTGGGATAATCACCCAACTGATTCTTCGCCTGCTCCCGTTACCGGATATGGTGCAAACCATTACAGTAATTTATGATGAAATTGAAACAGCCGCTGAAACTGTATCTGAGATCATCCGTCAGGGGATCATTCCAAGGTCGATTGAATACATGGATAATGCGTCCATTCGGTGCGCTGAAGACTATATGAAGGCCGGACTTCCAACGGATGCGGACGCCATACTGATCATAGAAGTCGATGGCACTGAAAATGAAGTGTCGCATGCTGTTGAGCGTGTGACATCGGTTTGCAGAAAATCCGGTGCCAGGGAAATTAAAACAGCTGAAAACAGACAGGATGCGGAAATTTTATGGAAAGCCCGGAAATCCGTTTCCCCGTCGCTTTTTAAATATGGGCCGGACAAAATTAACGAGGATATTGTGGTTCCACGAAGCAGAATTCCGGATATGGTAAAAAAGATAAAAATATTAAGCCGTGAGACCGGGCTGACAATGGTCAGTTTTGGTCATGCCGGTGACGGAAACATCCATTTCAATATCATGCTGGATAAAAAGGTGCCTGCCCAGCTGCATAAAGCCAATCAGGCAGTCGATGAAATATTTGATTTTACGCTGGCCCTCGGTGGGACAATTTCAGGTGAACATGGTGTGGGGATTACAAAATCCGCGTATATGACAAAAGAAATCAGCGCTGAATCGGTTGCATTAATGAGAAGAATTAAATCAGCGTTTGACCCGGCGGGGATTTTAAATCCCGGAAAGATGCTTGTTTAAAATAGGGGTTTAGGTAGAAGGTAGAAGGTAGAAGGTAGAAAAAACAGCGGTGTAGTCTTTTTCTTTTTGAGTGGAGCGCTTATAAATTATCGGTGGGAAGCAACTGACTTTTCCTTCAGCCTTCTACCTTAAATCTTATGCCTTTTTGATTTACTGTACTTTTAGCGGGACCTCCTGAACATTGATTAGATCTTCAAGTTGTATCAGACGGTTCTGCTCAATCTGTTCAATTGCACATTTTAACCGTAATGCACAATATTTGCGGCAGATAGGATCTGTTAAATTAAGATCGCCGAAACATTCAAGATAATTATCAACGAGTTTGGCTTGTAATAGTTCACGCATAATTTATTTTTTATATCTCCAGTGTGAATTTCATTTCATTATGAATATGGCGATTGGTTGCCAGTATTTCTTTTTTGTCCAGGGTAAAAGGCATTCCTGAAAAATCTGTTACCAAGGCACCTGCTTCTTCGGCAATAAGCCATCCGGCAGCCGTATCCCAGGGTTTTAAGTTTTCTTCCCAGAAACCCTCAAATCTTCCGCAGGCAACAAAGCATAAGTCAAGGGCTGCCGATCCCAGGCGCCGGATCCCCCGGGCCGCGGCAACACATTGTTTAAACCTGAGCATGATCGGGTCGAGCATTTGCTTCACGTCATAGGGAAAACCCGTTACCAGCAGGCTGTCAGATATGTTCTTCTCCTCAGAAACCTTTATGATTCCACCGTTTAAGGTTGAACCCTGTCCGTGAACCGCAGTAAAAAGTTCACCCGATACCGGGTTGAGCACAATGCCGACCTTAATTTCACTGTTCACTGCAAAGGCAATGGATATTGCGAAAACAGGTATTTGATGGGCAAAGTTTGTCGTGCCGTCCAAAGGGTCGATAATCCACTGACAGGTGGAATCGTTGGATTCGTTCAATCCGCTTTCTTCGGCTAAAATTTCATGGTCTGGAAACCGGGAGCGAATGGTTTCAATAATATTTTTTTCAGACGCAATATCTGCTTCAGTGACCAGGTCAATCGGTCCTTTTTTATTGACGGATGTTAATTTTCCTAAATAATTATTTATGATTTCAGCGCTCTTATATGCTGCGCCGATGCCGGTATTTTTTATTTGCTCAAAATCCATATCCGTTAAATTATATCAAATAATCTGACTGCGTCAATATTATTCATTTGTGTTGATCCCAGATCCATACAGTTTGAATTTATTCAACATGATGAAAAATTTCAGGTTTCGGCGCCAGGACAATGGACTGCATTTTATCAATCAACGGCTGAAGCGTTGATGCTTTTTTGGCTGAAATCGGTATGCCGCCGGTTTCTTTTATAATAACCGCCATGGTGTCATCACTGACGAGATCCATTTTGTTCAGTACATTGATCGTCTGGATTCGACTGATATTCAGGTCTTCAAGAATTCTATCCACAGAGTTAATCTGTGATTGATAGTCAGGGTTGCTGCAGTCAATCACATGGAGCAGCAAATCCGCGCTCTCAAGTTCTTCCAGCGTTGCCTGGAATGCCACCTTGAGTTCTTTGGGAAGGTCCTGAATAAAACCGACGGTGTCGGTGATAATGACTTCCGAATCTTTCGGGAATTTCATCCGCCGGCTGGACGGGTCCAGTGTTGCAAAAAGCCGGCTTTCCGCCAGAACATTGCTTTTCGTTAGTGTGTTCAGCAGTGTTGATTTTCCGGCATTGGTATACCCGATAATGGAAATTACCGGCAATCCCTTTTTTTCGCGTTTTGATTTTTGAAGCCGGCGCTGCTTTTTTACCTGTTTGAGTCCTTTTTCAATGCGCGAAATCCTGTCACGAATTCGCCGGCGATCGACTTCAAGCTTGGTTTCACCCGGTCCCCGGCCGCCGATGCCGCCGGCCAGTCTTGACAGCGCCGAGTTGCTTTTAATAAGCCGCGGCAGCATATATTTGAGCTGTGCCAGTTCCACCTGCAGTTTTCCTTCTCTGGTCTGGGCACGCTGGGCGAAAATGTCTAAAATAAGCTGTGTTCGGTCGAGCACCTTGAGATCGACCTTGTCGGTGATGGATTTTATCTGTGAGGGATTGAGCTCTTGATCAAAAACAATCAGAGTGGCGCCTTCCTGCATGGCCAGGATGCTTAAATCCTCTATTTTCCCCCGGCCGAGAAGAAACCGGGGGTCAATTTTTTTTCTGTGCTGTATAACCGTATCCAGGACAAAGATATCACTGGATCTTGCCAGTTCTTTAAGCTCGGTAATGGAAGCTTCGGCTTTGATTCTAGATGAAGTGGTGACGCTGATGAGGATGGCGCGTTCGATTCCGGGGTCAACATCATGCAGGGCGCTTATCCGGGATAATTCCGTCTCTATTGACTGGATCAGTTCCAGGCAGTTGATGTCCAGTTCATTCGGGGCAATAGGGGGATGAATCTGGTAAGGAATTTTAGCGGATTGATTTGGAAAAATGTTTGCCAAATGAATCTGATGGGCCTGTCCGGTATTTGACACGCCAATGGCAGCGATCAGGTCAAGCCGCAACAGGGTGAGGTCCGTGAGGTCATCGTGTGTTAAATCTTCATCTTTGATGTGTGTATGAATATATCGCAGACCCTTAAGGCGTCCCGGGGGGGGGCGGTAATCGCTGGTGTCGGGGAGCATGATCCCTTTATGATCGCCGATAACAACCGATATGATTTTACCCGAACGGTTCACCAGCAGTCCGATCTGGCGACTGATTTCAAAGGACAGGGTGCTTAGTTTTTCTATCACCTGGGGTGTTATAACAACTTCAGGCGGGATCCGGTAACGGTAAAGAGTTTCAATTCTGCGGATTTGAGTTGCTTTAAGACCGGTTGTATTTCCAGACAGCTTTTTCATTGATAAAAACGTATTTCCATAAACGCATGCAGTTCAATATGTTTATATTTAGTTGTAATCCGGTTCCCCGGAAGATTCATATTCTTCATACCCGTAAGCAATATTTTCAAACCGGGTATATGAATCCATAAACTTGAGCTGCTGCATTCCGGTGGGGCCGTTGCGATGTTTTGCAATGATTATTTCCGCATTCCCTTTTCGCGGGTTGTTTTCGTCCTTATTGTAGACTTCGTCCCGGTAAATAAACATCACAATATCCGCATCCTGTTCGAGTGCGCCGGATTCTCTTAAATCCGAGAGTTGGGGACGTTTGTCGCTTCTTTCCTCCAGACGCCGGTTCAGCTGGGAAAGAGCAATAATCGGAATATTCAGTTCTTTTGCCAGGGCTTTTAAAGATCGGGACATCTCGGAAATTTCCAGGTCCCGTCGGTCCATTGCTCTTCTCGGCTTCATGAGCTGAAGATAGTCGACAATAATCAGTCCGATATTTTTCTCAAGTTTCAGCCGGCGTGCTTTTGTTTTCACGTCCAGGGAAGTGAGCTCAGAGGAATCATCAAGGAAAATGGGGGCTTCGGATAAAATATCCGCGGCATCCGTCAGCTTGCTCCAGTCCTCATCACTGAAAAATCCTCTCCGCACGGAGGATGAATCAATCCGTGCTTCAGAACAGAGAAGCCTCATGGAGAGCTGCTCTTTTGACATTTCCAGAGAAAAGAAAACAACCGGAACTTCGGCATTCACAGCGATATTCCGGGTAAGGTTCAGGGCGAAAGCCGTTTTCCCCATACCCGGCCGGGCAGCCAGGATAATGAGATCCGATCCCTGAAGCCCGGAGGTCAATGTGTCCAGTTTTTTAAACCCGGTGGATATGCCGCTGATCAGGGATTTATTGCCCCGCCGTTCAACCAGTGCATCGATGTTTGCATCAATGGCCTTGCTGAGGGGGTAGTAAGAGGGTTTGCTTTTATTATCCGCAATATCGAAGATGATGCTTTCTGCAAAATCGATCACATCATCGACCGACTTGGTGTTGTCAAAACAGCGGTTTGAAATATCGCTGGCCGCTTTGATCATTCGACGTAATGACGCGTTGTCCCGTATGATTTTGGCGTATTCAACGGCATTGGCGGGAATCGGCGCCGTATCCATCAGTTTTGCTAGATAAACGGCACCGCCGATTTCATCCAGCTGATTATCGCTTTTTAAGGCGTTTGCCAGGGTGACCAGGTCAATGGGCTCTCCCTGGTGGGACATTTCAGTGATGGTTCTGAAAATTTTCTGGTGCGCGGTCCGATAAAAATCTTCCGCGGAAAGGATATCCAGAATGTTCAGCAACGTATAGTTATCAAGCAGAATGGCGCTGATAATTGACTCCTCGGCATCAATATTTTGAGGAGGCAGGTTGCTGAGCGGGGAGTTACTTTTTTTAGTCCTGGTATTGCTCATGGTCAAAAAGCTCTAAAGAAAAAAAAAGAGTATGTACAATAAGGTCGGCTCGGTGATATTCCGACGAAACAAAGGCAACGTAAAATATTTTAAACAATATTTTACGTTGCCGGAATTATAGAATACGTACAGAACCGTTTACATGTGGCATTACAAATCATTTTCTAAAAAACAAAGAGCAGCAGTGGAATTGATCAATCTTTTATGTCTTATCTTAATATCATCTGCTGTAACATCATGATTAATTTCTGATGCCCTGTCGAGTCTTAACTTGCTTCAACTTCGAGGGTGATTTCAGGTTCAATATCCTTATATACCCGGATGGGTATTTTGTAAGAACCGATGTCTTTAATCGGCTCTTTTAATAATATCATTCGTTTGACCACATCGATATTCTGTGCGGCAAGGGCATCCATGATTTCTCGGCTTGTCACCGAACCATATAAACGGCCTTCTTCGGCAACTTTAGTGGTTATTTTGCAGACAACCCCTTCAAGTTTTTTAGCCATTTCTTCTGCAGTCGCCCGTTCTTTGGCGATTTGAAGATCCAGCTTTGCTTTTTCCTGTGCAAGGATATTTCGGTTCTGCGGGGTTGCAAAAACTGCTTTTCCCTGAGGGATAAGATAATTGCGTGCAAATCCTTTTTTGACATCAACTTCTGAGCCGATGATACCCAATGGTTCTATTGTTTCTTTTAATATTACTTTCATTTTTCATTCTCCGCAAGCATAAAAGTCATAAGTTTTTTGTTAAAAAATTATGAAGATAGAGGAATTTGTTTGTTGTTATTATTGTTTCCCAGTTGTCTGAAATTCAGCCACACGTCAAAAAAACCAATCCCGGCAATCGCAAGTATAAATATTTGCTGAATGATGATCGTGCCGTACAATAACGCCCTGAATACCAGCGGAATTTTCTTTTTTTCAAAATAAAACGATATAATCGCAATCCCCTGAAAAAAGAAGATTATCGTAAAAATAATCATACCGTTTAATCCCAGCATCTTTAAAAATATGCTGGGCACTAAAAGCATCAGCGCGCATCCGATGACACCCCAGACAAGAAAATCAGGCGCCTTCCATGAGTTTAACTGACCGAACGACTGATAATTACTTTTTGGGGCTCTGAGTACCGCTTTTGCCAATAAAAGATTCAGCCATCCTGAGAACATAAGCCCTGCAGCACAAAGTGAAGGCAGAATTCTTACCAGCACATACCTGATCTGCTCCATCGAATTTGAAAGCATCATGATGCTTTCTTCCGGCATTCCCATGCTTTCATATAAAGCAAGCGTCAGTTCCAGGTTTTTGCCGATATAATCGGAAACCACCCGGATCAGGCCAAGATTCGATATATTGCCGTATAATACCAGGCCGAATGTGCCGGCAAATAAAACAGCGCCGCATGCGTAGCCAATTGATTTTTCAACCGGCAAATTTTTTTCAATAAATTCTCCCATGGAGAATCCGAGCATGAGCATGCCGGCTATGAAAAAAAGGTCAGCAGACAATCCTCCGGAAAACAATAATAAAAATATTAATGTAGAAAAAGTGACAATGGCCGTTTTTTTTGTTCCCAGGCGAATCCGGTAGTAAATTGCCGGCAGCGGTATAACGAGGAAACACATGAAACCAAGAATCGGAATGGAAATCGAAAGAGCGCAAATCAGTGAGGTCAGCGCAATGCCGCTTAATAAAATTTTATGACCTTCTTTTTGATTAGCCGTTTCCACCCTCCTTCACTCCTTGTATATATTTTCAATAACCGGAAAGTCGGTTTTTTACGTATCCAGTGTGCCGACATACGGCAGCAGGGCGATGGATCTGCTTCGTTTGATTGCTCTGGCAAGTTCGCGCTGATGTTTGGCGCAGGTACCGGAAATACGTCTTGGAATAATTTTAGCCCGTTCCGAAATGAAGTATCGCAGCATATTGACATCTTTATAATTAATTACCAGGCTGCTGTCAGCACAGAAACGGCACACTTTTCGTCGATGAAAAAATCTTCTTTTTTGTGGTCCAGCCATTATATTTACTCCTCTGTTTCTGATTCAGTTTCTGTGGCTTCGGTTTCTTCAGTTTCTTCGGTTTCATCGGAGGCTTCATCTGGGGCTTCATCTGGGGCAGATGCCTCTTTTGTTTCTTCCGCTTGAACTGCTTCTGTTTCTGCTTTTGCCTCTTCTTCTACCGGCATTAATGACTCAGGATCAACGTCTTTGGCAAGCAGAACGGTCATAAATTTCAAAATCCGATAATCCAGGCGGAAAAGCCGTTCAATTTCATCCACCAGGACACCTTCTCCGCAATAATCCAGACGGACAAAACGTCCCTGTTTTTTTTTCCGGATTTCATAGGCAAATTTTTTGCTGCCCCAGTCATCAAACATGATCAGCTGACCGTCCTGAGAAATCATTGATTTCAGCTTCTCAAAAATAGACTCCTGATCCGCATCCGGTGTGTCAAGATCGACAATAAATATTGTCTCGTAATGGTTCATGTGTCCTCCTTTTGGGTGTAAAGCCCTGTAAAAATACAGAGCAAGGATAAATAATAGTGTATTTTAAAAACTCTCTTTATTACCAATATCAATAATGACTGTCAAGCAGTTTTGAATTAAAGAATGTATCTTAAAATTGACAAAAAGGCTCAATTTTATTATCCATATTAAAAACAAATAATTTTATTTTATTTATCATTAATATCATTGGGTATTATTCAAAATATCTTGGGATTTGATTTTAAATTATTATTCCTGACAGACCAGCAATGCATGGTGGGGTTTCTTACCGGAAATAGTGTCGTGTTAACTCTGAATTGACGTATTTTTTTGCCATTTTCCGCGACTGCGTCGCTACGACTTGAGTCACGTAGCCCACTATGCTCCTCAAGTCGTGCCTCACAGACACAAAAAATGGCAGTGCAATCTTACGATATTTCATTTTTAACGCGACACTAGTTTGGTGATAACCTACTCTTCTTTTCCATAATATAGCTCATAATCATATCATATTTCTCCAAATCAATAAGAGTTGTTCATTTCTATGTGTACATGTATGATTGGAATTACAAAACAACTTAGCGCGTATGGGTTATTGCACCATTTTATCCCGGTAAGTTAATGAAAATTTGTTCCGGTAGGCTTTGGGGGACAAGCCGGTGTGTTTAATAAACAGCCGGCGGAAGGAGTTGATATCTTCATACCCGACTTTCCAGGTGATTTCATTGATGGTGTCCCGCGTACGTTCCAAAAACCGTTTGGCGTTTTCAATTCTTAAACGTTGGAGATAGGCAAGGGGTGTTTCACCAGTGGCATTTTTAAACCGGCGTTTAAAATGGCGCGGACTGATCCCGATGGATTCAGCCACATCATCAATGAAAAATTTGTTTTCATAGTTTTTTCCCATCCACTGCTGTGCCTTCAGGATTTGCTCGTCAGAGTGATTTTTCCAGAAATCGTAAACAATATAGGGGGTCTGGCTTTGCCGGTCCGTGTCAACGAGCAGGCCTTTTGCGCACCTGGAGGCCAGATCCGGTGAACCGTATTTTTCAATCAAATGCAGGCAAAGATTCATAAAGGCCGTTGCCGCACCCGTACAATAAAGTCCGTTATCCTCGGTTAAAATCCGGTTAACCTGAAGGTTCACCTTCGGGTATTGCTGTTTGAAGATTTCGGCAAACTGCCAGTTAGTTGTGGCAATACGTCCGTCTAGAAGTCCGGTTTCCGCCAGCAGAAATGTTCCTGTGCAGGTACAGGCAATTTTATTTCCGCTTTTATGATTATGCTTTGTCCATTCACATATGGTCTTAATTCTCGGATTATCCATATCAAATGGCGGAAGAAATGCCGGCAGCAGAATCAGGTCTGTTTTTTCAATTTCATGCATTGCTCGTAAAGGGATTAATGTAATGCCGCCCTGGGCAGTCACCGGCTGCCCGTCGATGGAGATGATTTCAGTTTCAAAGAGCGGTCCGCCGCCGTCATTTTTTATATAAAGCCACCACAGATTGGCGACGGAAAGCGCGTCTACAGATCCGGCAATGGCTGAGGCCACGCAATTGTTTTCTGCCAGCAGGGTTATTTTTGCCATATTATCTTCCCTTCAAAATAACTTAATACCCAATAATTTAATAATTGACGGTGAAATAAAATGCAGGTCGGGATTCCATTCCCGACAAATGCAATCTGTTAATCGCCGGGTAAGAAACCCGGCCTACCTTATAGAAGTTATTTGTTGATACAGTGGTATATAGTGCCATCAATAAGACCTTTATGATGCAATGTCTCTTTTAGCATGAATTAAGTCATATATGCCTCTTTTGTTTGTCCTTGTCAAGGTGTATATATTAAGTCAGAGATTCATTTGATTGATTACGATGAATAATCTGATCAACCTCAATAAATTATATATAGGAGACCTATGATGACGATAAAAATCGCAGGGTGTGACCTGGGCAAGGCATCTGCAAGTTTTGTAATAGCGAAAGTGAAGGGAGACGGCAGTTTTGACGTGGAAAGCACTGCGCATATTTCCCATGAGGGGAATCCATTTGAAGTTTTTAAAAAATGGTACCGTGAAAATAATGTGGGGCAATGCACGGCACTGGGCGCTACCGGACTTTATGCCGGTGAACTGAAGGAACCGGTGCTGGTTTTTCCTGAAGATGCCTGTCAGGAAGCTGCCATAGAGGCTGATGCTGCGGCACCGGATGAGATGAACCTTGTCAGCGTGGGCGCCAGAGGCTATAGCGTGCTGGCCCGCCGTCCGGCCGATGGCGGTTCCGGGGCGAATGCGCCAAAGGCATCAGATGCATCTGGCTCGCTTGACCGGCAAAATTCGTCGCGGTTTTTTTATCAGTTTCTTGAAAACGACAAGTGTTCTTCCGGAGCAGGGGAAAATATTGCCAAAATGACGAATCGCTTTGGGCTGGAGATTGACGCCGCGGATGAACTGGCTGTGTCTGCCGAAAAAAGTATTCCCATTACCGCCCGATGTTCGGTTTTTGCAAAAAGCGAGATGACCCATTACGCCAACCAGGGAAAACCGGCCCGCGAATTGTTTAAAGGCTTTTTTGGGTCTGTTGCGGGAAGTACGGCCGGGCTGCTGGCGAAAAACAATACCAGCGGGCCGGCATATCTCATCGGCGGGCTGACGCGTATTCAATCCTTTGTGGATGCATTTTCTGATGCCACCGGCAAGACCGTGGTGCTTCCTGAAAACCGCCTCACCTTTGAAGCCGAAGGCGCGGCCCGAATTGCTGCAGACCGGATCGCGACCGCTCATGCGGCGCCAAATGCTATGCCAAAAGCTACAACGACTCTGCCCAAAGACCCGGAATTGTTGATTGACATCCAGGAAAAGCGGTTTACGGTGTTGTCCCCTGCGTCGGCATTTAAAGACCGGGTGACGGTGATGGCCGATATTGCAAGGGTGGCTGACTGGGAAAATCAGCCGTCGGTCCTGGGGCTGGACCTGGGGTCCACCGGGGCCAAGGCAGTGCTCACCGCTATTGATACCGGCGAGCCATTGATGGATGTGTATGACAGCACCCGGGGCAATCCGGTTGACGCGGCCCGACGGCTGGTTTCCGCCATACTGGATGCCGGCAAACCCGATGTGCGGGCCGTGGGGCTTACCGGGTCGGGTCGTGAGGCCGTGGCCACCCTCGCACGGACCGTGTTCCAGGATGAAAACGGCCATGCGGACCGGATCAGCGTGTTAAATGAAATCGTCGCCCATGCCACTGCGGCAATCTCCTGTGACCCGGATCAAGGAAAGGATATGTCCATCATCGAGATCGGCGGCCAGGATGCCAAGTATGTCCGTGTCAGCGGGGGCCGGATTATTGAAAGTGATATGAACAAGGCGTGCAGCGCCGGGACCGGCTCTTTTCTGGAAGAACAGGCCAACTGCTATGATGTGGATGATATCGGCCGGTTCGCTGCAATGGCGGCCGCCGCCAAAAGACCGCCGGACCTGGGCCAAATGTGCACGGTCTATATTGCCGAAGCCGGCGCTGATGCTTTAAAAGAAGGTTTTTCAGTCGGCGATATTTTTGCGGGGTTCCAGTATTCGGTTATTTATAACTATTTAAACCGGGTGATGGGTCAGCGCCAGCTGGGGGAAAAGATTTTTTTCCAGGGAAAGCCCGCGTCCAATGATTGTCTGGCATGGACCCTGGCTTCGGTAACCGGGCGTGACATCGTGGTGCCGCCCAATCCGGGTGCAATGGGAGCCTGGGGCATCGGCCTGTGTGCTGTTGAGGACATGGGAAAAGAAGCCCTGCTATTATCGCCTGGTTTGACATTGGATGATTTTCTGGTAGCAGAAATTATCGAACTGTCCGAATTTACCTGCAAGGATGCTGACTGCCGGACCATGTGCCCCATTGAACGCACAACTATTCAGTTTGGGGATATTATAAAGACGGCCACTTCAGGCGGCGCCTGTCCCAAGTATGAAATTGTTTCCGCGGCCATGCCGAAATTGGAAAAAGATGCGCCCAATCCTTTTGAAGAGCGGGCGCAGCTGCTGGCCGCATTTGAAACGGCAGATGAAGAAGATGATACCAAAGCTAAATCCAAAGCTAAAACAGGTGCGAAGGTGGCCATTCCCATGACCGGTCCCATTGGCGGATTTCTGCCGTTTTTATCAACCGTGGTGCGGGAACTCGGGTTTTCGGTTGAAGTGTTAAAGTCAAATTCCAAATCACTGGCCCAGGGAGAGCACTTGTGCAATAGTTTTGATTCCTGCGGACCGGTTAAAATCGCGTATTCCATCTGTGATACCGACAGTCCGTACCTGTTTTTTCCCAAAATCATGAAATTTTTCGACCGGGAAGGTCCGGGCGGCATCGCATGTGTTACTGAGCAGGCCATGCCGGAAGTAATTGAACAATCATTAAAGGCCCGCGGAAAAGAGATCACCGTGATTCGTCCCCGGTTGTATCTGGAAAACGGGCTCACTGAACCGTCTGTAGTTGAAAGTCTTACGGCATTGGCAACGGCGCTGGGGGCGGACAAATCAAACGTCGCCGCAGCAGTTGAAAAAGGGGCAAAAGCACAAAAGACCTTTGAAGCAGCCTTGGGAGAGATCGGTCAAAAAGCGATAGATTACGCCGTGGCCAACAAGATTGCCCCGGTGGTGGTCTGCGGGTCGCAGCATGTGATCCACGACAAGGCGGCAAACTCGAAAATTCCCGATATCCTGCGCCGGAACGGGGCCATGGCCATTCCCATGGATTGTTTTCCCATTGCCAAAGACACGCCGGAAATGAAGCGAATTTACTGGGCAGATGCCAACCGGTATTTGCGGGCAGCATTGTCGGCAAAGGAAACTCAATCCGCCTTTCCCCTGATGCTGGCGTCCTTTGGATGCGGCCCGGCGTCTTTTACCGAACAGGTCTTTCAGTCCCTGCTTGCGGGATACCCGCATACGATTCTGGAAAGTGACGGCCATGGCGGTGCGGCAGGGTTTGTTACGCGGATTCAGGCGTTTTTGCAGTCCGTTAAGCAGCATATGGATGAAGAAAGCAAAACAGCACCGGTCGATCATGGCCGCATTGTTTCTTATGTGGAATCCGGCGTGCACCGGGGTAAATATCTGGATAAAAACATCCGGTACGTGTTTTTCAGCAGTTTGGATTATCTTGGGGACCTTTTTGCCGCCGTGTACCGTTCCTATGGGTATGATGCGATCTCGGCCCCGCCGGTTTCGGAAGAAAACTGTCGCCTGGGCAAACCGGACTGCTCCGGAAAGGAGTGTATGTCTTATCAGCTGATCTGGGGGGCGTTTCGGGAGTATTTGGAATCCGTCAAGAATGAAAAGACCGCCGGAGGACAGGAAGCGCCACAGCATATTCGGCTGGTGCAGCTCTCCGGGCAGATCTGTCGGGCGGGGATGTACGGGATCAAAGACCGGCTTTCGGTGAACCGCATGGGACTGCATGACCGGATTTCCGTGGCCTCGCTCATGATCGCCGGTGGCCCGGGCATGGCGGCCCGCCTGATTGCCGGACTCACCGGCATGGATATTCTGCGGCAGTTTTTTCTTTACCATCAGGCGGTTGAAGCCACGCTGGGCGAGGCCCGGGAGGTGTATCACCGATACAGCAAAGCCATTGTGGAACTTGTTGCACGGTCTTCAAAAATCGGTTTTAAAGGAACGGCACAGAAAGGGTATCACTGGACACGGCTCAGGAAGATTATCAAACAGGCGGCCCGGGCGTTTTACCGTATGGAGCAGCAGGCCGGGGACGCGTCCGAATTCCGGACCATTTTTGTTTCAGGCGACCCCATGGCCAAAGGAAATGACGTGGCCAACTGCGGTCTTTTTGACCGGTTGAGCGAGCAAAAGATCCGGTCCGTAGCCGAACCCATGTGTGATTTTTTAGAATTTCTGGCCCGCATGCATCCCCCTCTGATTTTCGGTCGAAAAGCCACCGAGCGCCAGAATGCCTCGTATCTCAAGGTCATGGTGATGATCAGAGAAAGTCTTTACAAAATGGCCGGAAAACTCCATCCCTGGCTGCCCATGCCGGATATGCCGGCGGTACTGCAGCGGTCATCTGATATTATTGATCCCAAAACCTTGGGCGGTGCGGGCCAGGTCGTGGGAAGCGTGCTGCATTACTGGGACACCGGGGCCTATGACGGTGTTCTCATGACCAGCTGCTGGGGGTGTGACAACTCCCTTGTAGAGGAAAGCCTGCTGCGCCATCACCGGGATATTTCGTTTTATTTCTTCTATGATGACGGGACCCCATTAGATACCCGCCGGGTCAATCGGTTTGCTTTTCAGCTGCACCGGCAGCCAAAACGGAGTTTACCGGTGAGAAAAGCCGCATAATCAGGGTGAAAATATGTGAAGTATATAAGGTGCAGGGAGTAAGGTAAAAGGTAAATAAAATGAAATCGGGGGACAGTATGACGAAACAGGTATACTCTCCCCCGGATTTTGGATTTATAGTCCCCCGATTTCTTTCCCCGGAATTCCGGAATTCAAAGAAAAATGGATCTTCCTAAATCACCGTCATTCGAGGATTTAATAAGTTATTGAGTTATTTAAGGACGTCCCTGTTTTCCTCCTGTTTTCCACTGTTTTCTGAGCGGCTGAAGTATTTAATATTTTTGCTCCTGACCGGGAGCAAATATAGTGATTTTAAATTTTATTTAAAATTCGATATTTTTGGGTGTCCTGGGAAAAGGGATGACATCCCTGATGTTGTTAATTCCGGTGAGAAACATCAGCAGGCGCTCAAAGCCTAATCCGAAACCGCTGTGGGGAACGCTTCCGTACCTCCTGGAATCAAGATACCACCAGTACTCCTCCATCGGTAAAGCCATCTCCTTTATTCGCGCCTCAAGCACATCAAGCCGCTCCTCCCGCTGGCTCCCGCCGATGATTTCCCCGATGCGGGGCACCAGAATATCCATGGCCGCAACGGTTTTGCCGTCATCGTTTTGTCGCATGTAAAACGGTTTAATCGCTTTCGGATAATTATAGACAATGACGGGTTTTTTAAAATGTGTCTCGGTCAGATACCGCTCATGTTCGGACTGAAGGTCTTTTCCGTAGGCAACGTCATACTCAAATTTCTTTTTTGACTTTTCAAGAATTTTAACCGCTTCTTCGTAAGTGATCCGTTTAAAATCAGACGACAGTAAAGTTTCAATGGTGTTCATCAATTGCTTATCAACAAATTTCGCAAAAAGACCAATATCTTCTGCGCAGTTTTCCAAAACAACGCCGGCCAGGTATTTTAACATCTCTTCTGCAAGATCCATGTCTTGTTCAAGATCACAAAACGCCATTTCCGGTTCAATCATCCAGAATTCCGCCACATGCCTGGATGTATTGGAATTTTCCGCGCGAAAGGTGGGCCCAAAGGTATACACATCTCCAAGGGCAAGGGCGAACATTTCCGCTGACAGCTGGCCGGATACGGTCAGTCCGGCTTCTTTACCAAAAAAATCGTGCGAATAATCGATATTCCCGTCAATACTGGGGACATTTTTCATGTCCAGTGTTGTCACCTGAAACAGCTCGCCCGCGCCTTCGCAGTCGGAACCGGTCAGTATGGGCGTATGAATGTAGCTAAACCCGCGGTCCTTGAAAAATTTATGTATGGCAAATGACAGTTCGGATCTGATTCTAAAAGCCGCGCCGTATTTGTTTGTTCGTGGCCGCAGATGGGCAATGGTCCGCAAAAACTCATCTGTGTGACGTTTCTTCTGAAGGGGGTAAGTCTCGGGGGCAATGCTGATTATTTCGATACTTTTTGCGTGAACTTCCCATTTCTGACCGCCGCCGGGGGATTCCTCCAGGCTGCCGGAAACCGCCACCGCAGACCCGGTGATCAACCGGGTAATCTCATCGTAATTATCCAGGGAATTGTCGGCAATCACCTGAATGTTTTTCAGGCAGGACCCGTCATTGACCTCGATAAACGAGAACCCCTTTGAATCGCGCCGGGTCCTGACCCACCCCTTGACAACCACCTCATCAACCGATGTCTCTAAAGATATCAGCTTATTGATTTTTATGCGTTTTTTCATTCGTTTATTCATTTGGCACCTTGCTGTTTGATGATATCGTTCGATGCGCTGTTCAGACACTAAATCGGGTTATTTTTCCCGGTTTGTTTCGTCCTCTTATTCCGGCTTATTTCGGTTTATTCTAAGACATGGATGTTTTTCTTTTTGCAGATGTCCTTGAGAATTTTTGGCCACACGGAGACGGTAACTTCTCCAAGATGGGCTGTGCGCAGTAGATACATAAAGGTCCGGGCCTGACCGATGCCCCCGCCGATGGAGAGCGGTATCTCATCGTTTAAAATCGCCTGATGATAGGGGAGTTTGAGAAAATCTTCCTGGCCGGACATCTTTAGCTGAACCTTCAGGGTTTCCTTTGTGACCCGTATCCCCATGGAGGTTAATTCGTGGCGCCGCTTTGTCACGGGATTCCAAACCAGGATATCGCCATTTAATCCGTAATACTGGTCGCCATTTTTGACAATGGTTTCAGTGACCCAGTCATCATAGTCCGCGGCGCGCATTTCATGGGGATATCCGTCCTTTAAAACCTGACCAATGCCGATGATAAAAATCGCCGGGGCTTTTTCCTGGATAACAAGGGTTTCCCGTTGTTTTCGAGGCAAATCAGGATACATGTCGAGGATTTCCTCAGCATGGAGGAATACAAGTTCTTCGGGGATATCAGGGTATTTGTTTGTTTTTAGAGCCGGGAACATGTCCTGGGCCATTTTTCCGGCACCATGGATGACTTTCCAGATTTTTTTTACAATGTCTTTTAAGAAATCGATATTTCGGTCTTCTGCGGTGATCACCCGCTCCCAATCCCACTGGTCAACATACGCGCTGTGGTCATGATCAAGGAAATAGTCCTTGCGAACAGCCCGCATATCAGTGCAGAGGCCCTCTCCAATTTTACAGTCAAACTGCTTAAGGGCCATGCGTTTCCATTTGGTCGCCGCCTGGACCACCTGGGCCGGGATAGGATTATCAAGGCCGAGTCCGCAGGGAAAATCCACCGGCGTACGTGACCCGTCACGATCAAGATAATCATTCATTCCGCTGTCCCGATCAACAATCAGCGGGACCTGAACCATCTGCATGTTGAGCTCTTTACACAGATTCTCTTCAATGTAATTTTTTATGGCAAAAACCGCTTTCATTCTCTCCATGGGAGATAGAAGAGATTCATAACCATCGGGTAGCTCCGTTTCCAATTCAGTATAGTTGCCGATTCCAGGTCCAGCCAAATCCGCTTTTTTGTCTGTCATGTTACGCTCCTTTCGGGTTTGCGAAAAAATAAATTTACATTTTAGAGTTTCGAGGCGCCTGCATGACAAGGCGCGAGAAGGGCGAATAGCTGGTCTATTTAACCGCCGAGCAACGCCGTCATGCAGGATGGATCGGCTCAATAAAATGTGAAGTTATTTTTGAGCGAGCCCTTAGTTTTTCGGGTTGAAATTTATTTTCACAAAATAGGCTACTATTACAAATACCTGTGGGTGTGTCAAGGCTGAGCTGACGCTAATGCTTTCTATTATTTTTTCAAAGTATGGCTTTTATTTTCGGCGCATCACTGCTATATAATTTTTTGAAATAAGAACCCATAGATTATTGGGGGTGCCATGACTTATCTGCAATCGAGGGACCAAACTTAGAAAAACCTGGTCCTCCGGGTCAGGTCAGAGAAATTTGGCTTTGCCTTGAAAATTCGTACTTTTAATCATAATTTTTGGTGATAAAGCAAACAGTAGATCAGGGTGGGGCGCGAAGCGGTCTTCCCTGACACCAATCTGTCATGTAACTCCCATTCGGTCGCAACCTGACCTGTCTGGCGGGAACATATAAGTGTAATGCCCGGACTTATTGAGAAGTTGCAAAGTCTTTCATTAAAAGATAGATTAAGATAGGATTAAGATTATGATTAAGAAAAATGAGTATTGGTTATCATCAATGTCAGTAAACCATGCCCTCTGGGCTTAACCCAAAGCCGGGCCCTCTGGACCCGGCTTTTTATTTTAACAGTGTTTAAAATCCGTTTGTTGTGATTTATTATAGCTATTTGACTGTATATGTAAATGAATCAACCAGTTTTTGTTCTCCGATCAGGGCCTTTGCTTTAACAGAATATTCTCCCGGAAGTGAAAGGTTGACGTCTGCACCGTATCCGCCGCTCATTCCCATGGTCATCACCTTTTGATCTTTTCCGTCAGGTCCGGTAATCAGAAATCCCACCTTATCCGCTTCAACCGCATCGCCCTTTGCATTTTTGATAAAAAGCATAAGATGTTGGGTTGCTGTCATTTTTTCCATATCATGATCCATGTCCTTCATGTCTTTCATTTTCTCTTTCATATCAATCAGCTTGTAAACAAAATGATATCCATTGATGTCAGCTTCATGAATGGGTTTATCAGATGCACAGCAGCTATCTGCGGCAGCTGAAGGTATCAGGATGCTTAGACAGAATATTATTGTTAACATTTTGATTATAATATATTTTTTCATGATGTGTCTCCTTGCATTTGTTTTATGTTATAATTAATTTTTAAGATCCGACTGATGTCTAATTTCCCTCCTTTTCCAGATATCATAAACCACCGGGATGATAATCAGCGTCAGGATGGCAGATGAAATAAGCCCGCCGACCATGGGCGCGGCGATTCGTTTCATGACGGCAGAACCTGTTTCCGTGCCGATCATTACCGGCAATAGACCGATAAGCGTTGTCGCGACCGTCATTATCTTGGGCCGGACCCGTTCTGCCGCCCCTTCAACAATGGCTGAATGAAGATCTTTATTGGTATTCATCCGTCCATTTTTTAGTTTCCGGTGATAGACTTCATCTAAATAGACCATCATAACCACGCCGGTTTCCGCAGCCAGGCCTGCCAGTGCAATAAATCCAACGACAACCGCCACCGACAGGTTGTAATCAAGCAAATACAGCAGCCACACACCGCCCACCAGTGCAAACGGCAGGCTGGCCATCACAATGGCGGATTCGACAATGTTTTTAAAATGGAAAAACAGCAGAATGAAAATTAGCAATACGGTTACCGGTACAATAAGGTTCAATGTTTTTCTGGCTTTTTCCATGTATTCATACTGGCCGGACCAGATCATGGAATAGCCGTCGGGCAGGTCAATATGTTTATCTACAATGTTTTTAGCGGTTTTCACATAGGACCCCACATCAACACCTTTTAAGTCAACATAGAGCCATGCGGTTTTCCGGGAATTTTCGGTTTTGATACCGGCCGGCCCTTTATGAATGGAGAAATCCGCCAGTTGCGCAAGCGGGACCTGGGCGCCGGTTGGTGTGGGCACTAGCACCCGTTTGAGCTGGTCGATATCGTCTCTGAGTTCCCGGTTATATCTGAGATTGACCGGATATCGCTCAAGACCTTCTACGGTTTCAGTCACATTCATACCGCCCACGGCAGTCATGATCACATCCTGCACATCACCCACGGTCAGGCCGTATCGCGCAATATGATCCCTGCGGATATCAAAATCCAGGTAATTGCCGCCGGTGACCCGCTCGGAATAAACGGACAGGGTGCCGGGAATTTCCCGAACAACCGCTTCAATTTGTGTCCCGATGTCGCTTAAGACATTTAAATCCGGCCCCATGAGTTTAATTCCCACAGGCGTTTTAATCCCGGTGGACAGCATGTCGATCCGGGTTTTAATGGGCATGGTCCAGGCATTGGTTAACCCCGGGAACTGGATTGCCCGGTTCAGATCGTCAGCAAGTTCATTAATCGTAATATGGCGTTCTTCAGGCCAGATCCGGGAGAGCAGTGGGGCAAACGGCTTTTTCAGCCAGCCCGGCCAATCGGAGAAGAAACGATCAATAGCTTTTTTTCGCCATTCATGAACAACTTTTCCTTTTTTAACCTCCGGCCAGATCAAAGATAGCATTGGGGTCAGAGGCGTTTTGAGCCATCCGGGCCAGTCGGAAAAAAATCGTTTGACGGGAATCATCTCATATTCCACTTCCGGCCGGAGCATGATGGTTGTTTCAATCATGGATAAAGGCGCCGGGTCAGTGGCGGTTTCAGCGCGTCCGATTTTACCGTGCACGGTTTTGACTTCAGGAAAACTTTTGATTATTTTATCTGTTTGCTGCAGCAGTTCCCGGGCCTTGGTGATTGAAATGCCGGGCAGGGTGGTGGGCATGTACAAAAGATCGCCT
This sequence comes from Desulfobacteraceae bacterium, assembly GCA_014237465.1. Taxonomy (GTDB): domain Bacteria; phylum Desulfobacterota; class Desulfobacteria; order Desulfobacterales; family Desulfosalsimonadaceae; genus SURF-3. The sequence continues at coordinate 88,271 of JABZFM010000005.1, read as the reverse complement.
TCGTTTAACGGCGGCATGAATTCACTTCCCAGCTGCGTTGCCGGGAAATAAGTCGCCCCAAGAATCAGGATTGCGATCAACACCGTTGTTTTTCGACGCTTTAAGACCAGATTAATTATTGGGCGGTAAATCCACACAAAAAAATGACTGATGGGATTTTTTGTTTCAGACAGGATTCTCTGAGGGATCAGACAAATTACCGCAAATATTGTGGCCATCATGGCCGCCGCGAGGCTCCAGTCCGGCATCGGAATGCCGGCCATACCGGCAATAACAACAAGCAGAATGGGGCCCAAAACAGCAGTGATCCATATGAGCCTTTTTTGCTTTTTAGTGATGTCTTCCCCCAACGGCTTTTCACGGACGAAAAATGTCATGAGAATCGGGATGATTGTAATGGCCAGCACCGATGATGCCGCCAGTGCAAAAGTTTTGGTATACGCCAGGGGCTTGAACAACCGGCCGGATTGTTCCTGTAAGGAAAATACCGGTAGAAAAGAAATCGTAATAATCAACAGGCTGTAAAACAAAGCAGGCCCCACTTCTTTGGATGCCTCCAGGATGATCTGGGCGTGGGTTTTTTCCCCGCGATCTCTTTCAAGGTGCTTGTGGGCGTTTTCCACAAGCACAATGGACGCATCCACCATCACTCCGATGGCAATGGCGATTCCGCCGAGACTCATAATGTTTGCATTAATACCTAACGGATAAATAATAATAAAAGACATCAATACGCCCACCGGCAGGGTGAAGAGCGCCACAAACGCGGACCGGAAATGAAGCAGAAAAATGATACAGATGATCGCGACAACGACCATTTCTTCGATAAGCTTTTTTTGAAGCGTTTCAACGGCCCGTTTGATCAGTCCTGACCGATCATATCCCATTTCAACAACAACCCCTTCAGGGAGTCCTTTGGCCAGTTCATTGAGTCGCTGTTTAACATTTTTAATGACTTCAAGGGCGTTTTCACCGTACCGCATCACCACAATGCCGCCGGCTGCTTCCCCTTCGCCGTTCCAGTCCAGAACACCGCGTCGGAGTTCAGGACCCAGGTGAATGTCCGCGATATTTTTCAAAAGAATCGGTGTGCCTTTTATATCTACGCCAACAGCTACCATTTCAAGGTCTTCAACGGAATGAATATATCCCAGGCCCCGGACCATGAATTCGGTTTCTCCCATTTCAATCAGCTTGCCGCCAACATCTTTGTTGGAGCGCTGAATCGCCATTCTCACTTTGCCAATGGGCAGATTATAGGCAAGCAGCTTGTTGGGGTCTACTTCCACCTGGTATTGCTTTACAAAACCGCCGATGCTGGCCACCTCGGCAACGCCGGGAACGGCCGTGAGTTCATACCGGAGGTACCAGTCCTGGATACTGCGCAACTCAGACAGATCATGTTTCCCGGAAGTGTCTTTTAACACATATTCATACACCCATCCCACGCCGGTGGCGTCCGGGCCGAGGCGGGGCGTGATGCCTGCCGGCAGTCGGCCGGACACAAAATTAAGGTATTCCAGTACCCGGGACCGGGCCCAGTACAGATCGGTCCCATCTTCAAAAATAATATAAACAAAGGATAACCCGAAGAATGAGTAACCCCGGACAACCTTGGCATAAGGAACGCTGAGCATGGCTGTGGTAAGGGGATAGGTGATCTGGTCTTCTACCACCTGCGGCGCCTGACCGGGATAATCCGTATAAATAATTACCTGGACATCCGACAGGTCCGGAATGGCATCTATGGGTATAGTTTTTAAGGCCAGTATCCCGCCGGCGATTATCGCGATGGTTGCGAGAATCACTATAAATTTATTTTTGAGTGACCACTCTATGATTTTTTCAATCATGAGATATTCCTTTTATTCCAGATCGTCAAAAAAATCATCCTGCTCTTGCTCCTTGGATGATCCGGCATCCGTCTTTTTAGTTTTTGGTTTTTCGGCCGGATTATTCACTTCCATCATTTTTCGGGTGGCTTCTTTAAGCTTGGATTCTGAATCCAGCAGAAACTGGCCGGATGTAACGATTATTTCACCCGGAGCCAAACCCTTCATCACATGAACTTTTCCTTCATTAAGATACATGCCGAGAGTGACTTCCCGGGGGATATATTTGCCATCACCCCGGCTGACAAACACAATATTGCGTTCACCGGACCTGAGGACAGACTCTGATGGAATCTGAGTACCTTGTTTGCCGGCTGATGTATGGATTTTAACATTTGCATACATTTCCGGTTTCAATTCCAGGTCCGGGTTGTCAAACTCAAGCCGGATCACCACATCCCGGGTTTTCTGCTGCAGGTAAGGATAAACATAGGTTACCTTGCCCTCATATTCTTTTCCTGGTTGATAAGGGAGTGTCATGACAGCTTTTTGACCCGATACCACCTGTGCCAGTTCATATTCATAAATATGGGCTTCCACCCATACACGGGAAAGGTCTGCAATCGTGTAAACTATTGTGCCGGTCTTTATATATCCGCCGTTAACGGCGTTATTAACGGTGACAACACCTTTAAACGAGGATCGAATAGTCAGCGCTTGCTTTGCCATGCCCTGTTTTTCAATCGCCCTTATTTCGTTATTTCCGATATCAAAAAAGCCCAAACGGCGTCGAACGGATGACATCATTTTTTTGTTTACAGGGTTTGGGTTTCTCAATTGATTCCGGTATGCTTCAAGATAGTCCTCCTGGGCGGTAATGAGTTCAGGAGAATAAACATCAAACAGGGGTTGGCCTTTTTCCACAATCTGTCCGGTGAAATCCACATATAGTTTTTCGATCCATCCGGAAAATTTCAGGTTGATCTGGGCCATCCGGGTTTCATCATAGGTGATATGCCCGTATGTTCGTATGGTATGATCCAAAGGGCCTGTTTCGACAATTGCTGTCCGCAGACCCATATTCTGCCGGGTCACCGGATCAATTGAAATTTCGACACCACCCGACAACGCATCCTCATACACCGGCACCAGATCCATTCCCATGGCACTTTTGCCGGGTTTGTCATAAATTTCCATGGAGTTCATGGGGGCTCGCCAGTAGGCGATTCGCCGCTCCCCGTTATTGTTATCTGCTTCATTATTTTTTCGAATGGGGGTGAGTGCCATTTCGCACAAAGGACAATATCCGGGTTCATCGGAAATGATCATGGGGTGCATACCGCAGGAATACAGGGTGGTTTCTTCCAAATCACCAGCGATGCCGGCAGTATTCATTGCATGCTTTGGTCTTGGATCCAGATACCCGAAATAATAACCAAGCCCGGCAAACAGCACCAATGTAATGATTGCAGTTAGGATGACCGTCCAGAATGGAAAAGTGGTTTTAAGTTTCTGATTCATTTTAATAAATCCCTAAAAAGTCAAATTCTGATGGCAAAGAAAAAAGTCTCACCAATCGTATAAAAATTGGCAAGGCGCGCAAATTCTGAGGAATGAGGTGTAGCTTGCCTACTCCGCAGTGACGAAGAATGCAGTGCAACACAGAATTTGGACTTTTTAAGAAGCCATCCATTTTAATCACCTTGTTCCTCTGTAAGATGTTGGCCAATCATCTCTTCCAGATCCGCACGTTTTTGATAAATATTAAAAAGGTATCGTTGTGCCTGAAGTTCGAACTTAAGGAGTTGGGTCTGGGCTTTAATCATCGTATCAAACTCTACTTTCCCGACTTCATACGCATCCAGTGCGGCGCGGGCCCACTGTTTTGTTTGTGGAATAAGTGCATCGTTATACAAGAGGAAATTTTCTTGGAGATCCAGTATCTCTGTTGCCGCAGCATCTACCTGATGATTCAGGCTGTCTTCAAGATTATTGTATAATTGCTTTTTAGACCGGTGCGAGGCAGTGACCGCCGCCAGTTTTTTGTCCTGGCGGGTTTTTTGCCAGAGCGGGATGTTCATTGTTATCCCGGTTGAAAAGAAATCAACCCAGTCCTGTCCGGCCCGGTTTTCTTCCCGCTGCCCGTAGGACACTTTAACATCCATATCCGGCCAATAGTCTTTACGGGCCAGTTCGATACCTGTTTGTGCCTGCAATATTTCATACTTTTTGGCTTTTAACCGGGGGTTGTTCTTTAAAACAAAGTTCTTTAGTTCTGGTATTGAAAGCGTAAAATATGGGGATGGGAGATTCACCGGTGGAATGATGGATTCAAAATGTTCCCGGTTGAGCAGTTCATTGAGGCGGTCTTCTGCAACACGATGATTTTTTCTCAGGGTGATGCTTTTTTCAGTCAACTTGCTCAGTTCCACCTGTGCCTGAAAAATATTTTGTTGAAGCCCCTTGCCGGTGGCGTATCGGCTTTCAGCGGCGCGTAAAATTCGTTGGAGCATCTGTGTCAAGCGGGTATTAATGTCCTGACTTTCTGCGATAAACCCCAGCTCATAATAGGCATTGGCAATTTCTTTCGAAAGCGAAAGCCTTTCTGCATTAAGGACCATTTCTTTTTGCCTGACCGCAAATGCTGCCTGATCAGACTGTAAACCACGTTTACCGAACCATGGAAATTTTTGGGCAATCGATATCTGTTTTTGTGTCATGGGCTCTTCATCAAATCGCAAGCTGTCTACGGGGAGATTTATTAAAGCAATGCCCAGTCTCGGATCAGGAAGGGATCCTGCCAAAGGGACCTGTTCTTTTAATGCATCTATTTGGGATTCCAGACTTTTTATGGACTGATTGTTCGCCAGTCCCTCTTCAATAATATGCGCAAGCGGCTCCGGCGCCCAGATCGGGCTTTTTGCATACGTCGCCAGTGGCATCATAAGAGCGATAGCAGTTACCCCTGCAATTTTGATGAGTCGATTTATGAGATGCATTTTCATTGATTTTCCTTGCTATTATTTAAAAAAAATCCATTCAATGATTTTTTTATCGATTTAATCATATTCAAATACGTTCAAAAGCTGTGCCAGAGTTTGACCAGAGCTAAAATGGATAAAAAATATGTAAATTTTTAACAGGTATATGAAAGAAGGAATATTGCAATAAAATCAAGATATTATAGAGCATCGTAACGTCAGGGTTGAAGTTTGGGATAATTTAACATATTTTTATCATTTTTTTGATAACCAGCTGATTTTCTGTGGATTTTTGCATTATTTTCATGGGCCTTCAATAATAATTTTCATATATTTTCAGAATATATTTTTATATCACATAGTGGTATTAATTTCAAATGGCAGTTGGTGGTCCGTTGGATTGGACAATCCGTTGCACAGGTGACCAAAAAATAATTTTCTAAAAAAAAAGATTCCCATGGAAGTGTGAAAAAATTCGCATTTTCAGATACGTAAATGAACAGTGAGTGTGAAAAAAATTCGCACATAAAAATAAAAATCTGTCTCTTGTGAAATTTTTTCGCATCATAATTTTTATCTCCCACTTTGGGTGTGAAAAAAATTCGCTCATCATTTTAATTTTTATTTCGGATTTGCACCGTTCGATAAAAAGGGAAGGGCGACCCTTCCCTTTTTTTTCTCTCCCTGCCATCTGGGAATTTTTCCGTTAGAAATCAAAAGATTATAAGAGTAAATCAATAATTTAAATTATCACGCCCCCATGGTGATGGAAACAATTATCAGGTGCGAAGAAATTGTGCAATTCCTGCGCAATTATTACACAGTGGATGAAGCTGATTTTTGTGTCGCCAAACTGATGAATGATGATCAATGCTTTATTTATGGGAATTGGGGGTGTCTGGTCGGCTTTGGCACGGTCGATGCGTAACTATTTATCAACAAATTAACAACGGCCCACATCGTTTTCCGGGCAGACGACATCAAAAAAGAGGAGGTGAATATTATGAATAAACTGACTATACTAATAATAATGGTGATTTCCTTCGGGCTTATCGCAACCCAGGCAATGGCAGCCGATGATCTTTTGACTTCGGATTTTTTCTACGGAGAAACAATCGATACCACGGTTGAAGTGATCAAGGCGGCTGATCTTCAGGAAAGGGCAAATGTTACAACACAATCTATCGTACTTTCAGAATCAGAGTTTTTCTATGGAGAGACAATCGACAACGCGGTTGAGGTGATCAATGCGGATGCTCTAAAGGAAGAGACAGCTGTCGCAACACCGTCAAATGATTTACTAACTCCGGAGATTTTCTATGGATATAAAGATGTTATTTTGGTTACCGATAAATGCGCTAATTGCTGAAACTTTTTATCAAAATGATAATTGCCTGACATATAAAAATATATACCGTCATTGACGGACAGCTATCAATGACGGTATATATGTATATAGGGTGCGAAAAAAATTCGCACTGTTCATTTTTCAAAAAAAGATCATGCATAAAGAATCAAAACAGAAAAAAATATGAAGATTTTTCAACCCAGAAAACTCTACCTGCCTGCAATGATTATTGTGGGAGTTGTCCTGTCACTTCTTGTTTTTATCGGATTTTCCACATACTGGAACCTTCATCATGCCAGAACCAATGCATTAAAATTTCTTCATCAACGGGGTGTTGCCACAATCCGGATTATCGAAACCAGTATGCAATCCCTGTGGGGAACCGGTGCTTCCAAAGAAGAATCTATTGAACAGTTAATCCTGAATGTGGGGGAAAATGAATATGTAACTTACGCGTATATGTTAAACAAAGAATATGAGGTGATACATCATTCAAGCCCTTTGCCTGCCGAGTCCGTCAATTTATGGCTGAAACAGACATCTGATAAGGGGCGGTTTTTCAGTCGCATCACCAGGTTGCCCGATGGCACGAAAGTCTATGAAGTGGCAGAAAAAATCAAGCCTATTTCGTTTTCCCGGCTTCAGGACAGCAAGGCTTTTCGCAGGTATAACGGCGGCACCATTGTCATCGGGCTGAACATGTCTTCCTATGAAATGGCTCAGCATGAGGACTTTCATCATGCCATTGTGATGCTTTCGATTCTTGCCGTTTTAGGCGGCGGGGCAATCTTTTTTATTTTTGTTATTCACCTGTATCACCGAATGAATCAACGGTTACGGGAAGCCCAGGAATATACCCGTCAGGTAGTGGACAGCATGGCCAATGGCCTGCTGAGTATCGATGTTGATGGCAGGGTTTTGTCATACAATAATCTCGCATTGGAAATTCTCGGTTTAACCGAGCCGGATATGGATCAACTGGATTTACGCGGCATAATTGATTTTCAAACCAGCGGAATTTCGCAGACGCTCAATCAATGTGTAACGATACTGGACCGGGAAATTAATATTATGCAGCCCGGTGGTGAGCAGTTGCCGCTGGCGATCAGTGTGACCCCGATATCGACAACTGAAGGCGCATGCCAGGGGGCGGTTATTATCCTTCGGGATTTACGGGAGATCAAGCTGCTGGAGGAAAAGGTCCGCCGCACGGAAAAACTTGCGGCGTTGGGCAAACTGTCCGCGGCTGTTGCCCATGAAATAAGAAATCCGCTCAGCTCTATCAGGGGGTTTGCCAAATTTTTAAGCCATGCGTTAAAAGATCGACCCAAAGACCGGGAATACGCGGATGTGATGGTTAAAGAGGTCGACCGAATCAATCGCGTGGTCACGGATCTGCTCAATTTTGCCAGTCCTCTGGAACTGGATCCGGTGCATGTGAATCCGGCAAAGCTCATAGAACATACGATTCTTCTTGTGAAAGGGGATGCCCAGTCCCGCAACATTACCATTGAGGTAAATACCGAAAACAGCCCGGAATCGGTATTTCTTGATTCGTATCAGATCACCCAGGTCCTGCTCAACCTGATGCTAAACGCGCTGCAGGCAATCGGTGCCGGACAAAGTTTAAACGTCGGTGTTGCACGGGATGCGGATTCGGCCGGTATCTCATTTTGGGTTGAAGATGACGGGCCGGGTATTGCGAAAGACCATATAGAAAAAATATTTGATCCGTTTTTCACCAAACGGGAAAAAGGGACCGGGCTGGGACTTGCCATTGTACAGAAAATTGTTGAAAATCATCACGGCAGAGTTCAGGTGGTTACGCCGCTGCCGGGTAAAACGTACGGGTGCCGGTTTATTGTTTTAATCCCCATGGATTTGGAAGCAAGATTGTAAGGAAAAATAATGAAACCTGAAATACTCGTTGTTGATGATGATTTGTCCCATCGACAAATGCTTGAAGCGGTTCTTGCCGCCGAAGGCTATGCGGTAACGCATGCCTCAGACGGCCGGCAGGCGGTTGAAGCGGTTGAAGAAAAATTTTATGATTTAATCCTGATGGACATTCGTATGAACCGGATGGGCGGCATTGAAGCGCTTAAGCTGATTAAAGAAGTCAGCCCCGGTATTCCGATTATCATCATGACCGCTTATGCTTCGGTGAATACAGCCGTTGATGCCCTTAAATCCGGGGCATACGATTACATGACCAAGCCTCTGGATATTGATGAATTAAAGATTCACGTGAAAAAGGCATTATCGCATTTCCAGCTTGAACGGGAGAACCTGTTTTTAAAGGAACGGCTGGCGGCACAGTTTGATTTTTCCAAAATCATCGGCCGATGTGAACCGATGATGAAGATGTATGAAACCCTTTCACTGGTATCACCGTCTGATGCCACCGTATTGATTTTAGGAGAAAGCGGTACCGGCAAGGAACTGGTTGCCAACGCCATTCACCAGAACAGTCTGCGAAAAAACAACCCGTTTATTAAGGTAAACTGTGCTGCACTGCCGGAAACGCTGTTGGAAAGCGAGCTGTTTGGCCATGAGAAAGGGGCGTTTACCGGAGCGGCCGTGCAAAAAAAAGGGCGGTTTCAGCACGCGCATACCGGCACCATTTTTTTGGATGAAATCGCAGAAATGTCGCCAACCACCCAGGTTAAAATTCTTCGGGTGCTCCAGGAGCAGGAATTTGAGCCATTGGGAAGTTCAAAAACCGTTAAAGTGGACATTCGCATTATTGCAGCAACCAATAGAAATTTAGAAGAAGAAATCGAAAAGGGTCATTTCCGGGAGGATCTTTATTATCGAATCAATGTTGTTTCCGTAAAAATTCCACTTTTACGGGAGCGAAAAGATGACATTCTGCTGCTGGCTGATTATTTTTTAAAAAAGTACTCGGATAAAAATAAAAAGATGATCAAGGGATTCACCCCCCGGACAATTGATTTGCTGATGCGCCACAATTGGCCGGGAAATGTGCGGGAATTGGAAAATGCAGTGGAACGGTCCGTGATACTGACCCGTGAAGAGATCATTTCACCGGAATATTTGCCGGATACGATTAAAGTACTGGATATCGATGACTCAGAGGACAGCATCGGCTTTTCAGCCGGACAGTCCTTAAAATCGGTTGAGAAGCAGATGATTCTGCGAACGCTGGAAGAAACAAACGGAAACCGGACGCATGCGGCGGATATTCTGGGCATCAGTCGGCGGACGTTGCAGTTGAAACTTAAAAAATACGGAATCCAGTAAGGACATCGCAATATGTTCAATTTCTGCGTTGCGCTGCGTCGAAAGTCGCTCAACGTACAGTAGTACGCCTCGCTCCTTTCGACTGGCGCGCCTTGAACTTGAAGCATATTTCAATGCCCTTAATTAGAATAGTTTTTTCAAAACGTTTAATTTATTTAATTTTTTTTCGAAGAAAAAAAATGCATATACATACATTAGGCAACTGGCGGCACAGCCATAATTTTACCTTGATTCATGAAAAAGGCGAACTCCGTACCAAGCAGGTGCTGGTGCTGACGGTCATTACCATGGTTGCTGAAATTGTCGCAGGCACTGTTTTCGGTTCCATGGCGCTGCTTGCCGACGGCTGGCATATGGGAACCCATGCGGCGGCGTTTACCATCACGATATTTGCCTACCGGTATTCACAAAAACATTCAGCTGACCGGCGTTTTACCTTCGGGACCGGTAAAGTGAGCGTCCTGGGCGGTTTTGCCAGTGCCGTGGTGCTGGGGGTTGTCGCGCTGTTGATGGCAATTGAATCGATTCATCGACTGCTTGATCCGCAGATTATTCATTTTAACGAGGCCATTGCAGTGGCTGTTTTAGGCCTGACAGTCAATTTAATATGTGCGGTCCTGCTGCACGGGCATCACAGTCACGGACATAATAATTACGATCACAGTCACGATCATGGGCACCAACATACGGATCATAATATACGGGGGGCTTATTTTCATGTGATTGCCGATGCCCTGACGTCGGTGCTGGCAATTGTTGCGCTGTTTTTTGGAAAATATTTCGGATGGAACTGGCTGGACCCGGTCATCGGAATTGTCGGCGCGCTGGTGATTACCCGATGGGCCTTGGGACTGCTCAATGATACCAGCTCTATTCTGCTGGATAATAATATTGATCTTAAACGTAAGCAGGAGATTAAAAGTGTAATCGAATCAGATTCGGATAACCGGGTGTCTGATATTCATGTATGGAAAGTCGGGCCGGTGGATTATGCCGCGATGATTTCCATTGTGACACATTTTCCTAAGAATCCGGAGTATTACAAGAAATTACTGCATGATTTCCGCGAGCTTTCCCATATGACGGTTGAGGTAAACGTTTGTAATGATGTGCCCTGCATCGCGCCAAATGGAAAAATTAGCTGACCTGGAAGCACTATTAGGAATACGATGAATTCGATGAAACTTTACGTACTGGATTTAGGCGCAGGCTACTCAGACGAGTTGAAACAATCATTGTCTGACATGGTTTCCGGCACATTGGGCGGGGAATTTAGGATCGATTTCAGACTGGACGGAAACGCCTTGCATTTTTTGCATATTTCAATCTTTTCTCTCCAGTCTTTATGAACGACGCCGCTACAGATAGTCCCGTTTATAAACCAGCAAAGGGAACCGGCGCGGAATTCCCAGGCCGGGCATTGCTCTTTTTGCTTTTCGTTGCATTTATTGATTGTCCAGCAGGGCTTTGCCGGTTTAAGAATTTCCGCTTTTTTTGCGGCCAGAAACAATAGCTGGCGTTCGGCATGAGCGGGTATGGTTCGCCACCCCTGTTCGTAACTTCGAATTGCTTTTACAGATATGCCCAGCAGTCGGGCCATTTCTTCCTGGGTTTTCTGTAGTTTTTTTCTGAAGTTTTTAAATTCCTGTGTTTTCATTTAGTATCCAGTATTTTATTTTAAATTTTAAATGATAAATATCACATTGTGGTATGATTTTGTCAAGATGAAATATTGAAATTGAATTCAGGCTGTTATGTTGTTCGAAAGAGGCTTGACACCTTCGCTCTATTTTTAAATAATCAAATAAGATACGAATAAGTAGATATAGCGCTTAGTGCAAGATGCTATTTAGGCATTGATTAAATCAAATGTTGAATTTAAAAAAACGAAATTTTATTGTGCGGGATCATCATGCTCAAGGAAGAAGTGGCAGGAGATACAAAAAAATAATTTTTGCTCCTCAATATGTTGATATTGTGTTATATTAATTAATCGGTCAATTTAATCACTACAGGAGAAATTATGCCGATACCCGGAAATCTTTTAACCACCGCAATGGCAGTCATGCCGCATACTGATGTGGAGCGCGCGATTGAAGTCGCCCTGACCATGGATATCCCTTACTGGCCCCAGCTTCCCAAGTTGAACTACTATGAGGATATGTATGTCCAGGCTGCCGAGCATTTTCCAGGTATTGTGCTGGACATGGAACAGCAGATCTTAAAGTTTTCCATGGATAAATTTATCGAAGAACTGGAAGAAGTGCTGGCAAACTTTGAGTCCCCTGAAATTTTCGATATCAGCCCAAAATATTCTGCCGTATACCATCGGTTTCTGGAACTGGATCTGGCAGACCGACCGGCTATCCGGGGGCAGTTGGAAGGCCCCATCAGTTTCGGGTTTAATGTGATTGACCAGGACGACCGGCCTATTATCTTTGATGATACGGTGCGTCCCTTTATGTTGGAATTTATGGCCAAACGGGTCAATATCCAGCTTCAACGACTCAAAAAGATGAATTCCAACGCGTTCATGTTTGTGGATGAACCCGGCCTTCAGTTCCTGTTTTCCGCCATGTCCGGGTATGACGCTGTAAAAGCCAAAGGGGATCTTGAGCAGTTTTTTGATATGATCGAACGGCCCCGGGGGATTCATCTGTGCGGCAACCCGGACTGGGATTTTTTGCTCAACCAGGACCTGGATATTTTATCTTTGGATGTATATACCAACAAGGAAGTCTTTCCCAACTATGTGTCGTCCATTAAACGCTTTCTGGACCGGGGCGGTATTCTGTCATGGGGAATTGTGCCTACCAACTTTGAGCCCTTTGAATCTGAAAATATCGCCTCCCTGGCCGATCAACTGGAATCCGTCTGGAAACAATTGGCCGCTAAAGGCATTGATATGGATCAGATGCTGTCCCAGAGCCAGATTTCCCCGGCCACCTGCTGTCTGATCAATCCCGATTTAGAAAAAACGGTGGAAAAGGGCTTTGAGATGGTAAAGAAATTGGCGGAAGAATTGCGAAATAAGTGGCTTTCTTAAGTAACAGGCTGTGGTCTGATTCGTCCATTTTCTGTAAATAGTTTGAGTTAATTTATTAAGGTTAGTCTCTTTGTATGATTAGGCGGAGTCTATGAAAGATTATGTATAAAGTAATGGATGAAAATTTTAGAATAACATAAAAAATTGGACATGATTTGCCATGAAAATTTTGATTGCCTGTTATTCCAGGACCGGGTTTACCGAGAAACTGGCTGAACGCATTTCACAAGAGCTCAAATCACGCGGCCATATTGTAAAAAAGGACCGAATTGATGTAGTGAACAGAAAGAGTTGCTGGAATCTGCTTTTCAGGCAGATATATCAGTATCCATTGGTTGGCCTTGCATTAATCAGTTCATCTTTTTGCCACTGGTGGCTGAAAAGCTATCATCAGCCGGAAGAAGATATTCAGCTGCATGATTATTCGGATGTGTCAGGATTTGATCATGTCTGTATCGGTGGCCCCAAGTGGTGCTATACCTCATACCCGATTGCGCGGTACCTTAAACAGATTAACGGGCTGGAACATAAACCGGTGAGCGCCTTTGCCACTTTTGGTGGACCGCCGTTAAAAGTGTTTGAACTTGAATTGATTTTTACACCCATGAACCGGCAAATTCAAAAATCCGGCGGAAAACTTGTTTTTACTTTAGGGGTGTCCAGTAATTATCATGAACTTCATCTAATCTGGATCTTCAGGCTGGTTTCCTGGATTATTTTCAGGCGTTCCCTTAAATCATTTACCGTTGACAGCGATTATGGAAAACAGAAACTAAAGGCATTTTGTGATAAAATTGAGCAGGAAAACGTCTCTGTGATTAAAATCGATTAATTTCTGAATAGCTGGAACTTCCCCAAGCAAAGGAATTAAAAATGAAAAAAGCAATTCTGTTTATCCTTCTGGTTTTAATTTTACTGGTCCATATATGAATATTACGTATCATCCGGGCAATTAAATCTGATAATTTCAACAGGTACTCTGCGCCATTGAAATGACTCAAAAAATCGGCTTAATCAGTGATGTCCATGCAACACCGTCTCCTGTAAAAGAGGCGTTATCAATTTTTCGAAAACAGGGAGTCGACCGGATTTTCTGTGCCGGGGATTTTGCGGGTTACGGGGAAGGACTGGGACGGTCCATTGAACTGCTGGATGAAAGCGGCTGCCAATCGATTTCGGGAAACCATGATATCTGGTATCTTGAACGCCAGGCAGGCGATAAAGAAACCGGCAGTGACCGATTCCTCAGCAACCTTTCACGGGTTTTAAAATTAACGATTGAAGGCATAAAGCTGTATTTTGTTCATGCCAGTCCGCCGCAATCGATGATGAAAGGGATTCATCTGCTGGATGAAACTGGTCACGTTATGCTTGATCAAAAAAAGTTCTGGGATGATTATTTAAAGGATTTTGAATTTGATGTCCTGGTTGTCGGCCATACGCACCAGGTATTTGCAGAAAAACTGGGAAACACATTGGTGATTAATCCGGGAAGTACAAAATTCAATCACACCTGTGCAATTTTAAGTCTGCCGGATATGAACTGCCGGGTGGTGCCTTTATCCGGCAAGACCCCGTTAAGCGTCTGGAACTGGGGAATATTCAGAACAAATGGGTAAAAAATGCCGCTGCATTTTTTTAATTGACTGAAACAAAAAAAACTTAAAAAATAATTTCGCCTGGAGCCTTGCCAAATGATTCGTTCATGTTTATTTTATAAATAAGTTAAAGGCAAACCAGTCCGAAAGGATGGGACGCAAAGCCACTGGCCTAAATCTTTGTTATTGTTCGTTTCTTGACCGGATAAATTTATTTTAAAAAAGAGAAGGCAGAAGGAATCATACCCGTAGGTCGAATGGCCGTCATATAGATCAAAAGGTATCTTTCCATGCCGGGATTTAAATCTCTTATGGAAGATGTATCTAACAAAGAAATACAAAATAAAGACATGGTAGCAGGGCTGCAACTTTTGAATTGACAACCGGAGTTACCCTTTACAAGGGGATCTCCGGTTTTTTGTTTTGATCATTATATATATTTACTGAAGACACACTCTGGATTTTTTATATTTTATTTAATATAAACAGGTTACGCCTTTCAAACACTCTCCTGAAATACGCTCTTCATCATCGAGTTTCTAAAGTTTTATACTTCTTTTTCAATTGGGACATCTGTCATCTATTTTTTTAAAAGAAGGAGGTAAAAAATGATTATCAGTGAAATTGAATTATTTAAAGGGATTGATTTTGAAGTCATGAATAAGATTGCCAAAATCTGTTCTGAAGAATCTTATTCAAAAGGCATTGTACTTTTTAGAAATAATGAAAAAGCTGAGTCCCTGTATATCATCATAGAGGGAACAGTCTATCTTGAAGTCAAAAACGGGGGGACGATAACTTACAGTTTAAACGATCCCGGGGAAGTCTTTGGCTGGTCGAGTATGTTTGAATCCGGCAGGTATACCGCAACAGGAATATGCGCAACTGATCTGAAAGTGGTAAAGATTGAAAGGAACAGGATAAACAAAATATTCAGCATTCATCCGGATGCCGGTATAAAAATCCTCAGGCGGTTGGGAACCGTGTTTTCCAATAGACTTTCAAATGCGTATCGTGATTTACTGTCCGCCCGGAGTTCTGTTTCCGGCCCGGCAATATGGATGAATGAAAATATCATTTCAAATGCACCGGAAGAACCGTTTTTTGATGTACCGGATAATTGGCATGCGCAAGTCTGAATCTTTATTGATCCTGGTTTAATTCGTAGTAAATCCGTCTGGCTCCTGGCTTCTGAATTCTCTGTTCCATCAATAATCGAGGGGGATACAGCCTTTCTATGAGCAACCCAACTCCGGGCCCTCTGGACCCGGAGTTTTATTTTCCCCAAACATTATCTATTGCAAATATCACATTAATTTTAAAATAAATTCTTCATGATAAATGCGGGTTAGAGTGGCGCGTGCTGATGAAATACGCAAAATAAAAACCACGGCGAACAATCATTGCCATTGCCGGTCATTCATCAGAATATATTTTTGAAAATTGATATACGAATACGAGATAATATCGAAAAGCCTTTATTCCTGCGGAAATCCGAAAACAGATGGGATGCCGGATTGGGTCGGACAATGCGGTGTCTGTCTATTAATCTCTTGAAAATATTTAAAAATAGTTGAAAGCCAGTGCCGGTTTGAGTATATTTTATTTTAAAAAATGCCAGTAACATCAGAGAACGTCATGGTTTTATGGCGGATGCGCATTCAAATAAATTTTCGAGAATTGTGAGGTAATTATGCATTTTATAGAGGTTTCAAAAAACGAGGGAATTGCAACGCTTATTCTTTGCCGGGGCAAGGTGAACGCATTGACAGGTGAGGTGGTGGATCAGTTAAAACAGGCCCTGTCAAATATTGAAAAAGATCCGGACATCAGGGCCCTGATTCTCACTGGAAAAGGAACTTTTTTTTCTTTTGGTTTTGATGTTCCGGAATTCCTGTCGTATTCCAAGGATGAATTTTCAGATTATTTGAAAAAATTTACCGGTCTTTTAGCGTATATATTCCTGTATCCCAAGCCCATTGTGGCGGCACTTAACGGGCATACGATTGCCGGGGGCTGCATGCTGTCCCTGGCTTGTGATCAAAGAGTCATGTCAGCCGGCAGAGCAAGAATTTCTTTAAATGAAATTTCATTCGGGTCATCCGTACTGGCGGGCAGTACGGAAATGCTGCGAGCCTGTGTGGGAAATTCGAATGCGTTGGAAATTCTATATTCCGGCGCCATGTATTCTGCAGAACAGGCACAAAAGATTGGACTGGTAGACCATGTTGCGCAGGAACAGGATTTGGTGGAAACATCAAAAAAAATTACCGCTGAATTAGGGGAAAAATCTTCCGCTGCGTTTACAAGCATCAAATTACTCTTGCGAAAACCGATTGCAAAAGAATTTGAAAAAAAAGAAGAAGACGCGATCAAAGAGTTTGTTGATATCTGGTATTCGAAGGCAACCTGGGAAAATCTGAAGAAAATTTTAATCAAGTAAGTGGAAAAGTGACAGAAACAAATATGGATGATGAAATAAAAATGATGTAAAAATGGAGCTTGTTATGAAAATGCGGACAATGTTTTTCCTGATGCTGTTCTTAATCCTTATTTCCGGGTGTGCAACTACGTCGGATCAAAGTGCTCAAATGATGAATTTTGTTAAGACCGTTGTGTATGATAATTCTGTGGATTATCCGGTTTCAGGGGTGTATGCATGGTATTCAAAAAGACAGCCGATTCCGGAAAACCCGATGATGGATTCGCAGCAGCTGGATAAAATTATTCAGGGGGCTCTGAAAAAGGAGTTTCATGCCAGAGGGTTTTCTCTGAAAGAATCAGGTGATGTTCATTTTTATGTTTCTTACCACCTGGTCATTGATAACCGTGATGATGATCAGGACATCAATGAAGCCTACAGTCGTCCGAAAAGTCCGGACCGCTGGTGGCCGGGCACGAATACCCCCAAGGTTTACCCGCAGGGTTCGCTGCTGGTTGATATTGTCTGTGCCCAGGATTTTTGTCCTCGCTGGCGGGGTTCGGTGGGTGCGCAGATTCTGCCGGGTTTGTCCGAACAGGATCGCATAAATCGCATTGAAGCCGCGGTCAATTCTCTTTTACTCGATTTCCCGCCGCTGTGATAAAACCGGTCAGAGTTTTGTTTGGGTAATTTTGACGTTCTTTCATTTATTTAAATTTGCCAGAATACAAAACGACTGACTGTGTGGCCGGATAATTTATTAAATTATAAGGTAAAATTTTATTTATAGTTGATATTTTTTATATCTTATGCTTGTTTAATTACTTAAATCACAGCAAATTATCAGCAATCCACTTTTTTAAAGGAGAAAAGAATGAAAGTCAGACTTCAATTTCCATTATTTTTATTTTTCGTTGCATTGATCTTTTGTGCTGTTCCTACCTGTGTATTCGCTGCACCTGCCTCGGTAATTCATATTTATGAATTTAATTCATCCTATGCAGATACTTTGGGCGGTCCGGCCATGGTACCAACCGGACCCGGCGGTTCACTGACTGCTGCAGAATATGTTTTTGGAACTGATGATGGTTTGAGCCTGAGCAATGGGGTAAATTCGACTGAGTATTCAATTGAGATGCTTTTTTACATTAGTGATACCAGCGGATATGTCAAATTTATTGATTATAAGGATCTAACTTCGGACGACGGCCTATATAATCATAATACCGCCCTTAATTTTTATGATGAAGATGAAGGATCTGCCGGCGTTATTAATAATGGAGCGACAGTACATGTAGTTTTAACGCGGGATGCCGACACGCAACAGGTTGTGGGGTATGTAAACGGTGTCCAGCAAATAGTTTTTACAGATGACAGTGCTGATGTCGCAGTTTTTGATGCGGCAAACAATATTATTCGCTTTTTTGCAGATGATACAACAACTACGGGTGAAGAGTCTCCTGGTGCGGTGGACCGGATACGCATTTATAGCGGAGTCCTTGCGCCCTCCCAGGTAACATATTTATATAATGGGGGAGATCCCGGATTAACACCTGCTTCTATTCCGACAATCAACGAATATGGCATGATGATTCTTTTACTGCTTATGGCCGGTTCTTCTTTCTGGATTTTAAGACAGAAAAACAACCAGATGGTTTAAAAAACACTATGTATTCCCCGCCACCATTAAGGGTAGGCGGGGAATATTTTTTTGGCTGTTTAAGGTAGCTAAAATTATAAATCATCCAGTTGCGCTTGAAATTTGATTTGTTGAAATATTTACAGGCCACCCAAAGAAAATGGTTGCCCCCAAAACTGAATTTTTTTAAAAAAGCCCTCGTGGGATATAAAATGAAACGATTTTAAAATTAGGCGGTGGATTTGGGTAAAAACGAATCATTTGACTTAAGCTTTCTTATGCAATATTATGCAAACTTAGAATATTCCTATTTAAATTAGCTCTACCCATTCAAGATAAAATTACTCGCAAAGCAACCATCGAAGCACGGTGTTTTAACCTTTCCCCATATGTATGAGGATTAATTTGTATGAAACGGCCAATGAAAGCATTTTTTCTGGTCATTCTCGGCATTTTTCTGGGGTTCCCCGTTTTCAGCATGACCTATTATACCATGGTCCGGACATCGACGCCTGAGTTCTGCGCATCGTGTCATGAAATTCAGTTTGCCTACAACTCCTGGAAAACATCCACCCATGTGAATAACGCCCAGGGATTTGTGGCGGACTGCATGGACTGCCATCTGCCGGCCCCTCATGATACGGTCAATTTCTTCTACATGAAAACCTTGCACGGCGTTAAGGATGTTGTCGCCCATTTTACAATGGACGCGTATGACAATTCGGTGCAAAGGGAAAAGGCATACGCGTCATTTAAGAACTATCAGTGCTTGAAATGTCACCGGAACCTGTTGCATATTCCAAACAAGCGCGGGGCCATGCTGGCGCACAGAACCGTCTTATATCCACAGCCGGGCATGGAAAAAAAATGCGTCGATTGTCACCGGGACCTGGTCCACAATAAAACTCCGATATACAACTATAAGCAATACCAAACATATTAAAAAAGGGAGGCAGGGCATGAAGAAATTTATGCTGGTGGTATGGTTGGCAGTTATTTTCAGTTTTGTTATGACAGGTTCGGGATCTTGTGAAACCCAGGAGACCATGGCCAAGGAAAAGGAATTCCGGATTGAACGGAGCATTCCGGAAGCGGGGATTGCCTGTATCCAGTGCCATAAACAGGAGCATCCCGGTATATTCGCGGACTGGGCCAACAGCCGGCATGCCAATGCCAACATTACGTGTATAGACTGTCATCTGGCCGAAGAATTTGATCCGGATGTCAGCAAATCGCATTACAAGCAGTATGAAAAGTCGGATTCAAAATACGGGCGGCCGGAATATAAAGTCCCGGTGACCGGCGTGGTAACCCCTAAAGACTGTTCCCGGTGCCATCCGGATGAAGCCAAACAGTATTCCATAAGCAAGCATGCCAACACCATTGAAATTATCTGGAAGATCGATCCCTGGCTCAACAAGGGCATGAACAGTGATACGGAAAGAAATGCCGGCTGTTATTATTGTCATGGCACCGTACTGAAGACCAAGGATGGAGAGCTGACTTCCGATTCGTGGCCCAATGTGGGGGTGGGGCGGGTGAATTTGGACGGCAGCCTGGGAAGCTGCTCCAGTTGTCATACCCGTCATCGTTTTTCCGTCATGGAAGCTAGAAAACCGGAAGCCTGCGGCCAGTGTCATCTTGGTCCGGACCATCCCCAGATCGAGATTTTCATGGAGTCCAAACACGGAGCTATTTACTCGGCATTCGGGGATGAGTACAACTGGAATGCCGCGCCGGGCACCTGGTCGGCCGGGGTTGATTTTCGGGGTCCCACCTGCGCTTCCTGCCACATGTCCGGGACCGGAATGGTGAAGACATCCCATGATGTCACCGAACGGCTTTCCTGGGAACTTCAGGCGCCCCTGACGGTCCGTCCCTCGGATTTCAAACCGTTTCCGGCGCAAACGAACTGGGAACTGGAAAGAGATAAAATGAAAGAGGTCTGCAAACAGTGTCATGGTAAAAAATGGGTGGATGACCATTACCGGAAAACAGACCAGGTGGTTGAGGAATACAATACAATTTATTTTGCACCTGCCAAGCAAATGCTGGATGATTTATATTCAAAAGGGCTTCTGGACAAAAGCCGGTTTTTTGATGAACCGCTGGAAGTTGAATATTATGAGCTCTGGCATCATGAAGGGCGCCGGGCTCGGATGGGAACCGCCATGATGGCCCCGGATTATGCCTGGTGGCATGGTTTTTATGAATGCAAGAAGCGGTATAACGGCTTTATGAAAGAAGGCCGTGAACTTATCGAACATAACAAAAAGGCTTACAAGGCCCCGGATTATCCCAATGCCACGGGAGATACCACCAAACCCGCGGAGATATTCGGCGAAAAAAAATAATCTCGTTTTACATCGCTTAAAGCACTATACCCCCTGTCTTATCCTTTGATAATGCGGGGGGTTTTATTTTTTTCAAAAAAAATGATGCGATTGACCTAAGTCAAGGAAACAAAATCTAATCAGGCATAGTGTCCAAATAAAAACGAGGAAAAGTAAGCTTTATTAATATTAAAAAAAGGAGACATCATATGTTTTGTTATCAATGTGAACAAACGGCAAAGGGTGAAGGATGTACAGTCAGCGGCGTATGCGGCAAACAGCCGGATGTCGCGGCGCTTCAGGACCTGTTGCTTTACGCGGTCAAGGGATTGTCCCAGGTAGCGCTTGAGGGCCGGAAAGTCGGTGTAAAAGATAATGCCATTGACCGGTTTACCTGTGAGGCGACGTTTTCCACGCTGACCAATGTGGATTTTGATGCGGACCGGTTTGTTGAACTGATTCGTCAGACCGTTGCGTTTCGGGATGATTTAAAACAAAAAGTGGGCGTTGCCGGGGGGTGGACGGATTTTACAGGCGGGCCGGTGACTTTTGTACCGGCAGGAACCAAAGACGCACTAGTTGCCGAGGGAGAAAAAGTCGGTGTTCATTCAGATTCTGATATTAATCCGGATATTCTTTCCTTGCAGGAAATAATTGTATACGGCATCAAGGGCGTGGCTGCGTATGCGGACCATGCGGCGATTTTAGGCCGGGAAGATGACCGTGTCTATGATTACATTTATGAAGGCCTGGTCGCTACCCTGGATAAAGACAAGACCGCTGATGAACTCCTTGGCCTGGTCTTAAAATGCGGCGAGGCCAATCTGTGGGCCATGGAATTACTGGATGCTGCCAATACCGGCACCTATGGTCATCCGGTACCGACTCAAGTGCCTTTGGGCGCAAAAGCCGGAAAAGCCATCCTGGTATCCGGGCATGATTTAAAGGATCTGGAAGATATATTAAAACAGAGTGAAGGCAAAGGAATTAATGTCTATACCCACGGTGAGATGCTGCCGTGTCACGGATACCCGGAGCTGAAGAAATATTCTCATTTCTACGGTCACTATGGAACAGCCTGGCAGAATCAGAAAAAAGAATTTGCCGAGTTCCCGGGTTCGATTTTGATGACCACCAACTGCATCCAAAAGCCGAAAGACGACTATAATGAAAATATTTTTACCACCGGATTGGTGGGGTGGCCGGGTGTGACCCATCTCGCGGACAAAGATTTTACGCCGGTTATCGAAAGGGCCCTGGCATTACCGGGATTTGCGGAAGATACCGACAAAGGATCAGTCATGGTCGGGTTTGCTCGAAACGCTGTTCTGGGGGTTGCAGGTAAGATCATTGAAGCGGTTAAAAACAAGGATCTTCGTCACTTTTTCCTGGTAGCCGGATGTGACGGGGCCAAACCAGGTAGAAATTATTATACGGAATTTGTCGAAAAAGTCCCTGAAGACTGTGTGGTGCTGACCCTGGCCTGCGGCAAGTTCCGGTTCTTTGACAAAAAACTGGGCGATATCGGCGGTATTCCGAGACTTCTGGATGTTGGGCAGTGCAATGACGCCTACTCCGCCATCCAGATCGCCGTGGCCCTGGCAGATGCCTTTGAGTGCGGTGTCAATGACCTGCCGCTTTCTATGATAATTTCCTGGTATGAACAAAAAGCCGTGTCAATCCTGCTGACCCTGCTGTATCTCGGTATTAAAGATATCCGTCTGGGGCCCAGCCTGCCGGCGTTTATTACCCCGAATGTGCTGAATATTCTGGTGGAAAAGTTTAATATTATGCCGATTAGTACGCCGGATGAAGATTTAAAGGCGATACTGGGATAATCTTATTTATTTGATTCACCCTCCCGCCGGGGTCGGCAAACTGTCGGCCCCGGCACCCTTAACAACAACCGGTATGATTGGATAGTGTTGAATATTTTTTTGATATTATGACCATAGAGGTGCTGAAATGCTGAAAAAAATAGCCGTATTTGAAGAAAATGATTTTAACGAAAAACAGTTTAAAAGACTGATTGTGCATGAATCGCCGTATTTTAAAGTGATTAATTTTAATTTCAAGGCCGGCCAGGAACTGCCCATTCATTCCCATGATATTGAAGGACAGCTGAGCATCACCATCCTTTCCGGAACCGGGGAATTTCTCGGAAAAGACAATGCCCGAATTCCGGCAACACCCGGCGATGTTCTGATATCGGATATCAGCGAACCCCACGGCATCCATGCGGAAACAGACCTGCGGGTACTGGTTACCATTGCGCCGCCTATTTGATTTTCATGATCAATAATCTGCCAATTAATTTACAGCAGCTTATCGGTAAGTGTTCAAAATCCTCGATGCCGGTTTAAAATAAAAAAACCCTTTGAAACCTTAATCTGGAATCTCCCTGCAGACTGCTGCGGGGATTTTTTTGTCTAAATAACCCCCAAGTGTATTTTATTTTCAGAGTCATCATCGAATAAAAAATTCAATATCTGATATGAATTTCAATTTAAATTAAACAGAAATGCTTGTGGTGAGGTTAACAGGTGGGCAAATACCAGACGAATGTTCTTGAGTCGTCTCATAAAAAGTGAGATAGTATCAGGTGTCAACATAGAAACAATAAGTGGGCTTTCATCTGGAAACAGCGAAAATTTGAGCTGCAGGATCGCACGGGTTTTTTTGATGATTTAAATCCGTGCGTGACATGGAATTCGATTTGGATTTGGGATTCATAGACGTGAATCAACATAGCAATTAAGGGGTAATCTCATGGTTAAACAAAAACTGAAAATATTGATTCCTGTGGATGGTTCTGAGCAGGCCCTTCATGCGGCCGTGTATGCTGCGAAAATGTTCCCGAATGATCGCTCGGAAATGGTGTTGTTTCATGTGGACGCCCAAAATCCGGACCTGGGTAAAAGTATATCCGGAAATCCATTGTATGATGCACAAATGAAAAATATTGATAAATGGATGGCAGCCGACCATAAGGTCATGAACCAGTTCATGGACAAGGCGGTTGACCGGATACTGGATTTGGATTATCCGGAATCAGCTGTGAGCGTTAAAATCAAGAAAAAGGAAGACCGGGTTTTAGATGAAATTATAAGAGAAGCCCGGGATGAATATGATGCGGTGGTTGTGGGCAAGACCGGAAAGAGTCGTTTAAAGGACAAATTTATCGGCAGTCTGGCTATTAAGCTGGCGGGTAAAATGAATCTTATCCCGCTGATTATCGTGGACGGGGCACCGGGAACGGATAAGCTGCTGTTAAGCGTTGACCGGCGGGAAGAAGCCTTTAAAAGCATATACAGTATCGGTGCATTGCTGGATATACAAAACTTCAGCATCGCTATTTGTCATGTGGCACGCTGTGCGGCAAAAAAAATCGAAAGCGCGGATGATTTTGAATATAATTCGACTGAACACGATTGCCCGCTGCGTGATGTGGAGTGCATTTGCCCCTCAATCGGCAGTATGAAAGAATGCCTGATTGATTCGGGGATCCTTTCCAGTAAAATAACGGACCTGGTGGTAAGCGGCGCCAACCCGGTGTCATCCACTCTTGAATTGACCCAGGCAAAACAGTTCGGTTCCATTATTGTCGGCAGAAGGGCCTTCGTGCCGTTTGTTGAGGAAGTCATTTCCGGCCGATACAGCCAGAAAATGTTGAAGAAAATGGAAAATGTGGCGCTGTGGGTGGTGAATTGATTTTGATCTTTTAATATCCGGTTGTAATGTATGTCCGTTATGAATTAAATGGATCAAGCACAGCGATTAAACCGGCAATTAAACTGACCCCGCCATCATTCCCAAGAAGAGTCGGCCCCAGCGAAGTCAGAGTCGGATGGACAGAAAAAAGCTCCACCATTCTTATTTTATCGCACAAATTTTGAGGAATGGGGCGTAGCCATCCTGCTCCCCCAGCGGAAAAATGTAGACGAAGAATGCAGTGCAACCCAAAAGCTAAAATAGACATTAGACTTGTTAAGAAGCCATCAAAGAAAATGAACCAATAAAATTGTTAGAAGCAGGACTTAGCTTTTTCTGGAAGTTTTGGTCTGAAAAGCGGTCAGTTTCTTTTTGACCTTATTGCTGTTACATTCCGGGCAGGTGAATTTTTTCTTTTCATATTCTGCGATTTTCATTTTAAGAGTGAAATTTTTTTGGCATTTTTCACAATTAAATTCATAAGTCGGCATGGTTTTCCCTCCTGGGCAAAGGTTTCCCATTTAAAAAGGCTTATAACAATAATATAAAATCTTTTTTTAAAATGTAAAGATCACAGATGTGGCAGTGGCCGTCACCCATCCTATTCAAATTCTAATTTATACTATTGTTATTAGAAACAATTTATGTTAATAATTCGATAATTTAAATAACATATCCATTCTAATTTCGTTTTAAAAATACAAAACAGGAACTATCTTAGAAATCGAATTGTAATTATGGCTTAATCGCGCTTGAAATGACCCAATTGAAAATGTAATATCAAGCAAAAATGTCGCATATGAGTCCTGTGAGTGGTATTATATCCCTTAATTCAAGTAAGAGAGGTGGATTTATAATGCATACGCCTAAAAGAAGAACATTCCCATTACCAGCTCAGTCTATGAATAGTTGGGATAAAATTTTATCGGATCCCCAGGATGTTACAATTGAAGTAATTGAGACAGGACATCTTCATATATCAAACATGTTTTTTTTAAATATGAAACATCCAAATGCGAAGGGATTGAAAAAAGAAAAAATAACCGTACCTGTTTACTGTTACTTGATACGCCATTCAATCCACGGGGATTATCTTGTTGATGCTGGATTAGATCAATCTTTTCAGGAAAATCCACATGGAAATATTCGTGGCCTTTTGCGTAAATTATTCTGGCCGCTTAAGAGTTATCAGAAAAAGGGGCAGGATATTGGAACACAGATAAAAGAAAAAGGTATTGATTTAAAAGGGGTCTTTTTTACACACTTGCACATGGATCATATTTCCGGCATGCAGCATCTTCCCAAAGACATTCGTCTGGTGGTCGGCAAAGATGAACCAAATTATAGCTTCGGACCTTTGTTTTATCAGGATAATTTCGCAGGCGTTGAGACTTTATATGAGATAGATTTTGATTCTGCTCGAAATCTCCCACCACTGGGTCGCTGCGCAGATATTTTTGGCGATGGTTCTTTTTGGGCTGTTCATACGCCTGGGCATAGAAAAGGGCATGTTAGCTTTTTAGTTAATGGAAAAGAAAGTGTGGTTTTATTAACCGGTGATGCCTGTGATATTAAATTAGGCTTTGATATGGGTGTGGGCCCCGGGTTTGGCAGCTATGATTTACATGAAGCTCAGCAAAGCCTTGAACGAATGAAAAAATTCGTCAGGATGTATTCGCAAATTAATGTTTTTTTCGGACACGAAATACCTTGAGAAGAATATAAGCGGATCGACTCTGATCCAAAAAGCGTGCGCTTTTTCGTCCTGGTTATCCGCAGCGTTGTACCGCCGACGGAGTTGCGGCCAGACCTCACTAACATAGCGTTCAGTGTCTGGTATTCATCCATATTGACTCCCTCTGCCGGTCGGATTTCAGCTTTGGGGCGGGGTGTTTCCGGGTCTGCTGATTCAGCAAAAACAGCCGCATTTATTTCCGAACCAGCGGCCCATACCGGGATGATGAACAGCAGTACAAATATGGGAATAAAAACCCTCATGATCATATGGCTACAGGCGTTTTGGTTTTGCGAAATGCGCTGGCAAAATAAAGTTATTTTACAATGAATTTTGATGGATTCGTAAAAAGTCAAAGTACAGCTATTTCTGGATTTTGCCATCAATTAGAACGTTTTAAAATTGATGCCTCCTAATTAAAATCGCTGAAATCGACCCCCCGCATTTTTCCGCGAACCGCATACCAGTCCATTTCATCTTCCGGCGGTGCTTCGATCTGGTCTTCCGGTTTGCGCACCATTTCGATGGCTTCACTGGGGCAGGTGGTGACGCACAGACCACATCCAATGCATTTTTCAACAATTACATGATACGCGTCATCTCCTTCTTCAATGGCGTTCACCTGGCATCGCTCATCCGCGCAGGTGCCGCAGGCAACACACTCGTCCGGATCTATTTGAGCAAAATAATAGGAATTGACCACTTTTGACGCATCAATGCCCAGGTCGTTGATTCCTCTTAATACTCCACAGCAGCAGCCGCAGCAATTGCAGATAAAAAAGTGGCCGTTTTTTACATTCCAGGTCAGATGGACCAACCCGGCTTCTTCCGTTTTTTTCAGCAACTCATACGCCTCTTGCCGGGTCATGGTTGTGCCGTATGGATGGTTGTCAAAAACGCCGGGAATGGGAGCGTATGCCGTACAGACCTGGATGGGCTTATCGCATGGTTCCTCGACCAGTTTTTTCTCTTTTTTACAAATACAGTCAAAATACATGAACGATTGGCTGTTTTCAATGATATTGGACACTTTTTCATATGGCAGGGCTTCCCGCTGGTCTTCAATTTCAGACTCGATGGGGATTACCTGCATGAGCTGGGGCTGGTTGGAAAAAAACTGTTCGCCATACGTTTTACCGTATTCCTCACACATTTCGGCCAGTTCCCGGTCCATGTGCGGCAGCTGGAATTCATAAATGCCAAAGGCCCAGGGCATCATTTTATAAACTTTGATACCGCCCATATCAACCCCGAAAAGCTGGCCTTTTTCCATCATTACGGTCAATCGTTCATCTAGTCCTTCTAAAGGGCGTCCGGTTCGCTGCGCAATCTGATCGGCTGTTTCAAACGTTAATTTCAAATCACAGAACAGTTCGGCATCATCCGGATCAAATATCCGCTTTAACAACTTGATTTCTATCCCGTCTTCCGTTGCCGGGAATCCATTGGGCAGTGTATCTAAAACTTTTGCCAGTTTTTCGTAAGATGCGTCATTCATCAGGGGTCTCCTTTTTTAAAATGGGGCGGTTGAATGAATAAACGAATATTTTTTGATGTGGTGATATCACCATAATATAAAATGCGGGTAATGTCATTTATAAATATCAAGCAATGAGCATACTCCCATACGCCGAATTCCAATTCTTTTTTTGCTAAAAGATTGAATTTTAAAAAATAATGAGAATATTATAGGACAAACTCAAATTAACTAACCGAATTGAAATTAACCTGAATTATAGGAGCATGTCATGTGGGAATATACAGATAAAGTCAAAGAACACTTTATAAACCCCAGAAACGTTGGAGAGGTTGAAAATCCGGATGGTGTCGGGGAAGTCGGATCCATGGCGTGCGGTGATGCGCTGAAACTGTCATTTAAGCTGGATGAAAATAAAAGAATCAAGGAAGCCAAATTTCAAACCTTTGGTTGTGCCAGTGCGATTGCGTCTTCATCCGCGATGACTGAAATGTTGATTGGAAAAACCGTGGAAGAGGCTGAGAAAATAACCAATGATGATATTGCGGATTATCTCGGGGGCCTGCCCAATGAAAAGATGCACTGTTCTGTTCTGGGCCGTGACGCGCTGGAAAAGGCGATTTACTGTTACCGCGGCGAAGATGAAAAGGTGATTGATGGTAATATTGTCTGTGAATGTTTCGGGGTGACGGATAAAGATATTGAACGGGCGGTTACTGAAAACCACTTAAAAACCATCGAAGAAGTGACCAACTACGTGAAAGCCGGCGGCGGATGTGAGAACTGTCATGAAAATATTCAAAAGATCATTGATGACATAAACAACAGGGGCGCGGATGCGGTTCCGATCAAAAAAGAATTAACCAATATCCAGAAAATCCGGCTGATCGAAGAAACCCTGGAACGTGAGATTAAGCCGGCGCTTCAAAAGGACGGGGGTAATATCGAGCTGATCGATGTAGACGGCAACCGGGTGCTGGTCAAGCTCATCGGCACCTGTGCAACATGTAAAGCATCCCAGTTGACGTTGAAAAATTATGTTGAAATCAGGCTTCAGGAAATGGTGACGCCGGACCTTATTGTCGAGGAGGTAAAATAAATGGATATTATTTACATGGACAATAATGCCACTACAAGAGTTGCTCCGGAAGTTCTGGATGCCATGCTGCCGTATTTAAAAGATTTTTATGGAAATGCATCGAGCATGCATTCTTTTGGCGGTTCAGTGGGGCGTGAAATTGCCGCTGCCAGGGAAAAAGTCGCTGCCCTGATCAATGCGGATCCGGGTGAAATTATATTTACCAGTTGCGGTACGGAAAGTGACAGCACGGCAATCAATGCCGCAATCCGGTCAAATCCGGAAAAAAAGCATATTATTACCACCCGGGTGGAGCATCCGGCGATTAAAAATATGTATGAATATCTCGCCAAAAACGGGTACCGGGTTACCTGGGTGCCGGTTGACAAAGAGGGGGTTCTGGACCTGGGCTACCTGTACAGTCACCTTTCAGAAGATACAGCCATCGTCAGTGTTATGTGGGCGAATAATGAAAGCGGCGTTATTTTCCCTATTAACGAAATCGCGGAAAAGCTCAGGAACAAGGGGATCGTATTTCATTCAGACGCGGTTCAGGCAGTCGGGAAATTACCGGTGGATGTGAAACAGACCGGACTGGATATGCTGTCGATTTCCGGGCATAAGATTCATGCACCCAAGGGCATCGGTGCGTTATATGTAAAAAAGGGAACCAAGTTTTCTCCTTTTATGATCGGGGGCCATCAGGAAAAAAACCGGCGCGGTGGAACGGAAAATGTCGCGTCAATAATAGGCCTGGGACGTGCCGGTGAGCTGGCAAACAATCATCTTGAAGAGATGAATTCCCGTGTTCGGGCCATGCGGGACCGGTTGGAAAGCGGCCTGCTGCAAAATATTCCGAAGGCCCTGTTAAACGGGAAGAAAGATGAAAGGTTGCCGAATACATCCAATATCAGCTTCGAGTACATAGAAGGGGAGGCCATTCTTTTAATGATGGACCAGCTCGGGATCTGTGCATCTTCGGGTTCCGCATGTACTTCCGGTTCCCTGGAACCGTCCCATGTGATGCGTGCCATGGGGGTTCCGTTTACCGCGGCCCATGGATCCATCCGGTTCAGCTTAAGTACGTATAATACCGAAAAAGAAGTGGAGTTTGTTGTTGAAAATCTGCCGCAGATCATAGATCGTCTGCGCAAAATGTCTCCTTTCTGGAAAGAGGGGGCCTGCAATCTGCAGTAATAATTGGCTTTTCTATATAAAATTGATAAAATAATTATCAGTGAAATTTTTCATCACTGGAGAGAATACGCATGGATGATCAAACAGAATATAATGAAATGTCGTGTAGAACCGAGTCCTTTTCTTACACAAAACATCGGGCGCGTTTGCATGCGATTGTGGACCGGATTATCGATGAATGCAATGATGATAAATGCAATACCCATATCGATTATGAACAGCTCCCGTCCAAAACAGCGGTCATTGAAATTCTGCATAAACTGCGGGCGGTGCTGTTCCCGGGATATTTTAACGATGAAAAGATTGATCCGGTCAATCTGCGGTATTATGTCGGACAAACAGTCGCCGAGCTGTTTGATATGCTGTCTGAGCAGATTTCAAGCAGTATTCGTCATGACTGCTTTAAATTTAATCTGGAATGCACAGAGTGCACGGAACGGGGATATGAAAACGCGCTGGCATTACTGGAATCCATTCCGGAACTTCAGCGCAAGCTGGCCACGGATATCCTGGCTGTTTCCGAGGGAGACCCTGCAGCGAAAAGCTATGATGAAATTATATTCAGTTATCCCGGTGTGTTTGCTGTAACCGTATATCGAATTGCCCATTTGTTATATCATCTGGGGGTGCCTTTGCTTCCACGGATGATGTCCGAGTATGTGCATGGGGAAACCGGGATTGATATTCATCCGGGTGCGGAAATTGATGAGCGGTTTGTCATTGATCACGGGACCGGTGTGGTGATTGGCGAAACCGCGGAAATCGGTAAAAACGTAAGAATTTATCAGGGGGTGACCATCGGCGCTTTATCAGTGCCGAAAGGAAAGATCGAAGAAATGAAAGGCCGGAAACGTCACCCGACCATTGAAGATGAGGTGATTATTTATTCCGGCGCCACCATACTCGGCGGGAACACGGTGATCGGGGCCCGCTCGGTGATCGGCGGAAATGTCTGGATCACAGAATCGCTCCCGCCGGATACCCAGGTGCTGATTGAGTCGCCCCATCTGATTTATCGGAAAAAAAATTAAGACCTGTAAAATTCAGGTAAGATAATTTTTTTTACTCCCCCCGTTAATTGTTTTTGATTGGTACCTGTTTTTCCAGTGGCGGTTATTTTAAACTTGAAAGGGGACGCATCATGAAATTTTATAACAATATACAGTATACCATTGGCTCAACCCCAATGGTTCGTTTGAATCGCCTGGGAGAGGGATTGAAGGCGAACATCTTTGCAAAACTGGAATATTTTAACCCATTGGGCAGTGTGAAGGACCGAATTGCCGCGTCGATGATTGAAGCGGCAGAAAAAGACGGAAAAATTGGTCCGGAATCTGTTGTTGTGGAACCCACCAGTGGCAACACAGGGATTGCATTGGCTTTTGTGTGCGCGGTAAAAGGGTATCGGTTGTGCCTGACCATGCCGGAAACCATGAGCATGGAGCGGCGGAAATTACTCGTTCATTTTGGAGCGGAACTCATATTGACTCCGGGAGTGGATGGCGTGAAAGGGGCTATTGCAAAGGCTGAGGAAATTGTTACGGCAAGACGGAATGCGTTTATGCCCGATCAGTTTAAAAATCCTGCCAACCCGGCCGTTCACAGAATAACCACGGCAGAGGAAATCTGGCGCGACACAGAAGGTCGGGTGGATATATTTATTTCCGGTGTTGGGACCGGGGGAACGATTACCGGTGTTTCGCAGGTAATAAAGGAACGAAAAACATCTTTTAAAGCAATTGCAGTGGAACCGGCGGATTCTCCGGTTTTATCCGGCGGCAAGTCGGGGCCTCATAAAATTCAGGGCATCGGGGCCGGCTTTGTTCCGGATGTACTGGATCGATCGGCCATTGATGAAGTGGTAACCGTAACAAACGATGAAGCATTTGAGACCGCACGGATGCTGGCTAAAAAAGAGGGTCTGCTGTGCGGTATTTCCTCTGGTGCGGCCGTGGCAGCCGCCTTAAAGGTTGGGAAAAGACCGGAAACAGAAAATAAAAATATTGTGGTCATACTGCCGAGTACCGGGGAACGGTATATCAGCACGGATCTTTTTCAGAAAGCTGAATAAACATATTTCGATTGTTTCCGATACTCGGTTAAAAAAATGATGGCTCATAACCAATACGGTCATTGATGATTGATATAAGGATTATTTGACATGAAAAAATGGCTGATCAGTGTGCTTTGCGTCATACTGCTTGTGGTTATTGCTCTGCTGGTCGTCATATTCAATCTTGGCTCTGTTGTTAAAACCGCGATAAATACTTATGGTCCGGACATCACTAAAACCGAAATGCGGCTGGACAAGGCGGATGTTTCTATTTTTAAGGCACAGGTCAGGCTTGAGAATTTTGTTCTGGGGAACCCGAAAGGATTTTCTTCTCCAAATGCGATAACCGTCGGCTCAGTGCTGGTGGATGTCGATGAAACCACCCTGACAAAAGATACGGTTATCATTGATCGGATAGTGGTGCTTCAACCTGAGATTACATATGAAATCAAAGGGACAGCGGATAATTTCAGATCAATTATTGATAATTTGAAAAAACCGAAAGAACCTGAAAGCACGGGCGAAAAAGATAAAGCGGATAAAAAAGACGGCAAAAAAGTCGTGATCCGGGATTTGATTTTAAAGGATATTAAGGTCATAACAGCGGCTGCAATCGCCGGCGGGGATATCTCTACAACAATGATTTCTGAAGTTCACTTGAAAAATATCGGGCAGAAACAAAACGGTGTTGATATGGCCCAGGCATTACTGATTGTATTAAATGAATTGTACGGACAAATCATTTCACCGGATGTTTTCGGTGTATTGAAAAATGAGATCAAAGGACTCGAAGATGAGCTTGAAGGTGTGCAAAAAGAAATAAAATCACTGGGCAGTCAACTGAAAGGTCTGTTTAATTGATAACTGATTATAGGAACAGGAGGATTTTACATTGCCCCCACGCAAAAAAAAATCGGAACGAGACATTGAAAAATCATATCCCATCAAATCATTTGTTGATAAACTTCGGCGGCTGGCCGATAGCCTGGAACAGGGAAAACGGTTTCGCATTCAGGTGGATGGCGAAAGAATTTCCATTCCTCCCAACGCTGTCATCAATATTGAACATGAGCGTGAAGGACTGAACGAAGAAGTCGAATTCCAGCTGAAATGGTCGATTGATAAATAATTACGCTATAAAATGAAAATAGTTATTCCTCTTTCCGGCTTTTTGAAATCCGTTTAAGGGACTTTTCCCAAAAAAGGAAGCCTGACCAAGGTTGTCGTTGATTCTTTTAATTTAATTTGATATGATTTATTTAACTCAAATTGATTTCATTCTCTTCCGCAAATTCAAGCGATTCTTCTTCCGAATGACATATAATTTCTTTCGCAAATTCCATTCTGGTTTGCACATAACCGATGTGTCTCACAAGTGGATTCTTTTTATTCAGATTTAAGTTTATTGGTCATTGGTAGATTCGGTTTTTATTTTTATCTCTGCTGTGGCGGGTATATCAAAATCAGATATTTTGTTTAAATCTTTATCGTGATCAAAGGAGTAACTCCATGAACCTCAAATGTATCTTGATTCGCTTCCGGGAAAAGACGCAATGGACCTCCCGGAAGCTGGCGAGGCTGTTAAATTAACCTAATCTCTTCAATATTTAATTCAACAACCTGTGAAGGAGGCATCATGAAAAAACAGCTTCTGAATTATGAAACCCTGCTGAAAGTGACCAAAGCCATTTCGCATTCCAAGGATCCTCAGGAAGTGGTACTGATGACGGTGGACAGTATTAAGACCGCTCTGGATGTTAAAGGCTGCACCGTATTTTTGATCAATAAAAGTACCAATGAACTTGAAGTGGCCGCTTCATTCGGATTGAGTGAAGAATATATCAACAAGGGGCCGGTGAGTGCCTTGAAATCCATTGCCCAGTCTCTGCAGGAAGGTCCGATTGCGATCTACGATGTCAAAGATGACCCGAGACTTCAATATTCGGAAGAAGCCGTAAAAGAAGGGATCTCATCCATGCTTTCCGTTCCCATCGTGGCCGGCGGCTATACTATCGGTGCATTGAGAGTGTATACGGCAGAATCCTGGGAATTTACATTAGATGATGTGAATTTTGTTCAGGCAATGGCGTATATGGCCGGTATGGCCATGGAAATGGCCAGGTATTATAAAGGAATGAAAGACAGTATCGAAATATTAAAGACCATGCGGGATCCGAAATCATTAAAGTCAAAAAGAAGAACACCCTATGAAGGCGTTCCGGTCAGTGTGTTGCCCGACAAAGAAAGCCCGATTCAGTAAAACGATATAGTCCGTTAAGACATTAAATATTATTAGAATCAAATAGTTGAAGAATTCTGTTTCGTGAAGATAACCGCGGCGGATACTTTTTAACCCTCTGAGACCCGATCCCGGATCATAATATGACTACAAATTATGATCCGGGGTTTCAAGGGCTTAAATTCCACAGGTTCATTAAACTTAAATTATTTTTAGAATGCGTTACGATTGTTCCTTGACAGGCATCGCTGAACAGTTTATTTTACTAAAGAATATGGTATCTTATTTGTTAATTGGAATGAAAAATTATTCTCGGGTTTAATTAAAGGAGGACGAGCATGACCGGACGCAAAAAAATAATTATTCTTTTACTGGCCGTATCTTTAATGGTAATTCCGTTCGGATCTTCAGCCGTTGCAAAAAGCTTAAAGTATCCGATTGAAAACAGTGCTGAACTCATGGCAGCTGACTTAGTTGTGGCGCGGCCGCTGCAGTTTGTATCTTTGGTGACGGGGACTGTTGTTTTCGTTATTTCATTGCCGTTTTCCGCTTTGGGAAAGAATGTTGGCGAAGCTTATAACCTGATGATGGTAGAACCAGCCAGAATGACTTTTCTTCGGCCATTAGGCGTATTTTAAAGGTTGAACGATACGCCTCTATTTAATATTTTATCCCTTTCTTTTTATAATAAAAAATAAAAAGCGACACATTCGGGCGGGCCGGTTTTTATCGACCCGCCCGGACGTTTTTATGCAGGTGCCTTTTCATTCATCTTTTTTCTACTCTTGTCAGATCCTTATATTTTTGCAAAATACAGTAACTTTTTCTGAATTTGTACGCGTTTCAGGCTTTTCCGCAACAACTTCCGGGACCGGCGCAGTGGCCCGATCCGTAGGCTTCACTGGGGGATGAACCGCAGCATGTGGTATCACCGGCACCGGGAAAACTGTTCATGGCATTTCCGGACATTGACGAATGGGCAGAGAAAAGTTTTTTAACGTTGTCGCTGCCGCAATGGGTACATTGAATTTTATCCATGGAGTTTGAAAAAAGAATTTCACAGGTTTTGCCGCAATCGTGACATAAATATTCATAAATAGGCATGCCGTTTTCCTTGTTTTTTTTGGTTTTTAACCGGTTAAAAAAATATTAAATGAAAATATTATCAGGGTCGCCCATGCTGTTTTTCCAATAGTGCGCAGAGGATCCTTGAATCGGTATCAGGCGTTGACAATATTTATAACCACCGGCGTTGAAATTAAAATCATGTTCTGAAGGGTATCGTTATTTGTAATCATGGGTGCCTATGATGACTTTGATGCCGGTTTTATCTTCAATATTTTTTGCCAGTTCTTCAGGTTCGATATACGGGCAACCAGGCTTTGCATTGGCCAGGCATGAGCTTAAATAGACGGCATCCGGTTTCACCTCTAATGCCTTTATGGCCATACCCAGATTCGCCACTGTTGGCCGGCCCGGACAGGTGCATTTCACAAAAGCCAGTACCGAAGATTCTTCTTCAAAAGAACCTTCTCCCATGGCCGCTGCTTTCAAACAACGCCATTCACCGGGGCAGCCAAAGCCGTTATCCATGTACGCGCCGCATGCAATAACTGCAACTTTTTTCATTTTTTTTTCCTTTCATTGAATTGAGTTTTTTTAATCTCTTGTTTGTTAAAAAATTTATAATATTGCAAATAATTTTGAAATAAATTTTTTTGACAACCATGAAAAGGGCAGATGCAAATTTTAAACTTGTTTTCGGATCTATTGTTCACGGGATTTTTACATCAAGGGCTTGGTTATGAGTATATTCTCGTAAAATTAAGCATTAAACCTTTGCATGCCGAATTGTCAAGAAATTTTCAAACCCGGTTAATATAAGTACAACCCGCCGTATAATTATTGCGCCCATTAATTCAGGAAATTTTCATATTGATTTTTGCCGGTATTGTTTTGTAAATTTAAGGCAGGCATCGCGAAAAAGAAATTTTTTAACTGGAGATGAAAGTTATGGATATATCAATTCCAGCTTACGGTGAATTAGATTTGAAATACCTGGTGATGGATTATAACGGGACTCTCGCCATTGACGGCATATTGATTGAAGGTGTCAGGGAAGTATTAACAGCGCTTTCGCAGCATCTGGCATTGCATGTGCTGACAGCCGATACATTCGGTAGGGCAAAATCGGGCCTTAAAGACATTGAATGCACGTTAAGCATCCTTGCCGAAAAAGATCAGCAGGCTGGGAAACTGGAATATGTTCAGACCCTTGGCGCTGAAAATACGGTGAGCATCGGAAACGGCAGGAACGATCAGCTGATGCTGAAATCATCGGTCTTGGGCATTGCCGTGATTCTGGAAGAAGGGGCGTCGGCGGAAACGTTGCAGTCAGCGGATATTGTCTGCACATCCATTGTTTCGGCGCTGAATCTTTTATCAAATCCACTTCGATTAACGGCAACTTTAAGATCATGAATTTTAGGCGATTATGGCTCAGGGATAAATAAGAATGAATCCTTTTTGGATTATACTGGTATTGATACTGCTCCTGATATATATCATCAGTCCCATCGATGTCATGCCGGACATAATTCCCTTTCTTGGTTGGCTGGACGATACCTTTCTGGTGGGGCTTCTTGTTTATTATCTTCGTTACAGAAGACTGCCCGGGTTCATGGCCAGATTCATGTCCGGGTTAAGCCGGATGCTTTTTAAAAACAGTGGTGAAAGATCCGGGTATCGTTCTGATACATCGTCCGGCAGGGAAAAATCTGATAAAAGCCAAACCGCAAAAGGGCTGGACGATTACAAAGACCCATATGAAATCCTGGGGGTGACGCCGGGTGCGTCGCCTGAAGAAATACAGGTCGCCTATCGGGTGGCGGCACAGCAGTATCATCCGGACAAGGTTGCCCATCTGGGAGATGAGCTCCAGGAATTGGCCCAAAAAAAGTTTGTTGAAATTCAGGAGGCGTATGATTTTTTGAGCGATAAGCACTCCTGAATGGTTTGCTTTGTTGCTGCTAAACGATGGCACTTGCCGGTATGTAATTTAAAGCAACCCAACATACATGGTCGATAATGATAACTAAGCAAAGAGAAGCGTTACGTAAAGTTATCGATAGTGCTCGCTTCATATAGTATCTGCAATACTGACGTTTTGGCACAAGCTCATTTATTTTAATAAAATCTTTTGACATGCAGTTTTATTTCATTCATCCTGATTAATATGAAAAAGCCAAACCAATTGTAAAATTGGGACGGAAAGTCACGGGTCTTTTTTTCTGGGCTTATTTATAATTTTGATCCAGTAGACAGCCGGACTACCATTTATGAATGGTAGCCCGGCTTTTTTTTTTGCTTATTTCAGAATACTTTTCCGAATGGTGCCAACGAAAAGAGGTTACAACCAATTGCAGAAGAGAATGAGCTTAAAAAGCTTTTAACTTATGACTGCATATCTAAAGCAATTCGATTCAAAAAAAATCCCCAAAAAAGGTAGAATGCAATCATATAGATAATTAAAAAATAAGGGGGCGGGTATGCAAATAAGAAATTTTAAAAACAGCTTTTGCCTTGTAATGTTTCTTATTATTTTTGTAAGTCTGCTAATGGTATCGGGATGCAATTCATCTGATTCTGACAATGATAAAGATCAGAATCAGGATCATAATGCCATGTTACAGGCCCTCGGTGTGGATACCGACATCGAAGAACGAAAAAATCCGGTGGGCGATCCGGTTCCCGTTGACTACAACCCCTTCTTGAAAAAAAATACCCAGTTGCGCAAGTTAAGCGAAATATTTATCGCCGGTACTCACGGGCGGGGTATCACAAGCAGTTGGACAAATGGGAATCAATGGTTGCATGCCGCGCTGGACTGGGATGGCGCTGACTTTAAGCCTGATAATATGTCAGGGAATGACGGTTGGCTCAATCAACGAAAAGCGATGGCATCAGGCGATGTGGATGGCGATGGAATTGATGAAATCCTACTGGCGACCTTGAGAAACAGCACGGTGAATGGTTACGAATTGGAACTGGCGTTATGGGTGATTAAAAGGAATCACCATGGCGCCTATGAGATTGTCGCTGTAAAAACTGTCGAGCCCTATATGACATGGGATTCAATCAATCGGCATTATGATTCCGCTTACGATTCCATGAACGGCTTTAGCGTGGTGTGTGGTGATGTGGATAACAACGGCCATTGCGAGACGTTGATTGCCTTTTATGAATCGATTTTTCTGATGGGTGACAGCTTAAAGGGATATGATTTTCAGGAATCCATCCATTTTTCATCAGGAGACACATCACCCATTTTTCTAAAAATCAGCGCCGGAGACCTGGATAATAACGGTACCGATGAGTTTGTCGTTGTTGAAAATAAATATACTGAAGATGTTCACTACAGAACCGCGACATATCACATTTACAGAGGGCTCACCCTTGACGAGTTCCATAG
Source organism: Desulfobacteraceae bacterium (assembly GCA_014237465.1). Taxonomy (GTDB): domain Bacteria; phylum Desulfobacterota; class Desulfobacteria; order Desulfobacterales; family Desulfosalsimonadaceae; genus SURF-3. Next base: position 49,847 of record JABZFM010000005.1, on the reverse strand, counting down.
CGGTAACATCTGCGTAAGGGCCAACCATCCTGGGTGCGAGCTGAATTCAAGCAACTGCGCGGTCGGGGACCTGGATGCTGACGGTCTCAATGAAATACTGTTTATCGGGCTGGGGCATAAAATAAACTTAGGAAATGGTAATCATTATGATTATCAATACTATATGTTTGTTCTTGAGCAAGAATGGAATGAAAACCTTGGCGAATTTGAGTTTAACCTTATTAAACCTGATCACACGCCAATTGACTACCGTAATCCGCTTTGCGGCACACCCATTTGCGCCATTGCGGATTTCGACGGTGATGGTCAAAAGGATGTCATCGGATACCGTTCCATGTATGAAAACTTATCCCAGACAGGCGGCGCATTTGAAAAAAAACAAGACGTTACAGATTTATACAGCCCGAAAAATGCCAATGCTTCAGGCAGCTTTAAGGAGTGCAGTCTGGCGGTGGGGGATTTCGACGGAGACCTGAAAGCTGATATCTGTTATATTACCGACGATTTTTATCAGTTGTACTGCCTGGGGTTTAATCCCGCCGGTGAATGGGTGCGCAAAGGGACAGGCGATATAATGGACGCGGGCTACGCCTACCCTTATGTAACCATGGGCGATTTTGACGGAGACAGCCTTGTCGTCGAGTTTATCGGTTCCGAGATTCTTTTTTCCGACCCTCACCCCATTGTTATATTGGCCGCCAACCCATTCTGGAAAGATGTGGATATGGACGGCAGGACCTCGTTCGGGACCTCGACTGGCGAACAGGAAGAATCGGAAAATACCGTCGGGATGACCGTCGGGTTTTCAATCGGATGTGATGCCAAATTTTTTTCAGCCAAGACTTCCTTTGAGGCAGCCTTTGATTATACCGCCATTCATTCGCGCACCGTCGAACAGACTTACACCTACAATACCGTCAATGAGGATAAAGTCATTTTTACCACAATCCCCTTCGATGTCTATTATTACGATGTGATCCAGGCCCCCGATCCCGATATGATCGGCGAGAAAATCACGGTCAACCTGCCCCGCAAACCGATTAAGCTTGCCGTGGAACGCGGCTTTTACAATGAGAATAATGGTGAGGCGCCGGATATCGACGATACCGTGCTGACTCATCGCATCGGCAATCCCCTTTCATATCCCACGCAAAGCCAGGCGAAACAGCTTGTAAACGCCACCAGCGATGTGGGAAGCATCATGATGTCCGAAATGGAACCAGTATGTCAGCGGAGTGACTATCACTCTACCGTTATTAGAGAGATGTCCATAAAGGAAGCCAGTGGCTCTCAGTTTGCTTTTGATTTTTCAGTAAAATTCGAGGCTGAAGCGGGCTTGGTGGTTAATATCGGCGGAAGCTACGGTTTTCATTACGGTCATAGTTATAAGGTCACCACATCCGAAGGCACGGTATACACCGGCGAGGTCGGCTGTATCCCGACGGCTTTCTGGGATATTGATCATATCTTCAGATGGGGCTTGTTCTCATACGCGGCCACCCTGGGGAATGAGAGATTCATCGTCGTACAATATTATACGGATAAAGGAGTGGGGGAACTTCCGGAGGATAATTTATAGCACCAACCATCTAAAATTCGGATAGTTCAATTTCAGGAAAATTGGCATAGTGTGCACCGCCAAAAGCAACCTCTTTGGTGCACCTTGCAATAGCAAGTCCTGTCCCTTAAGCCAAAAGAGAGATATCAACATCTTGTGGTTTGGCTAAACGAAGTAAAGCTCAATAATGTTACCTCTATATCAGCTTTTCGATATTACCATGTAATTTTATGAATTGGATTTGCTTAGTTTCCGTAATCATCCGGCTTCGGGAGACTATCTGCAAGTTGCCAATTATATGTTCTAATCGTTTTGTTCTGCTTTAAGCAACCCGACATTCCGATGATAACTGGATATTCCGCAGCAATTCCAGGTTGATCGTATCCGCATCCTGCTCATTTTTTAATTTTGGTGTTTCAAGGATCTTCGGGATGTCCTTTAACCGGGAATCATTGATGATAAATTTAAACGCATCCAGCCCGATAAAACCGTCTCCGATATGTTCATGCCGGTCCACCCGGGTGCCGCATCCTTTTTTGGTATCATTTAAGTGGATGACAAAAAGATTTTTTAAACTGATAATGTCGTCAAAGTCCCTGATGGTATGTTCATAGCCTGTTTTAGTTGAAATATCATATCCTGCCGCAAATATATGACAGGTGTCCAGGCAGACGCCGATCCGGGTTTTATCGGAAACATTATCCATGATTGCAGCAAGTTGCTCAAATGTGTGGCCGATACTGGTACCCTGGCCGGCGGTTGTTTCCAGTAGCAGGCGGGTAGAGTTCCTGGTGGTTGATTCAAAAATGAAATTGATATTGTCCGCGATCCGCTTGATGCCTTTTGCGGCCCCTTCTCCCATATGGGCGCCGGGATGAAGCACAATATAGGGAATATCCAGCTGGCCGCACCGGATGATTTCCTGTTTTAAAGCATCGCAGGACATGTCCGCTTTTTTTTTATCAGGCCCGGCAATATTAATGAGGTATGAAGTGTGGGAGATGATCTGGAAAATACCGGTCTGCTCTTTTGTGGCATTGAATTTTTTGATTTCTTTTTCCGTTAAGGACTTTTCTTTCCAGGTCTGTGCATTTTTAGTAAATATCTGCAGCGTGTTGCACTTGTATGTCTCGGCTTCAAGAATCGCCTTGTGCAGTCCTTTGGCAATTGAAAAATGAGCGCCCAGCAATAAAGATGGCTGTTTCGCGGGCTTCATTAATTAAACCCCGTTTTATCCGGATACTCACACAGGTGATTTAAAAAACAGTTGGGGCAAACGGGTTTTCTGGCATTGCACACGGCCCGGCCGAAATAAATCAGCCATAATGAAAAATCGTTCCATTCGTTTTCCGGAATGACATTCATCAGGTCAAACTCGATTTTAACCGGATTTTTGTTGATTGTCAGGCCCAGTCGTTGTGAAATTCTTGCCACATGGGTATCCACCACCATGCCGGGAATTTGAAATACGGCCCCAAGTACCACATTGGCGGTTTTTCGGCCCACCCCCGGGAGTTTGACCAGTTCCTCTATGGTATTCGGCACTTCCCCGTCATAAATTTCAATCAGTACGTTGGCGCAATTTTTTAAGTTTTTGGCCTTATTATGATAAAATCCAGTGGAGTGGATCAGGGTTTCGATTTGTTTAATCGGCGCTTTGGCAAAATCTTCCGGGGTTTGAAGTTGCTCAAAAAGTTTCGGGGTCACCGAGTTTACCTGACGATCCGTGCACTGGGCGGAAAGAATGGTAGCCATCAGTAGTTGAAACGCATTATTGTGATGCAACTGCGTCTTGACATCCGGATATTTCGACTTTAATATCTGACGAATTTTTTTAATACGGTGGTTGTTTTTTTTGTTCATTGATTTAAATTTTATGTATTAAAAACCTTTTTAAGAAAAATTGATTAATATGGCACAAAAAAAAGTTAAAGGCTTGGGCCTGTGTTCCGGCGGCCTGGACAGTACTCTGGCTGCCCTTGTGTTAAGGGAGCAGGGAATTGGTGTCTCCTGGATTGCGTTTGAAACGCCGTTTTTTTCCGCTGATAAAGCCCGCAAGGCTTCAATTAATAACGAAATCCCGATTATTGTCAAGAATATAACCGAGCGTTACATGCCCATGCTGAAAAATCCGCCGTGCGGTTATGGAAAAAATATGAACCCCTGCATGGACTGCCATGCATTGATGTTTCGCATTGCCGGTGAAATGCTGGAAGAAACAGAAAGTGACTTTTTGTTTTCCGGCGAAGTAATGGGGCAGCGGCCTATGTCCCAGAACAAAAATTCATTGCGGTATGTGGAAAAAAACTCCGGATTTGACGGTTATATTTTAAGGCCGTTAAGTGCTAAGGTGCTGCCGGAAACCCAAATGGAGCGTGAAGGGCTGGTGGACCGGGAAGGATTGTGCGGTTTGTCCGGAAGATCCCGAAAACCGCAGATGGAGCTGGCGGAAAAATTCGGTGTCAGGGACTATCCGTCACCGGCCGGTGGATGTCTTCTGACTGACGAAGGATACTCAAAGCGCCTGAAGGATCTTTTTGAGCACCAGGAAAATATTGAAACGGTTGAAATGGATCTTTTATCTTACGGTCGTCATCTCCGGCTGGATGAAAATATAAAGATTATTGTCGGCAGAAACAAGAAGGACAATGAAAACCTGATGTGCCTGTATCGGCAGGATCATGATGTATTACTGAAAATGAAATCATTTCCCGGGCCGGTGGTGTTAATCCCGAATGGTGCCGGTTCTGACGGGGTTCAACAGGCAGCATCCATTTGTGCGGGATACAGTAAGGTGCCGAAAAATGAGTCTGTTGAGGTATGTGTGATACGTCCGGAAGGTCAGAAAGAAATTATCGTAACCCCCAAACCGAATAGCGAGGTTCAGGATCTGCTGATTCCTTAGTCAGTGATAATTTACAGGAATTATCAGATCATGCTCAATGGCAAAGAAAAAAATTTCAAGTTCAAGGCGCGCAAAGCCTGAGGAACGAGGCGTACGAATGTACGTTGAGTGACGAAGGCTGAAGCGTAACGCAGAAATTGAACTTTTTACGCAGCCATCATTTATTTTTGGCGGAAAGCTGCCCACACGCTGCAGAAATATCCCGGCCCTTGCTGTGCCGGATGATTGCCGTATAACTTTTTTGATGAAGTACTTCCTGAAATTTTAAGACAACAGTTTCATCCGGGCATTTGAACTCACTGCCCGGGTGTTCATTAAAAGGGATCAGGTTGATTTTTGCCTTTACCGGTCGCAGCAGTTTCGCCAGTCGGTTTGCGTCTTTAATGGAATCGTTGATATCCCGTATCAGAATATATTCAAAAGTGATTTTGTTTCTTGGGGCAAGCTGGTAACGGGCACATGCATCGATCAGGTGCTCTATGGGGTATTTTTTATTAATCGGCATGAGCATGCTGCGGGTCGGATTGTCGGTTGCATTTAATGATATGGCCAGATTGATCTTCGTGTCCCGGCCCAGTTCATCGAATCGGGGAATCAGGCCACATGTGGACAGGGTGACCCGGCGGGTGGAAAACTGGAGGCCGCTGTCATTGTCTGTAAAAATATGGATGGCGCGGATGACATTTTCATAATTAGCCAAAGGTTCCCCCATGCCCATTAAGACAATATTGGTCAGGCGTTTTTTACCGGTAATGTCCTTTAAAGTGCCAAGTACCTGGTTGATGATTTCCGCCTGGGTGAGGTTGCGGATCAGGCCGGATTGAGCAGTCATGCAAAATCGGCATCCCATGGCACATCCGACCTGGGTGGAAATGCACAGGGTGTAATGATTTTTTTCCGGGATGAGAACGGTTTCAATACAATTGCCGTCTTGTAATCCAAACAGATATTTTTTTGAACCGTCGACAGACGATTCAATCTGTTTTTTTTCAGGTTTTGAGAAGGAGAAGTTGGTGGATAATAATTGTCGGTTATTTTTTGAAATATCAGTCATTTCATCAAATGAGTCAACCTGTTTCAGGTAAATCCAGCGCATGATCTGTGTGGTTCGGTAGGGTTGAATACCTTTTTTTTGAAACCATCGGGTCAGTTCTTCTTTGGTGAACTCTTTGATATCCGGCAGTATTTCCGGCAGTATTTCTGGTGAAAGTTTCATAGATGTTTTAGACCCGATTTACAGGGATGACATTATTATTTTAAGGTGGCGTTAACAATCATATTATACTTGACATAACATTTGTGAAATATTATTTTCAAGAATTTACTTACAGGGCGTAGGACTTTATGTTTGATAATTTAAGTGACAGACTCAATGCGGTTTTTAAAAAGCTCAAAGGGCACGGCAAGCTTACTGAGAACAATATTGAGGAGGGCTTAAAAGAAGTACGGATGGCGCTGCTCGAAGCAGACGCCCATTATAAAGTTGTTAAAAAGCTGGTTGCCGATATCAGACAACGTGCTGTCGGTCAGGAAGTGCTGTCGAGCCTGACCCCTGGGCAGCAGGTGATCAAGATCGTCAATGATGAGTTGACGGCATTGATGGGTAGCCGGAATGAGGCACTGGATCTTTCCGGGTCGCCTCCGGCAACCATTATGCTCGTGGGGCTTCAGGGTTCCGGTAAAACGACCACCGCCGGCAAACTTGCCAATTTGTTAAGAAAACAGGGCAGGAAGCCGTACCTGGTGCCGGTGGATGTGTATCGTCCGGCAGCGATTGATCAGCTGAAAAAGTTGGCGGCGGAGATTTCAACACCGGTTTTTGCGTCAACCACTGATATGGATCCGCTTCAAATCTGCCGTGAGGCCATTGTCGATTCAAAATCAGCCGGGTGTGATACGCTGATCCTTGATACGGCCGGGCGTCTTCATGTGGATGAAGAGCTGATGGCAGAGTTGGTCAATATTAAGAATACGCTGCACCCGTCGGATATTTTGCTGGTAGCGGACGCCATGACCGGTCAGGATGCCGTCAACATTGCCCAGTCATTTGATAAAGCGCTTGATATCGGCGGGGTGGTTCTGACTAAGATGGACGGTGATGCCCGGGGCGGCGCCGCGCTTTCCATCAAAGCTATTATTGACAAACCAATAAAATTCATCGGTGTGGGTGAAAAACTGAGCCAGCTGGAATCGTTTCACCCGGACCGTGTGGCATCCCGGATTCTGGGGATGGGGGATATGCTGTCTTTCATCGAAAAAGCCCAGGGTGCCGTGGATGAAAAAAAAGCAGCGGAACTTGAAAAGAAACTCAGAAAGAATGATTTCTCGCTGGAAGATTTTCGTGACCAAATGTCTCAGGTCCGAAAAATGGGCTCGTTAAATGATCTGATCAAAATGATCCCCGGTGTCAGCAAGAGCAAGCAGTTTAAAAATCTTCAGGTCGATGATCGTGAACTGGTCCGTGTGGAAGCGATTATCAATTCGATGACCCGTACCGAGCGGACAAATCATTCGATTATTAACGGCAGTCGTCGAAAAAGGATTGCAAAAGGCAGTGGAAACAGTGTACAAGAAGTTAATAAGTTATTGAAAAATTATACACAAGTGTTGAAAATGATGAAAAAGATCAACAAGGGCGGATTTATGCGCGGAATGGGCCGTGGAATGATGCCTTTTTGAAGGAGTATATTACAATATGGCAGTGAGAATCAGGTTAGCAAGATACGGTGCGAAAAAAAGACCGTTTTATCGAATTGTTGTTGCAGACGGCCAGTATCCGCGTGACGGGAGATTTTTGGAAAATGTCGGCACATATAATCCAATGATAGAACCGAATGAAGTCACCTTGAAAAAAGAAAGAATTGAATACTGGCTCGGCCAGGGGGCAATCCCGACAGATACAGTAAATAGCCTGTTAAAAAAAGAAGGTCTTTAATTAGTTCCTGTTTTACGTGTTGTTTTACCTCTTAATCCTTATTCCTCAGCAGCTATTAAAAGGAGACGGACCATGAAAGATCTGATCACGTACATTGCAAAAGCGCTTGTTGATAAACCCGAAGAGGTAAAGGTTACCGAAATTCAGGGTGACCAGACTTCAGTCTTGGAGCTGAAAGTCGCAAAGGAGGACCTGGGAAAGGTTATTGGTAAACAGGGCCGCACTGCGCGGGCAATGCGGACACTTTTAAGTGCGTCTTCTGCTAAGATCAGAAAAAGGACGGTCCTTGAAATTGTAGAAGACTAGGCTCTATGGATAGAGACGATACTCTTTTGATAGGTAAAATTGTTGGGGTTCACGGAATGAAGGGGTATCTGAAGGTCTATTCTTTTGACGAATCAATGGATCTGTTTGATCCCGGCAGGCGGATCAGATTCAAAAGCAGCAGCGGCGCAATGAACACATTTACGGTAAAAGATGTTCAGGCGTATAAGAATTTTTTGCGCGTTGCCTTTGAGGAAATATCGGACCGTACGGCTGCGGAAGCGCTGATCGGTTCCGAAATGCTGCTCAAGCGTTCTGAGCTGCCGGAACCTGAAGAGGGAAGCTGGTATTGGTGTGACCTTATCGGACTGGCGGTTTACGGGATTGACGGTACGTATCTGGGATGCGTCGAAAATTTGTTTGAAACCGGGAGCAATGATGTGCTCGTTGTAAAACGCGGGGAGGAGGAAATCCTCATACCGGTAACTGCATCCATCGTCTGCGATGTTGATTTCAAAGAGCAAAAAATCAACGTCGATCTGCCTGAAGGACTGTTATAAAGGGTTTTATTGTCTCGTCAACTCTGAACTGGCGCATATTACTTGTTCTTTTTCGCGCCTGCATCGTTACGACTTGAGTCGCGTAGCCCGCTATGCTTCACAAGTCCCGTCTTGCAGGCACAAAAAATTACGGCGTAATCTTACGCCATTTCATCTTTGACGAGACAATAGTCGATGGATTTCAGCATTTTGACGATTTTCCCGGAGATTTTCGATTCCTTTCTGTCACACGGGATTATTCGGCGGGCGATTGAGGCTAAGATTATTTCCGTCAATCCGATGGATATCAGGAACTTTGCTGAGGGTAAACACCGGATTACAGACGATCGTCCCTATGGCGGAGGCGCCGGTATGGTCATGAAACCGGAACCTTTGGCAGGGGCGATTGCAGAAGCCCAAAAAATATTACCTGGTGGCAGAACCATACTTCTGTCACCTCAGGGAAGGCCGTTTAAGCAGTCGGTTGCCAGCGAGTTATCAATGCTTGATGGTCTTATTTTTATTTGCGGTCGTTATGAAGGTGTTGATGAACGGATTTATAAAACCATCGACGAAGAAATATCGATCGGTGATTATGTGTTAACCGGCGGTGAACCGGCTGCGATGATAATAATTGATGCGGTAACCCGTCTGCTTCCTGGCGCGCTGGGGGGAGAGGATTCAGCGGAAAAAGATTCATTTACGGATCATCTGCTGGAACATGCCCATTTTACAAGGCCGTCGGTGTTTGAGGGTGAAGCGGTTCCGGACATTCTTTTGTCCGGAAATCACGGTGCCATTGCAGACTGGCGCCTGGAATCATCACTCATACGAACGCTGCTGAAACGTCCGGATCTGCTGGAAAAAAAAATGTTGGGCAGCAGGGAGAAAAAAGTATTAAAACGGTGGTGCGAATATATTGAACAACTTATCTCCGCCTAAGCTGTCTGTTGCGCTGCTGCATCATCCGGTAAAAAATAAAAACGGTGAGATCATCACGTCAGCGGTAACAAACCTTGATCTGCATGATATCGCCAGAATAGCAAAAACATATGGTGTTGAATCATTTTATGTGGTAACACCGCTGGAAGATCAGAAAGCGTTGGTTGAAAAAATTGTCTCACACTGGATTGAGGGCTGGGGCGGAACATATAACCCGAAGCGGAAAGAGGCTTTGACTCTGGTAAAGGTCAAGGATTCTCTGGCCCAGGTTGTGGATGAAATCAAGGCCGACACCGGTACGGATGTCAGTGTTGTTGTGACGTGTGCTGCTGAAAAACAGCAGGCATTGCGGTTTGAAGATTTTCGAAACCGGTTGAATGACCCGTCGCATGCTTATCTACTTGCCTTTGGAACCGCATGGGGTTTGACGGATGAATTTATAGAGTCATCGGATTTTGTTCTCGAGCCCATTAAAGGTAAAACAGAATACAACCATCTGCCGGTTCGATCGGCGGTGGCGATTATTTTGGATCGACTGTTGGGAATAAGTGATTGAGATTCGCCGGACTTTAACCAGATACATTAACCGAGTACATTAAAACGTATTTATTACTGCGTTTTGAAATAAAATAAATTTAGAGGATTGTCATGGAAAAGATTAAACAGATAGAAAGAGAACAGTTACGGCTTGATATTCCGGATTTCTTCCCGGGTGATACGGTTAAAGTGTATGTCAGAATCAGAGAAGGTGAAAAAGAGCGTATCCAGGTATTCCAGGGAGTTGTCATCAGTAAACGAAAAGGCACCACCAATGCGTCTTTTATCGTTCGTAAAGTGTCTTACGGCATCGGTGTAGAGCGCGTATTTCCGCTGCATTCTCCCAGTATTTCCAGGATTGAGGTGGTGACCCATGGCCGGGTTCGACGGTCTAAGATATACTACCTGCGCAATCTGAGAGGAAAAGCTGCCAGAATTAAAGAACGCCGCCGGGATTAGAAGTAAGCAGTAATTTTAATCCGGATCTGTTTCTTACGATTATTGAATTGAATAGATCAGGGGGAATTGAAATTTTTATTTTTTCATTCCATCTGATTTTTATTTTCTGCCTTGGGCCGGCTATTAAATGACACATGATATGTGGGCGTTTGAAAAGGAGGCCCGGCTAAACGGCTTTGATGCAGTGGCCGGAATCGATGAGGCCGGGCGCGGGCCGCTGGCCGGTCCGGTTGTTTCTGCTGCCGTGATTCTTCCGGACCCTTTACCGGTTTTCGGGATTCGGGATTCTAAAAAAATCAGTCCGAAAAAAAGGGAAAAATTATTCGATGAAATCCTTCGGCATGCAATTGCCGTGGGTGTCGGTATTGTAGGTCCGGTTGATATCGACCGGCTGAATATCCTGCAGGCATCGTTATTGTCAATGGCTATATCCGTTCAAAATCTGGATTCGGTGCCGGATTTTCTGTTGATTGACGGCACGTTTTCCATTTCTTTTGATCTTCCCCAGAAAGCAGTTCCCAAAGGCGATTCTTTAAGCATATCCATTGCCGCAGCATCGATTGTTGCCAAGGTAACCCGTGACAGAATAATGGAAAAATACGCAAAAGAATATCCGGAATTCGATTTTTCAAAGCATAAAGGATATCCGACCAAAGCACACAAGGAAGCCATCCATAAACATGGGATTTCCCCGATTCACCGGCTGAGTTTTAAAGGTGTCAAAGAATATTGCCGGTAAGGGTTTTTTATTGAACCTGAATCCGTTTTGGTATTACCTAATCTGAATAAACCGTAAAAGTTGAAAGTGAGCTAAAATTTGAAGTGATCTAAAGTTGTGGTCAATGCCTCCGGCATGATCAATTTTTATTTTAAAAATGATTGCGCGTTTAGCGCAGTCCATAACTTTAGGAACTTTAGATCACTTTAGTCACTTCAAATTTTTTTTACTTGAGTCTCGCACACTTTTTTGAATTTTGAAATTTTGTTTCCTTGTTGCACAATTTTTAAAAAATTAGTGCCTAAATCGCTTAACTTAGGTTTTATTTGTGCTTAACTTAAGACAGAAGTTCGGAAAATTCGGTGAAGACCTGGCTGTCCGTTATTTGAAAAAAAAGGGTTATCAGGTGCTTTGCAGGAACTATCGGACCCGGTTCGGTGAAATCGATATTATTGCAAAAGACAAGGATACCATTGTTTTTGTGGAAGTTAAATCAAGAAGGACATCAACATTCGGGCATCCAAAATATTCAATTACTCATTCGAAGCAGGAACGAATATCAAAAACCGCTCTGTATTATCTTAAAACAAATGACCAGAGCAATTGCAGAGCCCGCTTCGACGTGGTAACCGTTAACTCAGCTGATAAGAAAACCGACGTCGAGATTATCAAAAATGCCTTTGAACTCGCCTATAAATGACCCGTTGCGGAAATTTTTGACCGGTACGCTCTATATCGTTGCCACCCCCATCGGCAATTTGAATGATATCACATTCAGGGCGCTTGAAACGTTTGAAAAAGTGGAACTTATTGCCGCGGAAGATACCCGGCATACTAAAAAGCTTCTTGCGCATTTTAATATTAAATCTCGACTGGTTGCCTATCATGAGCATAATGAAGAGCAAAGCGCAAAAGGCATCCTTGAAAAGCTAAAATCCGGCTCGTCGGTCGCTTTGGTTTCAAACGCCGGCACACCAACGGTTTCAGATCCGGGCTATCGTCTGATTAATACCGCCATAAAGGAAAATATAACCGTTGTCCCGATACCCGGCGTTTCAGCTGCCATTACAGCGCTTTCTGTTTCCGGTCTGCCATCCGACCGGTTCAGTTTTATCGGATTTTTACCGCCCAAATCCCGGAAACGACGGGAGTGGCTGGAACAGCTTGTCGATTTTGCATCCACTCTGATTTTTTATGAATCCCCCCGGCGAATAATAACGGTGATGGAAGATATGAAGGAAATTTTCGGGGATCGGTATGCGGTTTTATCACGGGAAATGACAAAGATGTATGAGGAATTTTTAAGGGGAAATCTTTCGGAACTGGTTGCTGAACTAAAAACCCGTCCGGCGATCAAGGGAGAAATAACGCTGCTGGTCTCGGGCGATAAAATCGAAAAACCGTTTTGTTTTGAAGATATACGACATCAGGTTGAAGAGGAACTTAAAAAAGGAAAAACCGGTGTTTTACAACTTGCCAGACAATTATCGAAATCCTATGGTGTATCTAAAAATATGCTCTACGATAAAATTTTAGAATTAAAATCCACGATTGAACAAGCATCAGACGGGGACAAAGGAGAGAATGCAAATGGATAGACTGGACGCAATTTTTTCACCGGAATCCGTGGCGGTTATTGGCGCATCTTCAACACCCGGCAAAGTCGGACATGACATTTTTGAAAATATTCTCAAAGGCGGGTTTAAAGGGACGCTTTACCCGGTCAATCCCAAAGCCCGTTCTGTTTTAAGTGTCCGGTGTTATAAATCCATCATAGATATCCCGGATCCGGTGGATCTTGCCATGATCATTCTCCCTCCGCGAATCGCTCTGAAAACGGTTGATGACTGCATAAAAAAAGAGGTCAAGGGTATTGTGATCGTGTCGGCAGGTTTTAAGGAAGTCGGGGGAGAAGGGGCTAAAATTGAAGATCAAATAGCCGTTAAATGCAGGGATGCCGGTATCCGCCTGATCGGTCCAAACTGCCTGGGGGTGATTAATCCGAGGGAGAACGTCAGGTTAAATGCCAGCTTTTCGGCAAGAATGCCCCATAAAGGTAATATCTCATTTATTTCCCAGAGCGGTGCGTTGTGTACAGCAGTGCTTGATTTCGCTGCTGACCGGGGATTCGGGTTTTCCAAGTTTGTTTCCATCGGGAATAAGGCGGATGTGGATGAATTGGATCTGCTGCGTTATTATCATAAGGACCCGGAAACCAAGGTCATTATGATATATATGGAAGAACTCCGGTTTAAACCTACCTTTATTGACGAAGTCAAAGAAATTACATCCGGTGATCGGCCAACACCGGTCCTGGTGATAAAATCCGGGAAAACAACTGCCGGTGCTGCTGCCGCGGCTTCTCATACCGGCTCTCTGGCCGGATCCGATGCAGTCTATAATGCGATATTTGACCAGGCGGGTATTCTCCGTGTGGATACGGTGGATGACCTGTTTGATTATGCGGTGGCGTTTTCCGCTCGAAAAATACCGGCCGGCAACCGGGTGGCCATTATTACCAATGCCGGGGGGCCCGGGATTATTGCCACGGACATGACGGAAATGTCCGGATTGCAGCTGGCAAAATTCAGTTCTGACACGGACTGGAATCTTCATCAGTTTCTTCCGCCCACAGCGAATTTCAACAATCCGATTGATGTGATCGGTGATGCCACAAGGGAGCGTTATGAAAATGCTTTAGAAACAGTCATACAGGATGAGAATGTTGACTGTATTCTGATGATTCTCACGCCCCAGTCCATGACCGATGCCATCGGGACGGCAGAGGCAATTGTAACTATTTATAATGATACGATAAAACCAATTGTATGCAGTTTTATGGGGGTGGTTGATGTGTCGGCCGGGGTCAAACATTTGCAGGAAAATCATGTGCCGGTTTACCGTTTTCCGGAGGATGCGGCAAGGGCATTAGGGAAACTGTATGAAGCCACCCGCTGGCTGGGGCGTCAGATACTACCGGAATATGATTTGACGTTTAATACAAAGCGGGCAACCGAGATAGTGGATCAATGCCTGGCCGAGGGACGGACGGTATTGGGAGAAGATGACGGGAAGGAACTGCTTTCCTGCTATGGGTTTGATATTCCGGCAATGAAAATAGCGGGTTCTGAAACAGAAGCCGGCGATATTGCTGAAGAAATCGGGCTGCCGGTGGTCATGAAGATTGTTTCTCCTCAAATTCTTCATAAATCAGATGCCGGTGGTGTCCAGGTCGGTCTTAAAACCCGCAAAGCCGTTGAAACCGCATTTACTGAAATTATGGAAGCGTCTAAAACTTATAAACCGGATGCAAAAATCCATGGGGTGCTGGTCCAGAAGATGGTGCCTCCGGGCCAGGAAGTTATCCTGGGGGTCACCAAATATCCAGGGTTTGGTCATCTGCTGATGTTCGGCCTTGGCGGTATTTATGTTGAACTATTTAAAAATGTGACCTTCCGCCTGGCGCCCATTGGACGAAATAATGCGCGTCGGATGGTTAGAAGTATTAAGGGATTTGAAATCCTGGATGGATTCCGGGGAAAACCAAAGGCGGATGTTGAAAAGCTGGAAAAATTGATCGTGGGGCTGTCCGCCATGGTGGTTAATCATCCGCAAATCAAGGAAATGGATATTAATCCGCTGTTTGTCCATGAGCAGGGGAAGGGGGCGACGGTGGCGGATATTATTATTACTTTTGAATAAAATGCACGAAAAAAAACCAAATATTATTTATCCGGTTGTTTTAAAAGTGCCCATTGAGAAACAGGCGCTTACCGGTAGGGATTCGGTGCGGTTTTTAAGGCGATACGCCCGGCAGGCGGTCATCGCATCTGCACAGAAAACCGGCTTCGATTTATCGATACTTGCAAAGGACAGAAATGGTGGCCCGATACCGTCAAATGGGGTTTACTGGTCTTTGAGTCACAAACCGGAATATGTCGTCGGCGTGACAGCCAGCAACCAGATCGGTATTGATATTGAACCCATACGTCCGGTTGGGCCCGCTTTGGTCAATAAAATCCTTGATAACAACGAACAGCAGTTGTCGGGCACGGTATCAGATGAGATGTTCTTTCGTTGCTGGACAGCCAAAGAGGCGGTATTAAAGGCTGTTGGGGTCGGGCTTAAGGGTCTGTCTCAATGCAAAATTCACCGCATCATCGATAAGAGGGCCCTGGCGGTATCCTATCGTCAAAAACACTGGATAATTGAACATGCTTATTACGACAACCATGTGGTATCTGTTGTCCAAAAGGATCAGACGGTCCAGTGGGATTTACCGCTTATAAGCCAATGATATCTCATCTGTTTTTAAACAGGCGAATGAAATGTTTGAAAATTACACGCGGCATGGAAAGGTTTATTCCCTGAAATAACCCGGCCCGGATGGCAATATCATAGACAACAGACGGAAATGGAATATCGAAAAAAGGGGCCTACTTTTGGCTTTTATAACCCAGAGAGTCTCTTATTTTTTTTGATAATTCCATCATATTAAAAGGTTTCTGAATAAAACCGCGGCATCCTTTCTCTAAAAGTTTCGATGCCTGACCGTTAATGCCGTAACCGCTTGAGACAAGGACTTTGACGGCCGGATCAATAATTTTTAAATGATTAAACGTTGCCCTGCCGCTCATTTTTGGCATGATCATATCCAGAATAACAAGATCAATTTTTTGAGGATGGCTGGCGTAAGTCTCGATGGCTGTTTTTCCATCATTGGCGGTCAAAACCTGGTAGCCAAGTTCATTTAGCATGGATTTCCCGGTTTCGGTGAGCATTGCTTCATCATCAACAATCAGTATGGTTTCGTTCCCGCGTAATAGCGGTTCAGTGGCTTTTTTCTTTTTTTCAGGTAATTTATCTGATGCAGGCAGAAAGATTTTAAATGTGGATCCCTTTCCCTCTTCGCTGTAAACAGTAACATAGCCTCTGTGATTTTTTACAATGCCATAGACGGATGAAAGTCCCAGGCCGGTTCCCTGTCCATGCCCCTTGGTGGTAAAAAAAGGGTCGAAAATTTTTTCCTGTATAATTTTATCCATCCCGATCCCGGTATCGGTAACGGAGATTTTGACATATCGTCCCCCTTCGTTCTGGTAGGGAGCCAGCTGAAATTCATTTAAAAAAACATTTTCGGTCTGAATATAAATATCCCCCCCATCCGGCATGGCCTGTGCCGCATTCACCAACAGGTTTAAAATGGTTTGTTCAATCTGTCCCGGGTCGGCACAGATCGGTAAAAGGTCATCATCAAGGGTGTAATGGACGGTTATTTCTTTTTTAGTGGTGGCAAAAATTTTTGAGCTCATCCGGACAATGACATTCAAATTTATTGTTTTTGACTCATGCTGCCCGCCCCTGGCAAATCCCAGAAGCTGGCGGCTGAGGTCTGAGCCATGCTGGATGTGCTGTTCAATGGTTCTTAATTTTTTATAATTGGGATGCTCCGGGTCAGTTTTCATCAGCATTAAGGACGTGTTCCCCTGGATGGTCATCAGTAGATTGTTGAAATTGTGGGCGATGCCGCCGGCAAGGGTTCCGATCGCTTCCATTTTTTGCATTTGCTGAAGCTGTTGGATCATTCGTTTCTGATCCGTGATGTCCCGTATAATACCTTGATAGCCAAGGACCTCACCGGTTTCCGAATACCAGAGCGTGGATGTTAACAGGCAGTCAATTCGCGTATCATCCTTTTTTTTAAATTTTATTTCATAGTCTGTCACATATCCGTTTTCACGGATGGTTTTCTGGAATTTTTTGCGATCTTCCGGGTTGTCGTAGATTTTAAGAATGTCCGAGCCGATCATTTCATTTCTGGTATAACCGAAAAGCGCAATGCCCGACGGATTGAACTCAATCATTTTGCCGGTAATAGTCGTAATATAAATCGCATCCCTGGAATTTTCAAAAAGGCTTCGATATCTTTCCTCACTTTTTTTCAGCGCTTTTTCTGCAATCATTCGTTTGGATATGTCACGGGAAACACCGATAATATCAATTACATTACCTTTTTCACCAAAAATGAGTTTTGCCGTCAATTCCATCCAAAGCAAAGAGCCGTCCTTGCAGATATATTCAATCTCAAATGAATGTGTCTGTTGCATGATTGAGGGATCAGTTTTTTGTTTTTCAAGTACGTTTGCAAGATATTGGGTCCCAAATTCAAAAGATGCGGGTGTGACCATCTCTTTGACGGATTTCTGTTTGAGTTCTTCAGCAGAATATCCCAGCATGGTTTCTACGGAGGGGCTGAGGTATTCTGTACGCAGATTATCGGCTGAAATCGTCCATATGATGTCCGGAATATTTTCGATCATCATGCGGAATTTATTTTCACTGCACTTCACCTGTACCAGGTCCTGCCGGAGGGTTGTATTCTCTGTTTTAAGATCCCGGATACGTTGAATCAGTTCATCATATGGCGGTTTGTCAACCATCACGCATATCTCCTGTTTTGCGCGGCACATTCATTAAAGATGGTTTTTACAAAATTAAATTATGTAATCTAACACGAATGTGTAGAATTTTAAATTTAAAAATATAAAATATTTAACAATTAGAAGTAATATAGGGCGGATGATTTGTTTATGGGAAATAATTAAATAATAATTTTTTATATCGATTGAGAGTCATAATATGTCTTGATGAACCGGGGGATAAAGGTGGTTAGGTCCTCTATGATGCAGACATCTGAAAAATTGAATATTGCCGCATGGGGGTCTGTGTTGATCGAAACGATCAATTTCGAATCCCGCATCCCGCCAATATGCTGACTGGAACCGGATATGCCGCAGGCGATGTATAGTTTCGGTTTGATGGTGGCGCCGGTGATTCCCACCTGCTGACTGTATTTAAGCCATTTCTTGTCGCAAATCGGGCGGGAGCCGGTGATCGCTGCCTTCGGAAACATTTCCGCCAGTTGATAAATTAAATCCAGATCTTTTTTTTCCCGGATTCCGTTTCCTGCTGAAACAATAATATCCGCATTATCAAGGGCGGATGTATCCGCATCATTACTTTTAAAACCGAGAAAATGATAATCTCCGGAGGTGAGGGTCAGGCCAACAATTGAAGGATTCCCTGCATTTCCGTTAATATCATTTTCAGGTTTAAAAAAACCGGGTTGAATGGTCAGAACAGCAGTTTTTGCAGAAGGGATGATCTTGGCGGATATTTTGTCGTTAAATATGGAGCGCGTAAAACAAATGCCGTCTTCCTGGCGGGTGATTTTTTCAACGCCGGTGATGCAGGCGGCATTAATTTTTGCGGCAAGGCCCGGGGCTGAATCAAGACCTTTGGTGTTGTGGGCCATGCAAATATATGCCGGGTTTAGATCATTGATTAGCGAAGCCGGGAGGTTTTTAAAGACAATTTCATCCGGTATTATTTCTTCTGGGATTGTCCGGCTGCCGGGATTGATAACGAGAATATCGATCCCGGATTGTTCGGATAACCGCCTGACGGTATCAGACAGCTTGCAGCCTGTCATGATGATTTTGATATCCGAATCAGTAAACTGCTGGAGAATCCTTGCGCCGGCAATCAGTTCATAGGTGACAGGGGTAATTTCTCCTTTGCTTTGTTCGGCTATGATAATAATATGCGGGTTCATGTTTTAAAATCGCATGATTTGTGTAAAAATGTCAAACAAAAATCGAGCGATCGTTCTTTTTTTGTTTGGCTTTAATAACAGGATTGTAAAAATTTTAACCAACGTTTATAATTATTTGAAATTGACTTAAACGCGAAGTGCGAATTATTAATCCCTTAAAAAAATAAAATTTTTCATGAAACTTTCATTTTCCATAATCGGATGCGGTAAAGTCGGAAGTGCTCTTGGAAAGCAGCTGGCTGAAGCCGGATACCGGCCCGTGGGGTTTTCAAGCAGGCGCATGATATCGGCCAGGCAGGCAGCAGAATTCGCCGGGGTTCCGGATCGCTGTTTTGAAAAAATCTGGGAGGCTGCAAAAGATGCGGACCTTGTGTTTATTACCACACCGGATGATGCCATTAAAGAGACTTGCCGCACAATCTCGAAAAACAATGGGTTTACGGAAAACGCCGTTGTTTTTCACTGTAGCGGCGCCCTGTCCTCAATCGAACTGGCATCGGTCAAATCCTGCAATGCAAAGTCCGGTGTAATGACTGGGTCCATGCATCCGCTTCAGAGTTTTGCCTCAGAAGACCCTGGCAAACCCGGCAATCCGTTTGATAACATCATGATGGCCATTGAAGGAGATCCTGGTGCCGTGGAAAAGGCCCGCGAAATTGCGAAGGACCTGGGGGCGCAGCCGTTTACCATCCGGACGGACGGGAAAATACTATATCATGCCGCCGCGGTGGTGGCATCCAATTACCTGGTGACACTGATGGATTTATCCATTAAATTAATGGCCGCGTCAGGGGTTTTGCAATCAGAGGCGTTTGATATTTTAAAACCGCTTATCCAGGGTACCCTGGCAAATATTGAAAGCACCGGGATTCCGGATGCCCTGACCGGACCGATTGCCCGTGGCGATGTGGGAATCGTTGAAAAACATGTTCAGGCCATTCGGTCACTGTCCGATGAAACGGCTGATGGGATGGCCGACTATTACTGCATGTCCGGCGTGGAAACCATCAAGGTCGCCCGGGCAAAGGGAACCCTTTCAGAAGATGCCGCAAAACAGCTGCTGCAGATTTTGAAGTCCGAATAACTTTATAATGACATTGATATAAAATGATTCGCAGGGCGGGATTCCAATCTCGACAAATGGCATATGTCAATTGCCGGTAAGAAACCCGGCCTACTTTCCAAATTCACTCTGAACCATCTGATCATCAAAGCGAATTTCTGTAATAACCTAAATTCGGATGGCAAAGAAAAAAGCAACAAATTCAAGGCGCACAAATTCTGAGGAATGAGGCGTAGCTTGCCTACTCCGCAATGACGAAGAATTCTGTGCAACACAGAAGTTGGGCTTTTTAAGAAGCCATCAATTAAATTCGATGCAGCTCCAGAGGCTCATCCTTTAATTTGCCCACCGCATCCTTAAGGGAATCTTCGTTGGATATAACGGCCACCGATGACACGGTTTGCGCATCACCAAAATAGTGCCGGGCGACTTTCAAAACTTTTTCCCGGTCAAGTTCAAGAAGTCTTTTTTTGAAGGTTTCTCGGATATCGTCGGTTAAGCCGATCAGTTTACGGTAAAACGCTTTTCCGGCTGCAGAATTCGGTGTGTCCGGCCGGTCAAAGTCCGCACAAACCTGCAGGATAGCCTCCTTGATATCTTCATCCGAATATTCCTCTGAAACGATAAAATCCGATGCCGCCTCATAGACGTTTAATGTATTGAATATATGGGGATCTCTGTAGGATGCAAAACAGAAAAGACCGTTGTCAAGCTGATAGGCAGCAAATCCGCCGTATGCCCCGCCTTTTTCTCTGATTTCACGATGTAGAAACATGGACCGAAGGATCTTACTGATAACCGCTAAAGCCGGCGCATGTTCATGGGTGATTCGATTTGTTTGAAACACGCTGGCAACAAATGATACCGCGGAAGCCGTGCTCCAGCCTTCTCTTACCGGATCGTTTGAAAAGTCAATCGCCGGCGGCTTAAAACCGGTATTTTCTCCTTTCCCGAGATTTTTTTTCAGGTCCTCCGTATAACCGATCGTTTTTTCAATATCGTTTTTTTCGCCGATCAGCCCGATTTTTATATTGTTGCTTTTTAACAGGCTTGCGCCGATCTGTTTTAACTCATCGGCTATGGATTGGAGCTGGTCGTCGGTCAGATCGTTGGTAAGCTCTTTAAGAATTTTCAGCTGGTGAATGCCATGCCAGTTTTCGTTTAAGGCACTGGCTGAAGAAAATGTCCTGGATGCAAGCGAAATGGCAAACCGGTGGCCGCTTGACACAACCGATGACTCCATATTGGACCGGTATTCAAGCAGCAGCTGTTTTAACCGCTTAAGGTCGGAAAAGTCATATTCACATAATAGCTCATCAATCAATTCAAACATTTTCGGCAGGTTCCGGGAAAGACATTTTGCTGCAAATGACATGACCGGCAGGCATGAGTTTTCATTTGTTTCGGCGAAATTTGTTCCGGCATTGATGGACAGTCCGATACCGCCGGTATAAAGGTCAATGAGCTGGGCTATCTCGTTATAGCTGTGGCGTGCTGTTCCGACCAGGGTCAGGGAATGACAGAAAAAAGGGACCAGGGGTAACAGGTCAGCCGCCAGCGGCTGCAGCCCGAATGCGCTGGAGAAATAAAAAATTCCTGATGTGGGCAGTTCATAGCAGCAGGCGTCCGTGTTGTCGTATCCCGGGGTTTCGTCAACTGTTTGAATATCCGGTTCAATATCTTCAATTTCTAATGTCGGCAGGCATGACAGGTTTTCTTTTGCTTCCTGAAGGCCTGTCAGCGCGCGGGTATCGGATTGAATATCCTCAAATTCTGCTTCTGAAAGACTTTCATGAATACTTATCAATTCTTCATTAACGCGTTGTTTTTCGGTATCCGCCATGGCCGGATCCGGCAGGAGCATCAATCGGATACGATGAGGATTTTTGAGAAAATATTTTTCAATCTGATTTTCTAAAAAAGGGCCCTTTTCCAGTTCTGTAAAAAGCCTGTCAATCAGGGTGTCAAACTTTAGCGAGGTTGTCGGGTCCCCATTGTGAAACCAGTCGCCGGATAGCCTGAGCAGGAGTTTGATGCCATAGGGGTAGGGACTGTTGGTCACTTCCTTACGATGAAATTCGATCTGGTGAATGGCCGAATCCACGAGTTTTTTATCGATTCCATTTGTAACCAGATTGGTCAGTGTGTCAAAAATGATTTTTTCAATGGCTTCGGCGGATGATTTATCAACATCTTTAAGGCCGCAGGCGAACATCGTGTCTTTGTTTTCCGCATCAAATCCGCTCCCGTCAGAAAGGGTGCTTCCAAGTCCGGAGTCAATAAGCGCTTTGCGAAGGGGTGAACCGGAATTTCCCATCAGCACCTGTTCAAGAATTGTAAGGCTCAAAACCTCAAACGCATCCCGGATATCCGCTGTCAGCCATGCCAGGCATACCTGGGATTTTTTATCCGGATCATCATTTTCATCAAACGGGTAGTAATAGGTCATTTTTCTGGGTGCATCCCAGTGGGGCTGAGACAGGACATCGGTTTCCGGATCAATACGGCTGAAATGCTTTAATACTTTTTCTTCAATGAAGCTGAGGTGGGATCGTAGTGGAAGATTGCCGTAGGTATAAAAAAATGCATTGCTCGGGTGGTAATGATGTTTGTGAAATGCTTTGAGCTGTTCATGGGTCAACTTCGGGATTTGCTCCGGGTCACCGCCGGAGTTGAAGCTGTAGGTGGTGTCCGGATATAAAGCGTTTAAAATTGACCGCGCCATGACCTGGTCCGGTGATGACATGGCGCCTTTCATCTCATTATATACCACACCTTTGTATGTCGGCTGGGCCGGTTCATCCGAAGCAGCACTTGGTTCAAACTCCAGCCGATGGCCCTCCTGTTTGAAGCTGAGCCGGTCCAGTTTCGGGAAAAATGCGGAGTCCAGATAGATCCCCATCAGGTTGTAATAATCTTTTTGGTTCTGGGTGACAAACGGATACATGGTCCAGTCTGACGCGGTGAAGGCATTCATGAACGTATTCAGGCTTCGTTTAATCATGGAGAAAAACGGGTCGCGAACCGGATATTGTTCAGAACCGCATAAAACGGTGTGCTCCAGGATGTGGGCGACACCGGTAGAATCTGTGGGAACTGTTTTAAAAGCAACGGAAAAGGTATTTTCCGTATCTTTATTGCTGATATGTATATGCCGGGTACCGGTGGGAATATGTTCAAGTTCATAAAAAATCGAATTGATTTCAGTCAGTTCCACAGTTTTAATGATTTTATAACCTGAGATATGATCGCCTGTTTGAAGGCCGGGATTGAATGGATCCATCTAAGTTGTCCTTATATAGTTTTTTGATGTGTTTTTCCAGATTTTCAATTTTGTCTACCAGCTTGTTGATATCCTGTTTGGTTGCAAAATTGGCATGCTGGAGAAAAAATTTGATCGATTATTTTTTTTATGGCAAATATTCTGCTGCTTTAATTGCGACTTCCGGATCCCGGACCAGATCGTAATGGTCATCTCCGGAAAAGTCTCCTATGTGCATGGCTCCATCAATTAGGGAGGACTGTTCCGGCACAATTCCGTCACTGTCCGTCCAGTAAAATATTCTCATGACCGGCCATCCCAAAAAGAGCTCGCCCCCCCATCCGAATGAATCATAACCATCTGAATCCCCGCGAATGGTGTAAATTTTGCAATTACCGGGCACACGCGCATCCGGTATCGGGAATTGCCGGTTAAATTCGGTCATATAGTCCGGCCTTATATTGTCAACCGCATCTCCGGCCCCGATGAAAAATCCGATCCATCCAAAGCTTTCGGCAAGCGGATCCCCATGATGCGGCGTACCAAGGGTTACCAGACCGACGACCTTGCCCGGATGCTGGTCAATGTAATACCGTGACACAAGTCCGCCCATGCTGTGGGCCATGATGCAGAATTCCGGGCCCAGACTGCGGGATTCTTGAAGCTCTAATACCGCATCGTTTAAGTACCCGGACTGGGTTTCAATATCATCATCTCCAGCGGAATAATTATTTTCACCACAGCATATCAAAGCCCTGCCCTGGATGTCTCTTTCCCAGATACGCCTGGATTCACTGGTGTAAACGGCAAATACATTTTCCGATCCCCAAATGTTGATGCACTGCAGTAGAAAATCCTCCCCCCAGCAGTGCATATTGGACAGACCATGCACCAGCACCAGGTCATATTTTTTTGCCGGAATGTTCAGTGTCTCTCTTTCCTTGACGCCTGAGGCGCAGCTGATTATAAACAAAAGAAAAACAATAGGGCCAATCAAAGCAAATTTTTTAATTACCATGATAAACTCCAAGAGAGCGGAGAGTTCTGTACGGATAGTTCATCGGAACAGGGGGCATTACCCGAAAATGATTTCATTTTTGAGTTAAAATAGATTTTTTTTGAAAATTCGATCATTATACGCAAAACCATGGAAATGTTCCGAAGGTGGCAATGAATATACCTGAAGGCGATTCGGTAAATCAATATTTACTATATTTTAATATGGTTAATTAAATAAAGACAGTTGAGAAGTCAAGCAAAAGCAGCCGCCTGATCCGCATGGCTTTACTGCAAACAGGACAAATAAAAAAAGTGGCAATTAAAAAAATGTCGGTTAAAAATATAAAATCAGGGGAAAAATATTATAATATCAGTTATCAGGTATAAACCATGACTTCACCCAGAACTCTTCTTGCATCAAGGGCGTTACATCCCAAAAAGCAGTTTGGTCAGAATTTTCTGGTGGATCCGTCAACCGCCCGGATGATTGTTGACCGATCCAATTTGTCACCGGAAGACATCATTCTTGAAATCGGATCAGGACTCGGTGCACTGACCATCCCGGCGGCACGGCAGGTAAAATGCGTTTATGCAGTGGAAAAAGACCATGAAATTGCCGAGGTCCTGCAAACGGAATTGGCAAACAATGATATCAATAATGTAATCATAATTAATAAAGATATTTTAACAGTTGATATCAATGAAATCAGTGAAAAGGAAAAACAAAAATTAATTGTTTTGGGAAACCTTCCGTATAATATTTCCTCCCAGATCCTGGTGGCCCTGCTGAATGCGAAACAGTCCATTGACCGGGCATCCCTGATGTTTCAAAGAGAAGTTGCCCGGCGTCTGGCCGCGGGCCCGGGATCCAGGGATTACGGAAGATTGTCCGTGATGCTTCAATACAGTGCGGATGTGAAGAAACTGGCCACGGTGGGTCCGCATCTTTTTCTGCCCAAACCCAAAGTGGCTTCTGAAGTTGTCGAGATCCGATTTAAAAAAGAAATTGAAAAACCGGTGGCTGATGAATCGTTGTTGTCTGCAGTTGTGAAGGCGGCATTTTCCACAAGAAGGAAAACATTAAAAAATGCCCTGCAAAACATCGATTTGAATGTAGATGACAAAAGTGTAAGAAAGATATTAGGCAATTCAGGTATTGATCCGGCAAGGCGCGCAGAGTCCCTTTCCGTAGCCGAATTTAAGGATCTTGCAAATGCATTTTATGATTTTGTTCCTGCTGCAGAAAGGCAATGACATTTCGGGAGATTCAGTTTCAAAAATGTCCGCCGGCAGTTGTATTTGATCCGGTAATGATGAAACGCCAGAAAATAGACTTTTTAAACATTAAATTTTAAAAAGCCTTTTTGAAAAAAACAGCGCCGTTATTGTTATTAACGGCGCTGAAAGTATAAGAAATAAAATGATTATTTTGCAGATTCTTTATCAGTGGTTTCGCCAGGTGTTTCAACAGGTGGGGCCGAAGTATCTTTACGGCGGTGTTTGAGCTTGTAGCCGAGGTCTATTTTTTTAAAGTCATATGCGACAATCCGATTATGTCGCATCCAGACCACATGAAAATCACGGATATATTTTCCATCTCTGCCTTTTGCATCAAAAACAATATAGCATTCCCATACTTCCTGACCTTTGGATAGATGGACCGGCCGGTAGTCAATGTCCAGGATCTTTTTTTCAGGCGGTTTATTCACTGTGAAGTTCTTTAGACTATCAGCATTGTATAAATCTGTTTTCAGGTAACCTTTGATGGTTTCTTCATAATTGTCCGGAAAAGGTCCGCAGCCTTTTTCATAGGCCTGTTTGGAAGGTTCGGCAAAGCACCCTGTGAGTATAAAAAACATAAATGCTAAAATCAGTATTCGCTTCACGAGGTTCTCCTTGACAGATTATTGGTTGAGATTGTTTTGACTATTTGATATACAATTAAATATAATATCAAACAATAAGTTTTTATGTCAAACAGTTAAATCTTATAAATAAGAAATGGAAAGGATAAGATAATGAGTGTTAAGATAGCCCGGATTTTTTTTATCGTATTGTTAGCCGTCAGCATATCCGGATGTTCCAGCATTTTGACACGCATGGGTCCTTTGGAGTCAAAGCTGGAAAACGGTGAGGTCTCTGTCGGGGAATTTTCAAAATATAAATTTTCCGGGGGAATAGTAAATAATAAAATTCACCTTGAAAAAACTCCTCAATGCTCTGAAATAATTGAGAAAGTCCACGTTATGCAAAAATACCCCCGCGGCAGGGTGTTTGTCTGGGCGGAAATGCTTTTGTTCGGCCTGGGAATTTTAGATGCAGCCAACGTCCAGGCAATTTGTATAAACTCCAAGATAGAACTACCTCTGGCAAAATATGAAACCGCTAATTTTTTGGTTTGCGGAGAAAAAGAGCCGGCTGCCAACGAAATGCTGGTGATTGCAGACAAGCAGAGAACTTTTCATAAGCAGGCGCAAACAGATGCGAACGGCAATCTGGACTTGGCAAAAATATTATATGATGAAAACCGTGTGCTGAATTTGTCCATTCGCCTGGCATCCGACCAGACAGAGGCGGTTTCGTTTATCTACAGGCCGGGTCGATAGGCCCTGTGATTGCTCATTAATTGAAGTCGTGACGCCCCATCTTTTTTATTTGAATCTCGAAAACCGGGTCTTCAAGGCCAGGTTTTCGAGATTTGGCTATGCCTTAAAAAATTCGTAATCGTAATCTTACTCATAATCCTTAGAGCTGTAAGTATTTAATTTAAAAACTGATTAAGATTGCGATCATGAATAAGATTATGAAAATTAAGTATTGGTTCTCATTAATGCAGTAAGCCATGCCCTCTGGCCCCGTATCTTTACTGTATTCACCGATATTAAAAAATTTAATCGGAAATTATTAAGTAATTATGCCGAAAAATAAAGAGAAGTATATCCTTGCCATTGATTTGGGTACTTCAGGTCCTAAATCCGCTCTGGTAACTACCCGGGGCGAAGTGATTGATTCCGCATTTGTTGAAAATACACTTCACCTGCTGCCGGATGGCGGTGCGGAACAGGATCCGGAGCAATGGTGGGAGTCCATTCTTGAAACATTTAAGATCATATTGAATAAAAAATTGGTTCCGTCCGAAGATATTATTGCCATCAGCTGTTCCACCCAGTGGTCAGGTACGGTGGCAGTGGACAAAAACGGGAACCATTTGAGCAATGCCCTGATATGGCTGGATTCCCGCGGCAGTCAATATGTGAGGGAAATATCCGACGGGATTTTAAAGGTTGAAGGGTACGGTATTTCAAAAATCCAGCGCTGGCTGCGATTAACCGGGGGAGCTCCCAGTCTTTCCGGAAAAGATTCCATTGCCCATATTTTATATATCAAAAATCAGCGGCCGGATATTTATCATAAAACATACAAATTTCTGGAGCCCAAAGACTACATCAACCTGCGGCTGACTGGAAAATTTGCGGCATCTTTTGATTCAATTACCCTGCACTGGGTGACGGATAATAGAAACATCAACAATATTACCTATGATGACCGGCTGATCCGCATGTCAACCATTGAAAAAGAGAAACTGCCGGGACTAAAGCAGGCGATAGATATTCTGGGTCCACTAAAACCGGAAGTGGCAGATGAATTGGGACTCCGCCCGGATGTCGAAGTCATCATGGGGACCCCGGATGTTCAGGCCGCAGCAATCGGCTCCGGCGGCGTGTCTGATTATGACGCCCATTTTTATATCGGAACGTCATCCTGGCTGACCTGCCATGTGCCGTTTAAAAAAACAGATATTTTCCGGGGTATTGCGTCTCTGCCCTCGGCGATTCCCGGCAGATACTTTGTGGCCAATGAGCAGGAGACCGCCGGCGCCTGCCTGACATTTTTAAGGGACAATATATTTTTTCACAAGGATGATCTTTTGGTCGGAAAATGTCCGTCAAATGTATATCAGATATTTGACACCATGGCAGATAAAATACCGGCCGGGAGCGGGGGGGTGATTTTTACGCCCTGGCTGTACGGCGAACGGACCCCATTGGACGATAAATATGTTCGCGGCGGTTTTTTCAACCAGTCTTTGGAAACAACAAGGGAACACATGGTCCGGGCCGTTTTGGAGGGCGTGGCATACAATGGCCGCTGGCTGCTGGAATCAGTGGAGAAATTTGTAAAACGGCGGCTTGACAGGGTCCGGATGATTGGGGGCGGCGCTGCATCTGATGTCTGGTGTCAGATGCATGCGGATGTCTTTAACCGGGAAATACTGCAGATCAAGCAGCCCATTCTGGCCAATGTCAGGGGCGCGGCATTTCTGGCATCTGTTGCCATGGGATACATGAACTTTGATGATCTTGCGGATGTGGTGGAAGTCGGCAACGTGTATTATCCGAATCCGGATCGCATCGGCATTTATGATCGAATGTTCAAAGAATTTAAAAATATATATAAGAAAAATCGAAAGATATATACGCGGCTGAACAGGGTATAAAATTATTGCAAATAATTTTGGAGGGACCATTGGACATACAAGTGATTATGGATAAATATTTATCCCGTCTTCCCCAGGGAATTGCCACCCGGGTTTTTAATGCCGTCAAGGATATTGGGTTTGTCAAAAAAGCCATTCAAAAGGAATTGGATTCCATGATGGCGGAACTGGAAGGGTCCCTCAAGCCATACAAAGACAACGTGAAAAGCTTTGCAAAGCTGCCGGAAAAGGGTCTGGCCAAAAAAGATGTGGTTGATCTGATGGAAGGCATTCATGAAAAGGAAGTCTCCCAGTGGAAGGATGGATATGTGTCCGGTGCCGTGTATCACGGGGATCAGGATCATATTGAGTTTTTAAATAAAATCTATGGGTTTAACTCCCAGAGCAACCCTTTGCATTCGGATATCTGGCCGAGTGCCACCAAGTTTGAGTCTGAAATCGTCTCCATGACGGCTTCCATGCTCGGTGCGGATAAAACAGATGATGAAATTTGCGGCGTGGTGTCCTCCGGCGGCACGGAAAGCATCCTGCTGGCCATGAAAACTTACCGGGACCGGGCCAGAAAAGAAAAAAACATCACCCGCCCGGAAATGATTGTTCCTGTGACCGCCCATGCGGCATTTGACAAGGCTGCCCAGTACTTTAACATCAAAATCATTCATATACCCGTCGGGCCTGATTTCAGGGCGGATGTTAAAGCCACGAAAAAGGCAATTACTAAAAACACCATTGTCATTGTCGGTTCTTCCCCGTGTTTTCCCCATGGTGTGATAGATCCCATTGAAGAATTGTCGGAACTTGCCGGAAAAAAAGGTATCGGGTTCCATACGGACGCGTGCCTCGGCGGGTTTGTGGTGCCTTGGGCGGAAAAGCTGGGATATGATATTCCGCCGGTTGATTTCAGGCTTCCGGGAGTCACCTCCATTTCAGCAGATACCCATAAATACGGGTATGCTGCCAAAGGGACATCTGTTATTCTATATCGCGAGACCGAATTAAGACGATATCAGTATTTTACCATTACCGACTGGCCGGGTGGCCTGTATTTTTCTCCCACTTTTGCCGGCAGCCGTCCGGGTGCGTTAAGCGCGGCCTGCTGGGCAGCCATGGTCTCCATTGGGGAGAAAGGATATCTGGATGCCACCCGGAAAATTCTTGAAACCGCATCTGCCATTAAAAAAGGCATTCAGGGGATTCCTGAACTCAGAATTTTGGGAGATCCCCTGTGGGTGATCGCGTTTGCATCGGATGATATGAATATTTACCAGGTCATGGATCAGATGGGGCAAAAGGGCTGGAGCTTAAATGGTCTGCATAAACCGGCATGCGTTCATATCTGCGTGACCCTGAGACATGCCCGTTCCGGTGTTGCCGAACGGTTTATTGAGGATTTGAAAACTTCCGTTGCGTTCGTAAAGGCTAACCCGGATGAGAAAGGGGAAATGGCCCCGGTCTATGGTATGGCTGCCACCATTCCCTTTCGCGGGCTTGTGGAAGATATGATGGAAAAGTATATTGATCTGCTGTATAAAGTTGAATAACCACCTGATTATTCACTCTTAATCCGCATAAAATTTTATTCTTTACATAATATCTGATTTGAGATAAATTTTTTAATTTTCCCCTGTTATTCAGGATCGCTATTTTTTTAGTGAATCTAATCGTTAATTTTTTGACCTTATGGAGTATTTCATTATGGCTAAGAAGATGAAAACAATTGACGGAAATACAGCGGCGGTTCACGTGGCCTATGCCTTGAGTGATATCGCTGCGATTTATCCGATCACACCTTCGACCTCTATGGGAGAAACCGCGGACGAATGGTCCGCCCAGGGCCGAAAAAATATATTTGGCCAGACATTAAATGTCAAACAAATGCAGTCTGAGGCCGGCGCTGCCGGTGCGGTCCACGGTGCCCTTGCCACCGGTTCGCTGTCCTCGACATTTACAGCATCACAGGGCCTTCTACTCATGATACCGAATATGTACAAGGTTTCCGGTGAGTTGCTTCCCTGTGTGTTTCATGTAACGGCAAGAGCCCTTTCCGCGCATGCGCTCTCTATTTTCGGGGACCACAGTGATGTGATGAGTGTTCGTCAGGCCGGATTTGCCATGATTGCCTCCGGATCAGTCCAGGAGGTCATGGATCTTGCGCTGGTTTCTCATTTGTCGGCCATTGAGGGGAGCCTCCCGTTTTTGCATTTTTTTGACGGATTCAGGACATCCTCTGAAATACAAAAGATTGAATTAATAGATTATGATGACATTGCCGCTCTGGTGAACCATGAGGCGATTCGGGAGTTCCGGGCTCGCGCTATGAATCCCGAACATCCGGACATCCGGGGGACTGCTCAGAACCCGGATATTTATTTCCAGGGTCGGGAAGCAGCCAATCCCTTTTATCTGCAGATTCCGACGATTGTTGAAGAATCCATGGCAAAGGTCGGTGCCTTGACCGGTCGTCAGTACAAACTGTTTGATTATATCGGGCATCCGGATGCTGAACGCATTATCATTTCTATGGGATCTTCCACGGAAACCATTGAAGAGGTCGTTAATGCCTTAAACGCAAAGGGAGAACGCTTAGGGTTGGTGAAGGTCCGGTTATATCGTCCGTTCTCCGTTGAACATTTCTTTTCCATCATCCCGTCAACTGTAGAGCATATTACGGTTCTTGACAGAACCAAGGAACCGGGCGCTATCGGTGATCCGCTGTATATGGACGTATGTGCCGCTTTCAAGGAATACGGGGACATGCCCCAGATAACCGGCGGAAGATACGGGCTGGGCTCCAAGGAATTCACCCCGGCCATGGTAAAGGCGGTTTTTGACAACATGAGATCTGTCGGGGTTAAGAATCATTTTACGGTGGGTATACAGGATGATGTCACCTATCAGTCATTACCGGTGGATGAAAATTTTGACACATCTCCGGACAGTACGGTCCAGTGCAAGTTCTGGGGGTTGGGGTCTGATGGTACCGTCGGGGCCAATAAAAGCGCGATTAAAATTATCGGTGACAATACGGACATGTTTGCGCAAGGGTATTTTGCCTATGATTCGAAAAAATCCGGCGGTATTACGGTTTCTCATCTTCGTTTCGGCGATCAGCCGATCCAGTCAACGTATCTGGTTCATTCTGCGGATTTTGTTGCATGTCATAAATCCAACTATGTTGAAATTTATGATGTGCTGGAAGGGATCAAGGACGGTGGTACTTTTTTGCTGAATTCGCCGTGGACCCAGGAAGAAATGGAAACAGCACTGCCTGCTGCCATGCGACGGACCATCGTTGAAAAGAAATTAAAATTCTATACCGTGGATGCGGTCAAAATCGCCGAATCCGTCGGGCTCGGTACCCGGATTAATATGATTATGCAGACGGCGTTTTTCAGCCTGGCCAAAGTACTGCCGTTTGAAGAGGCGGTTGCGTATCTGAAGGCGGATATAAAGAAAACGTACGGCAAAAAGGGCGACAAGATTGTCCGGATGAATATGGACGCAGTAGATCAGACGCTTGAGAATTTAAAAGAAATCAGCGTCCCGGAATCATGGGCGGGTGCGGATGCAGCAGGCGTTTCTTCAGACGCCGATCTCCCGGATTTTGTGAAAAACGTCATGAAACCCATGCAGAATCAAAAAGGGGACGCCTTGCCGGTCAGCGCGTTTGAACCGGATGGGATTTTTCCTGTGGCAACGTCACAGTATGAAAAACGCGGGGTGGCGATTAATGTCCCGGAATGGATTGCGGATAATTGTATTCAGTGTAATCAGTGCGCTTTTGTCTGCCCCCATGCGGCCATTCGGCCGGTATTGATTACGGATGATGAAATCAAAGACGCGCCGGCAGCATTTGAAACAAAACCGGCCATCGGCAAAGAACTCAAAGAATATAAGTTCAGAATCCAGGTCAATACACTGGATTGTCAGGGATGCGGTAACTGCGTGGATATTTGCCCGGCCAAAAAACCGGCCTTGGTGATGCGTCCGATTGCCGCTCAGACACCTGTTCAGGTGCCCAACCAGGAATTTTTTGACACCCTTCCGGTCAGAGATGACCTGGTGAAGCGGGAATCCGTCAAAGGCAGTCAGTTCCATCAGCCGTTGATTGAATTCTCCGGTGCCTGTGCCGGCTGCGGAGAAACCCCTTATGTGAAGGTGTTGACCCAGTTGTTAGGCGAGCGGATGATTATTGCCAATGCCACCGGTTGCAGTTCCATCTGGGGAGCATCTGCGCCGACGACCCCATATTGTACCAATAAAGACGGACACGGACCTTCCTGGGGGAGTTCCCTGTTTGAAGATGCTGCGGAATTCGGTTATGGTATGAGTATTTCAACCGTCCAGCGTCGTAACAAACTGGCGGACCTGTTAAGGGAAGCCCTGAATACTGACGATACCGACATTTCGGCACAATTCAAAGATGCCATCAACGGATGGCTTGCGGATGCCGATAATGCAGAAAATTCCAGAAAATATGGCCGGCTGATTCAGGACATGCTGATAGACGTTGAACGCACGCCGCTTTTACAATCTATTTATGACATGTCGGACCTGCTG
This sequence comes from Desulfobacteraceae bacterium, assembly GCA_014237465.1. Lineage (GTDB taxonomy): Bacteria > Desulfobacterota > Desulfobacteria > Desulfobacterales > Desulfosalsimonadaceae > SURF-3. Next base: position 16,993 of record JABZFM010000005.1, on the reverse strand, counting down.
GTGAAGAAATCCATCTGGGCCTTTGGCGGTGACGGGTGGGCATATGATATTGGTTTTGGCGGTATTGATCATGTGATCGCCTCCGGCGAGGACGTGAATATCCTGGTGATGGATACCGAGGTGTATTCCAATACCGGCGGTCAGGCGTCAAAGGCAACGCCCACCGGCGCGGTGGCCAAGTTTGCCGCATCCGGTAAAAAGACCGGTAAAAAAGACCTGGGACTGATTGCTATGACATACGGATATGTGTACGTGGCGTCTATTGCCATGGGTGCCAATAAACAGCAAACGCTCAAAGCATTTCTTGAAGCAGACAGTTATCCCGGGCCGTCTTTGATTATCTGTTACGCCCCGTGTATTAATCAGGGGCTTAAAGCCGGAATGGGAAAAAGCCAGGAAGAGGAAAAATTGGCGGTTGCCAGTGGTTACTGGCCGTTGTACAGATTCAATCCGCTGCTGGAAGATGAAGGAAAGAATCCGTTTATTTTTGAATCCAAGAAACCGGACGGAACCATCCAGAAATTTTTAGGCGGTGAGAACCGGTTTGCCTCTCTGGAAAAAACATTTCCTGAAGAATCCAAAAAACTGCGCGCCCAGATTGAAGAAGAACTGAAAAAACGGTATACGACATATAAAAACATGGCGGACCCGACTGCGGTTGGCAAAGATCCGGATGGTAAACAGGAATAGAAAATAATACCTGCAAAATTCAGGTAATAATTCTCTGTTTGTCGTGTAATTTAAAAAGAGGCCGCTTGGGTATCCAAGCGGCCTTTGTTTTTGTGCGATCAAAAAAAAAAAGGGGGGGGGGCTTGATCCGGGGCTCTGCTTCGGAACATATATCGAGAGGCTCCGCCTCTCAGGGTCGCTCAGGCGGAGCTTGGGAACTAAATAATGTCGAACAGGGAATATCGAATTTCGATGTATTTTCTTTTACTTTTGCGGTTCGAAATTCCTTGTTCTATATTCGACATTTTCCATTAAAATGACCAATGCCCTTAAGTTAATGACATTGAGAGCTTATGTGGTTAACTAGTGTTCATGCAATTTGAATAAAAATATTATACATTATGCTTGCATATTGATGAAAATTGCATTAAACTATAATTAAAAAAAGGAGACTAAAAATGCCTTCACTTCAAGTAAGAGAATTGCCGGCACAAATTTATCATAAATTGCAATCTAAAGCACAAAAAGAACATCGCAGTTTTTCCCAGCAGGCGATTGTTGCCCTTGCAAAAGGCCTTGATATGGAAGAAAATCCTAAAAAACGTCGTGCCTCTTTACTTAAAAGCATTATGGATGATCCGGTCATTGCTAACAGCCAGGATGTTGCCAACCCTGTTGATCTTATACGGAAAGACAGACAGCGATGATTATTATACTTGACGCAAGCGCAGCAGTTGAAATTATTCTTCAAAGACAAAAAGGAAGAGCTCTGCACAGGTATATTGAAGATGCAGACTGGATTCTGGCCCCCGGGCTATTTATCGCTGAAGTAACGAATGTTTTTTGGAAATATTATCAACTCGGCGATATGTCTTTGGAACAATGTGAAAAGGCTGTAGAGTATGCAATAGCTTTGCCTGATGAATACAGCAACGACCTGACTTTATACAGAGAATCCTTTTCATTGGGAGGCCTTGTCGGAAAACCGGTCTTTGATATGTTTTACCTTGTTCTTGCGCGGCGAAATAACGGGTATTTGATCACGCTTGATAAAAAACTTATGAATATTGCAAAGGATAATTCAATCAGAATTATCGAATAGCCGGCCATCAACTTTTGCAAAGGACAGGGTCGTTTTCAGCAGAAGATTTGTAAGCATTTACAGGGCACCGCATCTGCTTTGTTGCCGAGCACTTGAAGTACGAAAAGTACGTCTGCGCGCTCGGCGCCTCGCATCTACGTCACCCTGTGAATGCTTACAGTTCGTTGGTTGATAGCACATCAGCACAGTTGTACCCCCGTGAACGGTTACTCGGCAATTATAATCCTGACTGGGCATTGATAAAGACAAACGAGGCGACAATCTATTTTGTTGCGGAAACCAAATTTGAAAATCAGGAATTGAAAATAAGTGAGAAAAGAAAGATAAAATGCGGCAAAGCGCATTTTGATGAATTTGACGGCGTTGAATACCGGCAGGTGTCAAAGGTTTCGGACCTGGATTGAGCAAACAGTTTTATCTTTTTGCACAACTTAACTAAAGTCGATAAGCAAAAAAAGAAATTGTCGAGTTAATAAATTATGGAAATAAAGAAGTGTGAAGAAAAAGATTTTGTCTCTTTCAACCTTGATGATCTGTCTGAAGATGAAAAGGAAAAGTTTTTTGATCGCATTACCAAAGAATCAGGCATAGAAAAGTTTAAAGGCCATATAAAACACGTCTATAGCTATGAAAAACTTGGATATGAAGATGTTTGTCCTTTGTGTGCGTCAGATACAAAAGTATATTATGCTGATTTTATTTATGCAACCGACATTGCTCCCCGTGTTATGCACACGCTGGATTTTTTTTGTGCCGGTTGTCCCACTGTTATTGTCAGTGAAGAGTTCATCCGCAACGGGATTACCGGAGGCTTTAAATATCAGGGAGTGCTTGGGCTCGACTACGGGAAGAGCCGAACCCCGGATCTGATTGAAACATGGAACGGGGAAAAACCGGTTTTCATTTTTAATGAAGACCAGGTTCCGATCGGAATCACAACCGATGTTGATCTGGAAAGTAGAGTAGCTACACAAAGCGCTTTACCATCATCCGTGATGAAGATAAAAAAGCAGAAAGCCAGAAAAAAAATGATCAGAAAATCCAAAAAAAAAACCGCAAGAAAAAATAACCCATGTTTAAAAAAGAAATCATCATGGAAATAGATATCCATGCCTCGGCCAAAACAGTGTAGCCTATCCTGATTGACCTTATGAAACCAAAACAAACCAATCAAATCACAGAATGTAGCCGTTGCGGCACCTGTTGCCTGAAGGGGGGGCCGGCCCTTCATGAAGCAGACCGGCAAATCATTGACAACGGCATCCTTCCGCTAACTTCGCTATATACCATCCGAAAAGGTGAACTTGCCCGTGATCATATCAACGGCGGTCTGGTTCAATTGCCGGCAGAAATTTTAAAAATAAAAAGCCTTAAAAAATCCACCACCTGCATGTATTTCAATGAAATGGATAAGCAATGCAGCATCTATGATCACCGGCCGATTGAATGCCGGACGCTGGAATGCTGGAATACGCGTGCCATTGAAAGTATGTATTCCAGGAATCGGCTGACCCGGAAAATGTTGTTAAAAAAGGTTGGCTGGCTGATTGAGCTGGTTGAGACCCATGAATCTGAATGCGGCCTTGATAAAATTCAACACCTGGTCAATGACCGGGAAGCCGGAGATCCCGGGGCAAGTATCGATCTGATGCAGCTGATTAATTATGACCTTCATTTCAGAAACCTGGTGATGGAAAAGGGAAAGATCGCATTGGAAATGCTTGATTTTTTGTTTGGCCGTCCACTTTCTGTTATTATCAGCACTCAGTTCGGTGTGAAAATTGACAAAAAAAAGCCAGATAGTTTTTAACTGTTTTTGGGGTCCAGTTCTATGCCGGTCAGCCGGATGGCTGCCGGAATCAGAAGAATGGAACCGATGGTCGTATTGATCATGGTCAGGGACAGGAGAAAGCCGAACAAGATGATCGGCGTAAAATTGGAAGTGGTCAGAACCAAAAATCCGCAGGTGAGCGCCAGGGATGTATATACAATGGCCTTTCCGGCCACAAACATTGTTTCCTGAATGGCATCTGAAGCACTGACGCCTCTGTGTTTTTTCACGCGATATGTGTTTAAAAAATGAATGGTGTCATCGACCCCGATGCCGATGGTGATGGCTGCGATGACGGACGTGACCATGTCCAGATCGATTCCAAACCAGCCCATTATGCCGAAATTGATCAAAATCGTCACCCCCATATCGATTAATGCCAGGGGCCCGGCTGAAAATTTTTTAAAAAGAAGGATAATAACAACCGCTACAAGAATCAGGGACAGAAAAAGTCCCTGCATTTGTCCTGTCACTACATAATGCGCCAGCTTTGTATTAATTACCGGGTATCCGGTGACGATAAAGGAGTAATCTGCAGGAAGCGTATTTGCCAGATGCTGTTTTATTTTTCTGACAATATGATTGATTTCACTGGTACCAATACGTTGGGATTCCTTTCTGGCCAATCTGACAAGAATATTGCTTTTTTGAAAAAAGACATCGACAAAGGGTTCAAAATTATCAATCCGTCCGTCTGAGTCTTCGTCTTCCCCTGAATATATTTCAAGATAGTCAAGAATATCCATCCGATTTTCGGGAATTTTAAAATAATCCAAATCACCATTGTTCATGGCCATGTGCATCCGTTTAATAAAATCAGAGAATGCATCGGTTCTGCCGACATGCAGATCCGCGTTTTGTTCGGCGACCAGCCATTTTCTTAAGCTTTCAATCGTTTTTAAAAATTCAGGGTTTTTAACGCCGTCGGTTTCATCGGAATCGATGATAATGTTAAACCCCCATCCGCCGCCGAATTTTTCCCCGGATATGATCACATTCTGTCTTATCGGGTCATTTTTCTTAAAATAATGAAAAATATCAGTATCCACTCTCAGTTTAAACACCCCTGCGATGGAAACAGCAAGAATGACGCCGACGATGGCATACACTTTTTTGTGATGATTGACCGCCAATGTAGCCGTTAGCCTGAGGAATCTGTCAACGGCCGTGATTTTTTGTTTCTTATCCTTCCCGATAAGCGCCTTGGGAAAACGGTGGGGGAGAATGGCCAGTGCGCAGGGGATCAGCGTGACTGAAATAAATACGGCAAACAGAATACCGGTGGCTGAAAAAACAGCCCATTCCTGCATGGCGGAAACCTGGCTCGTAACCAGGGTGATAAATGCGGCAAACGTGGTCAATCCGGCCAGAAAAACAGTGGTGGAAATATGCGACATGGCCTCTTTCAATCCTTCCCGCTTGCCTTTTTGGCTGATCAGATTAAAATCCGTATAATACTGGTTTAATATATGAATCGCATAGGAGCTGCCCACCGAGATCAGTAATGGGGGAAGGGTTATTCCCACCGAGGTGATTTTATAGCCAAGATGTCCCATAAGCCCGATCGTCCAGATTTCGGCCATACCCAGCGTGGCAAGGGGTAGTATGACGCCCCTTTTTGATCTGAAATTTAAATAAAATATCAGTGTGACCACAAGAAGCACCAGGGGGACATTTTTGGTTATATCCTTTCTGATATAGTCATTAAAGTATTTGACAACATACGGCACACCTGATGCGGTTATTTTTAACTCTTTGTAGTAGTTAATCATATCTATGATTTCGCAGACGATCAATTCCCGGGGAAGCGTACCGTTAAATTTTATAATAACGCCGAAATCGGTTATTTCACCGGTCTTGGGAGCAACGGCATAGATTCCCTTTTTAAATGCGGGATTTTTTTCAAGCCGCTGTTTGAATGCCTGGATCGCTTCAGGTGTTTGGGGGATAATTCGCCGGCTGTTTGTATCTGTTTCGATCAGATCATAAGCCTCAAGGGTGTCGTTTTCGCCACTAATGTCTTTTGCTGTAAACGGAGAGATGATATTGTCAATTATTTCAGTTTTTTTTAATTCAATATTTTTACTTACAATTTTTTCTAAATGGGTAATGTCTTTTTGGGACAGGTGATTTTTGGTCTGCAATTTTTCAGGGGTGTTTCTTTTCAGGAATCTCACAAAAGCAGGGTCGTCTTCAAACCGGTCGATAATATTTTTAAACCGGACGGTATCTAAGCGGATTGCAGCATAAAATTTATTTACACGGCGGTTTTCTTTTTTTATGTCGTAATTTTCATACTCCTCAATGTCGATGATAAATTTATTTATTATTTCAAACGCTTCTCCGGACCACAGGTTTTCATGGGATACGGACATGATAACAATACGGTCATTATCTCCATACTTTTCTTTTGTTTCTTCATATTCAATATATGCCTCATCATTTTTCGGCATAAAGGACTCAATGGAGCTGTCAAACTGGATTTTTAAAATGCCAAGCGCAAGATAGACGGTGATCACTATCAGGCCAAGAATCGGGATGAGAGGGCGTCTTAGGATAAGATTCAGATAGGTATTTATCATAGTCAGAGGCTTTACAGGGTATTTTTTCCTTGCGTTTTGTTTTTACTGTGGTTATAATTTTTGTGACTGACATATCAGTCACTTTAGATTTTAAAGTGTTTCAATTATATACAAGTTGACGCACATGTCAATTTAAGAAAAATATAAGCGGTCATCAAAAATGAAAACGGTTCATTTGATGGGCAAGGGAGCAGGTAAAATGAGTGCTAAGTAGTGCGGTTTTTTTTGCAAGGGGGATGACTGACTCATCAGTCATCCCCCGCCTAACCGTCATATCTCGCAGAAGTATGATTATAAATTTAAAGAGGTTGTTAATGGATCGATACATCCGATTTGTTCTAAAAAGACCGGTTTCTGTTCTGATTTTTTTCTTTATTGTGACGATTATACTGGCTTCAGGTATGCTTCGTCTTCAATTCGATACGAGCATGACCGCGTTTTTGCCGACAACGGATATCGAATATGAAAATTACGAGAAAGTAAAAGAGATTTATGGCGATTGCGACACGTTTGTAATTTTAAATATTACCGATAAGAACTTATGGCAATATGAGACATTTGCGCGTATCAACGACCTGATAATCGATCTGGAAGAATTTGAGGATTATAATGTATCGCTGGAACAACAAAGAATTTCACAACTTGATCAGTTGCTGGCGAATCAGACCATCACCGGTGAAGCATTATTGAGTCATTTCACCCATGATCCTGCGTTTAAGCGGTTGCTCGCTCGCAGGCTTGAAAAAATTGGCGGAGACACTGGTCTGTTAAGCAGTCGAATAAAACGAAAACTAAAATCTGAGGTGGTGTCTGCGAATGAACTAAAATCCACTGAAATGATTGATGAAATTATTTCGCCGTTGACCTCTAAAGACATTACCGGTGAAGATGATACGCTGGAAACGATTGAATTGATTGAGACAGATGAAGCCGGCAATCGCATCCTTCCAAAAACCGATCAGGAATTTCAGGCTTTTATTGAAAAATTAAGACGTAATCCCGTTTTTGAACAAGGAATATATGTCACAGATGCCAAAGGAAATATAACAGATCTTGGAATTATCATACGTTTTACGGATATGACCAATTCCGATGCCATTGCCAGGGAAATTCTTGAAATTGTTAACAGCCATGACGAATTAAACATTCTCCCCCAGGGACAGCCAGTTATTTATATCTGGATCAATGACTATATGCAAACGGATTTATCCCGCCTGATACCCTTGGTGATGCTTGTTGTCATCATCATTTTCTTTATCAATTTCAAATCCATAAGGGGTGTTATTCTTCCTTTTGCGACATTGACGATGTCAACATTATGGATTCTCGGGTTGATGGGGCATCTGGGGGTTAAAATCACGACCGTGGGCATATCCATTCCCATACTAATGATTGCTGTGGGAAGTTCGTATGCCATACATATTCTCAATCAGTATTACGCGGATTATGACCTGATTACCAAAGAAGGAAAAACAGATGGTCTGCAGCACGCCATGGGACATATTTCACTTACTGTTTTGCTGACCGGTCTTACAACGTTTGTGGCATTCATGACGCTTGCAGCGCATCAGATTTCGGCCATTAGTGAATGGGGGCTTTTTTCAGCAATTGGTATCATGTTTGCCGTTTTAATTTCTGCGTCAATCATACCGGCTACCCTTAAACTGATGCCGCATAACGCAGGTGGTGCCAGATTCAGTAAAGGGATGGGGGTTGACTCCCCGGTGATTGACCCAATTATCCGCCTGATGTCAATCGGGGCGATTCATCATTACAAAAAGGTGATGGCCGTTGTATTGGTATTATTGGTTGTTTCGGTCATCGGATTACTTAAAATAAAGGTGGATACTGAGTTATTACGAAATTTTAAAAAAGACGATTATATTCGTACCAGTGCAAAAATGATTTGTGAAAAATATGGCGGACGATGGGGTTTCAATATTGTCATTGACTCGGGAAAACCCGACGGTGTCAAGTGTACTGAATATTTAAATACGGTTTCAAATTTTCGAGCATGGCTTGAATCGAAAGAAAATAAAGATTTATGTATTGGAAGAACCGATGCCTTTTCGGATTTTATAAAAACCATGCACATGGCCATGAATAATGATGATCCCACATTTTTTGCAATTCCGGATAATAATATGGATATTATTGATTATCTGGAAATATATTCCGATGATGATGACAATTCAGACGGCCGGATAGACCGGTTTGAACCTTATGTGGACACGGAATTTCAGGCTTGCAATGTTTTGGCCAGATTAGGCGAGCATGGGGATACACTTCTTGGGACATTAGGTATGGAACATATTTTTACGCGGATATCCGAGCATTTCGACCAGATACTCCCTGCCGGGTATTCCTATAAGATAACCGGCCATCCATTTCTGATGGTCACAAGTGCCGGTTATATTGTAAACGGGCAGATCCAGAGCTTGTTGTTAACGCTGGTGGTTATCGGGATTATGATTCTTTTTCTTTTAAGGGATTTTAAGGCCGGTCTGCTTTCGTTAATACCGATGAGCGTTGCGGTGATCATCAATTTCGGGATCATGGGATGGTTCGGTATCTATCTTGATGTTGCAACTTCCACAATCGCAACAATCACCATTGGGATTGGTGTGGATGATACCATCCATTTTCTTAATACGTTCCGATATTATCGGAAACTGGGGGAAGATGTAGATACAGCGATTCAGCATACTTTGGAAGTTGCTGGAAAAGCGATCCTGTTCACGTCTTGCGCGCTGATATTCGGATTTTCGGTGCTGGGGCTGTCAACGTTTAAGCCGCTAATCCTGTTCGGACTGTTAATGATGATTACGATGGTCGCCACCACCATCGGCGCACTTATCGTTTTGCCTTCGGCGATAAAATTGACTAAAGTCCGACTGGTTAAAGCAGCGGCTTAATGCAGGTGGCCCTTGAACCTGAAGTCGTATTTAGTTATTTTAAGGCCCTGGCAAAGAAAAATTTAAATACGCGGATGTCTGGAAAGGTTAAGTTTCTTTATCCTATAAGCATTATAAGGAGATTTTTTAATGAAAGGGAAAATTGGTTTTGTCTGTTTGCTGGTTTTAATGATGTGTCTACCGGTTTACGCGATGACAGGACGCGAAGTTATGGAGAAAACTGACGCGCTGCCGGAGCCGGATACGGCAAAAAGCAAGATTTTAATGCTGATTCATAAGGGGGGTAAAGTGCTTGAAAAAGAATTTATACTTCAGATGAAGCAGTTTGACAATGATGAAGATAAGGCCTTGATTGCGTTTATCCGTCCTACCCAGATTAAGCTGCTCACCCATTCACATAAAGGCAAAGATGATGACCAGTGGCTGAGGCTGTCTTCCGGTAAAATTAAACGAATTGTGTCTACAGGCAGGGACAAGCCCTTTGTAAACTCCCATTTTTATTATGAAGATCTGACATCTGTTGATATTGATGATTACGCGTATAAACTGCTCGGTGAAGAAAGCGCGGTTGGTGTCGATTGCTATAAGGTGGAAGGGGTCAAGCAGGTTGGTGAAAAAGTTTATGATAAAGTCATCTTTTATGTTCGAAAATCAGATTATTTTGTAGTCCGGGTTGACTTTTTTAAAAAAGGAAAATTTCTTAAGTTTTTAGAAAATTATAAAATAAAGGAAATTGATGGTATATTAACACCCTATAAATTGAAAATGGAAACAGCAGACGGCAAGGGCAAGACGGAACTGGTACTCAAAGGCTTAAAATATAATATCGATATTGACAGCTCAAAATTTCGCAAAGAAGCTTTGCGATAAAGACATCAATACCACTTTTTATGACGAGATTGATTTTGCACAGACAATCAATACGGTTATCATTTTGGAGAATACCCGGCATCCTGCAGTTACTTGTCTTGGTAACTTTATCAATTGTGGTTTTCGGGACCTGGCTGCTTGAAACGCCGTCTGTCGTGTTTGCTGATGAGGGCACAGTTGAATCTCAGTCTTTTGATGAATTTGAAAGTGACGGCGAAGAATTTGAAAGTAGTGAAGAAGATGATTTGGCGTTTGACGAAGACTGGGATGCCGAATTTGACGAAGATGAAGAAGGCGATTCGTCTTCTTCACCATTTACCTGGCGAATTGAGACTGCGTTTAAAAATATTATAAACACCAACCGGGATCTTGATTTTGAAGATGCCTGGAAAAAAGATGAAATCAGTGCGCTTATCGAGTTGCGATACGGCTCTGCAGATGACTATCTGTTTTCATTGACCGGCCTGTATTTTTTTCCCACTTTTATCAATGACACGATTGGAGATGATTATGTGTATTCATCTTCAAGCAAGACTTACCGGAATCTTAGAATATCGAGCGAGTTAAGCGAGGTGATATTCCGGGAGCTCTATTATAACTGGTCTCGTGAGAAATTTAGGGTCCGGATCGGTAACCAGATTTTTGGATGGGGGACTGCGGATTTTTTAAATTCCACGTCATACTTTAACCCCGGTGATTTCAGGGAATTGTTGTTTAAAGACGAGGACCAGGTCGTTCTTGGGGTGCCGTCCATATCCGGCCTGTTTTTTTTCGAAGGATTTACTGTGGAGACGGTTTTTGTTCCGATCCATACGGCGGCAGCATTTCCGGCAACCGGCAACTATTGGGCGGTCAAAATGGTCGAAGATTCCTATCCGGTTATTTTCGGCGATGAAAATCCTATGGATGTCAACAGTAAAAATTTCGGGTATGGGGCCAGGCTTGCAAGCACTTATGAAGGCTTTGATTTTTCATTTTCCGGATATCACGGCCCGGACAATGAACCGGTTTTGCTTCCATTCAGCACGGTGCTCATTGAAAATCAGACTGTGTCCGTTTTAGTACAACCCCAGTATTTTATTGTTGATTATTTGGGCTTTGATTTTGCCTTTACCTATGAAGATTTTGTGTTTCAGATCGAAACCGCATACTCGCCGAATAAAAGCGGGTTTGTAAAACAGGACACAAATCGGCCCCAGGACCTGACTTTTCCCTATGACACCCGGAAATCCGATTATCTCTCATATTCCGTGGGGTTTAATTATTTTATCCCTATGCAGAAACTGCTTCCCGGACATGCCGGTGAATCCTTGTTTACAATGGAATGGTTCCAGGCCCAATATTTTGATGATGACATTGAACATCCTCAGGTAACCGACTTTCTGACCTGCCGTTTTCAGGATGCTTATTTTGATGATCGCGTCAGCATATCAATGACCGGTATCTTTGAAACCCGTAACACAGGGGTGATTTTATGGCCGCAAATCGGATATGACTTTCAGAACGGATTTGAAGCGGAAGTTGGCTATATTGCCATTGATGGGAATGGGGAGGGCGATTATCAAAAAGATTCGATCTTCTATTACTACAAAGACAATGATTCTATAATGGTGAATTTTAAATATGCGTTCCCGTAATCTTTATATTTTAATGTTGTTTGCCGCAGTTTTGGGAATATTCGGTTGCGGAGATGACTCCGATGACCCGGGAATGTTTCTTTCCGGGACGTATTCCTTAAACAATGCCGGTCAAAGTGCGGATTCTCCGGTGCTGGTGGCTTTGACCAATTCGATTGATGCGGACGAGCTTGAAAATAATCCCAGGGATGTTGTAATTGAGTATATGGTGGCAGACAAATCAAACGCAACTTTCCGAATGGATCTTTCAGATAAAAATATTGGCGCCGAAGAGGAAGTCTACCTTATTGCCTTTGTAGATAATAATTATACAGGTGCCGTGCCGTTTCCGGATGCCGGCGATGTGATCGGCGTATATGCTGAAGAAGGCAGAATTTCACCTGCGATTCATCTGGCCCCTGGTGAAAACGACGGATTTCATATCGATATCAACCGTGAGGTATTTGACTATGAAGCGTCCATATCCGGTACAATCTTAGGCGATGACACAGGAGAAGTCACCCTGGTGGTATATGCCGGAGACATCGATTCATCGGATTTTACCGGTCTGGATTTTAATGAGGTGATCGGATTTTCGACGGTGACCAAAGGATCGGATCCCATGGATTATACAATCGACATCATGCCTTACGGAAAGAATGTTCCCATAGAGAACGTGCAGGTGTTTGCGTTGCTGGACGCAAACAACAGTGAGACAGTGGATGCTGGTGACCGGATCGGTTTTTACAGCCAGGGTGATGACTTTTCTACGCTGCTGACGATAGAAGACGGCACAGCGTTGACCGGTATTGACATTGAATTTACCTTTGATGTGCAGCAACCGTGCGGTGTGGAAATGTCCATATCCGGTGATTTTATATTGCCGTCGGAATACACGGAGGATTCTCCGCCGGTATACATTGCGATATTTGACGGATCAGATCCCGAAGGTGTGCTGGATGATCCGTTTGGTTCGATTATCTATTTTTCCAAGGTGCCGGGTGGGGTGACGGAATTTTCATACGATTTATCGGATACAGGCCTGTGTCCGGATGATGAAATCATGGTGATTGGATTATGGGACCGTGATTTTGTTGGGGGGCTGCCGAATTTCACCCCCGGAGATTTTATTGGGATTTATGTTGAGGAAGGAAAGATTTCGCCGTCTGTAACACTTGGCCCCGGAGAGAACGACGGTTTTCATATTGATATTAACCGGGAGGTCTTTGATTACGAGGCGTCTATTTCCGGGACGATCCTGGGCGATGACACGGGAGAAGTCACCCTGGTGGCATATGCCGGGGATATTGAATCGTCGGATTTTACCGGTCTGGATTTTAACGAGGTAATCGGATTTGCGACGGTGAGCAAGACAGCGGCCCCCAAGGAGTATACGATCGAGATCCTGCCTTACGGCAAAAATGTGCCCATAGAGAATGTGCTGGTGTTTGCGCTGCTGGACGCAAACACAAGTGACACGGTGGATGCCGGGGATCGGATCGGAATTTATAGTAAAGGGGATGATTTTTCGACCCTGCTGACCATAGAAGACGGCACAGCGTTAACCGGTATTGACATTGAGTTTACCTTTGACGTGCAGCAACCGTGTGGTGTGGAAATGTCCATATCCGGTGATTTTATATTGCCGTCGGAATACACGGAGGATTCTCCGCCGGTATACATTGCGATATTTGATGGAACGGATACTGAAGGTGTTCTGGATGATCCGTTTGGATCGATTATCTATTTTTCAAAAGTAGCGGGCGGAATTACGGAGTTTTCATACGATTTATCGGATACCGGCATTTGCCCGGATGATGGAATTATGGTGATCGGATTATGGGACCGTGATTTTGTCGGCGGATTGCCGAATCTCACTACCGGTGATTTTATCGGGATTTATGTTGAGGAAGGGAAAATATCGCCGTCTGTAACACTTGGCCCCGGAGAGAACGACGGTTTTCATATCGATATCAACCGGGAAGTGTTTGATTACGAGGCATCGATTTCCGGGACGATCCTGGGCGATGACACAGGAGAAGTCACCCTGGTGGCATATGCCGGAGACATCGATTCATCGGATTTTACCGGACTGGATTTTAACGAGGTAATCGGATTTGCGACGGTGAGCAAGACAGCGGCTCCCAAGGAGTATACGATCGAGATCCTGCCTTACGGCAAAAATGTGCCCATAGAAAATGTACTGGTGTTTGCGTTGCTGGACGCAAACAATAGTGACACGGTGGATGGTGGGGATCGGATCGGATTTTATAGTAAAGGGGATGATTTTTCGACCCTGCTGACCATAGAAGACGGCACAGCGTTGACCGGTATTGACATAGAATTTACCTTTGATGTGCAGCAACCGTGCGGAGTGGAAATGTCCATATCCGGTGATTTTACCTTGCCTTTTGAATACACGGAGGATTCTCCGCCGGTATACATTGCAATATTTGACGGATCAGATCCGGAAGGTGTTTTGGATGATCCGTTTGGTTCGATTCTATATTTTTCCAAGGTGCCGGGTGGGGTGACGGAGTTTTCATACGATTTATCGGATACGGGCATTTGTCCGGATGATGAAATCATGGTGATCGGATTTTGGGACCGTGATTTTGTCGGCGGATTGCCGAATCTCACTACCGGAGATTTTATCGGGATTTATGTTGAGGAAGGGAAAATATCGCCGTCCGTGAACCTTGATGCCGGGAATAACAGCGGTTTTCATATTGACATTAACCGGGAGGTCTTTGACTACGAAGCGACCATATCCGGAACCTTACTGGGTAATGATACCGGTAATGTGATTATTGTGGCGTATGCTGGGGAAGTCCTGTCATCGGACTTTACGAGCCTGGATTTTAATGAGGTGATCGGATTTTCGACGGTGACCAAAGGACCGGCCCCCATGAATTATACCCTGAATATTCTTCCCTATGGAAAAAACGTTCCCATTGAGGATGTTCAGGTGTTTGCGCTGCTGGATGTAAACTTCAGTGACACGGTGGACGGCGGTGATAAAATCGGGTTTTACAGTCAGGGGGATGAATATTCAACCCTGCTGACAATTTATGACCAATCAGCATTGACGGATATTGATATTGAATTTAAATTTGACGTGCAGCAGGCGTCCGGCATCAATATGTCAATTGCCGGTGCGTTTTCTGTGCCGGATGATTATTTAAGGGGCGAGGCGCCCATATATGTGCTGGTGTTTGACTCAGACAATCCCGCCAATATTTTGGATGATCCGTTCCCGGTTTTAAAATATTTTTATAAAATGCCGGAAGATGACAATTATTTTGATATTGATCTTTCTGGAACGGATCTGTTTCCCGGTGATTCAGTAATTATCGCAGCACTATGGGACAGGGATTATGATGGCGGTTTCCCAAATCCCACCAAAGGAGATAAACTGGGGCTGGTGATCAACAAGGAAACATATCAGTTCACCACCAAATTAAATTACGGGAAAAATATCATTCCTCCGTTAGGATATGAGTTTAAAATCAACAAGAATATTTATGATTTTTCAGCTGATATTGATTATGCGATTGATTTGAGTAATGCGGGCAGTTTCAATTCACAAAGTGCCCAGTTGATGGTACTGGCGATTCATGTGGAAGGAATTGAAGTCGCTGTTTCTTTGGCAGGAAAGATTGCTTTAGATATTGATGTGGATTATCTGCTGGGCGTTGATATCATATCGCCGGTTGAATATGACTATATCGGGATCGGGGATCGCACGGATCCGAGATGTCCGCGTAAGCTGCCTGTGCTCACCGCCATCTATGATCAGGTGGTTGTATGGGAATGCAACCAGCCGCCGGAGCCATTAATCAAGGGGGTTGATCATGGCGAAAAGAATGAAAGAACCGCTTATCTTGTTGCCGTATTAGATAAAAATGGAAACGGTGAGCTTGATGGTGACGATGAAATCGGGTATTACGGAGATTTTCTGATCGAGGTGTTGGGTGATTATCTTTCTGTGGATATTCCCTGGCTGGGAGACATTATTATTCCGCAATCATTTATCGGCTCGCTCCAGTTTCCCACACCGATTAAAAGAATTGTAACAGGACGAAATCAGGAAGAACGGGAAGACGGTTCCAAAGGTCCATACTGGATTTCAAACTTTATAGAAAACTTTTAAATGCGCTTTCTGCCCTCCTTTATTTCTTTTTTTTGAAAGAAATCTCGGCACCTGTTTAATCGCAGTGTTGTGATACCGAAAATTTAGGGTTTCCAACTGATTCACCCTGCCTTTTCAAAAAAATGTCTTGTTAAATTGTTGACAGTCGTGTTTGAATTCTTTAAATAACATAAATTATATAACGTTCGTTTTATAATCTTCAATTTATGACCCATTCCCCCTTGAAAGGAGTTGTGAAATGAGATTCTTCAGGTTATTTCTAAGTATTGCCATTCTTTTCTTTTTTGCTTTAACAACCGGTTGCAACAGTACAAAGTTTATGGTGGATTCCATGGGTCCGTTGATGGACAAAATGAATGTAGCCGTTAACAAACACACGGATGTGGAGATGGTCAAGGCTGCCATGCCGGCTGCCCTGATTCAGCTGGATGGGATGATCGAAGCGTCTCCCGACAATACAAAGCTTCTGGTCAGAACCGCGGAAGGGTATAATGGGTACAGTTTTGTTTTTGTGGAAGGCAAAGACAATGAGCGGGCTAAAAAGTTGTATTACCGTTCGTTTCAATACGCACTGCGTGCTCTGAAACAAAAAAAGCAGTTTGCCAAAGCCTTTGATGGCCGGATTGATGAGTTTAAAGCCAGTCTTGACGTGTTCGATAAAGAGGATGTTCCTGCCTTATTCTGGGCGTCAAGCGCCTGGTTGAGCTGGGCCGGGTTAAACGTTGATGAACCTGAAATTTTTCTGGCGTTGCCGAAAATAAAAGCCATGCTGAAACGATGTCTTGAACTTGACGAGACTTATAAATATGGCATCGCTCATGCGGTCCTTGGTGTTTTATATTCCTCGCGTCCCGCAGCTTATGGCGGAAAGCCGGAATTGGCTAAAGCGGAATTAGATCGCGCGCTTGAACTGTCAAATCGCAAAATGCTGGTTTTTTTGTTTATGTATGCGAAGTATTATACGTATCAGATTCAGGACAGGGAACTGTTTGTGCAAACATTAAACGAAATTATTTCAGCACCTGATGATCTATTTCCGGAAATGGGATTCATTAATGCGGCGGCAAAGATAAAGGCTAAAAAACTTCTAAGCAATGTTGATAATATATACTAGTACAACGTAAAATTTAAATCTTCGCATTTAATTTGATTTGTGGTATAGTCGTTCTCAAAAAAAGGAGGACGACATGGCGCCACGATACAGAGTAACATTAACGAAAGAAGAGCGGGACGAATTGAGCATTATTTCCACCAA
>JABZFM010000004.1 GCA_014237465.1 Desulfobacteraceae bacterium | reverse complement strand
GCCCATGTCATTAAGGTCTCCGTTATAACTGAAAAAATTCGTTTTATTACTTTTCTGGGAATGATACATTGCAGCGTGATTGTCGGTAGCGCCGAATGTTTGCCACATTTTACCATGAAAAGTAGTGTCAAATGCGTACGTTGTCCCCGCAAGTGCTAAAAACAGGATCATTGTTAAAATCAGTTTAAAATAGCCGTGTTGCATCAGGTCCTCCTTGTATTATTTCAGTTAAACTATTTAGTGGTTGAACGAAAACCCCTGGTTCTGAGTTGTCATTACGAGCCATGCCTTCGGCTTGGCAGGGAGGGAACGAACGACGAAGTAATCTCCTGTCTTTAATGGGATTGCTTCGGTCGTACCTCTCTCTCGATGACGGGAAAGTGACAATTAAGGCACTTTCCGTTCAGACACTATTTATATATTATTTTTTGAAGACATAAGCGGCTGAAAAAACTTTCCCCCTTCTTTTGCCATTAGATTTTTTCAGCTTTTGCTTTAATATACTTGAGCAGTGTGGTCCCGCCGACTTTATCAGAGGCGTTGGGTTTTATGAGACAACTGGGCGTATTGACCCCGCCGAACTGCGGATACTTGGGGTCCCCTTCAAGGCCGCGGACATGGCCAAAGCCACCGGCTGAACCGAGTACGCCCTGCATGATAAACCAGGTCGGCCGGGCAGTCATTTCCACCTGGCCCCAGGGAGACGACAGTTTTACTTTATCGCCGTCGTCGATGCCGAGTTTAATAGCATCCAGGGTATTTATCCATAAGGTGTTGGTGCCGCATGATTTCATTAGCTGAAAATTGCTGAAAGTGGAGGAGTGCTCGTGTTCAAATACCCGAAAATTTCCGAAAATAAAGGGATGCTCGGCATCCGGTTGAAGGTCGGCATCCGGTTCTTTATAATCGGGCAGGGGGTCGATGCCCTTTTCCTGAGCAACGGGATTGAGAAAATTATACTTGCCGGTATTGCTTTTTCCTGATGATCCATAGCCTTCCGGTGGATTAATGCTTCCCCATTTTTTATATTTATAATATTCGGCGTTATCGGTGAGAATAAATCCTTTTGCCTTGAGTTCATCAAAAGACCAGGGCGTGTCGGCCATTTGATTCCGGAAAGCATCTTCAATGTTATTCCAGGGAAAGTATTGACCCAGACCCAGCCGCCGGGCCAGTTGAATCGTTATTTCCCACATGGGCCGGCAATCATACATGGGTTTGACGACTTCCGCATAGTATCCGATAAACGCTTCATACAGCCAGTCCGGTTTTACCTGACTCTGTTCCAGCCAGGTGGCATCCGGCAGGACAACATCGCATAACAGCGCGCTGTTGCACATAAATGCATCGATAATTGCTTTAAACTCCAGTTTTTCAATGGCCTGCGTAGTGGCCGCCTGATTTCCCCAGGAAAGCGCCGGATCACCGAAATAAATGACCATTCCTTTAAGCTTTCCGGCGTCAACGTCATCTAACAGATGGGCCGGCGCCCAACCGGACCAGATATCAAATTTACCAAGTTTGGGCGCAGACCCCTTGGGCGGTTTTTCCTGGCCTTTTCCCCATGCGGGTTTTAGTTTTCTTTTAAATGGCAAAGAAGGACCGCCCGGCGCATCAAATGTGCCGCAAAGGCCGTTCAGTGCCTGAAGTGCGGCCGTGCCGTACATGCCGTTGGGAACCTGGGCAACCCCTGTCCAGGATAAGGTGCCCTTGTTCCTGGCTCCGGCAAACTCGATGGCAATGCGCTCTATGGTTTCAGCCGGTACGCCGCTGATTTTGGCTGCCCACTCCGGGGTCCGGGGAATGTTGTCGTCTTCTCCCATGACACGTTTTTTAAATGCATCAAATCCATGGGTCCAGTTTTCCACAAAATCTTTGTCAAAAAGATCGTTTTTAATAATTACATGGCACATGGCCATGGCCACCGCACCATCGGTTGACGGTTTGATCGGAATCCATTCCGTGGCAGCTGCGGCTGTTTCGGACATTCGGGGATCAAACACAACAAGTTTGGCCCCTCTTTTAATAGCGACCTTCAACTCGGCGGATTTTCGCTGTCCGTAAGAGGTGGCCAACTCATTCATTCCAAAATGAATGATATAATCGGAATCCTGATAGTTTATCCAGGGCCTTTTATCGTTTAAGTTATGTTCATTGGCCATACGGTTGGCATTGTCGCACATGGGCCGGTGGGTGGTTTTGGGACATCCCAGGTGGTCGAAAAGGGCCTCGTGAATCCAGTTGGCAAAATCATTGCCTCTAAAATATCCGAGTTTGCCGGAATCGATATTTTTAATGCCTTCCGCCATCTTGTCCAGGGCTTCATCCCAACTGGCTTTCCGGAAACGGCCATTTTCTTTGATGAGCGGGGCTTTGAGCCGATAAGGGGAGTATAAGTGTTTAGGGGCTGACCCGCCTTTGGTGCATAATCTGCCACCGCCTTTGGGATCACCGGGAAGACCGGAAGCACTGACGAAAATACCGTCTTTTAATTTGGCGGTCATACCGCAGAGTGCGCCGCAGGTATAACAATGCGTCGGTATCGCTTTGTCCGGTTCAGGCTCTATGGCACCTTCGGCTAGAGTGAAATACGCCGGATCAAGGTTCAACGCCCCGACTGCCCCGACTAATTTTTGAGTGGTTTCCTGGCCCCTGGTAAAGCCGTCAATGCGCATGTTCTCACACATTAACGCGCCCCGGGTAAAATTAGCCAATGCCTGATAAAAGTTGGTCTGCGCAGATGCCGCCAGCTGATCGCAAAAGGAAGCCACCCACTGGAGGTATTTATTTTTAAAGAAGTCTTTGTACAGGTCTTCATTCCCTTTTTCCAAAAGGTAACGAAGCAGTTCCATTTCAACTGCAACGTGCTCTTCCAGGTCTTTAAAGTCAGGAGACTTGTGAACACCGGCCTTGCGAAAGAATTCTCTCAATTCAAAGACAGGTTTCTGCATGACGACCGGTTCCTTGGTCACATGAACAGATTCATACGGTAAGACAGGGTTCTGACCGGCATTCAGAAACAGATCGGCATAATCATAGCTTAATTCTTTATATAACTTTTCAGCGTCACCACTTTTCAAATATAACCGCATCCCTTCGGCCCCGCTCATGAGATCCATGAACCCGCAGCCTTTTACCGATTCCAGAAGTCCATCAAGAAATTCGTCCTGTTGCATTGCAGCAATCAGCGCCATCGGTATTTCATCACGAAACATTGTGGAGAGAAACTGGTATCTCATGGCCCTTGATTTAAAAAATGATGTATCCATTTTTTTAGTTTCCTTTCATGTTTTTTATTCCGTTTTTAATGCCGGAAACAGTTAAATCCACGATTTTATTGACCGCAGACAAGACCCTCCGCCAGGGAAAGACACGGGCCATAAAGGAATTCTTAAATTGCAATATCCATACCACTGTAGACGTAATTCCGGGCTTGCTTTTTAAAAAACTTAACATTTCAAAATTGCACGTAATATCAAGGAGATCAGCAGTTTTTAAAATAAAACAACCCAAAAGTTTTGTTCCAAGGCAGGACCTGAAAGCAAAAGAACGCATAATTTTTATTGCACTGATGTAATTTTATTGCTGCTTTATATCTATTTAAAATAACATAAAAATTAAATCAATTCATCATTTCCGCAATTTTTTTATTGCAGAATATTCAACCTCAGCAAACACTTTTCAGAATGGTTAAACGAATTTTGTTTTTACATGTTTTAATATATCCTATTGATTTTAAATGATATAGTTTTATATGACACAAAAATTTTTCTAAAATCGGGCCTTTGTCATGATGGTGGCATATAGATTGCTACGACTTTATTGCGATCCGATATTTATTTAATTTTAAAGAAAGGAGGCAAATTAGCCAACGTTATCATTGGGTTCATATGTTTTTTTATAAAATAACCAAAGGAGTCATTTAATGAAAAAATTATTATTTTCAATCATGTTACTATCTATCGTACTGGTTTTTATTTCAACCAGGGCCGGCTTTTGCAGCACCCAAGCCACTGTTTCCGCGACGGATTACAAAGCCGGCGATGTGGTGACCATTGAAGGGGCTATAGACCCTGGTCAGAATCTTTACATTGCAATTTCATCTCAGGAAACCTTTGCACCCAAAGATACGAAGGGTGTGCATGAAGTCAAGAACCTTAAAAAAGATGGTGAAAAAAATGGGTTCACCAATGATACAGCGATACCTGCCCTGTATTATATGCTGACATCAAATCCTGAAAAGTTTGGGGAAGTCACGGATAAGAAATTCGGCGGGCCGTCATTTTTTACGCAAAAAGGAAAAAGAGGGCTTTATAAAACCACCATGTTCAAGCTGGCAAAATTTGACGCCCTTGATGCAGAAGCAAAAGCCGCGCTGACAACCATCAAGACAAAAGCCGAATGGGATTTCTTCAGGTATGCCCATGAAAGTGGGTATGGAATTGAGACCATCGTTAAAGAAAAGACCCAGGTTGGCAAGGTTACGATTAATGCGCGTAGCATTTTAGGAGATTACAATAAGACACAGAATTACTGGGACAAAGGGACATCGATTCAGCTGGATAAAAAAACCGGTAAATTTACAGCCTCTTTTAAGACATTCCGCCATACAGCGCCGAATACCGGGTTTGATGTGTATGTAAATAAAGTAAAAGCAGGAAGCTATAATGTTAAATCCAATGGGTTCTGGTTAAGCCTTGGGGGGCGCTATATGAATCCCCTCTGGGTAATCATTGGTGCGATTCTGGTGGGCACTTATTTTTCCATGATCGGCGCCGCAGGTGGTCTGCTGATGTCGGCCTTCCAAGTGATGGTTGTTCAAACCGCCGGCCCCATCGGCATTAATGCGGCGAATGTGCTACGTCCGTCAAATATTGCGTTGACCCTTTTTTCACCGCTCGGATCGTTCTATCGGTATGCCGTCAAGGAAAAACGGGTGGCATGGCCGGTGGGTATTTCATTTGGCGTGGGCATCTTTATCGGTTCCATCTGGCTGGGGCAATATGTGACCAAATATTTGTCCATAAGTACGTATAAGGAGTGGCTGGCCATTCTGGTGGTGATTATGGGCATCCGGACCCTTTATGAACTTACACCCAAGGTCATGGCAAAACGTAAAAATATTAAAGCCATGACTCAAAAATTCAATGATGCGGTTGCCAAGGCCAAAGCCAGTGGCACATCAGTTGAAATGGGAAGAATTGAGGCGGTAAAAAACGGATTAACCGATTACCGCTTCAAGTTCTGGGGAGAAGAGTTTACCATTAACCCTTTGCTGTTCGGGATTTTGGGTGTTTTCATCGGTATTGTTTCCAGGAGTTTTGGTATTGGCGGCGGATTTATGCTGGTGCCTGCCATGACCACACTGGGTGCGCTGCCCATGTATGTTGCAGTGCCGATTTCCCTCATCGGAACCTGTTTCAGCAGTATCGGGTCATTCATTGGTTATTTGATCAACGGCTATCTTCCGGATATGGTGTTGATGATTTCCATTATTATCGGTGGGTTTATCGGCGGGATGCTGGGCAGCCGGGCCCAGAAAATGTTCAGTGAAAAAACATTGAAAATTGTTCTGGCAGTAACTATGTTTTTTCTGTTCTTCCGATTTTTCAAAATTGAAATCTGGATATAATCTGATATAATAGAAAGTAACTTCTCAAATATAACAAAAAGGGGAAGGACAACGTCCTTCCCCTTGATACTTAATGATAGATCAAAATGGATGCACGTTTAGATATTGTATGGCTGAAGTTAATGGCGCTTGTGCATTATATTGCAAAAGGCCTTGACTTTATACTGGCCCCGCTGAATCCAATGGGCCCGTCCGTCATGATACTGGCGGCCGTTGTTGTGACTGTCGCGGTGACAAAATTCTTAAGCAAAATTTATAAAACAAAACGATACGTTGAATTAAAAAAAGAGTTCGATTACTGGTTTGATCTTCGAAAAGAAGCAATGGCCATGAAAGATACGGACCAGGGAAAAGCACTGGCTAAAAATATAGATCAGGCCAGGCTCAACAGTGCTTATTATAATTTTTTTTTCGAGGGGCTGTTAGGGAGCCTGCTGACAAAATATCTCCCGGTGTTCCTGATGCTGGCATATGTTAACGAAACGTTCAAGTCCGACAACCTGCTGAAAAATTTCGGGCAGGCATATATTTTTAAATTCGTCAATTATGACGGCGAAGTAGTTCTGGTCGGAGCGGTCTTCTGGTATGTGGTCTCCATTCTGTTGGTCTACCTTGCCTGGTTTTTTGCGGAATTTTTGTATGGTAAGTATATAAACAGGTAAAAAGCCATGATGCCAATAAAAAAAATAATTTCCCGGCTGTTTTTTTTTCTGACCACTGCTATGGTTTTCTCCCCGGATGTTGTTTGTGCGACCCAGATACACGGCATGCCGGAAGGCATATATGTTCATCAGGTCGCGCATCTCTTTTTTATGATTTCCATGGGATTTTTTATCCACTGGCTGCGGCGCAGACAGCTTGTTAAAGAGACTGGGTGGCGGTACATACAGTATATGGCATTCTTTTTTATCCTGTGGAATATTGACGTATTTTTTCTGCATCTTTTGGATGAGCAGCTGGGTGTCATTCAGGTCAGTCTTATCGACCTGACGCATATTCGTATTCAGTCGGAAAACGGGATGCGTGCCCTTGAGATATTCTATTACCTGGCCAAATTGGATTATCTGTTTTGCGTGCCCGCTCTTTTCTTTTTGAACCTTGGCTTATCGCATCTTGTGTCGGAAAATCATTCGAAAACCGCTGTCTCTATGCGGTCAAGGGGTGAAGACCAATGACCCTTCCGTTTTTACCCATCTGGTTTGTCAATCTTCTCGGCTCGATTTTAATGATTATTCTTTCATTTATGTGTTTGGGTAAAGTGGTTGAGCTGAAAAAAAGCGATGAATCCAATGTGATATGGATCTATCTTTTATGGATTTGCTGCGGATTTATCGCTTTTGCCATGTCCCGATCCATCGGTCATATCCTGAAGTGGCATTTTTTGTTTTCCGGCAGTGAATCGATGTGGAACATTATCCGGCCATATACCGGGGCTGTCAATACACTTATGTTTGTTTTTGTCGCATCCGTGACGCTCTTTTTTGAAAGAATCTGGAAAATTCATCAACAGGTCGTAAAAGATAAACAGGCATTGCAGTCGGCGCACCAGGAGCTTTTATATCTGAGCCAGAATCTTGAAAACCGGGTCGTTGAACGGACCGCGTCTCTGGCTGTTTCTGAAAGTAAATACCGCCGTATTTTTGAGGTTTCAAGGGACATGATTCTGGTTGCTGAAAAAGAGGGCGTGATTGTGGATATGAATCCTGCCGGATATAAGATGCTTGGATTCAATGATGCGGACAGGGATTTAAAGCAAAAAAGATTCAAAGATTTTTTTGCAAGCGAAGCGGACTGGAAATCAATTATTTCATCAATCGTGAAAAAAGGTTTTGTTTCAAATTATGAAGTTGCCTTGAAACGTAGCGACGGCAGTGAAATGCGGTCTCTTGTGAGCGGCAGTGTGGACAATGGTCCGTCTGAAGACGATGATACCATTCATTTTCTGGTAAAGGATATTGAACAAAGAAGGCTGATTGAAAACCAGATGGCCCAGACGGAAAAACTGGCTTCCATTGGACAGTTGTCAGCGGGAATAGCCCATGCAATAAACAATCCCTTGGGTATTATTCTCGGGTACGCCCAGATGCTGATAAGAGATGAAAAAGTCGGCACTGAGCGGTATGCTGATCTTAAAACCATTGAAAAACATGTTAAAAATTGCAGGTCCACCATAGAGGACCTGCTCAGTGTGGCCAGGAGTTCTCCCACGGCCAGGGAGTCAGTCAGGATTCATGAAATCGTTGATGAGGTCTTGAATTTTATTCAGCATCATTCTGAATTGTATCACATCGAAATAGAAAAAGACTATGATATGAATACCCCACCGCTTTTATTGAATGAAAAGAAAACCAGGCAGGTGCTGATGAATTTGATTTTGAACGCAACTCATGCGGTGGGAAAATCGGGAACGATCCGGTTGTCAACAGCGTACAACAGGACCACCCGGGATGTTACCATCACGGTCGCGGATACGGGATACGGCATTGAAAAGAAAAATCTATCACGTATTTTTGATCCTTTTTTTACAACCAAGCCGACCGGGGAGGGGACCGGGTTGGGTTTGTCCGTCAGCTATGGTATAATTAAAAATCATGGGGGGCATATTTCCGTGGACAGCAGGCCGGGTAAGGGGGCAACATTTACAGTTGTTTTGCCGGCAAATGCCGGAGACAGGGGAGATAACGGATGATCGGATCGATTTTGGTTGTTGATGATGAAATGGATATGCAGCAGCTTCTGAAACGGAGCCTTGAACCCGCGCTGGATTACCGGGTTGAAACCGCTTCGTCAGGGGAAATGGCCCTGAGTATGCTTTCAAACAATCGATTTGATCTGGTCCTTGCGGATATCAAAATGCCGGGAATGGACGGACTGGAGCTTCTTGAACTAATAAAAAGGGAATCGCCGGATATTACGGTCGTTATCATGACGGCCTTCGGCAGTATTGATCTGGCGGTGGAAGCCATGAAAAACGGCGCCTATGATTTTATTACCAAGCCGTTTGACCATAATGCGCTGGTGCTCCGGCTTGAAAAAGCCCTTGAACGAAGTACTCTGCTGCGTGAAAATCTAAGGCTTCAGAAAGAATGTTTGAATATTCATGTGTTTCAGGATCTTGTGGGAAAAAGCACCCGCATGAAAAAGGTTTATGAAATTATCCGAATTGCGGCAAAAACAGATTTCACCGTGCTGATTACCGGTGAAACAGGAACGGGAAAAGATTTGACTGCCAGAGCTGTGCACGCCTTGAGTAATCGCAGCCGCGGGCCGTTTGTGGCGGTAAACTGTCCCTCTGTTCCGGAAAGCATTCTTGAGAGTGAGCTGTTTGGTTACAAAAAAGGAGCTTTTACCCATGCGACTCAGAACAGGGTCGGGTTGTTTCAGGAGGCCCGCAATGGGTCCATATTTTTAGATGAGATCGGTGATGTCAGTCCCACCTTTCAAACCAAATTGCTCAGGGTATTTCAGGAAAAAGAGATTAAGCCGTTGGGTGACACCAAATCAATACGGGTAGATGTCCGCATCATTACTTCGTCAAACCAGAATTTGCTCGGCAAAATTTCCAAAAATGAATTTCGGGAGGATTTTTATCACCGATTGAATGTCTTGACTATAGAGCTTCCGCCTCTAAGGGAGCATCCTGAGGATATCCCTTTAATTGCCAATCATTTGCTTGAAAAACATTCGGCTGAATTAAACAAGCCGGTAAAACGATTGTCTCCTGAATTAATGGACCTTTTTTTAAAGAGGCCATGGACCGGAAATGTCCGTGAAATGGAGAATGTAATTATTCAAGGAATTTTATTTTCAGGTTCTGATGAAATCAAACCCGAGGATGTTGATTTTAATAAAGTGTCGTCCGGAAAAGCCCGGAGTCGTCAACCGCTTCAGCAATTGCCTTATAAGGAAGCCAAAGAACAGATGCTGCAGGGGTTTAATGCCGATTATATCGGTGAATTGCTTGCCGCCAGCAATGGTAATGTAACCCAGGCCGCCCGATCCTGCAGATTGGAACGACAGGCGCTGCAACAAATCATGCGCCGTTATGGGATCACCTCGGAATCTTTCAGGAAATAGGGCGTGATGGTTCGTAAAAAGATTTGTGCTGCCGCTATGCGGCGCTGTACCCAAAAATAATTTCTATAGAGTAGACCGGGTTTCTTACCCGGCGCCAAAGTCTATCGCCAAAATCTATCGATTGACATGTCTCATTTGTTGGGAAAGAATCCCGACCTACAATTTATTTACAATCTCGTTCCCACGGTCTTTGGGAATGCATAATATCCGGATAAAATTTATCCAATCTTCCCTTGATTTTCTTTTAAAATTAAAAAATAACTCAAATAAATAAAAAAAATTTCACTTCAATATCTGCTTGCAAGATAAATCACTGTATTTAATATAAATTATATTTTAACGCGAATTTAAATTTTTCTCTTGACAAAGTATCAATTCTACAATTATTATAATAACTAAAAAATTAATCTTAAAAAGGAGCGCTTGATCATGGATGATGTTTTTACAGTGTATAAAGCCAGTCAATACTGTAAAGTCTCCCCGCAAACCATCATCAACTGGATCGATGCTGGATATATCAATGCCTACAAAACCCCGGGGGGGCATCGGCGGATCAATGTAAAAGACCTTGAGTCCTTTATGGTAAAACAGGGGATGCCGATTCCTGAAGAAGTGTCAGATGATACACGCAAACGGATACTGGTTGTTGATGATGATCCGATTATTGTGGAATCAATTGTTCAGTCGCTGGAAGAAGATGAGCACGATTACGAGGTCATTTCCGCGTCTGACGGGTTTGAAGCCGGACTCCAGGTGAATCATTTTAAGCCGAATCTTTTAATCCTTGATATTATGATGCCGGATATCAAGGGCTATGAGGTGTGCAAAAAAATTAAATCCAGTGAAGAGTCGAAAAATACCAAAATAATCGTATTGTCAGCATATCTGGATGAAGAGAAATTCAACAAGATGAAAGAACATGGTGCAGATGCCTGTTTTTCCAAGCCGCTTCCGCTTTCGCAGTTAAAAGTTGAAGTTGCCCGACTTCTTGAATCATAAATTCATGGCCTGGCATCTAACCTGTCAAGGAGGCATGTATGAAACTGAAAGAAGCCCTTAAACGTAAAAATTTTGTCGTCACATCCGAAGTTCAGGCGCCCATGGGGCAGGAACCCGAAGAGCTTGTCGAAAACCTCAAGCTGGTCCGGGGCCGGGTGGACGGTGTATCGCTGTCGGAGAGCGAATTCGAGGGGGTTGTCGGTGATACCATAAAAACCTGTGAGATTTTAAAGGAAAACCGGTTTGAATCGATCTATCAGACCACGACCCGGGATAAAAATCGTCTCCAGCTCCAGAAAGACCTTTTAGACGCCCATGATGCCGGAATTGATAATCTGCTGGTTTTTACCGAAGATTATCGGATTACCGGGGATAGTCTTCAGGAAATGATGTTTTTTCATGTGGATGCCGGCAAGCTCAATTCCGTTCTTGAACATATCCGGGAAGGCCGGACAGTTGAAGGTCAGGAACTCAAGGCCAAAGCAGATTTTCTTCTGGGTTCGGGCGTGGAATCTTCTTGGGGAAAAAACGTGCCGGATCTGGAAATGAAGGAGATGGAGGAAATGACGAAAATCGGCACCGGTTATTTTCTGACTACACCGATTTTTGATCTGGACAGTTTTGAAAAGTTTTTAAGCCGGACCAATACGTTCGGTGTGCCGGTGATCGCAGAAGTCATGATATTGCGCACAGCCGGTATGGCCAGGTTTTTAAACCGGCATTTGAAATCCGGACTTGTTCCTGAATGGATGATTCAAAAATTAAGTAAAGCGCCGGATAAGGATAAAGCCAGCATAGAACTGTTTGCGGACATCGTAAAAGGTTTGAAAGACCTTTGCCAGGGTGTTCATATCATTACAATAGGGGGTGAAGAAAAGCTGAGACATTATCTCGACGCTGCTGAACTGAAATAATCTCATCTCTTCTGAAAATACGACCTGAGCTTAAAAAAATAAACACCTGTGCCCCTTTCAACCCATTACAGGGAGCCGCTTGTGGAAAGTATTTTTCTCATAATCAACGGTCAAAAAATTACCTGCCCTTCCGGCACCACCATATTTGAGGCTGCCGAGCAAAATGGTATTAAAATTCCGACACTCTGTTATCATCCGGATCTTAAGCCTTATGGCGCATGCCGGGTCTGCCTGGTTGAAGATGAAAAAACAGGGCGTCTGATGGCTTCCTGTGTGACCCCGGCCGCTGCTGACATGTCAATATTAACCGACACACCCCGAATTCTCAATCATCGCCGGAACATCGTCCGGCTGATGATGGCGGAACATCCGGAATCCTGTATCGTCTGCAGCAAGGGGAACCGGTGTGAGCTGAGAAAAATTGCTGCTGATCTGGGGGTCGGGGACTCCGGCCTTTATCCCATGCCCAACTACACGCCGTTTGAACAGCTGAATCCATTTATTACAAGGGATCTCAGTAAATGCATCCTGTGCGGGAAATGCATTCGCGCAGACCATGAACTGGTGGTCACCGGTGCCATTGATTATAATCATCGGGGGTTTCAGTCCCGACCCGCCACACTTTATGAGAAACCTTTAGAAGATTCCATCTGCACATTCTGCGGTACATGTGTATCCATATGTCCTACCGGTGCGCTTTCAGTCAAAAATACCCGTTATGTCGGCACCCCGGAAAGAGAAACAAATTCCATATGCGGGTTCTGCGGAGCCGGATGCAGCCTGACAATGGGGGTTGCCGATCAAAAAATCGTTGAAGTAAACCCCTCAAAACGAAAAATATCCGTTAACGGTGCCACCCTTTGCATGCGCGGTCATTTTGCAAATGATTTTATAAATTCCGCCGACCGGCTGACCCGTCCCATGCTAAGATCGCAGACACGATCACATGATGAAAATAGTGACGACACCCACATTCCGGCTTCCTGGGAAGACGCTTTTGAAATCATTACAACCAGGCTGTCTGAAATAAAACGTGAACATGGGCCGGACAGTATCGCGTTTGTTGGATCTTCAAAGTGTTCCAACGAAGAAAATTTTCTTTTTCAGAAAATTGCCAGGGATATTTTTGAAACACGAAATGTGGTTAACGGCGGTTATGCATCCGGTCAGAAACTTCTGTCATACATTGACGAAATAACCCATGGGAGCTGCCGTGTCACGACGCTTTCCGATCTGGAGGATGCCGAAGTTATTTTTGTCATCAATTCCGATCTTGAACAGACAGTTCCGGTGGCCGGCTATCATGTCAAGCGGGCCGCTAAAAAGGGTGCCAGGGTTATTGTTATCGACGCATTTAAAACAGATCTGGCCGCGCTGTCATCACTCTGGATACGCCCGGATTTGTCGGTAAACAAACAAATCAATACAAGTGACCTGGTCAATGCCCTGGCCCGAAGAGTTGTCGCCATTGATTCTCAGGATAAAGATTTCATCAATCAATATACCGAAGGATTTGATCCGTATATTGCATCATTTTCAAACTTTGATTTTCAAAAAATTGCCGAACAAAGCAAGTTGTCCGTCGAAATATTCGATCAGGCTGTTGAATTAATAAAAGGCCGGAAAGTTGCTTTTGTTATCGGGGCTGATACGCTGAATTACCCGGATGGTAATCAGCTCATTGACGCCGTCATGAACTTTTCTTTCCTGACCGGGAGTATCGGCGCAAAGGGCTCCGGTATCTATGTGCCGGCAGCGGAAAACAATTTAATCGGCGCCATGGATATGGGTGCGGTTCCGGACCTTTTGCCCGGACGGGTAAAAATAGCGTCGGAAAAAGATAAGGGCTTGGATCTGGACGCTTTTATCGAGTCTGCGGAGTCCGGCCAGGTCAAAGCCGCTTATATCATGGGTGAGAATCTTTTAAGATCGCTCCCCCAGCCGGATCGGGTCGAGGCCGCATTACAGAAACTGGAGTTTTTAGTTGTTCAGGATATTGTCCGCAACCGGACAACAAAAATCGCCGATGTTATTTTGCCCGGTGCGGCCGTATATGAAAAATACGGCTCATTTACCAATATGGAAGGGCGTATACAGACATTCGGGCCGGTCGTTTCTCCTCCTGGTGACGCCAGAGCGGACTGGGACATTCTGGCCCAGGTGGCAAAAGTGATGGGCCATCCCGAGCAGTACCAGAAAATTGAAAAAATCAGACAGGAAATCCGACGGGTGGTGCCTATGTACCAGGGCCTCGGAAATCATCAGCAGGACTGGATTAAAAACAGTGAAACCGGCAACCCGTTTTCAGCCAATAATACAAAATTTTCATTTTTGCCGGCACTTCCGGCAGGGAGTGAAACATTTGATGCATCTTATCCGTTTATGGCAAAAATCAGTTCACCGGGGTTCCACCTGGGAAGTGGAACACGCACAAGCCGATCCGAGAGGATCCAGGCTTATGACAGGAAAGGCGAGATCGAACTATCTTCAGCAGATTGCCGGGATCTCGGATTAAACGGTTCCGGGCAAGTCCGGGTAAAATCAAAATTCGGTACCCTGGAACGGGAATTTAAGGAAAATAACCGTTTGCCGGGCGGGCATATTCTTATTCCCATGGCAGTAAATAACAATGATGCAATGCAACTTGTCGGCCTGACCAGCAAGGAACAATCCGATTCCTGCGGCTGGACTGTCAGCCGGGTCAGTATTGAGAAAATTTAATCCAAGGAGCGAAACAAAACATGGAGCCGAAAGAAATTGACTGGAACAAGTTAGACGCCATTATCGAAGAGCATCGGACCCAGAATTGGAGCCTCATTCCGCTGCTCCAGGAAGTGCAGGAAACCTGCGGATATATTCCGCCGGAATCGATTGAGCCCATTGCAGAAGCGCTCAACATGTATCCGGCGCAGGTTCAGGGTGTCATAACGTTTTATTCCGGTTTTTCATTAAAGCCGAAAGGTAAATATGTGCTCAAGGTATGCCGGGGTACGGCCTGTCATGTCAAAGGCAGCAGAAGCATACTGCGGTACGTAAAAAAGGAGCTTGATCTGGAAGAGGGTGAAACCGGTGAAGACTATCAATTCACACTGGAAACGGTTGCATGTCTTGGCGCGTGTTTTCTGGCTCCCACGATGATGGTAAACCGGGACTATTTCGGAAAATTGAATCCGAGTAAGGTTTCCAGCGTACTGGGACAATACAGCAAAAACAAGGAGGATGATGGATAAGCATGAATAAACTTACATCCATCGGACAATTGGAATGGCTCCGCAATAAAATTTTTGCCGAGACGAGTAAGGATAAAACCCAGGTTCATGTGTGTATGACCGGTTGCCGGGCATATGGGGCTCAGCAGGTGCGGGATGCCATTGTCGAAGAAGTCGCAAAGCAGGGTCTTTCAGATGAGGTGGAGATCCGGTCTACCGGCTGCCACGGATTTTGCGCAAAAGCTCCGGTTATCGCCATCGAGCCCTTAGGTGTTCAATACCAGGAGGTAGATCCGAGCGATGCGGCTGAAATCGTTGGTCAGACGTTAAAGCAAAACCAGTTGATCGAGCGGCTGGCGTATAAGGACCAGAAAACACTAAAACCGATTTATTATCGCAACCAGATTCCGTTTTACATGAAACAGGAACGGCGCGTTCTGGCTAATTGCGGCAGGATTGATCCGACAAAAATCGAGCATTATATAGCGGCCGGCGGATATAAGGCCCTGGTGAAAGCCCTGTCCAACATGACTCCTGAAGCCGTCATTGAAGAAGTCAAGGCGGCCAAGGTCAGAGGGCGAGGGGGGGCTGGTTTTCCAACAGGACTTAAATGGGGATTTGCCCGTCAATCCAAAAACAATCCGAAATACATCATCTGCAACGCGGATGAAGGGGACCCGGGGGCTTTCATGGATCGGGCGATTTTAGAAGGTGATCCCCATTCCGTGTTGGAAGGAATGCTGCTGGGCGCTTATGCAATGGGCGCTGAATATGGGATTCTTTATGTCAGGGAAGAATATCCCATTGCCGTGGACCATCTGAATCTAGCGATTGCCGATACCGAAAAACTGGGACTGACCGGTGAAAATATATTAGGCACCGGGTTTAATTTTAAATTAACACTTAAAATGGGGGCCGGGGCCTTTGTATGCGGTGAAGAGACAGCGCTCATGGCTTCCATTGAAGGAAAGCGGGGCATGCCCAGACCGCGTCCGCCGTTTCCGGCCCAGGCGGGCCTGGATGAAAAACCGACCAACATCAACAATGTGGAAACCCTTGCCAACATCCCGTTGATTATTAAAAACGGATCCCAATGGTATGGGGAAGTGGGTACCGAAAATAGCAAAGGGACCAAAATTTTTTCCCTGGCCGGAAAAGTCAACAACACCGGCCTGGTGGAAGTCCCCATCGGTGCGACCATTAAAGATGTGGTCTTTGATATTGGCGGGGGGGTCCCCAAAGGGCGAAAATTTAAAGCCGTTCAGATGGGGGGACCGGCCGGCGGTTGCGTGCCCGCCCAGTTTTTAAATCTGCCCATTGATTATGATACTATTCAGCGGATCGGTGCGATCATGGGGTCCGGCGGAATGGTGGTTTTGGATGAAAATAACTGCATGGTGGAGATTGCCCGATTTTTCCTGAGTTTTACCCAGTCCGAATCCTGCGGCAAATGTGCGCCGTGCCGTCTGGGAACCACCCAGTTACTGGAAATATTAACCCGGATTACCCAGGGTAAAGGAAAAATCGGAGACATTGATACGATAAAATCTCTGGGCGAGACTATGATGGACGCATCGCTGTGTGGGCTGGGCCAGGCCAGTCCCAAGCCGGCACTGTCTACGTTAAAATATTTTGAGCAGGAATATCTGGATCATATCCATGAACACCGGTGTGCGGGTGCGGTTTGCGATTCCATGGTCATTTCTGCCTGTCAACATGCGTGTCCGGCCGGCATCGATGTGCCCAACTACGTGGCGGCCATTGCAAATGCTAATTACAGGCAGGCGGTCGATATTATTCGGGAAAGGAACCCCTTTCCTGCGGTTTGCGGCCGAATCTGTATCCACCCCTGCGAATACAAATGCCGTCGGGGAGAACTTGATGACCCGGTGGCCATCCGGGCTCTCAAACGGTTTGCGTCGGACTGGTATTTCGAAAATATCGGCCCTGAGCGGGATCCGTATCCGGTGGTTCAGGAAGAAAAGGTGGCGGTCGTGGGCGCAGGCCCGGCCGGTTTAACATGTGCATACTTTTTGGCGAAGATGGGTTATGAAAGCACTGTGTTCGAGGCCCAGTCGGTTGCCGGCGGCATGCTGGGCATTTCCGTTCCGGAATTCCGGCTGCCGAGAGAAGTCATTGAAGAAGAGATTGCTTACATTGAAAATGCCGGTGTTAAAATCTGTTATAATTCTCCCATTGACGCCAATCACACGGTCAATGATTTAATGAAGGAAGGGTTTAATGCCGTATTTATCGCATCCGGCGCCCAGGCCAGCAAGCGTATCGGAATTCCCGGTGAGGATGAAGAGAGTGAGGGGTTGTATTTTGGCTTGAACTTTTTAAGCGATATTCGAACGGGGAAAGATATTTCCCTTTCCGGCAAAAGCGTTATTATCGGCGGCGGAAACGTTGCCATGGATGTTGCCCGGACGGCGCTTCGGGCAGGTTCGGACGATGTTCAGTTATATTGCCTGGAAAGCCGTGAAGAAATGCCGGCCTGGGAAAAAGATGTGGAAGAAGCAGAGGAAGAAGGCATTATTTTAAATCCCGCCTGGTCACCCAGCCGAATTGATCACAAAGACGGAAAAGTCAGCGGGATGAGCTTTTCAAAGTGTCTCAATGTGTTTGATCAGGATGGCAAGTTTAATCCGTCGTGCGATCTCAATGACACCCAGTATGTTGATGCGGATAATATCATTATCTCCATCGGCCAGGCGCCGGACATGTCCTTTCTGCCGGAAGACAGCCAGCTGGAAAGAGCGCTCTGGGGCAGTCTGGTTGTTGATGAAAACACACTGGCAACCAATGTGCCGGGTGTTTTCGCCGGAGGGGATTTTACCACCGGGCCGACGTTTGTGATACGTGCCATTGCCTCTGGAAGGCGGGCAGCACTGGCCATCGATAAGTTTTTATCGGGTGATCGGTCGCGGATTCAGATGCCGGATGAAAAAACAAAATTTGAACAGGATACCGGTCTTGCATTGGAGGAAGAATCAACTGAGGCAAAACCAAGAGTTAAAATTGAAATGGAGGAACCTGAAGATCGGATAAAAGATTTTCGGGAGGTTGAAAAAGGGTTTTCAGCAGAAGAGGCGCATTTTGAAGCCAGACGGTGCCTTAGATGCGACTTAGAAAAAGAGGAGAGTGAAATATGATCCGCTCCATTACCCAGCTAAAGCCAGCAGAAGAAATTGAACAGCTTCTCGATGGAATGGGCAGAGTGTTTATCATCGGTTGCGGAACCTGTGTCACGATGACGCGAACCGGCGGTTTGCCTGAAGTTGAAGCCATGAAAGACGAACTTTCAGAAAAAGGAAAAGTGATCACCGGTACAACGGTGGTCCCGGTTGCCTGCGATAACCTGACCGGCGAAATTCTGAAAGAACTTCAGAGCATGATAAAACAGGCGGACGCACTTTTGATCATGACATGCGCATACGGTGTTCAAACTATCGCGCGCCAGATTAATAAAATCGTCATCCCGGCATTGAATACGCTGTTCATCGGCAAGGAAACAGGTGCATCTGAGTTTAACGAGGTCTGCTCCCAATGCGGTACCTGCATCATCGGTGAAACCGGCGGGATTTGTCCGGTAACCGCATGCCATAAGGGGCTGGTAAACGGCCCGTGCGGCGGCACCAATAACGGCAAATGCGAAATTGATTCCAACAAAGATTGTGCATGGACGATGATATACAATCGATTAAGCGAACTCGGCCGTCTTGATTTAATGAGAAACTATCAGAAACCGAGGAATCATCTGGGAGAACCCAGTCCCGGAAAATTTATGATACCGACTTAATAATATTGTCAGTCTCGTAAAAAGTCAATTTGGGATGGCAAAGTAAAGAGCTCCACCATTTTTATAAAAAATTGGCAAGGCGTGCGAATCTCGAGGAATGAGGCGTACGTATAGTACGTTGAATGACGAGAGATGAAGCGCAACCCAAAAGTTAAAATAGACATTAGACTTTTTACGGGGCCATCAATTTAATATTGTTAGGAAAGGAAAGACATATGCCCTCTGCATTTAAAAAAGCCCTGGATTCAGGTAAATTTGTTGTTACCTGTGAGGCGGCGCCGTCCAAAGGCACCAATCTGGAGAAGATGACCCACCATATCGAATTGTTAAAAGATAAAGTGGACGCGATGAATGTGACGGATCATCAAAGTTCCGTCATGCGATTCCCCTCGCTGGGTGGCGCACTTCTGGTGAAAGAACTGGGGGGTGAACCCATTCTGCAGATGACCTGCCGGGACCGGAACCGGATGGCCCTTCAGGCGGATCTCATGTTTGCATCCAGCCGGGGGGTTCATAATGTGTTGTGCCTTACCGGTGATTCCGTCATGCTGGGAGATCACAAGGAGGCCAAACCGGTTTTTGATTTAGATTCCAGCCAGCTGCTGGCGGCAGTTAGGACCATGGAAAAGGGCAGGGACATGTCCGGTAATGAATTAGACGGCGGTGTCCGTTTTTGTGCCGGCGCCATTGTAACACCTGAGGCAGATCCCATTGAGCCCCAGCTGATCAAGTTTGAAAAAAAGCTGGAGGCCGGCGCGGAATTCATTCAAACCCAGGCGGTCTATGACATGGATAATTTCAAAAAGTTTATGGAATACGCCCGCCAGTTTCCGGTCAAAATTTTAGCCGGCATCATTCTGCTTACATCCGCGCCCATGGCCCGGTTTATGAATAAAAATGTCGCAGGTGTGACGGTCCCTCAGGATTTAATCGATGAAATGAAGTCCGCGCCCAAAGGCGGTGCCTTAAATAAAGGGATTGAAATCGCAGGCCGCATGGTCCGTCAGATCAAGGAAGAAAACATCTGCGATGGGGTTCATATCATGGCCATCGGCAAGGAAGAAAAGGTGGTTGATATCATGGAGGCTGCCGGACTGCTGTAAATAATTCGGGAATATGATAACGGCTCATTAGGGCAACCGTGACCCTGACCCGATTAAAAATAAAACATACAAGGCGTGGATTGCTTTTTGGCAGTCCACGCCTTTTCTTCTTTGTTCGGGATGAGCACTAATTGCCCACAAAACATTTCAAATATCATGCTATATTTCAACCAGGCACTTCTCCTTTTATATCATATAAGAAGATGTTTGCTGTTACTAAAAGTAATTTGACTTTTATTTGTGATAAGCGAGTTTAATGTTGTTGCTTTAGCTGTATTCGCTACAATAAAGTAGACAGCATGCAGATTATCAGGCAAGGTATGAAACTAATAAGATTTGACAAAGTTTTGGGGTTGCTATTGACTCATTCATATAAAAAAAGGACATGTTTTCATTATGACAGATAACCAGCACAGACAAAATAACTGCGGGCCCCTTGAAGGGATTAAAGTCGTTGAATACGGTGTATTTCATGCCGGACCTGGAGGCACTGCCATACTCGGAGACCTCGGGGCTGATATCATTAAAATCGAAACAGGATTTGGAGACCCTGAAAGATACTGGACCCGAATTGCAAGTCTTGACATGTCTGTTTCAAATGGCGAAAGCATTATGCATGAAGTTTCAAACCGGAATAAAAAAGGTATTTACCTTGATATAAAAACCAAAACAGGAAAAAAGATATTTCACCGGCTTGTGCAGGACGCTGATGTTTTTCTCACAAACCTTCGCAAAAGCACCAAAAAAAAACTGGGCATTGATTATGAAAGCTTAAAGAAAATTAATCCAGAAATTATCCATGCCAATGTATCCGGGTTTGGCCCGGATGGGCCTATGGATAACCTTGGTGCGTTTGACCCGCTGGGACAGGCTATTTCCGGCATGATGTTCACATCCGGAACATCAGAACCGGCCCTGCTTCATCTCGGGATTTTGGACCAGGCAACTGCGATTTCCATCAGTCATGCAATCATCACTGCTCTTTATGTAAAAGAAAGAAAAGGCATGGGGCAGGAAGTGCATACGTCACTTTTCAGTAGTGCCCTCTGGCTGCAGCACCCGAATATGATGCTTTCTAACGTGCTTAATGTGGATCCCTGCGTTCGTTCAGTCCGCCATGAACATTCACCGTTAAGAAACCGGTTTCTTTGTAAAGATGGCAATTGGGTTATCGGCACGCATCACCCCGAAGAAAAATACTGGGCTGATTTTTGCAGACTAACCGGTCGTGAAAAAATATTTGAAGATGACCGCTATACAGATAGTTCGGGTCGCCCTGTTCCGGGCAAGAAAATTTTAGAAGTCTTTGACGAGGTGTTTTTAACTAAAACCAGAGATGAATGGATTCGCATTTTTTTACAGCACGGGCTGATGTTCTGCCCGGTAAAGCATATTTCTGAAGTCAAAAACGATCCACAGGCAAAAGCAAATCAATATGTCGTACCGTTCGACCATCCGATGCTCGGCAACATTGATATTCCCGGCTATCCGGCACATTTTTCTGAATGCCGCACCGGAACGCGGGGACCGGCGCCGGGTATGGGCGAACATACGGATGAAATCCTTGATAGATTTGGCTATTCCAGGGAGGAAATCATGCGTTTCAAAGAGGAGGGCGCAATCCGATAAAAAATAAATCGGATAAAGTTAACTTTCTTTGATTCGGTGGAACTTTCCCTTTTTTAAAATTTCCCGGACATCAACAGAATTACATAATTTCAAAAGGTTAAACATAAAACAGGGGCCAATTTTATTTTATCTCATAGGTCCCTTTTTTTTCTTATTTTCGATAATTGCGTTTCGTTTTGCCGGGGAGAGGTTCTGCCAGCTTTTATACTGCTTCATCACTTTCTGTTTCTGGGATGCGGGCATTTGCCGGAATTTCATATACCGCTGCCGCATGAGCTGTTTTTGAGACAGTGGCAGCTTCTGCCACTGCCGTAATCTTTCCCGCACCTTTTGCTGTTCCTGCGGGGATAACGCCTGGTAACGGTTGGAATTCTCTTTTATCCTATTCTGTTCCTGTTCCGGAAGCTCTTTAAAGGTCTGGTAATTTTTATTCAGCTGTTCCCGGCAGTCTTCCGGGAGGGCTTTGTAGTCGCGATACTGCTCACGCAGCCGGACCTTTTCTTCAGGGGAAAGTGCTCTCCACTCATCCATATTGGATTCTTTAAGCATATCAGCGCTAAATGCCGTAGCTGAAACAGTCAGCAATATCCCGGCCAATATAAAGATACTAATTTTCCTTCTCATCGGTTCCTTCCTCAGCGAAAAGGTGATAATCTTTCATCAATTCCATTTCTTTTAAAATTTCCATCATTTCCATCATTTCAAGGATTTCAACAATTTCTTTGTCCTCATCTGTTAACGACGGATTTTCTGTTGTTTTGCGCTCTTCTTCCGCCAATGCGCTTGCGGTAAATCCAAACAGAATCAAACTGACAATTATAATGATAAATTTTCTCAATTCTATATTTCTTCTAAAGTAATAATTTCTTCCCAGTTCTCAAGCAGCTCCAGGCTATTTATAATTTCGTAATCACTGTATAAAGTTATGTTTTCAGCAATTAACATACCTGTAGGATCAAGTGTGGTCGGCGCTGACCGGTAGTAAATGACCGATCCTGACGCAATCACCAACAACGCGGCAACTGCCCCCAGCGCAGGCCGCCAACCCCATGAAAGATTTTTTAAAATCGACCAGCGCGACTTTTTTGCCTCCAGGGTATCCACTTTTTTCCAGAATTCCCGGGCAAAATCGAATGAAGGTTCAAGGGGTTTGATGTCGCAAAGCAGCTTGTCGACAGATTTCAAGGCATCATACTCTTTCCTGCATATGGCGCAGCTTTCAAGATGCTGCAGAACAGAAGCATTGTCTTTTGGGGATAATTCACCGTCAATGAACGGAGAAATTAAATCTGTAACGTTGCAAGACTTTTTCATTTTTTTATCCATTTATAACAACCCTCCATTATATCAAACCCTGGAGGGCCTGCTTAAGTGTTTGCCTGCCCCTGAAAATTAATGTTTTGACCTTACCTTCCGACACTGACATCTGACTGGCGATTTCATTGTACGAAAATTCATTATATATCCGCAATAAAACGGCCATGCGCTGCTGTTCAGGAAGATTCTGCAATGCCTTCTTAATTTGTTTATCCCGCTGCCTGGACGCCATCTTATCGTCTGCTGAAACCTGGTTTTCGTCCCGGTATTCCGGTAAACGATTATTCTGATCATCTGACATGGACTGGTCAATGGATTGCGTCACATATCGTTTTTTCAGTTTTCTTGATTCATTTAAACATACATTGACCGCAATCCGGTAAATCCATGTGGAGAATCTGGCCTTGGGACGATACCGGTTTGCCGCCCGGTATACCCTTAAAAATACTTCCTGGGCCAGATCTTCCGCCAGTACCCGATCAGAGCAAAAGCGGAAACAGAAATTAATAATCCGGGTCTGATATTTTGAAAATAATTTCCGGAATCCGTCTTCATCTCCGTTCTTAAAACGCAGCATCAGCTGCACATCGGGATCGGTACTTTTCAGAGGCATTTAGTCTGCCTCCATATGCCCGTACCGGCAAGCCTCAAAAAAAGCACTTTTAAATATATAAAGGCGCGCTATGTATAAAATTTCTGATTTCCCTGGTCCGTTGTACAATTGTAAGAATCGAGACTGCATCATCGGTATATATATTAAACATCAAAAGTTAAAAAAAGTTTCAATATTTCTCATTTTTTTCAAATATATGCGTTTAAAATATTAGACTCATACCGGCAACAACCCGGGTCGCGGGATCCGGTCGAAACCCATATTTCTGTTTAAAAAAATTACCGTGTGTAAAAATACCGGCCTCAACAAACAATTTATGGTTTTGATAAAATTCATAGGACAGTCGGGTATCTGCTTCCCATCCGTACCATGTGTCCGTATCAAACAAATCGCCTTCCGGAAACATCATTGCGGCAACCAGTTCCGTGATAATTTTTAAATTCGGGTGATATTCAAATTTTACACCCGGTGCTATCACACCGTCCCATGTGACCCCTCCCAGCAGGATCGCTTCTTCAATATCATATCGTTCAAATCCGCCATTAAAAAAAATAACCGTTCTCTGATTAAACGGCATTGGAGACATAAACGCATTTAAGTTTCCCATCTTTGGACTATGATCACCGCTGGCCGTGAAAACAAATGCAGCCGCTGACAGTTGCCTGGAAATATTGTAATTCAACTCAAGATCAATCAAATATGCGGACACATCAAGATCCAGACCGCCTGCCCCGTCATCTATTTCCACAGAACCGAATTGCTGCATCATGAGACAGGATACATACACATCACGCACAAAAAAATCCGCCTGACCACCGATCCAAAAAAGATGACCGGAACTTTCAAGATCCGCGTCTTCATAAAATGGTTCAAAGAGTTCTGCAATTCGGTCATCCGCGTCATGATACCAGGCACCGATTATTTCAACTGTTTCCAGAAATCCCGGCATATAACCAAAGGCCATTTTTACCATTGGCGAATTGCCAAAAATCCGGAATACGTCCCCGTTTATGTAAGTGTCCGTCCAGCCATCATATCTGAATGCAATACCCGGCTCATCACTATAAGTTACAACTCCTTTACCCACAACAAACGGCTGCAGACCGACATCAACTGAAAACCCGGAAGCATAATAACTTAAAAAAACATCTGTCAGCTGTCCATCCAGATCATTTTTATCCTCCGCATCCCATGAATGAAACCATTCCAGTTCTCCAAGGGCATAGCCGCTTATATTGCCGCCAAAATCAACATAGCCTTCCGGATATAACCCTAAAATATTGTAGGTTTCATCATAGTCGAATGTCCCGCTATCCTCATCCAGGAAATTATCTTCTTTGAACAGTCCTTCAAAAACCTCCGCGCCAAATTGATATTCAAAAGCATGCCCACATACAGTAAAAAAAATTATATATAGCGCCGCCGGTATAATCATCAGCGATATTTTTTGCTTCATCAGAACAGGAGGCCCTTATTCAAGATATTTAAAAAATTAGAAAATATGACCGCATGGTACCTTAAAAAATTATTTTGGGTCAACATATTTCATTTTTTTCAATTTTCTTGAAACTTTTTCTGAAACACCGGGTTTAATCATTTAAACATGAAATAACAAACCTAAAACTAAAAAATCAAAAAGGAAAAAAACATGAGAAACATCAAGTCTGTAGTAATCGTTACTTTTACGGCATTAAGTCTTTTTATCATGACGCCGGCTGTATTTGCTGGCAACAGCAAAGGCCACAGCCAGGGCCCCGGAGACGGAACCGGTCCTGTTCACAGTATTATTGACGGAGTTCCTGTAGAGATAACCGGTATTGTGACAAGTATCGGAACCAGGGGAAACGGTATCAGTGTAGATACCGGAGTTGAAATTGTCACCGTATACGGTTTGGGGCCCTTGTTTTTCTGGGATGCCGCAGGAATTGCAAAACCTGAGATCGGTGAGGAAATCGTGGTCAACGGGTATGAAATTGCTATATCCGACGGGTCGTACAGGATTATTGCCGGGAGCGTAATCATCGGCGGGGAAGAGCTTATCCTGCGTGATCCTGAAAGCGGTGCTCCCCTATGGCGCGGTGGCGCAGGAGGCAATGGCTTCGGTGATGGTACTGGCGATGGTACCGGAGAATGTATTTATTCTGTCATTGATGATGCCGGTCTGCTCTTGTCGGCGAACCAGACCAGAACAAGGGACCGGAAAAAAGATGATTCATGCCAGAATCCCTTGATTGACTCCATGGCTGATTCTCTGGTTCTGGCGAAAGGCGGACATGGTAAAGGTGGTGGCGGTAAAGGCGGTGGCGGCCACGGACCAGGTGATGGTAAGGGTAATGATGGCAACGGTCCGAAAAATGGGTCTGGAAACGGAAGTAAATCGGGAACATGCACAAATGCCTGATTTTAAGATATAAGAATTATTGGTTTTTCTAAACTGGCGTCAGCCAAAGTCAATTGAAAATTACTCCGTAAGTTTCATAATCGGCTGGTGCCTGAATTCCCCAAATTTAATCCCTTAAAACGAAAGGAGCTTTCACAATGAAAAAAAGCATATTATTCGGGTTGATAATCCTGTGCGCCATGCTGGTGGCAGTGAGCACGTCAAATGCTTATGAGATATTGATTGATGTATCTCCAAATGTTTTAAATCTGCAAAGTAGCGGGACCGTCGTTACTGTCCATACCAATGTGGACTATAATACGGTGATCGCTTCTTCCGTGTTTTTAAACGGCGTTCCCATTTACTTTTACAAATCAGACGACCGAGGGTATTTTGTGGCAAAATTTGTCATGGATGATGTGAAAGACTTGCCTCTCATCATCGGGGAGTTGAACACCCTGCTTTTAGTCGGGGTCACTGATGACGGGCTGGCATTTACAGGCACACAGGATATCAAAGTCATTAGTATTATTCCCAGAGGGCAGAAATAGCCCTTTTTTATCCAAGTAATACGGGAAAACA
Organism: Desulfobacteraceae bacterium; assembly: GCA_014237465.1. Taxonomy (GTDB): domain Bacteria; phylum Desulfobacterota; class Desulfobacteria; order Desulfobacterales; family Desulfosalsimonadaceae; genus SURF-3. The sequence goes on along the minus strand of JABZFM010000004.1, from coordinate 161,469 downwards.
TAATTAAAATCACGAGCCGCCGGGAATTTTGTATCAATCCGAAAAACCGGCAGTACGGGAAAAACGGGTAGTCATCGCAGGCTGCCCGTTTTTTGTGTCGATCCGCCAGAAAAATCTATTGCGTTGAAATTTATATAGAATTCTAAATATTGACAAAAAATTAAAAATCAAAGAAAATTAAGCTTAATTGTAAAGCCGGAAAATACTTTTGCATATAAACGAACGTACGAATGATAACGTAAAACGGCCACCGGTCAACCGGTGGTCGTTTTTGCTCAAAACCCAATGTTCAAAAACAGGCAAACGATAAAAACAGGATAAGCAAATGATTGCCAGACGCGCCGCTGAAATGACATCTTTTATTGTAATGGATGTTCTGGAAAAAGCGCATGAGATGGAAAGACAGGGGATAGACATCATCCATCTGGAGGTGGGGGAACCTGATTTTGATACCCCCCAATGCGTCAAGGATGCAGCTGAAAAGGCATTAAAAGACGGTTACACCCATTATACCCATAGCCTCGGGATAATTGAACTCCGGGAAGCCATATGCGAATATTACACCAATACCTATCATGTCAACTTTGATCCGGACCAGGTCATCGTTACATCCGGCACTTCCCCGGCCATGTTCATGCTGTTTTCAACCATTCTTGAGGAAAACGATGAAGTCATTATTTCAGACCCGCACTATGCCTGCTATCCCAATTTTATCAAATTTTTAAAAGGGGTCCCGGTCCCGGTCCCGGTATATGAAGATGACGGTTTTCAGTATCGAACAGCATTTATCAAAGAAAAAATTTCCGATAAAACCAAGGGGGTTTTTATAAACTCCCCGTCAAACCCCACCGGCAACCTGCTGTCCGCTGAGCGGATGCAGGCGATTGCCGAGCTGTCACCGTATATTATTTCTGATGAAATTTATCATGGCCTGGTTTACGGTGAAAGAGAATATTCCATTCTTGAATTTACTGATCGCGCTTTTGTGTTTAACGGGTTTTCAAAGCTTTATGCCATGACCGGGTTCCGGTTGGGTTATGTGATTGCCCCGAAACCGTTTATCCGGCCCATGCAGAAAATCCAGCAGAACTTCTTTATATCCGCCAATGCCATGGTTCAGATGGCCGGAATTGCCGCACTAAAGCATGCTCATGATGATGTCAATGCCATGAAAAACACCTATGATCAACGACGGCAATATATGATCAAACGCCTCAGGGAAATCGGTTTCGGCATCACGGTGGAGCCTACCGGTGCATTTTATGTGTTTGCCAACGCAAAACACCTGGGCAATGATTCATACAAACTGGCCTTTGAAATTCTGGAAAACGCCCATGTGGGCGTTACCCCCGGAATTGATTTTGGACAAAACGGCGAAGGCTATATCCGGTTTTCCTATGCCAACTCCCTTGAAAATATTGAAGAAGGCATGCGGCGGATTGAAAGATATCTGGAAAACAGAGTATCATAGATTCGACAAATCCTTGTATCTCATTTGGGGGCATTTAAGAAATAGTAAAGGCCCTTTAATGATCCAAAAAGAGTTTGCCCCTCTTATTTTACAGGATAGAATATTGAGAAAGGGGGGATAAAACTGACAATTCAGCGGGATACCGGCATGCAGCCGATAACCCGATGAATTATAGTTAATTTAATTAAGCGCTATTGGTTAAAAGTCACATGGCGTCCCGCTGCCGGACAGTATCGTTTTGTTCCCCTGGCAATTTAATTTAAATGTTTCATCCCAGCAAACATAACACTCATCCCCCTTGCAGTTGGGCATACCTGTGGATGCATGGGCACTCAAAGTATAAAATATCCCAGGCTTAAGATAGGCATCGTCTGTCTCATTAGCATCAAGATAGAATGACGATGTTGATTCACGGTCGCCGCATCCTTCCTCCTCACTATCACAATCAAAACTACAATGAATTCTGTATTGCGTTTGATTGGTTACCGTGAATTTGGCAAAGTCGCAATCCTGTGTGGCGAAAAAATCATAGGTGTATTCCGCATCGGATAAATCAAGCGTGGGCTGCCATCTCCATTCCTGCGGGTTCAGGCCCGATGCACGTACTACAATTTTATATTCCGTGGCTTCAGAAATTGGCTGAGTCGTTTTTTCCCCGGGTTCCAGAGTGATTGTTTTATCAAGATCTTTAAACCATTCACCATTCCAGATATAAATATTAACCAGCACTTTTTCATCATACGTATTCTTTACGATAATAGAGGACTCTTCCAGAGGAGCTGGGGGATCCGGCGTGTCTTCTTCAAGTTTGATATTAAAATATTTAAAATCCGTCCAGGCCCATACTTTTTTTTCATCAACACCAGAAAACAGTTCAGCTTCTATTTGAAAGCCTACATTATTGTCACCGGATTTCAGGTTGACTTCAACAATTTCTGAATGGTTGTCCAGTGCTCCGGTGTGCTCATAAAATACATTGATCATAGGGTCATACTGATCCATTTCCACCTTTACCTTAATTACACTGTTTGTCGTTTTATAACCGTCGGTTAAGGCAGATTCTTTTTCTGTGCCAGTGGCATCTTTTTCTATAATTTTAAGTTCATACCAGGGAAAATTTCTACCCAATGTGTCGTCGTCCTTTTTGTTCCATGGCACTGTTTTGTTGTTCAAATTGTTCCACAAATCGTTGAAGTCAGCATCGATGAGTGCGTCTTTACCGATATAATATACTCTTTCAAAATCGACTTTTTTGCTTTTGGGATTCCATAGTGACGCATAAGGCTTAAACTTTCCGTTTGCCAGACCTTCTTCAAAGGATTGCCCGTCCGCTCCAAGTTCAAATTCAATTTTAGTATTTTTATCTTTGGGATAATTTGGATCGGCAACATAAAAATCATTGCCGGATTTTTTATAGACAACCAGCGCGTGGCCGGAGTCCTGTTTGCTATCGTCTTTCGGCGGATAAATGGCCACATACTGGGGTTCACCGGTTTTCAAGAGTGAATGGGCAAACATGAAATATGTCCACAGGGGAGTCATTTTGTCATTTTTAACAAAGTAATATTTTATAGCCTCATACTGGAAATCCCACCAATCCTGGATGGTGGAACAGAGTTTGATGGCCTGGTCATCATCAATTTCAAGGGAGGACGTTCCATTGTTATAACGTCCGAACAATTGTGGTTGGCCGAGATTCTTTTTTTTCTCAGTATAATAATATAAAGACGCGACACTCATGCCGGAGCAGATGCCTCCGGGAGACAGATATGTTCCGAGATTTGTAAACTGCCAGTTGTCTTTTGTTACCTGAAATCCAGAATCAGTGTTTTCGAGAAGGTACGTCCAAAATATACGGTTGATAAACAACATGCTGAAATGCCGGGTGGCGATGGTCAAGGACGTCTCATCATGCTCAATTTCCGGGATCCCTTCAAGTTTACCGGTTGCTTCATTATAGTAGAAAGCCATGTAATGATAACCGTCTTCAATGGTCACCGGAATTTTCACTGTGATGATTTCATCAGAATATTCTCCACCATTTTCGATCTTAATCAGTGGGGTTACCGGATCAAGGCTTACATCACCCGAATGGCTGATGATAGGGGTGTGGGAAACCGTAAAATTGGTTTCTTCCTGATAGGCGCCCTCAGGGATATCTATTTCCAAGCCATTCAAAGGATCATCAGGATTATCAATAAACAGCAATGAGCCAGTTGCATCGACCAATGCAGATCCGTGGAGTGTTGTTTCCCCCAGTTCCAGCGATACCTGGTTGGGACTGTCTGAACCACCCCCGCCCCCGCCGTCACAGGATGGTAAAATAAATAAAGTACCAATTAAGAGCCCGATCATCCATATCCGGGTGCATATCCGGGTGTTATTTAATGTCATCTGTCACCTCCGTATTTATTTTGTGTTATCTGTTTATGTAAGAATGGTATTCCTACCCCAAAGATTAAAAGCCATTTTGGGTTCCGGCTTATCCGGGATAGACATTACGAATTGCAGATAATTCCATTTCTAATTCATAATTATTCTTCATGCCCAGTTTAAAATCTGAAAGTTGTTTCCAAAAGCTCTTTTGAATTTTTTAAGATGATTTTTTGTCGGGTTGATGACGTGCTTGTGGGTGCAGATTGACAAAAGCGGTATGTCGGCCGCGCTATCCGTGTAACCGTAAATCTTATGAGGATTTTGAAGAATCACGTCACTGACCAGATCTACCTTTTTATGTCCATAACAATGCTGTTCATAAATTAATCCGCCCATCACGGGTTTTTCAATCGACCCGATAATTTTGCACTTCTGAATGCCAAGCCTTTTGGAAATTTTTTTAATCGCCCAGGTGGGCGCGCCGCTGACGATATAAACTTTATGGCCTGCCTCTAAATGGAATGCCATTTTGTTCAATGCATCCTGATATACTAAAACGCCTGAAAGTGAGCAGTAAAACCGGAGAAATTTTTTACGGGCTTCGCCGAGTTCTTTTTCACTAAGACCTGCCGTGGCAATCCACATAAAAATAGAATGGCTGATAAACCGCAGCCGAATCGGCAGGTAAAAAAAAATTGCAATCGGTGAAGCAAAAAAAGCGATGAGTCTTCGGATAACGCTAGAGTTTAAACGATGTTTGATAAATTCATATCCTGAGTCACGCGATACGATTGTTTTATCAAAGTCAAACAGAGCAAATATTTCAGGGGGATGGTTCATTATAAATTTTTTATTTTATTGGTGTCGACATTGGTTCTGCCTTCAACATAGATGGACGAACGCCCCATTTGCTGCAGTCGGCACAGGTCACCGGCTTCAATCTTTTGGCCTGCTTTAAATTCAGGGCCTTTTGATTTTCCGGGGATAATCCGCGTCATGTCATGCAGGGCTGTTTCTCCGATGGCTTTTTCGATTGGCACATATTCCAGGCCAGGGGATGGTTCCCGATATCCGGGTGATTGAATGACGGATCGGTAGGGATTTTCACCTTGACAGCCCCGGCAGATGGCGCCGTCATTTTTCGGGTACGCTTCCCGACAGATGGGGCAGGCAACAATGGCGCTGGATGTTTTCTTTTTCAGGTATTGCGGCCGGATATGCACCGGCGTGATGGTCAGATATTGATCGCCGGCTTTCTCGATTTCGACAAAAAGCTTGTCCGTATCCTGTTCCTGTTTGGTTTTTTGTTTGAGAAACCAGGCCTTGACTTCCGGAAATTTTTCAAGTTTTTCCAGGTCAATGGCGGCACGCCATCCATCGAAGCTGTATTTATCATAAAGGCTGACGGCATATCGCCCCAGGTTGGTTACCCGCATCCATGCATTGCCGGTGCTGCAAAGAGTGAGAAGCTGTACTGCGTCCGGAAGACATTTCGTTGTTTCAATCAGCGCCTCAAACAGGGTGCCTTCGGGTAATTTGCGCTTGACGGCTTCCACCATATATCCCCCGATCAACAGACCGGGAGCCGGATAACCGTGAAAGCATTGCGCAAGTTCCTTGAATTCATTGAATGTGTATTTCCCGATATTCATGGAGTCCCATATACAGTTCGGTTAATGATTGATTTCAGGCATGATAAGTTGATCTAAAAAGGTGGTCTGTTAAAAATAAATCATTGGGCATATGTATAAGAAAAAAACAGCAGGAATCAATATAAATATTTTGTGATCCCTGCTGTCGGTCAGAATGGATAGTAGAATTTACCGGGTTATTATGGTTTATTTTGTTTTCTGTTCCCACTCTGCGATAAAGGTTCCTTCCTCAATTTCTTCCCATCCGGTGATCATCCCTTTGGTATGGGCGAAAATGGTGTGGCCGGTTGTCGTCATATAGATATGGATAACTACAAATATAAGTATACCAAACGCGATGGCCGTATGGGCCATAGCCACCATACCGAGGGTCAGAAAATCAAGTCCCCATTCCGCCCATGAATTGTAAGTCCAGTACAATACGCCGGTGATCATTTGGGACGGCAACAGCAGTGCGGCCACACCCAAATATGCCAGGCGCTGGAGGGGATTATGCTTTGCGTCTTTCCGTTTTGGGACCGGGTGCGGTTCACCTTTAAAAATTCCATACCCGTAATAGCGGGCAACGGATAATATTTTCTTTGTTGTCGGGATATACTGCTTCCATTCACCGGTCGTAAACAGCCAGAAAATAAAAAAAGTAAATGCAATCAGCCAGGTGATGCCGACAAAATTATGTACAATAACCGCCTGTTCAAAACCCATCAGGCAAAATGAACCATGAACCTCCAGGCCGGTCACCAGCAATATGGCGATAAGCACCACTTGAAGCCAGTGCCAGGAACGTTCATAACGGGTGTAGATATATATTTTATTCATTTTTTTCGTCATCTAGTTTTCCTTTCTTCTGGTGATGCCTGCAAAAAATCGGCCGATCGCATGCAACGTAATTCCGCCCAATGCAGCTAAAATGATCATCCATCCGCCCTTGTCCAGCCATTTAAAATTGTCCCGGCCGGGCATATAAAATTCCGTAAGAGATGCGAGCCGGCTGTTGTTTCCCACATGGCATTCGATGCACTCCACCACGGTATCTTTTGGGGCCACCATATGTGTGGTCGGATATACATAATTTGTTTTAACAAATCCGTATTCACCGGAGTAGGGCATATCGATGAGCGCCATCCCTTTTTTGAATGAATCCTGCCAGTCAAAGGTTTTCCAGAATCCGTCCACCTCTTCTGATTCAAGCATGGCGAGCATCGTGTTATTCACCTTATCGTAAGGTGTATTGCCGCGATGGACTTTGAATGGAAAAATCCGCGAATTTCCGTCGTCACGGTTTCCAGTGGGCCTGCTGATCCAGACGGGCTGGGTCGGATCAATCACATCCTTTGCCGTGACCGTACTTAATGAACCGTTATACCAGAAATATTCAGGCGTGACATCTTTATCCCATGTAAAGGTCCCTTTGATTGATTTATAAGTCGGGCGGTCCCATTCTCCCTTTTCCCGATAAGGTTTCCCGTCCTTCAGCTTTCCGGCAGTCGACCAGTCCCACCACATCATTGTTGCATGGGCCCTGGCAAATTGCGGGATGTGACAGCTTTGACAGGCGACTTTGTCGGTGTGATCATTGGCTTTGTGATCGTCTTTGTGGGGTGCCGCCGTATGGCACGATTCGCACATAATTTTGGGAACAAGATCGGATTCCACGAGACTTTTTCTGTGGGTCACCGCAGGTGTTGAGTAAACACGTCCGGCAATTTTATGAAAACTGGTGGTGTGGCACCGGGTACAGGTGAAGTTCTGACCATCAATCCCCATATGAACGTCTAACGTACTTTTCGGCTTGATCAACGACGCATCCAGATCACCATGTTTTACCGCTTCGCCGCCGCCACCGTAAAAATGACAGTTACCGCAATTTTTACGGCCGGGCAGTCCGATGTCTTTTGCGCCGGCCTGGATTTTTTTCTGTATATCGCCGGCAATTTCGGTATCCCCCATTTCCAGGAAGAATTTGTAATCATCAAATTCTTCCCGCCATTTGATATCTTTTTGGCTATGACACAACAGGCAGTTAATACCATCTTCCTTGCCGTTCCAGCCCACATGACAGTGGGAGCATTCCTTGTCATTCATTTTATTGGCTGAAACACAGAAATTATTTATTGAATAACCGGCTTTTCCTAAAGTGTTACCGTCATCATAGGGTGAAAGCCAGGTCCAATGGATGGTCTTGTGAAACTGCTCTTCCGCTTCCGTATGACATGAAAGGCAGGCTTCGGTTATTTCCGTACCTGATTCAAATTCTTTATCCAGCACTGCAAATTTGCTATGGTCGGTTGTTGACCAGTGCTTGACGCCTTTTGTCGCCTGGTCCGCCATTTTTCTGCCCGGCGCTTTTTCATTTTCCTCGGCGGATGGTCCTGAAAGGAACAGGACAAACGCCAGGCATAGTGCAATCGATTGAATAAAAATGTATTTATACGCTCTGAATTTCAAATCAAACTCTCCCTGCCGGTTTCCGGTTGTCTTTATAAAATTTTACAACCAGCTGTGTAATGTGGAATATTGATGATTTAGTCACATGTGGCGGGTGACGGAGAATCGAATGCATGACCGTGCAGGTATGTCAGAATATCATTTCGGTCTGATTCGGACAGTTTTTCCCATTCTTTTACGCAATCAAGACGTTCGTATTTTTCAAACGTTCGTTCCCACTGGGCCTGTGTTTTGTTGTTCGGGCCGAGCGGTGTTGCACTTGCCCCGTCTTTATGACAGGTTCTGCAGTTGCTTCGGTATAAATATTTGCCCTTTCTTTCATTTCCCGCCTCAAAAGCAAAACTTACGCCAATAAAACTGAAAACCATCACCATAGCAATAAAACTGATAAATATTTTTTTTGTCATGATTTGTTTACCTCCTAATTAAATGATTTATTATTATATATTCATTATGTTATAATTCAACATTGTTCTGTCAGGTATTGCCTTAAAAGACGACATACCTGTCACAGCTATTTATCATTTCGGCATTTCTTGCCTGGGTTGCAAAATCCTTGAATCCGACACCCGGAACATCTCCGGAGAATTCAAATATGCGGAAACTAACATCGCAGACAGATAATTTTGCTTTCCCGACAAGTTGTGCAAAATCCGGAGCCTGGGTTAAACGAACACCTGCTCCGGTAAAAAAAATCTGAATATCTTTGCCTTTCGCATGAGCGGCATCCGTTAAGTTAATAACATGATCCAGGAATTTATCAGTCCCCACAAGGATTCCTAATTTGTCAGCCATAAAAGTATCCCTTCCATATTTTGTCTGATAGCCGAATCTGATTTTTTACCGGCTCATCAAGGTTTACCACCAGCAGATGACTTTATCATGTGCGAAAATGTCATCCACAAGCCTTGACCAGTCAACATCGCCTTGAAATAAGGGCTGGACAGTTGCTTCATCTGTTTCAGCCAGGTAGTCGATCAGTTTTTCGACCGTCTCATCCGGGTTGCTTCTTAAAATGTGAAGTATGCGCATAGTTTTTCTCCTAAAACGGAATGATCAGGTCAACATCTTTCAGGCGCTGGGCAATTTCTTTAATGGTTGCATGCTGGAAACCATATTTTTCAGCGTTTGCCATGTTGTTCGAAATCCGCTGTCCTTCCATTTCATCCAGAAATTCCATATTGTCCTGATACGCTTCATCCATATTGGCAATTTCATGGTTAAATACGAGCATTTGAATATCCACATCATCCAGCAATGCCCCAAGACTCAGAAGCAGTCCTTCGTATTGTTGATCAATGTCTTTTATGAGTACAGCTACTTTTTTCATTCCTTGCACCTTTTTGATAAAATACCGGCAAGCCAGCTTGACCACTTATGATCGAAAACAATGGAATATGCGGAAGAGAATTCATCTTTTATAACTGCGAAAAAAGAATTCAATGGATTCACCTTTGTTTATAAATCAGTTAGAAATTGAATGTAACCGAGGCATAATAATTCCAGACTTTGTCTACAACCGGATTTAAAGCGTCAAGAGATGTCACTTCAGAAATCTTCACAGGTGCCCCAAGCGGATTCCCGCTGCCCGTGTATTCGTAGTCATAATACTGGGTACCGACTTTTACAAAAAAGTTTCTTTTGACTATTGGCTGAATATAGTATGCTTCATAAACATCACCGCGAACAGCAAGTTTACTTCCTATCAGTGAATCTTCGGCTCCTGTGAAATTAAACCAGTATTCTGAACCCCAGTTGTATTCGAGTCCCAATCTTGCCTTTAAGGGCATCGGGAACAGGATGCCGGTGTAGATGCTGTATCCGTCACGTGATTTAAGTTCTCCGTTTGAGTTTAGAAGTCCCATTCCCATCATTTCGTAGAAGGGAATGTTGGAAATCTGGGACGGGCTGGTATGGCTCATTGAACCGGCCAGGAAGAAATCAATATCCGCTAAAACATTGGACAAATTTGTTCTTAAGAGCAGGGAGGCTGCATCCCAGTCACCAATATTTGTCATGGGCTGGATTCGGCTGACAAAACCGCCGGTATTTGGTTCAAAATAGTATTCAGGGGTACCATCATTATCCTGGTCTATTTTGCTAACGATCATGGGCATGACGGTTGTGCCGGTGAATCCGTCAGTAATATCCCACGCATGCGCATAATTAAACATCAGGTTGGTCTTGCCGTTGTCATAAAAATCAGAAATAAAGCCAAACAGATGAACATCGCTTAGATCATTATGCGGTGTATTTGAATAGGAGTTCCCCCAGTCAGACTCAAACCCGATGCCGTAGCAAAGCTTAAAAGAAAAACCGGGAATGTGGGTTATATTTTCAAGGCCGAAGCCAAGAGATGCACCGTCAAACTGCCAGTTGATAATTGTTGCGAGCGGTGATCCACCGACTTCACTGTAATTTCCATATTCAAGCGGCGGTCCGTCTGTTGAAGGCCGGCGCCCAATAGATAAATTCATAGGAACGTTCTTGTATTCATCTTTGTATACAAAATATGCGCGTTCCAGATGAATTGTATCACCACGGGGTAGGCTGGATGAGGTGCCGTCAAAAGTTACATCGCCAAGGCTGCCCTGGTTGAATTTCAGTTCGGTGCTGTCCCCAAAAACCTTATAAGCAGCAAGCCGGCCGGCAAAACTCAGATTTTCGTTGACCTTTGCTTTCATGTCCAGGCGGAATTTATTGGTATAAATAATATCATTGTCCGTATCATAGGATTCAACCGGCGGAATTAAGTTGTTCATTGCATAGTATTGCAAGCCCTGCTGAATTTGGGAAAGGGTGGCTCCATTGAAGCCGCCTTGAAGCGGATTGGCAGGGTTGTAAGGAATGAAAAAGCCTCCCATAAATGATTGTGGGGCGACCATCGTATTTTCATAATGAATGCTGTGTGCCTGGGTTCTAAAATATACGCCAAAAGATACTTTATCAGTGGCAGTATGCATCTCTGCAGCGTCAAGACGGTTACTAAGATCACCAATGTCTTCCTGTGCCCATGAACTGTTTTTTTCAAGCTTTTCAATTTTTTCATTCAAGATCTGAACTTCACTTTTCAGTTTTTGCATACGGCATTTGGATTTACAATTTTCATCACAATCCGGGGACCCGCATTTTGCAGCAGCTTGCAGCGGTATGGAAATGGTGAGCATCAGCGTTATCCCCATTAGAAATAATAAAAGTTTAAATGATGTTTTTTTTCGTTTCATTTTGTCCTCCTGTTTTGTGTTAAAAAATAAAGTAAACTGTTTACTGTAAGTTAAAAAAAGATTTGAGAACTTATTTTTAATGTACAAGCAATGTGTGTGCCAATTGAAATTGAAAATATGGGAAAGAATTTACTAAAATTTGTCGATTGGGCATTATTAGAGGATTTATGCCAATTTTTTTTTTGCATTTTTACTCCTTAATTGCGCTTGCTATTGAGCAAAAACCGTATTATGTTTACAGGTGTTAGCTTAACGGTTAGCAGGTTAACAGTTTCTTCGATAACGGGAGACACATATGACAGAAAGAAAAATGAATGTTGAAAATTACTGGAAAACAATTATTGATACACTACATGACGGGCTTCTGGTGTTTGATACAAGAGGAAGGTTTATTGCAGCCAACACAGCAGCAGAAAAACTGACAGGGTATACAGCAGCGGAACTTAAGGGTAAAGACTGCCGTATATTGAACTGCACCGGATGTAAGATCATCGCAACGGGTGAAAAGGAAAAATGGTGCACGCTGTTTTCAAAAGGTCAGGTCAGAGATAAAAAATGCCTGATAACACATAAGGACCGAAGGACAGTGCACCTTATGAAAAGCGGAACGGTTCTGCGCGACCCGAATGGTGAGATTGTGGGGGTGGTTGAGATACTTACCGACATATCGCAGATCATCCGGCAGCAGCAGGAAATAAAAAATCTGCGGCAGACTTTTCACCTGAGTGACGGCTATCACGGAATAATGGGAAAGTCTCCTGTGTTGCATAATCTATTCGAGTTGATCGAAAACGTGTCCCAAACCTTTGCACCGGTTATGATTCAGGGAGAAAGCGGAACAGGGAAAGAGCTGGTGGCCCGTGCAATTCATGAAGCCGGCCCCCGCAGAGACTGCCCCTTTATAAAGGTTAACTGTGCGGCATTAAATGATAATCTCCTGGAAAGTGAACTGTTCGGTCATGTCAAAGGTGCGTTTACAGGTGCAGACAGAAACCGGATCGGCAGATTTGAAGCTTCCCATGAAGGGAGTATCTTTTTAGATGAAATCGGGGATATCCCCATATCAACACAGGTAAAGCTTTTAAGGGTTTTAGAGGAAAAGAAAATTGAGCGTGTGGGGGATCATAAGACTATTCCTGTGGATGTACGTATTATTACAGCCACCAATAAAAATCTTGAAGCACTTGTTGAAAATGGAACTTTCAGAGAAGATTTATTTTTCAGGATTAATGTATTCCCGCTAAACTGCCCTTCATTGACCCAGCGGAAAGAAGATATCCCGATCATTGTTCAGCATTTTATTCGGCAGAATTCTCAGGACAGCGGCAAGAAAATTCTGGGGGTCACACCAAAAGCCATGGATGCGCTGACATCATATCTTTGGCCCGGTAATGTCAGGGAGCTCAGAAATGCCATTGATTATGCCTTTGTGCTATGTCCGGGCGGCGGCATCGGCATAGAACATCTTCCCGTAAAAATTACGTCTCTAAATGATTGTCTGCCGGTTGATAATGCTCCGATTCCTGGTCATTCGAAGGATCGGGAATCGTTGCTTCAAATTTTGCGTGATGTTTCCTGGAACCAGTCGGAGACAGCCAGAAAACTCGGAGTCAGCCGGGTGACGGTATGGAAACGGATGAAAAAATATAATATCCGACGTCCTAAATAAAACTAAACTAAACTAAACTAAACTAAACTAAACTAAACAACAGGGGGATTAAATGAATTGCATCCATGGTCAAATTTTTCGTTTTTGTATTATATCGGGATGTCTGATGAGTTTATTTTTTGGATGTAATCTAAAAGATCCATTACCGATTCCCATCGAAGACATCCGGTGCCACAAGGTTAAAGTAGCCCCCGGCCCGGAAGATTTTGTGCTTGATATTCGGCACGGAACCCCTCGCTTGCTGGTTTCCTCCCATGACCGCCGTAATCCTGAAACATCCGGCGGGATATACTATTTTGATATTAATACCGAAAAAACCGGTGCGCTGCCACGTATCGGTGAGCCGGATAAAATCGTTGCTTTTAAGCCCCATGGCATGGATATTCGAAGCAATGGGCGCAAAACGCTGCTTTACGTGATTATTCATGACCCTTACGCGCAGATGGAAAGACTTGAAAATGCCGTTATCATTTATGAGGTAAACAAAAACGATCTCCGTTTTGTCAAACTCCTGGAAGACGCGGACCACTTATGGTCGCCCAATGACCTTTCTGTGCTACCGTCCGGAGATATATATGTAACAAATGATATGCATGGCAGCCTGGATATGTATACACGCAGTAAATCATCTGAAATCGTTTATTTTGATCACATAACTGAAACCTGGAAAATGGTGGCGGATGACATCGCTTTTGCCAACGGGATTCTTGCTGAAGAGGACCGGGTATATGTGACAGCATTGTTTGATGAGCAGGTCATGGTGTTTCCCAGATCAGATGACGGCAGTCTGGGGACCCCGGAGAAAATTGTCAGGGTCAAGGGAGGGGATAATATAATGCGCTATAAAAATTCCCTGCTGACCACTGCACACTATGATGACCTGGCTTTTTTAAAACACAGTAAAAATCCTGAAAAGCATGCGCCGTCAATAGTGTTTTTGATCCGACCGGAAATGTATACCAAAGAAACGGTTTTTGTGGATAACGGCCAGATGATCAGCGCGGCATCCACGGCAATGATATTTAATAATAAGCTTTATATCTCTCAGGTATTTGATCCGTATCTGGTGGTGTGTGATGTACCGGTTTTTATGAAATGAGAATGGCGTCGTTAAAAGCCCCATCTACTGCGTTGTAGCGGTTTTTCAGACTTTCAATATACGACTTGTATTATTTCAATCCTGAAAAACCGCTCCGCCTTGTATATGGAACTTTTAACTTAGCCATCCTGTTATTTTTTGCGGAGGCTTCCGATGACAACATCGTAAAAAAAGCCCGGCTTTTCTGATTCTCAGAAAAGCCGGGCTTTTTTTAAATTTAAATCCGAAGAATGAGGATTGAGGATTGAGGATTAGGGATTCATTTCATACGTGTCTTTTAATTCATATACCACGTTTTCCACAAATCGCTGGAAGCGTTCATTGTCGACTACCGGTTTTTTAACCATTTTCATGCATAGTTCCATTTGCTTGTCTGTGCTGTCGGGTTTTGAATAGATTTGGAGTGCGAATTTTGAAAAATCCCGGATCATAAAATTAAAAATCTGTTCCATCAGGTCGTTATCCAGATTTTTCATTTTATATTTTTCAAGCAGCAGCTGCCCATAAACCACCAAAGTAAAGAGTTCGCCCAGGGAAAGAAGAAAATCGATATTTTTGGCCTGCTCGGCACTCGGTGTAGCGGTCATCAGAAATTCTTTGAGCAATTCAATCTGTTTTTTGAAAATAGCGACATTTTTTAGGCTTACATCACTGTATGCTTTGTTAAAATCATGGAACTGGATTTCCCCCAGCCCTTTGGTTGCTCCCTGGTTAAACAGGAAATCATCATTTTTCGGATCATTCCGGTGCGGAATCTCCGGGAATTCGCCGGGGTTGAAAAAGTAATTGGCCATGAATTTGATGATCAGCGCCATGTTTACGTGAACCGTGCCTTCGAGTTTTGGCAGGGCCCGGATGTCTTTGACGGCCATTTCAAAATACATATCTTTTTCAAATCCCCTGGCAGCAATTATATCCCACAGCAGGTTGATGACTTCTTCTCCCTGGGTCGTAACTTTCATTTTGACCATGGGGTTATAAAGAAGGTAGCGTCGGTCATTTTCAGATGCGGACCGCATATAATCGGTTGCCCGCTGGGCAAAAAGTTTCATGGCAACCAGACGGCAGTAGGCATCGGCGAACAGTTGTTTAATATGGGGAAATTCGGTTACCCATTTTCCAAACAAATTTCGGTGGCTGGCATGGTTTAACGCTTCGTAAAACGCATGGGTGGCAATGCCGATAGCTCCCCATCCCAGGTTGAATTTTCCGACATTAATGGTGTTTAATGCCGAATCCCAGGCATCTCTTCCGGTGGTCAGGATATCATCATCGGTAATGGGATACCCGTTTAAAGCATACTCTGCCACATAACTTTCCCAGTCCACCACATTTTGAACCAGGTCATAGTTTTCATGTTCCGGGTTCACAACAAAAAACACATATTCATCGGTTTCTGAATTTTTCGCAAATGTGGAGACCAATGCGGCTTTGTTGGCATTGCCGATATAATACTTGCCGCCGTCAGCCACATATTTGCCGTCCCCAAGTTCCGTCAAAAGCATTTCAGATGAGTACAGGTCTGCGCCATGGGCTCTTTCGGAAAGACCGAACGCAAAAATACCGCCGTCTTTGAGCATCTGGGCGGTTTTTTGCTTCACCGCTTCATTTTTACCCATGAAAATGGGGCCCAGGCCCAGGATGGAAACCTGCCAGGTGTACCAGTGGGACAGATTGTAAAAACCGAGAATTTCGTTAAAATCACAGATCCTGAATGTATCCCAGCGTGTATCCGGATCACCGTCTGCATATTGTTCCGGCGTCAGCAGCGTTGCCATGACTTTGTTGTCTTTCATAAACCGGATAAAATCATCGTACCAGATCCGCTCATGGCTGTCATGCTTGAGCTGTTTCTTACCTCTGGATTCAAAATACTCAATTGTTTTTAACATGATCTCTTTGGATTTGGGGTCCAGGTGGTCAAAATTTTCATTTTTGGGATTAAGCAGGGTCATCATATTCTCCTTTCTATTAACTCATGGCTTAATGTTTGTATGCGAACAAATCAGCCAAAAAATTGCATACTAAAAAATGGATTTATTCTACGGACATAACTGTGTGTTTGTAATATTTAAATCAAGTCTCGGAGCAGGCGTTTCAAGAGGAGCTGTTCTTCAAGGGTAAATTTTTTTAGAATATGTTTATTGGCTTTTTTTCTTTCATCTATCAATTTTTCTTTCATCTGATTTGCTTTTTTCGACGTATATAATTTTTGGATTCTGCCGTCATCCGGGTCCGGTTTTTTAATGATCCAGCCGGTATCCACCATTCTTTCCAGAATGCCGGAGGCAGTTGCCTTGTCCATGATCAAAAGCTTGCACAGCTCGGCGGCAGTCATTCCCTCATCATACCACAGGCCCTCCAGCACCAGATGTTGCATGTTGGTCAGGCCATAATTTTTCAATTGTTTTTTAAAGTTTCCATGAGCTTTCTGGTAGGCTTTTCCCAGCAGAAACACCATGCATTCCGGCAGATCTTCAGGTAGTTTCGACATAATAATAATCCTTTGTATACGAACTATTAATCCGTTCTGCGGGTCATGTCAATATAAAATTATGGCAAAGCGTTTCGTGGCTGCCGGAGCGTTAATGTATATTTTTAACCCATAATTATTTTGAGATAATTCTAAAAACTTCTTGAGCAGACGTTGTTTTCTTTATAAAATTATAAATCATATTCAATTTGTAACTTCCACTGCTTCTATATTCCGAAATCTTTGAATCATGTTGATTCCATTTTATGTTTCAATGAATGTTTATGAATTATGCATTTAAATATAAAGGAGCGAATTGTCATGGGAACATTATTTAAAAAATCAAATCGGTTAATGTTTTGTTTAACCCTTTTTGCCCTCACAATTGGAGGGGGCCTTATTCTTTTAATGGGATGCACCGGCAGCGGCGGCGGCGGCGATGATGTCGAGATAGATGAGCCATTTTTCGGCGGCAGCGGCACAGGTGCCAATGAGATTTCGATCTTCTGGCAATATTACGGCGAAATCGGCGGTGGAAATTCGGTTCAGGAGACCCGTGACGGTGGTTATATTATTGCGGGAAACCAGGGAACGGATTATAATTTCCAAACCCATGATTTTTTTATGGCGAAAACAGATGCCCAGGGTAATCTTCAATGGCAGCGGAAATTCGGGGGCCAGGAGGAACAGATCGCCAATGACGTTAAAGAATGCGAAGACGGCGGTTATATCGCTGTAGGACATAATGATGCCGGCAGCTCCCGAAATGTCTATGTGATCAAAACAGATTCACTCGGTAATCTGGAATGGTCAAAGACATATGATGCCCAGAAAGATTATGATTACGGATATGCTGTTTGCTTATTGGCAGATGGTTACGCGGTCGCAGGCAGTGGAAGACATACTGATGAATGGGGTGGCATGCAGGAAGACGTCTGGTTTTTTAAAATTGATCATAATGGCAATAAGATTGCTGAATCTGATCGATTTTACGCAACGGAATTTCAGGGCTGGAATAGGGGGTATGCCATGACTCAGACAACAGACGGCGGTTTTATTATTGTCGGGTACGGAACTCCCAATGCCGTTTTTCTGGTAAGGATCGACACGAACGGTGATGAAATCTGGAGCAACATATATGGTACCGGTATTGCGTATTCAATCTGCCAGACCCCGGACAATGGATTTATTGTCACCGGTTCAACCACACCGTTTGACAGCAGTGAGTCCGATTTACTGATTATTAAGGTGGACGCCGGGGGAATTGAACAGTGGCGTAAAATTTTCGGCGGTACGGATATGGATATTGGTCACGAAGTGACGGTTACATCAGACGGCGGGTACCTGGTTGCCGGTGTTACAAGATCGTTCGGCCAAAGTGCTATGGAATACGTGCGCGATGATGTGTACCTCATCAAGCTCGACTTCGACGGTGATAAAGTATGGGAAAAAGTAAAAGGCATGTCTCCGGATAACAGCGAAAGCGCATATGCCGCAAAGGAAGCGTCAGATGGGGGATATGTCGTAACCGGCAGTTCACAGTCACAGGTCATGCTGGCAAAGTTCGACAATAACGGGGATACGATTCTTTTGGGTGAACTTGACTTTACGTTTACCGTGCCGGACACCATGGGGCTGATTAATCTTTCCAATGCATCGATTATCGCTGAAACCGCATTTTCTTCAGTGACCTTGCCGCAGGAAGTCGGGTCTTTTGTGTTAAATCGGCTGGTTGACACATTAAACGGAATCCCGGTAGCTGACTTATGTGACAATGGGGGCAGTTATACCTGGAATCCGATGCCGGTTGATCTATTAACCATTGATAGTACCTATGAATTATTATTCTCAGGTTGTACGAGTGGTGAAGCTTCAGATGATCAAGTCATATTCAATGGATCGTTATTTTTCGAAGTTGACAGTTTGACGGGTGACCTGACCGGAAGTGATTACGATATAACGATGGTCATAAGTCCCCTTGATGTGATGATCAGCGATGATGTCGGTGATACGGCAATTACCGGTGGAATGTCTTTTTCGCAAATTTTATCATCCGGTAATTTTATCCAGCGGTCATATAATGACGGGAACAACCTGGTGTTGACGGAAGATGGGGTTCCCCTTAATATTTCGCAATTTGATATCAGCAGTATAGTTTCCAGCGGTGGTTCCGTCTTTTCGATAGGCAATGCAGGCCAGCAGGTTATTGTCACCCCTGATTACTTGTCCAGCGCTTTGGCGGTTACCATACAAAGTGCAATCCAGGGCAAAGGCATGGATTATACGGATGAAGGTGCGCTCTTGGTGGAAGCCCAGGACGGCAGCAGTTTAAAACTTGTCATTGATAATGACGATGTGACTCTTGAAATTGACACCAACGGGGACGGCGTAACAGACGGAACCCTTTCAATGTTGAGGGATGACCTGATGTAGGTTTAACCGGTAAATTGTCAAACTATATTTTAACAACGGCATATATAATTTTCGGTTCAGGTTACAGGCTTCTGGAATGTGCGCATTACGCAATTGACATGGATGTTATTTTTTGGCATATTTCTGACACGCTGATTCTCATCAAATCCATGGTTATAAAGATAGATAAGGAATGAATGTATGCCGATTTACGAATTCTATTGTAAGGATTGTCACACCATATATAATTTTTTTTCTAGATCCGTGAATACGAAGAAAGTCCCGGGTTGCCCGAAATGCAGGAATCTGAAACTGACCAAGCAGGTTTCCCTGTTTGCCGTGACCGGGCGCGCGGAAGAAAACAGCATGGACGATCTGCCCATTGATGAGTCGAAGATGGAAAAAGCCATGGAGATGATGGCCAAAGAAGCGGAAAATATCAATGAGGATGATCCCCGTCAGGCGGCAAAATTGATGCGCAAATTAACAGACATGACCGGCGTGGGGCTTGGCCAGGGGATGGAGGAAGCGCTCCAGCGAATGGAAAGCGGTGAAGATCCTGAAAAAATTGAGGCGGAAATGGGAGACTTGATGGATGGAGAGGAACCTTTTATACTTCCCGGTAAAAAAGGAGGCGGGCGTTTGGTTAAAAGTCAGGCGCCCAGAAAGGATGAGACCCTATATGATTTATAATTATTTTTTTGGTTAAGAGAAAAAAATATGCCCTGACTATAATTGGATTTGAGTTTGATACTTATGCCAAAGATATCATCGAAAAAATAACAGGAGAAAAATATGATCTGGACATTAAAAAAAAGACTCTACCGGACACAGCAACGGGTTATGAAGGTTGCTTCCATGGTTTTACCCTTTCCCGTACCTGTATTGTTAACCGGACCTGGAAGTGTCAGGAAACTGGCTGAAAACATTAAGGTCAGGGGGCTTAAAAATGTGCTGGTGGTGACAGACAAGGTTTTAATGGATTTAAAACTGCCTGAAGGACTCTTTGATTCGCTTGAAGAAAACGGGGTGAAATATTCGGTTTATGACGATGTCGAACCCAATCCAACCATTGAGAGTGTGGAAAACGGCAAAAAGGTCTATCAAAAGAACAAATGCGACGGCATCATCGGTTTTGGCGGTGGATCTGCCATTGATTGTGCCAAGATTATTGGGGCCAGGCTTTCAAACCCTTTTATTTCTGTGAAACGGATGAAGGGACTGTTCAGGGTGATTTTGCCGATCCCGCCTTTTTTCTGTGTGCCCACCACGGCAGGGACCGGTTCTGAAACGACGGTTGCCGCTGTTATCACGGATGCTGCCACCCATGAAAAATTTGCTATCAATGATTTAAAACTGATACCCAAAATTGCTGTTTTGGACCCCGAATTGATGGTGGGATTGCCGCCGCATATCACGTCCACGACGGGAATGGATGCGCTGACGCATGCGGTGGAAGCATATATTGGTTTGAATGGTAGTAAATTTACCGATGAAAATGCGGAAAATGCCACAAAATTGATTTTTGAAAATCTTGAAGAAGCGTATCAAAATGGAGATAACCTGGAAGCGCGCAACAATATGGCGCTGGCCTCTTTTTACGCAGGGGCTGCATTTACAAGGGCCTATGTGGGATATGTGCATGCCATTGCGCACAATATGGGCGGCCTTTACGGCGTGCCCCATGGCCTGGCCAATGCCATTATCCTGCCTTATGTACTGGAGTTCTGCCGTGAAGAAGCGGAGAAAAAACTGGCAGGTCTGGCGATTGCCGGCGGTATTGGTACAAAAGGGGAGTCGGAAGAAGAACTATCGCATCAGTTTATAGAAAAAGTAAAAACCATGAACATCAATATGGCGATCCCGACCTTTATCAAAGAACTCCGGGAAGAAGATATTCCGCTGATTGCCAAACGGGCTTTGGATGAAGCACATCCCGACTATCCGGTGCCAAGGATTATGACGCTGGCCGAATGTGAGGAACTGGTCGGGGAATTGATGCAGTAATAAAACGATTCGGATCTTTTATGTTGGGAAAAACTCATAATATGTGGGGTTTTTACTCATAACTTTGTAGGTTGGGTTGAGCTTGTTCAGTCTGTTGGGTTTCGCTACGCTCTACCCAACCTACGATAATTCGATATTTTTCTGAGGAAAGGTTTCACGGGCAAAATCTGACAATGTCTGCGTTTTTTGTTTATCATTCCGTAGGTTGGGTTGAGCGTAGCGAAACCCAACAATATAAAAATCAGGTTGATTCTTTTGCATTTTTGCATTACTCATACCCGATTAGATTGCTAAATTCTATATTCTGTCTGCTCCCCCAATTATTTTTATACTTTCCTTCACGAACATATTTATGAAAACTTGAATAAATCCAATCTTTCGGTGACTCCGCATATTGATGCTTAACCGGATTATAGTGAATATAGTCAACATGGTTTTTAAAATCATTATCATCTGTTATCTGGTGCTCCCAAAAACGCCGTTGCCAGATCATCTGTTCTTTTTTAAGCCCCTTTGATTGCGTTGCCTTACGTTTATATTTATCGCTGCATTGCCGGGTAAAGGTACTTTTAATTAACCGCCAGCGGGTTGAAAAATCGTCGTCTTCATCCGGCAGGGTCCATATACAATGCAGGTGATCAGGTAATAAAATAAACGCATCGATTTTAAACGGATGATTATTCATAACATGTTTAATCGATTGACGAAGCAATTGTGCATTTTCAGGTTCAGTCAGAATCTGGTCCCGGTTGTGTGTAACAACCGTGAAAAAATATGTTCCGCCTTTTGCCCTGGCCCGCCGATATCTCATGTTTTGTTTGAATTTGGTTAAATTATAATTTTGTTGGGTTTCGCTACGCTCTACCCAACCTACAGGAGTGCAGCGCTGTCAGCTGGGGTTCCTAAGTCAGAAAGAATCCTGGCGATTACCGGTTCACAACCAAAGCCACAGCTTCCCCGCCGCCAAGACAGAGGGAGGCCAGTCCGGTTTTTTTGTCCTGCCGGATCATTTCATGGATCAATGTCACCAGGACCCGGCAGCCGCTAGCGCCAATGGGATGTCCCAGTGCAACAGCGCCGCCATTGACGTTTACTTTTGACGGATCCAGTTCAAGTGTTTTTAAAACCGATACAGTTGATCCGCTGAACGCCTCGTTGATTTCATAAAGGTCTACATCGTCTTTGCTGATGCCTTCTTTTTTAAGACATTTGGGCACCGCCCAGATAGGGGCCACCAGTACATATTTCATGTCAAGACCGTATGATGCCTGGGCCCCGATATGGGCCATGACGGTGCAGCCCAGGGCAGTCGCCCTTTCTTTGGACATGACCACAACAGCAGATGCCCCGTCACTGATGATGGATGCATTGCCCGCAGTTCCCTTTCCGTTTTTTGTAAACGCGGGTTTCATTTTTGCCAGCACATCATAGGGGGTATCCACAACAGTCTCGTCTGTATCAAATAAAACCGGGTTGCCTTTGCGCTGCGGTATCTCAATCGGTATTATTTCCTTCTTAAAACGATGGTTGCTGATGGCCGAAAGGGCGCGATGATATGATTCGGCTGCATAACGGTCCTGGTCTTCACGGGATACATTGTATTTTTCAGAACACAGCTCATTTGAAATGCCCATGTGAACATCATTGACGATATCCCACAAACCATCATGAAGCATGTGGTCTTCAAGTTTTCCCGGGCCCATGCGGTAGCCGAACCGGGCTTTTTCAAGGTAGTAGGGTGCCATGGACATATTTTCCATGCCGCCCGCCACAACAATATCCGCATCCCCGACGGCAATCGCCTGGGCCGCTATCATCACGGACTTCAGCGCGGACCCGCAAACTTTGTTAATGGTCAGACATTCCGCTTCCCAGGGCATCCCGGCTTTTACCGCTGCCTGTTTTGCCGGGTTCTGGCCATAGCCGCACGGCAGCACCATCCCCATTATCACTTCATCCACCGAATCTTTTTCAATGCCCGCACGCAACACGGCTTTTTCAATGACTTTTGCGCCCAGATTTGTTCCCCCGATGCCGCTTAAACTGCCGTTAAACCCGCCCAAAGGTGTCCGTACCGCACTGACAATAACCGCTTCTTTCATTATATGAATTCCTTTATAAAAATTATGGTTTGAAATAATGAATTACGAATTTTGAATAAACTTTGTCATCTTAAATTGCAAATTCGGAATTCATATTACATGTTGCGCCGGTACTTCCCCCCCACTTCA
This sequence comes from Desulfobacteraceae bacterium, assembly GCA_014237465.1. Lineage (GTDB taxonomy): Bacteria > Desulfobacterota > Desulfobacteria > Desulfobacterales > Desulfosalsimonadaceae > SURF-3. Next base: position 138,407 of record JABZFM010000004.1, on the reverse strand, counting down.
TAAAGGGCTTGCGTAATTTGCCCCAAAGTGCAGTATTTTACCGTATTCATCATTTCAGCAAAAATATTTTCTCCGGCAAGGGCAACTTTTTTCAACCGCTCAAGAGCTGCTGGTGACTTGTCCTGATTTGTTTTGACAAAATTATTTCTACGTTTGAGCTGAGACTGTTTTTCGCCATCCGTTGCACGGGCCAGTTCAAGGTTGGATATGGTTTCCGTATCATTCGCGTTGGGATTGAGAAACGTATTCACGCCGATGATGGGAAACTCACCGGAATGCTTTAACCGTTCATAGTAAATCGACTCATCCTGGATTTTACTTCGCTGGTATCCGCGTTCCATGGCACCTTTAACACCTCCGCGGGAGGTGATCCGGTTAAATTCAGCCAGGATCGCTTCTTCAACAAGGTCTGTCAGGGTCTCAATGAAAAAACTGCCCTGGTTCATATTTTCGTTTTTCGCCATCCCCAGTTCACGGTTTGTAATAAGCTGGATGGCAAGGGAGCGGCGTACCGATTCTTCGGTCGGGGTCGTCACGGCTTCATCATAGGCATTGGTATGCAGGCTGTTGCAGTTGTCATAAATTGCATATAACGCCTGCATGGTGGTGCGGATATCATTGAACTGAATTTCCTGGCTGTGCAATGACCGCCCGGAGGTTTGAATATGATATTTCAGCATTTGCGATCGTTCGGAAGCCCCGTATTTTTCTTTCATGGCAATGGCCCAGATGCGCCTGGCCACACGGCCGATGACGCTGTATTCCGGGTCCATGCCGCTTGAAAAAAAGAATGACAGGTTGGGTGCGAAACTGTCAATGGGCATCCCGCGGGACAGGTAGTACTCCACATAGGTGAACCCGTTGGCAAGGGTGAACGCAACCTGTGAGATGGGGTTAGCGCCAGCCTCGGCAATATGGTACCCGGAGACAGATACGGAATAAAAATTCCGGATATTGTTTTGATTAAAATATTCCTGGATATCGCCCATCATTTTTAAGGCAAAGTCCACGGAAAAAATACAGGTATTCTGCCCCTGGTCTTCCTTTAGAATATCCGCCTGAATCGTTCCGCGAACCTGTGACAGCACGGTCGTTTTTATTCCGGTGCATTCCGTTTCCGTGGGCGGGCGTCCTTTTTCAGATTTAAATTTATCCACCTGCTGGTCAATGGCGGTATTCAAAAACATGGCCAGCATCATGGGCGCCGGCCCGTTAATCGTCATGGACACTGAGGTGTTGGGAGATGCCAGATCAAACCCCTTATAAAGTATTTTTACATCTTCAATGCTGCAGACACTGACACCGGATGTGCCGACTTTTCCAAATACATCCGGCCGGGTATCCGGATCAAATCCGTAGAGGGTGACCGAATCAAACGCAGTTGACAGACGATTGGCCTCATAATCTCCGGACAGCAGTTTAAATCGTCTGTTTGTGCGGGCCGGATCGCCTTCACCGGCAAACATTCGGGTTGGATCTTCATCGGTACGTTTTAGGGGGAACACTCCGGCCGTATAGGGAAAGCAGCCTGGCACATTTTCCCGGCGCATCCAGGCATAGATTTCTCCGGGATCCTCAAAGGCGGGGAGGGCAATTTTGGGAATTCGCGTGTGAGACAGAGACCGGGTGGAGAGCGGTATCCGGATTTCATTATTCCGGACATGATAGACCAGTTCGTCTTTTGTATAATCGGTTTGGATTTTTTCCCATTGGGCCATGACTTTCCGGGTGGGCTGTTCGACCAGAGCCTCCGCATCTTTTATTTGTTCTTTAAGAAGATCCAAAAGTTGTTTGTTGTTTTTAATGGCCGTATCCTGACCGGTAATTCCTGACGCTGTTTCATTCAGGTGCCAGACGCGCCTTAACGCCTTTGCCTGTTTTTTTGTTTGTTTGTGATAACTCTTTACACAATCCGCAATTTCAGAAAGATAGCGGACCCGTTCCGGCGGAACAAAAATCGTCTTTGAAGTAGACACTCGGGATTTAATTTCAGGCAGCTCTTTTTTGAAAGTAATGCCAGTTTTTTCCGCAATGGTTTTTAACAGGAAATCATACAGGGCGGTCACGCCGTCATCATTGAATTTGGATGCAATAGTCCCGAAAACCGGCATCTCTTCCTGGGGGATATCCCATGTTTTCCGGTTACGCTGGACCTGCTTTTGCACATCCCGCAGGGCATCTTCGCTCCCTTCCTTGTCATATTTATTCACCACGACAATGTCCGCGTAATCCAGCATATCGATTTTTTCCAGTTGTGATGCCGCACCGTAATCGCTGGTCATGACATAAACCGACAGGTCTGTAAAATCGAAAATCCGGGATGATCCCTGTCCGATACCTGCGGTTTCGGCAATAATTAAATCAAATCCGGAGGCTTTTAAAATATTGATGGCTTCCGGCAGTACTTCCGGAAGCTCTAATCCGGATTCACGGATAGCCAAGCTTCTCATATAGACCCGGTCCGTATCAATACTGTTCATCCGTATCCGGTCGCCAAGAAGGGCACCGCCGGTTCTTCTGCGGGACGGATCGCAGGAGATGATGCCAATGTGAATATTTTCAAGGTCATGAAGCAGTCGGATAACCAGTTCATCCGTCAAAGATGATTTACCGGCCCCGCCGGTCCCCGTGATGCCGATGACCGGAGCTGTTTTGTCCTTCAGGTTCTCATAAAGACTTTCCCTGATACTTTTGAATATATCGTTTTGACCGGCAACATCGTATTCCGCAGCTGAAATCAGTCGGGCCACCGGGATACTATTCGCCGGCGTCATATCCTTGAAGTCAGTTTTATTATTGATTACGGGCAGGAAATCCATTTCGCTCATCATATGATTGATCATTCCCTGGAGCCCCATTTGCGAACCGTCTGCCGGGGAATAAATTTTTGTGATTCCGTAATCTTCAAGCTCTTTGATTTCTTTTGGAACGATCACACCGCCGCCGCCGCCGAATATTTTAATATGGGTGGCGCCTTTTTCCTGAAGAAGATCATACAGGTATTTAAAAAATTCAATATGACCGCCCTGGTAACTGGAGATGGCAATTCCCTGGACATCTTCTTCAATCGCTGCTTTTGCGATTTCCATAACTGACCGGTTGTGCCCCAGATGAATGACTTCCGCCCCGGAATCCTGTAAAATTCTCCGGATAATATTGATGGCCGCATCATGGCCGTCAAAAAGAGAGGTCGCTGTCACGACACGGGTGGGGTGTTTGGGGATGTATGCTTCACTTTCCTGGTACATTTTTTCTCCTTATAATTGCCAGTGCTCAGGTGTTTAGTTAGTGCCCGAACGAAAACCGTCAATTTTCCCAATTACTGCGTTGGGTTTAAATTTTAATCCTCAAAATACTCAATGTATTCCTCCGGTTAAAATTTTCGCCAGCCTTGTACTTGGAAAAATTTCCAGCTTTTCGTTCACACACTAGTTAGAAGACTGAAGGCTGGCGTATAACAATCATCTCGTAATGCTCGAATTTAGCGATTAAAACTTCCTGCATATCCACTTGAGTTAAGTCAGCCCAAAATATTGCGTATTTGATTATCAGGAAAACAAAACATTTTTTGCTTAACTTAAGCGAAGTGGATAACCAGATTTTATTTTTTTATTGTAAGTATGCATTACTTATACGAATATTAAAGTCAATATATTTATCTCATAAAACTGTATATTATTGATATATAAGGATTTGAAATATTCTTTGCACAAAGTAAGCATTGCTTACTTTGTGCAAAAGTGTTAAGATGAATTTTAGTGTAAAAATGAAAAAAAATGATTGAGAAGGTCATAAATTTATTCTATTGAAATCCCCCATTGAAGGGATTGTTCTGAAGGTTGCGTTTTTATCAAAAATGTATTTTTATTTGCCGAACACCACCAAAAATCATTTTGTTCCAGGGTATCAATATATTTCCAGCGCCCATCAACTATTACTTCCGGTGACAGATGGGTTTCATCCAAACCGCATCTGGTCAAACGGTCAAACATCATCATCCAGCCGATCAAAGCGCCATGCTTTTCAATGGCTGAAAGACCGTACTCCGAGCAGTTGGGATGCATGGGGCATCCTCCGTATCGTACAGCAGAAAGGTGATTTAAAGGACCCTGATAGAAATGGATAATCTGTGATCCCGGGGATTCACCATAGCGGTCGGCTGCAGTTGAAGGTTTATGTATGCTGCATCCGGTGAAAAGCAAAAGTAAACTGAAAAATAATAAACAGACGGTCACATGAACTGACAAACCGCCTGAGAATAGACGTTTGCAGGTATTAACAGTGTTTATGTGAAAAGAAATCAAATTCATTGCTAAATTTCAGCTGGTTTTTATAATTATGATTGGTAATATTAAGTTAACTCCGGGTGTTTTTTTAAAAAAAACATATCAAAAATCATGGATATAAAAAAGGCTGCGGCGGCAACCAGAATAATCGTGGCCCCGGATGTTAAGTTATACGTATACGCAAGCCATAAACCGCTTAAGTTAAACACACCCGCCAAAATGGTGGACAGTATCATCATTTTTGAAAGTGACCTGGAATATTTTTCTGCGATATAGGGGGGGATGGTCAACAGCGCGATTACTAAAATCAGGCCCACCACCCGGATAAGGATCACAATGGATACGGCAATCAGGCCGATGAACAGAAAATAAATCAGGTTTACCGGTACGCCCCGCAACTTGGCAAATTCATCATCATAGGAGATTGCCAGGAGGTCCCGGTAAAAAAACCCAGTGGATACTATGGTAAAGAAGCTTAATCCGAGCATCCACCAGATATCAGACGTCGGCACGGCAAGGATGCTCCCGAAAAGATAACTTATGAGGTTGACATTGTATCCGGGCGTCAGATCCAGCAGTATGATACCAGTGGCCATCCCCACCGCCCAGAGAATTCCAATAAACGTATCTGCACGGCTTTTGTTTTTTAGAACAACGGCGGTCATGATCAGGGCGGCCAGCAGGGAAAAACCCAGGGTGCCGAGCATGTAGGGTACACCAAAGAATAAGGCAATCCCGATTCCCCCAAACGCGGCATGGGCAATACCGCCGGCAAGAAAAACCAGGCGGTTGACCACCACAAATGAGCCGATCACTCCGCAAATCAGGCTGGCGAAGAATCCCGCAATCACCGCGTTTCTCATGAATTCAAATTGAAGCGCCTCGATCATTATTTATCCCCGTGTGTTTTCAGGATGCGGTGTGGGATGCCGTGGGCAATGATTTCCACCGGACAGTGATAGCCCATATCCATCATTTCTTCAGTAATTTCGGCGGCATCATGGTAATGCACGTCTTTGTTCACGCAGGCGACGGAAGTAACATAACTTGACAGCACCATGGTATCGTGGCTCACGACAAAAATGGTTTTTGTTTTATTCAACTCCTTTAACAACAAATAAAGGTCCGTTCTGCCCTGTGAGTCAATGTTTGCCGTGGGTTCGTCTAAAAACAGGATGTCAGGATCAGTTGCCAGAGCCCTTGCGATAAAAACCCGTTCCCGTTGTCCGCCGGACAAGTCATCAATTTTTCTGTTCTGGAATTTAAGCATTTCAAGGCTTTCCAGCGCATTTTTCGCCGCAATTCCGTCTTTTTTTGAAAGCCGGGACCATCGATGAAACTGCAGGCGACCCATTAAAACCACATCCATTACGGAAATGGGAAATGATTTATTGATACTGACATCCTGGGGGACATATCCGATGCGATGGGCGACTTTTGCCGGCGGTTGACCCATAATTTTGATTGTGCCGCAGTCCGGCTTTAAAATCCCCAGCAAGAGCTTGATCAGCGTTGTTTTGCCCCCGCCGTTCGGTCCGATAAACGCAACAAATTCCTTTTCCCTGATACTCAGCGACACGTCGCTTAATACCGGTGCCCCGTTGTATGAAAAGTATAAATGGCTGACTTCGATGATCGGGTTAGTCATATTTTTATTTTAATGCCTGTTTGATGGATAACGCCACAGCCTGGATATTATTATACCAGTTTTTAGCCAAAGGGTCCGCAAAGACAACCTGTCCGTTGATTTCATTAGCAATAATTTCTGCATGTTTTGTAGAAAACTGGGGCTGTATAAAAATAAGTTCAATATGGTGCTGCCTGGCAAATTCAATCAGATTTTTTACTTCACGGGCCTTGGGGGTTTTCCCTTCAATTTCGATGGATATTTGTGTCAGGCCATAGGCATCGGCAAAATATCCCCATGACGGATGAAATACCAGAAATTTTTTTGCCCGGGTGTTTTCAGAAAACAGGGTTTTTAATTCTTTGTCCAAACTCTCTATTTGGGCGATGAACTGTGAATAGTTTTTTTCATAAATTTTACGTCTGGTCGGGTCAATTGAAATCAGGCCGTTTTTAATATGTTCGGCCTGAATTTTCACCAGCGGCGGAGAAAGCCAGATATGGGGATCCATCGGCCCATGGTGATGATGTTGTTCGTGTTCATGATGGTTAAGCTCATGGTTTTCATGGCGGACAATCGGTCGTTTTTCAATTCCCGCATCTGTGTGAACGACCTTCATACCGGGATTGATGCTGGAAAATTTTTTCAGCCATGTGGTTTCAAAGGCAACCCCGACAGCAAAATAAATATCTGCTTTTGACATCATTATCATCTGGGAAGGGGAAGGTTCATAGTCTGCCGGGCTTTGGTCAGGATGAACAATAACCGTTGTTTCAATAAATTCCCCGCCGATTGATTCCACAAAGTATTTCTGCGGCAGAATGCTGACAAAGACGTTTATTTTTGAATCTGCCGATGCACTGTTTTGCCAGCACACGGTTAATATAAAGATGATGGTTAAATATATGTTGAACCGCCGTTCCATTACGACTGCTCCTTGTTGATAATCCGGATTGAACTTTTCTTTATTTTAACAAATTAAACAGTTTTGCCTTTTAAATCAAAGAATATCTGTATCATAAAATAACGTTTACGTTAATTAAAAATTATCAGGTGAGATTTTTCACATTGAAAATCCATAACCGCTTATTTTAACAGTCAGCACTCCTGAATTTTTTTAAGAAAACCGGACAGCGCAAATGTCAGTTGAAAATTTTTGATGCATATATTTGAATCAGGCAGGAGGGGTAAATTTCATAAATTGATGACTTTAAAGCCATCTGTGCAGGTTGTACGTTGTAATTGATTCCAAAACAGATTAGAGTGTTGGTATGAAAACAAAAACCAATGAAACCGCAATCAGGGACCATTACCGACAGGCGGATCTTGAGGCCAATATCAGGAAAGCATTTAACAGTACCGGCCGCAAGATCAAAGATTACACGGACACCGAATCGATGGATGAATTTCATATCCGGGGACGGGAGGCCACAAGAGAACTGGCACAGCTGGCGGATTTACAAAAGGGAATGCGGGTTCTTGATCTCGGATGCGGTGTCGGTGGCCCGGCCCGAGTGCTGGCAGCGGAATTCGGGTGTGTGGTCACGGGTATTGATCTGGTGGAAGAGTACTGCCAGGCGGCTGCCATGCTGACAGAACGTACCGGCTTGTCGCATATGGTCGATTTTCAGCAGGGCGACATGACAGCACTTGTGTTTAATGATCAGTCGTTTGATGCGGCATGGACGCTGCATACCATTATGAATATTGAAGACAAAACAAGGCTGTTTGACAGTGTTTTACGCATCCTGAAACCCGGTGGGCTATTCGTACTCTATGAGATTTGCGCAGGGACCAATTTGCCGCCATATTTTCCCGTACCCTGGGCCGGTGATGCGTCCATGAGTTTTTTGTTAAGCCCGGATGAGCTTCGCCGGAGTTTAAAAGGAACGGGATTTAAGGAACTGCAATGGGTCGATGTCTCTCACGTTTCTGTTAAATGGTTTCAAGGTATTGCCAGGTCAAGGGCAGAATCCACTCAGATGCCCGGAGGCGGTTGTTCGGGAAGGAAGGGGCTGCGGCCGGGGATTTCCCTGTTGATGGGCAAAACAGCTGCTGAAAAATCCGGAAATGTGTTTCGTAATCTAAGCGGCGACCGGATCCGGACTGTTTTTGGGGTGTTTCAAAGACCGGAGTCGGCCTGATCGTTTGATTTGCCTTTTTCACCCAGTTTCCGTTTCAGTTTTTTCAACGGAATAATGATGGGACTGACTGGAAACATTCCATAGTGTTTCCAGTCCGCCAGGTTGCCCCTGAGCATCATGTTTTTCAAGATTTGCCGGGTAGTTTTCCATGATGGGATGATCCATTTTTTGTCAACCGGCTCCGTGTTCGTCAAATCCGGGTTGTCATAATGGGCTTTTAAGAAATTTAAGACATGGGTCAGGTCGACCCTGTGGGCTGTGCCATCAATGGATCGGTAGCAGATTTTTCCACCTGGATTGATGATAAATATGGCCGGTCGCGCGATTCCACCGTGTTCAAACGGGTTGACCAGATCGTATAATCGGATGACGGTTTTTTTCACATCACAGAGCAGGTCAAACGGCAGCATCATTTCAGACGCAACCGCCCGGGACTGCTTTGGTGGATCAACAGACAACGCATAGGCCCGTGTTTTATATTTTATAATATCGGCATACTGTTTTTTGATTTCAGCCAACTGGCGAATACAGAAGGGTCACCAGTGGCCACGGAAAAAAATCACCATGACATTGTGACCGTTTTTTAAAGCGGCCTTGAGCTGGAAGTGTTCCTCGCTGGCGGTGAGTACCTTAAAGTCCGGTGCCATGTCACCTACATCGGGGATGTTGCTGCCCATTAGTCATATCCTTTCCCTTATGGCGGATTATAGAATGCATTGAAAATTTAATGATTTGTATGTAGTATAGTAAAAAATATTTTACAAGAGTCTGTTTAGCCGGATGTTAAAAAACTATGTGCTTGGCCATTGAAATTGAAAAACAGGACCGGATTTTTACCATTATTATCAACCGTCCGGAAGTACGGAATGCCATTGACAGGCCGTGCGCAGATCAGCTGGCCGATGCGTTCAGGACATTTGAAGCAGATGATGATTCGGATGTGGCGGTTCTTTATGGGGCAGGGGGTAATTTTTGTGCCGGGGCGGACTTAAAGGCCATTTCCGATCCCAAAAGGGTCCACCGGTTTGAAGAAACAGGAGACGCCCCCCTGGGGCCTTCCAGAATGTGTTTGAGCAAACCAGTTATTGCGGCGGTATCCGGTTATGCGGTGGCCGGCGGTCTGGAACTGGCTTTATTCTGTGATCTTAGAATCGTGGAAAAAAGCGCGGTGTTCGGCGTTTTCTGCCGCAGGTGGGGGGTTCCCCTTATTGATGGCGGTACCATTCGCCTCCCGCGCTTGATCGGGTTAAGCCGTGCCCTTGATCTAATCCTCACGGGACGGTCGGTCCATTCGGATGAAGCGTTGTCCATAGGACTGGCCAACCGGGTGGTGGAAGACGGAACCAGCCGGCAGGAGGCTGAAAAACTGGCAAAACAATTGTCCCGGTTTCCCCAGACTTGCATGAGAAACGACCGGTTAAGTGCGTATGAGCAATTCTCAATGTCTATTGATGATGCCCTTATTAATGAATATAAGCATGGTGTGAACTCAATCAACAGCTCGGAACTAATTGACGGCCTTGATCGATTCAATAAAGGGCAGGGCCGGCATGGATCATTTGAAGAAAAAGGTGAATTCAAAAAATGAATGTGCAGAGCGCTTTTGGGTTTGTTATGTTCGTACTCATTGCCTGGTGTTTCAGTGAGAACAAACGGCGGTTTCCGGTGCGAATTGTTATGGTCGGGATGATCATTCAACTGCTGCTGGGGGTTTGTTTTTTAAAATTTCCGTTTGTGACCCATGGGTTTATTTATTTAAACCGTGCCGTCATCGCGATTCAGGAATCCACCAGTGCCGGTACGTCTTTTGTGTTTGGGTTTATCGGCGGCGGGGATGCCCCCTATGATGTCAAATTCCCACATGCCACTTTTATCCTCGCGTTTCAGGCGTTACCCCTGGTCCTTGTCATTAGCGCATTGTCGGCAGTCCTTTTTTACTGGGGGATTCTGCCGAAGATTGTTAAAGGGTTTTCCCGGGTTTTGGAAAAATCCATGAAACTCGGCGGGGCCGAGGGACTGGGAGTGTCTGCGAATATTTTTGTCGGCATGGTGGAGGCCCCTTTGCTGATCCGGCCGTATGTTAAACAGATGACCAAAAGTGAACTGTTCACTTTGATGACCAGCGGTATGGCGACCATCGCCGGAACCGTCATGGTGTTGTATGCCAGCATTCTGGAGTCGGTTATCCCCAATGTCATCGGTCATATCCTGACGGCATCAATCATCAGTGTGCCGGCCGCCATTGTGGTGTCAAAGATCATGATACCGGAAACCGGAAAACCGACTTCAGGGGAGCTGACAGCCGCGGAATCTTCCACCAGTACAGTAGATGCCATCACCCGGGGAACGACCCAGGGGCTTGAATTGCTGTTAAATATCATCGCCATGATCATCGTTCTCGTTGCGCTGGTGCATCTGGTGAATCTTATGATGGCGCTGTTCCCTTATATTAATAACGAACCAATCACACTTCAGCGGATATTCGGGTGGGCCATGTCGCCGGTTGTCTGGCTGATGGGGGTTTCCTGGCAGGAAGCCCACACGGCCGGCTCTTTAATGGGGACCAAAACTATTTTAAATGAATTTATCGCGTATCTGGATATGCGGCACCTGCCGGAAGGATCCTTAAGCCCCAAGAGTCTGCTGATCATGTCCTACGCGTTATGCGGGTTTGCCAACCCCGGAAGTCTCGGGATCATGATCGGCGGACTCGGTGGTATTGCCCCGGAACGGCGGGACGATATTGTCCGTCTGGGCGTCCGCTCAGTTATTGCCGGTACCATTGCCACCTGCATGACCGGCGCGGTGGTGGGGATTTTAAATCCATGATTATGCGGAAAAGAATTCCGGCGCATATCCTTCCTTGCCGTTATATTTTTCGCTCTGCTGCTTCATGTAACCGTGATACGCCAGAACATTCACATCCAGACCGACATCTTTCATGGCTTCAACCACATCATTTTCAGATGGCGGACAGCCTTTGACCTTAACTGCTTCGTTTATATTTTCGTTGTCTTTATTGGCTTTGATCATGCAGTTGCCAAGCAGCACGGTTTTATCATACCCGGGCCGGCCCTGCATTTTTTTCCCGTTTAAAATTTCCACATGGGGAAGGGGTTGTCCTTTAAACGCGGAAAGCACCAAGATGTTGCTTAAATTGGCAATGGGAGAACATCCGGAGCAAAGCGTGTCGTCATATTTGGGCAGCGCTACACCGGTGACGCCCAGTTTTTCAAAAATAGCCGGACCGGTATTGTCTTTGGTCCAGGTCCAGTCCCATTTTAACGGTTGGATGTGGTCATTTATGTTTTCACCTTTGATATCATAATCGTCAATTGCCAAAGATTTGTTGTGACGTTTTGCAAAATATTTAAAATGATCAATATCTTTACCGGCGTAACCAATGGTCTGAGCGCCGATCAGATCAGCAGCCAGTATGTCCCGTGACGCAATGACCACATCTTTTCGATATGCCTTTCCATAATGCAGTGCGCCTTTTTCAAGGGCGAAAATTCCGTCAATGATTGTTAATGAAGGTTTTACAAAATCCGCAATATGGGAAAAGGAAAATTCCAGCCCGGATTCCGGGTTATGGCAGTTCCGTTTGGATTTTAATTTCAAACATCCTTTAAGGTTTTTGAATCCCAGTGAAATTCTGGTCTGGCCGTGGGTTTTTAAAACCGGAAAGTTGATGAAATAATCGTTTTCCACTGCTTCTTTGGCAATAAACAGTTTGTTGTCGCCGTGGTATGTGAATTCTTCGGCCTTGCTTTCATTAAAATCGACCAAATTAATGCCGTATTTTTTTTCAAGGGTTTTGTATCCCAATCCTTCAAATGCGGCAAAGGTTCCCATGTCTTTTTTTAACTGGACCGACCCTTCGCCGATGGTGATGTTGTTGCAGCCAAAATCTTTTAAGCAGATGATTAAATCTTCCACCAGGCGGGTTGTGGTATAAACGCCGAACGGTGCAATGGAAAACTGGTCATCCCAGGCCACCAGGTTGGGCTTGATCATCACACGGTCGGATGGGGTGAGGTTTTTAAAACCGTCACATAATTCAATGCTTTTTTTTAAAGAATCAGGACTGGATGCATATTTGACGATGGATACTGTTGCTGACATAATTTTCTCCTTGTGTGTCATTTGTTTATTTGATTCAAAAAAATTTTATATCAAGATTTGCAGTTAAAATCCATCATTTGATCATGGAAAATTTTTGAGTATGATTCTGCGTGTTGCCGGGGATGGTAGAAAAAGAACGATCGTTCGATTTTTTATTGCAACCCTTTCTTTTCCCTGCTAACCTGTTTTTTTCGTTTTACTGTTCATTCTTGCTACAGGAGATATATGATGTCTGAATCCTTCTTTCGTTCACTGATGAATCCCAAATCCATCGCCATTGTCGGCGCCAGTAATAATCCCATGAAAATGGGGACCATGCACGCCTTAAGTATTTTAAAAGACGGTTTTAAGGGAAAATTTTACCCGGTCCACCCAACGGAAAAAACTGTACTGGGGCACCCGGCGTTTAAGTCGCCCCTTGATCTTCCGGAAGCCCCGGATCTGGCAATGTTGGTCATTCCCTCTCAGCATCTGCTGCCGGTGTTTGAAGCATTTGGAAAAATCGGAACAAAATATGCCATTGTCATTACCGCAGGATTTAAAGAAGCCGGTGAAGAAGGCATGAAACTGGAAGAACAGCTAAAAGGGCTGGCCCAAAAATACGGAATCCGTTTTGTGGGTCCGAACTGCATGGGGATTGTCAACCGCGATATCTCGTTAAACACTTCGGTTTCTCCGATTGTCGGCAAACCCGGCAAACTGGGCCTGATTTCTCAAAGTGGTACGTATGTGGCTCAGACGATTGATTACCTTAAAAAGCGCGGCATTCGGTTCAGCAAAGCGGTCAGTGTCGGCAATGAAGCGGATATTAATATAATCGATGTGTTGGAATATCTTGGCGAAGATGACCAGACATCTGCAATTGCTATGTATATCGAGAGTATTCGCGATGTGAATCGTTTTTTGCATGCTGCCAGGAAGATCACGCCGCACAAACCGGTGATTGCCCAGTATATCGGGGGATCTGAAGCCGGGGGTCGGGCTGGTCTTAGCCATACCGGCGCAATGGCCGGAAATGACTACCTCTATGACGGTCTTTTCAAGCAAGCCGGTATTATCCGGGTTTACTCTGTGGAAGATCTGTACGGCATCGGATGGACATTGGCCACTCAGCCGAAGATTAAAGGTAACCGAATTGGTATTATCACTAATTCCGGGGGGCCGGGGTCAGCCATTGCCGATACCTGTGACGCGAACGGATGTGAAATGCCGGCATTTTCTAAAGAACTCCAGAATAAAATCAAGCCGTTGATTCCGACCCATGCACCCTGCGGCAATCCGGTGGATATCACATTTGCTTTGGACATGAAAGTGATGACAGAGACAATTCCGGCCCTGGTGATGAAAAGCGGGGAGGTCGACGGTATTGTTCTGCACGGTGCCATGTCCACCGGATTTCTTGCAGCAGTCTTTCCCCATCTTTCCGAGCTCATGCCGGGAGTAACGCTTGAGGATATGATAAAAGGGGCATCAAAGGACCTGACGGATTCTGTCCAGGTGCCGTTTAAAAATAACATTCCTATGACGGTTTCTTCGTTTTTTGACCGATCAGATCAGTATACCAAAGAGTATGAAGATAACGATATTCCAGTATTCGATTCCCCGGAAAAAGCCGCCTATGCCATTTCAGCCCTGGTAAAGTATAAGACAATTTGTGACAGAAAATCGTATCAGCCACCCATAGAATTGACACCCAACGACACAGCACGGCAACTATTGAAACAGGCGGCGGATAATAATCAGAGCACTTTGGATGAATATGCGGCCAAAAGACTTCTTGCATCATATGGTATCCCCATTCCGGAAGAAATATTATGCAATAACGTGGATGATTCCTTGGAAGCGGCTCAAAAAATCGGATTCCCGGTCGTTGTGAAGGCATGTGATCCATTGATCATGCATAAAACAGAACGGGGACTGGTTTATTTAAATATTTCTGATCCTGAAAGTGTAATAAACGCTTATCATGCCCTACAGAAATCCGCCGGTCGGCCGGTGCCGGTTTTGATCGGGAAAATGATCAAGGGCCGGCGGGAGTTCCTTTCCGGCATAACATTTGATGAACAGTTCGGTCATTGCGTGGCATTCGGAGTGGGCGGGATCTTTGCCGAGGCGATGAATGATGTATCGTACCGTGTGGCCCCGATAGGTGATATGGAATCAGAAGAAATGATAAATGATATCTACTGTAAAAAAATTCTCTCCGAATACCGGGGAATGCCGGCTGTTAATGTAAAAGCATTGGCAAGTGTTTTATCGACCTTAAGTAAACTGCCCCTGATTCACGATGAAATAAAGGAAATTGATGTTAATCCGATTGTCATTAATGATGCGGCGCCTTTTGCTGTCGATGCGTTAATTGTTCTCAAATAAGGTTTGATGGATTCTTAAAAAGTCAAAAAATAGCTGTTTACTGACTTTTGCCATCAAAAAATTCAATACGTTAAAAATGCTATTTTCTAAAACTTCGACTTTTTATGAAGACCTCAAAATTGAAAAACTAGCGGCTATAATGTAATATGGCAAATCAGTTTTTCATTGACGATATTGGCCCGCCAGGTGATTATAAATGGAGATTTTTTAAAAATATAATATTAATGAGAAAGGACATTGAAATGAAACGAATATTAAAACCGTGCTTTCTGTTTTTAATGATTATTAGCGTAAATTTTTTAGCTGCTTTTCAGGTGGCCGCCCAATCACTTGAATCGTCGGCCATTAAAGATCATCAATCAAATGCTTCATCAGAAAAAAAAGACCTGGCAATTCTTGACAAATGGAGCGGTGATTATCCGGTTGACAAACTCGAATGTCTGCCCCTGGGACAGCAGGAAGTACGCGTGGGATATATCAGCGATAAATTAATATTTTCAGATGTCTGGAAGGCGTTTAAACCCGCTGAACCTGTTCCTGAAATTGATTTTGGGAAAAATATGGTCATTTTTTCACGCAATGTTCAATTCTACAATCGCTTAAACATATTCAGGATTATAATTGACAATGGAGTGGCCGAGGTGCTGGCCATGGAGACCATGAGTGCCATGCCCATAGAGGATAAGGTCGCCATGGCAATGGCAGTGGTATCGAGATCAGAAATCCGGTTTCTTCAGACAGGTCAGATGAAACTTTTAGTACATCCCTAATGAAATATCATCATTTTCAGTTCATACCTGCAAAATTCAGGTCATATTAGAAAACCTGGCACTGTCCTAATTTGAATTAATTTGCCATTTCAACCAAATCGCTTAAATTCCAAATCCGACTTTCTATGCCCGCCTCCATAGCCGGTGTCACCCTAAGAGTCCTATGAATCCGAACAAAATTATAATATGAAAAATGTAAAGATACTGCCGCCTTTAAATTTTCAAGCTTCTTGCTAAATGCGTTTGTTAATCTTGTAAATCTCCGAATTGACATTCTCATAGTTAAATTTTGCCTTTCAATATAACTTGTTGATATATGATTTATGTCAGGATCACCCTTAATTGTCGTCTTCTTTGTATTTGCAACCTTTGGCGGACTATATCGTCCGGGTCCAACAGGTTCAGCCTCATAAGATTTGACTATTTGACCATAATCAACATCAGTACCAAATGCCTGTTCTGTGGCTTCAACATAAGCCCTAAGAGCATCTGATGAAATTTGAACACGATTTATAAGCCTTCCAGACAAATCATTCATAAATTCCTGTGCTGTATATATATCACGCTTTCCAACCTTATAAGCAGGTATAAGCTTTGTGTCAGCATCAATAGCCACAAAGGTCCACATATCCCCAATCTGGCCTGGATCGTCACTACTTGTCATGTGACGCTGCTTCTTCTTAACATAAGTCCAAATTTCATCAACCTGTATACGCTTACAATTTAACTGTTGCAACTTCTCGTCTGATAATATCTGACAGGCATTACCAACTCTAACCATAAGCCTCATAATTGTATCACGATGTGTTGATGTAATACGCTCTGTAGCCCGAATTGAATTACCCTCGACCAGACAATGGATAATTTGTGTTTGCTTTTCTATAGACGCCTTATTCATGTCAATCTCCTTAATTTTAATTATAGTGTAATGCACTTTGCAGTACATGTCAAGTTTTTTCTTGACTTTTCATGCAAAATGCATTACATTTTTTTTGTAAAGGGAGTAATAATATGAAAACAAAACCAATACAGGTGAGGGTATCGCCCTCTGAGAAAAAATCTTTTCAGGATGCGGCTGATATTGTTGGTGTTTCTTTATCCGCATGGATAAGGTCAAATTTACGCAAAGCGGCTACAAGAGATCTTGAAGCTGTTGGTAAACAAGCGGAATTTTTAAAAGACGGAGACAGCTAAATGAAAAAACCAAATGTTGGTATCAATTTTAAAAACATTGGCATTGGAGACGCTTTAAACCAATATAGCTTATCAGTTCCGCCAAACCAGCGATCTTATGCGTGGGAAGCACAACATGTTGAAAAATTATTGGAAGACTTTGCCAAAGCGTTATCAGAAGATGATCCTACATATTTTCTTGGAACGATCGTATTAACACACGGTGAAACGGAACGCTTAGAGGTTGCAGATGGGCAACAACGGTTGGCTACAGTATCAATTTTAATAGCAAGCATTAGAGATTATTTGTTTAATTTTGGAGACAATGAGAAAAGAGCGGCAAATAAATACACAGATAAACATTTATTAGAATACAATGAAATTGATGGCATTTATACTCCGAAACTAAGATTAAATACAAGGGATAGTGATTATTTTAATAAATGGGTTTTATTCCCACCAGATGATAAAAATAGAAATAAATGTGACACATCTTATTCATCACACGAAAGAATTGCGGGTGCAAAAAAAGTTATTGATGAATATGTCCAAAAAATTGTGGCCCCATATGGAGATAAGGAAAAACCAAGAGAACTTTATAAATGGATAAGTTTTTTAAGTAAATTTGCCACTGTTATTGTGATAGAAGTGCCGGATCATATTAATGCATATACAATGTTTGAAACCTTAAACGACAGGGGGTTAAGGGCATCACAGACAGACATTTTAAAAAACTTTTTATTTGCAACAGCCAAAGACAGATTAGATGAAGTCCAAGAAAAGTGGCACTCTATGGTTGGTATAATTGAAAGCGAAGGAAATGATGATCTGATATTAACCCACATTAGGCATGCATGGATTACAAAAAACGGGCCGACAGTTGAAAGAGAATTGGCAGAAAAGGTAAAAAAGAGAATTGGTAGCATGCAACATGCAGTTGATATCGTCTCTTATTTTGAAACATCAGCAAATTATTATGTCGCTCTTCTTTCGCCGCTTGACCATTCCACTTGGTCTGGATTGGGAAAATCTACCCGATATCATATTCATGTAATTACAAACATATTAAGAATAATGCAAATCAGGCCACTTATGTTGGCGATTGCATTTAAATTTGATGGTGATGAAAAACGAAAAGCGTTTAAGCTTTTATTGTCACTATCTGTTCGGTTTTTAATTTTTGGTGTGTCTGGGAGTGGTGGGCTTGAAAAAAATTATGGCTCAATAGCACGAAATATTATGGATGAAAAAATAACAAAATCAAAGCAAATTGTACCTGCTATGACTGTAAATGTGCCATCTAATAAAGCATTTGAAGACGCATTTAAAAATGCAAAAGTTAATAAAACATATCTGGCAAGATATTATCTTCGTGCAATAGAAATTTTTAAGCGTGGAGAGCAAAATCCTGAATTTGGTGGTATTGATGATACAATGACATATAATCTTGAACATGTTTTACCGTTAAAATTATCCGATAGGTGGAATATTGAACCGGAAGTTGCGTCTGCATTCCAAAAACGTCTTGGGAATATGGTGTTGTTAAATCCAACACAAAACACTCAACTTGGTAACGGATCTTTTGATGACAAAAGAAAAATTCTTGAGAAATCAACACTAATAACAACACAAGATGCAGGGAGACATGTACACTGGACACCAGACGTAATAAATGAGCGCCAAAAAGAGTTATCAAAAGTTGTAGCAAAAATTTGGACAATTAAAACATGAATAATATAAAAAATCTAAAAAAAGCCATTCTTGATCTTCACGGCTGTAAATCCGAATGGGTTGAATCATTACCAATTAAAGAAGTTTTTCAAGGCCAAACGGCATGGGAGGGTGTTGTTGAGATTTTTGAATTAATTGACCACCCAACGACAAAAAAATGTTATGCGTGGTCGCATGCTGTTGATGGGTCATCGAAAAGAAAATACATTGCGGTATTGCATGATGGGCCGGTTGATTCACCGGAAAAGGCTGTGAGGGCGGCAATTGTTAGTGAATATCGTAAACCATAATCTAAATTATTAACAACAACTTAGATTAAATACTTTAATGATTATATAAATTATCGCCAACGACAAGAATGTGATAAACATCATTTACTCTATAACCAGCAATTCTTCCACTTCCGGAATGACGAAAAACCTTAATTGAAACTTCGGGCGTAACAGGCGGGTTTGGAAGTGATACATTGAATTGTTGTTGAGGAATTTTTTCATATCCTAATTTTGTTCGGGGTTGAGATTTTATTTCTCTCCAGGTTAATTGACTTAGCAATACAATTTTATCGGTTACAGAAGATTTATTTGGTAAATCACACTGAGATAAACAAGCATTTTGCCCATATTGCATATTGTAAAATGAAAAAATTGGTTTACATAAATCATAGTTGATTGGGTCTTGAATTTCTCCAGTTTTGAAATTTTTTGTGCTTTTAGGCTTAAATTTTTTAAACTCTTTCCCTTTAGCCATTTTTAAGATACTTCCTTAAACATTTACTCATGGATTCCACAGTAATTTCATTTCCAATTTCAGCGTCTTCCCAACATTGATCTTGATGTGATATTTCCATAAGACGGATTGCCGAAAATTGACCAAATGCGTCATAAATTTCATTAAGAAAATCTTGTGTGGTTTTATCTATTGTTGAGGGATCAAAAAGTGGATCAGGGGGGATACAATTCGCTCCATATGTTTTATAATGATCATACAAAACGGGAACAACCGGGCCGTATGTCCATGCTTCGATTTTTTCATTAAACAATGGTTGATCGTCGTGAGTTGCCGAATAAAGCCCTTGAGCGTAATAAACGAGTTTTTGGAGTTTAAGATTTGAAAGAAGTTCTTCGTCTTGTTGTGCTTTAAAAAGGAAATAATTGGCTATGTCTATGGCGTGATAAGTGCCCTGATTTTGAGTACCCATAATTACACCCCTCTTTTATTTATAATATTATGGGACCTGCTTATTATCTTAAACGCTTTATTGATCATTTAATATGTTAAAAATTTTAAGTCAATTAATAAATATAACGTTTCGACCTTCTTTGTCAAGAAAAAAGGGTCAGGTCTACGTTTAGCTCTTGTTTTTGTAAAAATTCAAATTAGGACACTACCGAAAACCTACATTGCTTGACAATGTGTTGAATTTAGATTATATTAACTACAATTTAGATTTCTTTTAAGCCTTTTCTTTACTGATTCAAACGGTGTCCTTTAATGTCTAAAATTTCCAGTGATAATAAGTTAAAACAGCATATTGAAACGCTGAAAAATGAAATTAATATGTTGAAGAAAAATGAAACCATATTGAGTATAAATAAAAAACGATTTCACAATATTTTTAACAGTATGCAGGAAATTTATTTTGAGGTGGACTTAAAAGGAAACTTTATTAATTTCAATCCGGCATTGTGCAGATTGTTAGGCTGGTCGGTTGAAGAACTGGTCGGCAAAAACAACCGTGAGTATATGTCCCCGGAGACTGCCAAACGGATATCCCGGATTTTTAAAAAGATACTAAACACCGGCAAAGCTGAAAAGCTCGCTAATTATAAAATATTCACGAAAGACGGCCAGCCTCGTTCTCTTGAATTGTCCGCCTATTTAATCAAAGATGAAGATAATAAACCGATTGGTTTCAGGGGAGTTGGCCGTGATGCTACGGAACGGATTGCAGCCGAAAACAGGCTGCGGGAAAGTGAAGACCGGTTTCGTCAGTTGAATGAACTTTCTTTAAGCGGTGTTTTTGTCCATGACAAAGGAGTTGTCCTTGAGTGCAATTCCAAATTATGCCGAATGACAGGGTATGACTATGATGAGCTTATCGGTAAGGATGGGCTGATATTTTGTACGCAGCAAACCAGGAAGCAGATGAAAAAAAAATTTCAGTCGGGTGATGAAAAACCCTATGATTTAGTTATCTTAAAAAAGGATGACGCCAGAGTTCCGGTTGAGGCTCATCCCAAAAATATATCATATAATGGCAGGAATGTTCAGGTCGTTGAATTAAGGGAAATGTTGGAACGCAAAAAAGTGGGAGACGCCCTGAAGCGGAGCCGGGTAAGGTATCGCCAGTTATATAAAGAAGCCCATCAGGCCGAGGAATTGTATCAGTCCCTTTTAAATTCATCATCTGATGCGATTTTGCTGATAGATACCGATTTTAAAGTTCAATTCGTGAATCCGGCCTTTACCAAGATTTTTGGCTGGTCCCTATCGGAAATAGCGGATAATAAACTTCAGTATATCCCCAAACCACTGAAGCAGTCTTTTGCCAAATTAATAAAAAAGGTTCTGGAACTGGATCATCCGATTCATGGTTTTGAAACCCAGCGATATACAAAAGACGGGCGGCTTCTTGATGTCAGCATCAGCGCTTCCAGATATCTGGATCACGCAGGCGATGCGTCTGGTATTTTATTGATTCTTCGTGATATTTCAGATGCCAAACGGTATCAATGGCACATGGAGCAGGCGCAGAAAATGGAATCTCTGGGCACCCTGGCAGGAGGTGTTGCCCATGATTTTAATAATCTGCTGATGGGAATACAGGGGCGTCTTTCTTTGCTGATGTTGAACAAGGATGATAATGATCCCGGATACAAGCATTTAAAAGAAATTGAAGATTATATCATCCGGGCAGCCGATTTGACCCAGCAAATGCTGGGAATTGCCAGAAGCGGCAAATATGAGGTCAAGCCGACGGACATCAATAAGCTTGTTAAAACACAAAACAGAATGTTTGGCCGGACCAGAAAAGAAATAACGATTTATGAAGAATTTGATGAAAATCTTTTAACTGCAGAAGTCGATCAGCGGCAAATCGATCAGGTATTATTGAATATGTATGTGAACGCATCGCACGCCATGCCGCAGGGCGGTGATTTATATGTCAGAACCGAGAATGATATTCTGAAAAAAGAAACAACGGCTCCCCATAATGTCGAACCGGGGAAATATATCAAAATATCAATTACTGACACTGGCATTGGCATGGATAAAGTAACTTTAAAACGGGTTTTTGAACCTTTTTTTTCAACTAAAGAAAGGGGGCGCGGCACCGGTTTGGGGCTTGCTTCCGCTTACGGTATTATTAAAAATCATGACGGATTTATAACTGTTTACAGTGAGAAAGGTAAGGGCACCACATTCAACATTTGCCTCCCCGCATCAACCCGGGTCGCAGAACAGGAACAAATCATAAATATCGAAATTCTCGAAGGAACCGGGACCATCCTGCTGGTGGATGATGAAGAAATGATACGCAGTGTTGCCGAAGAAATGATTCAGGTTCTGGGATATCAAGTGATTGTCGCCAAAGACGGCCGGGAGGCGATTGATACGTATCGTGATAGAAAAGATCAGATTGACATGGTGATTCTGGACCTTGTCATGCCGGGGATCGGCGGCGGCGAAACATTTGATCAGCTGAAATCAATTAATCCGGATGTGAAGGTTCTGCTGTCAAGCGGTTACAGTATCAACGGGCAGGCTTCGTCAATAATCAGACGGGGATGCAGGGGATTTATTCAAAAACCGTTCAGCATCCAGGAGTTGTCACAAAAAATCAGTAAAACAATCGCATCAGAGGATTCGTCATAAAAATATCATAAGACAATACACTAAGACGCTAAATGGGTATTAAATGTTTCGATCATATCCTGTATATTGTCACTCGAAATCTTCATTTGTTTTCCCCTTTTTCTATTTTCATCGCTGCAATATTTATTTCACTGGTAAATCTTTTTTTTTTTCATTCATATGTTTCTGTTTTGAATTTTGGCATAAAGGATATTGGAGATATTCTCATTTTTTTCGGCAACAGGTATCATGAAATGAAACCGATACTCAACCGCCGCATCAAATTTGAAATATTTGATGCGACATGTAACAAAAGTGTTTTTTTAAGGTAACATCTGTTTGTAACTGTCTTTTAATTACGGTAAATAAAGGGAGGTGAGTATTTAAATTCCTGATAAATGCTGCGTCGTATTCCATACGTCCCATATCACACTAAAATGATAGAAAGGTGCGCCAATCATGCCCCATATGAAAAAAAGTTTCGTTCTCGATACAAATGTTATCCTTCATGACAGTTCTTGCATTTATCATTTTAAAGAAAACGATGTGGTTGTTCCCATTTCAGTTCTGGAAGAGCTTGATCAGTTTAAAAAAGGCAATGAAACCATAAATTTTCATGCCCGGGAATTTGTGAGAACCCTTGATTCATTGAGCGGAGACAAGCTTTTTAACGGTGGCGTAAAGATCGGTCCGGACTCCGGGAAAATCATACTGAAGCTGGAGCAGGGGTTTCATGAGGACCTGGTCGATAATTTTGCCAGCCATAAACATGATCACCGACTGCTGAACATTGCGTATCATCTTTCAAAAGATAAACCTGACACCCAGATTATTCTCCTGACAAAAGATGTCAATCTCCGGATGAAGGCCAAGGCAGTGGGGCTTCTGGCGCAGGACTATACAAGCGATCATGTCAGGGATATCAATACACTCTATGCCGGAAAACGTATCGAAGAAGAAATCTCATCTGATATTATTGATAAAATGTATCAGCAAACAAATGAAGTTGAAATCAATGAGATTGATCTGCAGCAGCCAATGATCGCAAATGAATACATTGTTATGCGCAATGGCAGAAAATCAGCACTCGCAAAATTTGATTCTGTCATGCAGCGACTTCAACGAATTGATAAATATCCGGCTTACGGGATTGTACCGCGAAATGTCGAACAGACATTTGCCATCAATGCGTTGACGGATCCGAGTATTCACCTGGTAAGTATTACAGGCAAAGCCGGAACAGGAAAAACTTTGATTGCTCTGGCAGCGGCACTTGAGAAGCGGCAAAATTATCGTCAGATTTTCATGGCGCGTCCCATTGTGCCGTTGAGCAACAAAGATATGGGGTTTCTGCCCGGAGATATCTCGGCAAAGCTGGATCCGTATATGCAGCCTTTGCATGATAATTTAGCAGTTATTCAGAACCAGTTTTCCGAACATGATTCTCGTCATCAGAAAATCAAGGAAATGCTGGACGATGAGAAACTTGTCATTTCTCCGTTGTCGTATATCCGTGGAAGGAGTCTTGTTAAAATATTTTTTATTGTGGATGAAGCACAGAATCTGACACCCCATGAAGTAAAAACCATTATCACACGGGCGGGAGAGGGTACGAAAGTGGTTTTTACCGGCGATATTTTCCAGATTGATCATCCGTATCTTGACAGTCTGTCAAACGGATTAAGTCATTTAATTGAAAAAATGCAGGGCCAGAAGCTCTATGCCCACATTACACTTGAAAAAGGGGAACGGTCCGAACTGGCCGATCTGGCCAGTGATTTGCTGTGATTTTTAAGCAAGAGATTATTCGGCTCAAATCCCATGGCGTATTTCATTTATTTTTTTGAGTTATTGTTGTTGGAGGGGGCGCTTTCTGATATAAAATAAAATTTAGCACCGGATTTTGAAAAATTTTACATGATATTTGATTTCGGTTCAATAAAAAGGGGCGCAGGTGAATGACAATAGACCAATTGTCGGAATAACCATGGGTGACCCGGTCGGTATCGGGCCGGAACTCATATGTCTGGCATTGAATCATTCGGAAGTCTATGACGTGGCAAGACCGCTTGTGATCGGCGATGTTCAGGTCCTGGAAACTGCAAAGCTCATCACGAAAATCCCGGGTCTGATTGCCACCATTAATTCACCGGGAGCTGCATCGTATAAGCCCGGATGCATTGATGTGGTCAATAGTTCACATATCAATCCGGAAACCCTGGTTTGGGGCCAGCCGACTGAAATAACGGGCAAGGCAATGGAACATTATATCATTACAGCCATTAATATGGCGTTAAATGATGATATCGCCGCTATTGTGACTTGCCCGATCAATAAAACCGCTTTAAAGCTGGCAGGAAGTCAATATCATGGGCATACAGAACTGCTGGCGGATCAAACCGGAACAGCAGAATACGCCATGATGATGGCCGGGGACAGGCTGCGAGTGGTGCTTGTGACAATTCATATGTCTCTCAAGCAAGTCCCGCAGTCGCTGACCATCGAAAATATAATGTCCACCATCGAAACAACGGATTATTCCCTGAAGGAACGGTTTGGTTTTGAAAGGCCGAAAATCGCGGTGGCCGGGTTAAATCCGCACTCCGGAGAAGCCGGCATGTTTGGTGATGAAGAGGCGCGGATTATTGAACCGGCAGTCAATTTTTCAAAAAAAAACGGTATAGATGTATCAGGGCCTTATCCGCCGGACACTGTTTTTGTTAATGCAATGAACGGAGAATTTGATGCGGTGGTATGCATGTATCATGATCAGGGGTTGATTCCGTTTAAAATGATTCATTTTTCCGACGGCGTCAACACCACTTTGGGCCTTCCCATTATACGGACGTCGGTTGATCACGGAACCGCTTATGACATTGCCGGAAAGGCCGTTGCCGATCCGGGAAGTCTTATACAGGCAATCCGTCTGGCAGCTAATCAGGCCATATGCCGGATAGAAAAAAATTATAATCCGGCTTAATACGGCTTGGCCGATGAGAATCAACGATCGTTCATTTTTAAGATTCAATAAAAAAACTCAATGGAATCCGAGCATATTATTATCCGAGGGGCCCGGCAGCATAATTTAAAAAATATTGATGTTGAATTGCCCCGGAACAAGTTTATTGTGATAACCGGTCTTTCCGGGTCCGGCAAATCGAGCCTTGCATTTGATACCCTGTATGCGGAAGGCCAGCGCCGGTATGTGGAATCCTTGTCAACATATGCCCGTCAATTTTTAGAGCGCATGGAAAAGCCGGATGTGGACCTGATTGAAGGTCTGTCCCCGGCAATTGCCATTGAGCAGAAAAACGCCAGCCACAATCCCCGCTCGACCGTCGGAACCGTCACCGAAATATACGATTACCTCCGATTGCTTTTTGCGAGAATCGGTATTCCGCACTGCTATGAATGCGGTCGGCCCATTACTTTTCAGGCAGTGGATCAGATTATTGACAGTGTGTTGTCTCTTCCCGAAGGAGCCCGGATTATTATTCTGGCCCCCATCGTGTCAGCCCAAAAGGGAAGTCATAGTAGATTGTTTGCCAGTTTAAAGCGGGATGGATTTGCCCGGGTGAAGGTCAATGGGAAAATTCTGGAAATTGACAGCGTCGGAAAGCTGGATAAGAATAAAAAGCATACCATTGATGTGGTTGTGGATCGCCTGATGGTAAAGGAAAAAATGAGAAATCGGCTGGCAGATTCCCTGGAGCTGGCAATTTCTCTTTCCGGCGGGGTGGTGAGCGTGGATGTGGTGGATCAATCCGGATCCACAACAGACACGATTCTTTTTTCCGAAAAAGCGGCATGCCTTCACTGCGGCATCAGTTACCCGGAATTAACTCCGGCCAGTTTTTCGTTTAACTCTCCGCAAGGGGCATGTCCAAAATGTGATGGTCTGGGGTCCACAACGGAAATCGCCCCGGAACTGGTGGTGCCGTCTTTGGAACTGTCGATTCGTGAAGGCGCTGTCAGGCCTTGGGAAAACCGCAACTCCGTTCAGTTTGCGGAGTTTTTAGAAGCACTGACATCCCATTATAATGAAGATATTTATACTCCCTACAAGGATCTGTCTGAAGAATTTAAAAATGTCCTGCTATATGGATCAGGTGATCATAAAATCCCTTTTTTCATGCATCGCGGCAATCGCCGGATAAATTTTACCCGTCCGTTTGAAGGCGTGATTCCAAATCTTGAACGTCGATATGTGGATACGGACTCCTACCAGACACGGGAAGAGATCAAACAATATATGAATTTCAGGCCCTGCAAGGAATGCAGCGGCACACGTTTAAACCGGGTCAGTCGGTCCGTTAAGGTTTGCGGGAAGACCATCGCGGATATTGGAATCCTTTCCATCGAAAAAGCGTTTGATTTTTTTGAAAATATTGCCCTGAGTGAGAAAGAGTCATTGATCGCGAAGCGGATTTTAAAAGAAATAACCGACCGCCTGAGTTTTTTGACAAATGTGGGGCTGTCCTATTTGACGATTGACCGGTCGGCAACCACCCTTTCCGGTGGAGAAAGTCAACGCATCCGGTTGGCCACCCAGATCGGTTCGAAGCTGACCGGGGTGTTGTATGTTTTAGATGAGCCCAGCATCGGTCTACATCAGCGGGACAACCGTCGTTTGCTCGAAACATTGCTGAAAATGCGCGACCTGGGAAATACGGTTCTTGTGGTGGAACACGATGAAGAGACCATCCGGTCAGCGGATTATGTAGTGGATATGGGCCCGGCAGCCGGGATTAAAGGCGGTGAGGTCGTGTTTGCAGGTCCGCCGACAGAACTTGTTAAAGATGAAAAATCACTGACCGGACAGTATCTTTCCGGCCGTAAAAAAATTGAAATTCCGGACCAACGGAAACTTCCGGGCAAGGAGCGCCTGGTGATCAAAGGCGCGTCTGAAAATAATCTTAAAAATATCAACGTGGAATTCCCGCTGGGGTGTTTTATCAGCGTGACCGGGGTTTCCGGTTCCGGCAAATCAACCCTGGTGATAGAAACACTATATCGATTGCTTGCCCAGCGTTTTTACCGTATCGGCATGCCGGCCGGAAAACACAGGGAAATATCCGGCGTGGAGTTTGTCGATAAGGTGATTAATATTAACCAGTCGCCCATCGGCCGCACGCCGCGATCAAACCCCGGCACCTATACCGGGGTTTTTACTTTTATCCGGGAACTTTTTGCAAAAACCGCAGATGCGCGCCAGCGGGGATACAAACCCGGCCGTTTCAGTTTTAATGTCAAGGGTGGGCGGTGCGAGGCCTGTTCCGGTGACGGAATTATTAAAATTGAGATGCATTTTTTACCCGATGTATTTGTGACCTGTGATATTTGCCATGGAAAACGCTACAACCGGGAGACCCTTGAAATCCGGTATAAGGGTAAAAACATCGCCGATGTATTGAACATGACTGTTAACCAGGCGTTACGGTTTTTTGAAAACATTTCAAGTATCCGTACAAAACTTCAGACGTTAGTCGATGTCGGGATCGGATATATTCATGTGGGGCAGCCGGCAACCACCCTGTCCGGCGGTGAGGCGCAGCGGGTAAAACTGGCCAAGGAGCTCGGTAAACGGGATACCGGGCGGACTGTTTATTTATTGGATGAGCCGACAACCGGGCTCCATATTGATGACATTAAAAGTCTGCTGACAGTCCTGAAGCGTTTTGTCGATTCGGGCAATACTGTCATCGTTATTGAACATAACCTGGATGTTATCAAATTTGCCGATTACGTCATTGATCTCGGCCCGGAGGGCGGAGATCACGGGGGAGAGGTTGTCGGGTGCGGTACACCCGAAGACATTGCGCAAATTAAAAAGTCATATACCGGAAATTTTTTAAAGTCGATGCTTGAGAATTAGAAATGACTTTTTATGATTATGATAATCTTGTAAACGTATCTGGATGGCTAAGTTAAAAGTTCCATATACAAGGCGTATTGGTTTTTCAGGCCCAAGATCATACAAGTCGTATATTGAGGGGCTGAAAAACCACTACAACGCAGTAGATGGGATTTTTAACGACGCCATAAAAAAGGGCTGTGCCTTAATGGCACAGCCCTTTTTTTAAAACAAACATGTTTTTCTGATTAGTGACCGAGCAGTCCGGCAATAGCAGCCGCCTGAGGATGCGCATAAATAAGAATCAGAGAAACAACGAGTGCATAAATACACAGAGATTCGATCATAGCAAGACCGATCAGCATTGTAACGGTAACTTTTCCGGAAGATTCCGGGTTTCTTGCAATACCTTCAACAGCGGCTTTCAGACCCATGCCCTGACCAAGACCACAACCGAAAGCAGCAATTGCAATACCAAAACCTGCAGCGAATGCACATGCGACAAAAAATTCCATAACTTAACTTCCTCCTTAAAAAAAATTAATAATCTGGCTTCTTCCATCTTCCCATAAAATTGATGGCTTCGTAAAAAGTTCAACTTCTGCGTTGCGCTGCATCCTTCGTTTCTTCAAAGTACGATAAGTACGAATCATCACTCAGGATTTGCGCGCCTTGCCAATTTTATAATATTGGTGGAACTTTTTTTTTTGCCATATAAACTTGAATTTTTACCGTTTTTGATATTCTGCCGGATCAATTAATGGGCATGTTCCATGGCACCCGAGAAATAGATAACTGACAGCAGAAAGAAAACAAAAGCCTGTACAAATGATACAAAAATACCCAAAGCCATGAGCGGCAAAGGGGCGAAAAATGCGCCGGCAAGCCCGAAAAGGATAGCCAGAACAATTTCATGTCCCATCATGTTTCCGAAAAGACGGAATGAAAGAGAAAGGATTCTGGCAAAATGGCCGATAATTTCTATAACAAAGATAAGCGGGCTCATCCACCATACGGGACCGAGAAAATGTTTAATGTAGGCGGCGCCATGGTATTTAATGCCGATCACATGAGTAAAGGTAAAGACCACCAAAGCGATAGATGCTGTGGTGTTCAGGTTTGCGGTCGGCGGGAAAAAGCCCGGCACCAGGCCAATCAGGTTTCCGATGAATACATAAAGGAAAACCGTGCCGGCCAGCGGAAACAGCCAGCGGCCTTCTTCACCGGTAATCTCAACCATGAATTCTTCCATACCGGAAACGATGAGTTCAGAGACATTCTGTGCTTTGGTGGGGACCATGCTGATGCCTTTGGCAGCCAATACACTCAGAGCAATAAGTATCGCCATAACTACCCATGCATAAATTACATGCGGATTGCTGTTAGCAAAATGTCCCAGACCGACCAATTCAAAAAGCTTAGAGAATAATAAAAAGGGATGTTCCACCTTATACCGCCTCCTTGAAAATATTATTTTTAACTTCGCATAGCGTGGCCAGCATGATACTTGCCACAACCACCGATAAACCGATAAACAGTCCCAGAGGATTCACATAATCCCCTGCAATAAGTAATAAAATAATCAGGCCGCTGATAATGAACCTGATATAATATTTTACCAGTACAACATTGGGTGACGCCAGATGAGGAGGCGCCAGGGATTTTTTTAGTGTGCGATACAGCAGATGAAAATTAATGGTGACAATCAGTCCGCCGGCGATAATACCTAAGGTGACGCTGGAAGAAGCCGTAAAATAGCCCACCGCAGCGGCTAAAACCAGCAGTATCCAGTTGGATCGGACAATAAATGTCAGAAGTCTTTGCTGTATTGACATGATTCTATTTCACATGTTTTTGCTTTTTTTAAGTGCCAGCATTATATTTTTTGCCGCAGCGGCAATTCCTAAGGCGAAAAAAATAAACATAAACCATGGCGCTGTTCCCAGCCATCTGTCAAGAAAGAGGCCGGTAAATAAACCGATAAAAATTGCCAGAGCCACTGAAAACCCGAGGCTGCTGTAATACGCAAGCTCTCTGAACATCTGTCGGGTTTCTTTTTTCATGTAACCGTCCTTTGGACGCAACGAACAAAACCTTTAAAAAGATCTTGCCTATCATATGAAAGTAGAGAGGTCAATATAAAAAAAAGTAAAATAATTTAAGTTTCTGAGTTTAAAATAAAATTTTAAATATATAAAAATTTCAAAAGGTTTTAACGGTGGTGATGATTTTTTATAGGGGTATTCTCAGTCGTTTTTAACGAATGATCACCCGGCCGCATGAATCGGTGCCAGAAATTTCACCGGCCACTTCCCCGATGATCTGTGCCTCAATACCCTGGTCATGCAGGGCATTTAAACAGTCATCTGCTTTTGCATCACTTAAAGAGACCATCAGTCCGCCGGATGTCTGCGGATCAAACATCAGGTCGGCGATAACGGCATCAACGTCTGAATGGATTGTTACACCGGTTTCAAAGAACTTTTTGTTGTTATACGCACCGGCCGGGAACATGCCCATGCGGGCAAAACCAAGGACTTCATCGATCAGTGGCACTTTTTCCGAATAAAGGGTGATTCGCATTTTAGCACCAGATGCCATTTCATATATGTGACCGGCTAAGCCGAATCCGGTAATATCGGTAACAGCGTTTGGTTCAAATTTTAATATTATTTCAGCCGCATATTTGTTCAGACCCGCCGCCACAGTCACCAGATTCCGTGTTGTTTTTTGTTTTCCCAGTTTCCCTTTGATTGCGGTTGCCAGAATTCCGGTGCCAATGGGTTTGGTTAAAATCAGGCGATCGTTTTTTTTGCAGTTTGCGTTGGTCAGAATACGGTCCGGGTGAACCACGCCGGTCACGGAAAGGCCGTATTTGTATTCTGCATCTTCAACACTGTGCCCGCCGACCAGTGTGGCGCGGGCTTCATGAATTTTTTCCAGTCCGCCGGCAAGGGTCTCCTGCAATACCGATTCCGGCAGCTCTTCTGACGGAAAGCAGACAATATTCATAGCGGTCAGCGGCGTGCCGCCCATGGCATATACATCACTTAAGGCGTTGGCGGCCGCAATCGAACCAAACGCAAACGGGGAGTCAACAATGGGCGTGAAAAAATCAAGTGTTTGAACCAGTGCCGTATCGTCTGAAATTTTATAAACCCCGGCATCATCTGCTGTCTCAAACCCCACAATCAGGCGCGGATCCGGTTTGACCTTCAGCGTTGAAATAATCCTGTCCAGGACCCCCGGACTCAACTTGGCCGCTCACCCGGCCGCGCGGACTTTTTGCGTTAATTCATATTTTTCAGTTATATTGTCAGTCATTTTTATACCATGTAAGAAATCAGATTCAAATGGTCAGAAAAAAGTTCACGGATGGCTAAGTTAAAAGTTCCATCAATTCCATAAAATTTGGCAAGGCGTAGTGATTTTTCAGACAAGAAATCATACAGATAGTATCTTGATTGACTGAAAAATCACAACAACGCAGTAGATAGGACTTTTAACGACGCCATCAAAAAATATGTGTTTTGGCGTCAAACACCGGGCCGTCAATGCACACGTGCTGGTATTTTCCGGTAGTTTTATTTTTATTAACCGCACAGCCCAGACAGGCGCCAAGCCCGCAGGCCATGATGGTTTCAATGGAGATCTCGCACGGCAGTTCGTTTTTATTTGCAATGTCCGCGACAGCCCTGAGCATCGGCATTGGGCCGCATGCATAGACCATGTCCGGACGGTGTGAAGTGATCCATTTTTCAAGGGGCCGGGTGACCAGGCCTTGTTCCCCTTCGGAGCCGTCGTCCGTGGTTGTTCGAATCGTTAAGTCAAACGATTTAAAAACAGATTTGCACAGGATATCATCTGACGTTCTGCCCCCGAGACAGGCAATGGAATCAGATAAACAAACGCCGTTTTCAGTGATGGCGTCTGCAAGGAAAACCAGGGGGGCGATGCCGATACCGCCTCCGACAAGCGCGATTTTTTTAAATTTTTTTGAAACTGTAAACCCGTTTCCAATGGGCCCCAGAAGATCTATTGGATCTCCGGTGATGGCCCGGGTCAGTTTTTCAGTAAACCCGCCGACGACTTTATACAAAATTTCGATGCCGATAACATGTTTGTTCTCTTTAATCAGCCGGTGAATTGAAAACGGCCGGCGTAGCAGGGGCGTCATGTTCCCGGGCAGATGAAGTGTAACAAACTGTCCGGGCAGGGCATTTTCGTATACGGAGCTGCAGGTCAGGCCGATTCGGAAATCGGCGTGGCTTTCCGGTTTGTTCCAGATTACTTTTGCAATTTTCTGATGTTTTTGGGCAAATGATTTCATGTCAAAATTGATTTAATATATTTGACTTGCTATTTCAAGCCGATAACTGAAACAAATCTTCCGGTTGGGTTCTTTTTCCGAAAAGAAAAGAACAGGTGACTGTTACATTTTGTACAAATATTTGATATTTCAATATTTTGAGGTAAAAGTCCGGCATTCAACAATTGATGCCAACTGATTTTCCAAAAATTAAAATGACCGGATTTGTTTTTATAGCGCCAGTATTTTTCGGGTATTTCCTGCTGATAATGAATAAATTCAGCACAGCAGGGCCCGAGCGACGGGGATATACCTGCGGTAATGTCTTCCGGCCGGCACTCGAATTCGGTTTTCATGGATTCAACACATGTGCCGAGGATGTTTTTAATACTGCCGCGCCAGCCGGAGTGCACGTTGGCCACCACTTTATTCTGCGGATCATACATTAGTATTCCCTGGCAGTCCGCCAGCTGGATGGCAAGGGGTTTGCAGGGAATATCCGTGATCATGGCATCTCCTGAAAAAGGAGAGGCGTCGACTTTTGATGATCGGTTTTTATCGTTTTTTTTGAAAACCAGAATGCCTGTTTCATGGACTTGATTTGAAAAAACAAGTTTTTGCGTGTCCATGCACCGGGCAATGGATATTCTGTTTTTTTCGACTGACTTATTGCTATCCCCCACTGAAAGACCCGCATTCAGGCTCTTGTAACCACCTGTACTGAAACCATTGTTGCGGGTGAATATCCCATGGCGGATATCTTCAAAAACACTTAATTTTGAAAATGTGAAAAAGTGAAGATTGTTTTTATTGTTTAATATCATGGCTTATAAGCAGCCGGTACCCTTTCTTTTAAACAGTCAAAGCGGTTTCGGATTGTCTCAATTTCTTTAAAGTTTATTTGCACCGTGGTTTCAGCAGTTTGGTCAATGATACAGGCAAGTACCTTGCCGTCCGGTGATATGATCTGGGAATGGCCGTTAAATGTCAGGTCGACATCTTTTCCCACCCGGTTTGATGCGGCAATAAATATTTGATTTTCAATGGCGCGGGCGGCAAGCAGGGTATTCCAGTGATGAATTCTGCTTTCCGGCCATTGGGCGGATACGACAACCATCCGGGCGCCGGCAAGCGCTAATGAACGGCAAAGTTCGGGAAAACGAAGATCATAGCAGAGCATCAGGCCGATGGGGCCGGATGACGTGTCGCAAACAACCGCCTGGTTGCCGGCGGAGAATGCTTTGTCTTCACCAATGAATGAAAATAGATGGACTTTCCGGTATTGACCGGCAATAGCACCGTCCTTGTCAATAACCATCATGGTATTGTATAGACGGTCACCGGATTTTTCCGGCAGGGAGCCGGCAATGATCATCCGGTGTTTTTTTGCCAGTGTGCTGAGGGTTTTGATGATTTGAGGTGTTTTTCCGGAATGCGCATTGACCCCTCCGGGTTTGTCAAAGCCGCAGGACCACAGTTCCGGAAGCACGGTGATTTGCGCTTCTTTTTCGCCCAAACGATTGATGCCGTTGATAACGGATGTCAGGTTTGCGTCAATATCGCCTGTTTTTACGTCAAACTGGAGAATTCCCGCGATAATGGTTGATGGATTTTTCGTCATATGTCAGCCTTTTTTTGATTCATCAATCCGCCCGGGCCAGAGTCAAGACGCTGACGGTTTTTGCCCCGCTCGCGATCAATGTATCAGCGCATTCATCGCAAGTGGATCCGGTGGTATGAACGTCATCAATCAGGAGCACCTGCTTTCCTGAAATTTTAGATTTATCAGTTACGGCAAATGCGCCTTTGACGTTTTCTTTTCTTTTTTCCTTGCCCAGCCCGGTCTGGGACAATGTTTTACGCTTTCGTACCAGGTTTTTACAATCAATATGCATGAACCGGTCTGTATTAATTTTTCGGTTTACATTACTTAGATTGATTAAAACCGGCCATTCATTGATCAGCATGACCGCTTGATTAAATCCTCTTTTTTTTAAGCGGGAGATATGAAGCGGGACCGGTAAAATATAATCAATAGTGCTGATATCATAATATTTCATAAATGAAGAAAAAAGCAACCTTCCGAGGGGGCGGGCCAGATGAACTTTATTTTTGTATTTTAATGCATGAATGTTTGATTTCAATGGCCCGCAATAAATCCCTGCGGCCCGGATTCGGTGGCAGAGGGTCTTGTTTTGAATGCAACTGCCGCATTGATGGTCCGCACCGGATTTGCTTTTAAACATCCGGCCGCATGTTGTGCAGAAAGGGGAATGAACCGGAGAAAATTCCTGTGCGCATGATGGGCAGAGAAACGGTGTCATGACCCGATAAAAAATCGTTTCTATCGGGTCATGAACAATTCGATCAAAAGGCGTCTTTCCTGCCGGTCTGTCCTGATTCGGATGAAAAAACAGTCCGCATGCAAGACATTTTGAAGGAAAAATTGAATATTTAAAAGTCTGGAGTATGCGTCGGAACATTTCGCTTACATTTTTGCAACCATGGCATCACCAAATGCCGAGCATGAAATTTCAGTCGCACCGTCAATCTGGCGGGCCAGGTCATAGGTAACGGTTTTGGCTTTGACGGTTTTCTGGAGACTTTGGCGAATGATATCCGCTGCTTCTTTCCACCCCATATAGTCCAGCATCATGGCGCCGGATAAAATCAGAGAACTCGGATTGACTTTATCAAGACCCGCGTATTTCGGTGCTGTGCCATGGGTTGCTTCAAATACCGCGCATTCATCGCCGATATTCGCCCCGGGCGCCATACCAAGGCCGCCTACCTGGGCCGCAAGCGCATCGGAAATATAATCTCCGTTTAAATTCGGGGTGGCGATTACGTCAAACTCTTCCGGCCGCAGCAGCACCTGCTGGAACAGCATGTCCGCGATTCGGTCTTTGATTAGAATTTTACCTTCAGGGAGCTTGCCGTCGTAAGATTTATAGAGTTCGTCCTCGGTAATGGTGACATTGCCGAATTTTTCTTTGGCAACTTCATACCCCCATTTGTTGAAAGCGCCTTCCGTGAATTTCATGATATTGCCTTTGTGCATCAGCGTGACACTGGTGTATCCATTGTCAATGGCATGGGAAATCGCACTGGCAACCAGGCGTTTGGTGTTTTTGGCGCTCACCGGTTTGATACCGATTCCGGAGTTTTCGGCAATGTTTGCCCCCATTTTTTCTGTCAGAAAGCAGATGACCTCATTGGCTTCATCGCTTTGACTCTCCCATTCAATCCCGGCATACACATCCTCCGTGTTTTCCCGAAATACCACCATGTCGATTTTTTCAGGGCGTTTCATGGGACTGGGGACTGAATCAATATATTTGACCGGGCGGACGCAGGCAAAAAGGTCCAGTTTTTGGCGAATGGTGACATTGAGGCTTCGGATTCCTTTTCCGATCGGCGTGGTTAACGGCCCCTTAATGGCCACCACATGTTTTTTAATGTTGTCTAAAGCTTCCTGAGAAAGCCATTCTCCGGTTTTTTCGTACCCTTTTTCACCGACATATAATTCCAGCCAGTTAATTTTTTTTGATCCCTTATACGCCGCGGCAATCGCCCCGTTGATAACCGTCTGGGTTGCCCGCCAGATATCCGGACCGGTGCCGTCGCCTTCAATAAACGGAATGGTTGCAATATCCGGAACATTTATAGATCCGTCGTTATTTTTGGTAATGATACCTGAATTTTCCATATATTATTGTCCTTTCTTATTTAATTCGAAAAATGCCGTTGTCTGTATGCCTCATACATGGCAATAGCGCCGGCCACCGATGCATTCAGTGAGTTGACCGGACCGTTTTGCGGAATAAAACTTAAAAAGTCACAGTTTTTTTTGATCAGCGGACGGATACCGCTTTCTTCTCCGCCAACGACCATGGCGATATTTCCAGTAAAATCGTTTTCATATATCGATCGATCTCCGTCTTTGTCAAGACCGATGATCCATATGTTGTTTTTTTTTAACTCCTTGATGGCATTTGCCATGTTGACAACTGTGGCCAGCCGGATATGCTCAAGTGCGCCGGCTGATGATTTTGAAACAGTGGGAGACGCTTCAGCCGATCGGTCTTTGGGGATAATAACACCGGTTAACGTCGCGCACAAAGCCGTCCGTATTAATGCGCCGAGATTATGAGGATCAACAATATTGTCTATCAGCAGGAAAAAGTTTGATGTGCCGGAATAATCATTATCGCTGATCAAATCGGAAAGGTCAAGAAGCGGGTAGGACGACACCCTGGCCGCGATACCCTGGTGCGTATCGATGCCGGTAAGGGATTGAAGTTTCTGGCGCGGCAGATATTGTATCGGTATCCCAGCTAAATGAGCGATTTCGATAATATGTTCAATCCGCTGGTTTGTCTTATCTTTTAATATACAGAGTTCATGAAAGGTTCGTCTTTTGGCCTGCAAAGCTTCGAAGACCGGGTGGATTCCGTAAATTGTTTCAGTTTTCATCTGTCCTTCTCGTATTAACAATAATCAGGATATTTGCCGGAAAATCATCTGGGTTGATTGTCGGATATGATGGCGGAAAGCGTTTTAATGGCTTCAGGCAGCGAGTCGTTAACAACAATATGTTTGTACAGGTCTTTTTGCGCGATTTCAGTTTCAGCATTTATAAGTCGTTTGATAATTACCTGTTCACTGTCAGTGCCCCGTTTTATAAGACGCTGCTTTAATGTCTCAAATGTCGGGGGCATGATGAATATGGTGATGCTGTGCGGGTACCTGTAAAGAATCTGTTTGGCCCCGTTTACATCAATATCAAGCAGGATATTTTTTCCTTCGGATAGATGGCGGTCAATAAATTGAGCGGAAGTGCCGTAAAAGTGACCGTGCACTTGTGCCCACTCCGCCCATGAGCCTTTTTCGATATTATTTTTAAATTTCTCTTGAGTGATGAAAAAATAATCCACGCCGTCCTGTTCATCGGTTCTCGGTTCCCGTGTGGTGTGTGAAATGGAGTAGCAAAGATCCGGGAATTTTTTTAATATCGCATTGCATAACGTGGTCTTGCCGGCACCGGACGGGGCGGAAATGATAAACAGGCATCCCGTTGTTGCATTATCGGACGGTTCCGAATGGATAGTTTCATTTTTGGGTTCAGACATTGTGTTAACTATCGGCTTTTATTTTTCTTCGTTTAAAGCCGCATATCTTTGCGCGATTGTATCAGTCTGCGCGGCTGAAAGTACAATGTGGTTGTTTTTCATAATAATGATTGAGCGTGTTTTACGGCCATGGGTAGCATCGATCAGTTTTTTTTCATCTTTTGCTTCATCCCGTAAACGCCGCATAGGGGCGGAATTCGGCGCCAGAATGGCAATGACTTCATCCGCGACAACACTGCTTCCATATCCAATATTCAATAAAGTATATGACATGCTCCCTCTCTGGTGACATCAAAAATTATTCCACATTCTGTATCTGTTCCCGAATTTTTTCAAGCTCGGTTTTAGCCGAAACAATAATATGCGCAATTTCAGCATCCCCGGCTTTACTTCCCATGGTGTTAAATTCACGGTTAAATTCCTGGAGCAGGAAATTGAGCGGCCGACCGCACGGATCTTTGGATTCCATTAATTCCCTGAACTGTTTTAAATGACTTTTCGCCCGGACCGTTTCTTCGGAAATATCACTTTTGTCAGCGATGAACGCGGCCTCCTGAGCGATACGAGCTGGGTCGATTTCAACCATTCCCTGTGTCAGGGCCGTAATACGCGTTTTTAGCTTATCCTGATAAATACCTAAAAGTCCGTCTGTTTTTGCTTCTATATCGGTGATACAGTCTTTGATAAATCCGAGCCGTTGTTCCAGGTCCGCTTTAAGGGACGCGCCTTCGTTTATTTTCATTGTGTCAAAATCAGACAGGGCGGTATTGAGAGATTTTTCGAGGACCTGCCAGATTTCGTCCGGGTTGATTTCCGGATCGGCGGTTTCAATAATACCATTTTTACCTGAAAGCAGTGCCAGGGAAATTTCAGAGTTTAACTTGTATTTGTTTTTCAGCTGAACCAGGGTATCATAATAGGCGTTTGCCATGGACTCATTAATGCTGAAAACTTCCGTATTTTCGGTTGTTTCGGAAATATTTACGCGTAATTCAATGCGTCCCCGGGTGATTGTTTCCGAGATCGCTTTTCTGATTTTTTCTTCCAGGACTGCGTATCGGTGATAGAGTTTTAAGGCAACATCCAGATGTCGGCTGTTATAACCTCTGATTTCAATGCTCACGTTCAGGTTATCGGTGGAAAAATCGGATCCGGCGTAACCGGTCATGCTTTTTATCATAATTAAAATTCCGTTTCCGTGATGTCTTTGATGTATTTATTTCTCACCTGGTAGAGAAAAGAATGCATATCCGGGGCCTTGTAGTCCGGGTATGTCCACGGTAGGGGCTGAAATGAACCCTTCTGAAATATCAGGGTCAGGTCCGCGTATATGTGATCACCGATATAGATTCGGTGAGCAAAATTTTTCCCCGTGGCCAGCACAAAGCGTTCGCGGAGCATGTAGCCGGGATCGATATTCACGCTCCGTTTTTGATCCTTTGAAAATTCGCGTTCAATGGCATTGGTTTTAAGTTTTATTGCTGACAGACTGGTCTGATCAATCAGCATTTTAAATGCAGCCATTCGCCGCAAAAGACCGGGACCCATTTCCCGTTCATAGTAACTCGTATAGTCAAACGGTAGCCAGGGGCTCATCAGGTCAATATCACCGAACAGTTTTGTCAGGCCTTCAAAAACAGGATAAAATAGTTGCTGATCGTTTGTAAAAACACCAATAACCAGTTTGGCGGCCTGCGGTGAAGTGGGTTGACTCATCAGGTGCTATATGCCTGTTTTTATTTATTCCTGATGGCTTCGTAAAAAGTCCAACTTTTGCGTTGCGCTGCATCCTTCATTTCTTCATAGTACGATAAGTACGAATCATCACTCAGGATTTGCGCGCCTTGCCAATTTTATAAGAATGGTGGAATTTTTTTCTTTGCCATCTGAATCTGACTTTTTACCGGTTTATCATTTCTGGATCGGTTTTGCTTCATCTATCAGCATTACGGGAATGTCATCTCGTATTTCGTAAATCAACTGGCAGGCATCGCAAACCAGCCCGTCTTTTGGGTCATTGAGATAAATTTTCCCTTTACATTTCGGACAGACCAGAATGTCCAGTAATTCCTGACTTACTGCCATGCTTGTAGCTCCTGAAAATTAAAAATTAATAAAGATGGTTTCGTAAAAAGTTCAACTCCTGTGTTGCGCTGCAGTCTTCGTTTCTTCATGGTACGATAAGTACGAATCACCACTGACGAATTTGCGTGCCTTGCCAATTTTATATGACTGGTGAAGCTTTTTTCTTTGCCATCGGAATCTGACTTTTTATTGATTCATCAAAATTAAGCGGTAAAATAATTGGTCTCCTATATAAGACAATTCCGATGCATGCAAAAACAAATCTCCAGAAAGCAGTGTATCGTTTATTTGAGAGGTTGTAAGTTAGAATGCAATGGTACGCCCGGCAGGATTCGAACCTGCGATCTTCAGCTCCGGAGGCTGACGCCCTATCCCCTGGGCTACGGGCGCACGTATTGTTGTAATTAATGAATTCAGGCTAATTAGTCAAGCCTGAATAGATCTTGATGGCGTCGCAAAAAGTCCCATCTACTGCGTTGTATTGGTTTTTCAGCCAATCAAGATACTACATGTATGATTTTATGTCTGAAAAATCACTACGCCTTGTATATGGAACTTTTAACTTAGCCATCTGGGTACTTTTTACGAGAGCATCATATCTTAAATCCCGATATTTTTAAGGGCCTGCTTGGCTTCACCGACCACATAAAGTGAGCCGGCAATGCAAATGGCGCTATCCGGTGGCGTGGTTTCAATCGCATGTGTTACAGCAGATGTAACATCCTTCACAATGATCGTATCACTGACAATGGATTGTGTTAACGGCATCAGTTTTTCAGGGGAAAGGCTCCGGTCAATGTCCGGTTCAGTCAAGATGACCCGGGTGAAATTGGGCAGCAGTGACTGCATGATCGATTCATACGGTTTATCATCAAGAATACCGATGACTAAGGTGATTTTTTTATGGGTATATTCCTGTTTGAGAAACCTGGCAAGTTTCCGTGCGGCCATCAGGTTATGCGCCCCGTCAATAATAATTTCGGGAATGACCTCCGGGGATGCGGGAATAATTTCAAGCCTTCCCGGCCAGGAATAGGTTTCCAGGCTCTTTTTTATTCGGCTGAGTTCAAGGCAAAGTCCTTTTTGCAGCAAGACTTCACATGCCGCTAGAATCAGTGCGGCATTGTCGACCTGATGACTTCCCGGAAGACCGGTTTTCATGTTTTTCCACTGATGATCGATTCCGGAATAAGAAAAACCGCCGTTTTTACATCGGCGCACCTTGAAATGCTCCCCCAACCGATACAGGGGGGCGGATTTATCCGATGCAATCTGTTGCAATACGTCAATGGCGCTTTTCTGTGTCACACCGGTGACAACCGGTGTATTGTGTTTGATGATTCCCCCTTTTTCACCGGTAATTTCAGCAATGGTGTTGCCCAGGTAAAAACGGTGTTCCATGGATATGTTGGAAATAACACACAGCGCGGGAGATAATACATTGGTCGCATCCAGTCGTCCGCCCATACCGGTTTCAATGATTGCCCAGTCAACATTTGTCCTGGCAAACAGGTGCAGGGCCATGGCGGTGGTATATTCGAAAAAAGTCGGCTCCCGGTCTGTTTTGGGAATTGATTTGACGGCTTGGTAAGACGCGACAATTTCTTCGTCTGACACTTCAATACCATTAATGGTAATCCGTTCATTAAATTTGATTAAATGGGGGGAAGTATAAAGACCGACCTTGTATCCGGATGCGGCAAGGATGCTTGCCAGTCCGGATGCAATCGAGCCTTTTCCATTAGTGCCGGCAATGTGGATGCATGAAAATGTATTTTCGGGATTTTGCAGGTTATTTAATATATGGCGGATAACATCCAAGCCCAGTTTAATGCCGAACCGGTGCAGGCTGAACATTTCTTCAAGGCATTGATCATACTTTTTTGACATCATGGGTACATATCACAAAAAACCCGGAAGAATTTTTGACAAAATTCTTACCGGGTTTTATCGAATCTTGTTTCTTTAATATTTAATAGCGGCGATAACGGGAATTTCGTTTTGACTCGGCAATGCGTTGTCTTCTTAAAGCTTCTCTTTTTTTACGCCGTCTGTATTCGCTTGGTTTTTCATAGTTTTTTTTCAGTTTTAACCGTTTGAACAGACCGTCATTTTGAATCTTCTTTTTCAAAATACGCATGGCGCGTTCAATGTCATTATCATCCACTCGAACCGTGATTTCCTTCAAAAACTTCACCACCTTTACATGAATTTTTTATCAATCATATAAATATAAATAGAAAAAATTCTTTTTGCAAGTAAAAAATTAGAGTTTGGAAACCAGTTCGGCGGTTACATCCGGAAGGGCTGCTTTGCCTTCAAGGGTAATGTATTTGATTGAATCATCATTTTCAGCAAGATCTCTAAAATAATATGCCGAGGCCTGGGTGCCGGTTTCCGTATCATAGTAGATGGAATGGCGTTTATCAATGGCATCTTCATCCTGATCATCGGCACGGGAGGTTAGCTCGCCGCCGCATACCCGGCATTTATCTCCATCGGGTTTAATGGCGTCGATAAAAATATTGTTCGGATGGTTGTTATCGTTAACGCACAGACGACGGCCCATAATTCTGTTTTTGGCGATTTCACGATCCAGCAGAATCTCAACAACGATATCCAGTGACATGTTCGCGGCTTTCAGCGCGTCATCCAGTTTGATTGCCTGATTTTTGTTTCTCGGGAACCCGTCAAGTAGCCAACCGTTTTTACAGTCATCTTCCTGTAAGCGGTCAAGGATCATGGGGATAGTGATTTCGTCCGGGACCAGTTCGCCTTTATCAATGAATTCTTTGGCCTTCATTCCCAGTTCTGTGCCGCCTTTAATGTTCACCCTGAAAATCGCACCGGATTCAATATGCGGTAAGTTGTATTTATCTTTTAAAATTGCACCTTGTGTGCCTTTGCCGCTGCCGTTGGGACCGAAAAATAATACGTTCATATTTCTACTCCTTTAATAATATATGGTTACCGTTGGGTTCTCTTATTAAATTGGTGACACGTTACTCGATCATTGCGCTTAAAATATTAAAGAAATTTTAAGTTTTAAAGAAATTAGAGATATATAAATGATCCCGTAATGTCAAGAGGGGTTATGCCGGATTTAAAAAATTTTTCACAAGTATAAACGCTTCGTTGCGGGTGGCAATATTGTCTGAAATGCGTTCTTCTTCCACATGCTGAAGAATTTTTGAAAACAGGGGAGATGGTTTCAGTCCGAATTCATTGATCAGATCATCACCATTGATCAGCGGCGGGTTTGATTTTTTGGGCAGGAATGAATCAATATAGAGTTTAATCATATGGTTTAAAAATTCAATAAATGCCCGGGTGTTTTCATTGATCCCTTTTCCGTATAGATCCGCTACGGTGTGAATAAGTAAATCTTTTGTCATTTGTTCGCATTTTAAAAAGAAACGGGAAATCGTCCTTTTCGACAAGCGGTTCTGTTTGTAGGCGGTAAATAATGATAACGGTCTTAAGTGATTGCGAACGATAAAATCCATATAATTTTGTTCCTGGTTTGACAGCCGCAGTCGCCGGTTGATTTTTAGGGCCATGTCAGCGCTCATTTTTTCATGGCTGTAAAAATGAATTTGGCCTTTTGGGTCGATGGTTCGTGCCGAGGGTTTACCGATATCATGGAGCAAAATGGTATATTTTAACATGGCATACTGTTTTGCCGCCGGTAAAAAAGTTTTTAAATTGACTATTTCCGGCGTCAGCGAATCCGGGCGGTGAAGAAGTTTTTCAAGAAAACCATAGGCTTTTAAAGTATGATCAAACGCATCATATTGATGATAGGAATTCTGCGAGCAGCCTTTTAAGGGGGATAATTCAGGAAAAACCGCGGTCAGGAGTCCGGTGTCGTTCATCATTAATAAATAATGATGGGAACGGGGCGTATTGAATAATTTTAATAACTCATCTTTTATTCTTTCTCCGGCCGATGTATAGATAAGGGAGGAGGCGCTTTTAATTGCCCGGCTGGTTTTCCGGTCAATGGTAAAGTTTAACAGTGATGCGATTCTATAGGCTCGGAGCAACCTGATCGGGTCGGTCCGCAGGTTGCCTGACGAGATCATGCGGATTATTTTATTGTTTAAATCGTCAATTCCATTATGGGGATCAATAATTTTTCTGCTGTCATTTTTATTGTCTAGAGAAATAGCCATCGCATTAATCGTGAAATCTCTTTTATTTAAGTCCTCTTCAATGGATTTTCCGTTTGCCGG
This sequence comes from Desulfobacteraceae bacterium, assembly GCA_014237465.1. Classification (GTDB taxonomy): domain Bacteria; phylum Desulfobacterota; class Desulfobacteria; order Desulfobacterales; family Desulfosalsimonadaceae; genus SURF-3. The sequence continues at coordinate 94,708 of JABZFM010000004.1, read as the reverse complement.
TGCAATGTCAACTGTCTGCTCCCTGGTGACAATGCGGAAAACTTTCATCCCGGGTTTACCCAGTTCTATGATTCGTCCCCGGATATTTGCGGCAATGTCTTCTGCCAGTTTTTTCGGGTCACCCAGTGTGACGATATCAACGTCCTTGGGGGGGGTTCCCATGATGATGTCCCGGACAGTACCTCCGACAATAAATATTATTGAAGATGACGGGATAAAATTTGTATTGATTTGAAGCATTTTTTAATATAATGAATTTTTTTTTGTGATGCGTTGCCCAAAATCCATGCGTTCTTTATGGGTTCAGCCGCATTTATACAATTATTTGAACCTAAATTTAGGTTGTAAAAAGTATATATTACTAAAACCATTCAATTTCAATGGATTCATATGAAAAGATCCGGCGATGTGAACGTTATGCCCGTGAAACTGGGGATTACCGGGGGGGTCGGTTCCGGCAAATCTTTTGCATGCAATTATCTGAAAGAAAAAGGCCTGGCAGTGGTAAGTGCGGATGAACTGGCCCGAAATGCTGTTTTACCGGGAACACCGGCTTATAATAAAATTGTTGATTATTTTGGAAAAGATATATTGTCGGATGATAGAACATTAAATCGTAAAAAATTAAGAGGGATAATCACTCAGGACAAGAAAAAAAAAGAAATTCTGGAGCAGTTTGTGCATCCGGAAGTATTTTTACAGATGGACTTAGAATTTGAAAGGTCCAGAAAAAGACATGACCCGGCAATTGCTGTTGAAGTGCCCCTGCTTTTTGAAACCGGAATGGAGGTTTTTTTTGATTATGTACTGACTATTTCTGTTAATTCGGACGTCAGGGTTGCCCGGGTAATGGCACGTGATCAAATTACACAAAAAGAAGCCAGGGCATTAATGAAAATTCAGATGCCGGAAGAAGAAAAGATTAAAAAATCAGATTTTACCATTGATAATAACGGCACTTTAAAAGAAACACAAATTCTGATCGATCGTTTTTATGAAAACTTTATCGACAAGATAAAAAATTGATTAAAATAAGTTGACATGGGAAAAAATGTGTAATAGTTTAATATAAAATAACCTTCCTAATTGTTATTAAATCAAAATTCTGTTGTATTAATTCAAATTGGATCGTTTCGAATTTATCTTCTTTTTTAAAATCATATTTGAAGTCGGTTATCCTTCATAAAATATCATGAATCCAGGTCTTTAATTTTCTTTATTATTTATTTAAAAAATACAATATTCCCAATCTGATTTAAATCATATTTCCTTGATCTGTTTTCAGCAGAAGAAGTTAAAAGAATAATGCTGTATATTCTTATCGGTATAATAAAATGTAAATTCACCTATTTTAAAAAAAATTATTTAGTGGGGTTTAATTTTTAATGAACATTTTAGAGTTAAAAAAAACAAAGATCAGTGATCTGACCCGAATGGCGAAAAAGTTCAATATTGAAAATGCCGGCGGAATGCGGAAGCAGGAGCTTATTTTTTCACTTCTCCAGGCCCATATTGAAAAAAACGGGCTGATTTACGGTGAAGGTACACTTGAAATTTTACCGGACGGATTCGGATTTTTGCGCTCTCCGGGTTGTAATTACCTTCCGGGACCTGATGATATTTATGTATCGCCTTCACAAATTCGCCGGTTTAACCTTAAAACCGGTGATACGGTTTCCGGTCAAATTCGACAGCCGAAAGAGTCCGAAAGATATTTTGCGCTTCTGAAGGTTGAAGCAATTAATTATGAAGAGCCGGAAATCGCCAGGGATAAAATACTTTTTGACAACCTGATCCCGTTGTTTCCTGATAAAAAAATTAAGCTTGAAACTGCAAAGGATAACTACACCACACGAATAATGGATATGATGACGCCGGTCGGTTTTGGTCAGCGCGGTTTGATCGTCTCCCCGCCACGGGCTGGTAAAACGATGATTCTTAAAAATCTGGCCAACAGCATCATCGCCAACCACAAAAATGTGATTCCGTTTGTGCTGTTGATTGACGAACGTCCGGAAGAAGTGACGGATATGCAGCGGTCCGTCAATGCGGAAGTGATCGGTTCCACATTTGACGAACCGCCTGAAAGGCATGTCCAGGTAGCGGAAATGGTCATTGAAAAGGCAAAACGCCTGGTGGAGCATAAACGCGATGTAGTCATCCTTTTAGACAGTATTACCCGTCTTGCAAGAGCTTATAATACCGTGTCCCCGCCCAGCGGAAAAATTCTTTCCGGTGGCGTGGACTCTAATGCGCTCCATCGGCCGAAACGGTTTTTCGGTGCTGCCCGAAACATTGATGAGGGCGGGAGCCTCACGATTATTGCCACTGCATTGGTTGATACCGGAAGCCGTATGGATGAAGTCATTTTTGAGGAATTTAAAGGTACCGGTAATATGGAAATACAGCTGGATCGCCGCCTGGCAGATCGGCGAATTTATCCGGCCTTTGACATTAATAAGTCCGGAACCCGTAAAGAAGAACTCCTGTTGGAACCGGAGACTTTAAACCGGATCTGGATATTAAGAAAATTACTTTCCACATTAAATCCTGTTGACAGCCTGGAATTTTTGCTGGATAAGATGCAGGGAACAAAAAATAATAAGGAATTTCTTGATGCAATGAATTCATAGAAAAGGAAGGAAATAATGAAAAAAGAGATTCATCCTGAATATAAGGAAACATCGATTAAATGTGCATGCGGAAATGAAGTGACAGTTGGTTCGACAAAATCGGACCTCACGGTTGAAATTTGTTCAAAATGCCATCCTTTTTATACAGGCAAGCAGAAACTGGTTGACTCTGCCGGACGGATTGAACGTTTTCGCAGAAAATATGCTCAGTTTCAGAATAATGATAAGTAGTGTCTAAACAATAATTCCTGTTTTATCCTCGTTTTTTTCAAGAGAATCGGTCTTTAAAATAAATGCTTGAACAGTTATCAGGACTTGAAGAAAGATATTTGGAACTTGAACAGCTTTTAAGTGATCCTTCGGTTGTTCAGAATCGGGAGCTGTATACGAAGTACGTCCGGGAACATGGCGACCTGGGCAAAATTGTTCCGGTTTTCAGAACATATAAACAGACGATTGATGAGCTTGAAGAAAGTAAAGAGCTTCTGTCTGACAGTGATCCGGAAATCAAATCGCTTGCCCGAAGTGAAGTGGAATCTTTGTCCTCTGAAATGGGTAAACTGGAAGAAGAACTAAGGATGCTTCTGATTCCGAAAGATCCGAATGATGACAAGAACGTGCTGCTGGAAATCAGGGCTGGTACTGGTGGTGAAGAAGCCGCACTTTTTGCAGGGGATCTTTTCCGAATGTATACCCGGTATGCAGACTCCATGGGGTGGAAGCTTGAGATTCTTTCCGAAAATCTAACAGATTCCGGAGGATTTAAGGAAGTCATTGTCATGGTCAAAGGGAAAGGGGCTTTTAGTTTTCTCAAATATGAAAGCGGTACCCATCGGGTTCAAAGAGTCCCGACAACAGAAACTCAGGGCCGTATTCATACGTCTGCCGTTACCGTTGCAGTTTTGCCGGAGGTCGAAGATGTTGAGGTGCATGTTGATCCCAATGACTTGAAAATTGATGTCTACCGTTCATCCGGCCCCGGCGGACAGTCTGTTAATACCACAGACTCGGCAGTTCGGATTACCCATTTGCCGACCGGTCTTGTGGTGATTTGCCAGGATCAGAAATCACAGCATAAAAATAAAGCCAAGGCAATGACGGTTCTCAGGGCCCGGCTGTATGATCTGGAAAGCAGCCAGCAGCAGGAAGAGATTTCCGAAAAAAGGAAAAACCAGGTGGGCAGCGGGGACCGCAGTGAACGGATCCGCACGTATAATTTCCCCCAGGGGCGAATGACCGATCATCGCATCGGGTTGACGCTGTATAAACTTGAAAGTATTATGCAGGGCGACATCAAGGAAATTATTGATGGGTTGTCAACTTTTTATCAAGCCCAGGCGTTGAAGAATGCAGAGCCCGCCAAATTCGTTTGATAATCCACCCAAGAATCCACCCAAGAATCCACCCAAGAATCCAATGGATCCGCAATGGACCATCCTTAAAATTCTCCAGTGGACCACTTCCTACTTTAAATCACACCCTATTGACAGTCCCCGGCTGACAGCTGAAATACTGCTGGCCCATGTTCTGGGTATTAATCGTATTGACTTGTATTTAAGATTTGATCAGCCCCTGATCAAGCAGGAACTATCTGTATTTAAAGGATTTATCAAAAGACGGGTAAATCGTGAACCGGTTGCTTATATTACCGGCACTCGTGAATTCTGGGGGATTGATTTTAATGTAACCCCGGAAGTCCTGATCCCGAGACCGGAAACCGAATTTCTGGTTGAAGAATCTCTTAAATTGATCCCTGCTGACACTTCCGCCGGACGTTTTCGGGTGATGGATGTGGGAACCGGATCAGGGGCAGTGATTGTATCGCTGGCGATCAATCGACCAGGGCATAGTTATTTTGCATCCGATATCTCGAAAAAAGCAATCACTGTTGCGGGGAAAAATGCTTTTTCAAATGGTGTTAATGAGGAAATCAGCTTTTTAGTCGGGGAATTATTTGCTGCGTTGAATCGTGACGATCAGGCGTTCGACCTGATTGTTTCAAACCCCCCGTATATCCCGTCATATCAAATTGCCGGGCTTGCGCCGGAAGTCGGAAAATATGAACCCGTGCTGGCCCTTGACGGCGGGGCGGACGGTCTTGATGTTGTTGGAAAAATTATCGAAGACGCGCCATTGTACTTGAAAAAAAATGGCATATTAATGATAGAGATCGGATCTGACCAAAAAATACGTGTGGAGCAGATCGTCACGGATGACGGCAGATATTCTGAATTAAAGTTTATCCGTGATTACAGCGGCCATGACCGTGTGGCCCTAATGCGCCGGATATAAAGTGACGGATATAAAGTGACGGATGTGAAATTTTTTTACCCGAAATATTGGTGAAAAAGATTGCTTCGGCTAAAAAATTTTGTTATAAAAAATAGTTTAATTAATTTTTTTATTACTCACGTTTGACGACCGGGCGCCTGGTGCTTTTTTATTTAAAAAAGTCGGCGGTCGGGTTGATGCAGGCGGCGGTAGAAAAACCAAAACAAGAAAGGGATGAACAATGAATTATGTAAAAATGAAAGAATTGCTGGAGTCCGGTGTACATTTCGGTCATCAAACCAGGCGTTGGAACCCGAAGATGAAAAAGTATATCTTTGGCGCAAGAAACGGCATCTACATTATTGATCTTCAGCAGACAGTTAAAATGTTCAGAACCGCGTGTGATTTTATAGCCGACACGGTTGAAAGCGGGAAATCGGTTCTTTTTGTCGGTACCAAAAAACAGGCTCGGGAATCCATCTACGAAGAATCCAACCGATGTGAAATGTTCTACGTACATAACCGTTGGCTGGGAGGTATGCTGACGAATTTCCCGACGATCAAGAAAAGCATTGACCGTCTGAATCATTTAAATACAATTGATAACGACGGCACAATTAACCTGTATCCGAAAAAGGAACGGTTGAAACTTGAAAAAGAACGAGTAAAACTGGACAATACTCTGGGCGGTATCCGGAACATGAAATCATTACCGGGTGCGATATTTGTAGTGGATCCTAAAAAAGAATCAATTGCGGTCAATGAAGGCCGCCGCCTTGGTATTCCGATTGTTGCCATCGTGGATACCAATTGCGATCCGGATGCGATTGATTACCTTATCCCGGGAAATGATGATGCCATTCGTGCGGTTAAATTGCTTACCTCTCGAATTGCCGATGCCTGTATTGAAGGCAAACAGCGTTATTCTGAAAAAGAACAGGCAGCCGCAGATAAAGCCGGTGAAGCAGAAGTTGCTGAAGAAGAAGCTCAGAAGAAATCAGGGCCGGTTGAACGTCGTATTGTTTCCGACGGATCTGAAGGTCCGATTGTCGAAGTGATCCGGAAAACCGGGACTGGCGAAACCGCAGTAGACTCTGAATCTAAAAATACAGACGAAGCAACTGCTTCTGAAAATACGGGAGAATAAAAAATGACGGCAATCAGTGCAGCAATGGTTAAGGAGCTTCGGGAACGGTCCGGAGCCGGTATTATGGATTGCAAGGAAGCGTTAACAGAATGTAACGCAGATATGGATAACGCATCAGATTTTTTGAGAAAAAAAGGATTGGCGACGGCTAAGAAAAGAGCGGGGCGTGAAGCATCTGACGGTGTTATTCATTCTTATATTCACATGGGAGGAAAAATCGGGGTCATGGTTGAGATCAACTGCGAAACTGATTTTGTTGCAAAAACTGATGGTTTCCTGGAATTTGCTAAAAACATTGCCATGCATATCGCTGCTGCAAGCCCCCTCGGCATTGTACCGGAAGACATCACCGAAGATGTGATTGAAAAAGAAAAAGAGATTTACCGGGCACAGGCACTTGAGATGGGCAAACCGGAAAAGATGCTGGATAAAATTATCGAAGGCAAAATGAATAAATTTTACAAGGAAAGCTGCCTGATGAACCAGATGTACGTCCGGGATACGAGCCTGACCATCTCTGATGTCCTCAACGATATGATCGGCAAAACAGGTGAAAAAATAACCATCAACCGGTTTACAAGGTATCAGATTGGCGGGTAATCAACTTTGATGGCGTCGTTAAAAATCCCATCTACTGCGTTATAGCGATTTTTCAGGCACTCAATATACTACATGTATAATTTCGATCCTGAAAAATCACTATGCCTTGTATATGGAATTTTTAACTTAGCCATCCTGCCATTTTTACGGAACTATTAACTTTGACAACACCAAAATATAAGAGAGTTCTTTTAAAATTGAGTGGTGAAGCCCTGATGGGGGAACAACCGTACGGAATCAGCACGGATATGCTGGGATACATGGCTGACGAGGTTAAGTCAGCCTATGATCTCGGCGTGGAAATGGCGATTGTTGTGGGCGGCGGTAACATTTTCAGGGGCATGGCTGCAGCATCCCAGGGAATGGATCGGGCAACAGCAGATTATATGGGGATGCTTGCCACGGTGATGAACAGTATCGCCCTTCAGGACGCCCTTGAAAAAAACGGGATTCAAACCCGTGTTTTGTCAGCCATATCCATGCAACAGATGGCGGAACCTTATATCCGGCGGCGGGCGGTCCGGCATCTTGAAAAAAAGCGAATTGTTATTTTCGCGGCCGGCACCGGCAGTCCCTATTTTACCACTGATACCGCGTCCGTGCTTCGGGCGGAGGAAATCCATGCGGATGTGCTTTTGAAAGCAACAAAAGTTGATGGTGTGTATGATTCGGATCCGGTGAAGAATTCTGGCGCTCAATTTATCAGGGAGATAAGTTATATGGAGGTCCTTGAGCGCCGTTTGAGTGTCATGGACCTCACTGCCATTTCGCTGGCAATGGATAACAGCCTGCTGCTGAATGTATTTAATCTGAAAGTGAAGGGAAACATTAAACGGGTGATATGCGGGGAAGAAATCGGAACCCGAATATATGAACCGGATATATGAACCGGAAAAGAAGTAAATCGTAATTAATTCTGCTGTTTTTCCTTAAAAAACGAATAAATTAAGGTACGAAATCATGATTGAAGATATCAATAATGAAGCAAAAGAGAGGATGGGAAAAACCATCAATTCGCTGAACAATGAATTGAAAAAGGTCAGAACCGGCCGTGCGTCATTAAATATTTTTGATGATATCCGAGTCGATTATTACGGCACAATGACTCCCTTAAACCAGATGGCCACGATGGCGGTTCCCGAGAGCCGCCTGATTACCATTCAGCCCTGGGATATTTCCGTTATCAAGGATATTGAAAAAGCGATTTTAAAATCAAACCTGGGGCTGACCCCGTCAAATGACGGTAAAATTATCCGGATCAGCATTCCGCCACTGACTGAAGAGCGGCGTAAGGAAATTGTCAAGCAGGTCAGTAAAACGTGTGAAGACTATCGGGTGGCCGTCCGGAATATCCGCAGGGATGCAAATGACATGTTAAAGGACTTGAAAAAAGACGGAGACGCATCCGAGGACAGTGTGTTCAAGGCCCAGGACAAAATCCAGAAATTTACCGATGATCACATTAAGCGGATCGACGATACGTTTAAACAAAAAGAGAAAGAAATACTTGAAGTCTAATCCTGCCGATATCGATGGCCTGGATAAATCTGCACTGCCGTCGCATATTGCGGTGATCATGGACGGCAATGGTCGATGGGCCCAGAAAAAACTCTTAAACCGGGTCAAAGGTCATGAAAAAGGAGCGGATACTGTCCGTATGGTGGTCCGTTCCTGCCGGGAGATCGGGATTTCTTTTCTTACCCTGTATGCATTTTCCACTGAGAACTGGCAGCGGCCGAAAGTGGAAGTTTCCGCGCTGATGGTCCTTTTAAAAAAATTTCTTGTTTCCGAACGACAGGAAATGGTGATCAATAACATCCGGTTTAATGTGATCGGTGAAAAAGAAAGACTGCCGGCCAACGTGCAGGTGGAAATACAGCGTACAAGAGACGCTACAAAAGATAATGACGGTATGTACCTGAACCTGGCGTTGAGCTATGGCGCAAGATCAGAAATCGTCAAGGCGGCAAGGGAAATTGCAAGGCAAGTTCAATCCGGCCGTCTGTCTGTAGATGCGATTACGCAGAAAACGATTTCCAGTCATCTTTACACGGCGGATATTCCGGACCCCGAGCTTTTAATTCGTACCGGCGGAGAAATGCGGATTAGTAATTTTCTTCTCTGGCAGATTGCCTATGCCGAAATTGCCGTTACCGATACTCTGTGGCCGGATTTTACAAGAAACGAGTTAATTCAGATTTTAAAGGAATATCAAGGCAGAGACCGACGTTTCGGCCGTGTTTAATCTGATTGATTATTTAAACCCTTCTTAACCAAGTTATTGGCGGCCCGTTAGTACTGCTGCTTTTTGTGTCCTCAGTATGAATTGATACCCATGTAAAAAGTCAGATTCCGATGGCAAAGAAAAAAGTTCTACCATTCTTATCAAAATTGGCAAGGCGCGCAAATTCTTCAGTGATGATTCGCCATTATTGGTGCATAAAATGCACCCTACAAAGCAGCGAAGGATGCTGCGCAACCCAAAGCTAAAATAGAAGTTGGACTTTTTACGAAGCCATCATGAATTGCCTGTTCTTGTTGATATAATAATGAGGTGGAAGAGAGTTTAACATGCATTTAAAACGGATTATAACGGCTATTGTCGCGTTTCCGCTTCTTTCGCTGTTTATCTGGAAAGGGCCGGTTCTTTTATTTACCTTCTTTATCGGCCTGGTGTCCCTGGTTGCCCTTTATGAATACTACCGGATTGTATTTTACGATAAAAAACATGCGGTTTTTTCATCAATTTCCATGTGGGGCGCACTGATCGGTTTGCTGATCATCGGCGCTGCGTATAATAATTCTTTTCAGCTGATTATCGGCCTGCTTGTTTTTAATTTTATGGGGGCGGCTGTTTTATCAATGCCGCAGTATAAAAATGGTCCCGGCATTTTAAATGTGGTGGAAAAAGAGATTCAGGCCGTGATTTATATCCCTTTATCCCTGTCCATGATTGTCTTGCTGCGAAATGATCCCTATGGTGTGCACTGGATTTTCTTTTTACTGTTTATAGTTTTTGCCGGGGATGTGGGGGCGTTTTATGCCGGTAAATTTTTCGGTCGCCACAAGCTGAGCCCGTCTATCAGCCCGGGGAAAACCATTGAAGGATCCATCGGCGGAATGATTTTCTGCATCATCATCGGGTATGTTTTTATGCGGTTGTTTCTGCCCCATCTCAACGGCCCGATGATTTTTCTTTTGTTTGCTATTGTCAACATTTGCTCGCAAACCGGCGATCTTTTTGAATCCCAATTAAAAAGAGTCGGAAAAATAAAGGATTCCGGTAATATCCTCCCGGGGCACGGCGGAATTCTGGACCGAATTGATGCACTGCTTTTTGCCGCCCCTGTGACGTATTTTTTTAAAGAATTTGTTTTAACAGGTATATAATATGCGGAATCTAACCATCTTAGGGGCAACCGGATCCATTGGAAAAAATACGCTTACCGTTGTGGATCGATTCCCGGATCAGTTTTCAGTCAAAGCCCTGACCGCAAGAAACAATATTGCCCTGCTGGCGGAACAGATCAAGCGGTTTTCACCGGAACTGGCGGTTGTTTACAGTGAAATAGATGCGTTTGAGTTGAAAGAACTTCTTTTGCCTGATAACCGCACGGAGATTATGTACGGTGAAAAAGGATACCGTGCTGCCGCTGTGCATCAGGATGTGGATACGGTAGTTTCTGCGGTTGTCGGTGCCGCCGGCCTGCTGCCCACCCTTGCCGCGATTTCTGCCGGTAAACATATTGCCCTGGCAAACAAGGAAACGCTGGTCATGGCAGGTGACATTGTGATGAGCCAAGCAAAACAGAATAACGTTTCCATTCTTCCGGTGGACAGTGAGCATAGTGCCATTTTTCAATGCCTGGTCGGCAACCGTAAAAAAGATTTAAAAAAAATCCTGTTGACCGCTTCCGGCGGTCCGTTTCGAAATCTGCCGGCCGATCAGTTTAAATCCATTACTCCTGAAAAAGCCCTGGCACATCCCACCTGGGAAATGGGCGAAAAAATCAGTATTGACTCGGCCACCCTGATGAATAAAGGGCTTGAGGTGATTGAGGCAAAACATTTGTTTGATGTGTCCCATCAAAAGATTGAAGTGGTGATTCACCCCCAGAGTATCATTCATTCCATGGTTTCTTATATTGACGGTTCCGTGATTGCCCAGTTGGGAACTCCGGACATGAAAGGAGCCATTGCCTATGCGCTTTCCTGTCCGGAACGGTTGCCCCTGAATCTGCCGCCGCCGGATTTTGCCGGCATCGGGGCATTGACGTTTGAACCACCGGACATGAAAAAATTTCCCTGTCTGGCCCTTGCGTTTTTTGCCTGTGAAACCGGCGGAACCCTGCCGTGCGTTTTGAATGCAGCCAATGAAGTGGCGGTGGATGCTTTTTTAAATAAACGCATTGGTTTTATTCAAATACCTGAAGTGATTGATCATACAATGGAAAAACATCGTATGATAACTGCCCCGGAAATTGATGACATATTGCTGGCCGATCAATGGGCCAGGAAAACAGCGGAGCAATGGATTGTTCTTTCAGAAGATAAGGGGAGCGTATGAGCTTTGTAATCGGTTTTGTTGTCGTACTCGGCGTGTTGATATTTTTTCATGAACTCGGTCATTTTATCGTTGCCAAAGCGTTTGGCGTGGGGGTTGAAAAATTTTCACTGGGATTTGGCCCGAAAATACTGGCTAAAACCGTCGGTCGGACGGAATACCGCCTGTCGGCAATACCCCTTGGCGGATATGTAAAGATGGTCGGCGAGCAGCCGGATGAAGAACTGGACCCGGCGGATATTCCGTTTTCATTCACCCATAAACCGGTGTTTCAGCGAATACTCATCGTGGCGTCCGGCCCGGTTTTCAACTTTCTCCTGGCAATTATCATCTTTTTCGGTATTTTCTGGTTTGCCGGACTGATGATGCTTCAACCGGTGATCGGGGAAGTAAAGGCCGGTTTTCCCGCCGAGTCGGCCGGAATAATCAGTGGGGATAAAATTCTGGCAATTAATGACACACCCATTGATAACTGGTCGGAAATGGCGGAGATGATTATGGACAGCAACGGATCGCCATTGGACTTTACAATGTTAAGAGACAGCCAGCACATCAATCTTTCCGTAACCCCGGCAGATGATGTGGTGGAAAATATTTTTGGTGAAGAACAGCACCGGTACATTATCGGGGTCAGTTCAACCGGGGATGTCATTACCAGGCGCCTGGGACCGGTCGAAGCCTTTGCCGAAAGCCTGAACCGGACCTATTTAATCTGCAAGCTGACTATTCTTAGTGTCGTCAAGATTTTTCAGGGTGCCATACCGGCAAAAACAATCGGCGGCCCGATTTTAATTGCCCAGATGGCGGGGGAACAGGTGGAACAGGGGGCGTTCAACCTGCTTGCCTTTATCGCGCTGATCAGCGTGAATCTCGGGATTCTCAATCTGTTGCCGATCCCGGTATTAGATGGTGGTCATATTCTTTTTTTCAGCATCGAGGCTGTTATCCGGCGTCCGGTAAGTATCAAGACCCGGGAAATTGCCCAGCAGGTGGGAATTTTTTTGTTGATGATGTTGATGGTTTTTGTTTTTTATAATGATATAATGCGATTCTTTGAAAAATAAATAATTAGGTATTTAGGTATAAGGTAGAAGGCTGAAGGGAAGAAATTCAAGCTTTCAGCCATACACCTTATACCTTAAACCTTCAACCTTCAACCTGATAAATATGCCACATAGACTTGAAATTACATTAAAATCGGACCTTTTTGATGCCGAAGGGCAGGGTATCTGCAATAAAGCTGCTTCCTATTTTGATATTAAAATTGACGATATTCGTACGGTGCATGTCATTACCATGGATGTGAATCTTTCAGTAAGCCAGTTGCAAACGGTCCGGACGGAAATCTTTACCAATCCGGTGACTCAGGTATCCTCCTATGATCCGTTGCCGGAAGCGTTTGACTGGTGCATATGGGTCGGTTATCGCCCGGGGGTAAAGGATAATCCCGGCAGTACCGCGGTGGAAGCGATTGAGGATGTTTTAAAAATCCGACTGACAGCGGATGAAGATGTTTACACTTCCCGGCGCTTTTGCCTCAAGGGCGGCCATTTGACCCGTTCGGATGTTGAACTGGTGGCCGGTGAACTGCTTGCCAATGATATCATTCAGCAGATACGGGTATTTTCAAAAAAAGAATGGGACCCGGAAGTTGGGGTCGGATATATTATCCCTAAGGTCAAACTGGATCATACGCCCACGGTATCAACCATACCCATGGACAGCGATGCCGCACTCAGGCAGGTCAGCGATGAGCGGAATCTGGCGTTAAATGAAAATGATGTGCCGGTTATTCGCTCCTATTTCCAGAATTCCGAGGTACAAGCCCAGAGAAAAAATATCGGTCTGTCTGAACCAACGGACGTTGAACTGGAATATATTTCCCAGGCCAGAAGCGATCATTGTAATCACAATACCTTCCGTGGCGTGTTTACTTATACGGATTTTGAAACCGGTAAAATTGAAACTGTTGACAATCTGTTTAAAACCTATATCGAAGCCCCGACACTTTTGCTTAAGGAAAAGAAAGACTGGGTGATATCGGTATTATGGGATAATGCCGGCGTTGGCCGGTTTGATGAAAATCATTATTATGTGATTACCGGTGAGACCCATAACTCCCCATCAAATATGGAGGCCTATGGCGGTGCCATTACCGGTATTGTCGGTGTTTACCGGGATCCTTTGGGCACCGGCCTGGGTTCTAAACTGATCATGGGCAGTTACGGTTTCTGTGTGGGAGACCGGGATTACAGCGGCGATCTCAAGCCCAAACTGCACCCTCGCCGTTTGCTGGACGGCGTGATCGAAGGAGTGAGAGACGGGGGTAATAAAAGCGGTATTCCCACAGGCTTTGGCCAGGTTACTTTTCATCCGGGATATATGGGCAAATGTCTGGTTTTTGTTACCGCACTGGGGCTGATGCCGTCACTGGTGGCCGGCAAACCCTCTGAGCAGAAAACAACGTCTCCCGGTGAACTGATTGTCATGTGCGGGGGCCGGGTCGGCAAGGACGGGATTCATGGGGTCACGGCTTCTTCAGAAACATTTTCCGAGCATACCCCTGCCGGGCATGTTCAGATCGGTGACCCGTATACGCAGAAAAAAATGCATGATTTTTTGCTCGAAGCCAGGGACGAAGGATTGATTCCTCATATTACGGACAACGGGGGCGGAGGGCTGTCGTCTTCTATTGGAGAGTCCGCCATGATGTCCAACGGGTGTGAGGTTTATCTTGAGAAAGTGCCGTTAAAATATGATGGTCTGGATCAATGGGAAATATGGGTGTCCGAATCCCAGGAACGCATGACCGTTGCCGTGAAACCCGAAAATATTGACCGTTTCATGGCACTTTCCGCTAAACACGCGGTGGAAAGTACGGTCATCGGTGAATATACGGATTCCGGAAAGCTCCATATCTCATACAATGGCGAAACCTGCGCCTATGTAGACATGGATCTGCTTAAATCCGGTTTTCCCAAATGGGAATTTGAAGCCCAATGGGTTCCGCCGGAACAGCGGGGTCTTTATGAACCGGTCATCGCTGAGCCGAAAAATTTCAATGCCGTACTGCTTGATTTACTCGCCCGGCCCAATATCTGCTCAAAAGAATGGATTACCCGGCAGTATGATCATGAAGTGCAGGGCGGCAGTGTTATTAAGCCCCTGGTGGGAAAAGAACGGGATGTATACAGTGATGCAACGGTGATCCGGCCGGTGCTTTCATCATCCCGCGGTATTGTTTTTTCCCAGGCGATTTTGTCCATGTATTCAGCGATTGATGCCTATCACATGACCACCTGTACCATTGACGAAGCGGTTCGCCGCATGGTGGCGGTGGGGGGAAATCCCGAACACATCGGCGGTGTGGATAATTTTTGCTGGCCCAACATTGCCTATAATCCGGAAAAAAATCCGGACGGCCGTTTCAAGGCCGCCCAGCTGGTCCGATCCTGTTGGGCGCTTTATGATATGTGCATGGCCTATGGTATCCCGTTGCTGTCCGGAAAAGACAGTATGTATGTGGATGGCCATCTGCCGGGAAAATATGGTGAATCCCACAAAGTTTCCGCCCTGGAAACAATGCAGTTTTCTACTGTGGGCGTGGTCGAAGAAGTTGAAAAGTGTGTGACCATGGATGTGAAAAACGCCGGGGATCTGGTGTACATCCTGGGCGAAACCGGAAATGAACTGGGCGGATCCGAATATTATGATCTGTTCGGATATACAGGTAAAAATGTGCCCCAGGTGGTGCCTGAAAAATTCATCATTACATATAATGCCCTGTCTCAGGCCATTGAGAAAGGACTGGTGGCGTCGGTTCACGGCGTTTACCGCGGCGGGCTTGGTATCCATCTGGCGATGATCGCCATGGGCGGTAATCTGGGGCTTGATATTGATCTTTCCGGTGTTCCCACAGACAGCGCATTACGAAACGACACGCTGTTGTTTTCTGAATCCGCCGGCCGGTTTCTGGTGACGGTTGCGCCTCAGTTTAAGGAAGAATTTGAAAAACTTTGTGCGGATATTCCCTGCGCCTGTATCGGCACTGTCAGCGCGTCATCCACACTTGCCATCAGAGACATGCTTAATCATCCATTGATTTCAGTTGCAGTGGCGGATTTAAAAGCTGCCTGGAAAAAGCCGTTTGGAGAGTTGATATAATTAAGTGCATTTAAAATACCACAGAGAACACAGAGAAATAAAAAAAGTGAAAATAAAAACAACGAATCAAACGATTAAAGCCCTTGTTCTTACCGGATACGGTCTGAATTGTGATATTGAAACAGCGTATGCGCTGGAACTTGCCGGAGCCGTCGCCGATCGGGTCCACATTAACGCCATCATCGACGGATCGGTCAGCTTAGATGATTACAAAATCCTGGTGTTCGGCGGCGGTTTCAGCTGGGGGGATGATCACGGGGCCGGCGTGATCCAGGCGGTTCGGATGAGATACAATGTCGGCGACCGGTTGACCCGGTTTGTGGAAAACGGTAACCTGGTTATCGGCATCTGCAACGGCTTTCAGACCATTGTCAACCTCGGCCTGCTGCCGGGATTTGATAATGATTATAAAAATCGCAGCGTGGCGCTGACCTATAATGACTGCGGAAATTTCAGGGACGACTGGGTCACGCTGGTGATCAATCCGGATTCGCCCTGTGTTTTTACAAAGAACCTGACACGTATCGAACTGCCTGTTCGTCACGGCGAAGGCAAGTTTGTGGCGGATGAAAGAATCATCAGCCGGCTGCTTGAAAATCACCAGGTGGCGTGCCAGTATGCACTGCCCGACGGTTCAGTCGCTGACCAACCGTTTCCCTTTAATCCCAATGGTTCCATGGCCGGTATTGCCGGTATCTGCGATCCCACCGGCAGAGTGTTCGGCCTCATGCCCCATCCGGAAGCCTTTAACCATTTCACCAATCATCCGGGCTGGCCATTTTTAAACGAAAAGATAAAGCGCGGGGATATGAATGACTCATCCCTTCCCATCACCGGCATCCGCATCTTTGAAAATGCGGTGGGGTATTTTTCCTGACACCTGATTTTTCAAATATCGCACATGTAATTCGCCGCAGATGAACGCAGATAAAAAAAATAAATTAAAATCCAAATTACCAATCGCAGCTTGTCAACCCACCACTATAAAAATAATTAAGCCGGACTATTAAATTTTTTAATAGTCCAGCTTAATTATTTATCAAATTCAGTTAAAAAAATTCTGATATTTCTTGTGACAGAAAAATATATTTGTTAAAATAGCGTTTAAATTTGGATTGTTAAATATTTTTTTGTACATATGTTCTTTTTCAAAGAATAATATAGAAGTTTGGCACAAAACTTGTATTCTTTATTCAGCAGACACGATACAGGAGGTCCATGAATGAAAAAAAATTCCGGGTTTACCTTAATGGAGATGATGGTTGTTATTGCAATCATTGGTATACTTGCGGGAATTGCTATCCCGAATATGATCAGCTGGCGGAGCAACCACCAGTTAAACAGCATGGCCCGTGAAATCCAGGCAGTAATCCAGGGCGCCCGACTCCAGGCAATCAAGGAAAATTCCCGTGTCACTATTACGTTTGACACCGCGGCAAAAGAAATTAAAACATCACAAATAGACCGTACCCAAATTGCTCCCCCCATTGAACGTACGACAAATTTGCGGCCGGGTATCTCCATGACCAACAATTTTACTGGCAACGATATCGTGTATAACAATCGGGGGATGCTGCCAGATAATATTGGCGGCACGGTTACGATTACCAATTTAAAAGGATCACAGCTTCAGGTGATAGTGGCCCCAACCGGCAAACCTCGCATTGACAAGCCATAACAACCAGGAGGAAGAAATGCATCTGATACCAGGTAAATACTCCACCCGACCGGTGAAATTGTCGCAATCCGCTGGTTTCACGCTTATCGAACTCATGATTGCCCTGGCCATTACCGGAATTATTTCAGCCGCCATGTATTCCATATTTCAAGCCCAGGTGCGTGGCCAGGTTTCCCAGGATGTGTCCCTTGAGATGACTCAGAGTTTGCGGGCGGCCATGGAAATGATGTCGTCTGACATCCGCATGGCAGGTTGCGACCCCGCTGATGGGGGCAATGCACAGATTGTAACGGCGAACAGCAATGAACTGAGGGTTACCATGGATATTGGCGGCGGCCCCCAGGGCCAGCCCGACGGCGATACCACTGATCCCAACGAGGATGTGCGATATGCGATTAACGCAACCGGTAACCTCGGAAGGGCAGTCGGCGGTGGGCTCCTGCAGCCCATTGCTCTTTTTTGCGACGTCCTGGATTTTGTGTATATTGATATGAACGGCAATCCGTTTGTTCCGGTAACGGCAGATGACCGGGACAATGTCGGCGCTATTCAGGTAAGTACCGTGGTCCGGTCCGCTGATATCAAAAATCCCGGATTTTTAAGCGCCTATACCGACAATACATCCTACACGAATCTTCAGGGCACTGAAATCCTGCCCCCGCCAGGGGATACGTTTCGGAGGTTTCAGTTAAGTGCAACGATTGTTTGCCGGAATCTACAATAAGCACCCTGAAAAAGTTGTATTAAAGTAGATTAAACATTGTATTAAAGTAGATTAAACAAAGGAGACGCTGACGTGATTTATAAAACACCCTGCAAGATCGTTTCGATCGATGATAACAGGGGATTTACCCTGATCGAAGTGTTGATTGCCATTGCCATATTTGCCATCGGTTTTCTGGCCGTGGGCCTCATGCAGGTCAACGCGCTCAACTCGACGAACTCTGCCCGCAGGACCACGGAAGCCATGACCCTGGCGGAAGATCAGGCGGAATTGCTGTTGGCCATGCCTTTTTATGAGGATGACAATGGTGTGAACGATGACGGTATTGGCGGGGTGGACGATTATGATGTCTTACCGGATCTTCAGGATACCGGGGCGGAACATGTGGCGCCGGCTGATGCCACCTTGTTTACCGTGCGGTGGATGGTGACCGATGATGCGCCCATTCCCGCCTATGATCCGGGGATGTATACGGCGGGGTGGCTGACGCGGTCAAAGACCATTCGGGTATGGGTCACCCCGGATAATGATCCCAATGACGTGCAGGCGGAGGTCTGGTTTGCTAAATTCAGTAGAATGGATTAGGAATTATGCAGGTTAGAACCCGGTTAAATTTTAATCAGGAGAAAGACATATGATCAATCGATTTTCAGTTATATTTAACCTTTTTCAACATGATCAGGCCATGCGCGGCCGGATCCTGAATTTTACCCGTGCCGGCCAGAAGGGTTCTATTATTCTTATTGTTTTGATGCTGCTGGTACTTATGTCGGTTATCGGCATATCGTCCACCAACACCACGGTCACGGAATCGTTTATCGTGCGAAATACCGGCATCCGCAAGCAGAATATTCATCTGGTTGATGCCGCATCCTTTGAGGTTGTTCAGATATTGCTGGATGCGGGACTGGATAATGATACATCTCCATTGGCTGCCGATATGGATCATATCAATCCGCAGATGCCCGGTAAACTGGTCTGGGTCAATGACAAAGACACGTGGTTGGCCAGCGGTGATCTGGCGGATTGGTATAATCGGGATTTCGTCGGTCGCGTCCTTGACACCACTAATTCGGTGGTGCCTGCATCCATTGAAAATACTGCATTAGATCATATTGAACTGATTGACAACCGGGGAGAATGGACCGACGCGGCCAACAGCCCTATCCGGTATGCCATGGTGGGGTGGAGTTTCAAGTTGTCAGGGGGGGGAAATCTGAATCTGGCCAGCGGTCAGCCTGTACTCAGGACCGCAAATATTCTGACGGAATATGTATCAGAGCGCAACGGCATTATCCGTCTGACCATGGGTGTGGAAAGAGAGTTTATGTTTTAATTCCATCACCCGTTGAATTTTTTTTAAACGACAATTTTTTAGCTTAACCGGCAATCAAAGGCAGGTGACATATGCAGACAACAGACGCACGCATTAAAAAACGGGCATGGACAAGTCTTCCGTTCTGGACGGCTGCTTTCTTTTCCGCATTGGTATTTTTAATCGCATCACCCGGCATCCGGGCGGGATGCATTGATCTGGCGGATGAACCCCTGGAAATCCAGAGCATGGGCGCGCCGGGCATGATTATGTTCGTGTATGACAATTCCGGGAGCATGGGCTGGTCCATGATGACCAATGAAGACGAAGGCCAGTTTCATTACGGCGGCGTCACATATTCCTATTTATTTGACGGTGAAAGTCCCAACAACAGTGGAGAGCTCTTTAATGCGAATCCGCAGGAGTACCGTATGCTCTGGGAGTCCCAGTGGTCCGGATACAACAAGGTATATTATAATCCGGGCGTCATCTATGAGCCCTGGCCGGGATGGACGGAAGTTGCCGATGTTGCGCATGCCATTCCTGCTGCCGCACCCCAGGCCGACACAGATAATCCGCTTCTTTATGTGGTCAGAGACAACCACGGATATACTTTTAATTTAAACGATATCTGGTATACCATCGAGATCGGCGGCGGCTTTGATGTGGATGACCTGATCAACACCCAAGGCACTATTGTGGATAATACTGATACTTCCCCGGTTCGTGAATTGGTGGTGGATGACGGGGACCCGGGATTTTCCGTTACCGGTAATGCCGGTGACTGGAATTATTTTCCCGCGGAACCGGCTTATTATGGTTTTGATTATATGAATTATTACGGCAGCACAGACCCCTTGCCGGTAACTGCCACATGGACCTTTTATAATGTGGCTGCCGCTGAGTATGAAGTGATGGCCAGTATTCCAAAGCATTCCACTCGAATTCAAAATGCGGATTATACCATTACCCATCAGTACGGGACAACCACGCAAACGATCAGTCAATATAACCGGACAGGGGAACTTCAGGAATGGGTATCTTTAGGTACATACGACTTTGACGGAGATTCCACGGTTGAACTGGATTTTACAGTCATCGAGAAAAAAGGCAGAGAGTCTGTGGGGGTTGATGCCATCAAGCTGATTCCCACGTCCATCCCCGGTAATCCGGTTGCTGTATTTGAATCCACCGGCCCCTGGGGTGTCTCTATTTCCCCGACATATCAGTACGGTGTGGATTATCTCTGGACCCAATATGCAGCCGATAACTACACTGCCAGATGGACCGCGACTAATCTTGATCCCGGCCTCCGCTACAGTGCGTATGTCCGATGGGTGGCAAATGCTTTCAGGTCTAATGATGTGCATTACAGGGTGGACGGCAATACGATTTCAATGGACCAGATGCACAACAGCGGTGTATGGACGCTGCTTGACGACAATATCGCATTCGGAACCACCGGTGTGGTTGAACTGGAACATTATTGCGACAGTCTTGATAATGACCGTGCATGCGCGGATGCCGTGGCATTTGCGCCCACCCCGGCGTCTGCAGGCACCCCGTTGGACATCATCATGGCCCACTATTTCGTGCAAAATGCCAACGGTACTTTTCTGGTGAATCTGGACGGCGCCATAAAATATTACCGGGTGGTGTCACCGGATGACACAATAGTGGAAAACGGTGAACTGTTTGAAATGACGGTTGACGAAGCCAGGGCAGCCGGTATCTATACCAGCCGCAGTTATACCCAGGAACGGCAGAATTTTGCCAACTGGTTTCAGTTTTCCCGGACCCGTGACCATGTCGGACGGTTTGCCGTCGCAAAACTGGTGCAAGCCATGGGAAACATTTATTTCGGACTGATGACCGTTCCGCCCCGGGATGTGTATGCCATCCGGGCGGTGCGGGAAGCCATGGTCATCAATCGCGACGATACCTTAGAGATTTATAACAACATTTATAACCTGCCCGATCCCAGCAGTTCCACGCCCCTGAAAGATTCGTTTCTACAGGTGGCGGAATTTTTTGAAGGGGCCGCATCCCTGGTCAATGCCCATGACAAGGCCTATTTTATTGACGGCGGATATGCGGATGTGGACACCTATCCCTATCTGAATGAGGCTAACGGCGGTAATTGCCAGCAGGCGTTTCTCATTGCCATGACCGATGGGCTGTATAATTCGAACAATAGCTCGAGTATCCCGAATCATGATGGCGATAACAATACGGATTGGGACGGCGGTGAGTTTGCGGACAATTACATAAACACCCTGGCCGACATTTCCATGGATTTTTATGAGCGGGACTTGAAAGACATGCTCAGTGATGATGTGCCCATCAATGAGTGGGATAAAAATACCCAGCAGCATCTGGTAACGTATGCACTGTCCTTCGGCATCAAGGGCAATATTGATCCAGTCGATTGGCCGGATTGCCCCCCTGGTGTGGACTGTCCGGATTGGCCATTGCCTGTGGAAGGGGAACTGACTACTATTGATGATATGTATCACGCCACAGTCAACGGCCGGGGTATGTTTTTAAACGCCAACAATCCCCGGGAACTGGTGGAAGCGTTGATGAAAATCAAGCAGAATATTGAAGAACGTCTCGGATCATCCGCCGCGGTTACTACCAGTTCGGTCCAGCGTCAGATCGGCTCCAAGCTGTACCGGGGTGAGTACATGACCGGTAAATGGACCGGTGACCTGAAGGCGTTTGAAATTGACGTGGAGACCGGCGCGGTTTTCGATGATTACTCTTGGTCAGTCAAGGAACAAATGGATCTGGTGACAGACTATACCAATCGGAAGATTTATTCATATAACGGCATAAGCGGTATACCGTTTGATTTTAATTCCATGACCAGTGATCAAAAAACCCGTCTGGCAGATGGACTGGCCTATGCGTTCGGTACTGCTGTGGCGTATACTTTCGGAACGATTGACAATACGGATGTGGAAAATCTGGTCAATTATCTAAGTGGCGATGAGAGCAATGACAGGGCCCATGGCGGTCCATTCAGGGTGCGGGCCCATATACTGGGTGATATTGTGCATTCAGAGGCGGAATACAATACGCGGACGCTTTATGTGGCTGCGAATGACGGCATGCTGCACGCGTTTCATTCGGAAACCGGTAGAGAGGTGGGGGCGTATGTTCCCAACATGCTGTACAATGAACTGGGCAAACTTTCTTACCCCAATTACCAGCATCAGTATTTTATTAACAATACACCGTATGTTGCGGATACCGGCACAAAAAAGCTTCTGGTCTGCCCTATGGCAAAAGGGTACAAGGGGTTGTTTGCACTGGATGTAACCATTCCAATCGGTCAGGCGGATGCTTCTAAAGTGGCGCTGTGGGAATACCCGGGAGCAGGTGCCAGCGACCCGGATCTGGGATATACCTACAGCCAGGCAACAATTTTTAAAACAGAGGCTGCCGGTTGGGTGGTCATCACGGGCAACGGGTATGACAGCGACAATGGACATGCGATTCTGTATGTGTTTGATGCTCTGACCGGAACCGTGGTGAAGAAATTCGACACAGGTGTGGGCGGGTGCAACGGCCTGAGCTCTCCGGCCATTGTCGACCCGGATTCAAATGGCAAGATTGATTTTATCTATGCCGGGGATCTGAAGGGCAATATGTGGAAATTCGACCTGCGGGGTGCCACAGTTGCGGACTGGAAGATAGCATATAACGACGGTAGCGATCCACAGCCCCTGATCACGGTAACCGACCCTGACGGCAACCCCCAGGCCATCACCACTTCGCCCGGTGTAATGTTTGTGAATCAATGCAACCCCCCGGGCAGTGATGGATATCTGGTACTGTTCGGTACCGGTAAGTATCTGGGTTTAACGGACACTACTGACGGGAGCCAGCATTCTGTTTACGGCGTCTATGACTGGGGACCGGACTGGGAAGCTGAAACCGGCAGTGCTGAAGATAAATATCTGGGTACATTATCCGTTGGGTCTCCACGCACACTGGCAAATGCCGGTGCTGCTGCCGGAAAGGAACTGAGCCTGGTGCAGCAGTCAATCATCAATGAGACTAACAGAAATGGTGAGACCTATCGTTTTGTAACCAATAATGAGGTTTCTTATTATAATATGGAGACCAATGACGGATCAGCCCTTGGATGGTATATTGATCTGCCGGACTACGGCGAACGCATGGTGCGGCGGCCGATTGTCCGAGGCAATGTGTTTACTTTTGTCGCTAATATACCGGAAAAATCACCATGTACCGCGGGTGGACGGTCGGTTCTGTATCAGCTTGACGCATGCTCCGGCGGTTGGCCGGAGGAACCCCAGTTTGATGTGGACGGTGACGGGGATTTTGATGAAGATGATCTGTTTGATCTGGATGTAGACGGTGATGGAGATGTCGATATGGATGATCTGCTGGCGATTGCATATGATTTTGACGAAGACGGTGATGTTGATATGGCTGATGTGCTCGCTATTTTTGATAAAAACGATGATGGGGTTATTGATGGTGACGACCTTGATATTGGCGTACCCCCCATCGGCCAGGAATTTGATTCCCTGCTTCTGGACCCGACCCTGCTGGAAGATGTTATTTATTTAAATGACCTGGATGATGTCGAAGGGCATACAATTCCTGAGCTTCCAACTGGTGCGTGGTTCTGGCAAGTCATTGAGTAGACAGACGTTTATTGTGTACTACGTGATATTAAATATTTAATCATAGGGAGACAGTGATGCAGAGCTTATATGAATACAAGTCCAAAACTGTACAGGTGCTGGTATTAATACTGGTCGCAGGTAGTTTTTTGATATCAGTCCCTTTAATTTCTTTCGCAGATGACAGACCGGGCGCCATCAGGGACTTTAACCGGCCGTCGTCATTTAACGCCGGTGAGATTGATTACGAAGATCTTGAAAGGCGCACTTTTTACACCAGAGGAACCCTGGATGCTGTTTCTGATAAAGCGATAACTATAGGGGATGTCCCGATCGACCTGGCGCCGGACGTTCGAATCAATTGCAAGGTCGGAATGTATGTCGGCATCAAAGTCAATGATGAAGGAAAGGCCATTTCCTGCGAACCCCTTGACCGGCCGCGTCGATAATCGGCAGATGGTTTGATGTGTTCTATAAAGAATAATTTCGGTTGAGGAGAATTTTTCATGAATTTGAAATATCTATTTTCAGTTGCCGCGATAGTGCTGCTGCTGGCGGCAACTTCATCCGGTGAAATTTACCAGTATACGGATGAAGGTGGTGTGGTCCGATTTACCGATGATGTATCCCTGATCCCTGAAGATCAGCGGCCGGATGTGAAAACTTTTGAATCCGTGCAAAGCAATTATAGCCTGGAGGAAACCGTACAGGAATCATCGACTCTGTCTGAAGATACCTGGACCGGACAGGTCCGGATCACGGCCAAAGACCTGGACGCCATGCGAGATGATTTGCTTCGCGAGTTCAACGCGCTGGAAGCGGAAAAGAAAGCGCTCGGCGATCCGCCGCCTAAAAATGCCAAATCAGGTGTAAAAGCAGAATATACCTACAAGGTTACGGATCTGAATCGTCGAATTGATAAATATCAACAGCGTAATCGAGAATTTCAGAAAAAGGTTGATGAATTTAACAGTCAAATCGGACGGTAGTCATTATTGAATCAATATGTCTGAATGACAGACATGCGGGCATCTGATTATTTCAGATGCCCGTTTTTTTTATATATTGTAATTGTTACGGCATTTTGTTATTTTTAATCACTAAAAATAGTTCCCATGACAAGGTGCTTGATAACATGACAAATGATAACGGACATCCATTTTCGGATAAATCAGTTTGTATCTCCCTGGTGAGTCATGGGCTGATCACCAAAGAACATGCCCTTGAAATTTTTGAAAAAAAAGAAAAAGTCCGGGCAAATATTGAAAAAAAGAAGGACCGGCGGAGCGAAAAGATGCCGACCGGGGTCCGGATCATCAACCCCACCACCATTGTTGACGTCATCATTTCATTTAAGTTTTCCCGGGCGGACAAACAAGATGTTGAACTGGATGAAGACGCGATCTTCAAAGTGCTGGCCAGGGAATGGGACAAACCCTATAAAAAAATTGATCCGTTAAAACTGGATCTGAACCTGGTAACCACCACCATTCCCCGCAGTTTTGCCATGAAACATCTGGTTTTACCCATTGAAGTGGAAAACGGGTATCTGGTGATTGCCACGTCCAATCCGTTTAATTCCGAGGTATTTGAAGATATCGGCCGGGTCAGCCTGATGCCGGTAAAAACAGTGGTAACGTCCAAATCGGATATTATCCGTTTAATTGATGAGTTTTTCGGTTTCAAGCGGTCTATTGTGGAAGCGGAAACCCAGTTTTCAGGGCCTTCGGTTGATCTGGGAAACCTGGAACAGTATGTTCGGTTAAAATCTCCGGATGAACTGCCCTCCAATGATCATCATATTGTCAATGCGGTTAATCACCTGTTTATTTATGCGTTTGATCAACGGGCCAGTGATATTCATATTGAGCCCAAACGGGACATTTCCCTGATCCGGATGCGAATTGACGGGGTATTGCATACGGTCTACCGGCTGCCCAAAAAAGTCCATTCCCCTATGGTCAGCCGGATTAAAAATATGTCCCGCCTGGATATGGCGGAAAAGCGTCGGCCCCAGGACGGACGGATCAAAACCGCCAAGGGGAGTGTTGAGGTAGAAATTCGTATCTCAACCGTACCGGTTGCCTTTGGTGAAAAAGTGGTCATGCGGGTAATGGACCCGGATATTCTGTTTCAGGATCTTGATCAGCTTGGATTTACCCCCCCTGACCTGGAACGGTATAATGATATGGTCAACCGTCCCAATGGCCTGGTTCTTGTCTGCGGTCCCACGGGAAGCGGTAAGTCCACGACCCTGTATTCCACTTTACGGCGACTGTCCACGCCGGAAATCAATACGACCACCATTGAAGACCCCATTGAAATGGTTCATGAAGAATTCAATCAGATCGCTGTTCAGCCGGCCGTAAACATCACCTTTGCCACGATCATGAGAAATATTTTGCGCCAGGATCCGGATATCATCATGGTGGGGGAGCTCAGAGACATTGAAACAGCTCAAAATGCCGTCCAGGCAGCCTTGACCGGGCATCTGGTGCTTTCTACCCTGCACACCAACGATGCGCCGTCGTCCATTGTAAGACTTTTAGATATCGGTATCCCGTATTTTCTGGTACAGGCCACCCTGACCGGAATCATTTCCCAGCGTCTTGTCCGAAAGATTTGCCCCAAGTGTGTTGAGTCTTATAAAATCGATGTTTCCCAGCTGCGGAATTCAGGGCTGGATATCAAAAAAGACGGCCAGATTGAATTGTATCAGGGAAAAGGATGTTCCAAGTGCCGGGGAACCGGATATTTTGGCCGCACGGCAATTTATGAAGCATTGCCGTATTCTAAGATACTCCGTAATTTGACCACTCAGAAAACGGACCTGGCATCATTGCGGGAAGCGGCGTTCAAAGAAAACCTGGTGACATTAAGGGAAAATGCCATCAAAAAACTGCTGGACGGAATCACCACCTATGAGGAAGTGATGCGGGTGACCTGGGAAAGCGATTAAAATTAAAAGGGCTTTTACCGGTAACGGCAGAAGCCCTTTAATTATGAAACTAAACTTTTTCCCTGTAATTTTTACTTCTCAGGGCCTGGCGACCTCCAGGGTACTGACAAGATTCCCGGATGTTATCTGCTGTATTGATTTGGTGATTAAAGCAGTTGATGTTGTTTTTTCAGTATGAAGTACGATTAATTCGCCAATATGGTAAGGCGTCAGCTCAACCTGGCGTATCTTTTTCGGATTGGGACGCGCGGTTTGCTGTAAGTAGATGGAATAAAACTGACCGGGTTCAATGCCGTCAGTTTTTCCTTTATCTATAAAAATAACGGAATACTGACCAATCAGATTATTAGGTGCCTCCTGTTTAATGACTTTCCCGGACAATCCCGATATGCTTTCCTTGATCGGAATATTGACGGATCTCTTTTCATACGGCATGAGATGATCATTGATCAGAATAGCCTTATAAGAAGAGATCACTTTTCCAAGAGCAAACTCAGATTCTACTGCTGTAATTTCAATAACACCGGTCAACAGGTGCTGTACTCCGTAATTCTTGTCAGTCTCTTTGTCTCTGACAGGATCAAACGTTCTGAAAGTAGTGTATCTGCTGCCGACCGATAATCGGGGAGAACCGGGTTCCGGATAAATATATACCAGCTTGCCTGTATCAATCAATTGGATATTATCCTGGGCCTTGAAAATGGTGCCGTGGTGGGCAACTGCTTTTTCGCGGATAAACCCGACTTGTTCAATGTCAGTAAACGTATGATAGGTTTGAATTTTTTTTACCGGTTCGTCAGCAACCGGTTCCGGCTGTTTTTCTTCCCCTTCCCATTCTTTTTTATAAATAAGAATTTTTTGTCCGGGATAGATGAGGTGCGGATTTTTAATATGCGGATTATAGTGCCACATTTCCGGCCACACCCAGGGAGAATTCGAGAATTCTTCTGAAAGATCCCATAACGTATCACCTTTTTGGATAGTGTAGTAGAAACCGGATTCGGTGCGGGTGATATGATCTTCAATGACGGCTGTTGCGTTAAAAGTTGAAAAAAGCATGCAGAAAATAAAAGTAACGGAAAAAAGAAAAAATCGGTTTGGAAAATTTTTGACTACCATTCCATGCCCCTGTCGTTAATTGTGGATTAGTCAAAATGAACCGGTTTGCCAAGGCTGTCAATCAACTGGTCGGCTTACCGATTCCACCATACTCCTAAACTAGTTATAGATTTTTATGCGTGTTGTCAAGTTTTTCATTATTTTTAAGGTATTTGAGGACTTGATTTTTCAATCATTCAACGGTAAAAATGACAATTTATTTAAAATGATTTTGAGTCCCTTCGGTTGCTTGCCTGCCCCTCTGGTTTGAGCAGCAGGGTTTCTGCAACAAATTTTTTTATATTGCTTTTGTTAAACATGAATATATAACAGGTAGTTAACAAATACTGCCGGTTAAGGGAAAACCGATGAATATTATTTTCTCCATTATTTTGTGTGCGATTTTCGCTGATTTCATATTACAAATGATCGCCGATATTTTCAATCTCAGGATGTTGAAAAATCAGCTGCCGGAACAATTTAAAGGATGGTACGATGACCAGCGGTACGCGTCTTCTCAAAAATATCTAAGGGTAAATACCCGATTTGAATGGCTGGTTTCCACCGTCAGCCTGGTCTTGTTTCTGGGGCTCTGGTTTGCTAAAGGATTTCCTTTGATCGATCAATGGGTCCGCAGCATCAGTCATTCTCCGGTTATCTGCGGAATGCTTTATATCGGCATTTTATTTATATTAAAGTCGTTCATTTCACTGCCTTTTTCAATATATTCGACCTTTTGCATAGAGGATCGGTTTGGGTTTAATAAGACCACATGGAAAATTTTCATATCGGATCGTTGTAAACAGTTTGTGCTTGCCGTTTTACTGGGCGGTATCCTGCTATGCGGGGTTCTGGCGTTTTTTGAATATGGCGGTCCCTATGCCTGGTTTTATTGCTGGATCGTGATTGTCGTGTTTATGGTTGTGATGCAGTTTGTGGTGCCAACCTGGATTATGCCGATTTTTAATAAATTCAACCCCCTGGATCCCGGGGAATTGAAATCTGCGATCATGGCCTATGCGGATTCCATTAATTTTTCGTTAAAAAATGTTTTTATCATGGATGGCTCCAAACGTTCAAAGAAAACCAATGCGTTCTTTACCGGGTTTGGGCGCCATAAACGGATTGTTCTCTATGATACCCTGGTTGAAAATCATACCACATATGAACTGGTAGCTGTGCTGGCCCATGAGATGGGACATTATAAAAAGAAGCATGTTTTATGGATGCTTTTAACAGGAATTCTTCAGACCGGTATCATGTTATTTTTGTTGTCATTGTTTATTGCTTCGCCAATGCTGTTTGACGCTTTTTATATGGACAAACCGTCCGTTTACGCGGGGCTGGTTTTCTTTGGTATTTTATATGCGCCCATTGATTTTTTTATGGGCATTCTCATGCAGTTTTTTTCAAGAAGAAATGAGTATGCCGCCGACCGGTTTGCCGTTGAAACCACCCGGGATTCGGAATCATTTGTCAGCGCGCTAAAAAAACTGGCGGTTCACAATCTATCCAACCTCATGCCCCATCCGCTGTATGTTGTTTTAAACTATTCCCATCCGCCGGTTCTGGAACGGTTAGAGGCGATTGGGAAAGTGAAGGGGTTATAAGGTGGGAGCTCAAAGCAATCAGAGCCGCAACCGTGAGGGAGTGAAAAGAAAAGATCAAAAGATAAAGATAGAAAAAGGGAAATAATAATCATAGGTTGTTGGGGCGAGTCCCGTTGGTACCGTTGGATTTCGTGCCTCAACCCAACCTGCGGAAATAAGGCTTTGGCCAGGATTGTAATTCAAAGAGCAAAATCCAGCAAAATTTGCCTTCCGGTTTCGACTCTCTCACGGTCGCGGCTCTGATTGTTTTGAGCTTCGAACCTAAATCAACGGCGGTATGATGGCTTTGGTTCCGTGAATTTTCGCCTTTGCCAGGGCGGTTAAAGCAAACAAAGGGTTGGTCGCGGAAAGCTTGATCGGGTTGACTTTCATGTGTTTGCACATTGCGTGAATGGTTTCCGCCAGGTTGTTGCAACCGTTACTGAAGGTAACATTTTTTTTCCCGAACCGCCGCTGCATTTCAAGACCATAGTCCTGGATGGCGCATCCGCCGGCAATGTGGACTGCCGGGGTGTTTATTTGATTGACCAGCTCCGGGTTGATGTCTTTTCCCATCAGGATGGTAAAATTTCCTTTACCATTATGATCACAATAGAAAAGTTCCGCCATGGTTTCTGTGTTTCTCCGGCACCCTTCCATGCAGCATCGTGTTTCACCCCTTAAAATGGTCAAATCAGGCGGAAATTGTTCCAATAGATCATGCGTCAGATTTTTTTTTCTGTCTTCATAGAGGGGACGGTTGATAATTTGAATATTAGCCATGTCTGCAGAACTGATATTTGTCTGCTTGGACAAAATGAGATGGGGTACGTCTGCAATGTCAAATCCCATAAACGAAGCCCCGATAATATCGCTTGCCAGCGGATCTTTTCCGCCGATCAGGCAGTCCATGGGAACAATGCATTTGTCCGCATTTTTTTCAGCAATATAATGACCGTGATTAGTTGCGATCAAGGC
Source organism: Desulfobacteraceae bacterium (assembly GCA_014237465.1). Taxonomy (GTDB): domain Bacteria; phylum Desulfobacterota; class Desulfobacteria; order Desulfobacterales; family Desulfosalsimonadaceae; genus SURF-3. The sequence goes on along the minus strand of JABZFM010000004.1, from coordinate 64,327 downwards.
GTCAATGATAACAAAGTCAGGTCTTAAAATGCGGTAAATATCGGCAAATTTCTGGTGCAGGTTAAAATTATGATCTGCGATCCGGCTATGTTGATGCACCAGGCCAAACTGGTTTTTAATTGAAAGCGTCACCTGGGACATGGAATGGGTTTTTAACTTTGGTATTGAAATGTAGAGATTCTGATCAGCCTGTTCGACGAGTCGTTCGTATACAAATGATGAGAGATCGATAAAAGTTTTTAACCCCTCAAGGTAAACCGGAATAGCCGGGGTTTCATCCAGGTAGACCGGGATGGCCCCTGTTTCCCGGCAGACTTTTCCAATACCTGTGACCATAAAAACCAGGCGGGTGATATTGCCCTGGGTGGCGTTTTCAATGACATAAATGTCGTTGGCACCGTTTTCCCGTAAATACACAATGACCTGTCGCAAAACTTCAGGGTCGGTATAGGCGTATTTTTTTGAATCCACCCCGTTGACCTTAATGTAGACATCCTTGCTTGATTTTAGAAGTGCGCGCACTCCTCCAAAATGGTCAAATATTTCCTTGACCGCCAAATCGATCCCGTTTCCGGTATCTGTGAAAATAACCTGATTCTGTTTACTCATGGCACAGGCACCTCCTTAATTTAGGGTAACCGTTAATTTTCGTATATAGATGATACAGGGATTTGAGTTATTTGTACATTTTTTTAATTTTCAATCGCGGCCATGGCAGGTTGTACGTTTTCCTAGTTTACAGCCGTTTCCAGTGTGTCCCATATCCTTTTTTCCACAATGTATTACGCGGGTACGGTGCCAGAAACCGATTTTTTTTCAGGTATTTCCCATGGTTTTAAATATTGATGTAAAATCATTTAAAAATTTGTAACCGTAATCTTACTTAATCATAATCTTTGGTGCTAAAACCACTTCAACTGTTTCACAAAAAGACAGATTATGTTTAAGGTAATGAGAATTGAGTGCCGGTTACCGGTTATTATCAAAGCCAAAACCATGCCATCTGGGCTTGCTACTGATTCTGATCCTTTAGCACAGGATTTTACGGTTGATCCAAATGAGGTTTCAGCTGCATCCGGGCATTATTATACCCTTCGTCAATTAGGGTGTTTGCCTGGCGCAGAGAAAAATTAAGCAACGATCGAAATCCAAGCATGCGGGTCGGTGCAACTGTTAAAATCTTTGTGCCTTTTGCGGCAAGCTGAAGCTGGGGGGAATTCGGTAATGGGGTTTTATGGCAATGGGCATCCGGGTTTACCTGCCATGAAGAATCAGGCAGTGAGTTGGTATAAGAGCCGATCAGAAAATGTTCAAAAACAAGTTCCGCCACTTCCATGGGCGAGCGCGGTTCTCTGGCATTAAAGGCGCCCACCGGAGAGTGCAGCACAACGATAATTTCCCTGGCATCAAGCTTGAGTGCCGGGGCAATCGGTGTGTTAACCATAAGCCCGGCGTCCCAATAAGGAACACCGTCAATATACTGCCAGCCGAACAGGCCGGGAATAGCGCTTGCCGCCATAATGTGTTTTATTTTAACGGCATGTTTGTTGAAATATACAATCTGACCGGTAATCATGTTCAAGACGCTGATAATTATTTCTGGTTTACTGAATCGAAGGGCCTCAAAATGTAAGTGCTCTTTAAGCAACTTTTTAAGTGGCCGGGTATCGGACATGGGGGAGAATTGTTTTCGGCTTCTCAATGACCGAAATAAAATCGGCAGCGTGATGCGGTACATTCTTTTCCGGCGATAAGTCTGCCATAGCCGGGTTATTTGGTCGATTGACATTCCGGAGCCGTATGCCACGGCATTAATGGCACCGACGGATGTTCCGCAGATCAGATCGGGTGTCCAGTTAATTTCACTTAGGTATTTCATGACGCCGACTTGAAAAGCGCCCCTGGCACCGCCGCCGGATAGAACTAAAGCTCGTTTCATTGTGCCTCCGCTTGAATTTTAAATGTTTGGAATGTTTCAGCTTAGTCTATAGAAATTTTCATGTCAATTCGGTTTGGCATAAAAAAATTAATTTTTTTAAAAAAATACTTGACATGGATAACGCGGTGCGTCATATATGCCATAACGCAACGCGTCATCGATGTCTTTTGAAATAATGAAAATTCGATTTTAAGGTAGTTACAGGCGTTAATAACCGGGTTAATATATAATATATACAAACAATCTTACAGGAGGGTAGAACAATGGCGAAAAAAAAAGCAAAAAAAGAAGAAGTAAAAAACAATGTGATCGTGGAAAAAATTCAGAAAGCGTCTGATGCTGTCACAGAAAAAATCAAAGACTACAATGAGAAGTACCTGGCAGAAACCATTGAAAAGGGAAAGAAAACTTTCAAAGAGTACAATGAAAAATACGTTTCCAAAAATATTGAAAAGGGTAAAGAGACAATCAAGGAATACAATGAGAAATTCGTTGTAAAAAACCTTGAAAAAGGCAAAGAATATTTTGACGGCCCGTATAAAAAGGTTTCCGAAACCATTGACGATGTTCTGGAAAAAGGCCGTGATTTAGAAAAGGACGCCCTTAAAAAACTTGATGAAGTCGTGGATAACGGTAAAAAGTTTATGTATAAAATCCCTATGGTGGAAACGGTTGAAAAGAAAGTCTCTGAAAGCCTGAATTCTCTGCCGGGCATTGTCAATATGCCGAACAAAAGCGAAATAGAAAAACTGACCCTGGCCATGCAGGCATTAAATACAAACATTGAAATACTGAAAAAACAGAAGGCTGCTTAAAAAAATATCATATGACGGCGGCTCAGACTCAGAGTGGGCCGCCGTTTTAATTAAATAATGTATCCGATATTTTGTTTTTAGTTTTTTTATGATATGGTTAAGCAAATTTTTTTTAAATACATTTTTAATTAATTTGAATTAATGTACGCAAAAGGAGGTCCGGATGTATACGATAAAAAAATACGCCAATGGTCGATTTTACGATACCGTTACAAAAAATTACATCACACGCTCCCAGATTTCTGAATTAATTCGTTCCAGAAAAAAGATCAAAATCGTTGATACAAAGTCCGGAACGGACATTACCAAAGGGGTCGTCTCACAGATCAAGGCCAAGGATGCAAAATCCGGTAAGCAGAAATCCAAAGCGAAAAAAGCAGCCTCTAAAAAGACAAAACAGGATTCCGCCAGTTTTATCGTACAGCTTTTCCGAAAAGGCGGCGATACATTGTCTGATTATGGTAAAAAATATGCCTCCATGTGGCAGGAAATGTTGACCATGTCCAAGGAGGAGGTCGACAAAGTCGTTAATTTGCTGGTCAAAGATAACAAGATTTCAGAATTTGAAGCAACAAAGATGAAAAAAGAAATACTAAAATATCGCGATAATATTCAAAACTGGATTACAAAGAATATTGACCATCGGATTAATGAAGTGCTCAACAGGATGAACCTTGCCAACAGGGATCAGGTGCTGGATCTTACGTCTAAGATCAAGTCATTAAGCAGTAAAATCGTAAAACTTGAAAAAGCAAAAAGTTCAGCTAAACCCGGCAAGTCTGCGCCCAAAAAAACTGCAGCGTCCAAAAAAGCGACAAAATAACCATATATAAATTTTTCCTGTTTTTTCAAAATGTCATCCGAGAACAAAGATGGACATCGGATTCCCGGAGGTAAGAAAGCCGGCATTACCGGTTCCTCTGTTTCAGGAGAACCGGCTAATCCCTGGCTGGAACGGTTATTCTCCTGCAGACTGATTTTTGTGATGGGAAAAGGCGGGGTGGGCAAGACAACCATCAGTATTGCCCTTGCGTGTGCTGCGGAGCGCATGAACAAAAAAGTGCTTCTGGCGGAAATCGGAGATACGGATTCCATTGGAAGGCTCTACCGGGACCAGGCCCTGTCGGAAGCTCCCCGGATATTAACGCAAAGCATATGGGGAGCGCGTGTTGATCCCAAAGCTGAGCTGGAAGCCTATGTCCGTGCGCATGTCACACCTGGATTCATTGCCGGTAAAATAGTACGCAGCAGGTTGTTTGAGTATCTTTTTGAAGCAACACCCGGCTTAAAAGAGGTCATGAGTCTCGGCCGCTTATGGCGATGGGAAAAGGAAGAAAATAACCACGCCGGGGCAACATATGATCTAATAATTGTTGACGCGCCCGCAACCGGTCATGCAATGAGCCTCCTGCGCCTGCCTGATTTATTGATCAACATGATTCGTGTAGGCCCGGTGGCAAACCAGATACGCGGCCTTCAGCATCTTCTGAAAAACCATCAAAAAACCAGTCTTGTTCTTGTATCTCTTCCAGAAGAACTTCCGGCCAATGAAGCCGTTGAATTTTATTCAATGGCCGAAGATACACTTGATATGCCGGTTGCTGCCACATTTATCAATTGTGTATATCCTGCTGTTTTCAACCGGACAGATTTGCAACTGATTGAATCTATTGAAAGCAGTGACTGGGATTTTTCTTTCTCCGCTGTAAGCAAGCTTATCGCATCTGCCAGGATTTTAAACCGTCGGCGAATCGATCAATTAAAGCATATTGAAGAAATTTATGCAAAAGCAAACGGCCACGTGCAGGAAATTCCATTTTGCTATACAAATGATTTGACAATAAATCAAATTCAAGAATTATCGTTTTTTATTTGAATCTTGAGAACCTGGTCTTCAAGGCCAGATCTGAGCCCCGAGGCTTTGCCGGAATCAATCCGGTAAGGAATACAGAAGTCAGAATGCAGAATAAGGTATTTGCCTTCGGCTCAGTCATCAATTAAATAATATTCCGAAAAAAATATCTATGACCGGTATGTTAAGTTGCATCAAGGACCCGGATGGTCCTAAAATTATTGTATGCTGCGGCAGCGGGGGTGTCGGAAAAACGACAATATCTGCTGCCATCGGTTTATATGGTGCGTTGTCCGGTAAAAAAACAATTGTTTTGACGATTGATCCGGCAAAACGTTTAGCGGATTCGCTTGGTTTGAAAAAATTTGATGTGGATGCGCAGCGGGTTCCGGTTGAAAACCTCATCGTCTGTAAGGACTCAGCAACTCCTGATGCAGGTTTGTATGCCATGATGCTGGATGCCAAACACACATTTGATCAATTAATCGCCCGGTACGCACCTCCTGAATTCCAGAAAAAAATTTTCAAAAACAGGTATTACCAGCATCTATCGAACAATATGGCAGGATCCCATGAATATATGGCAATGGAAAAGCTCTATGAAATATTCAATCAGAATCAATATGACCTGATTGTTCTGGATACACCCCCCAGCCGGCGGGCACTCGATTTCCTGGAAGCACCCCAGAGGATGCTGAATATTCTTGGTCACAATTTTTTTATGAGGATGTTTAAACCCTATCTAAAGGCCGGAAAGTGGGGCATCCGCTTCTTGAACATCCTCGCATCGCCGGTTTTAAAGGGTGTCAGCAAGGTGCTTGGAAAACAGGCTTTAGATGATTTTGCCGGATTTATGCAATTGTGGGATGATATTATGTTTGAAGGTTTCAGCCGACGCGCAACCGCGGTCAAAGAATTGCTTGCCGGCAACCAGACTCTGTTCCTGGCTGTTGCAACACCTCAACGCCTGCCAATGGATGAAGCCATCTTTCTAAGCGAGAAACTGCTGCTCAACGAGATGCCGTTTGGGGGATTTATTATAAACCGGGTGAACTTTTCAAATTCGAACACGGAAATACAGGGGTTTGATTCAGATAAGGTATTTGCAGGCACACGAATTGATCCGGAATTGAAGGAAAAGTTGATATCGGTCCATAACAATATTTTGAAAATGGCGAAAAATGATGCCCGGTCGGTTAATCATCTGATTGAGAAAACAGGGTCAGGGAATAATGTCTTGCAGATTCCATTTTCGGATAGCGAAATCGTGAGTCTGGATGATTTATATCGTTTGTCCCGACTGTTTGAATGAAAATAGTGCCGGTATGAAATTTTTAGCCTGAAAAAAGGCGAATGCGAAGAAAAATTTCTTCGCATTCGTCTTTTAAATATTCTCGATATATCGTTTATTTCGGTTTATTTATCCGTTTTATTTATCCGGCCGAAGCTTTATTGTCTTTTTTGCTTTCTTTGCCGGATTCTGGTTTCAGGTCTGCAAAACTTTCATATTTGTTCTGGTGAATCGTGCAGTACAGGGAGTCGGTTGCCGCCCGGTTGTGGCATTGGGAGCCGCTTCGGGTGATGGCTTTGCAGCGAATTGCCTGAATCGTACCACCTTTGGTTTCTTCCTTGGTAATTTTAGCCGTATCCTGGAACCGGTCATTGATAATCAGGGGGTCTTTTTCAATCTGGCCGGCCCGGTACATGCCAAGCAGCATCCGGTATTCATTTTCAAAATTGTCTAAAATTGTTTTCGGGTCCTGCACAAGCCCGGTATCCGTGGCGATTCCTAAAGAAACTTTTCCATTATAGCTGATAATACTGATCCCGAGACCCAGTCCGCCGATACGGGGAACCCAGAACATGATATTTTTAATTTCTTTGCCGGCAAAGAATAATGGTTGTCGGGGACCCGGCACATTGCTGAAGACACCCGTTGTTTTGTTGGCAAACATGGTAGCGGCGGTTTTGGCCAGTTTGGCGGATGAAATGCCGAGCGCATTTAACAAGACATAAGCAATCGCTGCATCCGGGGCTTCTTTCAAATCATTTAGGCGGCGCTGTACTTCCCGGATCCGAAGCACCGGATCATCGATATGCACCGGCAGCGAAACGAGTATCAGGCTGAACTGATTGCCCAGCGTGATTTCATCTTCCAGCGGGCGGATATTGATCGGCATCGCCACCCGAATGTCCAGATCACCCACCAGGTTGTTGGATTGCTGCAGGTATCGTCGCAGGGCTCCGGTCACCATTGATACGAGAATGTCGTTAATGGTGGCGTTAAAATACTTGCCAATGACTTTAATATCAGGAACCGGAAGGGGGTTACTGAACGCAACGCTTTTTCGGATGCCAAGTTCGCCTTTAAAAACGGTTTTTTTGTCCGCCGGCATAATCAGGATTTTGCTGATCACCGCGGTGGCATCAACAGCGTATTTGCCCACCAGTTTTGCGCGTTTGATAATGTGTGAGGGGTTGGCAATACTGGCTTCGATTTCTTTGGAAATAAAATCGCTGACTTTGAAGGCCCGTTTTTTTGCCCGGTTGATTTTTTTAAACGTTTTTTCAAAAGGCGAAAAAAAATTGGAGTCTTCTTTTTCACCTTTTAATTCATCGACCGTGTCGGTCCACATGGCATTCGGTTCTAAGTCTGCCGTGGAAAGCAGAACACGGATCAATGAAATGCCGTCCCCGATACAGTGATGGATGCGAATAAATAATACGGACCCGCCGCCCTCGTAATTTTCAATATAATGGGCCTGCCAGGGCGGTTTGGTCGGGTCAAGCGGGGTTGCGGTCAAATCGCTGATGAGTTCCTGGAGCGCTTCCTTGTTCCCGGGAGACGGTAACGCAATACGATGCAGGTGCGAACGAATATCAAATTTGGGATCCAGTTCCCAGACAGCATTCCCCACGCCGCTGATGGGGCGGACTACCCGTTTTTTAAAACGATCGTAACACAGCAACCGGTTTTTGATAGTTTCAACCAGACGGTCAAAGTCCAGGGGTTCGTCAAATTGAAGAAATGCTGTAATGACCATCAGGTTAGTTGGGTGATCCATGTGAAGCCAGAAATTGTCAATACTTGACATGATTTCAACCTGTTTTTTCATTGCATGCCTCCTTAGAAATTTTAAACGGTATATTTTCATTTATTATCAGAGGATAATAGTGAATGCAATCTGAAAATTTAGGTTTAAAAAATCAAAAAGGTTAAAAAAGCTTGACACTTATAACGCGCAGCGTCATATTCGTTTATACCGGTTACCGGAGATATCCGTGATTTTATAGACTTTTTTTGTTGTTCCGGATTGCGTTTTAGCTATTTTATCATTAATATTTTATGGATTTTAACTTTAAGAGATAAAATGTTTTTTCAGGAGGGTGTATGCATTTGATAAAAAAATACGCCAATCGAAAGCTCTATGATACAACCGATAAGCGTTATCTGACAATGGATCGACTTGCAGTTCTGATTAAGTCCGGTGAAGAGGTGTCAATTATTGATAATGAAACAGGCGATGATCTGACATCTTCTATCGTTTCTCAGCTCCTGGCAAGAGAAGATTCAGGTACAGATAAAGCAGTGCCGTCACGGGTGCTGATGCAGATGTTGCGTAAAGGCAGAGGCACGCTTTTCGGTTATGGTAAAAAGTATGTTTCCCTGTGGCAAAGTGCTTTAACCATGTCAAAAGATGAAATAGAAAAACTGGTTAACAGCCTGGTTAACGATAAGGAGATTTCAGAATCGGAAGGTTTAAATTTAAAAAATGAGATTATGGGTTTTGCAAATAACCTGAAGTCCTGGATAATTGACAATATCGATCAGCGGGTCTCTGAAGGACTTAAAGTGATGAACCTGTCGTCTAAAGATCAGGTGAATGAGCTGTCCGAACGAGTGACCGCACTAACCCGAAAAGTTAAGGAACTGGAGAAGAAATAAATACCAGAGGGCATGAGTCTTAAGGCCAGGTCAGAGGTTTTGCCTGATAAAAGAAAATGAGTGACCTGAAGTGCCTAAAGTTTTAAGCGCCTAAAGTTTATGACTGCGCTAAGCGCACAATCATTTTTAATAAAAACAGATAATGCCGTAGGTATACCATTAACTTTAGGCACTTTAGCTCACTTTCAACTTCAAACTTCCCGGGTTTTTAGAGAAATTTCTTCTATGGATAATTTAAAGCCGGGCACTCTGGAACCGGGGTTTTACTTCCATTTCCCATCATGTTTGATCAGGTTGATTACCCCGGCTTTTGACGGGATATTTTCCGGCAATGGAAGGAAGAAGGCGATTGCAGACCAGACGCCTAAAAATGCGACAATTCCGCCGGCCATCATAACGATCAGGCCGCCGGCACAGCCTGTAATTGCACCAATACCGATTAATACCACCAGTCCGCCGATGATAAAGGCGATAATACTTCCGGTAAATAGTAGTAATTGAAACATATTTATCCTTTTTTGACCCTTTAATTCCCATCGGGAATGGTTTAAAATCAAAAATTTTTACGGGCTTTCTTCTGAAGACTTAATTTCTCATTCGTTTATTGATTATTGTTTTAATAGCATGAAATTATAATTACATCAAACTAAAATCATACAGGAGTGTTTAAATGGGGTTGTTCAGCTTTTTAACCGGTAAAGCACCGGAAGAGATAGAACTGATTGGAGATAACTTTTTTAAAGTCAAAGAATTCGGCGCTGCGAAAATTGAATATGAAAAAGCACTCAACAAAACTGAAAGCAGGTTTCCGGAAAAAGAGAATCTGATCCAGCGCCTTTATGAAAAAATTAAAAATTCAAAGGAAGCCCTTGCGCTGGCTCATCAGCAGAACAGCGAGCACCTGATTGCGTCTCAAAATTATACCGAAGCTGAAGATTTACTGGAACTGGCTTTCGAATTAACGGAAAATGTTAATTTAAAGGAAGAGGTTAAAACCACATTAAAAAAACTGCATCAGGCGTTTGCATCAAATGATCCGGATGATACAAAAATGTTTAGTTCAGGATCAGAACCATTTCCGACTGCCGAAGAAATAGACAGTGATGAAGAATATTTTTCAATTCTGTGCAATGCCCTGCCCAAAGATATCAGAAAAATTTATCTGAGCTATGATCAGGCATTTAAACAGGGATTTATTGCGCTAAATAATGGTGATTTTGAAGTGGCCGTGGAAAAGTTTACGGATTCAATAAATGGGTCTGGACTTGAACAGCCTTTAATCCCGCTGGAACTTTCAACCGCATTGGTGAACCTGGGCCAATATGACCGGGCCCGGAAGCTGCTTGAGGAATTTATCGAAGTAAATGACCAGGAGGTTCGGGCATACCAGGTGCTTTGCGACATTTACTGGGTGACTAAAAATCATGATGACGCGGTTGCGCTTATTGAGCAATGCCCGGGCGCATTAAAAGAAACATTTCCTGTCCGGATGCTTCTGGGGGAAACATATTATCAGATGAAAAGATACGCTGACGCTGAGTCCCTGTTTCTTGCCTGTGAAAACAGCTTCGGGCAAAATGAGATTATTACCCGGTCACTGGCCAAGACATATGAGGCAATGGGTGATCTGGAGAGGGCCCGTGATATTTACGCCCAGATTCTTAACGGTTGTACCAAGTGTGGCGTCAGGACCGATCCGTTTGTTCTGCGAAGATATGCGGAGCTTTGTTTTGCATGCGGTGAAAGATCTTCTCAACTGCTTGATCTTTATTTATCTATCCTGCAGGAAGATCCGGACAGTAAAGACGATTATTATCAGAGGATTTATGAGTTGTACACTGCATTGGGGAACACAAAAGAAGCCGCCAGATATCAGTCTTCTATTTAATAATGATGGCTTCGTAAAAAGTCCAAATTCTGTGTTGCACTGCATTCTTCGTCTGCATTCTTTCGCGGGGGGGGGGGGGGGGGGGTAGGCATGCTACGCCTCATTCCTGACGAATTTGTGCGCCTTGCCAATTTTCATAAGAATGGTGAAGCTTTTTTCTTTGCCATTTAAATCTGGCTTCTTACCGGATCAACAATTATGAAACATTTGCCACAATCAAAATTTGTATCTTATCTGATCCGCATAAATAAACTGAATGCGTGTGATTTTGACCGGTTTATTTTATTTCAGGGCATGATGTTTGGTTCGGAAAAAAAATGGTGGGGAACCAAAGGGATTCGCAGGTCTTTACACGAAGGACTGGATCTGTGTTTTTTTACAAACACCCGCAATGAATACTTCCGACTGGATGAAACTGTTAAAGTCCCCATGCTCTATGATGGCCGGGTGGAACATATCACAGAAGATTTTCTCGGAAAAACAGTCATCACCAGTCATTGTTTCGATGATCCGGATCAACCGGCACTGCTGTCGCTGTTTGGGCACCTGAATCCGGGTAAAAATCTGAAAATCGGGGATGAAATTAAACAAGGGCAGGTATTTGCAAAAATTTCAGGGTTTGAAAATAAAAAGCAAATTCTGTTACCCCATTTGCACATATCTCTGACAAAATCGGATTTGCTGCCGCCGGCCAACTGCCTGGAATGGGAGTTTCTCAACAGGGTGGACCGGTCTGTGTTTATGGATCCCTTAAAAGCAATCTCTCCCAAATATTCGATTATTGAACATGATGATGAATTGGATGTATCAAAGGTATTTACCCGGTGCAGCCAGTTTAAGGCCGCACAGAATTAGTGTCTCGTCAACTCTGAACTGACGCATATTGCTTGTCCATTTTCGCGCCTGCGTTGTTACGACTTGAGTCGCGTAGCCCACTATGCTCCTCGAGTCGTGCCTTGCAGGCACAAAAAATTACGGCGCAATCTTGCGCCATTTCATCCTTGACGAGACACTAGGCGTCCACGTTCAATGATTTGTTGTACGAAATATCGTTTATTTTAATATTATACAGGCCTCATGCTATTTTATTCTAAGCTTGACTTTATTTATAAATGTAATTACAATAATTACACCACAAGCTCAATAATAATTTAAGGAACAATAACTATGGAAAAACAAATACGTGCAAGGGATATTAAACTTGTCCCTATTGGAAATTCTAAGGGGGTTCGCATACCCAAAGAACTCCTTCAGAAATATGATCTTAATAACTCCCTTTTGCTTGAAGAAACAGACAGGGGACTGCTTCTTCGGAAGAAAGACGACAATAAACTTTCTTGGGAAGATACGTATAAAGCCATGGCTGACGAAAAAGAAGATTGGGACGATTTTGACACAGCGCTTCTTGACGGGCTGGAGGATGAAGACTTTGAATATTAAAAGGTACGAAGTATATTTTGCTGATCTCAATCCTGCGATGGGAAGCGAAATAAAAAAAATACGTCCTGTTGTGATAATTAGCCAAGATGTAATGAATAAATATTTAGAAACTGTTGTCGTATGTCCCTTAACCTCAAAGCTGCACCCACAATGGAGAACCCGACTCCAGATTAAATGTGCAAATAAAAAGGCTGAAATCGCAGTTGACCAAATACGCACCATTAGCAAACAGAGATTGAAAAAAAGAATCGATAAATTATCAAAGATCAAAGCCGCTCAATTACGCAAGCTGATAACTGATATGTATGGGGAATAACATGGAAAAACTGATTATAGAAGATTTTGGTATTTTAGCAGGAAACTGGCCGCTTGCGCCGGATAAACCGTCTTTGATATTTATTCACGGTGCGGCGTTATCCAAGGGATTCTGGGCAGCCCAGGTTGAGGATTTGTCTGATATTGTCAATACCATCGCCATTGATCTGCCCGGCCATAAGGATTCAAAAGGACTGGCCTGTGAACGGATTTCCGATTGCGCGGCATCCGTGGCGCATTTGATTGAACAGATACAGGCACCAAACCCCATTTTATGCGGGTTAAGCATGGGCGGGGCGGTTTCCCTGGAGCTGTTGATCACAAAGCCGGATATTTTTAAGGCGGCCATACTGATGAATACAGGTGCCCGTTTGAAGGTATTTCCGTTTATTTTTGAAAGCATTGAAAAAGACTATTCCCAGTATCTTGATTTAGCGGTTGATTTTTCGGTCTCCAATAAGAGTGACAAAGCAAAAATTAAAGAAATAATGAATAATATTGCCGTAACAAAATCAGACGTGGCGTTAAAAGATTTTACCGCCTGTGATCAGTTTGATGTGATGGACCGTCTGGGCGAGATAAAGGCAAAAGTGCTGGTGGTTGTGGGTGATGAGGACAATATCACGCCGCCCAAGTACGGTGAGTATTTGCATAAGAACATCCCCGGATCTGAATTGGCAGTCATTGCGGAAGCCGGGCATCTTTCTCCCTTGGAAAAACCGGCAGAAGTAGTTCAAATAATCAGAAACTTTATCCGGGTGGCTTTGTAAAAAGTCCAATTCCAACTGGCTCCTGACTTCTGTCCTCTGAATTCTTTGCACTACTAGGATAATACCATGAAACCAAGAATAAAAATAGCCACCGCCCGGACCCCGGACGGTGGCGAGATAGAGCTTTATCAGCATGACAGTGATTTCTCGATCAATATCAACGGTCAGGAATTGATGAACAGTCTTCACCATGAGTCGGAACTGGAACTGGCCCGGCTGGGGTGTGCGCATCTGCTTGGCTGCAAATCGGCCAGCATACTCATTGGCGGATTGGGTATGGGCTACACCTTGCGTCAGGCGCTTGACATGCTCAACCCCTGCGCTCAAGTGGTGGTGGGGGAACTGTTGGGTCCCGTTGTCGAATGGAATCGTGAGTTCCTGGGTCAACTCAACGGCCACCCGTTGGAAGACGATCGGGTGGATGTTCAGACGGGCGATATCGTCGCGCTTATCTCACGTTCTAAAAGCAAATTTGATGCCATCCTGCTGGATATAGATAATGGTCCTGCCGCAATGACCGATTCAGGGAACCGCCGTCTATACGGTCAGGAAGGCATTCAGGCGTGTCAGCGCGTACTTCGCAAACAGGGGTGTCTGGCGGTTTGGTCGGCTGAACCGAGCAAGAAATTCGAAAAGCTCCTGATGAGCTGCGGTTTTCAGGTAACCCGTTTCAGGGTCCCTGCCTACAAGGGGAGTAAAACCCAGTCCCGTTTTATATTTGTCGCTTCTGAGGACAAAAATGTCCTGCCTCCGGGTGGCGGCGAGTTGCGTCAATCGTCTAAGAAAGTGGCAAAGGGGAGTCGCATAAAGTTCCGAAAGAGGCGGTAATTGTTTTTTTCTATACTCTTGGATGTCTTTTCTCAACACATATAGAACCCCGATTTTGAGTATTTTTTATTTCTACTATTGTTTTAAAACTAAAATTGTGTCAATAATTCGTTTGTTTAAGTAACACATTTATTCTAATTTTAGTTCAATAGGCACAATCGAGGGCAAATTTAGATATCGAAATGCAGTAATCATTTATTTGCGCCTGAAATGATGATAATTGCCGCGACGAAAAATGGAGCAGGAGCATCGCTGTAGGAAGTAAAAACTTTATTGATAACGTAAAATATTTGATGGGTGTTTTACCAGGGGCGAAAGAGTATTAAAGCAGAGAAGCGGTTTAAGCTCTTTTTTGGCGAAAGATTTGATATCGTCTCACCATCGCATAAACGGACATGGCCCGTTCAGTGGTTTCGAAAAAAGGTATCCCTGCCTGGCAAAACTTATGTGCCAGATCCGAATCAAACCCGGGTATGTTCACTATGATAAAAGGTTTTCCAAACTCCCGATGCGCCTGAATCATGGATTCCGTATATAATTCGTTTGTTTTCCGGTCCAGCCCAACCCCGATTACGACCACGGCATCCACACCCGGGTCCGCCGCCAGAGCACGCGCGGCCCGGATATAGATTTCCATTTCCAGAGAGGCTGTCAGCCCGACATCCACAGGGTTTGAGAGACTCGTGCCGGTTTGCGGAACAAAATCGGATAATTTTAAATGCGTCTTGTCTGAGAGTCTCGCCAGTGTTAATCCTTCGTCACCGCAGGCTTCGGCCGCCGCCACAGCCATCCCTCCGGGGCCTGATAAAATGGCTATCCGATCACCGATACCGACCGGAAGCATGGAAAAACCCATCAGGGCATCTGTTAAAAAATCAAATCCTTTAACCGAAATAGCGCCCCCTTGTCGTACAACCGCTTCCCATATATGTTTCTGACTTGCCAGGGCGCCTGTGTGAGAAGTCGCGGCTTTTTGTCCTTCCGGGTTTAATCCGACCTTCCAGAGAATGACCGGTTTTTTTTCAGACGCATTTTTAAGGGTCTCCAAAAAATAAGGTCCATTTCGGATGCTTTCCAAATAGGCGCCGATGACACCGGTTTTCGGGTCGTTTCCTAAATAGGCAAGCATGTCAGCGCTGGAAATATCGCATTCATTCCCCAGGCTCACAGCGCTGCTGAAGTAAATACCCTTTTGCGGGGCAATTCGGCCAAGAATATTGGCGAGCGAACCACTGTGTGATATAAATCCGACCGGTCCCGATTTTTTCGAAAGCCCGGGAAAGAAGGAGATGCCCGATTCCGGTACATATATTCCCATGCAATTCGGGCCGAAAAGCCGCATGCCGGAGGAATGCGCCACATGGGTCAGGGCTTCTTCCAGCCGGCGTCCGTCCTCCGTCCCGGTCTCTTTGTATCCTGCGGTGAATAGTACCGCTCCTTTGACTCCTTTGGCCGCACACGCTTTGACGATCGGCAGCGTTCGGTGGTGCGGCACCAGGATAATTGCCAGGTCAACGGTTCCGGGAATTTCTTCAATGCTCTGATAGGCTCTAATCCCGTCGATCTCTTTTGCTTCCGGGTGGACCGGATAAATCCGGCCGGCATATTTCAGATCCAGCAGCGCCATAAGAAACAGTTTGCCAGCCTTGAATCCCCGCGGGAGTCCGATAATCGCAACTGACTCAGGGTGAAAAATCGCGTCCAGCTGCGCTATCAATTCATGTGCTTTTTTTATCATATACTTTTTGTTTTTATGAAGATTCGAGTACGATCATCGCATCAACAACGATGCCCTTGCCTTTTGAAATGATAATGGGATTGATGTCAATTTCCTGAATCATCTTGTTTTCAATGCCGATTTGTCCGATGCGGATCAGGATATCACTTAACTGTTCACGGTCAACGTCCTTCATCCCTCGGATGGCACCCAGTATTCGTTTGCCCCGGATTTCGTCCATCATCTCAAAGGCGTCTTGTCTATTTAGGGGGGCGATTCGAAAGGTGACATCATTGAAGATCTCAGTAAATATCCCGCCAATACCGAACATGACGGAAGGACCGAACTGATGATCACGGATCAGACCTGCGACCAGTTCCCGCCTTCCGATAATCATTTCCTGAACAATAACAGCGGCATTGTTTTCCGTCATGCCGGCCTGAATATCATTAAACGCCGTTATAGCTTTTTTTTCACTGTCGATGGCTGTCCGAATCAAATTTTTTTCTGTCTTATGTGCGATTAAGGCATCGCATCCTTTTACAACCAGCGGATAACCTATTTTTCTGGCGGCTTTGATGAGATCCTTTTCATTATAGACCAAAAATTCACGTGTGACCGGGATCTGGTAGGCGGACAAAACCTGCTTTGACTCGTATTCCGAGAGAGTTGTTTTTCCTTCGGACGCAGCTTTTTCTATAATGTTCATGTCAGATTTCCCTGTCTGGTCGGCAGTTTTTAGCTTGTCTCTGAACGAAAAGTTTTTTTATTGGCAGGTTGAGCCCGCTCTGATATGTCGGATTCCATTCCTCAGGGCAAAACTCAACAAATTGTTCAGATGGGTTTTCGTTCAACCACTAAAACCCTGAGCAATGCTGATTGATATATAGTTGGCATACAAGCAGTTTAAATACAAACTATATGTTTAACAATATTTTCAAGTCCATGCACCAAAATGCGACTTTGTAAATCCATATAACCTGAAGAAAATTATTATGGCCGAACAAGCAAAGTCATGCAGATGTTGTGCATCATTGCTTCGGACGTCATCGTTTCTTTTTACTTTTCAGCCCTTGCAGCAGCAACGACGTCACATGATTTGCCACAATTTCTGACTCATTGTGTTCCGGTTTGCCGCCGGGCAAAAACAGTCGAATGGGCATGGTTTGGTAATGATAGGCAACCAGGCCGAATATTGACATGGCCAGGAGGTGGGGGTCTTTGTCCGGCGCCAGTTCCCCTGCCAGGCCGATGACGGCGGCAAAAAAGTTTTGAAAAACCTGATCCGCCAGTAAGCGCAGACGTGTTTCATCCCCGTCACCATCAAGGATTTCGCGATGGATGAGTCTGCTGAAGTCCGGTTCATTCTGCATGAAATCACAGATTCTTTTTAGAAAAAGATGTAACTTTTCGTGCACGGGAATTTTCATTGATAAAATTTCCGATAAAACAAATTCCCTGGTGGCAAAAGCTTGCTGCACAGCGGCAATATATAATGTTTGTTTATCCGGAAAGTGATGGTACAGGGAAGCGGCATTCATACCGACCGCTTTTGCTATCTGCCGCATGGAGATCCCGGTGAAACCGGATTTGGCGAAAAGCGGGATCGCCTTTTCCAGAATGTCAGTTTGAGTTTTTGGTTTGGTTTTTGGTTCAGGCTTTGGATTCGCCTTTGGATTTTCCGGGCTCATATTAAATTTCTCCTGTGGCCCTTTTTAATCTCATGATTGCCAGACCATAATCATAATACGCATTTTCATAATTGACCCGGCTGTTGATTCTCAAGGATTCAGCATTCAGTACGTCGGTGTTTGTGCCAACGCCTTCCTGGTAACGGTTTCGAGAGACATCGAGGTTCTCTTTAGCCTGTTTCAAGGCGCCTTCGGCAACTTTAATGCGTTCTTTGCTAACCTGCATTTTCAGCCATGCATCGCGTACATGAAGCCTGATCATGGATTCAAAATCCCATTGTTTTTCCCTGAGCGACCCGGCGCGTTTTAAAATCGCGCTGCTTTTATGTCTGGCAATGTTCCCGTCAAAAATATCCCATGACACGCTTAAATTTGCAGACCATAATCCTTCGTGGACCTGATGTCGGTTTTGCGTGTATTCGGTTCCCCCGCTCAATTGAATCTGTGGACCGGTTACCGCTTTTTGCGCCGCAGCGTTTTGTTCCAGGGCTTCCGTCTGTTTAGATAAGGCAACCAGTTCAGGGCGGGTTTCAATGGCCTGTTTTATAAGTTTTTCAAGGGAATCCGTGGGAGCGGAAAACTCCAGTGCTTCGATTTTAACCGGCGCATCCAGGGATCGGACCAGTATCCTGTTGTAAGCGGATTTGGCGGTATCCAGATGATTGCGTACATTTAATTCTTTTTGTTTTGCATCCGCCAAAGAGACCTGGGCTGCCAGAAGGTCATTAATTGCCACCATCCCCTGATCATAGAGGTTTTGTACATCTTCAGCAATCGCGGTCAAACTCTTGACATGACTTTCAGCAACTTCAACCCCTTTTTGTGAAAGCAGAACCGCGATATAGATTTCAGCTACCTGGAGTTTAATGTCCTGCTCCAGGGCTTTTTGTTCATAACCAACAGCTTCCAGGTTTGATTCGGCGGCATTGATTCCATGACTGATTCGAAAATGTGTGTAAATCGGAACCGCTAATCTTGCGTGATAGGTCAGAAATTCATCTTCCGCGGTTGTGACCTCACTGCCGTTAAAAAATGCGCCCGGTTCTTCATTTAAATATGTATAGCCGGTATACAGGTTTAGTTTCGGCAGACGGGTCCCTTTTGCGGCGCTGACTTCAAACCGGGCAGCCTCCAGTGATTTTTCAACTGCCTTTAATGAATGATCATTTGCAAGGGATACTGACCAGGCATCATCAAGGGTTTCTGCCGGTGCAATATTTGTTATTATCAGGTTTGTCAGTATAAAAATCAAACAAATGGAATATCGTTTCAATATTTGCATATTTCTTAGTCCTCTTTTTCGTTTTTTTCGCTTTTTTTGCTTAATGCATGCCGCAAACGGATTCGTTCAAAACCGTTTTCAACCAGCGAGTACATTGATGGCACCACAACGAGTGTCAGCAGGGTGGAGCTCAGCATCCCACCGATGACGGCAACGGCTAAGGGAGCGTTGGTGTCGGCCCCGGCACCATAGCCAAGGGCAGCAGGGAACATGGCAAAGATGACGGTCAAAGATGTCATCAGCACCGGTCGAAGCCGGTTCGGGCAGGCTTCCTGCAATGCCTGATCAATTCCTTTTCCCTTGTTTCGCAACTGATTGGTCATATCCACCAGTAAAATGGAGTTTTTGGCCACAAGCCCCATGAGCAGTACCAGGCCGACCATTGAAAAAATATTCAAAGAGTGATTCAGGAACCACAGCCCAAAAACCCCGCCGATAATTGCCAGGGGTTGGGCGACCATAATAACCAGGGGCTGAATAAATGAATTAAATTGACTGGCCAGGACCATGTAGACAAGCAAAATGGCCATGATAAAGGTGAAGCTGATGTAATGGACGGTTTTGGAAAATTCTTCGGCCCGGCCGGTCATTTTAATGGCATAACCGATGGGCAGGATGTCTTTGGAAAGCGTCATCACTTTGTTTATGGCAACACCCAAAGACGCGTTCGGTGTGGCATAGAAATCTGCGGCATATTCAAGGTCAAATCTTGAAATAACCGCCGGTCCCAGTATTTTTTGAACACTGACCACGGTATCTAATCGGACCAGTTCTCCGGTTTTGGAACGTAAATAAATCCGTCGAAAATCCTGGGGTTGTTCAATCCGGCCGCTTTCCGCCTTGAGTCGGATGTCGTAACGTTCACCATCACCCGGTTCATCATTATACTTTGCAATATCCAGTCCGCCCACCAGTGCATTGACCGCATAGGCGATATCCAGGCCGGAAATGCCCAGGTCAGCCGCCCGGGTCCGGTCAATAATGAGTTTCAGCTGGGGAAGATCAAGCTTTAAGTCAAGATCCACCTGGCCGACATCCGGGTCGGTTATCAGCTTTTTATTCAGTATATTTGCATATTCCGCTACTTTGGCAAGTTCCGGACCAGTTAGTTTAAATTGCAGCTTTTCCCCCCGTTGTCCGCCGATGACAGAAACCGGTGTCGGAAAAGCCTGTATGCCGGGTATTTTCGCCATTTTTTTTCGGAGAATGGGGAGCAAATCGTATTGCTTTAGTTTTCTGCCTTCCAGAGGCGTCAGGCGGACGGAAATCGTGCCGGAAGAAACCTGACCGGTGGCGTCCGTACCAATGGACGACAGATAGCCTTCGATTTCTTCGTGTTGTTGAAGTATCTTTTCAATTTCCGTCAGCCGGTCATTGGTATAATCAAGGCTGGATCCAAGCGGGGTTTTAAATGTAATGTTGAATTGTCCCTTGTCTTCATTTGGCATAAATTCTTTTCCCAGCTGCCCGAAAAGGGGCAGGGCAATATAGACGATGGCGATGGTTATGACGACAACAATCCAGCGGAAATTCAGTGAGAAAAACAGCGCCTTGCCATAGAGCCACTCCAGGGACTGGAGCATCTTTTCCCATATCTGATACAGTTTTCCATGCTGGGTTTTAACCACCAGATAGCGAGAACACAGCATCGGGGTCAGGGTAATGGACACAAAAAGGGATACCAGAACACCGACGGTGACCACCACGGAAAATGCCTGAAAAAATCTTCCAATGATCCCTTTCATGTAAATCACCGGGGCAAAAATACAGACCAGGGCAAACGTTGCCGCAAGAACGGCAAAAACCACCTGGTTGGTACCGGTCAAAGCGGCTGTTTTCGGGTCGACTTCACCGAGTTCTCTTTGTTTGAAAATGTTTTCCAGAACAACAATGGCATCATCCACCACAATTCCAATCAGCAGCAGCAGGCCGAGCATGGTCATTTTGTTGAACGTATAACCTGAAAAATACATGACCATGATCGCGCCTAAAAGGGAAACCGGAATGGCAACCGATATGATCAGGGTGGATCGAAGGCTTTTTAAAAATGCAAAAACCACCAGGGCGGCAAATAAAGTCCCGAGCAGAAGGTGTTCCTTGAGCGCCTGGACCGATTCCTCGATAAAGTCGGCATCGTTGGACGCGATTTTAATTTCAAGCCCCGGCGGCAATTGTGGGATAATATCCTTTTTAAGTTTATCCTTAACTGCTTCGACAATAGCCACCGAATTGGAGCCGGTCACTTTTACAATCCCGAGACTGACACAGGGTTGATCGTTAAACCGGGCAATCTGACGATAATCGGCAAGGCCGTCTTCAACTTCTGCAACCCGGCTTAAGCGCAACGGCGCATTGTTTCGATAGGCAATGATCAGTTTTTTAATGTCTTCAAGTTTATGAAATTCGATATCCAGTTTTACCAGGTCTTCCCTGTTGCCTCCCACAAGAAATCCCCCAGGCATCTGGATATGTTCTCTTTTAAATGCGGAAATAATATCCGGTATGGTTATAGCCAGGGCTGCCATCCGGTCCGGTTGAAGATTGATGCGGATGTTTCGTTCTCTTTCGCCGCCCACACGGACTTCACCGACACCGTTAATGTTTTCCAGACGTTTTTTTAGGATATTTTTGACATACAGGTTGAGCTGCTGAAGCGTCCTGTCCCCCTGCAGGGTCAGCCACAAAATAGGGGTGGTGCCGAATTCAACCTTGGCAATGATCGGAGGGTCCGCATCCTTGGGAAGATCGCGGAGCACCTGGTTGATTTTTGTCTGCACTTCATTAAAGGCCACATCAATGTCTTTGCTCAGTTGAAAGTTAATCATGACAACTGAAAAACCGGGTGCGGATTTGGATTGAATGTGTTCAATTCCCGGTGTACTGTTGACCGCGGTTTCAATAATATTTGTCACCGTGGAATCAATAATATCCGGGTCAGCGCCGATCAGGGTGGTGGTGATCGTAATCATCGGAACATCAATGTCCGGAAACTCGTCTATACCGATTCGGTTATAACTGACAATGCCGAATAATACGATCACCGCGCTGAGCATAAAAGCAAATACATAACGATTAATGGATATTTCCGGTATATTCATTAGTTGTTCTCCTGCACCTGAACCAGGGCATTGTCCGTCAGGTAGTTTGCACCATAAACTGCGATGACATCGCCTTTGCTGAGACCATTGACAATCTCCAGGAAGTCGTCAATCCGGAGGCCGGTGATCACTTTTCGTTCTCTGGCAATATTTTGGTCAATCACGTATACAACGTCTCCGGCCGGACGGCGGATAACACTTTTGTCCGGCACCATATTGGTATCCGGCTGTTCATTAATGATAACCGTGCCATTGATGGAAGCGCCGGGGCGCCATGATCCGGGATTGTCGATATCCACGATGATTTCAACTGCCCGGTTGCTGACATTGACTGAAGGCCGTATTTTAGAAATTGTGCTTTCAACGGGAATATCCGGCGTGGTCGGCGTATTGAGCAGAACTTTCTGACCTTTTTTGAACTTTGATGCAACGGACTCCGGAAAAGGTAAAACAATACGCAGGTTTTCATCACTGGTGATTTTAAACAGCGGTTTTCCCGTATTAACAAAATCACCGGTGGTAACGAATCGTTTTTCAATCCAGCCGGATATCGGGGCGACGCATTGTGTTTTTCCCTTGCGGCGGGTTGCATCTGCAAGACCGGCGTTTGCAGCATCCAGCTGAACTTTTAATGCGGCAAGATTCATATCTGCAGTATCCATCCGGTCCTGGGGGATCGATTTTTTGGCCAGCAGGTTACGGTATCTTTCAACGGTTTTTTTCTGGTTGGCAATCAGGGCTTCAAGCCGTTGAACCTCGGCTTTTCTGGCATCTTCTGCAAGACAATAGGCCTGGTTGTCAATTTGGACCAGCATATCGCCAGCCACGACATGCCGGCCGGTTTCCGCAAAGATCTCGACAATTAATCCGGTCTCTTCGGCTGAAACCAGCGGTGCAAACCTGGCTTCTATGCGCCCAACTGATTCTTCGGTAATTAATATGGTTTGAGATTTGACCGTACTTATGGTAATGGGTGTTGTTTGTTTTTCCTTTTGATCTTCTCCATGAACCGTTATGGCCAATATGAAAAGAAGGCCGGTAATCAATGCCGGCATAAAAATAATTTTTTTCTTTAACATGCGCCGCCCCTTGAAATATTTAAAATTATATTAATCAACCAAACGTTTGTTAGGCAAAATAACAAAAAAATTTTTCCCGGTCAAATTTTTTTAGCAAAAATTTTTTATCAGATTAAATGACTTAAAGCCCTTCATCGTTGACATTGTTTCTATGTAGTTGTTTCAAAGAGCAAATGAATCTACTTGAAAATCAATCCAACGTCTGATAACTCATATGAAATAATTTACAATACAGTTCTGAAAATTAAACAGTTGATGAATTTTGAATTCAAATTTCTTCAATTTATTCATAATGATACGAAATAGGACAGGCTAATGATCAGGGTCGGTGTTGTCGGAGCAACAGGATATGCGGGGGCTGAACTTGTTCGCATTATTGCGGGCCATCCGGATGCAAGCCTGACGGTATTGACTTCCCGCCAGTATGCCGGTGAACCATTTGAAACCATTTACCCGGCAATGAAAGGTTTGATCGATCTCAACTGTGAAGTATTTGACAACAACAGTATCTGCAGTAAAACAGACGTCATTTTTCTGGCGCTGCCGCATAAATTGCCCATGGCGTTTGTTCCGGACCTGCTTAAAAACGGCAAAAAGATTATTGATCTTTCTGCGGACTTCCGGTTTTCAGATCCGGCAACATATGAAGCAGTGTATCAACTCCACACATCAAAAGATCTTTTGTCACAATCGGTATATGGTCTTTCAGAGGTGTTTACGGATCAGATCAAAAATGCCGATCTGGTCGGCAATCCGGGATGTTACCCCACCAGCGTGATTCTGCCGCTGTATCCACTCTTAAAATCAGATTTAATCGATGTCTCAACCATTATTGCGGATTCAAAGTCAGGAGCCAGCGGGGCCGGGCGCTCACTTTCACTGGCAACCCATATTTGTGAAATCACTGAATCATTTAAAGCCTATAAAGTAACGGGCCACCGGCACAAGCCGGAAATGGATGAAATCCTGACCGCTGCTGCCGGAAAACCGGTTGATATTACATTTATCCCGCATCTTTTACCCATGTCGCGGGGAATGGAATCAACCATTTATGCTGGTCTGAAGAAAAGTGTTACGCCGGATGAAATTCATAACTGTTTGGCGGATTTTTATTCAGGCTGTCCGTTTGTTCGAATCTATGATCATGGTATTGCCACTGATACCGCCAATGTCCGGGGAACCAACTTTTGTGATATCGGATTTGTCCTGGAAAAAGACAAAGATCGGATTATCATGATGTCTGTTATTGATAATTTGGTCAAAGGCGCGTCCGGTCAGGCAGTACAGAATATGAATTTAATGCTGGGGATGGATGAAACAGTCGGGCTAAAAGCCATGCCGTATCCTATTTAATTAAACTGTTAATTTAAAAACCTGTTGGTGCTATGAAAACAAAACAGATTTCAGTTTTTATCGAAAACAGATCCGGACGTCTTGCTAAAATTACCACTGCTCTTGGCAACGCAGGCGTCAATATCCGGGCCATGTCGCTGGCGGACACATCGGATTTTGGGATTCTACGTCTGATCGTAAATAATACTGAAAAAGCAAAAGAAACGCTTATCGATCACGGGTTTACTGTCAGGATTTCGGAAGTCATAGCTGTGGCGATTCCGGATACCCCCGGCGCCCTTGGCAACCTGTTGTCGATTATGGAACATGCCGGCTTAAATGTAGAATACATGTATGCGTTTGTGGAAAAGAATATGGACCAGGCGATTATCATTTTTTATTTTGATGATACGGACAAGGCCCTTGAAGCCCTGTTGGAAAATGATATTAACGTGATTGAGCAAAAAACATTACTGACTATATAAGAATTATATTTATTTATCTGGTGACTGAAAAAAATGGAGGTTCCGATTTTGAAACGAATTCTACTTTTAGCTTGTTTATGTGTGGTGATGTTATTTTCAGCTTCAACGATTTACGCAAACCCGGCAGCATACCATGTGGGGTGCGCGTTTGCTGTAACCGGAAAAGCGTCCTGGCTGGGTGAACCCGAACGGAACACCGTTGAAATGATAGCAAAGGAAATTAATGATGCCGGCGGTATTAACGGTCATCCCCTTGTTCTGCATATTGAAGATACTCAGGGTGATAATACCCGTGCAGTCAATGCCATTAAAAAGCTGATTAAAAAGAATAAAGTATGCGCCATCATCGGGCCGTCCAGAAGTGGCACATCGATGGCTGTCATTCCAGTGGTCACTCAGGCAAAGATTCCGATGATTTCCTGTGCTTCAGCCGCTGTAATTACCACTCCGCCGGAAGAACGAAAATGGATTTTTAAAGTCGGCCCGGATGACAGTGATGCCGCACGAAATATTTTTGAACATATGAATGCCAACGGCATCAAACAGGTCGGCATTGTGACCGGTACCACCGGATTCGGCGCTGCCGGACGGGAACAGCTGAAACAAATTGCCGTTGATTACGGCATTCAAATTATTGCTGATGAAACTTACAGCCCGGCAGATACAGATATGACCGCCCAATTAATCCGTATCAGAAAATCCGATGCCCAGGCAGTCATTAACTGGTCGATTGTTCCAGCCCAGTCAATTGTTTCCAAAAACATGCATCAGCTGAAGATGACCATTCCTTTGTACCAGAGCCACGGATTTGCAAATATCAAATATGCCGAAGCTGCCGGTGATTCGGCTGAAGGCTGTATTTTCCCGGCCGGCAGAATCATGGCAGTGGATACGCTGGCTGATGATCAACCCCAAAAGCCGGTTCTTGGTGCTTATAAAAAAGCGTATGAGTCAACGTATAACGAACATGTCAGTACATTTGGCGGTCACGCCTATGATGCCCTGTGGATGGTCGTAAACGCGCTTAAGAAGGTCGGAGATGATTCGGCAAAAATCCGTGATGAACTTGAAAACACCAAATTTGTCGGTGTTGGCGGTGGCTTTGAATATTCAGAAAAAGATCACTGCGGTCTGGACAAAGACGACTTTGCGATATTAACGGTTGAAGATGGTAAGTTTGTTGTATTAAAAGACTGATGGCGTCGTTAAAAAGTCCCATCTACGGCGTTGTATCGGTTTTTCAGGCACTCAAGATACTAACTGTATAATTTCGAGCCTGAAAAACCACTACGCCTTGTATATGGAACTTTTAACTTAGCCATCCTGCTTCTTTCCGGAAAAATTAAAATTTAGTCCGATACGGACTTATGTATATATAATTGGTTGTTGGTAAAGAGCACTATTTTAACAATAGACGCACAGGGAGGATTTTTACCGTGAAAAAAAGAATTTTAATTTTGTCGATGGCAGTCACGCTTTTACTGGCTTTTTCAGCACCGAGTCTGTACGCGGAAGAAATAGCCGGATTGAAAGACTATGATGTGGGATGCGTATTTGCCAAAACCGGGAAAGCTTCCTGGCTGGGTGAACCCGAGTGGAATACGGTTGAAATGATCGCAAAAGAGATCAACGATGCGGGCGGCATTAACGGCCACAAACTTGTTTTACATTTGGAAGATACAGGTGGAGAAAATACGCGTGCGGTTAATGCGGTAAAGAAACTTATAAATAATGATAAGGTCTGCACGATTATCGGCCCATCGCGAAGTGGAACGAGCATGGCAGTCATCCCGGTTGTTCAGGAAGCCAAAATTCCGCTGGTATCCTGTGCGGGTGCTGCGGTTATTGTCACACCGGTTGAAGAGCGGAAATGGGTATTTAAAGTCCCGCAAAGAGACAGCGACTGTGTAAAACGGATTTATGATCACATGGCATCCAAGGGGATCACAAAGATTGGCATCATTTCCGGGACAACCGGTTTCGGTGCTGCCGGCCGTACCCAATTAAAGGATATTGCTGTAGAATATAAACTTGAGATTGTTGCTGACGAAACATACAGCCCGGCGGATACGGATATGACCGCACAGCTGCTTAAAATCAAGAACGCCGGCGCCCAGGCAGTGGTAAACTGGTCAATTGTACCTGCACAGTCAATTGTTCCCCAGAATATGCAGCAGCTTAAATTGACGATTCCTCTTTACCAGAGCCATGGATTCGGGAATGTCAAATATGCAGCCGCAGCCGGTGAAGCAGGCAATGGGATCATGTTCCCCGGCGGAAGGCTTCTTGCCGCTGATACCGTGCCTGATGATAGTCCTCAGAAAAAGGTGCTGGTAGACTACAAAGCAGCATATGAAAAAACATATAATGATACGGTCAGCACATTCGGCGGTCATGCCTATGATGCCTTGTGGATTGTTGTAAACGCATTAAAGAAAGTTGGTGATGACCCGGCAAAACTTCGTGATGAAATAGAAAAAACCGAATTTGTCGGTACTGCCGGTATATTTAAATTTTCACCAGCAGATCACTGCGGGCTGGGGAAAGATGCGTTTGAGATGTTGACCGTAAAAGACGGTAAATTTGTTGTTCTGAAGGATTAAAAATTTACTGAATAATATATTTTGTGTTCGATTTATTTAAATTAGGATACTTATCCGCTGTTGATGATGTATAAAATCATAAACAGCGGATAAGTTTTATCTGATAATGCGATTAATTTATTTTTAAGTACGATGAACAATTGACAGTGCCTGACCGAAAACCTGAAAATTTTTTTAAGTTCAAGGCGGACGAAAAGTTTAAACGCAGGAATACATATAGTCTTTTGAGTATTAAAATTTGAGCCCAACGTAGAAATTGGGGGAATTAGCGGTTTTCGTTCGGGCACTTATAGGCGGGCTTCATGAATTATACAGACAGCACCTTAATTGACGTGCTTCAATTTCTGTTCATGGGAATCCAGCGCGGCAGCATTTATGCCATGGTCGCCATGGGATTTAACATGATTTACAATTCAACCGGAATTATCAACTTTGCCCAGGGTGAATTTGTGGTTCTGGGCGGGCTGATGATGGTGACATTGACAATGGCATTCAACCTGTCAATTGTTTTTGCGTTTATACTGACCGTCCTTTTTGTCATCATCACCGGTATTTTAATGGAGCGCCTGACCATTAATCCCGTGAAACAGCCGACGGTGATACGATTGATTATTATCACCATTGCTGTTTCAATTATTATCAAAGGCGCAGCCATGTGTTTCTGGGGAAAAGGTTCACATTACATGCGGCATTTTTCAAGCACTGAACCGCTTGATTTTTATGGGGCCACCATTTTGCCGCAAACGTTGTGGATTTTTGCAATTCTTTTTTTTCTTGTTGTTGCATATGTTATCTTTTTTAATTACACCATGACCGGTAAATGCATGCGCGCCTGTGCCATTAATCGGGATGCCGCCCGCCTTGCCGGCATTAATGACCGGAAAATGGTCATGCTGTCATTTGCCTTATCCGCCGGAATCGGTGCCATTGCCGGTATTATCATCACACCGATCATCCAGATGGATTATGCCCGGGGGGCGATGCTGGGTTTGAAAGGGTTTGGTGCCGCTGTTCTGGGAGGGCTTGGCAACAGCATGGGGGCAGTGGTTGCCGGTGTATTGTTAGGCGTTTTAGAAGCGTTTGGTGCGGGATACATATCCTCTCACTACATGGATGCCATTGCGCTTGTGATTCTGCTGTTTGTCCTGTTCATAAGGCCCAGCGGTATTTTTGGAAGTTCGGAAGCCATGAGGTTAAAAGAGTTCTAGTATGAAAGGAAAAAACAGCGCCGGATTTTTAGCTCTGATCATTTCGATTATATCAATCCCGTTTATGGTCACCAATGATTATTATCTCGGGGTACTGATATTTACGGCTTTCAACTGCCTGGCATGTATCGGTCTGTGCCTTCTGATGGGATATGCCGGACAGATCTCTATCGGCCACGGGGCCTTTATTGCCATCGGCGCATATACTTCAGGGATTTTGACCGCAAAATTTGCCTGGTCTCCATGGCTTGCCATGCTTTGCGGGGTGCTCATTGTCATTGTTATCGCATTCTGCCTTGGAATTCCCGCTTTAAGATTAAAAGGTCATTATCTTGCCATGGCCACATTGGGGTTTGCATCAATTGTGCATATTGTCGCGGTGGCAGCCGTTGATTTGACCGGTGGTCCTTCGGGCATTGTCAATATTCCAAGGCTTGATCTTTTTGGGTATGTTTTAAGTTCAGATAAACAGTATTTTTATTTTTCCTGGAGCGTTGTTGCACTGAGTATTTACATCGCGTTTAATCTGATTAATTCAAGGGTTGGGCGGGGCCTGCAGGCCATTCACGGAAGTGAAGATGCGGCTTCTTCTCTGGGTATTAACATCACATCTTATAAAGTTCAGGTGTTTATTCTAAGTGCTGTGTTTGCCTCGATAAGCGGCAGTTTGTATGCTTACTATATGAATTATATTGATCCGGGACCATTTGATGTCATGCATTCCGTGCTGCTGGTCACCATGGTGGCGGTTGGCGGACTGCATAATATCTGGGGTGCGTTGATTGGTGCTATTTTTCTTTCACTTTTGCCCGAATTTTTATCTTTTTTATCCGATTACTTGCAGGTACTGGGCATTGAGTATCAACCAGACTACGATACCCTGGTTTATGGCGGTATTCTTTTGATTATTATGCTCTTCCTTCCGGAAGGGATTTTTAACGGCCTTAGCAGTATCATACAGTTTATCAGGTCATCTTTTCGAAAATTTTCAGGGAGAGCAGCCGGGCGTGTCGAATAGTATTCTTGAACTGGAAGTGTTATGTAAGAATTTTGGCGGTGTTGTCGCTGTTTCCAATTTGTCGTTACGTATTGAAAAAGGATTCATTACATCACTTATCGGGCCCAACGGAGCCGGGAAAACAACAATTTTTAACCTGGTGACAGGGTTTCTTGAACCGACTTCCGGTCATATCCGTTTTTCGGGGCGCATCGTAAAGCATATGAAACCTCACACCATTGCCTCCATCGGTATTGGACGGACGTTTCAGAATGTTCAGATTTTTCCGAAAATGAGTGTTCTTGAAAATATCATGGTCGGACGACATCTTCGTTCACGTGCCGGAATTTTATCCTCTTCCGTTTTGCCCCCATTTTTGAGAAAAGAAGAAAAGCTGATTCGGGCGGAAGCGGAAAAACAGCTTCACTTTTTAGATCTTTCAGAATTTGCTCGTGTCCCGGCCGGCAGTCTGCCATTAGGGAACCAGCGCATGCTTGAGATTGCCAGGGCTCTGGCACTTGAACCCAAACTGCTGCTGCTTGATGAACCGGCATCCGGTTTAAATGCGCGTGAAACCATTGCCATGGGAGAGCTGATTGAAAAGATTAAACAGATGAATATCACGGTTCTGCTGGTTGAACATGATATGGAACTGGTGATGGATATTTCAGACTATGTGGCGGTAATTAATTTTGGCAAATTGATTGCAGAAGGCCCGCCTGTCGAAATTCAGGAAAATAAAGATGTGATTGCGGCATACTTAGGTGAATAAGGGATTAATTGAGAATTAGGAATTGAGAATTAGGAATTAAGAATTTATGTGTAAAGACTTGATGTTACCAATTAAAAATTGACCTTCAGCCTTCAACCTTCAACCTTCAACCTTCAACCTAAATACCTAAAAATTATATGCTTCGTTTGGTAAATGTAAACAGTTATTACGGTCTGATACACATATTAAAGAATGTGTCCATGCATGTTTCCGAAGGTGAAATCGTGACCATGCTGGGGGCCAATGGCGCCGGAAAGACTACGACATTAAAAACCATCAGCGGGCTTCAGCCTGTTAAAGGTGGAAAGATATATTATAACGACCAGGAAATTACCGGTGCCAGCCCGGAAAAACTGGTGGGTCTGGGCATTGCCCATGTGCCCGAAGGCCGTCAGATTTTTCGACCCATGTCCGTATATGATAACCTTGAACTGGGTGGGTATTTAATTTATAAACATTACGGTAGAAAACAGCTGAAGACGGATATTGAGCAAACATTTGCCCTGTTTCCCATTTTAAAGGAACGTCGAAATCAGTTTGCAGGAACATTAAGCGGTGGTGAACAGCAGATGCTGACCATTGCCATGGCGCTCATGTCGCGTCCCAAACTGTTGTTGCTGGATGAACCGTCCATGGGGCTTGCGCCGCTGATTATCAAGAATATATTCCAGCTGATAGCAGAGTTGCAGGCTGACCGCAAACTTACCGTGCTTTTAATCGAACAGAATGCCAATGCGGCATTAAAAATTGCCGACAGGGGCTATGTGATTGAAACCGGTAAGATTGTACTGGAAGAAGATGCTGAAAAACTCAGGACAAACCAGGAGGTCAAACGGGCATATTTAGGCCGGGAACAGAAAGAGATATGGGAATAAATTTATAAGGGGCTTAGGTTGAAGGTAGAAGACTGAAGGAAACTGATTGAATGAAATTTGTTATTGGGAAACCTTAAGCCTTATACCTTCAGTCTAAATACCTATAATTTTATCAGGGAATAAAAAATATGGAATTCTGGGATAAAAAAAACGAATGCATGAACCGGGATGAAATCAAACAGATTCAGCTTGAAAAACTCCAAGCGACCCTGAACCGGGTTTATAAAAATGTCCGGCATTATCGCAAGATATTCAGGGAAGTCGACTTTATGCCCGAAGATCTCCGCTCGTTTTCTGATTTTAAATGCCTGCCGTTTATTTCCCGGCTGGATCTCAGTGAAAATTATCCTTATGATATGTTTGCCGTCCCTTTAAGAGAAGTGGTCCGGCTGCATACGGCTTCCATTAATTTTGAAGACCCCATTGTCATCGGTTTTACGCAGAATGATATCAATAACTGGTCGGAACTGATGGCCCGGAATTTTACTGCTGTCGGAATCAGTAAAGATGATGTTGTTCAGATTGCTTTAAGTTTCGGAATCACCACCGGCCCGTTCGGTATTCAGGTGGGAGCTGAAAAAATAGGCGCATCCGTAATTCCCATGTCGGCCGGAAAATTTTCAGCCCAGATTAAAATAATGCGTGATTTCCGAACAACGGTTCTGGTATCAACCCCCACGCTGGCGCTCAGCCTGGTTCGTCAAATGGAGGAGATGAATATAGACCCCCGTAAACTATCTCTCAAATATGGTGTTTTCGGTTCTGAACCATGGTCTGAAAGCACCCGGGATGAGATTGAAACAAAAATGCATATTACCGCCACGGACACCTATGGAATGACGGAATTGTTCGGGCCGGGAGTCGCATGGGAATGTTCTGAAAAAAACGGGTTGCATATTGCAGAAGATCATTTTATTCCTGAAATAATTGATCCGGTAACTCTTGAATCCTTGCCGGAAGGTGCTGAAGGTGAACTGGTGCTGACCTCTATTTCAAAAGAGGCATTTCCGTTGATTCGATTCAGGACAGGTGATTTAAGCCGGATCGATTATGCGCCCTGTTCCTGCGGGAGAACCCATTGCCGTATTTCCCGGATTTTTAAGCGATGTGATGATGTGATCGTGGTCCGGGGTATGACGATAACGCCGGAACAGATTGGCCGGGTCCTGTCCCGGGTCAGCGGAGGTCAGCCGGTTTTCCAGATAGTGGTGGAGCGAAGTGACGGCCAGGACCAGATGATCGTAATGATTGAAATTTCAGATCTTAACTTTTTTGATGAAATGAAAAAGCAGCGCTGGTTTGTAGAACAGCTTCACCGCGAGTTGTCGGAATTGCTTGGCTGGGAAGTGGTCGTTCGCTTGGTTGAACCCGGCACATTTGATCCGGAAGAAAAAGTACTGGATAAACGTCAATTTCAATAGATGATGGCGTCGTTAGCCATTTGTATTTTTCTAAATAAATGGATGTTTGTATATATATATTAACTAATTGTTATTTTTAATAAATTTATTATTGATTAACTTTTCTAAAAGGAGATTTTAAAATGACAGCAAAACTGATCAAAGGAACCGAAATTCGAGAGGAAATTCTTGAAGAAATCACCAAGGAAGTAAAGGAAATTAAGGAAAAACATGGAGTTGTACCGGGTCTGGTGACCATCCTTATCGGTGAAAGTCCGGCATCTATGTCTTACGTGACCTTAAAAATTAAAACCGCTCATCGTGTGGGATTTACTGAAGTTCAGGACAGCCAGCCGGAAGATATTTCCGAAGCCGATCTTTTGGCAATGATTGACAAATATAACAACGATGATTCTATAAACGGTATTCTCGTTCAGCTGCCGTTGCCTAAGCACATTAATGAGAAAAAAATATTAAATGCTATTGATCCGGATAAAGATGTGGATGGTTTCCATCCGGTGAACGTGGGCCGCCTGATGATCGGTGGTGATGAAGTGAAATTTCCGCCGTGTACGCCGTTCGGTATCCAGGAAATGATCATTCGCGCCGGTGTTGAGACCAGCGGTGCCGAAGTTGTTGTGGTCGGCCGTTCAAATATTGTCGGTAAACCCATTGCCAACATGATGGTTCAAAAAGGCCCGGGCGCAAACTCTACGGTAACAATCGTTCATACCCGTACAAAGGATCTTGCCGCCCATTGCAAGCGTGCGGATATTTTAATCGTCGCCGCCGGTGTGCCGGACCTTGTCAAACCCGAATGGATTAAACCCGGTTCATGCGTTATTGATGTCGGTGTTAACCGCGTGGGCGAAAAAATCAGTGAAAAGACCGGCAAAAAAATCGCTATCCTCAAGGGTGATGTGGATTTCGAAGCTGCCAAGGAAATCGCCGGCTACATTACACCGGTTCCAGGTGGTGTTGGCCCCATGACCATCACCATGCTGATGCTCAATACGTTAAAATCACTGAAGTTCAAACTTGGATTAATGTAATTTTCATAAATTGGGAAAATTGGCGGTTTTCGGTCGGCTACTAAATAAAAAGGCCATGTCAATCGACATGGCCTTTTTAAATTGTGAATCAGGTTTTTTTGAAGTATATAAACCATGCCCTCTGTGATTAACCCAAATCCAGCCGCTTTGGACCCGGATTTTTATTTTCCTGATAAATTTCAGGGGCTCATTTTGATTTTCTCATGCCGGTTTCTGCTGTTGGGATTTGCAATTTCCAATATGAATGCTTATTTTAATTGAAATTTTCTGCGAGTTAATGTGAACTTGACAGTTTAATTATTAAAATGATAAAATAAAAATTGTTTGTATGCTGTGGTTTTATTAAGTCATTGATATAAAGGCTAAAAAATATATATGCGGGAAAAACTGACATTATTAATATACAATGAAGGCGGTTCGTTTGTACGTTTGAAGCTGCTTTCGAAAAAATTCCTCAAAATTTTAAGTGTGATTGGCGTCTTTTGTATTTTTCTGCTCGGTTTTATCCTCTTTGATTACGCCTATCTGAAATATACAAGTTATCATTCCCGTAATTTAAAAAATGAGGTTCGCAGTTTAAAATCAGAGTTAAAGGACAGAAACAAGCAGATTGAAACATTTTATTCGAGAATTGATGCGCTCCAGTTAAAGCTGATCAAACTGAATCAACTGGAGCAGGAAATCCGGTCGTATACCGGGATCAATAATAATTCACAGGATACGGGTGACTACGGCATCGGCGGCATTTTAGATATTTCCGGAGAACAGGTATGTACCGCTGATTTTTACAATAAATTTTTGCAAAACATGGATGATGACGTTGATCGGCTTGACCGTGAGGCCTGCGATCAGTCTGAAGAATTTCAAATTCTTTGGGAAACATTAAAAGAAATCAAGGCCATCCAGCAGGTCACACCTTCCATGCGGCCTGTTGAGGGCGGCTGGATTTCATCGAAATTCGGTTTTCGGAAATCTCCGTTTTCTGATAAGCATGAGTTTCATTCCGGTGTGGATATTGCCGCCCACAAGGGGACGCCGGTTGTGGCAACTGCGAATGGGACAATCTCATATGCCGGTTATAAAGGGTCTCTCGGAAAGACAGTTTTTATTAACCATGGATTTGGAATTGTGACACGATATGGTCATTTGAACAGTTTCCATGTCAATGAGGGCCAGAAAGTCAAACGAGGAGATGTCATTGGTGAGGTAGGAAGTACAGGTCGAAGCACAGGTCCGCATCTTCATTACGAAGTCCGGTTAAATGATATTCCGGTAAATGCCGAAAAGTACATGTCTGAATATCTGGCGAATAAAGATCCTTCATAAGATATATCCCCGCCCGTTCAGTACCTCAATTTTGTTTGAAATTATATTTCTTGAATAAATAGTGACGCATTTTTTAAATATCTGTAATGTTGCCGTCAATAATTTGACGGCATTGGAAACAGCCTCATTTGTTTGCGGCAGAATAAATCGATAAGGACATTTTTAAGATGAGCTTAAGTGCAGTTAATAAATTTTTATTAAAAATTTTTGGCAGTAAAAATGAACGGGTTATAAAACAGTATATACCCCTTATTGAATCGATCAATCTCCTGGAATCCGATATAAAGGCGTTGAGTGATTCAGAACTCGCCGGCCAGACACAAAAGCTAAAATCCCGCTATCAGTCCGGAGTAGCTTTAGATGATCTTCTGCCTGAAGCGTTTGCAACAGTCAGGGAGGCAACCTGGCGGACATTGAGGATGCGGCATTTTGATGTTCAGCTGATTGGCGGCATGGTCCTCCATGAAGGAAATATCGCTGAAATGAAAACCGGTGAAGGTAAAACCCTTATCGCGCCTTTGGCCGCATACTTAAATTCATTAACCGGCAAAGGCGTTCATGTGATTACGGTCAATGATTACCTGGCCAGGCGTGATGCGGAGTGGATGGGAAAAGTATTTACATTTTTGGGGTTGACAGTGGGTGCCATCCTTCACGGCATGGATGATGCCCAGCGCAAAGCTGCTTATAATGCGGATATTACGTATGGCACAAACAATGAGTTCGGGTTTGACTATCTCCGGGACAATATGAAGTTTGAAAAAGAAGCCCTTGTCCAGCGGGATCTGCATTTTGCCGTTGTCGATGAGGTGGACAGTATTCTTATCGATGAAGCCCGTACACCGCTGATTATTTCCGGGCCGGCTGAAAAATCGACCCACCTGTATTATGAGGTCAACAATATTGTCCCGCACTTAAAACCGGAAGAACACTATACGGTTGATGAAAAGTCAAAAGCCTCCACACTGACGGAAGAGGGGGTGGCAACTGCAGAAAAGCTGTTAAAGGTGGATAACCTGTATGATACAAAAAATATCGACCTGCTGCACCATGTCAACCAGGCCCTCAAAGCCCATGCCATTTTCACCCGGGACGTGGATTACATTGTCAAAGACGGGGAAGTCATTATTGTCGACGAGTTCACCGGGCGGCTGATGCCTGGCCGTCGGTATAGTGAAGGACTCCACCAGGCGCTGGAAGCAAAAGAAAAAGTAAAAATCGAAAATGAAAACCAGACCCTTGCCACCATCACATTCCAGAATTATTTCCGGATGTACGATAAGCTCAGCGGCATGACCGGTACCGCATACACGGAAGCAGCCGAATTCGGCAAAATTTACGGACTGGGAGTGGCGGTTATTCCCACCAACCAACCCATGATCCGTAATGATTTTCCGGATGTCATCTACCGCACCCGAAGGGAAAAATTTGAAGCGGTTTTAGATGAAATAGTTGAACTTCATAAGGCAGGACAGCCGGTGCTGGTGGGTACCGTGAATATCGATGTGTCGGAAGATGTGAGTCGTAAATTAAAGAAAAGAGGCGTGCGGCATAATGTATTGAATGCCAAAAATCATGCCGGTGAAGCGGAAATTATTGCCAATGCCGGACAAAAGGGCGCTGTTACGATTTCAACCAATATGGCCGGCCGCGGTACGGATATCGTGCTGGGTGAGGGGGTGACGGACCTGGGCGGCCTTCATATCATCGGGACCGAACGCCATGAAAGCCGGCGGATAGACAACCAGCTCCGGGGGCGTTCCGGACGCCAGGGGGACCCCGGTTCATCTCGTTTTTATCTGGCCCTTGAAGATGATCTGCTGAGAATTTTCGGGGGTGAGCGCATCTCCGGGATCATGAGCCGTTTGGGCATGCAGGAAGGCGAACCCATCGAGCACAAGATGATTTCCCGTGCCATTGAAAACGCACAGAGCAAGGTGGAAGGGCATAATTTCAATATCCGTAAACAGCTGCTCGAATATGATGATGTAATGAACCAGCAGCGGGAAGTGATTTATAAACAGCGTCACCAGGCCATCACCTATGAGAGCCTGCGACCTGTGATTGATGATATGATCAGTGATTTTTCCGAAGAAATCGTTTCAATGCATGCGGATGAAAAAATGCCCCCCCGGGAATGGGACATAAAAGGCCTGACCGGTGCAGTGTTTAAACAGTTTAATTTCAGGCTAAACCTAGCGGCAACCGACGAAACCGATGAATCCGACATAGATCAGATGACCATGGAAAAATTGTCCCAGACGATTTACGACACGGCCCTATTCATTT
The DNA here is from genome assembly GCA_014237465.1 of Desulfobacteraceae bacterium. Classification (GTDB taxonomy): domain Bacteria; phylum Desulfobacterota; class Desulfobacteria; order Desulfobacterales; family Desulfosalsimonadaceae; genus SURF-3. The sequence goes on along the minus strand of JABZFM010000004.1, from coordinate 27,328 downwards.
ACAATCAAAAAGAAGCCAGGATTGGTGCCCTGGATTTTCGCAATATTGAGCGCATCATTATGCTGCAGACCATGGATAACCTTTGGAAGGATCACCTGCTGTCCATGGATCATTTAAAAGAAGGCATCGGACTCCGGAGTTATGCCCAGCAGAATCCGTTGATGATTTATAAAAAAGAAGCATTTGAAATGTTTCAGGAGATGGTTGCAAGGGTCCGGGAGGAAACCATTACGATCCTGTTCAGGATTCAGATTGCCGAACCCAGTGTGGTCAATGAACTGTCAACACCCAAAGAACAGGAGATGAACTTTTCCCACAGTGACTCCGGCCTGAAAAAGGCACCGGTGGTTCGCGACAAAGATAAAGTCGGCAGAAATGATCCATGCCCGTGCGGCAGCGGGAAGAAATACAAGAAATGCTGCGGGAAATGATTGGTTTCAAGTAAAACGCAATTTTTGATCTCTCATTACCGCCTCCATGCACAAAAAGTCAAAATTAAGTAAATTTCAAAATATTCAATAAATTTTGATTCCTTTTTTTATCAATATTTCAAATTTAAATTGAATCTCACCATTATTTTTTTGTAAAATTTCATTAAAAATGGCATTCTATTAAACAGGTGCTTATATTAATACTTAAATCTTGCATAAAGATTGATGAGAACCTTTTCATTACTTGAAAGCAAAGGTTTCATACTTAATCATAGAAATATAACTTTTTTGATGATCACAGCCAGTTGATTTTGTGTGTAATCTGGAGTAAATAAATGAACGGATTGAGCCCGGAAACAGAGGGTGAAGTAATTTCAGAAACCCGGGAAGATATAACTGAACCACCCATGTATAAAGTGCTGCTGCACAATGATGACTATACCACCATGGAATTTGTCGTGGAATTACTGATGAGTGTTTTTCATAAAACATTTGAGGATGCGACCCGGATTATGCTCAATGTTCATAAAACCGGGCATGGTGTCTGCGGTATTTATACATTTGAGATCGCGGAAACCAAAGTGGAAACAGCTCATGAACTTGCAATGGAAAGAGGATTTCCGCTGAAAAGTTCTATAGAAAAGGCATAATATTATGATTAGCAAGGGATTAAGCGCTATATTGAGTACCGCGGTAAAAGAAGCCCGTAAACGAAGACATGAGTATGTCTGCATTGAACATATTCTTTACGCAATTGTCCATGACAGCGGCGGAATTGAGCTGATTGAATCCTGCGGCGGGGATGTGGAAAACATCCATAATGAGCTTGAAAATTTTTTTAATAAAAAACTTGATCGGGTGCCGGATGACCAGGAATATGTTCTGCAGCAAACCATGCGATTTCAGCGTGTTATTCAGCGCGCTGTGAATCACGCCCGTTCCGCGGAAAAGGAAACCGTATATATTGGTGATCTTCTGGCGTCCATGCTGGAGGAAAAAAAATCACACGCTTCCTATTTCATGGCAGCTGAGGGGATTACCCGACTTGATGTATTAAATGTGATTTCCCACGGCAGCCGGGAAGAACCTTTTAAGGATGATCCTGATGCCGGGGTGATTTCCAGGCAAAAAGGGAAGAAAGCAAAAACAGACCCGCTGGAAGCATTTACCATTGATCTGGTGGACCGGGCCATTCAGGGTAAACTGGACCCACTGATCGGCCGGGAATCGGAAATGCAGCGAACCATACAGGTTCTTTGTCGCCGCCGGAAGAACAACCCGGTGTTCGTGGGGGATGCCGGTGTTGGAAAAACGGCCATGGCCGAAGGGCTTGCGCAGAAAATCGCAAAAAATCAACTCCCGGATATACTCGCAGATGCCAGGATTTATTCTCTGGACCTTGGGGCCCTGCTTGCCGGAACCAAGTATCGGGGTGATTTTGAGCAGCGGTTAAAAGCGATTATTGCTTCTTTGCAGAAAAAGACAAACGCTATTTTGTTTATTGATGAAATTCATACGATTATCGGTGCCGGGGCAACCAGCAGCGGTTCCATGGATGCATCCAATATCCTGAAACCGTCTCTTTTAACTGGTGGACTGAGATGCATCGGTTCCACGACGTATGAAGAATTTAAAAATTTTTTTGACAAGGACCGAGCATTTTCCCGGCGGTTTGAAAAAATAGAAATCGCCGAACCATCTGTATCCGATACGGTCAAAATTCTCAAGGGGCTGAAGGTCTATTATGAAGACCATCATAAAATCAAATACACGGATAAGGCCCTGCAAGCTGCAGCTGAACTTTCGGCCAAGCATATTAATGAGCGGTTTTTGCCGGACAAGGCCATTGACGTTATTGATGAAGCCGGAGTTTTGTTGCGCCTTTCCTCTTCAAAATCCAGAAAACGGGTGCAGCCGTCGGATGTTGAAAAAGTGGTCTCAAAAATAGCTAAAATTCCCACCCAGAGTGTGAGCACTTCAGACCGATCGAACCTGGAATTTTTAGATGACCGCCTCAAAGAAAAGATTTTCGGCCAGGACGAGGCGATCGGATCTCTTGTAACCGCCATCAAACGGTCACGGGCGGGCTTAAGCGCGCCGGAAAGACCCATCGGATCCTTTTTATTTACCGGGCCCACCGGAGTCGGAAAAACAGAAGTCGCCAAACAGATGGCAAGGTTGCTCGGGGTCCAGTTTCTACGGTTTGATATGAGTGAATATATGGAAAAGCATGCAGTGGCACGATTAATCGGCGCCCCGCCCGGGTATATCGGTTTTGACCAGGGCGGACTGCTGACTGATCAGATCCGGAAACATCCATATAGTGTATTGCTGCTCGATGAAATTGAAAAAGCCCATATGGATATTTACAGCATCCTTCTCCAGGTGATGGATCATGCCGCATTAACTGATAATACCGGCAAGACCGCGGATTTCAGGAATATCATCCTGATCATGACATCCAATGCCGGAGCCCGGGAAATGGTCAGCACCAGCATCGGTTTTGGCGGTGACTCCGCCATAGATCCGGCCACAAAAGGCAAAAAAGCGGTTAATGAATTCTTCAACCCGGAGTTCAGGAACCGGCTGGATGATATTATTACATTCAAATCGTTAAATTTGAAAATCATGGAACGGGTGGTGGACAAATTTATCGATGAATTTGCCCCCCAGCTCTTGGCCAAAAAAGTCACCATCAAATTATCAAACCCTGCCCGGCTGTGGCTGGCTGAAAAAGGTTTTGATCCGCATTTCGGTGCCAGACCTCTTGACCGACTGATCCAGAAGGAAATCAAGGATGTCCTCACGGATCAGATTCTTTTCGGCCGGTTAACAAACGGCGGAGCTGTCTATATTAAGGTTAAAGATAACAAACTGATGTTTAATTATTCCTGATTTCCGGCATGCCGATTTTTCGTTTGTCTGAAAAGAATTCATTTCCGCCACCATATTTTGCAGAACCTGAGGGTCTGCTGGCGGTGGGGGGGGATTTGAGTAAAAAACGGATTTTACTGGCATATCAAATGGGAATATTCCCCTGGTTCACTGAAGATGAACCGATCCTGTGGTGGTCCCCGGATCCTCGTCTTCTGCTTTATCCATCAGATATCTATGTTTCAAAGCGTTTAAAACGGATCATCCGGCAGGGGAAATTTAAAATAACCTGCGATACGGCATTTGATCGTGTGATTTCCACCTGTGCTTCCGTTCGCGTGAAAAATTTTCAGGAAACATGGATCGGGGATGCAATGATCGAAGCCTATTGCCGCCTTTTTGAATCCGGATATGCTCATTCCGTTGAAGTGTGGCATCGGGGTGAACTGGCCGGCGGTCTCTACGGTCTTTCCCTGGGCGGCAGTTTTTTCGGTGAATCTATGTTTTCGCTTGTCAGCAACACGTCAAAAATAGCCCTTGTGGCGTTGTGCCGATTTTTAAATGCCCTGTCTTTTGATTTGATTGACTGCCAGGTCACAACGGCTCACTTAAAGCGAATGGGGGCAGTGGAGGTGTCACGATCACGGTATTTAAAGCAACTGCAGCAATCCGTGGCCCGGCATACCTTAAAAGGTAACTGGAAAATCGCATTTCAGGAGTTTCAAGACAGATGCACATGATTCACATAAATTGTCAGGCGGCAAACCATAATGTCAATTTAGGGACTAACTTTTTAAGAGGTGTGCAAAAAGCGCACAAAATTTTCAAATTCTGAAAGTGTTAAGTGACTAAAGTGATCTAAAGTGTCTAAGGTTTTGGACTGCGCGTTTCGCGCAATCATTTTTAAAATTAAAATTGATAATGCCGGAGGCATTAACCACAACTTTAGATCACTTCAAACTTTAGTTCACTTGTAACTTTTCCGGTTTATCCGGGTTAGGTTATGGGGAAAAGGAGATACCATGACGCAGAAACCTGAACGAAAATTTTATCTCAAACAATTTAAAGCCATCAGTAATGCCATTTCAACCTATGATGATTTTAATCTTCTGGTCAATCACCTGGTTGAAGGTGTTTGCCGGACGTTTAAGGTTAAGGGCTGCAGTATTTTGATTCTGGATCAAATCGAACAGCAGCTGTTTCGCGTTAGCAGTCACGGAATCAGTGACGAGTACCTGAGCAAGGGGCCTCTTTTTATCGATGATAAATACTGTTCTCTTGGCACCGGAAAAGTGGAGCTGATCAAAGACATTCAGCATGATGACCGGATTCAGTATCCTGAGGCTGCAAAAAATGAAAGCATTGTCTCGATGATGGGTATTCCCATCAAGTACCGGACATCGTCAATCGGGGTTATTCGGATTTACCACAGTCAGGTTCTGAATCTTCATGAATCCGATGTGGATTCTCTGTGTGTTCTCGGCAATCAGCTTGGACTGGTCATTGAAAACAACGGGCTGAAAAATTTTGTCGACCATGTCAATATGGCATTTGAACAGTTGCCGCCCCGCCTGGTCCGGGGATATTGCAGATGAAGCCACATTGAATGAACGTATTTATTATTTAAGTATGAAAATGAAACCCATCTAAAAACTCAGATTCCGATGGCAAAGAAAAAAACTTCAAATTCAAGGCGCGCAAATTCTGAGTGATGATTCGTACTTGTCGTACTATGAAGAAACGAAGAATGCAGCGCAACGCAGAAGTTGGATTTTTTGCGAAGCCATCAAAAATATCGGAAAAAGGAAGGGGGAATGCTTTGGCGAATTCTTTGCTTATTCCATTAAACGATTCGGTCGCTTCCAGTGCGGTTGTCGATTTTTTAATCAATATGTCTTTTTGTCCCGAAGGATGCCATATTACGTTAATCCATGTATTTCGGAAACCGACATCCGGTGAGGAACTGATGGGGAAAAAATTTATGGATGAACAGCCGGCCAAACATAAAGCATTGCTTGAAAAGGCAAAACAGCGGCTTGTTTCCGAAAAAGGGTTTGATCCCGATCAGATTGATATACAACTCTTGACGGATCAGTATCCATCGGTTACGGAAGGAATAATCGACTTTTTCACAAAAGGTCAATATGATATGGTTATAATTGGTCGTAAGAAAATGTCAAAATCCGAAGAGTTTATTATGGGTGATATCAGTGTGAAGCTGGTCCGTTCGCTGGAAAAAACATCTATCCTGGTCGTTAAACCCGGATAAAGATATCAACCCGGATAAAGGATATATGAAACCGGGTAGAGGGTATATTAATAAAGGTAAAGGTTCTGTTCCCAGGATTAATTTAAAAGTTGGAGAATGAATGAGCCATGGAAAATGAAGATTGTATTTTTTGTAAAATAATTTGCAATGAAATCCCAACAGAGTTTCTGTATGAAAACGATCAACTGGTTGTTTTTAAAGATATTAACCCGTTGGCTCCCATTCACCTGCTGCTTGTTCCGAAAAAACATATCCGCAGTATTAATGATCTGGATGATTCGGAGCAGACGATTGTCATTGATTTAATTATGACAGCCAGGGATATGGCTGAAAAAATGTCGGTGAACAAATCCGGGTACCGGCTGTTTTTTAACGTGGAAAAAGGCGGCGGTCAGGAGGTGTTTCATCTGCATCTGCACCTGATCGGCGGTTGGGAATAAAATAGCGGCGCCGGATTTTTTTTAGTTCACAAAGTAATTTGACTAATCAATAAAAACACGTTATCTGAAGTAGTTATGAATTTTTCTTCGTTCATATCATTGAAAGGGGAAAAATTTTTTATGTTCTGGTTTTTGTTCAAATCAACACAGAAGACAAAAAATTGTTTCGAGTAACTGACTGTTTTTTAATTCGGATAATTCCTGAATTATCCGGACCAGGCAATCTTGGAAATAAATGTTTCGATTGTAATTTGTAAGGAGAAATGATGGGCAAGACGGTTGCTGAAAAAATTTTTGATGCGCACTTAGTTGACAATCCGTACGGTGATATTCATGTCATAAAACTGGATTCGGTTTTCTGCCATGAAATTACAACACCTGTGGCAGTTAATGACCTGGTGAGTCGCGGCAAAGACCGGGTTTTTGATCCTGCGAAAATAAAAGCAGTGATTGATCATGTAACGCCGGCCAAGGATTCCAAAACCGCTTTACAGGGAAAAATCATTCGGGACTGGGCGAAGCGACACGATATTAAGGACTTTTTTGATATCGGCAGAAACGGTGTTTGCCATGCCATTTTTCCCGAAAAAGGGTTTGTCCGGCCGGGTTTTACCATCATTATGGGGGATTCCCATACTTGTACCCATGGGGCCTTCGGCGCGTTTGCCGCCGGTGTCGGCACAACCGACCTGGAAGTGGGGATTTTAAAAGGGGTTTGCGCGTTTCATTATCCCAAAACCATAAAGATTGAAATCATCGGAACGCTGCCGGAAGGGGTATATGCCAAAGATGTGATCCTTTCAATTATCGGCCAACTGGGAGTTAACGGTGCAACCAACAAAGTCATTGAATTTGCCGGACCGGTGGTTGACGCAATGAGCATGGAAGCCCGGATGACACTATGCAATATGGCGATTGAGGCCGGCGGTACCTGCGGTATCTGCTACCCGGATAAGATTACTGTGGATTACCTCTGGGTCTTTATTTCCAATGAATATGAATCCAGACAGGCCGCTTTGGCCGCTTTTCAGGAATTTTATCCGGATGCAGACGCGGAATATGATGATGTGATCACAATAGATGCCGGCGGCCTTTCGCCGCAGGTGACCTACGGGTATAAGCCGGACACCGTCAAGCCGGTCAGTGAAATGGACGGTACACCGGTAGATCAGGTGTATATCGGGTCCTGTACCAATGGCAGAATAGAGGACCTTCGTGTGGCAGCCCAGGTATTGAAAGGGCAGAAAATCAGTGACGCTGTCCGCGGAATCGTGTCCCCGGCTACACCGGAAATTTTCAATATGGCGCTTGACGAAGGCATTATCAAAATATTCATGGACGCCGGATTCTGTGTCACTAATCCCACATGCGGCGCATGCCTGGGAATGAGCAACGGGGTGCTGGCCGAAGGCGAAGTCTGTGCGTCCACGACGAACCGGAATTTTTTTGGGCGAATGGGAAAAGGCGGTATGGTTCATCTTATGAGCCCCGCTACTGCAGCCGTAACAGCAATTGCCGGTTACATCACAAATTCAAAATTGTACAAGGTATAGGAAACTAAAAATGAAGAATTTTAACGGACAAGTTCTTTTTCTGGATCGCGCAGATATAAATACGGATGAATTAATACCGGCACGGTATTTAACGGAAATTACCAAAGAAGCTTTAAAGCCGTATTTGCTTGAGGACCTGAAATTCAAAGGATTTGATCCTGAAAAGGATATCAGCGGCAAAAGCATTATCATTACCCGGTCAAATTTCGGCTGCGGCTCTTCACGGGAGCATGCCCCGTGGGCTTTGGAAGTCAACGGCATTAACCTGTTAATCGCGGAAAGCTATGCGCGGATTTTTCGCCAGAATATGTTTAACTGCGGCATGATGGCCGTTGAACTGCCAGCAGGTGAGATTGATCGTCTTTTTGCAGAATTTTCAGATAAACCCACGATCATTGAAACGGATTTTGCAAATAATCGGTTTATTATAAAGGCGGACGGCAAAGAATCTGAAATATCATTTTCAATCTCAGGTTTTGATCGTGCACTGGTGGAAGCCGGCGGATGGGTTGATTATGCTGACAAGAATTATTGAAGAATAGGCTGAAGGTTTAAGATATAAGACGGAAGGTAGCAGGAAATTCAGGTACGTTAAAATGTATTTGTTTTTTTCGGTTTAAAAAAAATTTAATAGCCATACTGTTTTTCCCCCTTCATCTGCCTTGGGTCTTTTTATTGTGTATTTAAATATCTGTTTACGCAGATTAGATCTATGAAAACATTTTTATTTTAAATAGTTAATGTGTAAGAGTTAAAGAAGTATATTAATAGTCATCAGGGTCGGGAATTTGTGATTATCGACATACGTCAACCTCTTCAAGGAAGTGATTGAAAGACAGGCATGGGAAAAAATAAACTTCAATCCCACCACATTGATCCGTCATGGTGTAAAGGATGCGGCATCTGTGTTGAATTTTGCCCGAAACAGGTTCTGGAACTGGATAATGATCAAAAGGCCATCGCTGTCCGTCCGGAGGATTGTATATGCTGCCGGCAATGTGAACTCAGATGTCCTGACCTGGCCATTGAAGTGATCTGCAGCAAAACGGAGGGCGGCAATGAATAAGAACATTAAATTTATTCAGGGCAACGACGTTTGTGTGGAAGCCGCCCTTTATGCAGGCATTGAATTTTTTGCCGGGTATCCTATAACGCCCTCAACCGAGATAGCTGAACAGATGGCGAGCCGGTTGCCTCAACTCGGCGGTAAGTTTTTGCAAATGGAAGATGAGATTTCTTCGCTTTGCGCAATTATCGGGGCTTCTTTAACCGGTCATAAAGCCATGACCGCCACCAGTGGTCCCGGGTTTTCCCTGATGCAGGAAGCGCTGGGATATGCGGTGATGGCGGAAATCCCGTGTGTTATTGTTAATGTCATGCGAGGCGGTCCATCAACAGGGCTGCCCACCCATGCCGGACAGGGTGATGTCAACCAGGCGCGATACGGTACCCACGGTGATCATTCCATTATTGCCCTGACAGCCTCCAACCATCAGGATATTTTCCGGATGACCGTGGAAGCGTTTAATTTTGCGGAAACCTACCGAACACCGGTTATTTTACTGCTTGATGAAGTGACCGGACACCTGCGTGAAAGAATAGAAATACCGGAACCCGGTAATATTACGCTGGTAAAACGTCTTCGAACAGCGGTAAAAAGTGGAATTGATTATCGCCCGTACCTTCCCCGGGAAGACGGACGCCTTCCCATGTCGGATTTCGGAGATGAGCACCGTTATAATGTGACCGGACTGTATCACGACATGTGGGGATTTCCTTCGGACAACCCAAAAATTGTTTATGGGCTTATCCGTCATCTGGTGGATAAAATAGAAAATAACAGCCATCAGATTGCCCGGTTTCGTAAATACCATGTAAAAGACGCGGATGTTCTGCTGATCTCCTATGGTGCGTCCGCGCGTTCCGCGCTTCATCTGGTTGAGAATCGGCGCAGCCGGGGCGAGAAACTCGGACTGCTCGAACTTCAGACGCTCTGGCCCTTTCCATGTGAGATTGTTCGGGAGGTCTGTAAGAATGTAAAATTTACGGTGGTCGTGGAAATGAACATGGGCCAGGTGCTTCAACAAGTCAAGCTGGCCGTTGATATGCCTGAAAAAATATTTCTGGCCAACCGGATCGACGGTGAGCTCATTACCCCCACTGATATCAGGAATATCCTTCGCGTGATACAGGGAAAAGGAGTCTGATCCATGGCAGTCAAAGATTATATCAGGGAACGGTTTTTCCCCCACATGTGGTGTGCGGGCTGCGGTCATGGAATTATTTTAAACGCTCTGCTCCGGGCTGTTGATAATTTAGGATTGAACAAGCAGGATATCGTGATGGTATCCGGTATCGGCTGTTCCGCCCGTATATCCGGTTATGTTGATTTTCATTCCATGCATACACTTCATGGCCGGGCCCTGGCATTTGCCACCGGCGTAAAAATGAGCAAGCCCGAGCTGAATGTTATCGTGCCCATGGGGGATGGTGACGCCCTTGCGATTGGCGGCAATCATTTTATTCATGCCGCCCGTCGGAATATAGAAATGACCGCAATTGTTATGAACAACCGGATTTACGGAATGACCGGGGGGCAGTTTTCACCGCTTTCCGGCTACGGTTCAATGGGAACGACTGCGCCATATGGAAATATTGATCACGATTTTGATGTTGTCGACCTGGCCGTTGCAGCCGGGGCGACATTTGTTGCCCGGACGACAACGTACCATGTTCATGAACTGTCGGACTTGATCCAGCAGGCAATTGTTCACAAAGGTTTTTCTGTTCTCGAAGTCCTGAGTCAGTGTCCCACTCATTTTGGACGGCGCAACAAAATCGGAGATGCCGTGGATATTCTTAAAATGTATAAAAAACGAACCGTTCGCATCGGATCAGATAAAAAACAGACGGACCCGGACCTCATCGAACGGGGTGTTTTTGTGAAAAAGGATCTTCCGGAATATTGCCGGGAGTATGATCAACTCATTTTAAAATCCCGCAAGAAAAAATAATCATGGAAAAAAGCAGACTTTTATTTTCAGGTTCCGGCGGTCAGGGGGTTATTACCGCTGCCATTCTGATGGCTGAAGCAGCCGTGCGTTATGAATCGTTAAACGCGGTTCAGGCGCAATCCTATGGTGCGGAGGCCAGAGGCGGGGCAACGCGAAGCGATGTGATCATCTGGGATAAGCCCATTTATTTTCCCCGGGTGACCCAGGCCAATGTATTGATTTGCCTGACACAGGCAGCTTTTAACAAATATCAGGAAATGATTCGTCCCGGTGGGCTGCTCGTTACTGACAGCCGTTTGGTCAAAAACTCCCGAAAAGTCGATGCCCGAAGAATCGAGCTTCCCTTTTATGAGGCGGTTATGGATACAATCAAAAAGCCGGTTGTTTTAAATATCTGCATGCTGGGGGCTGTTATCGCCGTTACAGAACTTGTCAGGATCGAGTCAATCAAAAGCCTGATCGCGGAACGGTTTGCGGAAGAATTCCACGAAACGAATTTTCAGGCAGTGGACCTGGGGGTTGAACTGGTCCGGCAGTTTCAATCAAAATAGCAGATTAGAAGCAAATTCAAAGCTGGGTCCTTTGGAGCCGGATCTTTACAAAAAATTCCATTATTTCCTTGCTTTTGCCAGGCCGATCCCCTCCAGAGCGATTTCAATTTCGTCCAATGTCGTTGGATCATCAATGGTTGCCGGGACTTTGCATTCTTTATTGTCAGCGATTTTTTGAATGGTGCCCCGCAGTATTTTACCGGAACGGGTCTTGGGAAGCCGCTTGATAACGGTCGCCATCTTGAATGCGGCCACCGGTCCGATGCGGTCCCTCACCATTTGAACAATCTCTTTGATTATTTCATTGTGGGCACGGGTAACACCGGCGTTTAAAACCAGAAACCCTACAGGGATTTGCCCCTTGAGCTTGTCTTCAACACCCAGTACCGCACATTCTGCGACATCCGGATGATCGGCCAGGACTTCCTCCATAGCGCCGGTGGAAAGCCGGTGGCCGGCCACATTGATAATATCATCTGTCCGTGACATGACATAAATATACCCGTCCTCATCGATAATGCCGGCATCTGCGGTTTTATAATATCCGGGATATTCTTTCAGGTATGATTCAATATAGCGCGCGTCATTCTGCCACAGAGTCGGCAGAGTTCCCGGGGGCAGGGGTAGCTTGACGGACAAAGCCCCGGTTTCCCCGGCCGTAACGACTTCATTATACGCATTGAGCACCTTGACATCCCATCCCGGGACCGCCTTGGTAGGGGAACCGTATTTTACAGGGAAATGATGCAGCCCCATACAGTTGGCCGCAATAGACCATCCGGTTTCTGTCTGCCACCAGTGATCGATGACCGGAACATTCAAATGATTTTCAGACCACTGAATAGTATCCGGGTCAGAGCGTTCCCCGGCAAGAAAAAGAATTTTGAAATCAGACAGATCATAGCCCTTCATGAGTTCGGCATTCGGGTCCTCCCGTTTGATGGCCCGGTATGCGGTCGGCGCCGTGAACATGCACTTGACCTTGTGTTCGGAAATAATTCGCCAGAACACACCCGCATCCGGGGTGCCGACCGGTTTGCCTTCAAAAAGAACGGTGGCGCAGCCTTTAAACAGCGGGGCGTAGACAATATAAGAATGCCCCACAACCCAGCCCACATCCGAAGCCGCCCACCAGATATCGTTTTCATCAATATTGTAAATCGCTTTCATGGTCCATTTCAAAGCCACCATATGACCACCGTTATCCCGCACAACCCCTTTGGGTTGACCGGTTGTTCCGGAGGTATAAAGAATATACAGCGGGTCGGTCGCCGCCATCGGTATGCATTCAGCAGGTTTGGCAGCAGCCATTTCTTCGCCCCAGTCCAGATCCCGTCCTTTGATCATGGACGCGCTTTCCTGTGGCCGCTGGTAAATAATGCATTTTTTCGGTTTTGTGGTTGAAATTTCGATGGCTTTGTCCAGAAGCGGCTTGTATTTAATGATCCGCTGTCCTTCAATACCGCAGGAGGCGGAAACAATAACCCTGGGCTTGGCATCTTCGATACGGGTTGCCAGTTCCTTGGCGGCAAACCCGCCGAAAACAACGGAATGAACCGCGCCGATCCGTGCGCAGGCCAGCATGGCAAAGGCGGCTTCAGGGATCATCGGCATATAGATAAGCACCCGGTCACCTTTTACGACACCCTGTGCGGCAAGAACACCGGCAAATTCGGCAACAATGTCTCTGACTTCGGAATACGTGAATTTCTTAATTGTATTGGTTACCGGGCTGTCATAGATAATTGCAATCCTGTCGCCGCGGTTGCGTTCATCCACATGATAATCCAGCGCATTGTAACAGGTATTGAGTTCTCCGCCCACAAACCACCGGTAAAAGGGCTTGTGGGAATCATCCAGCACTTTGTCCCATTTTTTATACCAAAGGCAGTCTTGGGCGACCTGGCCCCAGAATTTTTCGGGTTCATTGATAGATTGCCGATATGCTTTATCGTAAGGATTGGTCATCGATTATCTCCCTCTTTATGTTTTTAACTTTTGTTTTAACGTCAAAGGAGGTCATATAATATCGAAAATCAGATTAAAGGTAAAAGGTTTTATGACAACGCGGTTGATTAAGATAAGCATTGTTTATCATTGAAGGAATGTTCAGGGGGGGGGGCATGTTTATGGAAGCCATGCGACTACCGGATAGCCGCTGTGAAATGAAATTGCACAGCATTTGAAATTAATGACCTGAAAAGTTTAATTGGAAAGATTTAACGGATCGGTCTGACGCAAGATTGATATTTCCTGTCGATCCGGGCCGACAATGGCGGTGTCCAGGTACATGGGCTGGAAATCCTTTGATTGGTCACGGTCAGGAATCACGGCGTCCAGACCGCAGATTTCAGAAGAAAACGCGTACATGCCGGGACGACCGCCGACAACACCCGGCCTTAATTTCTTGCGGTCCTGGGCCATAAAAAGGGAGTGGTCCGGCAGGCACCCGATGACGCAATTCGGGCCGTCAATGATCAATCGTCTGCAGGTATGCTTCATTTGTTTCAGGAAACTGCTGTCAGGATGCTTTTCAATGTCCTTCTCCTGAAGAGGGGTAATAATATGCTTGTATGCATCAATTCCAAATCCGAGCTTGGAGATTACGTAGTGCAGAATATGTGTAAACACAACGGAATCCGACTGAAATCCGGAGTATCCAGGAAATCCGCGGGTCGACAGAAATTCTTTGATAGGGGTAAACGCGGTGTTTTCACCGTTGGTCATTGTTGCGTAACCCTGTACAAAAAAGGGATGGCAGGCATATAAATTAATATCATAATTGGTGTTCTGTCTTCCCTGGGCCATGATGACCCGGGCCTTCAGGTCCTTGCGGTCAAGTTGAAGGTACTGTCCCACTGACAGCGGATCACCGATTTCCTTGATCATGATCACATCCGGCCAGAAGGAAAACACGATCATGTCTTTTTTTTCTTCTCCCATTTCCCGGAGTTTAAGACGGATCATCATCAGCCTTGTCGTTTTTTCATTCCAGTTCAGTTCTTCCCAGTCTTCCGGGTATTCATATGCGCGAACCAGGTAAACATCTCTTTTGGGGATCCCTGCAGAATTTGATTTGGGCACTTTAAAAGAGAGTTTAAATTTGGTCATAAAACCGATATCCATCATAAAAATATCGAGCCGTTTTAAACCTTCTTCAGTGAAAATACCGGATAAAATCGGGGCATCTTTGATCTCTTCAAAAGGTCCGCCTAGATCGCGCAGGAAAAGGCCGACGCCTGAGCCGTCGTGGCCTTCTTTCATAACATTAAGCGCCTTAAGGGCGGTTATTGGGGACAGTGGTGTTTCACTGGTTACCGCAAATAAACGACACATATTTTCTCCCTGTGTTTTCAGATCTAAAAAATGCGGGACGCATTTAAATATTATGAAATATTTTTAAGTAAAATTTTATAACATAAATTAGTAAGATACACTAATTAAATTGTCTGAAAATTAATGTTAATATGACGCAATTGGCCGAAGTGCAGCGGGTCAGTCACCCAGGGATCCGTCAGTATGGTTTTGCTGTTTATTTCGATGATTAAAGTGGCATGGCCCGGCATAGAAATTTTCATAAAGTTTATTCTTTATTTTACAGCTCTTGCAGCCCTGGAAAGAAAAGCCAGATTTTCCTTCCAGAAAATTTTGGCCTGGTTGCTGAAGCCGAGCAGGTGGAATGCGTGGCCTTGATTCGGGAAGTAGCTTACCATATTTTGGATGTGTTTTGAGTTTAATGCTTTTTCCAGGCGCCGGGTATCGTCAAGCAGGATGTCATGGGTGCCCACCATGGCATAGGTAAGGGGAAACAATCGATCCGGTTTTGATTCTGATTCCAGGGCCTCTAATTCCAGGACTACCAAGGGGTCTGCAAGCATCCGGTCCGGATGAAAGCTTTTGTATTCAGGACCTAAGTACGCGCGGGAAACATCCCGTGCGATTGTTAAATCCAGTTTTTGAGATAACCGGTTGATGGGCGGGCAGAGGTTTATCAACCGATGCGGGTCGCTGACCTGCAGCATTCCACATAAAACCATAATGCTTTTCGGGACAACCCCTATGTTCCAGATGAATTTTGCGACCGGTTCATCGAAGCGAAAGCAGCATGCCGATGCCAGGGCCAGTGTTAAATTGCCGCCGGCGGATTCTCCGGCAACTGAGATTTGATTTGGATCACCGCCATAACGTTCTGCGTTTTTTACAATCCATTGCCAGGCATGGGCAACATCTTCTATGGCCGCCGGATAACGGTGTTTTGGCGCCAGTCGGTAATTTACGTTAAACACAACATACCCGTTATCCGCGTAGGCGAGGGCGACACCCTGGTGGGTATCCTTTGAGCACATGGTAAACCCGCCGCCGTGAATATACATAATAACAGGACGAGGCAATGCGCCATTCCTTGGACGATAGATATCCAGTTGATGCGACTGGCTGCTGTTCTGCAGGTAGGAAACATTCCGGATTATTTTACAGCGCCTTTTAGCGCTCCGTTGATAAGCGGAATATGATTTGGCACGGCTAAAAAGGCGGAACCCTTGATCAAACAGGTGCCTTCGGATTTTTTTATAGTGTGATGTTGAATTCGTCATTTTGTGTAAGGTATTTTAGCCAATAATAGATTATTCGCCATGGGTCTCCAGGTATCGTTTGTATTCTTCCCTGACCAGCTTACGGTAAATGTGATAGAAAAAAAGGCTTAGTACTTCTGTGGACTGGCTCCCTTTTTCACGGAGCTTTTCGGGAGACATTTTATTCCAGCCGGCCGCCATGTAGCGCTTCAGATTTTTGGCAACAAGTGTTCTAAGTACTGCGGTAAAATTTTTTAGTTCACTCGGATTAAAACCATCGCGTGGGCCTATTCCGATGCGGTCCATATCCGCTATAAGTTTACCGATGATCACATCATCCTGGGAATAGAATGATTCGTTATCGCGTTTTTCAGACGTGATCACATTCCATTCCTCCATTTTGTTCAGCCATTTTTCAGACAGACCGGTAGTCTCTAAAAATGATTGTTTTCCATTTACTTCACTTGAAAGAAGTTGGTCAAGGGGACGAAAATACTCACTTAAAAATTGAAAAGAGGATTTTTCCGAGCGATTCTGATTTTTGTGTTTTTTGATCAGTTTTTTGATCACCGGAATCGGCAGAAAATAGTTTTCCCGTAAGGCCTTAATGGTTCGAATCTGATCAACATAGCTTTCATTGTAATCAGCTGTATTTTTGCCGGTTTTACGGGGTTTTCGCAAAACGCCTTCTCGGATGTAATAATGGATGGTCTCTTTTGAAACGCCTGTAATTTTGACCAGTTCACTGATTTTCATGTGATTCCTCGGTACTCATATATCTTATCGGCACACCTTATGATCAAATTCGGCAGTGCCTGTTGAAACGAACCGAATATATACATTTTTAAAACTGTTTTTAAATATAATTCATTCACTATAATTTTTATTGACAAATATCAAGTATATTATTAGCACTATAAATAAATAGCGTGTAATTCACTACACGTTTTTGTTTTGAATGTTATACGCTAATCAATGGTTGTTTTTTTGATTTTTTAAAAAATCAGATTAGACAAAAAACTTGAAGGCTTACAATGAATGGTTTCGGATGCTTCATTCATGTTAACAGATGGTGCATACCGTTAAAATTTAATAATAAATTTTAAACATATAAGGAGAAAAAACCATGGCACAGCTAATCGCAGACAGGCGGGATATTGATTTTGTGATCTGGGAACAGCTTAACGGTGAAGAACTGTTAAAGTTTGATGAATACAGTGATTTTAATAAAAAAACCTGTGATATGATTCTAACAGAAGCACGAAAGTTGGCTATTAACGAAATTCTTCCCACACTTCAGGAAAGCGATGAAATAGGCGTCACATTTGATAATGGGAAAGTGAAAGTCCCGGAAAATCTTCACCGTACTCACAAGCTGCTTTTGGAAGGTGAATGGGGTAATCTTTCAGTTCCGGCAGAAATGGGAGGGCAGGGGACTCCCGGCCTGGTAGCCACGGCTGCTGTGGAATATTTTATGGGGGCCAACTGGGCACTCTACGCTTATGCTGCCATGGGGAACGGCACGGCTGACATGATTGTACAATACGGTACGGATGAACAAAAAGAAAAATATGTTAAGCGTCTTGTTTCCGGAGAACTGGGGGGCACGATGCTGCTCACCGAAGCAAACGCGGGAACCGATGTCGGCGCCTTGACCACCACGGCGGTAAAAAATGATGACGGGACATATACCTTATTAGGAAATAAAATATTTATTACCAATGGCGAACATGATTTATGCGACAATATTATTCATCCGGTTCTTGCCCGCATTGAAGGGGACCCGGCAGGAACAAAAGGAATTTCAATTTTCATTGTGCCGAAATATTTTGTTAATGATGACGGCTCTTTTGGAGAACGCAATGATATCGTCTGTACCGGAACCGAAGAAAAGATGGGGATCCATGCCAGTGCAACCTGCAGCATGGCACTTGGCAGCAAGGGCAAATGTATCGGTTACCTGCTCGGAGAGGAACGGGCAGGGATGAAAATCATGTTTAACATGATGAACGGTGCCAGGATGGGCACCGGTCTGCAGGCGCTGGCATATGCGTCATCTGCTTATATGCTGGCGGTAAATTATGCCCGGGAAAGAGTCCAGAGCAGGGACCTGGCGGATTTTGCAAACCCTGCCGCTCCTTCGGTTACGATTATCAATCACCCGGATGTGCGGAGAAATCTTTTATGGATGAAGTCATATGTGGACGGTATGCGAAGCTTTTTTTATTATATGGCATCCTGCCGGACAAAGGCATTGCTTTTTGAATCTGAAGAAGACCGGGGAAAAAACAATGACATGTTTGAACTGCTGACGCCGTTAATAAAGGATTATTTGTCCGTGCACGGCCATGAGGTTTGCATTCAGGCGATTCAGGTTTACGGCGGCGCAGGGTATTGCAAAGATTTCCCAGTTGAGCAGTATGCCCGGGATTGTAAAATTACTTCCATATTTGAAGGAACCAGCGGTATTCAGGCCATGGACCTGTTGGGACGGAAACTGGGGATGAAAAAAGGCCAGGTATTTATTAATTTTTTAACTGAAATACATAAAACAATTGCTAATGCAAAGGAAATTGATGGTTTGAGCAAACCGGCCGAAAAGCTGGAAACAGCGGTCAACCGGCTGGGGGAAATTGCCATGCATCTGGGAAAAAACGCCATGTCGCTACAATTTAAAACCGCATTTGCCCATTCCCTGCCGTTTTTGGAAACAGTGGGCGACGTTATTATGGGATGGATGCTGTTGTGGCGAGCCGCAACCGCATCTGTCAAGCTTGAAAACGGGGCGAAAAAGAAAGATACTGTTTTTTATCAGGGTCAGATTAAAACCGCTGAATTTTTCATCAACACGTTGATTCCAGTGACTCTGGGAAAACTGGATGCGATTCAGGGTTTTTCTTCTGCAGCCATTGAAATAGATGATGCAGCATTTGGCGGACTCTAATCTGAACCGTAATCATTCATAAAATTGATGTAAATTACAATTTCGGATGTATATTGTTAATATATCCCCCTGAAGATTTAACTTCAGGGGGATAAACTCTATGGAAGGATATTGATCATGGCTTATGATAATTTAATTTATGAAAAAAAAGACAGCATCGCACTGGTAACTATCAACCGGCCCCCGGCAAATAGCTGGAGTCTGGCTGCTATGGAAGACTTAGAAAAAATTCTTGATGAAATTGAAAATGACCAGGATATCCGTGTGGTCATACTGACCGGAGCCGGAGAAAAATGTTTCTCAGCCGGAATGGATGTTGCGGATGCAGCAAAATCCCCAGAGCTCGGGGCCAAAGGTAGGGAATTGTGGCGGCGGGTTGATCGATTTGAAAAACCGACAATCGCAGCCATCAACGGTCATGCTCTGGGCGGCGGGCTTGAACTGGCCTTGTCCTGTCATTTCAGGATTATGGCCGATTTACCCAAATCAAAAATCGGACTCACGGAACTGAATCTGGGTATTATCCCCGGATGGGGCGGTACCCAGCGCCTTTATCGTATTATTGGAAAAGCAAAAGCTCTGGATATGATACTTTTCAGTAAGCGTATCGATGCCAGTCAAGCCCTTGAAATCGGACTGGTGAACAAGATAGCTACTCCTGAAACGCTTATGGATGTGACGTTTGATTTTGCCAAACACCTTGCAACACGTCCCCCTCTCGCGGTCAGCTGTGTATTAAAAGCCATCTCGGCCGGTATTTATGAAACTCTGGACCAGGGTCTTGAAATGGAGTCGGAAGGGAGTAAGATAGTCGCATCATCTCAAGATGCCATTGAAGGTTTCACGGCTTTTTTTGAAAAGAGAGAGCCGGTTTTCAAAGGAAAATAGATAAGGGATAGTAATGATGTTGATAACATCGCAACAGTATGAAGAGAGTCTCCGCAAACTGAACCTTGTGGTATATATGTTTGGTGAACGGCTTGAACGGCTTAAAAATGTGGTGGATAATCCCATTTGCGCATTCTTCGTTTAATTGAAAACCTGACTTTGGGAACAGCAGCGGTGGGATACCTGACAGAGTCCATGCATGGTGCAGGATCTCCCCAGGCACAAAGGATCATGATTTCGCGTCAGGTGAATATGATAGAAAAACAGTTTTTTACTAAAAGACTATGCGGGATTCAGGATGATTAAAATACAGGATGATTAAAATATCTGTCTTCGGTCGATTCCGCACCTCCTGTCTAAAATTTTTCTACGCCGGGGGCTATGGTATGTTAGATCATTTACTAACCTTCGTTCAATAACAACTCTTCTTTCCATGCCTGATCGGCGTCGCTTGTGTTCCATAAAATTACCTCCTTTAATAAATCGATTTTATTTTATCCGTTTGCATATTTAATTGGTTGAACAGTCAGATGTTTATCCCATATATTCACTGAGCATATGAATATGATTTATGATGGCTTCGTAAAAAGTCCAAATTTTGCGTTGCGCTGCATTCTTCGTTTCTTCATAGTACGATAAGTACGAATCATTACTCAGAATTTGCGCGCCTTAAATTTGGAGCTTTTTTCTTTGCCATCTAAATCTGACTTTTTACCAGTTTATCAACCTATAACTTAATCAATTCATTTGAAAGCTGGTTATATCTTTTAATTTTCTGTGAACCGGCCGTGTATGTTTGTCGGTGGAAATTGAATGCCGGTACGATTGTTTATAATGCGGATAAGAGCAGGTAGATGAGTCGCAGATTTTATACCATGCTATTGCAAAAAATATTTTAAATATTTTTTTAATCAAGGGGTTATAGATATTTTAGCCTTATTTCTCAGCCGAGTCGGTTCGAATATGAAATTTATATCGGAAAGCATTTTGAATCTGAGGCAAACGGCCATGTAGGCATATTTTTTTAAATATATCACATATATTCTATAATTCAAGAACAACTTTTTACCGTATAATTCAAATAATTATGTTAAAGTACAAAAAATTTAATCTATTTGGATTAAATTCCCCGCTGCTTGCAGCAATAAAAGGAATGACGCATATTGTATTGATACTTCGCCGCCTGCTGCGGGGTTGTTCGTTGAATTTAATGATTATTCCTTATTCTGTATAATGAATTAGATGATCAGTTCGTTAAATTTTCAGCACGGTTATTATCCGGATAAGATAAGATAAAATGAATGTAATGAAGGTAGACTGAAATGGAAAATGGCGAAGATATTAAAGCTGCAAAGATTGTCATCCAGATGTTTTTGAAGGCAAGAAAAAACCTTCGGATGTATCCTGCCAATAATCCGGTATATGCAAATACTCTTGAAGATACTTTTGATAAATTTAAAGATTTTTTTTATTTAACAGACAAGCTGGTTTTAACTCTCAGGCTCTATGATATTTATTATGGTGAAGAATTAATCTATCATAACAACGAGCAGAAAAACGATAATCTCGCTTTTTTTTTCTTCAAAGACGGGTTGCGGGAATTAACCTTTCAACAAAAAATGCCTTTTGAAGAAATGGAAGCATTTTTAAAGGTGATTTCCCTGGATTTCGATAATGAGGTACTTGATGATGATACGGTAACGCTGTTCTGGGAAAATGATTTTCAATATATTCGATATGTCGTGGAAGATGAATTTCTTGCGGATGAAGACTATGAAGAACAGGCAGTTTCTCAGGTAAAGAAAGAAAAAAATGATCCGGAAAAATTTAAAGCCATTCTTGATGATTCACCGCCAACAGGAGATAAAATAGAAAAGGTCGATATCGTTACAATTGAAGATAGTGACCTGGAAATGTTGTTTCATGAACTGGAAGAAGATGCAAATGACAAAGTTGACAAGTTTATGGATATTCTTTTTGAGATTTTCTACAAAGCGAAATCCAAGGAAGAGTTTTCAGAAGTTGCTGACTTTTTTAAAAGTGCTATTGAGTATTCAGCAAGAAAAGGAAATATTGATTCAATTAATAAAGTTCTGGCAAGACTTAAAAAGATCGCGTCAAATGATAAAGTTACGGATATTGTAAAAGAGAACATTCAAAAGATCATTCTTTTTGTGGGCAGCGAACATATTATTTATCTTTTAGGAGAATATATCGACAGCGGGGAGAAGACCGATCCGGCGCCTCTAAAAGACCTGATTACTTATTTTGATAAAAACGCCATCCCGCCGTTCATGAATTTATTGTCAACGCTTGATACCATACACGCCCGGAAAGTGGTCATCGACGTTCTTGTTCTTTTGTGTCCAAAGGATTTCATGACCATTACCAAAGGTCTTAACAGTCCGGAATGGTATGTTGTGAGAAACGTTATCTATATTCTCCGTGAGGTGGGAGATAAACGTGCGGTCGATTATCTTTTAAAAAAGGTCAATCATTCTGATGTGAGAGTAAAGATTGAAGTTATCCGGTCCCTAGGAGAATTGGGAGATCCACGTGCCCTGCCGGTATTGATTGAATGTCTTAGTGATGACTCTGATATTCAGTTGAAATTTGCGTCAATAAGAGCTTTGGGTAGTCTGGCTTCTGAAGATGCCAGAATTGTTTTATTGAAAAATATTTCCGCGAAAACTTTCCATAATAAGAAGTTTAACGAAAAAAAAGAGTATTTTCACGTTCTTTCACGCTGGAAAGACCAGGAAATGATTGATTTTCTGATCAGAGTCCTTGCGAAGAAAACTCTGTTTTCCAATTCAAAGGTCCATGAAAAAAGGGCCTGTGCGGCCTATTGCCTGGGGCTTATCGGCAGCAGGGATGCGCTGCCGTTTTTATATAAGTGTCAAGGTGCCGGCCATAAAGTATTAAAGGAATTTTCTGACTCTGCGATTAAAAGGATTGAACATGAAAGCCAAAAACGAGGCTGATTCTCCAAAAACAAAATCAAATTTAATAAATCAACTGGGTGTTGTATTGCGATCTGCTGAAGTTCACCACGTTAAAAATATTGCAGTCGGCAATGCCATCAATAATTTTGTTTCCCTGCTCAGCGAATTCGTCAAATATGAGGGTGATTTTATACTTGAACTAAGAGGAGATTTCTTTTTTGTTAATGAATTTCGGATTCGTTATGCTTCAGAAGTGATGATTAATTTTGACTATCTTGTTAGACTTTTCCGAACACTGGAGATCGGTACTGTCATTATTAAATCCGGTGCGGGGACGAACGATATTATTAGTTTAACTGAAGCATTTGTTAAATCTCCCGCTGTCAACCCGTTTGAAACAATTCAGCAGAAAATGTCCCATGTAAACAGTATAACTGTTCATAAACTGAAAAAAATTGTTGAAGAGGATCTGCTGGATGCTCGAAAGATGGTTAAAAAGTCATATTTTAAGGCTGTTTCTTTTACCCAGGGGGTAATGAATAAAATTCAGCAGGGAGAAAAGATTGCCCTTAAAAAAGCCAAACGAATGATCGTGTCTTTAGTTGACCACATCATCAATCAGGAACAGCTTTTGGTGAGCATGACATCCATAAAAAGCTATGATGAATACACATATCATCATTGTGTGAATGTCAGTATCCTCGCAGTCGCATTGGGTCAGAGACTGGGGTTGAACATCAAGCAGCTGACCGAGCTTGGTATGGTTTCATTGTTTCACGATATTGGGAAACTGGAAATTCCCAGTAGGATTTTGAATAAAACCTCCAAGTTGTCTGATGAAGAATGGCAGGTGATTAAAAAACATCCCATTGAAGGTGTCCGTCTTTTGCTGAAAATGAAGCATGTGGATTTTATTTCAATCCGTTCTGCAATCGTCGCATTTGAACATCATATGTTTTTCAATAACACCGGCTATCCCCGGATAAAAAAATCTTTCCCCCTGGATTTGTACAGCAGAATCGTCAGTCTTGCCGATCAGTATGATGCCATGACATCCGCTCGGGTTTATTCAAGAATTCCCATGTCCCCGGACAAAGCGTTAAATCTGATGATCAAGCAGGCTGGTAGCCAGTTGGATCCCCTGCTGCTGCAGTTTTTTATTAATATGGTCGGCGTTTACCCTATTGGCACACTGGTGATACTGGATTCAATGGAGCTGGGGCTTGTATACGAAAGCAATCCCGGATTTGTCACCCGGCCGCGTATCCTGATTCTCTCAGACAGCAACGGCAATCGGGTGGATGCGTTTGCTTGTGATCTGGCAGAGAAAAAAAATGATGGTGACTTTAGAAGGACTATTGTCAGAACTTTAGATGTCAGTAAGTGGAATATTAATATCGCTGAATATTTATTGTAGACTTAAAGCAGAATCGTTTGCAGGGGTTTATTGCGTCAAACCTTTTTAATGTTTCAGCTCAAACGTTTTACGGTCAATTCGATACACAGGGATGTCCATTCCGGCCGATCGGCTCAGCTTTGAATAGGCGTAAGTGAAACCAAGCTTTTTAAGGACGCGGATGCTTCCAATATTTTGCGGATGGGTACATGCAAGGATCCGGTCAATATCTGTCAACCGGTATGTTTCGATAAGAATGGCAGTTGCGGCTTCCGTGGCATAGCCGTTAAACCATGCATCCCTGCAGTAACGGTATCCCAATTCAATATGATCCAGAAATTTCGAATGCCTGATCCCGCACCAGCCGATATACTGATCACTATTTTTTGTGTATACCGCCAGTGTCCCAAATTCATTATCATTTTGCCGGTCAAGGCCGGCTTTGAATTTTTCAAAAGCTGTTTTTTTTGTCCAGTGAAAAATACTTCCGTCACCAATAAATTGCATCACTTTCCGATCTTTGCTCATGGCAAAGAATCTTTCAAAATCATTTAAAGATTCTTTCTTTAACAGTAATCTGGGGGTGACAACAGGGGGTCTTAAAATCATGGATGTCTGTTTTTTATCAACCAGGGGCTTTTGGGTTACCCTTGCCCGCAGATTTCAGGGCAAAGGCATTGGGTGTGAAAATCGATTCAATCCGTAACCGGAAAAATTATGTTTATAAATACAAACATTTTTATCAAATATTCAGAAACTGTCAAGCATGTAAGACGTGTGATGATATTTTTGAAATAGGCATATCTGTTCTGATGCTTCAACGGTGCCTGAAATTTTAATCTTAAAAATAATATCAGAAATTTATAGACAGGAAAAAAGGTCTATGTAAAGATATTTAGGATTATTCCTACAAAAAAATCAGAGAAATGATGATTTAAAAAATGTTAATATTAAATTATATATATTAATGAATTTTTTTAGTAAATATCTTGGATGAAAGTACATGGGTTTCCAACAAACTTGAACAAAAATCAGTTTTTTTTAAAAGTTTAGTAATAGGTGGCAGGCAAATCATGACAGGATTTAAAGATCAAAGGCGATATCCACGGATAGAGTCGGAAAACAGTATCGTGTATGTCCTTTATAATGAAATGCGGATTAAAGTTGATCAGGGTTCAGGGCGTACCATTAACTTGAGTCAGACCGGAATCCTGCTGGAAACAAGAAAAATTCTGGATGGTTCATACATTCTTCTGATAACCATTGACCTAGCAGGTAAAAAAGTAAAGGCTAAAGGAAAAGTCGTGACCAGTCGTTATAATGAATCTACAGAGTGTTATCTGACCGGGATTGAATTTATCGGGCCAAAGGATGAACAGCTTGAAGCGATTGTGGCATTTGTAAAAGCCTATCAACGCCGGAAACACCATGCTGATGTCCCGAATGACGCAATGTAATCGTTTTTAAATTTTTCATAAATTCAATGCTTCGCTCAGACTCATAAGCTTTTAAAAAAAATGACTCAACTATCATAAATTTCTTTAAGATAGCGGAAAAGTGCCTTTGATGCATTTGACGCTTTGGCGGTTTCTCTTGAATTGCGTGTGTTTCTTGCCAGCTGATTCAACCGTTGCCTTTCAGCGTTTGGACAGCTGTTAATAATTTCTTCAATAATTTCTACGTTTCCTTCTTTGAGTTCATCCCGCCATGTTTCAATTTTTTTAATCGCAATGGCCTTCTGATAGTCCCCCTGCCGGATATTCCGCAGGGATTTTAAAATGGGCGCCGGGTCAATTTTACGCATCAGTTTTCCGATGTATTGCATTTGTCTGCGCCTTGCTTCGTGTCGTGTTATTTGACGAGCGTCTTTGACGGCCGCTGAAAGTGCTTCGGGCAAATCAATTCTGTCGAGTTGATCAGATGACAGCTTCACAAGCTGTTCCCCGACTTTTTGCAAAGCTTTAACTTCATTTTTTATCTGTGTTTTACTTTTACGATCGTCATCCATTTTCAAAACTTTTTAATTTTTCTTTTTTTTGATGAAAAGGTCAGAAATTTTTTATTTGAGCAATAGTCATGATTGTGTATAGTAAAGAATTTTGAATCAAATGAAAATAGGAATATATGGAAAACAAATTTAATTTAAGAATTATTTATAGTTCCGAAGCAGGCAGGATGTTGCTTGTCTCCATTTTTCTGTTTTTTATTTTTTTTGCGATTGTCGGATATGCTTTTCTTCGGGATTTGGTCCTTGGCCGGACTCTTTTTGGTGCATTTGTCGCTCACACACTCGGCGGCAGGGCGGCAGGTGTCGGGCTTTGCATTGCATTTGATGTTAATATTTATGCCACCATCCTTTACAACATGTTTCTGGAAGTCCTTATTGTTTGTTTCAGCTTTTCCCTGTTTTTGTTTTCATTCAACAATCAATATTTTCAATTCGGGTTTTTACAAAAAGCCATTAAAAATTCTGAAAGAAATGCACGTAAATACGAGGAAGTTATTTCCAGATACGGATGGATCGGAATTTTTATTTTTGTAATGATTCCTTTGCCGATCACCGGTCCGGTTGTGGGTTCGTTCATTGCCTATTTTCTTTGCTTTAGTTTTAAAAAAATTTTTTTAACCGCATTTGCCGGTACTTTTATCGCAATTGTGCTTTGGAGCGTTTTCTTTGAGTTTTTAAGCGATCATATTACCAAGATACAGGGTGTATTAGTGGTCATTGCCATCGTTATTGTGGTTTATTTTTTAAAGCATATTAGAAACTGGTTTTCAAAGGACGGATTCGGTGCATGAAATAAATTTCATAAACTAATTTTGATTGGAAAAAAATGCCGGAAAAAATTTAATTTATTCTTTTTTTAAGGGGAGCTGCAAACACTTCCCTGTTTCAGGTCCGGTCCAGCCTTATTGCTTCTGGAGGCTGTATTTGTTCTCGAATGTATCGCGCCGTCAGGGTTGCACATCGAGCGTTTTCTGCCGGCATCAGCGCATCGCATCGCATCGTTGTGGACAGTTCCGGCAATGATGTGTCCGAAGAGTATCCGTCCGGGTTGTTTTGATGACGTAGATGACTTGGATGATTTCTGAACAATCGGAGATCACTTCGAAACCAAGTACACCAGCTGTTTTAAACCCATGGCGCGGATAGTAATCCGGATGCCCAAGGACAAATACCAGACATAAATTTGTCTCACATCCACTAATGATAGGAGTGACACATTGAATAGGCTCTTCGAAAGACAACTGATTCTTCTCTTGTCTTCCTTAAACATTTATGCTATCAGTTCAGTGGGTTGGAAGCATTAATGTTAAAAAGTCTGTTACTTGAAATTTGGGGGGCACCCTGATTTTAGATATCAAAAGAGATGATAAAAGAATGAAAGGACAGGATGATGATAAAGAAACTCTATGACATGCCACCGTGGGATTGGCCCGAAGATGCGGGA